>CAVWNY010000002.1:712500-725525 GCA_963756545.1 uncultured Pseudomonadota bacterium | reverse complement strand
GGCTGCCTGCGCCGCATTTTCTCCTACGCGCGCGCCGCGTGATCGTACGACACGATCCGGTGTACCGATCGTTCTTCTGCCACCATCAGACCTCCCCCCTCCGAATGGATGGGGCGCAATCGCCCCGAGCGGGTGTTCTCTGCGCGCCTGCGGCCGGAAGTCTTCCAAGTTGTGGTGGCAACCGAACGCAGATCACTGAGGTGAGACATGCAACTCCTCCGCAATGTGTGCGGAGGCTAGACCAAGGAGTCCGTCATGAAGTCAGCAATCATTGCACTCGCCCTGCTGTTTGGGCTTTCGGCTGGCGGCGCAATGCTAATCGCCAGCGGCAATGCTCACGCTCAGGAATACACCGTAAATAGCGGGGGCGGCGCGGGCTGAGATATCGAGCCCCTCCGATTAAGGGGACGGCAACTGCCGAGAGGCTTCCGATCATAGTTGCCGTCCCCACACTCACGCTAGCTTCGAACTATCGGCTGCGATGCGCGCCAAATAAAAGTGGGAGGATCGTCAATGACCATCATGTCGGTGACTCGCTGGTCCTGCGATAAGTCCAGCGAAGTGGTGGAGGCTGCCAGAAAAGCCAAGCGGATGCATGAGAAGCACGGAACCAAGGGGTTCCATCTCAGCCGTATCCATGCCGGCGACGCCATCGGTGAGTGGGTCATAGTGACCAGCTTCGCGAGCTGGGAAGACTACGGCCAGGTGCAGGCGGCACTTGCCAGAGACAGCGAGTACCAGGCCCTGTTTGCCCAGGTCGAGGGCTTTGCCAAGCTGACCGGACGCACGATCACCGTCGGCATCGACCTGTAGCATCGGGCGCGGGCCCTGCCCGCGCCCGACTTCACGAGCCGTACACCTTTGGGCCACGGCACCGAGGCAGCGGAAGTGGTCGGGTCCGAGGTCGTGATAGCACCAGGTGGTGCAGCCAGGGCGCGCCCTTGCGTAGCCGAGTGGAGCGTCGCCTGCCGGCGCTTTCGTCATTGCGCGGGCATAACCCAGCCCAGGACACTCGCCTGCAGGCAGATCATCTGTCCGTTCGTCACCCGCGGCCTTCGCGTCCCTCCACTGTGCCGAGCCGCTCGACGAGGCGAGCGAGTTCGGCTTGGCGGGCGGTGCCAGTCTTGTCGAACACGCGCTTCAGATGCCAGCGCAGCGTGGATGGGGCCACGCCCAGCGCTTCTGCCGTATCCGCCACGCCCTGCCCCTGCGCGATCGCCTTGGCCGCGGCCGCCTCCGCCGCGGTCAGGCCATAGAGGTCGCGGAGCGTGCGTGCCGTCGCGGCGCGGTTACGTTCGCGGTCGGGATCGACCACGAAGACGAGCGCGGCCGCCATGGGCACGCTCCGCCAGGGATCGCTCGCTGAGAGCCGCTCGGCCGACGCCGGCTGCACCGTCACGGCAAACGGGGAGCGGCCAGACGGGCGTGCGACGGCCAGCGTGCCGCCCTCGTTTGCAGCGGCGGCCGCGGCCAGCGCGCGCCGGAGTGCCGCGTCGTCGGTGGAGCGTGCGGCGCGCAGCCGGCCCTGCGCGGTCGTCAGTCCGTCGCCTGCGCGCAGCAGCGCGTCGGCAGCCGGGTTGGCATAAAGCAAGGCACCGTCCGCGCTCAGCAGCAGCGCCGCCTCGCGCAAGCGCCCGAGCAGGCCCTCCACACCCGCCCCGCGCGCCTCGGCCGCAGCCAGGCGGCCGGTGGTCCGCATCGCACGTCCGAGATGCGGTAGCAGCGCCTCCAGTGCTGCCGACGCCTGCCCATCGAACCTGGCCTGACGCTGACCGCGCACAACGGCGACCATCGCGGATATGCGGCCCCGATGGCTCATCGCAGCGAACAGACCGTCCCACAGCTCTCGCGGCCGCGCCCAGTCGTTGAAGAATTCGGTGCGCACAAATGCCGCTTTGGGCAATGCCACCTCGTCGGCGATCACTCGGTCGGGCGGCCGTTTCACCAATGACGCAGCCACGGGATCAAGCTTGGCGTAGTGCGTCGCGTAACTCTCATTCGCTTCGGGATCAAGGCCAGCGTTCAGCACGAAGCATTGCATCCGGCTCGAGTTGTAACCGTTGGTCGAGCTGTAGCCGTTCACACTCACGCAGATCGCGCCGAAAGCGGTGCGCACCCGCTCCAGCGCACCGGGCCAGAGCGCCCCGTCCAGCGCCGCGTCATAGAAGGCGATGGCGAGGTCGGTGATCTCGGTTTCACTGAGATTGACCATGACGATCCCCGCGAGGGTGGCAGCGTATCCTAAGCACAACGGCTCTGACCCGGGCACCCGCGCGATGCACCCGGGCCATGGCCATGGATGCGGCGTGAACTACGATTCAGCCGGCCGCACGCCCGATCACGTCTGCTGGAGATGCTGAATTCTCTCCCTGCTTGGAGGCGCGGGCCAGCGGCGTGCGGGCGAGGGTCCGCGACGCAGCCTGAGCTCCCGCCGTCGAGCGGGCCTCTGACTAGGGCTCCGAATCCATCAGGCGGTTCAGCGGCAGCAGGCACAGCAGCGCCAGGCTGGCCGCGCCGCCCATCAGCGCGAACAGCCATGATGCCGGCCAGGCCAGCACCAGCGGCGTCATCGCGGTCGGCGCCACCGCCTGCGCCAGCATCACCGGCAGCGCCAGCCGCCCGATCCGCGTCGCATAGCCTCGCGCCCCGAACAGGTGCATGGGCAGCGTGCCCCGGCTGATGGTCAGGATGCCATTGCTCATGCCGTAGGCGACTGCGAAGGCCGCGACGGGTGCGCCGGTCAGCAACAGGACCACGCCCGCCGGCAGTAGCGCCGCCCCGAGGAACGACGTCACCAGCGCGTCGAGCCGCCTCCCGACCGCCACCTCCAGCAGCCGGCCGCCGACCTGCATCGGCCCGATCAGCGCGGCGACGCCGACCGCCGCGGCGGCGGTCAGGCCCAGGCCCCGGAACAGCACCAGCGCGTGGACCGACACGACGGAGCTGATCGCCGAGCGCAGCGAGAAGAACGTCGCCAGCAGCAGGAACGCCGCCGTTCCGCGCGCCGGCGCCGGCACCGGGCCGCCCCGGACGGCCGGTTCAGCCGGCTGCGGCTCCGCGCGGGGGATGAAGGCCAGGATCAGCGGCACGATCACGGCCACGTCGATCAGCGCGTACACCACGAGCGTGGTCCGCCAGCCCAGCAGACGCACCAGCGCCACGCCCATCGGCCAGCCGACCGAGGAGGCGAAGCCCCCGAAAAGGGTGACGCCGACGATGGCTGGCCGCGCCGTCGGGCCAAGCAGGCGCCCGATGGTGGCGAAGCTCGCGTCGTACAGCCCGAGCGCCATGCCGACGCCGCACACGGTCCAGGCGACATACCAGCCCGGCAAGGTCGGCCAAGCCGCCATCGCGGCCATGCCGATGCCCATGACCACCGTGCCGAGCGCCAGCACCCCGCGCCCGCCGACCCGCTCGATCCGCCGGCCGACGCGCGGTGAGGCGAAGCCGGTGATCAGCAGCGCCCACGAGAAGCCGCCCAGCAGCGCCGTCGGGCTGGCGTGCATGGAGGCCGCGGCCGCGGCGGTGACGACGGCGGGCGTGTAGTAAGTCGTCGCCCAGGCCAGCAATTGCGTCACGCCCAGCACGAGCGCCAGCCGCCGGCTGAGCGTCATATCTAGCGCCGGCGCGCCGGCTCGCCGATCGGCGGCGCGTCCGCGGTCACGCCCGCCAGCACCTCGGCGACATGTCGCGCCGCCACCGGCCGCCCCTCGCGGGTGAGCCGTCCGGCGATGTTAAGCAGGCAACCCATGTCGCCCGCCAGCACCGTGGGCGCCCCGCTCGCGGCGATGTCGCGCGCCTTGTCGGAGACCATGCGGACCGAGATCTCCGGGTATTTCACGCAGAACGTGCCGCCGAACCCGCAGCAGATCTCGGGCTCCGCCATCTCGACCACCTGGGCGCCGATCGCGCGCAGCAGCGTGCGCGGCTGGCCCTTCACGCCAAGCTCGCGCAGGCCCGCGCAACTGTCATGGTACGTCACCGCTCCCGCCTCGCTCCGGGCGGGCAGCGCCTCAAGCTTCATCACATCGACCAGGAAGCTGACCAGTTCGTGCGTCTTGGCCCCCAGCGCGTCGGCCCGCGCCCGCAAATTCGGGTCGTCGTCGAACAGCGACGGCAGGTGCAGCCGCAGCATCCCCGCGCAGGAGCCCGAAGGCGCGACCACGTAATCGTATCCGATGAAGGCGTCGATGATCCCGCGCGCCAGTTCCCGCGCGGTCGCGCGGTCACCGCTGTTGTAGGCCGGCTGCCCGCAACAGGTTTGCGCGCGCGGCACCTCCACCTGACACCCCGCCTGCTGCAGCAGCTTGATCGCCGCGAATCCGACGGTGGGACGCCAGAGATCCACAAGGCAAGTGACGAACAGGGCGACGCGGGGCTTCTCGGGCGGCATGGCCGCAGTGATACAGGGCCGGGCGGGCGCGGGCCAGCGCTCGGCTCATATGCGTGTCGCCGGCAAGACGCCATATCTCTTTGCGTGGTCAACGCCAGTCACGACGGCGCCAGCGCCAATCGTCGTGGTCCCGGCCGCCGAAGTTGAAGCCGAAGAGCGGCGCCGGCGCGTATGCGGGATACGAATAGCCGTAGGGCGCGCCGTAGTAGCCGTAGGCCGCCGTGGCATACGGAGCGGGGTAGGCGACGCAGCCGCCCAGCGCGGCGGCCCCGGCCAGCCCGAGCGCGGGCCCCAGAAGCCGCCGAGGGATGAACCGCGGGATGATTCGAGGCATGAGCGGTGCTCCTTTAGGTGTCATCCCCTAACTGGCCACCCGTCGCGGCGTTCTCATGGCGCGGTTTGACTCGATTTCGCCATGCTCCGGGTCGATAACGCCCCCGTTACCGCACGAGAGATCCATGCGACGCGAGAGCATCCTGTTCCGCCTGACCGCCGGCACGGCGTTCGCGGGCCTGTCGGCCTCCTTCATCCCGCTCTCCGCGCGGGCGCAGGTCGGGCCTTCGGCCGACGAGGCCAGCCCGCCCCCCCGCGTCGGCGCCCTCACCCGCGCGAGCGGGACCGTCTCGTTCCACCCCGCCGACGCCGACAGTTGGAGCCCGGCGGCGGTGAATTATCCGGTCACGACGGGGGAGGGGTTC
The DNA here is from genome assembly GCA_963756545.1 of uncultured Pseudomonadota bacterium. Classification (GTDB taxonomy): domain Bacteria; phylum Pseudomonadota; class Alphaproteobacteria; order Acetobacterales; family Acetobacteraceae; genus DATFDN01. The sequence continues at coordinate 720,434 of CAVWNY010000002.1, read as the reverse complement.
TGGACCCAGCCGGGGGCCGAGGCGCGCATCGACATTTCCGACACCGATCTGGTCATGGCGGGCGGGACGGAACTGGAGGTCAGCGCGCTGGACGAGCAGGCGTTCGTCGCGACCCTGCCGCAAGGCGAGGCCTATCTGCGGGTGCGCGACCTGCAGCCCGGCCAGACTTACACGCTGGTCACGCCGCGCGGCGCGGTGACGATCGGCACGCCCGGCCGCTACGACATCGTGGCCGGCGACACCGAGACGCCGACCCAAGTCGCTGTGCTGGACGGCGCGGTGACGCTGACGGAGGGCGCGGCGGGCGAGGTGCCAGCCGGGCAGGGAGTTGAGATCACGGGTGGGGAGGCGCCGTTCCAGGCTCAACTCGTCCCGGCGGCCCACGATCCGTTCATCGACCATGTCCTGGCCGAGGAGCGGCCGGCCCGCTCGTCCGCCGTACCGCCGCCGCCGCTGGTGGCCGAGATGCCGGGCGGGGCGGATTTGGCGGAGTACGGCGCCTGGTCGCAGAGCCCGCAATACGGCCAGGTCTGGTATCCCGAGGTGCAGTCCGGCTGGGTCCCGTACCGCCAGGGCCACTGGGCCTATGTCGCGCCCTGGGGCTGGACCTGGGTGGACGACGATCCGTGGGGCTTCGCGCCGTTTCACTATGGCCGGTGGGTCGATATCGGCGGGCGCTGGGCCTGGACGCCCGGGGCGCGGCAGGCGGTGGCCGAGGGGCCGGCCTATCCCGTGTATGCGCCGGCGCTGGTGACGTTCTTCGGCGTCGGCGCGGCCGTCGGGGTGACGGCGGCACTGCTGAGCAGCGGCTCGGTCGGGTGGGTGCCGCTAGGCCCCGGAGAGGTCTATCGGCCGTGGTTCCGCGCCGGCCCGGGCTATGTGCGCGACGTGAATATCCGGCACGTGACCAACCTCACGCAGATCACCAGCATCACCAACACGACGACGATCAACCGCATCACCGTCAACCAGTTCCGCAACGCCGCGGGCGCGACGGTCGTGCCGGCGGCGGCGATGGCCATGTCCCGGCCACTGGCGGGGGTGGCGCGCGCGCCGACGCCGCAGGTTCTGGCCGCGGCCCGCCCGGTGTTCGGCCGGCCGCCGTTGCCGCCCACCACCGCCACCGCGGGTGTGACCCCGGCGGTGGCGCGCGCCGTCCATGCCGTGCCGCCGCCGGCCGGCACGGTCCTGCCCCCGGCCCGAGTGGCGCCCGGCCCGGCGATCCGGGCGCAGGGGCCGCCGCCGGCCCGTCCCGGCGGGCCCCCCGGTCTTCCTACTGGCACAGTCCGGCCGCCGGGCGGTTCTCCGCCGGTGCATGCCTCCACTGCTCCGTCCGCCGCTGCCGCAGCGCCGCAAGCGGGCGTGGGTGCGAGGCCGGCGGGTGCCCCGGCCAGCATTCGTCCCGGCACGATCGTGCCGCCGCTGCGCCAACCGGGCGCTGCCCCGCCCGCGCATCCGGTCCAGCCAGAGGCCGCCCCGGCCTTGTCCGGCGTCGGTCACGTCCCGGCCGGCCGGGTGCCGACCCCGACTTCCGGCGAGATGCCGCACGTTCAGTCCGGGGTGCCGGGCCATGCGCCGCCACCGGCGCAGCCGATGCCGCGCGCCGTGCCGATGCCCGCCGTTCATCCGACGACGCCATCCGTGCAGTCGCACCCGGCTCCCTCACCGGCACGACCGGTTGCTGCCCCGGCGCCGGCGCTCCACCCAGCCCCGGCAGCGCCCGCGTTCCATCCGGCTCCGGCCCCTGCCGCGCGCGTCGTCCATCCGCCGCCGACTCCGGCTGTGCCCGTCTCTCATCCGGCCCCGACCCCTGCCGCGCCCGTATTCCATCCGCCGCCGACGCCGGCTGCGCCCGTGTTCCATCCGGCCCCGGCCCCTGCCGCGCCCGCATTCCATCCGCCGCCGACGCCGGCTGCGCCCGTGTTCCATCCGGCCCCGGCCCCTGCCGCCCCCGTTTTCCATCCGCCGCCGACTCCGGCGGCGCCAGCCTTCCATCCAGCCCCGGCCGCCCCCCCGGCGCGCCCGGCGCCACACCCGGCGCCGCATGAGGAGAAACGTCCGGGCCAGCCCTGATGGCCGCCGGTCGATACGGTTTAGGCTTCCCGCGCCAACGCGCCGGCCGTAGCCTCGATCCGGAATGACGACGGAACCCGTGCCCCGGCGCCTCGTGGCGTGGCTGCTCGACCTGCTGCTGCTCCTGCCGGCGCTGCTGCTGGTACTCGGCGAGCATGTGCTCTGGCAGGGCTCTCGCGCCGTGCTGCGCGCGCTCGCGGGTCAGCCGCTGGTCAGGGCGCTGCATCTCTGGCTCGGTCTGCTGCCGCCCAGCGTGGCGCTGCCGCTGTTCCTGGTCCCCGAGGTGTTCAGCCACGCCTCCGAACTCGGCACGGCGTTCCTCCTGGCCAAGGGTCACATCGCGGCGGCGACGCTGCTTGTCGTGCTGGGCAAGGGGCTGGCCACCCTGGTCGTGGTCTGGATCTATCAGGCCTGCGAGCCGGCGCTGCTGCGAATCGGCTGGTTCGCGCGCGCCCACCACGCGATCCTGCGGGCGCGCGCGCTGCTGCTTGCGAAGTTCGCCCCCGTGCGAGCCGTGATGCTCCCCCGGCTCCGCCAGTCGGCCAACGCGGGCGGCGCGGTCGGGCGGCGCTTCCGGAAATGGCGCGTGCGGCTGGCGTCCGGGTTGGAGGTCGCCTGGCCGAAGCGGTAGAGGGCAAAGCTTAGGGCTGGTCGCGGCGCCGACGATCAGACGGAAGCCGCCCGGCCGGCCGATCGATCCGGCAATCCGGCCTCGCGCAGCCCGGCGAGGTAATGCTCGCGCCCCGTCCCGCGCAGCGCGTTGTGGATCGCGACCGAGGCGATCGTATCGCCCGGCGCGAGGGCGAGAAGGGCGCGGACGGCCTCCTGTGCCGCCTCGATCTCGCCGAGCGCGGCGAGGCTTGCCGCGAGGAGGCGATGGGCAATCAGGCAGCCGGAGCCGCGTATCGGCGGAATTTCGTCTCATTTTCGGCCCGCCTTCGGGACGCCGGCTGGCCAAGCCCCTAGGGTCCCATGGTGAAGCCAGTTGGGCCTGGTCCTGCATGACATCGGAGGATCGAAATGTTCCAGCCAATGCATGTCCGGTCATTCGTTACCCGCTCGGTCACGCTTGCCGGATTGTCGATCTGTGCCGCGGTTTACGCGGGCGCGAGCCCGGCGCACGGCCAATGCCGGGACCGCCACGATCAGCTTGCCGCCAGCCAGAGCGATCCCCGGTATCCCGCCTTGCAGCAGGCGGTCGATAGCTACTTTGCCGAGCGCCAACAGGCGGAAGGCTTCTCCGGCGTCAGCCTGCATGTCAGCCCGTCGGCCCAAGGCCCGGCGCTCGATGTCGCAAGCGGCAGCACGTCCTTGCAGGACGGGGGGCCGATCTGTCCGGACACGCTGTTTCAGATCGGCAGCATCACCAAGAGCTTCACCAGCGTGCTGATATTGCAGCTTGAGGCGGCGGGCGTCCTGGATATCCACGACACGCTCGGCAAATGGCTGCCGGATACCCGGCGTGGTCGTCCATCACGATCGAGCAGTTGCTGAACATGACAGCGCCGATCGAGAATTATACGGACGACGCCGCGTTCCAGCGCGACGAAGTCGCGGACCTTGGTCGGACATGGGGACTCGAGGAACTGGTCAGCTACGTCTATCCCGGGGACGGGCCGAAGCCGCCCTGGTTCTATTCCAATACCAATTACACCCTGGCCGCGATGATCATCGCCAAGGCGACCGGCATGTCGTACGCCGAAGCACTCAGGAAGATGCTCCTTGAGCCCTTGCAACTGCACGAGACCTATTACCGGCCCCAAGTGCCACCGGACCGGGTGCTCGATCACATGGCGAGCGGATACTACTTTGGGAACCCCTGTAACGAGCAAGCGCCGCCGTGCGAACCTCCTCCCGTGCAGGCCCTGCTTGGGAAGGACATGAAAACCACGAACCTATCCGCCATTAACGGCAATGGGGGTATCGTCGCGAGCCTACCCGACGTGACCCGCTGGATACGGGCGCTGTTCAGTGACACGCTGCTGCCGCCGCGGCAGAAGGCCGAGCTGTTCTCGCTCGTGTCCCAGGCTTCGGGGCAGCCGATCGCGACGACCTCGCTGGCGGATCCGGGGGGCTTTTCTCTCGGCATCGGTCAGGCTTGGCTGGCCGGTGCCGGAACTCCGGTGTGGTTTTACCAGCGCTCAACGCTGGGCTACCGGTTCGCGTGGTTCCGTCGTCCTGGGGACGACCTAATCGTAGTCATCGCATTGAACAGCTTGGCGACGGGCCCCGACAACAAGCTCACCTCGCTCTACGCGACGGTGCTCGGCACCTTCGAACCGGAAAGTCTGATCAATCCCGAGGCGGCGCCACCCCAGACGAATCTCGGGAACGCACCGGATTAGCCAGGAGAGAGCCATGCAGCGCGAATATTTGTTCCATTCACAGCGCACACGGTCGCCTACGCCAAGGGCGGGGAGTACGCGGCGGCCTTCGGGTCCACGCTCAATGCCAAGAGCTTCGCCGGGCAGATCGTGGTGGGCGGCGGCAAGCCGACGCCGGTGGCGTTCTGCTTCGCCGTGAACTGGGAGGCCGAGGATTTCTCCACGGTCGAGGCCGCGTTCTTCGCCGCTAACAAATCCATACTGGGTGTCGTGAAACAAACCGTGTAGGGCACTGCACCAGCCACACGGCGACAATGAAGGGGAAACAAAGATGTCAGACCTAACCAGCCTGATCGCGAACACGGTCAACACTGCCGTCAACACGGCCAACAGCACCGTCAACGCTGCCATCAACACGGCCAACAACGCCGTCAACACTGCCCTCGTAGGGGTTGCCCAGATCAACGCCGCACTCACCGGCCCCTCTCAACTCAGCTTTGGCTACGCAAAATCGATCCTTACCGCGCCGGTCGGCCCTGGCGTGATCATCGGCCTGCCCAGCAACACTGATTCCCAACTCGCCCTGACCGATCCGTTGCAGTTCCAGGGCACGGTCAACTTCAACGCCGCCATCCCCGGTGTCACCCCCAACGGCCTTCCCTCCCTCGTTGCTCTCATCGGCGTGGCGGCGGACCACTGGACGTTCTCCGCCAGCACCAACATGCTGACGCTCCTTGCCGGAAGCCAGGTGACGGACACGCTGAAGATGACGCCCAGCGCGGCCGGTTTCGGAGTGTACACGGCTCCCGCCACGGTAGGAGCGGGGCTTCCCGGTGGGGTGGTGATCGCCAGTGCCGGTCTTCCTATAGTGCCACCCGGAGTGGTGGCGCTGCCGGGCGCCATTGGAACTTGACGAAGCTGGGAAGCTTCCAGTCGGCATGATCTGTGTGCGGCGAGCGAGCACGCGGTCTGCGCGGCGCCTCGCTTTGCCCTATCCTGCGAGTGAGCGATGCGCGCGCAGCCCTCGAGCTTGCCTATGCGCCGCCATCGAACGTAGTCGAGCTGGGCAACGGCGCGCGCGCCTACCAGGACGCGGCTCTCCGTTTCGACCACGCCCGCCTCGGCCGTAACCACGACGCAGAAGGACGGGAAGGGTCGGCGGGTTTCAACCACCGAACTGATCGACGGAGGGCAAAGCGTGAGCCGCTGCGTCTACACCTTCATGACGGCGTGGAGCCCGCAAAGGAGCGGTTGGATCGTGACCGGGATTCGCGAGCCGTCGCTGGATTGCGCGACCGGCAGCCTCGATGCCGGGTAATGCCCGAGACCGGCATAAGGTCGCCGCCCTCACTCCCCCAACAATTCGATCGCATCGCCCGCGGCGAACCGCCCGCCCTCGATGACCTCGGCATAGATCCCGAGATCGGCGTGGCCATAGAGGGCGCGCAGCTCCGTCACGGGTTGGGCGTCGCGGACGGCGGTGATCGGGTTCACCTCGGTCGCCGCGCAGCGGGGGATGCGCTTGAGCACGCGCAGCATCGCCCCGCCGAGCTGAATTTGTTGACCCACCCACGCAAGCTCGGCCCACGGCGCCGCGCCGCTGAACCACACGTTGGCTCGGAACCGCCGGCGATGACGTCGCGACCCCACCCGCGCCTCGAAGTCGCGCACGCTGGCCAGCCCGATCAGGCTGATCACGGAGCGGCGCGAATCACCGAACACGTGGCCGTCGATATGGTGGAAGCGCGGCGTCCCGCGCGCCTCCTCGCCCAGGAAGCCGGCCAGGAAGGCGCCGATCTCGGCCTGGCCGGCTTGCGTCAGGGCATTGGCCCGCACCCCGGTGCCGTCCGGCGCCCGCAGGGTCAGTGTCCCGCTGCGCGGCTCGAAGAACGACCGCAGCCCGGCGATCCGGGCGTTCTTCATCTGGCACATGAAGTTCTGCTTCGGCAGCCATGCCGGATGCTCCGGGTCGAAGCCGGAATCACCCTGCGCGAGCGCGAAGGCGCGGTCCCACGGGATGGCGCCGCCCGTCTCGACCTCGGCGGCCTCCAGCGCCTCGGCCGAGAGACCCTTCACGGGATAGCGGTAGAGATAGTCGATGCGCATCCAGGCGTCTCCCTCTTGAGACCAAGACTGCTATTTCCCAACTCCTGAGCCAATGGTCCACCTCCCGTCGCCTCCAAGAGGGACGGATCTCAAGGGCGGGTCGCCTGGTGAAATAGGGACATGCCAATGGAAATCGAGAAATTCACGGAACGCGCCCGCGGCTTTCTGCAGGCCGCGTCCACCATCGCCATCCGCGAGTACCACCAGCGGATCACGCCCGAACACCTGCTGAAGGCGCTGCTCGACGACGAGGAGGGAGCGGCGGCCGGCCTGATCCGGGCCGCTGGCGGCGATCCGCGGGTGGCGCTCGCCGCCGCCGAGGCCGCGCTCGCGAAACAACCGAAGGTGCAAGGCGCCGGGGCCGGGCAGCCGCAGTTCACGCCCGAGGTCGTCCGCGTGCTGGATGCCGCCCAGCAGGTCGCGACCAAGGCCGGCGACGAATTCGTCGCGCAGGACCGGCTGCTCGTGGCGCTCGCCGCCTCCGACACCGCCGCCGGCAAGGCGCTGATCAATGCCGGCGCCACCGCGCAGGCTTTGGAAAAGGCCGTCGCCGACATCCGCAAGGGACGGCGCGTCACCAGCGAGAACGCCGAAGCCAATTTCGAATCCCTCAAGAAATACGCGCGCGACATCACCTCGCTGGCGCGCGAGGGTAAGCTCGACCCGGTGATCGGCCGTGACGAGGAGATCCGGCGCACCATCCAGGTGCTCGCCCGGCGCACCAAGAACAACCCCGTCCTGATCGGCGAGCCCGGGGTGGGCAAGACGGCGATCGTCGAGGGATTGGCGCTGCGGATCGTCAACGGCGACGTGCCGGAGGCGCTGAAGGGCAAGCGGCTGCTCGCGCTCGACCTCGGGGCGTTGGTCGCGGGCGCCAAGTATCGCGGCGAATTCGAGGAGCGGCTCAAGGCGGTGCTGAAGGAGATCGAGTCCGCCCAGGGCGAGATCGTCCTGTTCATCGACGAGATGCACACGCTGATCGGCGCCGGCCGCGCCGACGGGGCGATGGATGCGTCGAACCTCCTGAAGCCCGAGCTCGCGCGCGGCACGCTGCATTGCGTGGGGGCAACGACGCTCGATGAATACCGCAAGCACGTCGAGAAGGACGCGGCCCTGGCCCGGCGCTTCCAGCCAGTGTTCGTGGGCGAACCGTCCGTCGAGGATACGGTCAGCATCCTGCGCGGCATCAAGGAGAAGTATGAGACCCACCACGGCGTCCGCATCACCGACGGCGCGCTGGTCGCCGCGGCAACGCTGTCGAACCGCTATATCACCGACCGCTTCCTGCCCGACAAGGCGATCGACCTGATAGACGAGGCGGCGAGCCGGCTCCGGATGCAGGTGGACAGCAAGCCGGAGGAGTTGGACGAACTCGATCGGCGGGTGATCCAGCTCAAGATCGAGCGCGAGGCGCTGCGCAAGGAGAGCGAC
>CAVWNY010000002.1:0-707500 GCA_963756545.1 uncultured Pseudomonadota bacterium | reverse complement strand
GCTAAGTGGGAAAGGATGTGGGAATTCCAAAACAACCAGGAGGTTGGCTTAGAAGCAGCCATCCTTTAAAGAAAGCGTAATAGCTCACTGGTCTATCAGAAATCCCGCGCCGAAGATGTAACGGGGCTCAAGCCACGTGCCGAAGCTGCGGGAGCAGTGGTCAGTGGTCAGCGGTCAGTGGTCAAGAGAAAGCATGACGGCAGATGGGGTCGAGGGGCTTGCGGTCTTTCGGCGTGCGTATGCCGTCTCGCTCGAGGTGCATCGGGCGAGCCTGATCTGGCCGAAGGTCGAACAGATCGACATCGGCAAGGTCGGGAGCGTTCTCCTGACCCCTGATCCCTGACCACTGACCACTGTTCGGTAGCGGAGCGTTCCGTACGCCGGCGAAGGGAGCGGGGTGACCCCTCCTGGAGGTATCGGAAGTGCGAATGCTGACATGAGTAGCGACAAACAGGGTGAGAAACCCTGTCGCCGAAAGTCCAAGGGTTCCTGCGCAAGGCTAATCCGCGCAGGGTGAGCCGGCCCCTAAGGCGAGGGCGAGAGCCGTAGTCGATGGGAACCAGGTCAACAGTCCTGGGCCTGCTGGAAGTGACGAACGCCCAAGCGTGTCCCGGCTTAGCGGATTGCCGGGGCTGCGGCGGCGTTCCAGGAAACAGCTCCAGCGTAGAGACCGTACCCGAAACCGACACAGGTGGACTGGTAGAGCATACCGAGGCGCTTGAGAGAACGATGTCGAAGGAACTAGGCAAATTGCTCGCGTAACTTCGGGATAAGCGAGACCCGTCGGAGGGCAACCTCGGGCGGGTGGCACAGAGCAGGGGGTAGCGACTGTTTAGTAAAAACACAGGGCTCTGCGAAGTCGAGAGACGACGTATAGGGTCTGACGCCTGCCCGGTGCCGGAAGGTTAAGAGGAGGGGTGCAAGCCCTGAATCGAAGCCCCGGTAAACGGCGGCCGTAACTATAACGGTCCTAAGGTAGCGAAATTCCTTGTCGGGTAAGTTCCGACCTGCACGAATGGCGTAACGACTTCCCCACTGTCTCCGGCATCGGCTCAGCGAAATTGAACTCCCCGTGAAGATGCGGGGTACCCGCGGTCAGACGGAAAGACCCTATGAACCTTTACTGCAGCTTTGCAGTGGCATCAGGAGGGCTCTGTGTAGGATAGGTGGGAGGCATCGAAGCCGGGGCGCTAGCCTGGGTGGAGCCGTCCTTGAAATACCACCCTGAGCCCTTTTGCTGTCTAACCGCGACCGGTCAGCCCGGTCCGGGACCCTGCATGGCGGGCAGTTTGACTGGGGCGGTCGCCTCCCAAAAGGTAACGGAGGCGCGCGATGGTGGGCTCAGGCCGGTCGGACATCGGCTGCTGAGTGCAATGGCACAAGCCCGCCTGACTGCGAGAGCGACAGCTCGAGCAGAGACGAAAGTCGGCCATAGTGATCCGGTGGTCCCGCGTGGAAGGGCCATCGCTCAACGGATAAAAGGTACTCTAGGGATAACAGGCTGATCTCCCCCAAGAGTCCACATCGACGGGGAGGTTTGGCACCTCGATGTCGGCTCATCACATCCTGGGGCTGGAGCAGGTCCCAAGGGTTCGGCTGTTCGCCGATTAAAGTGGTACGTGAGCTGGGTTTAGAACGTCGTGAGACAGTTCGGTCCCTATCTGCCGTGGGTGACGGAGACTTGCGAGGCGCTGTCCCCAGTACGAGAGGACCGGGATGGACGCACCTCTGGTGCACCGGTTGTCGCGCCAGCGGCACCGCCGGGTAGCTATGTGCGGACGGGATAACCGCTGAAAGCATCTAAGCGGGAAACCCTCCTCAAAACCAGGTCTCCCAGGGGGCAACCCCGAGAGGGCCGTGATAGACCATCACGTCGATAGGCCGGATGTGCACGCGCGGCAACGCGCTCAGCTAACCGGTCCTAATCGCCCGACGGCTCGAGAACAGGCGTCCGTCGTCAGGGATCAGCGGTCAGGCCCGCTGCCCGACAACCGGCGCCCCATGCACGGAAATCATCCCCGGACCCCGGGGAACCGCACACAGCGCGCACCAGAACCTGCCAGCCGGTGGTCCGCCTGACCACCGACAACCGCCCCCTGCCAACCGGGGATGGGCTGGACGACCTGGTGGCCATGGCGGGGAGCCCGCACCCGATCCCATCCCGAACTCGGCCGTGAAAACCCCCAGCGCCCATGGTACTGCGGCTCAAGCCGCGGGAGAGTAGGTCGCCGCCAGGTCCTCCAGACCATCCCCACCCCCGGATCAAGCCCGGGGACGTCAACCCACACCCGCGGGGTGGAGCAGCCCGGTAGCTCGTCAGGCTCATAACCTGAAGGTCATAGGTTCAAATCCTATCCCCGCAACCAACGACAGACACCCCCGCGAACTCCCGTGGCTGGTGCACGCGCCCACATAGGCGTGCCCGCGGGCACGGTGACTCACCCGTGAGCCGCGGGTACCATTGCGCACGCGACCATTTACCGGGGGAGACGATATGGCGCTGTATCACAACGCGGCAAAGCGGGCGCTGGCCAACAACGGCCTGGCACTGGGCTTCGGGTTGCATCATCTGCGCAGCACGGCCGCACCAATGCTGGCCGCAGCCGGCGGGCACGACCACATCTTCATCGACATGGAGCACGGGGCCTTCACCATGCAGGAGGCGACACAGCTTTGCATCGCCTGCCTGGCGCATGGCATCGCCCCGATCGTGCGGGTCTGCGCCGGCGCGCTGGACGAGGCAACGCGGTTGCTCGACAACGGCGCGCTCGGGATCGTGGTGCCTCACGTCGATACGGCTGCACAAGCACAACGCATTGCCGATGCCTTCCACTACCCGCCGATGGGCACTCGCAGTTGGGGTGGGCCGCCGCCGGCCTATGGCTATATGCCTCCCCACGTGGCCGAGGCGCAGGCGGCGATCAATGCCGAGGTGCTGACCTGTGTGATGGTCGAGAGCGCCGAGGGTGCGCGCAATGCGGACGCCATCGCCGCAGTGGACGGTGTCGATGTGCTGCTGATCGGCAGCTATGATCTGACCTCCGAGATGGGGATCGCCGGGCAGTTCCGCCACCCCAAGGTTGTCGAAGCGATCCAGGCAGTGGCCAATGCCTGTCGCAAGCACGGCAAGGTTCTTGGCGTCGGCGGCATCAGCAGCGACGACGATTGCGCCTTCTACATCCGCATGGGATCGCGCTTTATTACCAGCGGCAACGACCATGGTTTCATCATGTCCGGATCGATCACCGCGGCGAAGCGGATGCGCGAGATGGTGCAGGCGGCGGGCGCCGCATCGTAGCCACCATCTTATACACGCCGCCGGAGCGAAAGCTTTGGCCGCGGCGCCTTGCCGCAGGCCTCGCCGTTCCACATAAGTTACGAGAGGGACCCTCAGCTTGGATCGCTCCAACCCTGTTTTGCCGGACTGATGTGATCCGTCATGAACCGCCCTTTGCTCGTCATTGATGGCAACTCCTTTGCGCATCGCGCCTTCCACGCGTTGCCGAAGTCGATCAGGCGGACGGGCAATCTCGGAGGCGGCGCGATCGTGGGGTTCGCGAACCTTCTGCTGCGGCTGCATGCAGCCGAGAACCCCCGTGCCGTGCTCGTAGGCTGGGATACGCTGGATGCGCCGACATACCGGCAGGCGCTGTTTCCAGCCTATCAAAGTGGCCGGCAGTTTGATGCCGAGCTCGTGGAGCAACTCGAAATTCTGCCGCAGTTTGTCGTGGCCTGCGGCTTCGCGAATGCCAAGGCAGCGGGATACGAGGCGGATGATTTTCTCGCCGCCGCGGTCGCGCAGGAGGAGCGCCGCGGCGGGTGCACGATCGTGGCGAGCGGGGATCGTGATGCGTTTCAGCTCGCGTCCGGCCGCACCACGGTGCTGCATCCGGTTCGGGCTGGCGACATGGCGCGGATTGGGCCAGCCGAGGTCCGCCAGCGCTACGGCGTCGACCCGCAGCAGGTTCCGGATTTCATTGCCCTGCGCGGGGATCCCTCGGACAAGCTGCCGGGAGCCAAAGGGGTCGGACCGAAGGGGGCCGCTGACCTGCTGCGCAGGTACCCGACCCTTGAGGACGCTTTGTTGGATGGGCGGCTCTCAACCCAGGCTGAGGAGTTGCGGCGCTATCGCCGCATTGCCACCATGGATGCCGCTGCGCCCATCCCTTGCTTGCCGGACCGAAAGCCCACCTGGGGGAAGGCGGCTGCCCTCGCTCGGGAATGGGATTTGACACGCCTCGCCGAGCGGCTGGGCGAGCTGGCGTCTACCTTGCAACCCCGCGACAACCCGCCCGGCCCAAGGTTGTCACCCATGTCTTAGAAACAGACTGTTACCCATGTCTCCGGGCCGGACAAGGACCGACTGGAGCGGGGAAGGGATTCCGAACCCTCGCCGCGGGTCGAATAACGATCGCGACCTGGGTAGCCTCGGCGGGACGAGGTCGGGGGAGGCGCGCGGCGCCACTGCTTCAGGGCGCAAGCATCTCCTCCTGCACCTCGATCCGTCCCGCATCGAGGTCCATCCCAAGTCCCGGCCGATCGTTGGCGAACACCTCGCCTTCGCGCGGCACGACCGGGTGCGCCAGGAAGTGCTGGTTGATCGCGTTCCACTTCACCAGGTACTCCTGGTACGGCGTGTGGATCGGCGATTGGGTCAGCGAGAAGTGGATGCCGGCGGGCGAGGAATGCCCGTGCGGGATCACGATAAGGTCGTGCGCGGTGGCGAGGGCGGCGATCTTCAACGCCTCCGACAGGCCGCCCGCCCAATAGATGTCGGGCTGCAAGACATCCAGCGCGCGCGCATCGATGAACCGCTTGAAGCCCCAGCGCGTGTACTCGTGCTCGGCGCCCGCCAGCGGGATGCGCACGCGCTCGCGAACGCGCGCGTAGCTCTCGACGCGATCGGGCATGACCACCTCTTCCAGCCAGCGCGGACGGTAGTCCTCGATGCGCTCGGCGAGCGCGACCGTGTAGTTCGGATCGAAGGACTGCCAGCAATCGAGCATGATGTCGCCTTCGTCGCCGAGCGCCTCGCGCAGTGTGCGCACGAGCGCGACATTCTGGCGTAGCCCCTCCAGCCCGCTCATGGGGCCGTGGCGGAAAAACCATTTCTGCGCGGTGTAGCCCTTGGCCTGGAACTCCTGGGCGCGGGCGCGCACGCGGCCCATGTCGCGCACCGCGAAGCCGAGCATGGAGGCATAGGCGGGCACGCTGGCGCGCGTCGGCCCGCCGAGCAGGCGATGGACCGGCTGGCCGAGCCAGCGGCCCTTCAAATCCCACAGCGCGCAATCGACCGCGCTGATCGCGAGCATCGCGTCGCCCTGGCGGCCGTGCACCATGAACCGGTGCATCTGGTCCCAGAGCTTCTCATGCGCGATCGGGTCCTGTCCCAGCACGATCGGGCGCAGCCGCCGCGCGACATACGTCGCCACCATCTCGGGCAGCGGGCCGGCGATGCCGTGCGGGCCTTCGTCGCTCTCGATCCGCAGGAAGAACTGCTCCAGGCGAAAGGCATCGGAGGCGACCTGGGTGCCGCCCTCGAAGTCGTCGCGGACCCGCCACTCGGGATATATGTCGATCGGGCGGACCAGCCGCTCCTCCCACAACGGCCCGTCGGTGCGCATCGTGCCGAGAAGGCGCAGGACCCGGACGGCGGTGATCTTCATGGCGAGCCTCGGTCCGGGTACGCGATCCGATAGGTCTCGGTCATCACCTCGTCGAGGCGCCGGCCGGGGCGCCAGGCGGTCATGCCCCCCGCCTCGCTGCTGGCTTCGCGGTGCTGGCGCGGGCATTCCTGGGCGGGGCCGATGACGGTGCTGACGGGGATCAGCGCGGTCCAGGCGGGGACGGAATAGTCCTCCTCCTCGTCGTGGACGTCCATCGCGCGGATCTTGCCCGAGGCGTCCTCGATCTCCATCCCCAGCACGGTGGTCGCCTTTGCCTCCTGCACGCTCGGCGCGCGCAGCACGTGGGAGCGGCCGGGAAAGAAGCGGTCGATGAAGCTGTCCATCGCGCGCAGCTTCGCCTCACCCTCGATCAGGTGGGCGTGGCCGTAGGCCATCACGGCGCGGTAGTTGATCGAGTGGTTGAACCCGCAGCGCGCCAGGACCACGGCGTCCATGTGGGTGACGGTCAGGCACACCGGAATGCCCTTCGCCTCGGCCCGAAGCATCCGGCTGGCCGAGGATCCGTGCCAGTAGAGATGATCGCCCTCCCGCCAGAACGCGGTCGGCGTGCAGTAGGGCTGCCCATCGATCACGTAGGCGATGTGGCAGACCATCGCGGCATCCAGGATCTCGTACACCGTCTTGCGATCGTAATGGCCCCGCTCGTGCTTGCGCCGCACGCGGCTGCGCTCGGTCTTGGCGAAACTGTCGGAGACTTCGGACATGCGAGATTCCATGCTGTGGCCCGGCATGGAACAGCCTGCTCGCCAGCGAGTCAAAGACCGGGCGCTTGTCGGCATCCGGCCCGCGGCGTAAGGCTCCCGCATGGCAGACCCGCGCGTCCCGGGCATCGGCCGGCGATGAAGCCGGCGGGCAAGCGGCATGACCCGAAGGCGGCGCTTGCTGCGTCCGAGACGCTGTATCGCGCCACCTTCGATCAAGCCGCGCTGGGGATCGCCCATGTCGGCCTCGACGGGCGATGGCTGAGGGTGAACGATCGCCTGTGCGCCATCACGGGCTATGGGCGCGAGGATCTGCTCGAAAGGCGCTTCCAGGACATCACGTATTCCGAGGATCTCCCCGGCAACCTCGCCAGCCTGCAGAAGCTGCTCGGCGGCGGCATCTCTTCCTGCACGATGGAGAAGCGCTACCGGCGACGCGACGGAAATCTGATCTGGGTGAAACTGACCGTCTCGCTCCTGCGCGATTCGGATGGACACCCCGCGCACTTCATCAGCGTGGTGGACGACATCTCGGACCGCAAGCGGGCCGAGGCGGCATTGCGCGACCACGAGATTCGGTTGCGGCTCGGACTCGACACCGCGGGAATTGGCCTCGCCGAGTGGGACCGCGCCAGGGATGTCTTTCGTGTGGATGCGCGGATCGCCGCCATGTCGCAGGGCCTGCTGCCGGCGGACACGTGGCTCGCGGCCCACGGACCGGAGCGCGCCGCCTGGGTCGCCCGGCTGCATCCGGACGATCTGGCGGCGCATCAGGTGGATCGTCTGGCGCAGGCCGAGGGCAGGAGTGGCGCGTACGTGTTGGAGTATCGCGTCGCCCTTCCCGACGGAGGTTGGCACTGGATCGCGCGCGCCTCCGCCGTGCTCGCACGCGACGAAGCGGGCCGCGCGTTGCGCGTGATTGACGCGGTGCAGGACGTAACCGAACGCAAGCAGGGCGAGGAACGGCTCCGTCAGGCGCTCGACGGATTACCGCAGATCGCCTGGCTGACCCGGCGCGACGGTACCGCGTTCCACTACAACCGACGCCTTGCCGAATACGCCGGCCACGATCTCGGCCCCGGGTTCGAGGACCGGATGTCGCTCGTTCACCCCGAGGACGCCCCGCGTGTGCGCGCACATTCGCTGCGGGCGCGTGCCGGGCGGACTGAGTTCGATATCGAGGCCCGGCTGCGCCGGCATGATGGCGCCTGGCGCTGGCACCGGATGTGCGCCGTCGCGCTCGACGCTCCCGAGCCGGGGGGCCTCGCCGTCGCCACCGCCGTCGACATCCACGACATCAAGGAGGCCGAGCGCGTGCTGGCCGAGGCGAATGCCGAGTTGGAGCGGCGCGTCGCCGACCGCACCCACGAGCTGAGCGAGGCGGCGCGCGAGTTGGCGGCCGAGATGCGACGGCGGGAGGAAGCGCAGTCCGCGCTGCTGCAAGCGCAGAAGCTTGAGGCGCTGGGGCAGCTCACCGGCGGCGTCGCGCACGACTTGAACAACGTGCTCGCGGCCGTCAGCGGCAGCTATGAGCTTATCCGGCGCCGCACCGACGCCCCAGACCTGCTGCGGCTCGTGGCGCTGGGCGAGCAGGGGGCGAAGCGCGCGGCGACGCTGGTGCGCCAGTTGCTGGCCTTCGCGCGGCGCGAGACTCTGCGGCCAGTGGTGATTGATCCCCAGGCCCTGCTTGGGCAGCTCGAGGTGCTTGTCCACCACGCCGCCGGCGCACAGGTTGAATGCGTGCTGGAAGCGGCGCCGGACGTCTGGCCCGTGCTGGTCGATCCGCAGCGCCTGGAGGTGGCGCTGCTTAACCTGGCGCTGAACGCGCGCGACGCGATGCCGGAGGGAGGCCGGCTTAGCATCACGGCGCGCAACGTGCCGGGTGGGACGGACTGGCCGGGCGGCCACGGCCGCGACCGGTCCGTCGCCATTGCCGTCGCTGACACCGGCACCGGGATGACCCCCGAGGTGCTGGCCCGCGTGTCGGAGCCATTCTTCACCACCAAGGGGCCCGGCAAGGGCACTGGCCTCGGATTGGCCTCGGCGCGGGGCTTCGCCGAGCAGTCGGGCGGGGCGCTCCGCATCGACAGCCGGGTCGGCCAAGGCACGACGGTGACGATCCTGCTGCCACGTGCGCCGATGGATGGCGCCGACGACGCCGCCGAACCAGCCCCGGAGCCAGCCCCGGCGACCTGCCGGCAGGCCGGTGGCGTGGTCTTGCTGGTGGACGACGACGAGCAGGGGCGGCCCGTGACCGAGACGCTGCTGCGCGATCTGGGGTACACCGTCATCGTGGCGGCGAACGCCGAGATCGCGTTCGCGCGAGCGTACGCCACCTCGACGATCGACGTCCTGGTGACGGACGTGATCATGCCGGGTGCGGACGGCGCGACCTTGGCCGCACGCCTCCGCGCGGACCGGCCGGGACTGCCGGTCGTGTTCATCACCGGCCACGCCGGCTCCCACGCCCTCGCGGGCGAGACGGTGCTCGCTAAGCCATTCGCCGCGCGCGAGCTAGGCGAATGCCTGACGCGGGTGCTTAGCCAATCACCGCGCTCGACCCTTCGCGATTAGACATGCTGACGGATACGGGACTCCTCCGTCTCAAGCCCTCGGCGCGCGCACGAATCCCGGCTCATTGGGCGGCTCGGTCAGTTCCTCGACGATGCTCGACACCTCGGCCGCGCGTGGCCCGCGCCGGCACAATCGAAGCAGTTCCTCCACCGCGTCGGCATCGCCGGCCACCAGCGCCTCGACCGCCCCGTCGGCGCGGTTGCGGACCCACCCGTCGATCCCGAGAACGCGCGCCTGCGCTTCCATCCAGTCGCGAAAGCCGACGCCCTGGACGCGACCACGAATAACGACGTGCTTGGCGATCATGGAAAGTCCCCTCGCGCCAGGCGCATGAAGCGCGCGGCGAGCGCGACGTCGTCGGCGATGCCACGCCGGCGCGCGGCGGCTTCGCCGTCCTCGCCCCACAGCTCGGCCTGGAACAGCTCGTCCAGTGCCCCGAGCGCGTGCGCCTCCGCGGGATCAAGCCGGCCGTCGGCCAACGCCAGGCCAAGTACCGAGACTCCCGAGCGCCGGGACCGCGACCCCGAGTTCGGCGAGGCCATAGGGGTCGTGGGCCGCTACCGCCTTTCGAAGCGCGGCGATGCTGTCCTTGTGCTGGCGAACCGGAGCAACGCCGGCGGTGACGCGCAGCGGCGCGTCGTGCGCCTGCGCGGCCCAGTCGAGCCAGGGTTGCCACGCGCGTGTCTGACGCTCGACCAATCTCGGGGGCTCCTCGGCACGGTAGCAGAGCAGGTCGAATTCAGCGTAGCGGGCGATCGCGTCGATCGTCGGCCAGGGCTCGGGGGCGATCCGCTCCTGGGCGGTTCCGGCCAGCCGCGTCAGCGGGGTCCGCGCGAACGACACCTCGGCGCCGTCGCGGCCAGCCGCCTGCCACTCGGCGGCGACGGCACGAGCCAGGGCTTCCGGCTCCACATGCAGGACGGCGCCGGACGGCAGGTGCATCGCGCGTCCGTCGAGCAGGATCGCGAAACCAAGCGGTGAGGGTTGGATCGTCGCTTCGGTCCAAAAACGCTTCACGGGCAGCCGATTCCTTTTTGGTCAGCGACGCGCCGCCGCCAAAGCGTCAGGGCAGGACGGCCCGGAGGAGGCGCCCGCCTGGCCCAGCCCCTTTCCGGCAAACAGTCCGAGTGCCGCGCGGAGCCCCGCAGTGGCCGCGCTTGCGTCGGCAACAGCGATGCGCGGGGCGCGGAACCCGCCACGCACCGAGACGGGCACGGCGAACGCCACGCCGCCGGCCCGGCCCTGCGGCTGCAAATGGAGATCGAGCGTCTCGGCAGCCAGATCGAGCTGGCCACTCCCGTCAACCGTGATGAGGGGCGAGGACAGCAGCAGCGGTGCCAGCTCGGCCTTTCCATGTTTCGCGGTCAGGCGCAGTGCGAGGCAACGGATGTCGCTCTGGCCGCCGCCGAGCAGGCCGAGCGGATTAGCCCGGGCGATCACCGGCCCCAAAGCACGCTCCAAAATCCGCGTCTCGATCGTCCCGCCGGTCATGCTGGCGGCAAGAAACCCGTCCAAGCCGGCCGCGATCGCGTGCGGCGTATTGCCGGCACCGCGCAGTTCGGCGGAGATGGCCAGATTGCCGGCGGCGAAGGGCCGTTGGCCGGCCGCCGTGAGCAGCGGAGCGAGGGGAAGCGCGGGGGCGTTCAGTGCCAGGGCCACCACCGCCGGGTCCGCACGAGCGTCGGCCGTGAAGGTGAGTGCGGTCGGCAGGGCACCGAGCAAGCCATGCGCCGAAACGGCCAGGACGCCGCCGGCCAGCGCCACATGCGCGTCCGCCTTCCGCCAGGTGTCTGCCCCGGCGCGCACCGCGGCGACGGTCAGCCGCACATCGGCGTCCGCCACGCGCAGGGCCGCGAACGGGATGGGCGTGTCGGGGATGACGTGTCCGACTGGGGTGGGGGTGGGCGCGCGGGGCGGGGCAGGGGGCTTCGCCACCGGCAATGGCGGGGGCGGTGTGGGCCTGCGCAGAACGGAGAGATCGAGGCGGCTTCCGGCCAGCGTGGCGCGCAGACTCGGCCGCGGCGCGAAGGCGATATCGGCGCTCCCGGCAAGATCGCCCGGCGCCGCCGTCAGCCGCAGATCGCGAAGCACCAGTCCGGTCAGCGGTCCGCCAGGGTCGGACAGCCGTGCCGTCGCGGTGAGGCTGCGCAGCGCGGGTAGCGGTCGGCCCGCAAGCGAGGACAGCGCTGCGAGATCCGGCACGTGCGCGGACAGCGCCAGATCGGCGCCGGCCAGCCGCGCCGGTTGCGCGACGGTGCCCTGGGCCGCGAGCCGCGCTCCGGCTGCCTGCGCGTCCAGGCTAACCGGATACGGCGTCGGTGAGGCGCCCGACAGCAGAGAGGGCGCGCCGAATTCCGCCGTCGCCGTGAACGCGACGCCGCGCCAGGTGCCCTGGGTGGTGGCGCCGATCGGCTTGTCGGCAGCCGGAGCCGCCAGATCGAGCGCGACGTGCAGTCCGTCGCGCTCGGCCGTCACCCCCGCCTTCACGGGCCAGAGATCGCCACCGGAAAGCCCGGTGAGCGGGCCGGTGTCCGCTTGCAGAGCAAGCCGCGTGTCGGCCAGCACCGCATCGCCTGCTAGATGCGCCGGCGCGTCGGGAGACGCGGCGGTGATCGCCAGGTGCGGAACGGTGAGGGATTGCGTCTGCCCGGTGCGGTCATCGCGGTACGTCAGGCCGCCGTCCCGGATGCGGGCATCCAGAACCGCGAATCCGGCTTGCGAGCCGGCGTGTTCGGGGGCGGGTTGCTGGACCGCGGCGGCAGGGTGCGGGGCAGGGGCCGAAAACCGCCAGTTGGGAACGCCAGCCGCGTTCCGCTCCAGGGCGATCTCCGGCCGGTCCAGAACAAGCTCGCGCACCACCACCCGACGATGCAGCAGTGCGCCAAGCTCGATCCGCAGCGTGATCTGGTGCACGGTCGCCAGGGGCGGGCCGGAAAAGCCGGGCGGATTGGCCAACACGACGTCGTGGAGCGTGATGCCGGGACGTGGAAGGAAGGCAAGCTGGATGGCGCCGTTCAGTGCCAGGTCGCGACCCGTCGCCGCGCGAACCGCCGTCACGATCCGCGGCTTGTAGGCGTTCGGGTCGAACGTCGCGATCAGCACGCCGAACCCGATCGCCGCCGCGACCACCAGCGCGGCCAGGGCGCTCAGTGCAATCCGCAGCGGACGACGGGGAAGCACGCGCGATCAGCCGAGCTGGGGCGGGCGCGTGGCCGGGGCCGAGAAGCCCAGGATTCGGAACGTGTCACGCATGTGGGCGGGAATCTCGGCCTCGACCTCCAGCAGCCCGCCCGCCGGGTGCGGCAACCGGAGCCGGCGGGCGTGCAAATGCAGCGCATCGCTCAGGCCCGCGACCGTCGCCGCGAAGGCCCCGTTCTGGTCGGGCTCGGCATATTTAACGTCGCCCAGGATGGGGGCCCCGATCGCGACGCAATGGACTCGCAACTGGTGCGTCCGCCCGGTCAGCGGCCAGAGTTCGAGCCAGGCGAGCTTGCCGGCGTGGTCCAGCGTCCGGAAGTCCGTCAGGGCGCGCGCCGCCTCCGCCTCCTCCGGCGCGGCGGGCGCTGTCCGCTCGCCGCGCGCGCCGCCGACCCGCTTGAGCGGCAGGTCGATCCGGCCCTCGGGCGGAACCGGGCGGCGGGTGACGACCGCCCAATAGGTCTTCTCGACATCCCGCCCCCGGAACGAGGCCGCCAGCTTCGCCGCCACCCCGGCGGTTCGCGCCAGCACCAGGACGCCCGACGTGTCGCGGTCGAGCCGATGCACGAGGCGCGGTCGATCCGCCGCGCCGAAACGCAGCGCATCGAGCAGTCCGTCGAGGTGGCGCGTGATCCCTGGTCCGCCCTGCACCGGCAGCCCGTGCGGCTTGTTCAGCACGAGGACATGCTCGTCGCGATGGAGGACGATCTCCCGCAGGCTCTTCGCCACCTGCGGATCGACCTCATCGCGCGGCTTAGCGGGCGCCGGCTGCGCCCTCGGTAACGGCGGGATTCGCACCGACTGTCCGGGCGCGAGCCGTGTCGCCGCCTCCACGCGATGCCCATCGACACGCACCTGTCCGGTGCGGCAGAGCTTCTGGATCGCGCTCTGCGGCAGGCCGGGGAAGTGCCGGCGAAACCAGCGATCGAGGCGGATCTCCGCCTCGTCGTCGGTGACGTTCATCGCTAAAGCCATCCTCGGTCGAGCCGCTGAAGCCGGAGCTTTTTGATGCCGTCGGAGTGGGACGGCGTGGTGGTAAACGGACTGCCGTTCTGAAACATCGGAAGCGGGATGTCGAGGTTCGTCGCCTGGCGCACGATGAAGCCGACGTCGATCCGGCCTTCGGATGGCCCGCGAGTCGCAGATAATGACAACTCGCGCGATGTTGCCGCCTTACAGCACCTCGCCGTTGTCCATCATTAAAGCCGTCCAGCAGCAACCTCGCACTTTGGGCGGACAATCCGGAAGCCGGTCCGCGCGCACCCGGCCCAAGATGTGTCGCGCCGGAAACCCGCGCAACGCGTGCGTCGGATTTTTCGGGCCGCCTCACACTCAGCTAGCTTACCCGGAAGGTATGACCGTAGGGGACGCGCAGCGGCTCGTCCCTGTCCGGTCAACTACGCAAGCGCACAAGGCGATGTGGACGCACGGTGCGAGAGGCCGATCGATTCTACCCGTCACCCCCTCGAGCGGCGGTCAGCCAAAACTCTTCCGCAAGGTTGCAACGGTGATGTGCGGCCACCCGAGATTGACGTAGGTAGGTGCGGTCGGCGGGTTCGTTGGGCGCGGGGAAAGCAGGTGGAAGATGGGGAAGTTGAGCACGACCATCTGTGCGTATTGCAGCTGCATGAACGAGTGCCCGTGGTGCTTGTGAGTCACCCTCTCAATCCAAAACGTCGCATATACCAGCGCGGTCTGAGCATTCTCTACAGGGTCCGTGCTGCCCGAGATCGTAACGCCCTCGCCGTTCAGGAATTGGATGTTTTCGATGCCTCCTCCAAATTGAGGTGTATTTACGGTGGTCGTAGGCCCTCCAGCACCGCTGTTCGGCGTCGTCAAGAACTCTATCGACGTCTGCGTGGCAACGTTGAGGGCGACGCCTTCAAACGTGTAACCCTCCTTAACCAGCTTCTCTATGTCGTTCTCCAGGAAGACGATTGGGTCATTAATCAGCGCCTGGTCCGCAGGCGTGTTCGCGATTGGCGCCTCCGGCGGACTCGTGTCGTACGGCGTGCGAGTGTTGAGATTGAAGACTTGCTGCAGGAGAGGCGGTAAGGGCGTCGGCGCGGGGGGTATGCTCAGGTCGTATTGCGGGAAGGGCGTGGCAGGGACGGTCGGTGCCGTCAGCTTTTCCGATGATCCGGCCGCATTAATCAAGATGCCGGGCGCAGTCGGGGGAACTGCGAACGGTGTGCTGTTGAACGACGGGAAGAGCGAAAACCGGTAATCCGGACCTGGCGATCTCAGGACGGGCGTGCCCGTAAACGGCTCAGCAATGCCCTGCGCCAATAAGGCGTTGCCATGAGGAATCGAGCCCATTCTCGCAATCAGTTGGCCTTTTGGCGGCGGTTGTTCCGGAGGAAATGTGGTGTGCGGTTGCGTAATCCATATGCCTGGCTCGATATGAAGCGCTCCGTCCGGGCCTGCATCCTGTATCTTCTGCAGATAGGTCAGGCCCTGAAGCTCAATATCCTTCTGGCCGAATCCACGGTTCGGTATGGGGGACCCAATCGGATCGAATTTCAGTATTTCACGGGTATGATTTAGCTGAAGATAGAGGTCCGTCTTGTAGTGGAAGGCAGGACGGGCGATAAGGTTGAACCCGCGTCCTTCCCATGTTCCAGCAAGGTGGGCAAGAAGACCAAGTTCCTGGGTTGGAATAGCCGGGGCAAACCGTACTTGCGGGACTTTTGGTCCACTATCTTCGCGTCGGAGCTTGTCGCTCAGCGCGTCTAGTGTGGTCGTTTCCATCCATTTTGCTCCTACTTGCATCTAACCTTTTATCGTTAGATGATAACTTAGACTCTGGATTTCCTAGGAGAGACCCTGGATTAGTGGCGTCACTCTGCGGCACTTGCCGAACCCGATGCGCAGCATCTGTCGAACAGCAAAAGTGTAGCAGCTGCCAAGCGAGTGGGCGGTCAACTATCCGGGAGCAAGCAGCTGGTTCTGCCAAGCCGCGGGTGCCTACGGCAGGGGTCAGGAGGGCAAGGCGTCCCAATCTATCCCGCGACCTTTCGGGCATTGCTGCCTCCGGCTCCGGAGTCTCAGCGAGATCGCCCCGCCCATCGTCCCCACGGGAACGACGCGGCATCCGCCCTTGTCAGGCGGAAAACTTGAACGCCTCTCGTGATACCGCTGCGGCCTGTTTGCCCCAGCAGAACTCGCTGCCATCGGCCCACATGCGGTGCAGGATCACCGCCAGCTTGCGGGCCCCCGCGACGCGAGCGCGCGGTTCATTCCCCACGCCCGGAGCGCCGACCGTTTCGTGCTACGGATCAGCAGCGAATGGGCCACCTCGTAGAGCGCGGTGCGGGCCAACTCGTCGCCGCACCGGCTGATGCGGCCCTGCACGCCACCGCGGCGTCAGGCCGAGATGCGCGCGGGTACCTTGCGGCGGTTAACTGGTGTTCCGGAAGGCCGAACCGCGTGCCCGGTTTGGATTGCAGGGGCTGCGTGCGCCACTGCTTCACCAGCCAATAGCGCAGCTCGTCGAGGTTGCCGGCCTGCGCGAAAGATTGCCCGATCAGGTCGGCGACGGTCGGGTTGTCGCTCGGGATGCCGCTGGTGTGCGACAGCAACTGCGCCAGGGTCACGCCGCGCAGGCCGGCGTCCATCGTCGCGTCCAGCTCCGGGAACACCTCGCCGACGGGGGTGTCCCAGCGGAGCTTGCCCGCCTCGACGTCCATCGCCGCGATCAGCGACGTCATCGCCTTGGTGTCCGATCCGATGTGGAAGCGGTCTTGCAGCGTCACGGGCGTGTCCGTCCCCGCGCGTCGTGTCCCGACGGCGCCGGCGGCGACGGTGGTTCCGTTGAGGACCACGGCGGCGGCCAGGGCTGGCAGGTCGTAGCGGGCGAGATACGGCTGCAAGGTGGCGTCGAGCGAGTTGCCCGAGGAGTTCAAGGAGCCGCCTTTCTGCGCCCGCGCTGCCTCGCCGGGCGCGAGTGCCACTGGAGCCAGCATGGCCGTGCGCAACAGGTTTCTCCGGTGCATGTCAGCTTCTCCCGATTTCATGCCATGCTCAGAACTCAAGTGCCGCGCCGCCGCGCAGGTACGCCTCGGCCTCCGCCGTGAACCCGCCGCCCGGCTGGTGCAAAACGAGTCCAGAAAGCAACGCCAGCGGCGCCCGTCCGCCGCGCACGGCGCGCAGCAGCATCAGCTTGGCGGCCTCTCCCGATCGCGGCCAGAGCGGCAGCAGCCGTACTCCGCCGCAGCCCGCGCGCGCGCAGCCGGCCAGCGCCTCTGCGAGCCGCGCCGGGGGCAGGATCAGGGTCAACGTGCCGCCGTGGCGCAAAACGGCGCCGAGTGCCGCCGCCCAGTCCTCGACGAGACCGGGGCTGGCTTGCTTCGCCCCGGCTCGGGCCGGATCGGGCGGGGTGCCGGCGGCATCGTGATACGGCGGGTTGGCGAAGGCGTGATCGAACGGACTCCGTACCGGCAGCCCGCGGATGTCGCCGGCGACAAAGCTCATCGCGGACTGGTCGTTGGCGCCGGCATTCGATCGCGCCAGAGCGGCCAGCGCCGGATCGCACTCGATTCCCACCCCGAACAGTCCCGGCACGCGCGCACCCAGGCACAGCAGCGCCGCGCCGGCGCCGCTGCCGCCTTCCAGCACCCGCCCGCCCGGTCGGGCCGGAACCGCGGCGGCCAGCAGGACCGGCTCGATCCCGCTGCGAAACCCCCGGGCCGGCTGGACGTAGCGGAGGCGACCACCGAGCAGCGTGCCAGCGGTTGTCTCCACTCAGGTCTCGCCCGCCTCGGCGAGCACGCGGCGGGCCTGGGCCGCGTCGGCGTCGGTCACGGCCAGCCGCCGCTGGATGGCGCCGCCGCTGCCCTCCATCACGGAGGCGTGCTGGTCGAGTAGCAGCGAGGCGATTCCCGCGTCCGCCAGCAGCGCGGCGAGAAAGGACAGCCGCACCGGATCATTCGAGTTTGCAATGATGTGCATGAAGCGCGCCGCCTCCTTGCCTTGACCCGTTTTTCGCGGCGCCGATATGGTGCCCGTGATCGCAGGACAAGCAAGCCGGGAGAGTCCGTTGGCCGTCGCCGCCACGCAGGAGCAGGGCAGCGCGCCCGCGCGATCGTGCGACGAGGACGCGCTCTCGACGCTGACCGACCTCGTGGGCGCCGACATGATGGCGACCAACCGGGTGATCGTCGAGCGGATGGACAGCCCTGTGGCGCTGATCCCCCAGCTCGCCGCGCATCTCGTCGCGGCCGGCGGCAAGCGCCTGCGCCCGCTTCTGACGCTCGCCGCCGCGCGGTTATGCGGCTATCCGGGATCGGAGGGCGGAGCCCGGCACGTCGCGCTCGCCGCCTGCGTGGAGTTCATCCACACGGCAACGTTGTTGCACGACGACGTGGTGGACGAAAGCCAGCTTCGGCGCGGCCTCGCCTCGGCCAATGCCGTGTTCGGCAACCAGGCCTCGGTGCTGGTGGGCGATTTCCTGTTCGCCCGCGCGTTCCAGATCATGGTGGCGGACGGCTCGCTGCAGGTTCTCGACATCCTTTCGCGGGCGGCGGCCACCATCGCCGAGGGCGAGGTGCTCCAGTTGGCGACGCAGAACGACCTTTCCACCTCCGAGGCGCGATATCTGGAAGTCGTGCGCGGCAAGACCGCGGCGCTGTTCGCCGCGGCCTGCCGGGTCGGCGCCGTCGTGGCCCACCGGTCCGAGCGGGAGGAGATGGCGCTCGCCGACTACGGGATGAGCCTTGGCATCGCCTTCCAGCTCGTGGACGACACGCTGGATTATGCCGCCGACCAGGGGCGCCTGGGAAAGACGGTCGGCGACGATTTCCGGGAGGGCAAGATCACGCTGCCCGTGCTCGCGGCCTACGCGGCCGGCGATGCCTCGGAGCGGGCGTTCTGGCAGCGCACGATCGAGGCATGCGAGCAGACCGAGGCGGATCTGGACACGGCGCTCGGCCTGATGGCGCGGCACGCCGCAATCCGGCTGACGCTCGACCGCGCGGCGGAGTTCGCGCAGGCGGCCAAGCGCGCGCTCGGCGTTTTTCCCGATAGCGACCTACGCCGCACCCTGCGCGATGTCGCCGACTACACGGTCCAGCGGGCGCGATAGGGCATTTTGCGTCACTTCATCGGCGAGAACGCCGCCGGCAGCAGCAGCGTCGAATGCATTTCGGCGAGCATCGGCCCGCCTTTGCCGAGAAACTCCCGCCACTGCGGATCGCCCGCCGCCTCCGCGCGCGCCTTCATGCGGATGTTCAGATCCGGATAGGCCCAGAGATGCACCGCCTCGTTCGGCTGCGGCGCCTCGCCGGTCCACAGCCCGACGATCGGTGAGTAGCGTTCGCGCACCGGCAGGACCGAGGCCAGAAGTTGCGCCCAGGTCGCCGCCGCGCCCGGTTGCGTGCGGTAGATGCGCAACTCGTAGAAATGCCCCGCCGCTTCCGGCGGCTTGAGGTCGATGACCGGGTTCAGGAAGCGAATGTCCTGGCGGATCAGCAGCGGGCGCACGTTCGGCACGTACTCCGTCCGCCACCGCTCGTTGCGCGCCAGCTCGCCGCGCAACCGCTCGCGCGCGTCGAGGCTGTCGTAGCTCCATAGGTGCCAGATCTGGTTGAGCTGCCCGAATTCCGCGACCCAGTAGCCGTGATTGGTGCCGTAGTCGTTGCCGCGCACTGGCCGACCGACCGTCGCGGCGAGATCGAGATAGGCGGGCAGCTTGCCCGGATGGAGCGTGTAGGTGCGCAGTTCGTGGATCACGGGCGTCCTCCGTCGATGCACGCCAGTGTCGGACGCAGGTGCCCAACTTGGCAAATGCGGACGCAAGTGGACGAAACTGACACTTGATACCCGTCTTTTAGGTCGGCTCGTGATGGGGAGCGGACATCAGTGCCACGTCGAGCGGGTGTAAGGGTGCCGGCCTCGACGGGATTCTGACCGGCCCAGCGTTTTTAGTTGCGGTGCGCGCGAGGGTTGGGGAGCCTTCAGACGGCTTTTCATAATCAGCGTCATGCGGCCGAAGCCGCCGTTTTGCGGCTCTCGATTGCTCACCAAAAATCGTCGCGGCGTCGCACGAGGCCGGCTGGAAGCGACGTAACCACGTCACAGTAAAAGGCGACTTTTCGGCGTCCGTTTGGCCATTCGGCCCCAGCCGCTCAAGACGGCCGGTTGAACGCCGCCGCTCATGGTGCTCTAAGATGCATATCCAGAGTTGAAGTAGCCATGGTCTCGCTTTATAGTCGCCTATTCACATACCAGGAGCGTCCGCGACGGAGCCCATTAGAGGACTTCCTGACAGAGGCGCTTGCGGATCTTTTGAACCGTCTGCCGGCAATCGAAATGACAAAATTCGTTGCCCAGTTCTTCTTGCCCCCGCTCGCCGCTGCGCAGCAAGCATGGCAGGATCAGGCAAAGGCATGCTCTGGAGAGGGCTTGAAGTGGATTACGCGTCCCAGCATTCAGGTCGGGTTTCGCACGCTTTACCCCGATCTGATGCTGTATGCAGACGAAGACCGGCCATTGCTTGTCGTCGAGAACAAGATTGGAAGTGGGATCCGTCAGCATGAAATTAATCAAATCAATGGTGACGATACGAGATCGAACACAACATCACTTCTAGTCTTCAGTCTACCAAAACGATCGACCAATTGGCAAGCTAT
The DNA here is from genome assembly GCA_963756545.1 of uncultured Pseudomonadota bacterium. Classification (GTDB taxonomy): domain Bacteria; phylum Pseudomonadota; class Alphaproteobacteria; order Acetobacterales; family Acetobacteraceae; genus DATFDN01. Next base: position 687,712 of record CAVWNY010000002.1, on the reverse strand, counting down.
GGCCGCTGGTTAGGCGCTTGGTCTCAGCAATCCTGGCCGGGTGCGATCGCGTTTCTTACCCATTTTACTGAGCCTCCTGCCGGATTTGGCGTAGGGGATCGCAGCGTTTACGGAGTGACATGGCAACGGGTTTGCCGATGGCGCGATATATGGAAATGGCTTACCCCGGTATCGCACCATCCTTCGAGTGATAGCAGTATTTTTGCTTGGCAAACTTTAGCAGCGGAGCTTGCCGAGTTTCTCGCGGAGCAGAAAATGAACCTAAAATCGATCACCTTTTATGACACGTCAGCTGCTGAAATCTTCGTTAAAAGTGCAGCGCGATTGGAACACACATTTAAGCAAATCCGCGATGCGCTCTCTCCGCGGTGGCCGGGTATGACATGGAGTCCCACGACGCGCGGCCGGATCGAATACGACAGCGAAGGGGGGGTATTGTGGGACTGGATGTATCTTAGGCCCCCGCACTCTCCGGTTAACTGGAACAACTGGTTCATCGCTTGGGGCATCAGATTTCCTGAATTATCCGGTTGGTGGAAGGAGGCTAACCCTTCTCTGCCGCAGACGAGCCACGCATTCGTCTTGCTTGGCTCCGAGAATCAACCACACTTGCCAATATCCTCCCGGCAGGTCGAGCAGCTGCAGCAAGTTTTGAGTTCCTGGAGTATTGTTCACGACGAGTGCGTTATCGCGGGTCGTGCCCTTGGTGAATTTTCTAGCGCGGCCGAAAGCCTGGGTGACCAGGTCGCTAGGTGGATTTCCATAAAAGCAGAAGAACTCAAGCCCGTCCTCCCGCAATTCGTTCATCTTGCTGGCACGCAGCAGCCTCCGCCTAGAGACGACAGTGTGGGTGCCCAAACGTAAACCGGGCCCGAACTGCCTCCTAGCGGGGTAACGTACAGAAATCAGGCAGGCCGTGGGAAAATCCACCGTGGTGGCGGTCAATGTAACGGTTACGTATCAGAGCGTCGGATGGGACGAGTCTTGCGGGGTGAGCGGCGCAGCGAGTTGCCAGATCAGGCGCTGATCGCGCGTCTCCTCTCTTCAGCGAACTCGTAGGCGCAGACTTCTGCTATGTGGCGCGTTCCGGTGGAATACTTTCAATCTATTTTTATCTGCCCATTCAAAAAACTCGCTTTTGGAATTTCGCCTGAACCGCTTAATCCCGCCTATGATAGGCATGTTCTTCTCGTCATTGTGGAATTCCGGCAGAGAACATAGAATGGCAATCTGGGTCACAGCATTGACGTGTAGGACAATCAGCAGATCACAGTAATTAGCACCATCTATGACCCTTCCGTCGTCGGATAGAGTTTTGGGGAACTGGCCAATCCGCACAACCAAAATTTCAGCCGATCCATTTTTTTCGATCTCTAAGCCGATGTTCTCCGTTCCATTGTCCAAGGTTACTCCTCCGCCAACATGCTCCTTCGAGTTCTCTTCCTCAAAGCGCCGCAGCGTGGGCCGGATGTCATGTTCCTGAACTGGTAAGTCCACTCTGTGTAGCTCCGTCCACCACTCAGGTTTTAGACCTACGTGAAGCGCGTATGTCTGAATTGAGTGAACTCGGATTTTGTATGCACTCCATAGTAGCAACCGGATACGGAATTTAGTGTAACTAAATCCCTTCCTATCGCCAAAAAAAAATATGTCCTTATTTGGGGGAATGTCAGGTGTATGAAAATAACTCACGTTATTAGGACCAACGGCAGCTATCGTCAGAGTTCCAAGCTGCGAGTTGGCGATTTTTGTAAGCCCGGAGGCGGCTCTGCCTATTGCGGGTAATAGAGCAGTCGGGAAGGGCATGCGTAGCTCTCTCATTGAGGATTCAGTTGTCGAAAGTAGGTGGGTTGGTGGTGGGTACTAGCGCGCATAGCGTCAGATTTCATCCGCTACCGCTGTGGCTCGACCACCACGGTCCCGACCTTGCCGCCGCGTTCCACCGCCTCGTGCGCGGCGGCCGTCTCCGCGAGCGGGAAGCGGCCGGCCACGCTCAGCAGGCGCGGGCTGCGCAGCCAGGCGGCGAGGTCGGACTGCGCGCGCCGGCGCGTCTCGTGCGGGCTGGTGGGCAGCACCATGAAGTGCAGGGAGATGTTGCGCGCCATCAACTCGCGCACCGGCAGGCGCGGCGTGCGGTCGCCGTTCGTCGCGTAGGCGGCGATGCTGCCGCCGTCGCGCAGGCAGGGCACCGTCGCCGGAAGGTTGCCGCCGAAATCGACGTCCACGACGTGATCGACGCCCCGCCCCTCGGTGATCTCCCGTACGCGCGAGACGACGTCCTCGCGCCGGTAGTCGATAATGTTTGCGGCCCCGCCGGCCCGCGCGCGCGCCGCCTTCTCGGCGGAGCTGACGGTGGCGATGACCGTCGCCCCCGCCCAGGCGGCGAGCTGCACGGCGTAGTGTCCCACCGCCCCGGCGCCGCCGGTGACCAGCAGGGTCCGCCCCTGCACCGGGCCGGCGACGAACACGCAGCGATGCGCGGTCATTCCCGGGATGCCGAGCGTCGCGGCTTCGGAGAACGAGACGGACTCCGGCAGCTCGGTCACCAAGTCGGCCGACAGGGCGATGTACTCCGCCGCCGTGCCGCACCAGCGCCCGTTGCGCTGGCCATTGTACAGCCATACCCGTTTGCCGACCCAGTTCGGGTCCACGCCGGAACCGGCCTGGTCGATGACGCCAGCGCCGTCGCTGTTCGGCACGACGCGAGGATAATCCATCCCGCCCGGGCCGTTGCGGCGATAGGTGTCGGACGGATTCACGCCCGATGCCTCCAGCCGTACGCGGACCTCGCCCGGACCCGCTTCCGGCGTGGGGAGTTCGCCGAGCACGAGCACGTCCTTTGCGGGGCCCTGTCGGTCGTACCAGATCGCGCGCATTGTTCCCCCCAAGCCTGATCCGTCAGAGCCTAGCTTCGCGGAGGACCGAATGACACATCGCGCGCCTATCCTGACCGGTGGCTGCCAGTGCGGCGCGGTTCGCTACGCGCTCTACGCCGTTCCCCGCGCAGGCATCTGCCATTGCCGCATGTGCCAGAAGGCGGTCGGCGGCCCGTTCTTCGCCTGGGCCATGGTGGGAGCGGAGGACTTCGCATGGACGCGCGGTGCCCCCGCGTCGTTCCGCAGTTCCTCGGCGGCGCGGCGCGGCTTCTGTCCAGCCTGCGGAACCCCGCTGTCCTTTCAATATGACGCCAAGCCGGACCATATCGATGTCAGCATCGGCAGCCTCGATACGCCCGGCGCGGTCCGCCCGACCGTCGCGCTCGGGATCGAGAGCCGCCTTCCGTGGTGCGACGCCAGCCTGTTTGACAAGCTGCCAACGCACGCCACGGGATCGCTGCACCCGCCGACCGACCTCAGTGCCATCGAGAACTATCAGCATCCCGACACCGAGACGCCGGAGACTTGGCTTCAGACCCGCCGCACCACGTAGCACGCCGTCAGCGCCGCCACGATGGCATCGGCGTGGGCCGGGTCGCGCGCCTCCACCATCACTTCCAGCTCGGCCGCCTGCACCGAGGCGGCGGCGAACAGGCGTTGGTGCGAAACCTCGATGATGTTGCCGCCCGACCCGCCGATGCGCCCGGCGATGTCGGCCAGCACGCCGGGGCGGTCGGGGATCTGCATGTGCAAACGCAGCAGCCGTCCGTCGCGCAGCAGGTTGCGCAACAGCACGTTCGACAGGATGCGGGCGTCGATATTGCCGCCGCAGACCGGAATGCCGACACGCTTGCCGGCGAAGCGGGCGGGATGGGCGAGCAGGGCGGCGAGCGCGGCGGCGCCGGCCCCCTCGGCGACCGTCTTCGCGCCCTCGACGAGCAGGCCAATCGCCTGCTCGATCGCCGGCTCCGGCACCACCAGCACCTCGATGCCGAGCGCGCGCAGCAGCGCGAGCGGACGCTCTCCCACGTCGCGCACCGCGATGCCCTCGGCGATCGTGGCCCCGCCCACCGCGACCGCTCGGCCGGCCAGTTGCTGGACCATCGCGGCATGGCTCTCGACCTCGACACCGATGACCTCGATCCCCGGCTTTCGTCCAAGTGCGGCGACAGCGCAGCCGGCCAGCAAACCGCCGCCGCCGACCGGGATGACCAGCACATCGAGGTCGGGCACGTCGTCCACCAGTTCCAGCGCCAGGGTGCCCTGGCCCGCCATCACCGCCGGGTCGTCATAGGGGTGGATGAACACGAGACGCCCGGCTGCGGCGAGGGCGTGCGCGTGGGCCGCCGCATCGGCCAGCGTCTCGCCATGCAGCACCACCCGCGCGCCCCAGGCAGCCGTGCGCGTGACCTTGGTGGACGGCGTAAAGGCCGGCATGACGATCGTCGCCGCGATTCCTAGAAGCTGGGCGTGGCGGGCCACCGCCTGGGCGTGATTGCCCGCCGACATGGCGACAACGCCGCGCCGGCGCTCGTCCTCGGTCAGCAGGGCCAGCCGATTGGCCGCCCCGCGCTCCTTGAAGGCGCCGGTCGCCTGGAGGTTGTCGAGCTTGAGGGTGACGCGGGCGCCGGTGATGCGCGACAGTTCGATCGACGGCAGGGCAGGGGTGCGGATCACGCGCCCGGCGATGCGGGCGGCGGCGGCTTCGATGTCGGCGAGCGTGATTGCCTCGACCCCTCCCGCAAGACTTGTCCTCGGGCCGGCCTTCGGCCGAACCTTTGGGGGAGAGGAGACGCAAGGGACGTCATGCCCCCCGCTCCCCCTCCCCTCGCGGGAGGGGGTCGGGGGGAGGGGGCCGCGGATGTCAGCCACCTGACCTACGCGAACCGAACTTCCAGGATTTCGTAAGATCGATCCCCGCTCGGCGCCGGCACCGAGACGGCATCGCCCACCTTCTTGCCGATCAGCGCCTTGGCGAGCGGCGACGAGACGGAGAGCCGGCCGAGTTTGATGTCGGCCTCGTGCTGCCCGACGATCTGATAGGAGGATTCCTTCTCCGTCTCCTCGTCGATCAGCCGGACATGGGCGCCGAACTTCACCTGGTCGCCCGACAGGCTGGACGGGTCGATGACCTCCGCGGCGGAGATGATCTCCTCCAACTCGCCAATTCGCCCCTCGACGAAGGACTGCCGGTCGCGTGCCGCGTGATACTCGGCATTCTCCGACAGATCGCCGTGGCTGCGCGCCTCGGCGATCGCGCGGATGATGGCGGGGCGCTCGGCGCTTTTCAGGTGGCGCAGTTCCTCTTCCAGCCGCTGCAGGCCTGGGGCGGTCATCGGGAACTTTTGCACGGCGGGGTCCTCTGATAGCAGCGCTTACGCAAATAACGGCTTGGCGGCCGGGCAAGGCCCGGTCGCTGCGGCAGGTCAGAACGAGGCGCGAAAGTAGGATTGAAGCGGCGCGACTTCAAGCGCGCCGGCCTTCAGGGCGGCGATCGCGTGGACCGCGGCCCGGGCGCCGGCCATCGTCGTATAGTGCGGCACCCCATGCGTCAGCGCGCTCCGGCGTATGGCGAAGCTGTCGGCGACCGCCTGCGGGCCGGAGGCGGTGTTGATGACGAGCTGAACGTCGCCCGAGCGGATCGCGTCCACGCAGTGCGGGCGTCCTTCCAGCACCTTTCTCACCACCGCAACCTCCAGCCCGGCCTCGCGGATGCGCCCGGCGGTGCCGCGGGTCGCCATGATCTTGAAGCCCATGTCCGCCAGCCGCCGCGCGAGCGCCGGCAAACCGTTCTTGTCGGCGTCCTTGATCGAGAGAAACGCCGTTCCGGCTTGCGGCAGCACCACGCCGGCCCCGAGCTGGGACTTCGCGAAGGCGCGCTCGAAGCTGCTGTCGAGGCCCATGACCTCGCCGGTGGACTTCATTTCCGGGCCGAGGATCGTGTCCACCTCGGGGAAGCGATTGAAGGGGAACACCGCCTCCTTCACCGCGACATGCGGGGCGACGCCCTGATCGTCCAACCGGAACTCGGCGAGGCGGGCGCCCGCCATCACGCGCGCGCCAATCTTGGCCACCGGCACGCCGATCGCCTTGGCGACGAACGGGACGGTCCGGGAGGCGCGCGGATTGACTTCCAGCACGTAGATCAGCGAATCCTTTATCGCGTATTGCACGTTCATCAGACCGATCACGCCGAGCGCCTTGGCCAGTGCCTCGGTCTCGGCCTTCAGCTCGGTCACGGTTGCCGGCGAAAGCGTGTACGGCGGCAACGCGCAGGCGGAATCGCCCGAGTGGATGCCGGCCTCCTCGATGTGCTCCATCACCCCGGCGACGTACACGCTCTCGCCGTCGGCGATGCAATCGACATCCACCTCGATCGCATCGTTCAAATAGCGGTCGATGAGGACTGGACTCTCGCCCGAGACCCGCACGGCCTCGCGCATGTAGCGATGCAGCCCGTTGCGGTCATAGACGATCTCCATCGCGCGGCCGCCAAGCACGTAGCTCGGGCGGATCACCACCGGATAGCCGATTTGCGCGGCGATGGCCTCGGCCTCCTGAGCCGAGCGCGCGATGCCGTTGTCGGGCTGGAGCAGGCCGAGGCGGTGAAGAAGGATCTGGAACCGCTCGCGGTCCTCGGCGATGTCGATGGCGTCGGCGCTGGTGCCCAGGACGGGGATGCCGGCGCGCGCCAGCGCCTGCGACAGCTTGAGCGGGGTCTGCCCACCGTACTGCACGATGCAGCCCAGCACGCTGCCGCGTTCCTGTTCGCGCTTGACCAGTGCGATCACGTCCTCGGCGGTCAGCGGCTCGAAGTAGAGGCGATCGGAGGTGTCGTAGTCGGTGCTGACCGTCTCGGGGTTGCAGTTGACCATGATGGTCTCGAACCCGGCTTCCCGCAGCGCGTAGGCGGCGTGGACGCAGCAATAGTCGAATTCGATGCCCTGGCCGATGCGGTTCGGACCGCCGCCGAGGATCACCACCTTGCGCCGGTCGGTGGGGTCGGATTCACAGACCGGCTCGCCGAAGCCGCCCTCGTAGGTCGAGTACATGTAGGGCGTGGCGGAGGCGAATTCGGCGGCGCAGGTGTCGATGCGCTTGTACACGACGCGCACGCCAAGCCCGGCGCGCTGGTCGGCGATCTCGGTCTCGGGCCGCCCCGACAGCTCCGCCAGGCGACGGTCGGAGAAGCCCAGCGCCTTGAGCCGCCGCAGCGCGCCCGCCTCGCTCGGCAGCCCGTCGCGGGTAACGGCGCGCTCGGCGTCCACGATGCAGGCCAGTTCGCGCAGGAACCAGGGGTCGAACTTGCTGGCCGCGTGGATGTCCTCGATCGACAGGCCGGCGCGCAGCGCCTCGGCGGCCATCAGCAGACGATCGGGCCGCGGTGTCGACAGGGCGGCACGGAACGCATCCGCGCCCCCATCGCCCGGCGGCTCGACCGGGTCGAGGCCCGACAGTCCCGTTTCCATGCTGCGGAAGCCCTTTTGCAGGGCCTCGGCGAAGTTCCGTCCGATCGCCATCGCCTCGCCCACCGACTTCATGGAGGTGGACAAGAGGGCCGGCGTCCCGGGGAACTTCTCGAACGTGAAGCGCGGGATCTTCACGACCACGTAATCGATCGTCGGTTCGAAGCTCGCCGGCGTCGTGCGGAGCACGCCATCGACGATATCGCGTGTGATGTCGTTGGCAAGCTCGTCCAGAGTGTAGCCGACCGCGAGCTTGGCGGCGATCTTGGCGATCGGAAATCCCGTCGCCTTGGAGGCGAGGGCGGAAGAGCGCGAGACGCGCGGGTTCATTTCGATCACCACCATGCGCCCGTCGGCGGGGTTGACCGCGAACTGCACGTTCGATCCGCCGGTATCGACGCCGATCGCGCGCAGGCACGCGATCGAGGCGTCGCGCATCCGTTGGTATTCCTTGTCCGTCAGGGTCAGCGCGGGCGCGACGGTGACGGAATCGCCGGTGTGGATGCCCATCGGATCGACGTTCTCGATGGCGCAGACGATGATGCAGTTGTCCGCGCGGTCGCGGACCACCTCCATCTCAAACTCCTTCCAGCCGAGCACGCTTTCCTCGATCAGCACCTCGCGCGTGGGCGAGGCGTCGAGGCCGCCACGGACGACCTGCTCGAACTCCTCGCGGTTGTAGGCGATGCCGCCGCCGGTGCCGCCGAGGGTGAAGCTCGGGCGGATCACGGTCGGCAGCCCGATTCCGGCAAGGGCGATTCGCGCCTCCTCCATCGAGTGGGCGATGGCGCTTTTCGGGCTCTCGATGCCGATCGCCGCCATAGCGTCGCGGAATTTCAGCCGGTCCTCGGCGCGGTCGATCACGTCGGCCTTGGCGCCGATCAACTCGACGCCGTATTTCTCCAGCGTTCCGGAAGCCGAAAGCCGCATGGCGGTATTGAGCGCGGTCTGCCCGCCCATCGTCGGCAGCAGCGCGTCGGGCCGCTCGCGCGCGATGATGCGCTCCACGAACTCGGGCGTGATCGGCTCGATATAGGTGGCGTCGGCGAGGCCGGGATCGGTCATGATGGTGGCGGGATTGGAGTTCACCAGGATGACCCGATACCCCTCCTCCCGCAGCGCCTTGCACGCCTGCGCGCCCGAGTAGTCGAACTCGCACGCCTGCCCAATGACGATCGGGCCGGCGCCGATGATGAGGATGGAGGCGATGTCGGTGCGACGGGGCATCAGTCTTGGCCTGGCGGCAAAGACGTCACGGAGCGGGCGAGTCCGGGCTTCGCGGTCGCGCAAGCTTACGCACGCTCTCGACACCTTTGGATGTCAGCTCCAGCCGCCAGTGACACTGCAACGAGCCCTCCTCCAGCCGCACGGGATCGCGCATCAGCTCGTCTCGCACGCAGGCCGCGATGGCGTCGCGGAACGCGCCCTCATCGATAGTGCCGCCTGTCAGCTCCCGGAACCTCTCGAATCCGGCCTCGATATTCGGCTCGCTGATCCGATGCCGGAACGCCGTCGTCAGCACAACATTGATCGCCTCCATCAACCCCGCGCCTCCATCATCCCCATGAACCGCCGAAACAGATGCTGGCTGTCGCCCGGCCCCGGACTCGCCTCGGGATGATACTGCACGCTGAATGCCGCCCGATCAGTGCAGGCGATGCCTTCATTCGAGCCGTCGAACAGGCTCACATGCGTGACCCGCGCCGAGGCCGGCAGGCTCGCCGCATCGACGGCGAAGCCGTGGTTCTGGCTGGTGATCTCCACCCGTCCGGTGGCCAGCTCCTTCACCGGCTGGTTGGCCCCGCGGTGGCCGCGCGCGAGCTTGTAGGTCCGTGCCCCCAGCGTCAGGGCAAGCAATTGATGGCCGAGGCAGATGCCGAACAGCGGCAGGCCGGCATCCAGCACGCCTCGGATCGCCGGCACGGCATAGGACGCGGTCGCGGCCGGGTCGCCGGGGCCGTTGGAGAGGAACACGCCGTCGGGCCGATGGAGCAGGATGTCCTCGGCCGTCGCGCTCGCCGGCACCACGGTTACGCGGCAGCCTGCGGAGGCCAGGCAGCGCAGGATATTGCGCTTTGCCCCGTAGTCCACGGCGACGACGTGATGACGCGGCGCCGTCTGCCGACCGGCGCCGGCGGGCCAGGCCCATCGCGTCTCGTCCCACGTGTAGGTCTGCCGGCAGGACACCTCGGCCGCGAGATCCATGCCCACCAGCCCCGGCCAGGCGGCCGCGTGCGCGCGGAGCGCGTCGAGGTCGAAACGGCCGTCGGCCGGAAACGCGAGCACCCCGCTCGGTGGGCCGCCGTCGCGGATGCGGATCGTGAGCGCCCTTGTATCGACCCCGGCGATCCCCGCCACGCCCTGCGCGCGGAGCCAGGCATCCAGGGGCTGGGTCGCGCGCCAGTTCGACGGCCCGGTGATGTCCTGCTTCACCACCATGCCGCGCGCCGCGATCGTGCCGGCCTCGATGTCCTCGGTGTTGGCGCCGACATTGCCGATGTGGGGAAAGGTGAAGGTGATGATCTGCCCGGCATAGGACGGATCGGTGAGCGTCTCCTGGTAGCCGGTCATGCCGGTGTTGAAGCAGACCTCGCCCACGGCAGGGAGGTCGAAGCTGTGAGCGCCGAAGCCCCGGCCCCAGAACACGGCACCGTCGGCCAGTACCGAGAGCGGCGGTGGCGCCAGAAGGGATGGTCGCCGGCCGAACCAGGTCCGTCTCGGCGGGAGAAATGCCGGAAAGATCGGCAAGGCCGAAGCCCGTGGCTGCGATCACCGCAGGCCAATGGCGGGAGGGGATGGCTCGCGCCTGACGCCATTTGCGAACCGCCTCGGGTACTCACGCCGGTCAGCCGGGACGCGGGCTCCGCGCCACCGAGTCGTTCAATGATTGAATCCACGCTTATCGGCATGGACTATGTGTATGGGAAATTTTTTCCGGACACAAGGATCCCTGGTAATGACCCGGAAAAGATCTCTCAGATGGGCCCGATGACCTTCCCGATGTCCGCGCCGCAGTGCTTGCACCTGATTGCTGCGGGGTTCAGGTCGTCGGACAGGCACAACGGGCAGTTCTTGGTCGGGGGCGGTTCGCCGAACACCGCCTTGCCCCGTCGAGCCATGACAAACTTGTAGGGCGCGACAATCGCGAAATATACGACCGCCATGAAGATGATGAAGTAGATAATCGCGGAGATGAACGCGCCGAGGTTGAGGTAGGTGCCGTCGCCGCCGCCGCTGACCAGCTGCCAGCCAAGCCCGGGACCCTTCACCCCGCCCTGCGCCGAGGCGATCAGCGGGTTGATGATGCTGTCTGTGAACGCCTTGACAAGATTGCTGAACGCCAGAGCCACCACCAGCCCGACAGCGACGACGACGACGTCACCCCGCATCAGGAAGTTCTTGAAGCCCTTCAGCATTTCCCTTTCTCCTATCAAGGGGAGCGGATGCGAGCGGCACGTCGCGCAGCGTTACTTTTAGGCCCGGCAGGCGCAAGAGCCGCCCGGTTATTCCATATCGAGCGTAGCGGTCACGATTGAAGGAGATGGCATGGCGCTGCGGGAGCGGTTCACGGACGAACTGAAGACGGCGATGAAGGCGCGCGAGGCGCCCCGCACCTCGACCTTGCGGATGATCCTGGCCAGACTGAAGGAGGCGGACATCGCCGCTCGGCCCAAGGGCGTCGATGCGGTGCCGGATGACGAGGTGCTTGCCCTGCTGCGCGGCATGGTGAAATCGCGCCGCGAATCGGTCGATCTCTACCGCCAGGGCAACCGCCCCGACCTCGTCGCCAAGGAGGAGGCCGAGATCGCGGTGATCGAGGGCTTCCTGCCGCGCCAGATGGACGAGGCGGCGATGGCCCGCGCGGTCGCCGAGGCGGTCGCTGAAACCGGCGCGAGCAGCCCCAGGGACATGGGAAAGGTCATGGCGGCGCTCAAGGCGCGGCACGCGGCGACGCTCGATCTCTCCAGGGCCGGCTCGCTGGTCAAGGCACGACTGGCCGGAGGTTAAGGCGCACCGGATGGCGCTCCCGCCCGCCTTCCTCGATGAACTGCGCGCCCGCACGCCGCTTGCGCCGCTGATCGGCCGGCGGACGCGGATCGAGCGCGCCGGCCGGCAGTGGAAGGCCTGCTGCCCGTTTCATGGCGAGAAGACGCCGAGCCTGCATATCTGGGACGACCACTACCACTGCTTTGGCTGCGGCGCGCATGGCGATGCCATTACCTTCGTCATGCAGGCCGAGGGGGCGAGCTTCACCGAGGCGGTCGAGCGTCTGGCCGGCGAGGCCGGGCTGGCGGTGCCGAAGCCAACGTCCGACGCGACCGAGGCCGAGCGCCGGCGCCACGACCTGACCAGCGTGCTGGACCTCGCTTCGGAGAGCTTCCAGCGCCGGCTGTTCCTGCCGGAGGGCCGGCGCGCTCTCGATTACCTGCTCGGGCGCGGGCTGAGCGAGGCGACGATCCGCCGCTTCGGCCTGGGCTGGTCCGGCCCTGGTCGGGGGGCGCTTGCCGCCGACCTCGCGCGCGAATGCGTCGAGACCCGCTTGCTGGCGGAGGCGGGGCTGGTGCGCGTCGATTCGGAGACGGGGCGCGGGCGCGAGCTGTTCTTCGACCGCGTCATGTTCCCCATCCGCGATCGCGCCGGAAGGATCATCAGCTTCGGCGGGCGAACCTTGGGCGACGGTCAGCCGAAATATGTGAATGGGCCGGAAACCCCGCTGTTTTCCAAGCGTCGCAGTCTCTACGCGCTCGATCTCGCGCGCGCGGCGCGGGAGGGCGGGATCGTCGTGGTGGAAGGCTATATGGACGTGATCGCGCTTCACCAGGCCGGGTTCGCCGGTGCCGTCGCCCCGCTCGGCACGGCGCTGACGGAGGAGCAGATGGCCGAGCTGTGGCGACTGTCGCCGGCGCCGATTCTCTGTTTCGACGGAGATGCCGCCGGGCGGCGCGCGGCGATGCGGGCCATCGAGCTGGCTCTGCCCCGCCTCGCGCACGACCGCAGCTTCCGCTTCGCGATCATGCCCGAGGGCGAAGACCCCGATACGTTGGTGCGTCGGCACGGACCGGCGCGGGTCCGGACGGTGCTCGACGGCGCGCGTTCGCTGGCCGACACGCTGTTCGACCACCTTCGCGACTCCACCGGCGATTCCACGCCCGAGCAACGGGCCGCCCTGCTCGGGCGGATCGACGAGACCACGCGGCTGATCCCCGATCGCGCGCTTTCGTCGGAGTTCCGAAGCGCGCTGCGCAAGCGGTTCTTTCCCGAACGCCCCGACCCACGACGCCTTGATGCCCTCCGCTTCGGCGCCGGGCGCAAGGACGCGCGGGGCGGGACGCGACGCCCGGTGGCCCTCGCCGCCCGGCCCCCGATCTCCGATGCCCAGACGAGGGCGGAGCGGGGCCGAATTCTCACCGCCGTGTTGCTGGCCCATCCCGCCATCCTCCGGGACGTGGAGCACGCCTTCGCCGAGGTCGATCTGCCTGCCCCCTGCGATCGCCTCCGAAAGGCGTTGCTGGCATGGGCCGAGGATGCCGGTACGCTTGACTCGGGGGCGCTGGTTGCCCACCTCACGATCTCTGGATTAGAGGCCGAGGCTGAGCAAGCCCTGGCTACGTTGCCGGATTTCGCCCATGCCGACGCGATGCCGGGGGACGCCGAGGCAGGATGGTGGCACTTTTTCGGGCTGATGCATGCCGGCCAGCTCCGGGAGGAGCTGGTCGCGGCGGAGCGCGCCGCGGAAGTCAACCTCGACGGCGGCACGCAGCGCCGGGTGATCGCGCTGCGCATCGCATTGGAGAGGATGGTGGCGACGGAACCCGATGAGCCGGCGGCCTGACGCCGGCGCTGATCGAATCGAATTGGATTTCCGGAGTGCGTTGAGAATGGCGACGAAGCCGAATGGAACCGCCGATACCGCGACCGTCGAGCCGGACGTGGATACGACCTTGCTCGATGTGCAGACCGCCGCCGTGAAGCGGCTGATCGCAAAGAGCAAGGAGCGGGGCTATATTACCTTCGATGAGCTGAACACGATCATCCCGCCGGACCAGAATAGCTCCGAGCAGATCGAGGACGTGATGTCCAATCTGAACGAGATGGGCATCCAGGTCGTCGAAAGCGAGGAGAACGAGGACGGCGAGGCGCCGGCGCCGGCGCCGGAGAAGACCGAGGCCGAAGGCGAGAGCGAAGAGCCGGCCGGCAACGTCGATGCCGAAAGCCTCGGCCGCACCGACGACCCGGTGCGGATGTACCTGCGCGAGATGGGCACGGTCGAGCTGCTGTCGCGCGAGGGCGAGATCGCCATCGCCAAGCGCATCGAGGCCGGCCGCGACATGATGATCGGCGGCCTGTGCGAGAGCCCGCTGACGTTCCGCGCCATCATCACCTGGCACGACCAGCTCAAGGCCGGCCGGATGCTGCTGCGCGACATCATCGACCTGGAGGCGACGCAGGGCGGCGGCGCGGGCGAGGCCGACACGGCCGCCACGCGTGAGGCGCTTGAAATCACCCCGCCCGCTTCAGAGGAGGAGCCGGACGAGGAAGGCGAGGGCCCCGGCCTGTCGCTGTCCGCGCTGGAGGAGAAGCTGAAACCAGAGGTGCTGGACACCTTCGAGGAGATCGAGGGCCTCTACAAGAAGTTGCAAAAGATGCAGTCGCGCCGTCTGGAGACCATGTCCAGCGGCGAGGAGGTCAATCTCCGGTTGGAAAAGACCTACGAGAAGGCGCGTGAGGAGCTTGTCGAGAAAGTCTCGCAGGTGCGACTGCACAACAATCGCATCGAGGAGCTGGTCATGCAGCTCAAGCAGCTGAACCAGCGCCTGACGGGGCTGGAGGGCTCGCTGCTGCGCCTCGCGGAATCCTGCAAGGTGCCGCGCGAGGAGTTCCTGAAGCAGTATCGCGGCAGCGAGCTCGACCCGAACTGGTTCGAGCGCGTCGGCAAGCTGGCGGCGAAGGGCTGGAAGATGTTCGCCGCCAAGGATGCGCGGCAAGTGGGCGACGTGCGCGCGCAAATTGCCGCCGTGGCGAACGACGCCGGCCTGCCGATCGGCGAGTTCCGGCGCGTTTTCATGACGGTCAGCCGCGGCGAGCGGGATTCGGCGCGGGCGAAGAAGGAGATGATCGAGGCCAATCTGCGCCTGGTGATCTCGATCGCCAAGAAATACACCAATCGCGGCTTGCAGTTCCTGGACTTGATCCAGGAGGGCAACATCGGCCTCATGAAGGCGGTGGACAAGTTCGAATACCGTCGGGGCTACAAGTTCAGCACCTACGCGACGTGGTGGATCCGCCAGGCCATCACGCGCTCGATCGCCGACCAGGCGCGGACCATCCGTATTCCCGTCCACATGATCGAGACGATCAACAAGCTGGTCCGCACGTCGCGCCAGATGCTGCACGAGATCGGCCGCGAGCCGGCCCCCGAGGAACTGGCCGAGAAGCTGGGGATGCCGCTGGAGAAGGTCCGCAAGGTCCTCAAGATCGCGAAGGAGCCGATCAGCCTGGAGACGCCGATCGGCGACGAGGAGGACAGCCATCTCGGCGACTTCATCGAAGACAAGGCGGCGGTGATCCCGCTCGACGCCGCGATCCAGGCCAATCTGCGCGAGGCGACCACGCGGATCCTGTCCAGCCTGACTCCGCGCGAGGAGCGGGTGCTGCGGATGCGCTTCGGGATCGGCATGAACACCGATCACACTCTGGAAGAGGTCGGCCAGCAGTTCAACGTCACCCGGGAGCGCATTCGCCAGATCGAGGCGAAGGCGCTGCGGAAGCTGAAGCACCCCAGCCGCAGCCGCAAGCTGCGCAGCTTCCTCGACGACTAGAAAGGGCGACGACCAAAAGGGGGCGGGAGGGAGATTGCGGCATGGAGCCGGTGGCGCGCGTTGCGGTCACGGTCACGTTTCTGCGGATGAACGGGCCGCCGCCCGATCCGGCGCCCACACTGCCCACCACCTGCCAAGTCGTCCGCGCCACGGCCTGCACCGTCGGTTTCTACCGGTATCTCTATGACACCGTCGGCGCCGCCTACGTTTGGTGGCTCCGGCGGACCATGCCCGACGCCGATCTCGCGGCGCTGCTGCGCGACCCGCTGGTGTCGATCCATGTGCTCTATGCGGCCGGCGAACCCGCCGGCTTCTTCGAACTCGACGGGCGCGCCTGGCCGGAGGTGAACCTGAGCTACTTCGGCTTGCTGCCGCACGCCGTCGGGACCGGCCTTGGTCACGCCTTTCTGCGGCACGCGGTGGACAAAGTGTGGCTGCAGGGAGCGCGGGGCATGACCGTCAACACCTGCACCGCCGACCACGCGCGGGCATTGCCGAGTTACATCCGCGCCGGCTTCCGCCCCGTGCGCCAGGTGCGCGAAGTGTGGCATGTCCCGCTGCGCCTCGGGCTGTCCATTCCCGAGCACCTGCTTGCGTAGCGGCGCGGGTCCTACACGACGCCGAAGTCGATCAACTGCCGAACCGGGGCTCCCGATTTCAGGTTGGCGAAGCCTTCGTTGATCGACTCCAGCTTGATCCTGCCGGACAGCAGGTGATCGAGCCGCAGCCGCCCCTGCCGCCACAGTTCCAGCAGCCGAGGCATATCGACGCGGAAGCGGTTGCCGCCCATCGAGGTGCCCTGGATCTTGCGGTCGCGCAGGAAGTCCGCGCCGTGCAACTCGATCTTCGTGCCGAACGGGATCATCCCGATGATCGTCGCGGTCCCGCCCGGACGCAACATGGCGAAAGACTGCTCGGCGGTCTTCTTCAGCCCGATCGCCTCGAAGGAGTACGGCACACCGCCGCCCGTCATCTCGCGCACCGCCTCGACCGGATCGACGTTCGATGCGTTGATGGTGTCGGTCGCGCCCATCTCGCGCGCGATTTCGAGCTTCGATGCGATGGTGTCGATGGCGATGATCCGCTCCGCCCCGGCGATCGCCGAACCGTTCACCGCCGACAGCCCGATGCCCCCACAGCCGATCACCGCGACCGTGCTGCCCGGCTCCACCTTCGCCGCGTGGAATACCGCGCCCACGCCGGTCATCACGCCGCAGCCCACCAGGGCCGCGATGTCGAGCGGGATCTCGGGTTTGATCTTCACCACGGCATGTTCGTGGACCAGCATGGTCTCAGCGAACGCCGAGAGGTTGAATGCCTGGTTCAGCACCTGCCCGCGCCAGCGCAACCGTCGCGCCGCGCCCGGCAGCAGCTTCACCTCGGTGTTCTCACAAAGGTTGGGGTGCCCGGTCATGCATTGCGGACACTCGCCGCAGAACACCGAGAGGCAGGTGATGACGTGATCGCCCGGTTTCACGTAGGTCACGTCCTCGCCGACCGCCTCGACCAATGCGGCCGCCTCGTGGCCGAGCACGACGGGAAGCGGGAAGGGGTACAGTCCTTCGATGAAGTGCAGATCACTGTGGCAAAGGCCGGCGAAGGCGGTCCGCAGTAGAACCTCGCGTCGCTTCGGCGTCTCGATCTCGACATCCTCGATCGTGAGCGGGTTGTGCGTTTCCTGCAAAACGGCCGCCTTCATGGTCGCTTCCTCCGTTCGGGTCGCTTCGGATTAGTCTGCCCGCCGCTGCGACGCGGCGCCAGTGCGGGCGCGTCCCGCGCGGGCCTCGACCACAAGGCAGAGGATCTCGAACAGGATCGAGGCGCCGTTGAATGCGGTGATCGTGCCCGTGTCGAACGGGGGCGAAACCTCGACCAGGTCGCCGCCCACGAAGTCCAGGCCGCGCAGCGCGCGCAGCAGCCGGATAGCCTCGATGGCGTGGATGCCGCCCGCTTCGGGGGTGCCGGTGCCGGGGGCCTCGGCGGGGTCGAGGCCGTCGATGTCGAAGGAGAGATAGACCGGACCATTCCCCGCGACCCGGCGGGCCTCCTCGGCCGCGAAGCGCCAGCCCTTGTCGTGCAGTTCGTCCATCGGCAGCACGCGCATCCCGCTGGATTGGCTGAAGCCCCACATTTCGGGATCGTTGGTGGTGCCGCGAATGCCAATTTGGATGGCGCGTTTGGGATCGAGCACGCCCGCCTCCACCGCGCGGCGAAACGGGGCGCCGTGGTGAAAGCGTGAGCCGAGATAGTCGTCGCCGGTATCGCAATGGGCATCGACGTGGATCATGCCGACCGGGCGGGCGGCGCCGACCGCGCGCAGGATGGGGAAGCTGATGGCGTGGTCGCCGCCAACCGAGACCGGGGTGACGCCCGCGCCCACCACCGCGCGGTAGAACGCCGCGATCTCGTCGAGCGCGCCCGTGAGTTCGTACGGCTGCTCGATCCAGCAATCGCCAAGGTCGCGCACGCGCGCCGTCGCGAACGGCGCGATGCCGGTCGCAGCGTTGATCCGGCGCAGCAGCGCGGATTGTTCCCGCACGGCGCGCGGGCCGTGACGGGTGCCGGAGCGGTTGGTCACGCCGCCATCGAAGGGAACACCGATCAGGCCCACGTCGACCTCGCCGAGGTCTTCCGTGTGCGGCGTGCGGAAGAACGTCGCGATGCCGGAGTAGCGCGGCCGGGCTTGCGGATCGGCGAGGTCGGCGTATTTGGCCGGCTGCTTGATCATGCGAGATGCCGGCGAAAGAAGGCGACGAGGTAGTCGATCGTCCGGCCCGTCGCTCGGTTCGCCTGCTCGACATCCACCAGATCGATCGCGCCGCCCGCGCGTCGGTAGGCGGCGATGAAACGTTCCGGCTCATTGCCGGGAAACGCGCTGTCGGGATCGTGGTAGTCGTGCACCGGGTCGGGCCTTCCCTGGACCCAAAGCGCGGGCGGAAGGGCGAGCGTCTCGCCTCGTTCCAGCGCCAGCAAGGGATTGCCCTCCGACATCGCCGCCTCGGTGCGCCAGTAGCGGTCGTGACGCTCGGGAATATCGCCGACCCAGGTGGGCGGGTTGGCGCTGTCGCGGCTGCGCAGCGCATGGCGGTAGCGCGAGAGCGGGTTGATGACGGGCCAGAGCATGGCGACGCATCGCACGGTCGCATCCACATCGGGGAGCGGAATTGCTGCGTAGCGCGAATCGTTCGGCCGCATGGCGGCGAGCATCGCGAGGTGCCCGCCGCTGGAGTTGCCGGACAGCCCGATCCGGTCCGGGCGCGCGCGCAGCTCGGCGGCGTGGGCCTTCATCCAGCGGATGGCGTAATTGATGTCGGCGAGCGAGGTCGGGTAGCCGTCCAAGCCGTGACGGAAGTTGATGGCCGCGACGACGAAACCGGCGCCAGCCAGTGCCTCGTTGCGTTCCTGGCCGTCAGCGAGGTCACCCGCGCACCACGCGCCGCCGTGAATGTCGACGACGGCGGGGAACGGGCCGGCGCCTTTGGGCGTGAACAGGCGGGCCAGGAGTGTGTCGCGATAGGGCCGATCCAGGGTGGTGAAAGCGTGGCTGCTGGGTGGCATGGCGTGTTCCCCCCGGTTCGCTAACGCCGCACTGATGCTTGCGGCAGATCGAGCCGCACCGCGATGGCGGCGCTGGCGATGACGGCGCTATCACCGGAGTCTTCTTGAGCGACGTCAAGCCCGCCCTTCACGACGTTCACCGTGACCGTGCCATGGGGCAGCGCGGCTTGCACCACGGCCCGATCGACACGCTCGGGCCGCTGCACGCCGATCGTCACCTCGACCCGCATCGCGCGCGATTTGAGCCCCAGCGTGCGGATCAGGGTGAGCGAGCTGTGGTGGATCGCGTCCTGCACCGCCCGCACGGCGGCCTTGGTGTAGTCGCCGCCATGCAGGTCGTTGCCGGCGCCGAGTTCAAGGATGACGCGCTTGGCAGCCATGGTTCGCTCCTACGCGATGTCGAGCCGCACGATCGCGGCGGCATTGGCGATCAAGGTGGAATCCGTTCCCGCGTCGTTCGGGATTTCGAGGCCGCCCTCGACGACGCGGACGGTTCCGGTGCCGTGCGGCAGCACGGCGCGGATGGCCTCGGCGTCCACGCGATCGGAACGTGGAACCCCGATCGTGACCTCCACCTGCATGGCGTCAACGGGGAGCCCCACGGCATCGGCGACGCTGAGGGAATTGTGCCAGAGCGCGTCGCGTAAGGCACGGATGGCGGCCTTGGTCGGATCGGCGCCGTGAATATCGGTTCCCATGCCGATCTCAAGCACCATGCGTTTCAGGGCCATGTGACCATCCTGTGCCGAAGGGGAGACCTTCCGCGCGTCGGGCCTCTATGGCAAGGAGGGCGGTTCCCCTCGGTCTGCTGGAAAGATGTTTTCCCGATCTCGCGCTCTGGCTTCCCCGGCGCATGAGCATCCGGCGGCACCCATCGGCCAGTTGGCGCAGTTGTGAGTCCCCGCCGTGTCGCCTAGGAGGTCCGGCAACCCCACCATGGGGCACACCGAGGAGTCGCCCCGACGCATGGCCCCGAAAATCTATCACCTGCATCCGCTGGTGGCGGGACCGCTTGAGGAATGGCCGCGTCATTTGGCCCGCTGCCGGGCGATGGGTTTCGACCATGTGGGCACCGCGCCGCTGTTCGCCCCCGCCATCGCGGGCGACATCTTCCTCTCGGCCGACCATGAGACGCTGAACCCGGCACTCGGCGCCGAGACGGATGCGGACGCCGCCATCTCCCGGCTCGCCGAGGCGTGCGCGGCGCACGAACTTGGTTTCGTGCTTGACGTGGTGCTGGATCGGGTGGCGGCGAGCGCCCTGCTGCGCGCCCGCGAGCCGGCGTGGTTCGAGCCCGAGGAGGCGCTGTCCGAGCCACCCGACCCGCGACGCCGCCCGCCTCGGCGCGATGCCGCCGAGGCACGCTTCAACGATCCGGCCGCGGCCGCGGCGTTGGGTGCCTGGTGGGCCGACCGGCTTGGGCGGCTGGCATGCGCCGGGGTCAAGGGATTCCGCTGCCTGCGTCCCGACCGCGTGCCCGCCGTCGTCTGGCGTCAGGTCATCGCGGCGGTGCGCGAGGCGGCGTCCGACACGCTGTTTGTCGCCTGGACACCAGGGGTGGCGCGCGAGGCGCTGGAGCGGCTCGTCGGTGTCGGCTTCGACCGGGTGGCATCCTCGCTCGCGTGGTGGGACGGGCGGGCGAGCTGGCTAGTCGACGAGTCGAGCGCGTTGCACGCCGTCGCGCCTGCGCTTGCCTCGCTCGAGCCGTCTTTCGCCGACCGGCTCGCCCCGCGGCTCGACCCGCGCGCCGATGTCGCCGCCGCCTATCGCCGTGCCCTCACGCTGGCCGCCGCGCTGGGCAGCGGGATGCTGGTGCCGATGGGCTTCGAGTACGCGAACTCGTCGTGCGTTCGACGCGGCGCGGGCCGGGCCGCAGGATTTCGAGCGCGCCCGCCAGGAGACGGCGCTCGACCTTACCGACGCGGTGCGTGATGCGAACCGCCTCGCCGACCGCGTTGCCGCGACGTGGTCGGACGGGGAGTTGCGGGCTTTGACCGGACCCGACGCGCGCGCGACCGCGCTGCTGCGCGTCGATGCCCCTGATATCCGCCAGGCGGCGCGGGCACTGCTGGTGGTGCTCAACCCGGACCTGACGCACAATGCGGATCTCGACATCCCGCTCATTCCACTTCCGTCCGCCGCCGGCGCTTCGTTCGACCGACCAACGCCGGTGAACGGGCGGCTGGAGCTGGAGCGGCCCCTTGCGCCGGGCGAGGTGCGGCTGGCGGGCTTCGAGCGCGTTCCCGACGTGCTCACGCCGTGGGGACGCGGGGCACACGGCGCCGCCGCGGCCGCGGCCGCGGCCGCGCCGCGCCTCGCGATCGAGGCCGTGACCCCGGTGGTGGACGAGGGGGCCTTCCCCGTCAAGCGCCTTGCGGGCGACCCGGTCCAGATCGAAGCGGACATCCTCGCCGACGGGCACGAGGTGCTGGCGGCGGAGGTGCTGTGGCGCTGCGGCGACGAGGCGGGGTGGCGGCGCGTGCCGATGCGCCTCGTGGAGAACGATCGCTGGGCCGCCACGTTCACGCCGTTCCGCGTCGGCCGGCATCTGTTCACCATCGCGGCGTGGTGGGACGAGTGGGGGACGTTCCGCCGCGACCTGATCCGCAAACGCGACGCCGAGCAAGAATTGACGCTCGAGGCCGAGGAGGGCCGGCGGCTGCTGCGCGAGATCGCGCGGGGGGCGCCGGAAGACGCCCGCGCGGCGATCGCCGCCGTGGCGGACACGCTGGAGCCGGCGGATACGGCGCAGCGGGTCGCGATCCTGCTGGACGGCGACACCGAGCGGGCGGTCGCTCACGGCCAGCATCGCCCGTTCCTGACGCGCCACGCCGAGTTGCCGCTGGACGCCGATCGCGCCCAAGCCGCCTTCGCGAGCTGGTACGAGATGTTTCCCCGTTCGGCGACCCGCGATCCGGCGCGGCCCGGCACCTTCGCCGGTGTGGTCGGGGAACTGCCGCGTATCCGCGCGATGGGCTTCGACGTGCTGTATTTCCCGCCGGTCCATCCGATCGGCCACACCAACCGCAAGGGCCGCAACAACGCCGTTTCCGCAGCCGAGGGAGACGTCGGCAGCCCGTATGCCATCGGCGCCGAGCAGGGCGGGCATGACGCGATCGACCCCGCGCTCGGCACGCTGGAAGATTTCCGGGACCTGCTGGCCGCGGCGTACCGGCACGGCCTGGAGATCGCGCTCGATTTCGCGATCCAGTGCTCGCTTGACCATCCGTGGATTCGCGAACATCCGGAGTGGTTCCGCTGGCGCCCCGACGGCTCGATCCGCTATGCCGAGAATCCTCCCAAGAGGTACCAGGACATCGTCAACGTGGAGTTCTACGCCGAAGCGGCGATCCCGGATTTGTGGCTGGCGCTGCGCGACGTGGTGCGATTCTGGGTCGAGCAGGGGGTACGGATCTTCCGCGTGGACAACCCCCATACCAAGCCGCTGACGTTCTGGCACTGGCTGATCGAGGATATCCGGTCGCGGGATGCCGGGGTGATCTTTTTCGCGGAGGCGTTCACCCGGCCGAAGATGATGTACCGGCTGGGCAAGATCGGCTTCACCCAGTCATACACTTATTTTACTTGGCGCAACACGAAGCAGGAGATTACGGAGTACTTGACCGAACTGAACGCCGCGCCGGTGCGCGATTTTTTTCGCCCGAACTTCTTCGTCAACACGCCGGACATCAACCCGATCTTCCTGCAAGGCTCCGGGCGCCCCGGATTTCTGATTCGCGCGGCGCTCGCCGCCACGTTGTCGGGCTTGTGGGGGCTCTATTCCGGCTTCGAGCTCTGCGAGGCGGCGCCATTGCCGGGACGTGAGGAGTATCTCGATTCCGAAAAATACGAGGTGCGCGTGCGCGACTGGGATGCGCCCGGCAACATTCGCGCTGAGATCGCGGCACTGAACCGCATACGGCGCGCCAACCCGGCACTGCATTCGCATCTCGGCGTGCGGTTCTACAACGCCTTGAATGATCAGGTGCTGTTGTTCGGAAAGATGGCACCCGCCGGCGGACGCGCGATGGTCTTTGTCGCCGTGAGCTTCGACCCGCATCGTGTGCAGGACGCGGAGATCGAGGTGCCGCTGTGGGAATGGGGGCTGCCCGACGATGCGGCGATCGCGGCGGAGGACCTGATGCGCGGCAGCCGGTTCACTTGGCAGGGCAAGATCCAGCGCATCCGCCTCGATCCCGCCGATCTGCCGTTCGCCATCTGGCGCCTGAACCCGCCGGGCGGCGCATGAACGCACCCATCGCGCGGCCGCTGCCTTCGCCGGCGGCCGAAACCGCCCAGGACGATTATCTTTGGTACAAGGACGCGATCGTCTATCAACTGCATGTGAAGTCGCTCTTTGATGCCAACAACGATGGGGTGGGTGACTTTGCCGGGCTGCTAGCGAAGCTCGATTACATCGCGGGCCTCGGCGTTACGGCGGTGTGGCTGCTGCCTTTCTATCCTTCGCCGCGGCTCGACGACGGCTACGACATCAGCGACTATCGCGGCGTGCATCCCGACTACGGCACGCTGGCCGATGTACGGCGGTTCATCCACGCCGCGCACAAGCGCGGGCTGCGGGTGATCACCGAACTGGTGGTGAATCACACCTCCGACCAGCACCCCTGGTTCCAGCGCGCCCGCCGCGCCCGGCGGGGATCGAGCCACCGCGATTTCTACGTGTGGTCCGACACAGACCAGCGCTATGGCGACACGCGGGTTATATTCGTCGACACTCAGAAGTCGAACTGGTCCTGGGATGTCGAGGCCGGGGCGTTTTACTGGCACCGCTTTTAT
Source organism: uncultured Pseudomonadota bacterium (assembly GCA_963756545.1). Classification (GTDB taxonomy): domain Bacteria; phylum Pseudomonadota; class Alphaproteobacteria; order Acetobacterales; family Acetobacteraceae; genus DATFDN01. Next base: position 664,195 of record CAVWNY010000002.1, on the reverse strand, counting down.
GCTCACCAGCCGGACCTCAATTACGACAACCCGCGCGTGCTGCGCGAGGTGCTCTCCGTGATGCGCTTCTGGCTCGATCTTGGCGTGGACGGGCTGCGGCTCGATGCCGTGCCGTACCTGGTCGAGCGCGAGGGCACGAACAACGAGAACCTGCCCGAGACGCATGCCGTACTGCGCAAGGTACGCGCCGCCGTGGACGCGCACTATCCCGATCGGATGCTGCTCGCCGAGGCCAACCAGTGGCCGGAGGACGTCAAGGAGTATTTTGGCGCCGGCGACGAGTGCCACATGGCGTTTCATTTCCCGCTCATGCCACGCATGTACATGGCGATCGCGCGGGAGGACCGCTTCCCGATCACCGATATCCTTCGTCAGACGCCCGACATCCCCGAAGCCTGCCAATGGGCCATCTTCCTGCGCAACCACGACGAGCTGACGCTGGAGATGGTCACCAACGCCGAGCGCGACTATTTGTGGGAGACCTACGCCGCCGACCGGCGCGCGCGAATCAATCTCGGCATCCGCCGCCGCCTCTCGCCGCTGATGGAACGCGACCGCCGGCGCGTGGAGCTGCTGAACTACCTGCTGCTGTCGATGCCCGGAACGCCGGTCATCTACTACGGCGACGAGATCGGCATGGGAGACAACTTCCACTTGGGAGACCGCGACGGCGTGCGCACGCCGATGCAGTGGTCGCCCGACCGCAACGGCGGCTTCTCCCGCGCCGACCCCGCCTCGCTCGTGCTGCCGCCGATCATGGACCCGATCTACGGCTTCGAGGCGGTGAACGTGGAGGCGCAGGACCGCGACCCGCATTCGCTGCTGAACTGGACGCGCCGGGTGCTCGCGGTGCGAGGCCGGCACCGCGCCTTCGGGCGGGGGACGTTCCGGCTGCTCTATCCGAAAAATCGGAAAGTGCTTGCCTATCTGCGCGAACACCAGGAGGAGACGCTCCTCTGCGTCGCCAACCTGGCGCGCACGCCGCAGGCGGTGGAGGTTGACCTTTCGGAATTCGCGGGCCGCACGCCTGTCGAGCTGAACGGCGGATCGGTGTTTCCGCCGGTCGGGCAGCTTTCTTACCTACTGACCTTGCCGCCGTACGGTTTTTATTGGTTCCTTCTAGACAGGGAGGCGGAGTGGCCCTCGGGGCACACGCCCGCGCCGGAGCCCATGCCCGAATATCAGACCATCGTCGTCCGCCGTTGCCTGGCCGATGCGCTGAGCGAGCAGCGCGTTGTGATGGAGCGGGATGTACTCCCCGCCTACCTCTCCGTCCGACGCTGGTTCGCCGCCAAGGATCAGACGCTGAGCGGTGCGAAGCTCGCCACGATTATGGTGCTCCCCGGCGCCGAGCGCGAGCTGCTGCTGGCGGAGATCGAGACGGCTGGATCTGGCGGCCACGCGACCGCGTCGCGCTGGCTGCTGCCGTTGGCGGTGCTGTGGGAGGATGAGGCGACAAGCGCGCCACTGCCCGCGCAGCTCGCGCTCGCCCGCGTCCGCCGGGCGAGCCGGGTGGGGTTGTTGACCGACGGCTTCGCGCTTCCGGCCTTCGTGCGTTCGGTGATGCACGGCTTCGCCGAGGGCTCGCGTCTGCCGGCCGAGGGGGGCGAGATCCGTTTCGAGCCGACCGAGAAGATGAGGGACGTCAATCTGGCGCCGGACGCCGACATCAATTGGCTATCGGCGGAGCAGTCCAACAGCTCGCTGATCGTGGGCGATACGGCGATGCTGAAGCTGTTCCGCCGCGTCATCGGCGGCCCCCACCCGGAGGCGGAGATGGGCCGGTATCTGACCGAGCAGGGCTTCGCGCACACACCGGCGCTGCTGGGCGAGATGGTGCGCGTCGGTCCCGATGGCACGCGTCACACGCTGGCGATCGCGCAGGCATTCATCCGAAATCAGGGCGACGCCTGGACGTGGATGCTGGACTGGATGATGCGCGCGCTTTCCGATCTCTCGCCGGCCGGCGATACCGAGGCGGAGCCGGCCCCGCCCGAGAAATTCGCCGACGGCGAGGCGATCGCAAGCATCATCGGCCAGCGCCTGGGCGAGATGCACGTCGTCCTGGCGCGTCCGACCGAGGTGACGGACTTCGCGCCCGAGCGTGCGAGTGAAGCCGTGCTGAACCGCTGGGCAACGGATGTCGAGGCGCAGGTCGACGCGGCGCTGCGCGCCCTGGAAGGTGCACGGACGGCACTGGAACCGCAGGCCGGCGCGGAATCGGAGGCGTTGCGGCGCGCGCGCGGGCGGTTGATCGGAGCGGTCCGGAGCCTCGCCCGCCGGGGCGCCGGGGCGCCGCTGACGCGCATCCATGGCGACTTGCACCTCGGCCAGATGCTGGTCTCCTCCGGTGACGTGTTCATCATCGACTTCGAAGGCGAGCCAGCCCGCCCGCTGGAGCAGCGGCGGGCCAAGACCAGCCCGATGCGCGATCTCGCCGGTGTGATCCGCTCCTTCGACTACGCCGCCGCCGTCGTGCGCCGCAAAAGCCGCGAGGCGCATCCGCATCTGGCCGACGATCGGCGCGAGGGGTTCCTGGCGGAGTTCCTCGACCGGGTGAACGCCGCCTTTCTGGCTGGCTATCACGCGCTGGCCCCGTCCGCCGACGAGGCGGCCGAGACCGCGTTGCTGCGGCTGTTCCTGATCGAAAAGGCGGCGTACGAGATCGCCTACGAGGCGGCCAACCGGCCGACCTGGATCGACGTGCCGCTGCATGGCCTAGCAGGCATCGCCGATCAAGTCTTGGCGCCCGAACAGCGGGCCGCCGAATGATGGACGCGGGATTTCCTGAGAACTTGCCGCTCGACCCGGCGGCGGCGGATGCGCTCGCCAATGCCCGCTTGGCCGACCCGTTCGCCGTGCTCGGCCCGCATGACGGGCCGCAGGGCCGCTTGGTGCGCGCCTTTTTGCCCGGGGCCGAATGCGTGGAGGTCCGCTCCCGCGACGGGGCGCGGCTGCTGGGCGAGTTGTCGCAGGGCGAGCCCTACGGGCTGTTTGCCGGGCGGTTGGACGGCGCCGAGCCTTACGTTCTGCGGATTCGATGGCCGAGCGCGGTGCAGGAGACCGAGGACCCGTACTCGTTCGGCCTGCTGCTCGGCGATCTCGACCTTTACCTGTTCAACGAGGGGCGGCACTTCGAGCTGTCCTTCGCGATGGGTGCCCGGCCCATGACGATCGACGGGGTACCCGGCGTGCGGTTCGCCGTGTGGGCGCCGAACGCGCGCGCCGTGTCAGTCGTCGGGGACTTCGATACCTGGGACGAACGACGACACCCGATGCGGCTTCGCCAAGGCGCGGGGGTATGGGAGCTGTTCGTGCCCCGGATTGGCCCAGGCGTGCGCTACAAGTTCGCGATCGTCGGGCCGGACGGGTCGCGTCTGCCCCTGAAGGCCGATCCGCTCGCCCGACAGACCGAGGCGCCACCCGCAACCGCCTCGATCGTCGGGGATACCGTCCCGTTTCCGTGGGGCGACGAGGCCTGGATGGCCGCACGCGCCGATCGGCAGCGGGCCGCGGCGCCGATCGCGATCTATGAGGTGCATCCGGGCTCCTGGCTCCGCCCGGCAGCCGACGATCCGACTCGCTTTCCGTGCTGGGACGACCTGACCGAGCGGCTCGTCCCGTACGTGCGGGAGATGGGCTTTACGCATATCGAGATGCTGCCGGTCGCCGAGCACCCGTTCACCGGCTCCTGGGGCTATCAGCCGCTCTCGCTGTTCGCGCCGAGTGCGCGCTTCGGCCCACCGGAGGGCTTCGCGCGCTTTGTCGATGCCTGCCATCGCGCCGACGTGGGCGTCATCATCGACTGGGTGCCCGCGCATTTTCCGACCGACGCATACGGGCTGGCGCGCTTCGACGGCACCGCGCTCTACGAGCACCTCGATCCGCGCGAGGGCTTTCACCAGGACTGGAACACCTACATTTACAACCTGGGCCGGCGCGAGGTGCAGGGCTTCCTGATCGCCAGCGCGATCCATTGGCTGGAACATTACCACGTCGACGGACTGCGCGTGGACGCCGTGGCCTCCATGCTCTATCGCGACTACAGTCGGGCCGCCGGCGAGTGGATTCCGAACATCTATGGCGGGCGCGAGAACCTGGAATCGGTCGAGTTTCTGCGCCACCTCAACACCGTAGTCCCGGAGCGCTGTCTTGGCGCCGTCACCATCGCCGAGGAATCGACCGCATGGCCGGGCGTGACACGCGCCGCGGCCGACGGCGGGCTCGGCTTCGACTACAAGTGGAACATGGGATGGATGCACGACACGCTGCGCTATATGGAGACCGATCCGATCCACCGGCGCTGGCACCACAACGACCTGACGTTCGGATTGGTCTACGCCTTTTCCGAACGGTTCATCCTCCCGGTGTCGCATGACGAGGTGGTTCACGGGAAGGGCTCGCTGATCGGCAAGATGCCGGGCGACGTCTGGCAGCGGATGGCGAATCTGCGCGCATACCTCGGCTTCATGTGGTCGCACCCGGGCAAGAAGCTGCTGTTCATGGGGTGCGAGTTCGCGCAGGAGCGGGAGTGGAGCCACGACCGCGAACTCGACTGGTCGCTACTGGACGACCCGGCGCATCGGGGCATTCAGCGGCTGGTGCGCGACCTCAACCGCCTCTACCTGCAGGAGCGGGCGCTGCATGAGTACCAATTCGCATCCGGCTGGCTTCCGCTGGGTGGTCGGCGACGACAGCGCCAACTCGGTCTTCGCCTATCTGCGCCTTGGCGCCGGCGATGTACCGCCGATCCTCGCAGTGTGCAACATGACGCCGGTGCCCCGGGAGGCCTACCGGATCGGCGTGCCGCAGGGCGGGTTCTGGCGCGAGGCGCTGAACTCGGATTCCGCGTACTACGGCGGCAGCGACATCGGCAATGGCGGCGGCCTTCCGGCCGAACCGATCCCCGCGCATGGACAGGAGCAGTCACTCGCGCTGAACCTGCCCCCGCTCGCCACAGTGCTGTTCCGGGCCGGTGGATGAGGCGTTGGGGCCGGGGCGGGGGATGCGGCTGACACCGCAGCCTTTTCCCGCCTCCCTGGATAGCCTGCTCGCCGGCCGCAACAACCCACTCGGCGCGACCTGGGATGGGCTCGGCGTCAACTTCGCTGTCTTCTCGGCGAATGCCGAGCGCATCGACCTCTGCTTGTTCGATCCGACCGGCCGGCGCGAGATCGCGCGCCATGTGCTGCCCGAATATACCGACCAGATTTGGCACGGGTACCTCCCGGAGGCGGGTCCCGGCACGGTGTACGGGCTGCGCGCCTACGGCGCCTACGAACCGGAGCGTGGTCAAAGGTTTAATCCTCACAAATTGCTGCTCGACCCGTATGCGCGGGCGCTGCGGGGCGAGATCCATTGGTCCGATGCGCTTTACGGCTTTCGCGCGCATTCGTCGCGGGAGGACGTGTCGTACGATCGGCGCGACAGCGCGGCCTTCATGCCGAAGGCGGTCATCACGGACGACGCGTTCTCGTGGGGCGACGACCGGCCGCCGGACGTGGCCTGGTCCGACACGGTGATCTACGAGGCGCATGTGCGCGGCCTGACCATGCTGCGCCACGACATCGCGCCGGAGCTGCGCGGCACGTTCGCGGCACTCGCCGACCGGCGGGTTATCGGGCACCTGCTGCGGCTCGGCGTGACGGCAATTGAGCTACTGCCCGTCCATGCCTTCGCGCAGGACCAATTCCTGGCGCAGCGTGGCTTGCGCAACTACTGGGGCTACAACACGCTCGGCTTCTTCGCTCCCGAGCCGACCTACTTGGCGACGGGCGCGGCGCACGAGATGCGGCAGGCGGTGCGGCGCCTGCACGCCGCCGGAATCGAGGTGATCCTGGACGTGGTGTACAATCACACCGCCGAGGGCGGCGAAACCGGACCGACACTGTCGTTCCGCGGGCTGGACAACGCCAGCTACTACCGCCTGGCGGTGGACGATGCTCGCCGCTGCGTCGACGACACCGGCACCGGCAACACCTTGAACCTGGCGCATCCGCGCGTGCTGCAAATGGTGATGGATTCGCTGCGCTATTGGGTGCGATCGTTCCATGTGGACGGGTTCCGCTTCGACCTGTCGGCGGCCTTGGGGCGGGAGGCGCACGGCTTCGATCCCGGTGCCGGATTCTTCGACGCGATCCGTCAGGATCCCGTGCTGGCGCGCGTGAAGCTGATCGCCGAACCCTGGGACATCGGGCCGGGCGGCTACAGGCTGGGTCAGCACCCACCGGGGTTCGCCGAATGGAACGATCGATTTCGCGACACGGCGCGCCGGTTCTGGCGCGGTGATGCCGGCCAGCGGCCGGAGATGGCGGCCCGGCTTGCCGGGTCCGCCGACATCTTCGGCCACGCCGGCCGCCGGCCCTGGGCTTCCGTCAACTACGTCGCCTGCCACGACGGCTTCACCTTGGCCGACCTTGTCGCCTACGAGGGAAAGCACAACGAGGCGAACCAGGAGGACAATCGCGACGGCGGCGACGCCAACTGGTCCCGCAACTGGGGGGCGGAGGGGCGGACCCGCGACCCCGTGATCCGCGAGCGCCGCGCTCGCGTGCGCCGTGCCATGCTGGCCACCGTGTTTTTCTCGGAGGGCACGCCGATGCTGCTGGGCGGCGACGAGTTCGGGCGCGGGCAGGGCGGCAACAACAACCCATACTGCCAGGACAACGAACTCTCCTGGTTCGACTGGGCCCGGGCGGAGGCGCCGCAGGGACGCGCCTTCAGCGCCTTTGCCGCGCGACTGATCGCGCTGCGGCGCGCGCACCCCGCGCTGCGCTCTTTGCGTTTTCGGAAGGGTCGTCACGAGCTCACGGGCGGCGTTCTGGATATTGCATGGTTCGACGAGCGCGGCGGGGCAATCGTGCCGGAAGCATGGAACAATCCCGAAGAGCGGACGTTGGTGCTGCGCCGCGCCGCGCGGTTTCCTGACGGGCGATTGCCGATGCTCACGCTGATGCTGAATCCCACGGGCGAGGACCGCCGCTTCGCGCTTCCTCCGCCACATTGGCCCACGCGACTGCTACTCGACACCGCCGCGCCCGATCAGGCCGAGCGCGACCTCGACGTGTCGTCGGACGGCCTTGCCGTGGGCGCCCATGCGGCGGTGCTGCTGCTGTCCGAAGCGACCGGGGCCATGCCGTGACTGGGCGTTTCGCCCGCCACCTGGAGTTCGGCGCCACTCTGCTGGCCGAGGGGCGCACCCGGTTTCGCCTGTGGGCGCCCGCGCAGCAGGAGGTCGCCGTCGGGATCGAAGGCGCGGGGGTGGTTGCGATGCGGCGCGAGCCGGACGGCTGGTTCGCGATCGAGGCGGCGTGCGGCGCCGGCGCGCGGTATCGCTTCCGCCTGGGCGACGGCACGGAGGTTCCGGACCCGGCCTCGCGCTTCCAGCCCGAGGACGTGCACGGGCCAAGCCAGGTCATCGACCCGCGTGCCTACGAATGGCGTCACGCCGCCTGGACGGGCCGGCCCTGGCACGAGGTGGTGCTCTACGAGGTGCACGCCGGCTGTCTTGGCGGCTTTGGCGGCGTCGCTGCGGCGCTACCGGCCCTGAAGGCGCTGGGCGTCACCGCCGTGGAGCTGATGCCGATCGGGGATTTTCCCGGCCGTCACAATTGGGGCTACGACGGCGTGCTGCCGTTCGCGCCGGACAGCGCCTATGGCGCACCCGATGACCTCAAGGCCCTGATCGACGCCGCGCACGGGCTCGGAATGATGATGTTCCTGGACGTCGTGTACAACCATTTTGGCCCCGACGGGAATTATCTCGGCCTCTATGCCCCGCAGGTCTTCCGCGACGACATTCGCACACCCTGGGGCGGGGCGATCGATTTCCGACGGCCCGAGGTGCGACGCTTTTTCACCGAGAATGCGCTCTATTGGCTGAACGAGTATCGTTTCGACGGATTGCGCCTGGACGCCGTTCATGAAATTTCGGAACCCGATTGGCTGGACGAGATGGCCGACGAGGTCCGGTGCGTGGCGGGGCCGGGCCGGCACCTCCACCTTGTGCTGGAGAACGAGCGGAACGAAGCGCGCCACCTGATGCGCGACATCGACGCGCAGTGGAACGACGACGGACATCATGCCTTCCACGTGCTGCTGACCGGCGAGGACGGCGGCTATTACAAGGATTATGCGGAGGCCGGCGCGGCGGGGCTGGCGCGGGTGATGGCGGAGGGATTTTTCTTCCAGGGCCAGGTTTCGCAGCATCGCGGACGACCGCGCGGCACGCCCAGCAGGGATCTGCCGACGACGGCCTTCGTGCTGTTCCTGCAAAACCATGATCAGGTGGGCAACCGTGCTTTCGGCGAGCGCCTGACGCAGCTCGCCGATTCGGCGGCACTGGAGGCGGCAATCGCCGCCCAGGTTCTGTGCCCGCAGATCCCGTTGCTGTTCATGGGTGAGGAGGTCGCCTCCGCGACGCCCTTCCTGTTCTTCACCGACCACGATCCCGAGCTCGGCAAGCTGGTGCGCGACGGACGACGCAAGGAGTTTGCGCATTTCGCCGCGTTCTCGGACCCCGAGAAGCGCGAGCGCATTCCCGATCCGAACGCGCCCGCCACGTTCGAGGCCTCTCGTCCCTGCCCGGACCCGGCTCTGGGCGAGCATCGCCGGGCGCTCTATCAGCGCCTGATCGCCCTTCGAATGCGCGAGATCGCGCCCGAGATCGAACGGGCGCGCGCGATCGAGGCGCGCCCGCTGGGCAGCGCCGCCGTTCAGGCGTGCTGGCGGCTGGGCGACCGGGGCGTATTGACGATCGCGGTCAATCTGGGTCCGGCGCCGGTCGCGCTCGCACCGCCCAAGGGACGCCTGTTGTTCGCTGGACCCGACGTCGCCGGTGGACGCGCCGGGGCGGGCGAACTTCCCGGCCATGCCTGCGTGGCATTTCTGGACCACGCGGCATGACGGAGGCGGACGACGCGTTGCGTCGACTTGCGGTCGAGGCCGGCGTCGCAGTGGAGTGGCGCAACTACGCGGGCGAGCCGCGCGAGGTCGCACCGGACGCGGTGCGCGGCGTGCTGGTCGCCCTCGGCCTGCCCTGCGCGAACCTCGACGAGATCGCCGAGAGCCGCCGCCGCCTGGCTCCCGCACCGGGCCTCGCGGGATTGCCGCCTCTGCTGACCGCTAGCACCGCAAGCCCGACGCGCCTGCCGGTCGGTCCGGACGGGCCACGCAGCGCGCTGCTGCTGGCCGAAACTGGAGGCGAGCGCGACATCCGCCTGCATGCGTACCGCAACGGGGTCGAGGTGCCGGTCATCTCCGAACCCGGCTACCACCGGCTGCTGATCGGCCCGCGCGAGATCGTCCTGGCGGTCGCGCCCGAACGCGCCACCTCCGCCCAGGATGTGGCCGAGGGGGCGCGTCCCTGGGGCTTGGCCGCGCAGGTCTACAGCCTGCGCCGGCACGACGACGGGGGGATCGGCGACGCCGAGGGCGTGGCCCAGCTCGCCGAGGCGGCGGCGCGGCTCGGGGCGGACATGCTGGCGCTGAGCCCCGTCCATGCGCTGTTTTCGGCCGAACCGCACCGGTATGGCCCATATTCTCCTTCCAGCCGGCTGTTTTTAAATCCTCTCCACGCGGCGCCCGGGCTGATTTTCGATCCGGCGCGCATCGCCGGCGCCGCGGCCCAGGCCGGGGTGGCCGCGGAGTTCGCGCGGCTGGAAGGGCTGGATCTGATCGACTGGCCGGCGGCCGCGCATGCCAAGTTCGCGCTGCTGCGCGCGCTCTTCGCGCAGTTCTCGGCGGACGCCGACATTCCGGACGCACTGCGCGCCGATTTCGCCCAGTTCGAGGCCGACGGCGGCGATCTGCTCGCCGGGCACGCCTGCTTTGAGGCTTTGCAGGCCGAGCAGGTGGCGCGCGACCCTGGGCACGGCGATTGGCGCACCTGGCCAAGCGACCTGAGGGACGCGCACGGGCCCGCCGTGGCCGCCTTCGCGGCCGCGCATCGGCGCGAGGTGCTGTTCCACAAATTCGTCCAATGGGCGACGGACCGCTCGCTGGGCGAAGCGCAGCGTCGTGCCCGACGCGCGGGGATGCGGATCGGCCTGATTGCCGATCTAGCGGTGGGCATGGACCCGGCCGGCAGCCACGCCTGGAGCCGGCCGGGCGACATCCTGACCGGGCTTTCGATCGGCGCGCCGCCCGATCTGCTCAACCCGAATGGCCAGGAATGGGGCATTACCTCCTTCTCGCCCCAGGCGCTGCGGGCGGGCGGCTTCGCGCCCTATCTGGCGACGCTGCGGGCCGCTCTGCGCACCGCGGGCGGCGTGCGGATCGATCATGCGATGGGGCTCCAGCGGCTTTGGCTGGTGCCCGAGAGCGCCTCGGCGGCGGACGGCGCTTACCTGAACTATCCGCTCACGGACATGCTGCGCCTGCTGGCGCTGGAATCGCACCGCCATCGCGCGGTGGTGGTGGGCGAGGATTTGGGCACGGTGCCCGAGGGGTTTCGCGCCGCGCTCGACGGGCACGGGGCGTACGGGATGCGCGTGCTGTGGTTCGAGCGCGACGATGGCGGCTTCAGCCCACCGTCGGCCTGGGATCCCGGGGCGATGGCCATGACCTCCACGCATGACCTGCCGACGCTCGCGGGCTGGTGGGAGGGCGCCGACATCGAGCTGCGCGCCGAGCACGGCGTGCTGGGACGCGATCAGCGGCGCGAGGCGGTTAAGTCCGAACGCGATGCCGATCGCGCCGCCCTCTGGCACGCCTTCACACAGGCCGGCTCCGCGCACGGCCGTCCGCCCGAGCGGGCGGACGCGTTCGTGGATGCTGCCCTCGCTCATGTCGCCGCCTCCGCCTGCACGCTCTGCCTGCTGCCGCTGGAGGACGTGCTCGGCCAGCTCGAACAGCCGAACCTGCCTGGGACGATTGATGAGCATCCGAACTGGCGCCGCCGTGCGCCGGGGCCGGCCTCATCTCTCCTCGATGCGCCGGCTGCCACCCGCCGGCTGGAGACGGTCGCCGCCGCGCGGAGCCACGGCGGCGCCGGGGACACCGCATGATCGCATCCGCGGCTCCTCCACGCGCGACGATGCGGCTGCAGCTCCACAAGGGCTTCACCTTCGACGACGCCGCCCGCTTCGCACCCTACATGGCCCGGCTTGGCGTGAGCCATCTCTATTCCTCGCCCATCCTGACGGCGCGCGCCGGTTCCATGCACGGCTACGACGTGGTGGACCCGACGGCGATCGGCCCGGAGCTTGGCGGTGAGGACGGCTTCCGTCGTTTGGTCGCCGCGCTGCGCGCCGAGGATTTGGGCCTGATCGTGGACATCGTGCCGAACCACATGGCGGTCGGCCGGGAGAACGCCTGGTGGCAGGACGTGCTGCGAAACGGCCGCGCCGGTCGGCGTGGCGACGTTTTCGACATCGACTGGCATCCCGACAATCCGCTGCTCGATGGCAAGGTGCTGCTGCCGGTGCTCGGCAAGCCGTACGGGGAGGCGCTGGACGCGGGTGAGATCCGGGTGGCGCGGGGGAATGCCGGGTCCGAGGCGCGGTACTTCGACAACGTGTTCCCGATCCGGGCCGACGATGAGGCCGAGATCACGGCGCTCGGCCTCGACGCCTACGATCCGGCCGACGAAGCCGGCCGCGCGCGGCTGCATCGGCTGCTGGAGCGACAGCACTACCGGCTGGCGCATTGGCGCACCGCCGGAGACGAGATCAACTGGCGGCGCTTCTTCGACATCAACGAGCTCGCCGGCGTCCGCGCCGAGGATGCGCGCGTGTTCGAGGCGACGCACGCCACGTTGTTCCGCCTCTATGCCGAGGGGCTGATCGACGGGATGCGGGTCGATCACGTGGACGGGTTGTCCGACCCGCGCGGCTATTGCCGGCGCCTGCGAGCGCGATTGACGGAGCTGGAGCGCCAGCGGCCAGCAAAAGCGCCGCCTGGGCCGGCCTATCTGGTGATCGAAAAGATTCTGGGCGCGTCCGAGAGTTTGGCCAAGGATTGGCAGGTGGACGGAACCAGCGGCTACGACTTCATGGACGCGGTCAGCGCCGTGCAGCACGACGCGAAAGCCGCGCCTGCCCTGTCGGCGCTCTGGGCCGCGCTCTCGGGTCGCTCGGGCGAATTCAAGCCCGAGGAGGTGGCCGCCCGGCGCGAAATCCTCGACAGCAGCTTCGCCGCGCAGCTCGAATCGGCAGTGGGCGCGCTGCATCGGGTGGCGCTGCTGAGCCCGGCGACGCGCGACGCTTCCCGCCCGGCGATTCGGCGCGCGCTGATCGAGCTGCTGGCGCATTTCCCGGCCTATCGCGGCTACGCCACCAAAGCCGATCGCCCGTCTGGCGACGATGAGATGTTCGCCCGCGCGTTGGCAGGTGCGAGCGCACCGCGCGGCCCCGCCCGGCGCGATGTGCTGGATCGGATCGTCTCATGGCTTCGCGCCCCGGACGATCCGGCTCGGCAGATCGCGGCGACCCGCTTTCAGCAGCTCAGCGCGCCCATCGCCGCGAAGGCGGTCGAGGACACCGCGTTCTATCGCTACGGACGCCTGCTGTCGCGCAACGACGTCGGCTTCGACGCCGCCCGCCTGGGAACCGAGGCTCCCGAATTCCACCGCCTCGCTCAAGCTCGGCGCGCGCATTTTCCGGATGCGATGCTGGCGACCGCGACGCATGACCACAAGCGCGGGGAGGACGTGCGTGCGCGGCTCGCCGTGCTGTCGGAGTTTCCCGACGAGTGGGGGGCCGCCGTACGGGGCTGGATCGAGCGGAACACGCGCCATCGTCGCATTTCGGGCGACGCGCCGGCGCCCTCGCGGGGCGCCGAGGTGATGTTGTACCAGATGATCGTAGGCGCTTGGCCGACGACGCTCGATGCGGGCGATCGTGCGGGGCGGCGTGCGTTTGCCGAGCGGCTGGCTGGTTGGCAGGCGAAGGCACTGCACGAGGCGAAGCTGCGCACGAGCTGGATTTCGCCTGACGAGGCGTATGAGAACGCCGCGCGGGCCTTCCTGGACTCGGTGATGGACGACGACGGCTTCGCCGCCGAGATCGCGCGCTTCGCCGACCGCATCGGGCCGGCCGGCGCCGTCAACGGGCTGGCGCAGGCGACGCTGAAGCTAACCGTGCCGGGCGTCCCCGATTTCTATCAAGGGACGGAGTTCTGGGACCAGAGCCTGGTCGATCCCGACAATCGCCGACCCGTGGATTTCGCGGCGCGCCAGACGGCCTTGGAAACGGCGGCGGCACCGATCGCCCTGGTCGGGGCGTGGCGCGACGGGCGGGTGAAGCAGGCCGTCATCGCGCGTATCCTGGATCTGCGCCGGCGAACTCCGGTCCTGTTCGCGCGCGGCGACTATGCCCCCCTTGCCGCGGAAGGACCCTGCGCGAAGCGGGTGATCGCCTTCGCTCGGCGCGAGGGCGACGCCGCGATGCTCGTCATCGTGCCGCGCCTGCCGCTTGGGCTGATGGAGGGATCGGGCGCCATCCTGATCCCGCCCGCCGCCTGGACCGGCACGTGCCTCCCACTGCCGCCCTGGTTGGAGGGCAGGACGCTACACGACGTGGTGAGCGGGACCGAGCTTCGCGCCGGAGCGCGAGTTGGGCTTGGCGTGGCTCTGGCAGGCTTTCCTCTTGCCGTCCTGGCGGCTGACGGCCTCCGGTTCCCGCGACGGGGTCCCCGGCTGGCATGACTCGGGGGCGGCGGCTATGGTCCGCCGCCGCTTGGCCCGGCGTCCGAATTCGCGGCGCGTCCCTCGGGTTGAGACATTCTGGGGAGGCAGCCGTTTGTCCCGATTTCGCGCCGCTCTGCTTGCCGCCGCCTGCCTTTTGCCGGTGGTCCCGGCAGCGGATGGCTATGCCCAGACCCGTGCTGCGCCGGCCGGCCGGCAGTCGCCGGCCGTGCCGCGCGCGCGCGCCGCCGCACGGATGCCCACCAACGTCGTGCAGGCGATTCGAGTCGAGGGCAATCGGCGCATCGACGCGGCGACGATCCGCTCGTACATGCTGGTCCAGCCCGGCCAGCCATTCGATCCCGCGCAGATCGACCGCAGCCTCAAGACGCTTTATGCCACGGGGCTTTTTCAGGACGTCAGCATCACCCGGCAGGGCGACACGCTGGTCGTGCACGTGGCCGAGAATCCGGTCGTGAATCGGGTGGTCTACGAGGGCAACCACGTCGAGACCGACGAGCAGCTCAATGGTGTCACGCAGCTGCGCGCGCGTTCGGTGTTCACGCCCGCCGCCGCCGAGGCGGATCGGAAGCGCATCCTCGACGCCTATGCCGCGCGCGGGCGCTACGACGCCACGGTCGAGCCGGAGATCATCCGGCTTCCCGAGAACCGGGTGAACCTGGTCTTCCGCATTCACGACGGGCCGGAAACGCTGATCAGCCGGATCGTGTTCGTAGGCAACCACGCGTATGGCGAGGGCACGCTGGCGGGCGTGGTCAACAGCCGGCCGCAGCGATGGTGGGCCTTCCTGTCCACCGCCGACCAGTACACCGCCGAAAAACTGGGCTTCGACAAGGAGCTGCTGCGGCGCTTCTATCTCAAGCACGGCTACGTCGATTTCGACGTGACGAACGCGACCGCCGAGCTGGCGCCTGACCGCAAATCCTTTTTCCTGACCTTCGTCCTGCATGAGGGCGAGCGCTATCGCGTCGGCAAGATCACCATCAACTCGCAGCTCAAGGGTGTAACGCCCGAGCTGCTCCGCGTGGACCTGAAGCTCGCGCAGGGGGACTGGTACGACGGCGATGCGGTCGGTCGCACGGCCGACGCCATGGAGGATGACGTGCGCACGCACGGCTATGCCTTCGTGCAGGTCACACCGCGGATCGAGCGGGACCCGAAGACGCACACCGTCACGCTGGTGTTCGACGTGACCGAGGGGCCGCGCGTGTATGTCGAGCGGATCGACATCACCGGCAACACGCGCACGCAGGATAGGGTGATCCGCCGCGAGTTTCGGATCGCCGAAGGGGACGCTTACAACCAGGAGCTCTTGCGCCGCTCGCGCCAGCGGCTCCAGGATCTGAACTACTTCAACAACGTGACCATCACCACGGCACCCGGATCGGCGCCCGACAAGGCGATCGTCACGGCCAATGTCGATGAGAAGTCGACCGGCGAGTTCAGCTTGGGCGGCGGCTATTCGACGGATGCCGGTTTCCTGCTCTCCACCGGCATCCGCGAGAGCAACTTCATCGGGACCGGGATCGACGCCGGCATAAACGGCGTCCTCGCGCAGAAGCAGAGTTCGATCAACCTCTCAGTCAATGATCCCTACTTCCTGGGCCGCAACTTGCTGGTCGGCGCGGATGCGTTCCTGATTCAGACGAACTCGCTCGGCACCGAGCCGTACAACGAGCGCCGCGTGGGGTTAACCACGCGTCTTGGCTATGACGTCAACGAGCATTTGCGTCAGGTCTGGAGCTACTCGCTCGTCAACCGGACGGTGTACGACGTCACCACCAACGACTTCTTCATCCAAAGTCAGGCGGGATCCTCGCTGCTGTCGCAAATCAGTCAGGTGGTGACGCTCGACTACCGTGACAGCCGGATCGCGCCACACACCGGGTACCTGCTTTCTCTGGGCACCGATCTTGCCGGTTTCGGCGGCACGGCGCGGTTCGCGCGCACGCGCGTCGATGGCGCCTATTACATCCCGCTCGACTTCTTGAGCGGCAACGCCGATTGGGGAGTCGCGCTGTCGGCGGGTGCGGGGTACCTGTTCAACCTCGGCCGGCAGGAATCCGTGATCGACCGCTTTTACCTGGGCGGCGACAACTTGCGCGGCTTCGAGATCGGCGGCGCCGGCCCGCATGTCGTCAATACCGACGGGTCGGTCGATTCCGTCGGTGGGCGGTTCATCTACACGCAATCGACCGAGCTGCGCTTCCCTCTGCCCTTGCCGCCGGATATAGGACTTTCGGGACGCGCCTACGTGGATGTCGGATCGCTGAGCCAGGGCTCCTTCGAATCGCCGAATTGCCAGGGAGCGCCGAACGGGATATGCCCAACGGTCTTCCAGTCGGCGGCGCCGCGGGTTGGCGCGGGGGTCGGCGTGTCCTGGCGCACGCCGTTCGGCCTTATCAACATCGATCTGACGCCGTTCGTCATCAAGCAGAAATACGACCAAACCCAGATCTTCCGGTTCGGCTTCGGCACGAGGTTCTAGTGACACCCTTCCGCTTCTCTCGCGCGACCCTGCTCGCGGGCGCCACGCTTCTTCTCGCGCAACCGGTGATCGCCCAAGGCAGCGGCGGTGGGAGCGGTGGCAACCCCGCCTGGTTCATTCCGGGCCAATCATCGGGTGCCGCGCCGCGAGCGGCCGCCCATGCGCCGGCGCCCCGGCCTGGCGGGCCGGCCGTGGAGGAAGGCGCTCCTGGCCTGCCCGCTGTGGAAGCGCCGCCCGCGCCGGTGCAGGTGCAGCTTCCGCCTGCGCCGCCGGTTCCGGACGTGCCGCGGGGATCGATGCCGCCGGCGGCGGTCATCGGTGTCCTGTCGATCCCCGACGTGCTGCGTGCCGCCGTTGCTTACCGCGAGGCCGACAAGACGATGGCCGAGCGGCGTCAGAAGCTGAACGAGGACGCTCAGAAGGAGCAGGTGACCCTGCGCGATCTCGGCCAGCAGCTTGGGAACGACCGCGCCAAGATGTCGGCCGACCAGATCCGCGCGAAGGAGCGCGAACTGCAGGATCGCATCACCGAGTCGCGGCGCAAATTCAGCGAGCGGGGGCGGATCATCCAGGACGCGAGCCAGTACGCGCTGGCGCAGATCGAGCGCACGTTGAGCGATGTGGTGCAGCGCGTCTCGGCGGCGCGGGGGATGAACATCGTGCTGCAGCGGGCCGAGGTGGCGCTGAACCAGTCTGAGTTCGACATCACCCCGCAGGTAGCCGAGCTTCTGAACAAAGTCCTACCCACGGTGCTGATCCCGCCGGAAGGCGTCTCGCCGGCCGCGATGCCGCCGACCGCCTCCGCCTCGCCGTCCGTGAGGCCGGCGGCGGCGACAGTCGCTCCGCCGGCGCAGCACAAGGCGGCGGGTGGCGCCGGCCATCCGCAGCAGCAGCATCGTTGAACACGATGGCGGTGTGACCCAGGACAACGGCTCGCTCCCGGGCGATCAGCGATTTTTCGCCCATACCGGCCCGCACAGCCTCGCCACCGTCGCAGCGGTGGCGGGCGGCGAGGCGCCGGCCGGGAAGGAGCGGGTGCTAATCGGCGTCGCACCCCTTGGCAGTGCTGGGCCCGAGCACGTCAGCTATCTCGATAATCCCCGTTACGGGACGGCACTCGGAGAGACGCGTGCGGGTGCGGTGCTGGTGCGGCGTGATCTGGCGCGGCGCGTGCCGACCAGCAGCGCCGCGATCATTTGCGACGAACCGGGGGTTGCGTGGGTGCGGGTCGCGGCACTGTTTCACCCTGTCCCGCCTGTGCGCCCGGGCGTGCATCCGTCCGCCATCGTCGATCCGGCCGCGCGTCTCGACCCCAGCGCAGAGGTGGGGCCGCTAGCGGTGATCGGCGCGCGCGCCGAGATCGGGCCGCGGTGCCGTCTCGGACCCGGCGCTGTGGTCGGAGAGGCCGTCGTGATCGGGGCCGACTGCCGGATCGGCGCATTGACCAGTGTTAGCCATGCCCTGCTCGGCGCGCGCGTCGTGCTGTATCCCGGGGCGCGAATCGGCCAGGACGGGTTCAGCCTGGTGACCGCCGCGGACGGGTACCTGACCCTGCCGCAACTCGGCCGTGTCCTCATCGAGGACGACGTAGAAGTGGGCGCCAACACCACGATCGACCGCGGCGCGTTGTCCGACACGGTGATCGGTGCCGGCTCGCGCCTCGACAATTTGGTGCAGATCGGGCACAACGTCCGCATCGGTCGCTGCTGCGTCATCGTCGCGCAGGTCGGGATATCGGGCTCCACGGTCCTGGAAGATTTCGTGACCGTCGGTGGTCAGGTGGGGATGGCGGGACATCTCAGGATCGGCCGGGGCGCGCGCATCGGCGCGCAGACGGGTGTCATGGCGGACCTGCCGGCCGGCGCGGAGGTGGTGGGCACGCCGGCGATGCCGGCGCGGGCGTTCTTCCGCCAGGTCGCGTTGCTGCGGAGGCTCACGCGCAAGGGCTGGAACGACACGCCGGACGGGGAGGGTACGGGCTGAGCGATGGACGCGACCGCGACGCAACAGACGACCGAGGCCGGCGCGCTTGCGCGGGCCGACATCGCCCGGATCATGCAGGCGATCCCGCACCGCTATCCGTTCCTGATGATCGATCGCGTGATTGATGTCGTGTGCAACCGCTCCGCGATCGGCATCAAAAACGTTTCGGTAAATGAGCCATTCTTCCAGGGCCACTTTCCCAACCATCCGGTGATGCCCGGTGTGCTGATCATCGAGAGCATGGCGCAGACCGCCGCCGTACTCGTGGTCGAGACGCTGGGGGCCACCGCCGCGGGCAAGATCGTGTACTTCATGTCGATCCAAGGCGCGAAGTTCCGCCGCCCCGTGGTACCAGGCGACCAGCTCCGCATCCATGTCCGGAAGGAGCGCAACCGCGGCAACGTCTGGAAGTTTCGCGCGGTGGCGCGCGTGGACGAGATCGAGGTGGCCGAGGCAACCTACGCGGCCATGATCATGGATCGGCCAGATTGAGCCTGCGCTGCGGATTAGCTTGCGATACAGTACGTTACAAGCCGCTATGCGTAACATGCGGCAACAATGATTGAGTGGTCGCAACCTCCACGGGCGCATAGCGTCGCGAGCGGTTGCGCGCGGATGAGGCCTATCCTATGGACGTTTTGGCTGCCAGTTTGGATTCTCCCTCGGCGCTTACCGAGGTCCACCCCACAGCGATGGTTGCCCGCGGCGCCGAGCTGGGGCTCGGCGTACGTATCGGTCCGTACTGCACTGTCGGCCCGCATGCGGTGATCGAGGATGGCGTGCAACTCGTCTCGCATGTCGTGGTGGACGGCTACGCGCGGATTGGCCGGGACGCCATTCTCTACCCGTTTTGCACCGTCGGGCTGGCGCCACAGGATCTGAAATATCGAGGCGAACCAACGCGGTGCGTGATCGGGGCCCGTACGCAGATTCGTGAGCACTGCACGATCCATCGCGGCACGGCGACCGGACGCGGGATCACCTCGATCGGGACGAACTGCATGCTGATGGCGGTGGCGCACGTGGCCCACGATTGCACCATCGGCGATGATGTCATCATCGCGAACAACGTCGTGATGGGCGGCCATGTGAGCATTGCCGATCACGCGGTGATCGGCGGGGCGGCGGCGCTGCACCAGTACGTGCGGATCGGCCGCGCGGCCATGGTCGGCGGCGTGTCGGGCGTGGAAGCGGACGTGCCGCCCTTCGCCAGCGTGATCGGCAACCGTGCGCGCCTCGCGGGTCTGAACGTGATCGGCCTGAAGCGCCGCGGTTTCGACAAGTCACAGATCCAGCGGCTGCGCGTCGCCTATCGCGACCTGTTTGCCTCCGAGGGCGTGTTCGCGAAGCGTCTCGCCGATGCTCGGGCGCTGCACGGCGACGACCGGCTCGTGGCCGAACTTATCGCCTTCATAGACGCACCGAGCCACCGCGGCATCATCCGTGGCCCATCAGCGGGTGCCGCAAGTCTGACATGAGCGTCGAGCTTGGCTGAGCCGAAATGGAAGATGACGCGCTCCCGGCCGAGTTCGCGCTGATCGCGCGGCACTTTCGCCCGCTCGCCGGGCCGGGCGCGTTTGGGTTGCAAGACGATGTCGCGGTGATCGCCCCGCCGGCGGGGCGAGATCTGGTGCTGACCACCGACGCGATGGTGGCCGGCGTGCATTTTCTGCCCGATGATCCCTCCGATCTTATCGGGCGCAAGCTGCTGCGCGTGAACCTGTCGGATCTCGCGGCGAAAGGCGCGGTGCCGCTCGGCTACCTGATGACCATCTCCGCTCCGCGCTCGACGCCGGACAGTTTTTTCGCCGGATTCGCCGCCGGCCTGGCGAAGGACCAGGCCCTGTTCGCCATAGCCTTGCTCGGCGGCGACACAACCGCGACCCCCGGACCGCTCACGCTTTCCCTCACCGCGATCGGCCATGTCGCGCGCGGGGCGATGGTGCGCCGCGCCGGTGCGGCCGTGGGTGACGGCATTTGGGTGACGGGCACGATCGGGGATGGCGCCCTGGGGCTGCACGTCGCGCGCGGCGGGCTTTCCGATCCCACCGGGCATCTGCTCGCTCGCTATCGTCTGCCGCGCCCCCGCGTCGGGCTTGCCCTCACGGGAATCGCCTCGGCCGCGATGGACATCTCCGATGGGCTGGTGCAGGACCTCGGCCATATCTGCCGCGCGAGCGGCCTCGCGGCGGAGATCGAGGCGGCCCGCGTGCCGCTGTCGGACCCGGCACGCGCGGCCGGAGCCGATTGGCTCCCCGTCTGCCTCACGGGCGGGGACGACTACGAGTTGCTGATGGCGGTTCCACCCGCCAACGAGAGCGCGCTCACGGCCGCCGCTGCTGCGGCGGAGATGGCTGTCTCCCGGATCGGGTGCTTCCAAGTGGGCCGCCCCTCCGTCATCGTGCGCGGGCCGGATGGCGTGCCCTTGGCGCTCGGCCCCGGCGGGTGGAGCCATTTCTGATGAATCGCAACGTGTGGCTGCTGTTCTGCTGCCAGGCGAGCATGAACGCCGTGATGTCGGGTCAGGTCGTGATGGCCTCGCTGATCGGCCACTCGCTCAGCGCCGACAAGTTGCTCGCCACGTTGCCCGTGGCGATCCAGATGACGGCGGTGATGGCAGGCTCCATTCCCGCGGGCATGGTGTTCGCGCGGCTGGGCCGGCGGCCCGGGTTCTGGCTAGGCATCTTTCTCGCGGTTTGCGGCAGTCTGACGTTCGCGCTCGGTGTCTGGCGAGCGAGCTTTCTCCTGTATTGCCTCGGCGCGGTGCCCGCCGGAATGGGGTTCGGCATTTCCCAGCACCTCCGCTTCGCGGCCGCCGAGGTCTCGGCGCCGGAAGCCCGGCCGCGCGCTATCGCGCTGGTGATGACGGGCGGCGTCGTCGCCGCGGTGATCGGGCCGGAGATCGTGAAGCGCACCAATATGATGCTGCCTGACCACGAGTTCCTCGCCACCTATCTCTGGCAGCTCGCGCTTCCGCTCGCCGCCGCCTGCCTGCTCAGCTTCACCGCGCTGCCGAAGGCCGAACCGCGCCGGGGCATTCCGGTGCCGCTCGGCGCCATCCTCGCGCGCCCCACCTTCATCACCGCCGCCGTCAGCGCCATGGTCGGTTACGGCGCGATGAACCTGGTGATGACCTCGACCCCCTTGCAGATGATGCTGTGCGGGTTCGGCGTCGGCGCGTCCGCCGACGTGATCCGCGCGCATTCGCTGGCGATGTACCTGCCGGGCTTCCTCACCGGGCGGGTGATCCAGCGATTCGGCGCGCACAGCGTGATCATTGCCGGTGCGGCCGTGATCTCGCTTTGCGTCGTTGTCAACCTCACGCTCGCGCCGCTCTTCGGCACGTTCATTCTCGCGCTGGTCCTGCTCGGCATCGGGTGGAATTTCATGTTCGTCGGCGGCACGACGCTGCTCACCTCGGCCCACACGCTGGACGAGCGGGTGCATGTTCAGGCGACTAACGACTTCCTTGTGTTCGGAACCACGGCGGCCACCGCGTTCGCCTCCGGCGCGCTGGAGACGACGGCCGGTTGGCACGCGCTGAACCTCGCGGTGATGCCGCCGATCATCGTCGCGCTCGCGCTGGTGACCTGGCACTGGACGGCGCGCGCACGCCTCGCGCCCGTTCAGGGCCTGGGATAGGCGCTGCCATCCTCCTCGCGCGCGGGGCGGCGGACATAGCGGCCGTCACGGGGCACCGCGATCCGGTCGAACTCGTCGGCCAGCGTATGCAGCGCGCCGCGCAGGTCATCCCCATGCACGGCCGGGCCGTGGCCGGTAATGGCCATCTCCGGCTCCAGATCCGCAAGCTTTCGAACCGAGCTCCTGGCCTTTTGCCAGTCGGGGGTGAAGTACATAGGCGGCCCGTGCACCTCCGGTGGCTGGGTGGGAACCGCCGCCGCGTAGGCCGATTCCTGGCGCGTGGTGATGAACGCATCACCCGCGAGCATCGCGCGATCCTCCTCCCGCCAGAACGAGACGTGCCCCGCCGAGTGGCCCGGCGTGTGAACCCATCGCCACCCCGGCATATGCGGCACGGTGCAGTCGGCCGGAAGGTCTTGCAGTCGGGCGCTGACGTCGATCGGCCCACGCGGAAAGAGCGGCGATAGAAGCGACATCAACCCGCCGCCCACGCCTGGGTCCGGCGGCGGGTAGGCCGCGCGCCCATCGAGGTAAGGGCGCTCCAATCGGTGGGCGTACACGGGCGCGTCCCATCGCTCCGCCAGAATCCTTGAGCGTACCGACATGATCGAAATGTCCATGGGTCAGGATGATCGCGGCCGGGCGCGCGCTGGTGCCGAACCGGTCGGCCGCGGCCGATACGATCAACGGGCCCGTGCCGGGAACGCCGGTGTCGATCAGCACCCAACCGCGGTCCCCGGCGCCGGCTCGGCCTATGAATGCGACGTTGACCAGAAGCAACCGGCGATAGGCGATGTCGGCGGCGATCTCCATGGTGCGGCCGTGGTCGGCGGCGTGCCCGGTCAACGCTGTCGATCCAAGCGGTATTTGCTGGCCCATCCTGCCACTTCCCCCTGCGTCGTTGTCGTCCCGGCCGGCCAAAATGCGTGCGGCCGATCGTCAGGCCGGATGCACGCCAAGGCGAGTCACGGTGTTTCATGCCGCCTAAGATCGGGAACGCCCTGGGTCCAGAGCCGGTTGCCTCCCGGCAACGTGCGGCGCCGATGGGCGTTGCCGCCGGGAGTGGAGCGACCGAAAGCGGAGATGGCAATGCGCGAGCTGGCGAACGCGACGGTGGTCATCACGGGCGCCTCGTCAGGCATTGGCCGGGCGGCGGCGATCGCCTTTGCGCGAGAAGGGGCGAATGTCGTGCTTTCCGCTCGCGATAAGCGCGCTCTATCGCAGGCGGCGCGAGAGGCTCGCGCGGAAGGAGGGCGGGCTCTCGCCGTGTCGACCGACGTGACGGATGCGCGGCAGGTGCGTCGGCTCGCCGAGCAGGCTGCACGGGCCTTCACGGGGCGCATCGACGTCTGGATCAATAATGCCGGCGTGGGCGCGGTGGGCCGGTTCACCGAGACGCCGATGGAGGCGCACGATCAGGTGGTGGCGGTCAATCTCCTGGGCTATATGCACGGCGCACATGCCGCGCTGGAGCATTTCCAGCGGCAGGCGGAAGGTGGCGTGCTCATCAACAACGTCTCGTTCGGCGGCTGGGTGGCGGCACCGCTCGCTGCGGCCTACAGCGCGAGCAAGTTCGGGGTTCGCGGCCTTTCGGAAAGCCTGCGGGCGGAGCTGTCGGATTCTCCCAACATCTACGTTTGCGACGTCTTTCCCTCCTTTATCGATACGCCGGGCGTGCAGCACGGGGCAAACTACACAGGGCGGCAATTGAAGCCGGCGCCACCGGTCTACGGGCCTGAGCGGGTGGCGGAGAAAATGGTGCGCCTGGCCCGCAATCCCTCCGAGGGCGCGGTCACGGTCGGCTCGGTGGCAACCCTGGCGCGTATCGGGTACAGCGTCGCGCCGGCGATGGGACGGTGGGCGATGAACCGGTTCATCCGGGGCTACCTGAGCCGGGCCGAGCCGTCGGACAAAACCTCCGGCAACCTGTTCCAACCGCTTGTCGGGGCCGCTGTACAAGGTGGATGGCGCCATATGGCGGCGCGCGGCGCACTCCAGGGAGGTTTGCGCGCGGCCGCCCGCCTGGGCGCGGGTGGCGTTGCTGCGGGGGGCGCGCTGCTCGCCTTGCGGGTCGGGATCGCCTTGGCGCGGGCAGCCTCGGACTCACCCCGCCGCGCTCCGCAACGTCTGGATTACACGCCCTAGCCGTGCTTCGGGGCAAGGCTCGGCAATTCCCAGGATCAGCCGGTCGCGGCTCCAGTGCAGCTGCGCATCTTCGGGCATGCGCGAGATCAGGGCGGGCACATCGGCATCCTCTCGCAGGGTCAGCGCGACCGCCTCGGGGCCGGCATTCACAGCGGCGATGTTGAGCGCGCGGCAGGCCACTCGCAGCCGCGCGAGGTCGAGCAGCGCGCTCGTGGGCGGCGGCATCTCGCCGAACCGGTCCTCGATCTCCTCGGCCAGATCGTCGATGCCCGCGTGATCGTCGAGGCGCGCGAGCCGCCGATAGAGTTCCAGTCGCACGTCCGGCTCCGCAACCGTATCCGCGGGGACGTAAGCGGCGACCTCGATGGCGAGCGCCGGCGTCCACTCGGGCGCGGGCTGTCCGCCCGGCGCGGCGGCCATCGCACGGGCGAGCAGGTGGCCGTACAGCTCGCTTCCCATCAGCCGGATGTGCCCGGCCTGACGCTCGCCCAGCAGGTCGCCCGCGCCGCGCTGGTCGAGGTCGGCGGCGCTGACCGCGAAACCCGCCCCCAGGCTGTCGAGCGCGGTCAACCGCTCCAGCCGCTTGCGGGAAGGCTCTGCGATCGGGTGCGCGGGATCGGTCATCAGATAGGCGCTGGCGCGCGCCTGCCCGCGCCCCACGCGCCCGCGCAATTGGTGAAGCTGCGCCAAGCCGAAACGGTCGGGCCGCCAGACCAGCATCGTGTTGGCGTTCGGGATATCGAGCCCGGATTCGATGATGCTGGTCGCCAGCAGCACGTCCGTGCGGCCGTCGGCGAAGTCCAGCATTGCCCGATCGAGCGCCTCGCCTCGCAGCTTGCCATGCACCTCCACCACGCTCAGTTCGGGTGCCAACTCGGCCAGCCGCGCGGCTATCGGGGCGAGGTCCTGGATGCGCGGACAAACCACGAAGCTCTGCCCGCCCCGGCGCGCCTCGCGCAGCAGTGCCGCGCGCATCACCGCGCCGTCGTACTCCAGCACGACGGAACGAACCGGCTGGCGGGCCCTGGGCGGGGCGGTCAGCAGGCTCAGGTCGAACAGCCCGAGCAGTGCGGCCTGCAAGCTGCGCGGCAGCGGCGTCGCCGTCATGGTGAGTGCGTGGACGCCTTGACGCAGACCGTGGAGCCGCCGCTTGTGCGCATCTCCGAACCGCTGCTCCTCGTCGATCACCAGAAGACCGAGCTTCGCGAACGTGATCCCCGACGCGGCGAGGGCGTGCGTGCCGATCACGATCCGCACTTCGCCCGAGCGCAGGCCCGCGAGCGTCGCCCGCGACTCCGCCGAGCGTACGGAGCGGACGAGCGGCGCGATCGTCAGCCCGAGGCCGCCCAGGCGACGGCGGAAGGTCTCCAGATGCTGACGGGCGAGCAGCGTGGTGGGCGCCGCTAGGGCGACCTGAAAACCCGAGAGCGCCGCGGCCGCAGCGGCGTGAAGCGCCACCTCCGTCTTCCCGAAGCCGACATCGCCGCAGATCAGACGCTCCATCGGCTGACTGCGCGCCATATCGGCCAAGGCGGCGTCGATGGCGGCCTGCTGATCCTCGGTGAGCGCATAGGGCAATCGGCGGACGAAGCGATCCATCGCGGCGGGTGGCGGCGTGATGGACGGAGCCTTCATCGCCGCACGTTCGCGCTTGCGGGCGGCGATGCCGGCGGCCATCTCCTCGATCTCCGCCTCCACCTCCGCCCTCCGGCGCCGCCAGGCATCGCCGGTCAGTCGGTCGGGCGCGGCGGCCGCCTCGGCCGAGCCGTAGCGCCAGACCTGGCCGGCGTTCTCGGCGGCGATTAGCAAACGCTGGTCGGCGGCAAACTCCAGCGACAGGCACTCGCGCGCGCCCGCCTCCTCCTCCAGCGGCGTCAGCGCGGCGAGCCGTGCGAGGCCGTGCTCGCGGTCCACGACGAGGTCGCCGATCCGCAGTCCCTGGCCTTCGAGTGCCGCAGCGGCCCGGATGGCGTGCGCGGCGGGTAGCGCGGCGGTTGCGGCAAGGATGCTGCGGCCGGCAAGCCGGAAGCTCTCGGTCAGCGGCAGTTGCAGCACCCCGACACGGCCCGGCGGAAGATCAAGCGCCTCCTCCCACGAGCGAAGGCGTTCGGGGGCTGGGCGCAGCCGGCGTTGAAGTTGCCGGGCGAGCGCATCTTCGTCGGCCGCACAGATGATGACGGCATCGCCAGCCTCGGCGCGAGCGGTGGCAAGTGCGGCGATGCTCGCGGCCGTCCGCGCTTGCTCGCCTTCCAGCGCCTCGGCGACCCGGGTGCCGGCGCCGCGGGCGAATACCATCACCGCCCGGCCTGTGAGGGCCTTTGGAACCTCCTCGGCCCGCAGATAAAGTCGGTCCGGCGGGTCGATCCCGGCGAGTGCGGTCGCGCCACCGACCAGCCGCCTCGCCTCCCAGCCATCGGCGATTGTCGCCAGCCAGTCCGCGACGCGCTCCTCGGCGGCCGCCTCAAGCGAAATGGCGGCGCCGGGCAGGGCGTCGAACAGCGTCTCCAACGCCCCCTCCGGAAGCAGGCGCTCGGCGACCGCGCCGATCCGCTCGCCAGGTACGGCGAATCCCTCGGTCGCGGGCAGCAGCGTCAAGGCGCCGAGCGCGCCGGGTACTGCGCTGGCCCACGGGATCGAACTCGTGCAGGGCGGCGATGCGCTCGCCGTCTAGCTCCAGTCGCGCGGGCCGGAGGGCGCCGGCGGGGAAGACGTCCGCTGCCGCGCCATGCAATACGGCCGAACCGGGTTCGTCCACGCGCTCATCGAAGCGGTAACCGAACGCCTCCAGCGTGGCGTGCAGCCACTCGGGACCGACGAGATCGCCGACCGCGAGATGCACGCGGCGCTCGGCAAGCCGGCCACGCGGCGGCACGCGCTGGAGCAGCCCCGCGGCGCTGGTCACGACGAGGCGGGGGAGGGCGGGCGCCTCGGCCAGCCGGGCGAGGCCCGCGACGCGGGCGCCGGTCACGTTCCGGCTGGGGCGCGCACGGTCGTAGGGGAGCGAATCCCAGGCGGGAAGCTCGATCACCTCCAGAGCCGGATCGAAGCCACGAGCCATCGCGGCGATCTCGGACACCGCCCGCTCCCGCGTGGTGACGTGCAGCAGTCCCGCAGGCAGCCGCCCCGCCCATTCGGCCAGCAAAAGGGCGCGCGCGCCCTGCGGCGGATCGCCGAACAGGGAGCGTCCCACGCGCACGGGGGGCGGTGGCAGGCACGTACCGCGATCGGCTTCATCCGGCATGAGAGGGCCGAACGGTCGGGACCGCTTCCGGTTGCGCGAAATCAGATCCGCCGCCAGATCGGAAATGTCAGCGCCATCGCCAGCAGGCCCTCGATCCCCGTCACGATGGTCGCCGTGGGGGCGCCCAGCCAGTCGGCCAGCAACCCGATATTCAGGAAGCCGATCGGCCCCAGTCCGATGCACACGGAGAGCACGCCGAGCATGCGGCTGCGCATCTCCGCCGGCGCGAATAGATAGACGAGCGTGGCCTGCATGATGCTGTACCCGGACCCGCCGAACCCCTCGGCGAGCAACGCGACGCCGGCCGGAAGCGGATGCGCCAGCGACGCGAACACGATGATCATCACGAGGTAGGAGAGAATGCCGCCGATATAGGCGGCCCGGTAGTGGCGCCGGCGGACCAGCAGCGCGATCGCGATCGCGCCCAGGAAGGCGCCGACCCCGTCCATGCTCTGGAGCAGGCCCGTGTTGGTGTCGTTCAAATGCAGGCTGCCCTGCGCGATCACCGGCACCATGGCCGTAAACGGCCAGGCGAACACGTTATAGACGACGGTCACGGTCAGCGTGCCCACCAGCCGCTTGTCCTGGCGCACCACGGCCAGGCCCTCGGCGATGCGGGCCAGCACGGAGACTTGGCCGGAGACCGCGTGAAGATTGCGGTAGCGCAGCATCAGCGTCGCAGCGAGCGAGGTGGCGTAGAGCAGCACGCTCAACGTGAACACGCCGGCGATCCCGGCATAGGCGAGCATCAGCCCGCCAGCGGTTGGGCCCAGCATCCGGCTGCCGTTGTTGGCGGCGACGTCTAGCGACATCGCCGAGCCCATGCGCTCGGCCCCGACCACCTCGCCGATGGCGACGCGGCGCACCGGATTGTCGGCCGCCCATCCGATTCCATTGAGGAAGCAAGCAATCATGATCTGCCAGACCGCGAGATGCCCGCTCCAGGCGAGCACCGCGAGCGCGCCCGAGCTGCTGGCCATCATGCCTGTCATGATGGCCAGCGCGGTGCGCCTCTGCATCCGGTCCGCCGCGACGCCCAGGAATGCGCCGAACAGGCCCATGGGCAACAGCCGCAGCATCTGCGTCATGGCGACGAGGAACGGCGAGCCGGTGCGCTGATAGACGAAGACCGCCATCACCAGCGCCTCCATCCAGCGGACCATGAACACGGTCAGCCCAGCGTACCATAACCGCCAGAAATCGGCGCCCCCGAAGGCCCAGGCCGGGCTGCGGGCGAGCCGCGCGGCGAGACTTATGCTCAACTCGGACGTCCCCTGGACTTGGGCACGATTTTGCCGGGTCGGAGGCCGGCTCGCAAGGAAGCCGGGCCTGGTCTAGCGTCCGGCTGCGGCACCTGGAGATCGGCATGGCGCGCAGCATCGCAATCGGCATCGGGCTGGCGGAGTATCCGTTCGTTACAAGTTCAGGGTACTGGCGCTGGATCGACCTGTGCGAGGTGGGTGGTATCGACAGCTTCTGGCAGACCGACCGGCTGGTGAGCCGCCATCCGATCCTGGAGTGCATGGTTACCTTGGCCGCCGTCGCAGGTCGGACCCGTCGGCTGAAAGTGGGCATGAACGTGCTGTCGTTGGGGATGCGCGACCCGCTGCTGGTCGCCAAGCAGTGCGCCACGATCGATGTGCTCTCGGACGGGCGGATGCTGCCCGGCTTCGGCATCGGCAGCCCACTTGCCCCGGAGTGGCACGCGCTCGGCCTCGACACGCACACCCGAGGAGGGCGAACCGACGAGGCGTTGGAGGTGATCGGCCGCCTCTGGACCGAGGAAAAGGTCGATTTCACGGGCCGGCACTTCCGTCTGGAAGGCGCGATGATCGCCCCGCGCCCGGTGCAGCACGCTCTGCCCATGTGGATCGGCGGGGGCAGCGAAGCGGCTATCCGCCGCACCGCCCGCTTCGGCACCGGGTGGCAGGCCGGTCCGGAGACGCCCGAGCAGGCCGGCGCGGTGATCGCGGAGATCAAGCGCGCCTTAGCGGAAACCGGCCGGACGATCGAGGATGACCACTACGGCGCCGGCATTCCGTTCCTGTTCGGCAACCCCGATGACCCGGCCCTCGCCGGCGCCTACGCCGCCTATCGCGCGCGCACCGGCCGCGAGCCGGGCGGCTACTTCGCTGTCGGTGACGCGGCGACGATCGTGGGACGCATCGGCGACTACGTCGCGGCGGGCGTCTCGAAGTTCATTCTCCGCCCGGTCGCGCGCGGCGAGGACGAGATGCTGGCACAGACGCGCCGGCTGATCGAGGAGGTTCTTCCGGCCGTGGATTCGCGATGGCGCAAGTCGGTCCGCACAGTTGGGTAGCCGACACAATCGGGGTTTCCTACATAGCGGTGATGTCCGCGCCAGATCGCGCTGAACGCGGCCGCGCTGATCGCGTACTGCGAGGGCGGAATCGGCACGATCGAACTCGCCGGCCGGCTTCGGAGACTACCGTCAAAACTGACGCCCCGCCCTACTCGCGAAACAGATGCAGCGCGGCGGGCCGGATCAGCGCCACCGCGGGTTGTCCGGCGAGGGGAGGGGGGGCGGCCCAGCGCGGCAGCAGGATGTCGAGCGACACGGGGCCAGTGCCGCGCAGGCGCAGCCCCAATCCTTCGGGGCGCGCATCGGCCACCATCATCGGCACCACGTTGAGGGCGGTCCCGGATCGTCCGGACGGGTGGGCCACGGCGATATCCTCCGACCGTATCGCCACCCCGACGGAAGCGCCGGGGATCAGCCAGTCGGCGGAGGCGGCCGGGGCGCGCAGGGGGACGCCCGCCACATCCACGATCGCCCACGCGGCGGCGCGCTCCGCCTCGATCGCACGAACGGTTCCGGAGAACAGGTTGCGCACGCCGACCAGATGGGCACCCGCGCGGCTCGTCGGGCGCGCGAACACCTCGGCCGGCGTGCCCTGCTGCGCGATGCGATGATTCGCCATCACCACCACCCAATCGGCGATGCCGGCCACGTGGGGATCGTGCGTCACCGTCAGGCTCGGGACGTTCAGGCGGCGCAGGTCGGTGGCCAACTCGGCCATCACCTCGTCGCGCGTCGCCGGGTCGAGTGCCGAGGTCGGCTCGTCCAGCAGCAGCAATCGAGGCGCGCGGGCCAGCGCGCGGGCCAGTGCGACCCGCTGCTGTTGTCCCCCCGACAGCGCGTCCGGCCGGCGTTCAGCCAGCCCCGCCATGCCGAGCCGCGCGAGGAGGGCGATCGCCTGCTCGCGACGCCCGTGGCCGCGCGGCAGTGGATAGGCGACGTTCTCCCAGGCGCGCAGGTGCGGAAATAGCCCGAAGCCTTGCGGCAGGTACCCGACTGGCCGGCGCTGCGGGGGCAGGCCTCCGAAGGGGGTGCCATCAGCCGGGACCAAGCCGGCGATGGCCTGCAGCAGCAGGGTCTTGCCCTCGCCGCTGAGGCCGAGCAGCACGGTCAGTCCCCGCAGATCGAAGCGCGCCTTCATCGCGAGGGGGCGCGTCAGGCGGTAGTCGATCGCGAGCGAGGGCGGTGGCGCGAGTTCGAGCGCCGGGGCTGGCGCCCGGCCCGGGAAGGGCAGCACATTTCCGCCGATCATGGGCGCAATCCGCGTCGGCCGAGCCAGAGCGGCAGCGGCAAAGCAGTCAGGAAGAACAGCCACAACAGCGGATAGACGGCGGACAGCCCCGCGTCCTGGAGATTCACCCACAGCTTCACCGGTATGCCCTGCGGGTAATAAGCGATGATGAGCGCCGTTCCGAACTCGCCGAGGGTGCGCACCCAGGCCAGCGCGAGGGCGGCGCCCAGCCCCGAGCGTGCCAGCGGCAGCGTCACCGTCAGGAACACCTGCCACGGCTCCTTGCCCAAGGTCAGCGCGATCCGCTCCAAATCGCGCGGCACACCCTCGAACGCACTTCGGGCGGCGAGGACGAAGTACGGCATGGCGCCATACACCTGCGCCAGCACGAATGCGCCGGATGTGTTGGTCAGGCTCAGTCCGAGCCGGCCCAACCCGGTGCCGACCGCGCTGTAGGGCCCGTAGAGCGAGGCGAGCAGGATGCCGAGCGCGAGCGGCGGCGTGAGCAACGCGACCAGAACCAGCGCCTCGGCGGCCGCCTTCCCGCGGAAGTCGTGCCGGGCGAGCCACCAGGCGAGCGGCGCGCCCAATCCGATCACGATCAGCATGGCGAGGCTGGTGTAGGCGAGCGACGTGCCGACCGCGCCCAGGTCGCCCGGCGCAAGCGCGAAGTTGCGCCAGTCGGTGACGGTGATGAGCGTGAGGAACGGCGCGACCAGCAGCGCGAGCGCCAAGGGGCCAAGCAGCCATGATGGCAGCCGCGCCATCACGAGATGTTGCCGCCCTTTGAAGCTCCGTAGCCACCCCGGCGCAGCATCTCCTGGCCGTTTTCCGATGTCAGGAACGCAACGAACCGCCGGCCCAACTCAGGCGATGGCGCGTCTTGCAGGACGGCGGCATAGAAGACCAGCGGCTCCGGATGCACGTCCTTCGTCGCACCGCCCGTCTGGGGCAGCGCCACCGTGGCATGCGAATACCAGGCGGCGTCGTACGCGGGATCGGACAGGTTGATCTCGGGCGGCAGCGCGACATACGGCAAGTGCCGCGAGGTCACGGCGCTCTGGTAACCCGAACTCGCGTCGATCTGCCCGCTTTCCAGGCGGCTAAGCAGCGATGGCTCGGTAAAGATCTGCGCCGGGTCGATGTTCGGACCGAGGATCGCCCTGGCGAGGCCCGGCACGTGATAGTATCGCTCCGCCAGCTCCATGGTGAAAATAAGGTTCCGCCCCTGCGGGTCCGTAGTCGGATCGGTTCGCCCGAAGCGCAACCCCGCCGTCCGCAGCACCTGCCACCACGCGCCGTTGCCGTCCGCCGCCGCTTTCAGCGCCGGCGCGAAGCGGCTGAGCGGGCTGTAGGCAATCACCATCGCCGTGCTGGCGATCGCCGCCGCCTCCCTGACCAGGCCCGCCGCCTGGAGCAGCCGGATGGGCCCCGGCGTGACGGAGACGAACACGTCGGCCTGGAGCTTCTTGGCCGCCAGCAGCCGGGCGAGCCCGAAGGCACCCTGACCGGTGCCCTGAAATGACACCCCGTTGGCGGTCCCGAACGCCGGTCCGAGGACCCGATCCATCACCACGCCCATCGATCCGGCATAGGCGACGCGGAGCACCGCTCCGGCGAGGGCCGGGCGCCTAGCCGGCAGGAGCGGCAGAAGAGGAGCCGCGAACAGGATCGTGCGCCGGCGCATGACGAACCTTCCGGGAGGCGATATGGCTCGGCAAACATATCCGGCGAGACGGCGCCGGTCAAAGAAGGGCGGAATCCGTGTCGCTCGCCGGCGGTCGCATGGTCGTGAGTTCGCCGCAGGCGGCATCGACCCCCCGTTGAGGACGAGCTGTCGAACGGGCCTCGTATTCCCGAAGATTTGCGCGTCCGGCGAAACAATAGGTCTATGCCACGCCCAGCGAACCGGTGCATTAATGGGGGGTTGATGCGTACTCGTGCGAGATCGGATCGCGCCGTGGCCATTCCGCATCAAGGAGCATCATGACCGCCATCCACGCAGCCTTCGCCGCGATCGCGCATCGGCTAACCGGACCCGACGGGCTGACGTTTCTGCTGCTGTGGGTCGTCGCGATCGGGTCGGCGGTGGCGACCTATCTAAGCACGCGCACGGATCGGCAATCGTTGCGGGGCTTCTTTCGTCACGCAATCCCGCCCGGCACGTTTTCGCACCCCTCCGCCCGCGCGGACATCCTATTCTGGCTTTCACGACACCTGGTCTTCAAGCTGCTCGCCTGGCCCATGGGTCTGGCGTCCGCGGCGATAGTCGGCGCGGTTGTGCATGGCGCCATGGTGCATGTGTTTGGCGCGCCATCGAGGGCGCCGGGGCACGCGACGCCGATCGAGCTGGGCCTGTTCACGCTGACCATGCTGCTCGCGTACGATCTCTCGTATTACTGCTATCACTTCCTGCAGCACAAAATTCCGCTGCTGTGGGAGCTTCACAAGGTTCATCATTCGGCTGAAGTGATGGTGGGGCTCACCAAGGACCGGATCCATCCGATCGACGATATCATGAACCACCTTTGGGACGGCCTGGTGCCCGGCCTCGTCTATGGGCTCTGGCTGTTTTTCGCGAAGGACCCCGTCGAACTGACGCTTTTCGGGATCAACGTCTACGTCATGCGAAACGTCATCATGATGGACTTTGTCCGGCACACCCACTTGAAGGTGTCCTTCGGAAAGGTCCTCAACAACATCATCCTTTGCCCCCATTACCATCAACTGCATCACAGCATCAATCCCAAGCATTACGATAAGAACTTCGGGTTGATGCTGTCAGTGTGGGACAACTTGTTCGGCACGCTGTCTCGGCCGGCGCAGAATGAGGATTTTGCCTTCGGCCTGATCAACAACGAGCATGCGGAGTACCATTCCCTATCCGGCCTGTACTTGCTTCCCCTGAAGAAGATTGCCCGGATGGCGCGCCGGAGGATCCGGCATTCCGATAGCGAGCCGGTCGAGGCCGCCTACGAGCAGGTCGGGCCAGTGCCGCGCACCGCGGAGCGCCAGCGTGCTGCATAAACACGAAATCGTTACGTCTGCGGCCCGCTTTAAGGAAATCAAACCGGCTTGGCGGAGATTATGGGAACAGTCCGGCGCCAGCGTGTTCCAGAGTCACGAATGGGTTGAGGCCTGGTGGAACAGCCTGGGCGAACGGTCGGGTTCTCGGCTAAGGATCGGACTGGCGTGGGACGGCGACGAACTGGTGGCCGTACTGCCGTTCGCGGTGGCGAGGGAGCGAAGGGTCCGCGTCCTGGAATGGGCCGCCCAGGAACCCAGCGACTACTGTGACGCCCTCCTCGCGCCCGCGCTCGACGCGCAAACCGCATTGGACATGCTTTGGGCCGCCATACAGCGTGCCGGCGGGTTCGACGTCGTGCGGCTGCGTCAGATTCGGCCTGATGCCCGGTGCCGCCCGTTGATCGACCGGATGGGAGAGGAGCAGAAGGAGTTTCGTCCGACGCCCTCGCGTGAAATAAGCCTCCAGTTGCGAAACCAGTGGAGCAGCGGAGACGCTTGGTTTCGGTCGCTTAACAAGAAGACCCGCAACAATCATCTGCGCGGCAGGCGCATTCTTGCCGAGTTCGGCAAGATATCCATCCGACAGCATCAGCCCAGTGACGCCCTCCGCCCGGTGCTCGAACGTTTGATCGGGCTCAAGCAGCAGTGGCTTGTCGCCACGGGCCAGCGTTCGGCGCTCCTCGAACGCGATTCGAGAGCGGCCGCAGCCCATGTCGAAGCGTTGGCGACCACCGGGCAGCTCAAGATATTTCTTATTGAATGTGACGACATAATCGTCGCCGGCTCGATCAACGTCCTACAGGGCGACAGGCTGATGGCATTCCTCGCCACGTATGATCCTGTATACGAGCGGGCCTCGCCGGGCACGATCCTCATGGTCGAGTACACTATGTGGGCCTTCGACAACGCGATCGTCGAGATCGACTATCTGCGCGGGCGGGAGGCCTACAAGTTCAAGTTTGCGAATGCCGAGTTAACGCTGCAAACGTTCTTCGGCACGGCAAGCCTCGCCGGGCGAGCCGCGTTGGGGGCCTACGCGGCGAAAATCGCACTGCGGCGGCGCTGGGCGTCGCTAAAGGCACGCGACAAGCAGGTAGCTGGTGCCAACGGACCGGAGCCCGTTCCGTATGGCAGCGCCTACCTCACGGAGCACGGAACCTCGCGGGTCGCCTTCAAGGCGCCTTAGAAGGGGCGAACGGAGCAGGGGTTTCCGAAGTGGCTTGGCGGTGGCGTCTTCAGCGGCGCTCCCACATCACGGCTGTCGCGCTGCGAGAGACAGCCGTGATGCAATCCTCCGGGCCACGACGCGCGCATCGAACCCCAGGCGCTTCCCGTCGACGAACGCGCCTCCCTCATTGATCGACAGCGTGTGCAACCCGTCAGGATACGGACCCTTCGGGTCAGGTCGCAGGGCGGCAACCGGCACTTCCTGATAGGCCCGCGGTGTACACGTGACGACCCGGTTCAACACGAGCGCGCCCCCGTAGGTGCGTGAGCAATCCTGCGCAGGACGATACAGGACGCCATTTAGCGTGACAGGTGTCCCGCCGGGTCGCGATGAACGGACGTCGATCTTGACCGGATTTCCGGGATGGGGCGACCATGGGCCTTCAAGCCTCTCCGCGTACAGAAGACACAGATTGTCGTGCGGGCCGAGATCGGTGTCCGTGTAGGCGATCCAATGCAGTCCCGCATGAAAAAACGGAGTAGGGTCCGCGAGGGATTTGTCCTCGGCGACGACCGCCACCTTCTCGGCGGTCCCGGTTGCCGGGTCGAGTTGGTACAGCACCGATCGCCGATCGCCGGTCATTTCCGGCAGGCAGAATAGGCGTCCGTGCTCGGACCATGTGAATGGGTAGGACAGATGGCAATCGGTGCCCAGATCGAGCACCTCGATTGCGCTGGCTTCCCGCCCCCGCACTGACACAGCGACGATTTCACCACGCCCCGTCGCTTCGACATATCTTTCGCAGAGGATCGTTCCCGTGCGACCCGGCCAGGGGAACGGATCGGCGATATAGCTCCCCGCGTCTGGAGAGCGAATCCAGGAAACAGGGGCAAGCACCTGGTCCACCAATAGCGACGCGAACGGTTGGGTTATCGGCGCGATGGCCCAGGTT
This sequence comes from uncultured Pseudomonadota bacterium, assembly GCA_963756545.1. GTDB lineage: Bacteria > Pseudomonadota > Alphaproteobacteria > Acetobacterales > Acetobacteraceae > DATFDN01. The sequence continues at coordinate 628,353 of CAVWNY010000002.1, read as the reverse complement.
TCGCTCAGAAGCCGGCTTCGCCAGCGATCGGCCGCCCCTGTCATGACGGTTCTCAGCAATTCGGCGCCGATGCCGCCGGTTGCGGCGAAGCGGACCGGAGCAACCGGGAAAGCCTGGCGCCTCAAGACCGCCCGGCTGTGCAGGGCGGACACGACCAGTCTTGCGGCCCAGTGTCCGAGCTGATCGAGCAGGTCCCGATAGCGCAGTCGGCTCGAGATATGCGCTTCGGCGAGAACGTCCCATCCTGGGTCACACGAGCGGGCTTCGACCAGCAGCAAGGATGCGACGTACGGCGGGCGACGACACGTCGCCAAGCCGGTGAAGGGCGCAAGCAGGAGATGCCCGTCGCCGTCAACGATACGCCACGTGGGCCGATCGGACGATCCCGTCTCGGCCGTGCCAAGCAGGTCAAGACAGATCTCCCCGGATGGCGCGGAGGCGGTGTGGGGAGGGAATGGGTCTGAGCCCGCGAACCATTGAAGGCTCGTGCCGCGTACGGCTCGCCGCCACCACTTCGTCCCGGCGCCCGGCGACGGGAGGCAGCGCATGCCGATGCCGGGCGCAAGCGCCGCGCGGAACGCCTGCTCAAGAGGCGAGCCGAATGCCACACCATGCAATGCCAACCTCGGCGGATCGACGGCTGCGGTCGCCTCGGTGGCCGTGTTCGTCTCGCTGAAGCCCGCCATCAGGGGCGACCGGCGATGCTTCTGTAGACGTCGCTGATATCGGCGGTCACCCGGGCGGCATCAAATCGTTTCCTGGCATAGTCCCGATTTACCGCCCCCACCTGGCTGCACCACCCCGGATCAGACAACATCCGATCCAGCGCCTCCGCGATGGTGGAGGGGGTGACCGCTTCCAGGATGATGCCGTTCTCTCCGCCACGCACGACATGGGGGATGGCGCCGACATTGGTGGTCAGAACCGGCCTGCCGGCGGCCAGCGCCTCGAGCAGAGCTACCGGCATGCCCTCTCCGCCATAGCTGGGCAGCGCATAGACCGTGCAGGCGGCGAGAAGCCCGCCCTTCTCGGCGCCGCGTACGTAGCCCGGGAAGCGCACACGGTCGGCGATCCCGAGTTCCGCGACGAACGCGTGAAGTCCCGTCTCTTCCTCACCTGCGCCGGCGAGCACCAGGTCCACATCGCTGTAACGGCGGGCGATCTGGGCAAAGCCTTCCGTCAGCTCGTACACGCCCTTCGGTCGATCGAACCGCGACATAAACAGGATGGTCCGGCGTCGGGACGGCGGTGGCGGGGGCAATGACAAGGCCCTGCCGTCGAACATGGTTGTGGTTACTCCGACCCTCGCCGCATCGATTCCGATGCGGCATAGCGCCGATCGAAATTCCGGTGAAAGGACCAAGATTTGCCCGATGCGGCGAAGCAGAAACGCGGTCAGATGCCGGAGCACGGCGCGGCCCTCGATGGCACGCGCGACCGGCCACTCCCAGCCGTGGACATAGAGAAGAACGTTGCGACGGCGGGAGATGCGGAGAGCGAGCAGGATCAGCGCATCGCGAACGGCCGATTTGGGGCAGAGGCTGGTGTTCAAATGGATCACGTCGTGATTGCCGAACCAGCTCAGCCAAAGGACCCTGACGGGTACGCCGACCAGGCGCAGGACCATGGAGAATGCCCGCTCGCTCCGGCCGGGAATGCTGCCGATCGGGATCTGGGTGATCTCGCAGTCGTCGAGATGGGCTTCCAACGTTTCGATGAATTGCGCCACACCCCCCGGAACGCGCGGATCGACGGAGAGCATCAGGATGCGAAGCGGTCGTCTCAAGCGACACCCGATCCCGCCGCCGAGGCCATCAGGCCGACGGTACTGTGACATGGAACGGAGACAGGAGTCTCGATCGCCACCATCGTGCACTGGGTCTGCCCTGGGGCGAGGATCCCCCTGTAGGCGAGCCGCGTCGCCGGATGCTTGATTGCGAACGTCGGAGAATGCCAGCCGCCGGGTACCGTGGCATCGGAAAGGCTGAGGGCGAGCGGACCAACGGCCGCGAACCGCGCAAGGCGCACACCGTCCCTGTAAACGCCGAGCCCACCGTCTTCCAGTTTGGCAGTCAACGACGGATGCAGCAGGAACCCGACCTCGACCCGCAATGGCCGCGGACTCTCGAGACGATCACTGATAAGGATCTGTGCGCCTTCCACATCCACGGCCAACTGACGCAGGTGCGTGGCCCCGAAGCGGCGCACGTAGCCGTCATGTTCCGCCTGGACCCGCCATCCCCGCGAACCTATCAATCCCTGCACGAGATGCGCGTCGGCTTTGTGCCGCCAATTGAAGTTACCCGCCACGAGGCTGGCGTCCTCGCCTTCCACCGACATCGTGTTGTGGGCGGCCGTGCCGCGGAACTGTCGGCGCCAGGCGCCGCCGGAGTGATAGAGGTATGTTCCTGCATCGACCAGAAGGGGTTGCCCGTCGAGATGCAGCCACAGAGCCAGCGCGTCGGCGTGGCCATGAGCCGCGATGGAAAGATATCCGAGTGGGCCATGATCAAGGACGAGCATCACCTCCTGACCGGCCATGATGTCTCGCCCCACCGTGTACCCGCCGGACGCGAACAGCTTTACGCCGGCCGGACGGCCGGCCGCGGATGGGGGCGCACCGAAGAAGATCTGTCGGAAATGCGGCATCCAGCCAGGCGGCGTCAGGTCTGCGCGATCCAGCACGGATGCGACGCAGGAGAGGACCGAGTTCACATACGTCTCATCGACTTCATAAGCGCCGAAGACGCGGGCGTTGTCGTCGTCTCCGATCCGCGGGTGGTTCCCCGCCGAGTTAGTCATCCAGCGCAGCCATTCGCCCGCCGCCGCCAACCGCTCCAGATAGGTATTCGGAACCGGCCAACTGCAAGCCCGCGCGATCCGCAATCCGAGCAGGAGCAACTCAAGCACGACGGCGGTGTAGGTCACGCTCTGCTCCGCGCCGACGCCATCGGGCAGGATCTGGTCCCGTGCGGCCTCGCGCAGGATCGACCATCCGTCCTGCCGCCATCTCTCCGCGTGTCGCAGGGCGGGGCAAGAGGCGCCGATGACCAACAGTCCCGCGCCTTCCGCGACCCTGTGGTTGTTCGCAGAACTGAAGCGCGAGGGGAATCTCTCCAGCCACACGCCGTGCGCCTCAAGGGAGCTCCACACCTTGGCGCGCTGCTCGGCCGTAAAATGCTCGCCGACGAAGGTGGTGACAGTGATGAGGCTGATGGACCGCAAGGCAAGCTCGATCCCGGACGCCCACGCGACACCGGTTGGGAAGCGGTTATTGTCGATCCAACTCTCCACATGCTCGACACAGAGCCGCGCGAGATCGGGATCGCCCGCCTTCAGGGCCAGTGCCGCGATCGGCTGCAAGTATTGTAACCGGTTCAGCTCCCAGACGTATTTCACGTCCCCGAGCCGGGAGTTGTGGCGGTAGTTCACGTCGAAGCAATAGACATCGCGCGGCCACGACCCGCCACTCGACGGATCCAGGTGCCAGCGCTCCCTTAAGGGCCGAATCGGCCACCGCTGCCCCAGCAGCAGATGTGCGCCGCTCGCCGCTTCGCGCGCCAACTCGGCCCATTGCGCCATGAGGGCCGCCGGAACGTCCCAGCCCGCCAGGCGGTCACGCGCATCTGGGAAACGTGGCAGCGGACCGCAATCCGCGCCGGTGGTCACCTGAGGGACAACGTATTTCCCGGTCCTTCGGAGAATAGCCTCCCGGCCGCGGAAGGTGATCTCCGCGGGCGACATTGCCGAGAGCCGCTGCCCATACCATTCAAGCCTTTCGAATGCCGACAACCGCTCAGCTTCCTCTGCCAGGGCTGGCACTCCACGGAGCCCACCTCCGCCGTCGCGGGCTTTCGAACGCCTTATCATAGGCCGCGAGGAGGCTCGGAACTCCATACTGCCATGCGAGGTCCTGTTCGATGCGCGCGCGCCCGATCGCGCCCATCTTGGCTCGCCTTTCTGCGGACCCCAGCAGTTCGAGTATTTTCTCGCCGAGATCGGCCGCGTCGTTGGGGATCGCGTAAAGCGAGGACTCCCCGGCGGAAAACCGGCCCTCCGTCATATCGAACTGGACAATCGGCTTGCCGAGCGCCATGTACTCCAAGACCTTGTTCATGGTGGATTTGTCGTTCATTGGGTTGACCGTGTCCGGATTGACGCAGACGTCTGCCGTGTTCAGAACTGCAAGAAGCTCCTCATCGGGAACACGTCCGGCGAACGTGATGAAATCCTCGACGCCTTCGCTTGCCGTCAATTGCTTGAGCGCGCCCAGTTCCGGGCCGCTGCCGACGAGTGTGCAATGCACATCACGCCGCCCATGGTCATGGACGATGTGCCGCATGGCGGAGATCAGGAAATGCAGTCCTTCCTGCCGGCCCATGACGCCGACGTAACCAATAAGAAACCGGCGTCCCATTTTCAGCCGTTCGTCAGGCTCCGTGATCCTGAGCCGATCCAGCTTCGGACCCGAGCGGACGACGAACACGCGGTCTGGCGGCATTCGTCCCCGCTGGACGGCGATCCGACGATAACTGTTGTTGGTGGCGATCGAGACGTCAGCCGTCAAGAAGGTCAGTCTTTCGAGGAGACGGAGCACCCGGTACGCCATGCCCTGCTTCGCGAACTTGGCTTCGTACAGCTCCGGGCAGAGGTCATGGTGGTCAAACACGAATTTTCGGCCGAATAGGACCTTGAAGAGCGAACCGACAAAAAAGATCGTGTCGGGGGGATTGCACGCGTGGACCACATCGAAACCCCGGGTGCAAAAGACCTTGCAGGCCAGGGTGAATTCCCAAAACAGCGAGAGGCCATATTCGACGGCATACCCCTTCCAGCCGTTCGCCTCCAGCGGAAGCGGATGGCGGTAGACGTCCACGCCCTCGATCGTCTCGCGCGACGCCTGATAGCCCGGCGCCTTCGGGCAGATGACGGAGACGGCGTAGCCGTTCCGCACAAGCTCCTGGGAAATCTGCCAGACCCGACGATCGAACGGGACGGGAAGATTCTGGACAATGACAAGGACGCGGCGCACTTTCCTGGTTGCCTCGGATATCTACCAGCAAATCCCGTGATAGTTCGCGTGCGCCCGCTCGATCTCGGGTGCCCGGACCAGATCGATCACGTGCTGATGGGGCTGGAGCAGCCCGGGGATCTGCTCGAAGCCATCCATTCGATTGCCGATCACGACGACGTCTGCGTGCGCCATGATCTCCGCGAGGCTATCCACCAGGAGGCGTTCGATATGGGGAATTGCATTCAGCAGGTACTCGCGGTTGCCGCCGATCAGCCGGGCGAGATTGACGCTGGCGTCGTATATCCGGACGTCGAAGCCCTTGCCGATGAGCCGCTCGATGATCTCGACCAGCGGACTTTCGCGCAGATCGTCGGTGCCCGCCTTGAAGCTGAGGCCGATTACGCCGACCGAGTTCGCTCCGGCCGCTACCACCATGTCGAGGCAGCGTTCGGTGTGTTGCCGGTTGGATGCCGCCACCGAATTCAGAAGCGGGACATCGAGATCCAGGCTTCGGGCCAGGTAGGTCATCGCTCTGAGGTCCTTGGGGAGGCAGGAGCCGCCAAATGCAAACCCGGGCCTGAGATAATACGGCGACAGATTCAGCTTCGTATCGGCACAAAAAATGTCCATGACCGCATGGCTGTCAATCCCCAGGCTTTTGCAAAGTGTGCCCACCTCATTCGCGAAAACCACCTTGGCGGCGTGCCACACGTTGTCGGTGGCTTTCACCATCTCGCCGACCTCGATCGAGCATCGTATTTTCGGCCCCGGCAGCCATGCATAGAATTCCTCGAGAACGTCGCCGGACTGGGGCTCGCTTTCGCCAATGACCGTCTTCGGCGGATTGAGAAAATCATCGATCGCGGTGCCTTCCCGCAGGAACTCCGGATTGACGCACACGCCAAGCCCGTCGTTGATCAATCGTCCGCTGTGCCGTTCGAGAGTGGGAATGACCAGCCGGGAGGTTGTGCCGGGTGTGACCGTGGACCGCAGGACCACGACATGAGAGCCAGACTTTGTCGCCAGGGCGGTCCCGATTTGCGCGCAGACGGCTTCGATGTAGCGCAGGTCGATGCTGCCGTTCGGCCGGCTTGGGGTGGGTACGCAGATCATGGAGACGTCGGTTGCGCGCACGGCCGCATCGGGATCGGTGGTAGCCGTGAGGAGGCCGTTTCGGACAACCTGGGATATGAGGCTGGCTAGGCCCGGCTCCGCGACCGGGCTCTCGCCGCGGTTGATCATGGCCACCTTTTCGCCACTGATATCTACGCCGATAACGCGGTCGCCGCGGGCCGCAATACACGCGGAAGCCACGGCGCCGACGTAGCCGAGCCCGAAAATGCTGAGGTTCATAGCTAACCCTTGGTGATGACGTGCGTCACGAAGCCACTGTCCACACTGAGAATTCGCCATCCTGGGCCGTCAACCGGCCCCCGGGTGGCGCTTCAGCTTGAGGTCAGCGGCATCTATATTGGGTTCCCGTATCATTTGGCAGGGGTTGGACGTCGCGTCGCGGTCAAGAACCCGTGCGCCACGGCGGCCGGGCGCTCACCAGCTCGTGCTGAAAGAGGAATGGATTTTCGGACGCCGGGCGGTAAAGTGGAGTTGTATTCGCGGCTGTCTCCGCCGGAATCTAGGCTAGCTAGAGCGAGGTATCGGACGATGCGAACAGACGTGGCGGCCACCCGCGACTACCAGGGCAGCAACCCGGTATTAGGTCGCATCGCCAGCACGCTCCTGATGAGGGAGCGGCCGCAGGCGGTTGCGTTCATCGCGGCGCGCGCCGGCGAGGGCACATCCACCGTCTCGCGCGAGTTCACCCGGCTGCTCTCGCAGCTTGGCTTCAAGGTGCTCCTCCTCAACCCGTCATCGCCGAGCGTCGCCCAGCAGCGCACCGCCTCCACCTATTCTATCGACGTCTTCGCCTCGGGACAGCAATCACAGATGATGGTCCATCGAGGGGACAACGCGCCGTACCACGAGCTGTGGCTCAGCAGCGCGAGCAATCCCGGACTCGCGGCCCGGATCGCGACGAATGATGCGTTCTGGGTCGATCTGCGGGGAGTTTACGATTATCTCGTGATCGACGCTCCCGCGATGGAGCGCACCTTCGACGGGGTCGTGCTTGCCTCCCGGGCGGACGGCGTGATCATCCTCGTCGAGGCGGAGTCAACCCAGGGCGTTGCCGTCGTGGGTCTGCGAAGTGCCCTTGAAGACACGGGCGCCAAAATACTCGGAATTGTGATGACCAAGCAGCGCCGGTATCTGTCGCCGAGCGACGCGGAGCCGCGGGCGGGACACTCTTGACCCGGTTGCCCAGGGAGGCTCCACGGTAATGAAGATCGCGGAAAAATACCAACGAGATATTGTATCTATACCGATTTTTGTGTATCTTCGCGGACGGCAGCCGGCGTTCCGCGCGAGCCTGGAGGCTGCGAGTGAAACATCGCCGCAACAGGGCGGCGCGAACAACGCCGCGGCCTCGTGATAACCGCGTATTGTTCGGCCGCGTCTTGATCGGGAAGGTTGCCCGTGCCGAAATGATGGAACATGCACTGACGCTCCGAAGGGGTGCTTTGGGCCGGTATATCGCGAGTTTGGACTTCGAGGCCCGGAGTGACTTGCTCGAAGCAAGCGGCGCCCGGCCCCGGGTTCGCAGGGCAGATATCGGTAAATGACATACGGTGGGCGCAGATGATGGCAGTCGCACGCCGTCCGATCCGTTCGGCCGCACCGGCGCACCGGGATGCTTCCGGCTGGCTCCCGGCCGGGCGGCTGGGGGCCCAAGCGCGGCTTCAGTTACACTGTTACCTTCCAGGTCCGTCGCCCATGGAGGAGACATGAGCACTCCCGCGAAAGTCGCGATCATTGGGGCCGGCCCGTATGGGCTCTCGCTGGCTTCGCACCTGCGCGCCCGAGGGGTTCCGTTCAATATCTTCGGCCGCGTCATGGAAACCTGGCAGGAGAAAATGGTCGAGGGGATGTTCCTCAAATCCGACGGTTTCGCCTCCAATTTGTCGGATCCGGAAGGGCGCTTCACGTTGAAGTCCTACTGCGCGCAACACGGCATCGGCTACAGGGACCTGGGCGTGCCTATTCCGAGGCGTGTGTTCGCCGACTACGCGCTTGAATTCCAGCGCCGCCTCGTCCCGAACGTCGATGATGGCGTCGTCGTCTCCCTGGCCCGTGTGAACGGAGGTTTCACTCTCGGATTGAGTGATGGCAGGGAAGTGACGGCAAGCGTGGTCGTGGTCGCGGTCGGCCTTGGGTATTTCAAGCAAATACCGGCCCCCTTGGCGACATTGTCACCGGATCACCTTAGCCATAGCGCCGATCATAAGAGGGTTGACTGCTTTCGCCAGCGCGACGTTATCGTGCTCGGGGGCGGGGCTTCGGCGATGGATCTCGCGATCCAGTTGCACGAACATGGCTCCAACGTGCGGGTCGTTGCGCGAACGCCCGAAATCCGGTTCCAGGACCGGATCGTTGAGCCCCGTACGCTCTGGCGGCGCGCGAGGCGGCCAGCCTCGCCGATCGGGCTCGGATGGCGCTCTCAGATCATCAGCGACGCGCCGATGCTGTTTCATTTCTTGCCGGAGAGCGTGCGCTTGCGGACGGTGCAGGGCTATCTCAGGCCGACCCCCGGCTGGTTTACCAAGGAAATGGTCGTGGGCCGGATTCCCACCCACGCCGGCCTCAGCCTGCGTGGGGCGACGGCCAGAGGGGGTCGGGTTCATCTCGCGTTGGCGGATCACCGCGGAGCGGAGCAGGACATGTCGGCCGATCACGTCGTGGCGGCGACCGGCTATAAGCTTGACGCGCGCCGACTGGACTTCCTGGACAGAGATCTACTGGCCGCCCTAAATCTGGCGGGTGACACGCCGGTTCTCTCGCGCGACTTCCAGTCATCCGTCCGCGGCCTCTACTTCGCGGGGCCGCTATCGTCGAACAGCTTTGGACCGCCGATGCGGTTCGTCGTGGGGGCCGAGTTCGCGTCGCGCCGAATCGCGCTGCACCTGGCCGAGTTTGCCTCCCGTTCGGTGGCGTTCAGTCCCGTTGCCGTCACGGCTCGTTGAAGGCGGCGGGAGCGGCCTTAAGGAGATAAGATGCTCGCGTCGGCTATGGACGTGGTCCGCACGAGATATGTGCGTTTCCCGAGATGGTTGAAAGTCGCCCTATCTCCCGGACTCGCACTGTTGCCGTTTTCGTCCCGGTTCGGTCCTCGGTATCGCGAGTGCCGCGAAAGGCTCGCGGCGGCGGAGGCCGATCCCGAGTTGGCGCGCCGCATTCAGGCCGCAGCCATGCGGGTGATTATCGGCGCGGCCCAGAGCAAAAGCGATTTCTATAGAGAGCGGTTCCGCTCCGCGTTCGGCGGCGCGGTGGATCCGACCTCGTTTGACCTGTGCGATCTTACCCGGCTGCCCGTGCTGGGACGCGACGAGGTCGCGGCAAATTGGCAGCGTATGCTGGTCGTTCCACAAGACCAGGCCATCCTGCGGCAAACCAGCGGGAGCAGCGGGCGCATCCCGCTCCATATTTATCTCGATCGTGACGTGAGCATCCGGGAAATGGCCTTCCTGCACCACATCTGGTCGCGGATCGGCTATCGGTTGGGAGATGGCCGCGCGATCCTTCGGGACTACGGCGGGAATGCCGCTGGCGGAGAAAAGACGTGGCGTTATGACGCACCGCTGCGTGAACTTTGGCTTTCGCCGTTTCATCTTAGCGAGAAGGTGATCGACGATTACCTTGCGCTTTTGCATCGCCACCAGGTGCGGTGGCTGTATGGCGTGCCATCGGCCCTGTGTTGCGTCGCCCGACAGGCGATCGCCCGGGGTTTCACCCCGCCGGACTCGTTGCGCGGTATTCTGACGGCCAGCGAGGTCCTCTATCCGAGCCAGAGGAGCCTCCTGAGCGACTCGTTCGGGAGGCGTCCCATTCTCAGCTTCTACGGCATGTCCGAGCGCGTCGCCATCGCCGGCGACTCCACCTCTGACCCAGGGTGTTACGAATTTGAGCCACTCTATGGCATAACCGAACTGGTGGACACGCAAGGCCGCCCGGTCTCCGAGATTGGCAGGCGTGGCCGAATTGTTAGCACGGGTCTTGGGAATCGCGGCATGCCCATGATACGATACGATATCGGAGACGAAGGTATTCTCGGTGAGCTTCCTTGCGAGAGCAACGGGTACCGGTTAAAGGTCCGGCGGATCAGCTCTAAATGGTCACAGGAATATGTGTTCGGCCGGCGTGAGGAACCGATCTCGGTCGTCAGTCTGGATCAGGAGAACTATGCTGGGGTGATCTGGGCATACCAGTATTATCAGGATACGCCTGGCAAGGTGGTGATGAAAGTCGTGGCTTGCGAGGACGCCTCGCCGGACCGCCTTGAGGCCATGCTTGTTCCAATGCGCCGGCGCGTGGCGGACGTCCTCGAAGTCGCGATTGAGATCGTCGACGAACTGCCCGTCGGGCGCACGGGAAAATGCAAACTGGTCGATCAGAGACTGGAACGCCCTCTGTGGCAGCCGACGATGCCCGTCCGCGAGGCCGACCCGGTCGGCGAGGGAGCCTAGCCCGATTCCGCGGGTCAAACAGGCCGGTTCGAGCCTGGCGGCAACGCAAGGACGCGGCGGAACGCCTCCCTTATAAAATGTCCTCCCATGGCTTCCAGATCGGCCAACCTCAGGACGGTTCCCTGACCATCGCCGTCCCCCCGCGAACTGGCGCCTCCAGTCCGGAGGACGCGGCTCCGAATTATTGCGCCCGGCAGGATCTCGAATGTCAATATCCAGCCCCCAGAGCCGTGCGGGTCGGTGGGATCGAAGATGCGGAACGAGGCTGGCGCAGGGGTGTGCAGCGTCGGCTGAGAACCGTCGAGCGCAACCCCGGTCTTCTCGATCCGCAGCCATGCGCCAGCGGGAGGATGGTTTCTTTCGGCCGAAGTCGCCTCTTCAATCCAGCGAGCGATGGCGGTTAGTGCGCGCGAGTTCCTGGACGCCTCCCACAGCCGGTCCTCTTCAGCGAGCAAAGCATCCGCCCGGGCGCTGTCAATCATCCGCAACTGCAACTCGAACCGGACCAGAACATCCGTCAATTGTTCGAATGCCGCCTCCGACCAATCCGACATCGCAATGTCCTGCAGGTAATCCAGCAGACAGTGGGTGCCGAGCACGGGCGGAAAGTCGAGTCAAAATTTCGTTCCAGGAGCCCCGCCGGGTCAGTCACGGCATCGCGCTCCCGGAGAAGATCGGAACCGCGGGCCGCCAGATCCGCTGTTACGCGCATCCAGTCAAGCCGAGGCACAGTTCGGTGAACTATGGCGGAGGCTGCTTGCGGCCTCGCCCGGCGACGAGCAACCTTCCCCTGACGTGGCCGCGAATACAGCCCTTGGGCACGCCGGGATCGGCTACCGGGCGCGCTATCCGGCCCGACACACCGACCAGGCGAACGTGAGTATCCTTCCGATCCGTGACTAGCGATTGTTGCATTATGAATTCTGCTGACCCCCCGACAGCGCCGCTTCGTATCTTGATGCTCTCGGTAGATGCCAAGACGGCCGGCGGCATCGCCGAATTCATCGAGACGTTGAAATCCCATTTGACCAACTGCGAGGTGACGCAGATCTCTGCTGGCAGCGTCCCAGGAGAGAGCGCGTTGGCGGTGCTCCTCCGGCTGGTAACGGTGCCGGCCAAGGTGCTCTGGCTCGGGCTGTTCAGGCACTATGACGTGGTTCACGTCAACACCAGTTTGGTTCCAAAAGCAGCGATCCGGGATGCATTGATTCTGCTGGCATTAAGGGCGTCGGGCCAGCGAACCGTACTGCTGTACATCCATGGCTGGTTCTGGTCCTTGGCGAGATCGATCGAGCAAAGCGGCGTGTTGCGGCGCCTATGCGTATTCCTGCTCCGCGGCGCCAGTCGTATCCTGGTCCTGGCGCCCGAGTTTAAAACCTTGCTCTGCGGCATGGGCCTCGACGGTGATTCGATCCGCGTTACCAAAACGATGTTTGACGGTGACTTGCTGCCGAGGGTCAACGTGTCGTTACCCCGGCGCCGGACCATTTTGTTCATGTCCCGCTTCGACCGGCCGAAGGGGGTGTACGAACTCACCGCCGGCTTCGCTGAGATTGCGGGGCGATATGACGACGTCGACCTGGTCCTTGCTGGAGATGGCGAAGAGGCGGATGGGCTCCGAAAATTGGTGGCCGAGCTCGGGATCAAGGATCGTGTCACGTTTCCCGGTTACGTGCGTGGGGCCGAGAAGGGCACGTTGCTGAATGACTGCACTATCTATGCCCTGCCTAGTCACTATGGTGAGGGGATGCCGGTGGCCCTGCTCGAGGCATTGGGGGCGGGTAAGCCCGTTCTGACGACGAAAGTGGGCGGCATACCCTCTGTCGTTCGAGATCGTGAGCACGGCGTCCTGCTTGAGACGGCGACAGCCGTCAGTATCGCCGAAGCCTTGGACTGGATGCTCTGCAACCACGACTGGCGCGAGCAAGTGGGAGCTGCCAACCGACGGTATGCTTGGCGCTGTTTCGAGGCAAAACATGTCACGGCGGAGGTGGAAGAGATTTATCGAGGCATGGTAAAGCCCGCGCGAGCGTGATATCCGCGAGAGGCGCGTGATCCAGCCCAGCAGCTAAATCATCTCCGATACCAGCTTGGCGTAGCCGTCGGCGGACCTCGCGCGGCTGAAGGTCGCAGCCCTTTCACGGAGCGGCGCTTTGTCAAAGGGCTGCGCCAGCACGTCTTCCATCCCGTCCGCCAGAAGATCGGTGCGCCCGAGCGGGACCAAGCGTCCCCAGCGGCCGCTCCCTAGGATCTCCCCGGGCCCGAATGGACAATCCGTGGAAACCACCGACACGCCGCAGTCAAGCGCCTCCACGATGGCGTTGCCAAATCCCTCGTACTCCGATGAACAGACATACAACGAACCATGCTGGATCCAGTCCTTGGGGCGAGCCACGAATCCGGGAAGCAGCAAACTCGTCCCCAGCCCGAGCCGGTCGCGGAGTTGCTCGAGCTCCCCTCTCTGGGACCCTTCCCCAAGGATGATCATCCGGCATGGATGTCGCTTGACAAGCTGGGCAAACGCGGCGAGCAGGCGCGGGTAGCCCTTTTCTGGGCTGAGCCGTCCCATCGCGAGGATGCAGGGCGGCTCTCCGGGACCGAGCCAAGGATGGGGCGCGCCCGAAGACGGCTGCACCTCGCCATCAACGACCGGGTTGTAAATGACCCGTGGTGACACTGCGTTTCGCGTGATCTCCTCGATCTCGCGGGCGACACCGGACGACACCGCGACGACGGCATCCGCCCTGGTGTACGAGCTGCGCAGCATACGAATATAGGCCGCTCGCCTCGCCCCGTCATGGCGCAACCGAACGACCACGGGGTTATGCTCCGTCTGGATGACCCGCGTGGCCGTTCCGGACAAGCGGGCACCCAGCGCGGCGGCGCAGTTGGTCATGGTGAGCGCCGAGAGCAGGACCCGAGGACGGCTCGAGCGCAATAAGCGGGCCAGCGGCAGGATCGCGCTCCGGGTCCGGCGAACGGGCAGGGCGAGCACGTTCAGCCGAGGATATTCCTGGGCGACGCGAGCGGGCGCCGATCCGTAGAGCGCGGAGACAACCCGAAGTCCGCGCGCCTGCAGATCCTCGACGACGCGGAACATACTCAGCTCCGCACCGGCCAGGGCTTCAACCCGCAGAAATAGAACGATGTCGAGCCCGTGGGAGAATGCCGGCTTGCTGCCGACCCTCATCCCGGCAACCGCCGCAAAGAGCGGTACGGCAGAACCCCAAGAACCGGCAGCCCGACATCACGCTCGATTTCGTCCGGTGTCAAAAAGCCACGCCGCGCGAATTCGGTCCACGCGGCGACCCCGAGCATGACCAGAATGGCCAGAAGCAAGCCGCCGCCGATGATCATGGGCTGCAAACTGACCGGATGCGGCGAAACCGTCGGCTGCTGGACGATGCGGACGGCGTCCGCGCGCGCGCTCTCCTGATCATCCAGCACGCGGACGTTGTCGAGCTTCTGGGAAAACTGAGTGACGCTTTCCCGTGCGATCGCCACTTGCTGCTCCAGGTCGGCATGGCGGGTTTCCAAAGCCTCGAAATCCTTCAACTGCCGATTGAGGTCCGCCACCGTGGCCTGCACCACGACGCGGCGCGCCTCGGTCGCCTTCAGGGCGGCGTCGGCCTTCATCCTGCCTTCATCGATGCTGTCGAAGGTTGCGTTTCGGCCCATTCGAACCACGGCGGTCTGCCCGGGCGCCGCCGACTGCAAAATCTTCCTGACATCGTCGACATCGCGGCGCGCCAGTGCCACGACGGGACTGCCGGGCGCGTATCGCGCCTGCGCGAGTTTCAGCTTCGTCTCGGCATCGATCAGGCGCGTTTTCGTCGCCGCGAATGAGGTATCCGCGCCTCTCTCCGAATATTGCTGGATCGTGGGCCCGATCGCGGCGGCGCTGCTGGCGAGCGCGGCTACGTTGCGGGTTCCCGCGGCCACGTCGGCCGTGAGGGTCGCGATCTCCGCCTCGGCCGCATTGCGACGGGTCAGGAGGGAATTGCGCTGCGCCGCGAAATTAAAGACGTCGTTGTGACTCTTGAAATCCTGCAACGCCGCCGCAGCCTTTGTCAGCCGCCGCTCGGCACCGCGCAGTTCCTCAGCCACAGGAGCCGAACGGTCCTGATGGTAGATTTGCTGGCGCTTCTCCAAATAGTCGCGAAGAAGCACTTGCAGGGTGCGACTGACCACGGCCGGGTTAGGGTTTTGGAAGCTGACCGAAATGACAGCCGACTCCTTCTCGAGCGCCACCTGCAAATTCTGCTCGAACAACTGGACGGCGGTCGCGAGTTGCTGCCGCGCGGCTTGCTCCGGGTCGACCTTCACCGGAGCCATTAGCTTCAGCCACCTGAAGGGAGCGGTTATCGCATTCTCGACGCCCATCTGGATGCGGGCGCGCCAGCCGGGGTGCAGCAATCGCGGATAGAGAGTGTCGACACCGAGTTCCTTGACGACCTGAGTATGAAGGCTGGCGCTGCTCAGGATGGCCGTCTCGGATTTGAAGATCTGCTCGTTCGAGAACGGCAACGCCTGGCCGGGCTGTCCGATTGTCCCGTTGGCGGCCTGATACACGTACTCGGGCCCGAGGCGGATTATCAAAACCGCGTCGCCCCGATATCGTCCCGTGGGAACGAACGACAGGCCGATCGCCAACAGCGCGGTCACCAGGAACGCCAGCCCGAGGCGCCGCCTGTACCGGCGGATGAAGACGGCGAAATCCCGTTTGGCGGTGTTTGAAGGCGGCATGGCGCCGCCGTAAAGGGCGAGATCAGACTGTGTGAACCTTGTCACGGTGGTCGGCATGTCCATTTTACTTGGCGTCTCCGAAACGCGGCATGACACGCGAACGCGTAGCAACGGCACGGGACCACGGAGCAGAGGGGCGTTCGGCGCCGCCAGATGATGGCACCGAAGCCCGGGCGAGGATCTCCAAAAAACCGCACGGACACGATCTATCGCCAGCGGCGACCAGCCGTCGCTCTATCAAAACGCATTCTCATCGACTAGGAACCTTAGACACGTCAACGCGAGAATCTTCAAGTCAAACATGAGCGACCAGTTCTCCGCGTAAAACAGGTCGTACTCCACCCGCTTTCGCAACTGCTCGGCGCGTTGGGTCGCCCCGCGAAAGCCGCTCACCTGTGCCCAGCCCGTGATCCCCGGCTTGACCCGGTGCCGGTGCGCGTATTCGGCGACGATCTCGTGACACAGCCGTTCCTCGGTTCGCATCGCGACTGCGTGCGGTCGCGGCCCTACTAGCGACATGTCGCCGCGCAAGACGTTGAGCAACTGGGGAAGCTCGTCGAGGCTGGTTCGGCGCAGGAAGGCGCCGATCCGGGTTATGCGGGCGTCTCGCCGGGTTGCCTGGCGCAGCATGCCTGACACCTCGGGCTCCCATCGCATCGTCCGGAACTTGAGAATCGTGAACTCGGTGTTGTTCCAACCATGACGCTTCTGGCTGAAAATCACCGGACCTGGCGATTCCAGCCGGATCGCCAGGGCTATCAGGCACAGCAAGGGCGCGCTCAGGATGACCAGGAGGCCGCCCAGCACCTTGTCTTCGAGCTCCTTGACAATGACCTGCCAGCGCCGCAGGGGACGTTCGGAAAGCAGCATCATCGGCAGGTCGAGATCATCGATCTGACGATGCGGCAGGCTGAAGGTCACAAGCTCCGGGCAGAGCGCGATGCGTGCCGATACGGTTTTCAGCTGGAGCAGGACATCGGCGATCTGCCGTTCGGCCTTCGCCGGAAATGTAAGGATAATCCAGTCCACGAGCCGTTTCTGCGCCAGTTCCACGACGTCGGCGATGTCGCCGCGCGGTGGCACGTGATGAGTTGGAGTTTGGTCCGATCCGTCATGAAACACACCGACCACGTCAATCGATCGGTTTGATTTCCGGAAATGCTCGACCAGCCGATCGGCGACCGAGCCCGCCCCGACGATCGCCACTCGGTCCCCGAGCATGCCGCCGACCTCGAGCTTGTGGAGATATTTCGCCAGCCAGACCCGCCCCACGCCACTGAACAGGAGCGTGAGGCCGGTCCACAGCACCACCCACAGGCGGGAGATCCGATTCAGGGAATGCGTCGCGAACCCTAGACCTAGCATGACAAGCACAAGGAGAAACCCGCTCCGGACCAAGTGCGCGAGCATCCGGTCGAGATGATGGGCCCGCGAGAGAGAAATCATGTTGCGATCGCGCAGCAAAAGCGGAGAAATGATGCCGGCCGCCGCGACCGTCTGATAGAAGGGCGCCCAATACGCGAGAGGTGCATCGATACGCAGAACGATGGAATAGGCCAACGCCGACAGGACGGCCGCCAACAGCACGGCGAGGCAGTCCCAACCCATCAGCAGATCGTTCAACACCGCGACGGCATCAAGGTTCCGCCGCGCGCCAGAAAGATCCCGGATCGTAGGAATCGATGCGGCACTCGAAACGGATAGTATCCCCGTATTCCTGAAGCCATCACCCGCCATTCTCACTCTCGTTATTAGAGGGTTTCGGATTCCCGGCGTTCGCCAGCGGCATGGTAATGCACCCGGGCCGGATGGCGTAGGGCCATTCACCGGGCCGGCCTTTTGATCACATCAATTTACCGATACATTAGCTCTGGTTTGAGCAGCCGCACGCGCTGGCATAGTATGAGGTCCGCCCCTCGCAGAATACTCGCCCCAGCATTAGGTGGTCACTCGTAATCCATGATTTTTCGTTATACCCCTGCCTTCATCGTTCCTCTGCTCACTTCAGTGGCAGGGGTGTATTTGTTCACGCGGATTTTGCCGCCTCACGAATACGGGATGTACGCTATCGCCGTGAGCATTGTGCAGATCGGCCAGACTTTGTTGTTCTCCTGGACGATTCTGGGAACCAAGCGGTTCTATGACGGAGCCAAACGGGACGGTCAGGTCGGAGCGCTCGCCACGACGATGTACATTGGCGTGTTGGCCGGCGCGCTGATCCTCGTCGTCGCCAGCGCGGCGGCAATCGGGTTGTTCTCGATCAGCCCCGAGTTGCGCAGCCTGCTCTACGTGGCGGTCGCCGTCACGATCGCCAAGCAGCTATCCTCCTGCAGCAAGACATTTGAGCTAGCCGCCCTGTCCGGCGCGCGATACGTGGTGATGGAATGCGCGGAAAGCCTGATCGCGCTCGCGGCCGGGGTGGCGTTCTGTGGGTATCTGCACCTCGGGGCGGATGGCATCCTGTACGGATCTTTCCTGGGTGCGGCCGTGATCGTGCTCATGGATCTGCGGCGTCTTTTGCAGCGGCTGCGGGGCGGCGCGTTCGACGCCCGGCTGCAAAGACAATTGATCGCGTTCGGTGCGCCGACCGCGATCAGCTTTGGCTTTGAATACATCACCGCCTCGTCGGACAGGTTCCTGGTCAACCATTTCCTTGGTCCCAACGCGGTCGGGATCTACGCCGTCGGCTACAGCTTGGCCGAGAGGGCGGTCGGCGCCGCGTTCATGGCGCTGTCGATCGCCGGCTATCCGATGATGATTCGGGCAAACGAGCGCGAGGGTCGCGCGGGCGCCTGGAAGCAGGGCTTGGCGAACGCCAAGGTGCTGGCCACCCTGGCCACGCCCGCGCTTGGCGGCTTTGTGGTGGCGGCGCCGCGCATCGCCGCTGTCATGGTCGGGCCCGCCTACGCCGTCCAGGCCGGGGCAATAATGCCGGCAATCGGATTGGGGATCTTCCTCTTTGGCCTGCGTGCATATTACTACGCTAACGCGCTCGATCTCGCGAACAAGACCAAGCTTTCCTTGTTCGCTTCCGTCCCCGGCGCGGTATTGAACCTCTCACTGAACTTTCTCTTGTTGCCCCGCATTGGACTGATGGGCGCGGTCTGGAGCACGGTCGCCGCGTACGGGCTGGAGCTCGCGATCAGCGTCGTCCAGAGCCGCCGCATCTATCCCTTGCCGTTCCCGGCGCGCGATGCGGTCAAGTCAGTGGTCGCGACGCTCCTGATGTGCGCCATCCTGTGGTGGGTTCCCTTCCGTGCCAACGCTCTCGGCCTGGTTTGTCAGGTGGGCGTCGGAATAGCCACGTACGGGGCGCTGGCGCTCCTCTTGGATATGGCTCAGGTGCGGCAGACGGCCGCCCTGTTCCTCGCCCGGCGTTGGCGCCGCCGACCCGCGTGATGCCACCGTCGGGCTTGCCTCGGGCGCCGTGCCGTCGGAGCATCGCGGCGCCCGAGGGGAAAGAGAAATGAACTACGCTCCGCCGCCGCATGTCACCCAGAATTGGCGCCTCAGCAAACCCTCCGCATCCGGCCGGCGCGGCGTCGTGGTCAGCCAAGCCAAGGGCGCGGCGGAGGCGGGGGTGGCCGTGCTCGACGCGGGCGGCAACGCGATCGACGCGGCGGTCGGGGCGGCGCTCGCGCTCGCCGCGGTCGAGCCGTGGAACTCCGGCCTCGGCGGCATCGGCTTCGCCCTGGTGCATCGCGCCGGGCAGGCGCTGGCCGACGTCGTAGACTTCGGGCCGGTCGCGCCGCTCCGGCTCGATCCCTCCCGTTTCAAAATGACCGGACGGATGAAGCAGGATCTGTTCGCATGGCCCGAGGTGGAGGGCGACGCGAACATCCACGGCCCGCTGTCCTTCGCCATCCCGTCCTCCACTGCCGGCTACGCCCTCATGCACGACCGGTGGGGAAAGCTGCCGCTGGCCGAGGTGGCGACGCCCGCGATCGCGTTGGCGCGGCGCGGTCTGCCGCAGGACTGGTTCACCACCCTTAAGGTCGCCAGCTCGGCTTCGGTGCTGCGTCTCTATCCGGAGAGCGCCCGCATCTATCTGCCGGACGGCTTGCCTCCGGTCGCGCCCTATCAGGGCACGCCGGGTTTTTTTCGACTTGGGAATCTGCCGGCAACGCTGGAACAACTGTCCCGCGCCGGGCTGCGCGATCTCTACGAGGGGGAGGTCGCGGCCTCCATCGCGGCGGACGTGAAGGCGATGGGCGGCGTGCTGTCCGCCGAGGATCTGCGCGCCTGCCAGGCGCGGCTGCGTCCGGCGACCGAGGTCGCGTGGCGCGGGCGGAGCTTGCAGCTCACCGGCGGCCTGACCGCCGCGCCCACGCTCACCCGTGTGCTGGAGCGCATGGCCGAGGCGCCTTACGGCAAAGTTCCGTCGCCGGCTTGGTATGTGGCGCTCGCCCGCGCCATGAAGGCCGCGTACGTCGAGCGGCTGTCGGGGCTGGGTGAGACCGAGCCGGAGGGAGCCGGGACCTGCACGACGCACCTGACGGTGTGCGACGCCGAAGGCACGATGGTGGCGCTGACCTCCACGCTGCTCTCCTCGATGGGTAGCCGCGTGGTGCTGCCGGCGTCCGGCGTGCTGCTGAACAATGGCGTGATGTGGTTCGACCCGCGCCCCGGCCAGCCGAATTCGATGGCGCCCGGCAAGCGGCCGCTCACCAACATGCTGCCGGTGATATTAAAGGACGGTGCCCGACCGTGGATCGCGGGCGGGGCATCTGGCGGCCGGCGCATCCTGGCCTCGGTGTTCCAGACCCTGACCTACGCGGCGGATTTCGGCATGAGCTTGGACGAAGCGGCGCATCACCCCCGCATTGACGTCTCCGGCCCGGACGGGGTGAGCGTCGATCGGCGGATGCCGGCCGAGGTGATCGAGGCGCTCCAGGCCGAGGGCCCGACCGAGGTGGTGGAGCACGGCGCCATGCCGATCAACTTCGCCTGCCCCAACCTGATCGCCCAGCACGGTGACGGCACGCGCACCGGGATCAGCGACGCGGCCTCACCATGGTCGGCGGCGGTGACGCAGGTTTAGCGACCAGGCCGACCTTGCTTGTTCATGGGGGCGGCATTTCGCAGGCCAGAATGCTTCCGGTTTCTGACTCGGTCATGACCAGCGTGCGCTGGTCGGGCGCCAGGGCACAGTTGGTCAGCATCCGCCCGGCGCAGCTGTCGACCCGGTAGCGCGGCACGCCGTGTGCGTCCACCACCCAGACGCAGCCATGGCCGGGGTTGGCGATATAGAGCCGGTCATGGGAATCCACCGCGAGCCCGTCGGGCCCCGACGTGCCGGGCGGCACGCGGGCGAAGCATTGCGCCTTGGCGACCACCGCGTCGGCGCGGAGATAAAAGCGCCAGACCTCGCAGGAGCGGGTCATTGCCACATAAACATGGGTTTGGGCCGCGTTCAGCGCGATCCCGTTCGGGCTGGGACCGGTGGCGAGCAGCTTGTCGATCCGCCCGTCGGGATGCAGGCGCCAGACCCGGCCCGTCGGGTCCTGCAACCCGGTCTGGCCTTGATCGGTAAACAATGCCGAGCCGTCGCGGTGCAGGACGAGATCGTTCAGCCCCTTGAAGCTCTCGCTCATCACCGAACGAAGCAGCGGCGTGGCCGCGCCAGTCGTCGGGTCGATCCGCACCAGGCCGATCCGGTAGTCGGCGGCGAGAAGCGTGCCGTCCGGCCGCACCGTCAGCCCGTTCGGCCAGCCGTCATACTCGGCGATCTGGGTCCAGGCGTCGCCCTCCACTCGGAAGATGCGGCCATACGGGATGTCCACGACGTGCAGCCGCCCCGCCGTGTCGAAGCACGGCCCTTCGAGGAACCCATCGACTGGCGCCCCCGCGCGGTTGCCGTCAGCCCATTCGGAGCGGGCGAGGCGACGGAAGCAGTCGGGCATCCTGGTGAGCACCCGGGTGCGGAGGCGGACGGGCGGATCGAACCACATCGGAGGAGGGTGCGTCGGCGCGGGGCGGCGAGCAAGCCGCAGCCGGCGATCACGAGGGATAGCCTCAAGCGGGCAGACGCCTTGCCCACCTATTTGGGTGACGCGCGAGCCTGACCGCGCGCTACGGCGTGGCCCAGGCTCGAATTCCGTTGCCACATGGGTGATTGACCGCTGCCCCGCGACGCCTCTACGTCACGATTGAACCGAGCGGTTCAGTCCCCAGCCAACGGAGAGAGCTTCGCGATGTCACGCCGGCTACCGGTGATTGCCCTGTTTGCCGCGCTGCTTCCGATCGCCGCGTTGCCGGCCCGCGCGCAGATGGCAGAAGCGGGCGGGCCGCCACCGGCGGTGGGCGTGGCGCGCGTGGAACCGCACGCGATGACGGAGACGCAGGAGTTCGTGGGCCGCGTGCAGGCGACCCAGCGGGTTGCCTTGGTCGCGCGCGTGACAGCGTTCCTGGATCGGCAGGTTTTCACGGAGGGGGCCGAGGTCAAGGCAGGCGATCTTCTGTACGTGCTGGAGCAGGCTCCCTTCCAGGCTGACCTCGCGGCCAAGCAGGCGAGCGTGGCCCAGGCCGCCGCGCAACTGGACAATGCCAAACTCGCCTTCCAGCGGGCGTCGAGCCTCTTGAAGACCCCAGCCGGCCAGCAGGCGGCGTTCGATACCGCGCGGGCGACCATGCTGTCGGATGCCGCCCAGCTTCGCGCCGCCGAGGCGCAGGCGCGGCAGTCCGCGATCAGCCTCGGATATACCGAAATCCGCGCGCCCATCGCCGGCAAGATAGGCCGCACGGCGGTGACGGCGGGCAACGTCGTCTCGCCCGCATCGGGCACCCTCGCCACGGTGGTGAGCCAAGATCCGATGTACGTCGCCTTCCCGGTGCCGACGCGCGTCGTGCTGGAACTGCGGGACGCGGCCCCTGGGGCGGCCTCGGGGGCAGGCGGCGGCGATGCCGCCTTTCGCATCCGCCTGCGCCTGCCCGACGGGCGCGACTACGCGCAGGTGGGGCGGCTCGATTTCGTGGACAACACGGTGGGGCAGGGGACGGACACGATCGTGCTGCGCGGCAGCGTCGCCAATCCCGCGCTGGCCTCGGGCGGGCGCGAGCTGGTGGACGGGGAGTTCGTGACCGTGCTGCTGGAGGGCGCGCATCCCGCCGAGGTGCTCGCCATCCCTCGCGCGGCGGTAATGACCGACCAGCAGGGCGATTACGTGTATGCCCTCGGCAAGGACAACCAAGTACAGCAGACCCGGGTGACGCTCGGCCAGGCGACGCCGCTGCTGGCCTCGGTGCTGAGCGGCCTCAAATCCGGGCAGAACGTCATCGTGGACGGGTTGCAGAAGGTGCGGCCGGGCCAGGTCGTGGCGCCCGGCCCGGCGGGGCAGGCCTCCGCGCCGCGCGCCGATGCCGGACCGCGCGGCTCCAGCCTGACCGCCGCGCGATGATCTCCGCGCTGTTCATCCGCCGGCCGCGGCTGGCGGTCGTCATCGCGATCGTGGTGGTCATCGCCGGCGGCATCGCCCTGCTGCGCATTCCGGTCGCCCAGCTTCCCGACATCGTGCCGCCGCAGGTGACGGTCAGCGCCACCTATCCCGGCGCCTCCGCGCAGGTGGTCGAGAGCGCGGTCGCGCAGCCGATCGAGGCGCAGGTCGTCGGCGTCGACAAGATGCTCTACATGAAGAGCAACAGCGCCAATGACGGCACCTACAGCCTGTCGGTCAGCTTCGCAGAAGGGACCGATCCGGACGTTGACGTCGTCGCGGTGAATAACCGCGTGCAGACGGCGCTGGCGCAGCTTCCGCCGCAGGTGCAGGCCGAGGGCTTGACGGTGCAGAAGAAATCCTCGGCCATCCTGATGTTCCTTGCGTTCTATGGTGACGACGCAGCGAAGATGACCCCGCTGTTCATCACCAACTACGCGCTCATCAACGTCATCGACTCGCTTTCGCGCACCCCGGGCGTCGGACAGGCAAGCCTCTTTTCGCGGCTGAACTACTCGATGCGGGTCTGGTTCCGCACCGACCGGCTGGTGAGCCTCGGGCTGTCGCCGGCCGACATCGTGGCGGCGATCGACGAGCAGAACATCGTGGCACCCGCCGGGCGGATCGGCGCGCGCCCGACGAGCGCCAACGAACCGTTCCAGTTCAACATCCAGACCAAGGGGCGGCTCGTCACGCCCAAGGAGTTCGGCGACATCGTCATCCGCGCCAACCCGGACGGCTCGATCCTGCATCTGCGCGACATCGCCGACATCCAGCTCGGCGCCCAGAACATGGACAGCGAGACGCGGCTGAACGGCCGGCCGGCGGTGCCGGTCGCGATCTATCTGGCGCCGGGCGCCAACGCGGTCAGCACCTCGGCCGCCGTCAAGGCCACGCTGGCGCGCGCCACCGCCCGCTTCCCGGCCGGGCTGCACGCGCGGGTAATGTACGACAGCACCGTCTTCGTCACCGATACGCTCCACGAGGTCCTGACGACCCTGGGGATCGCCTTCGGCCTCGTGGTGCTGGTCGTGTTCCTGTTCCTCGGCAGCCTGCGCGCGACGATCATCCCGATGGTCGCGGTTCCGGTCAGTCTGATCGGCGCCATCGCCGGGCTGCTCATGCTCGGCTTTTCGATCAACACCGTCTCCTTGCTGGCGATGGTGCTCGCCATCGGCATCGTCGTGGACGACGCGATCGTTGTGGTCGAGAACGTGGAGCGGGTGATGGAGGAGGAGCCGCTCCTGTCGCCGCAGGCCGCCACCCTCAAGGCGATGCGCCAGATCACCGGCCCGATCATCGCCATCTCGCTAGTGTTGCTGTCGGTGTTCATACCGGTGGGCTTCATTCCCGGCCTGTCGGGGACGCTGTTTCGCCAGTTCGCCGTGACCATGAGCTGCGCGATGCTGATTTCGGCTTTCTGCGCGCTGACCCTGTCGCCGGCGCTGTGCGCGCTGTTCCTGCGCCCCCGGAAGCCTCGCGGGCCGATCGGGCTCGTGCTGCGCGGCATCAACCGGGTGCGTGACGGCTATGTCGGCGTGGTGCGTCGGCTGGTGCGCGTCTCGGCGCTGTCGCTGGTGCTGATCGCCGGCTTCGCCGTCGGCGCGGGTTGGCTCGCCGGGCACACGCCCACGGGCTTCCTGCCGGAGGAGGACCAGGGCGCCTACTTCATCTCCGCCCAGCTTCCCGACGGCGCCTCCGTCGATCGCACGAGCGCCGTCGCGACCCGGATCGAGAACACGTTGCACCGCTTCCCGGAGGTCGAGGACACGCTCTCTATCGTCGGCTTCTCGCTGCTGGACGGCGCGCAGGAGCCCAATTCCGCGTTCGTCGTGGCGAAGCTGAAGCCGTTCGGCGACCGGCTGGCGCCGGGCAGTTCGGCGCAGGCGATGGTGGGCAAGACGTTCGGCGCGGTGCAGGCGATCCGCTCGGCGATGGTGTTCCCCTTCAACCTGCCGCCGATCATCGGGCTCGGGAACGGTTCGGGGTTCGAGTATGTGCTGGAGGCGCTGCAAGGCCAGGACCCGGTGCGCAACGGACAGATCATGCGCGGGCTGGTCGGCTCGGCCAACCAAGACCCAAGGCTGACGCGCGTGTTCTCCACCTATACCGCGAGCAACCCATCGCTCTTTCTCGACATCGACCGCGACAAGGCGGCGACGCTGGGCGTGAGCGTCAGCGACATCACCACCGCGCTGCAGGCCACGCTGGGCGGGTTCTACGTCAACAATTTCAACCTGTACGGTCGCACCTGGCAGGTGAACCTGGAGGGCGACGCCGCCGATCGCGGCGATGTGCCGGCGATGTGGCGCATCCATGTGCGAAACAAGGCCGGCGAGATGGTGCCGCTGCGCGCCGTCGCCAGCCTGCGTACCGTCACCGGGCCGCAGGTCATCACCCGATACAACAATTATCGTGCCATCAGCATCAACGGCGGTCCGGCGCCAGGCGTCTCCTCGGGGGACGCGCTCGCCGCGATGGCGGCAGTATCGGATCGGACGCTGCCGGCGGGATACGGCTACGAGTGGACCGGGACCGCGTATCAAGAACAGCTCGCCTCCGGGCGCACTGGCCTGATCCTCGGGCTGGCGGTTCTGTTCGCCTACCTGTTCCTGGTCGGGCTCTATGAGAGCTGGGTCATCCCGGTTCCGGTGCTGCTGTCGGTGATCGTCGGCGTTGCCGGCGCGTTCGGCGGCATCGCGCTGGCCGGGCTGTCGGTCGATCTCTACGCACAGATCGGGCTGGTCGTGCTGATCGCGCTAGCGGCGAAGAACGCCATCCTCATCATCGAGTTCGCCAAGGAGCAGCGCGAGGCGGGACTTTCGATCCGCGACGCCGCTGTCATGGGCGCGCGCATCCGTTTCCGCGCGGTGATGATGACCTCGCTCGCCTTCGTCATGGGGCTTGTCCCTCTGGTCACGGCGCACGGAGCGGCGATGCTCAGCCGCCGCGACGTGGGGACGGCGGTGTTTGCGGGCATGATTGCCGCGAGTTCGATCGGGATCTTCCTGATCCCGATGCTGTATGTCGCGTTCCAGGGAGCGCGGGAGCGGGGAAGGGCGCTTCTGGGTCGAAGCGGGCTGGCGTGAGCAGCGTGGGGAATGTCGGCGGCCTTTTTACCCAATTCGTCTCATAGCAGCGGCCCTAATTCCTGACCTTTGTTTCGTCATTCCCGCGAAAGCAACTCTGGACGCGGCCAGACCGAAAAGCCACATGCGATTGCAGGTTAAATCCGCAGCACGGTCTGGATCAGCTCACCGAAGGCGCCCCAGAGGCGAATATGGCCGGTTGTGGCGACCAGGCAGATGCAGGGCTCCTCCGCCCCCGCGACCGGGCGGTGACGCTCCCAGGGGTCCATCTCGGATATGTCGTATGGACCGAAACTGCCATGCTCGTCGTTCAGTGAGCCGCGCAGCACACAGGAAAGTTCTACATCATCATGACCGTGCCGCGGCAGAGCTCGTCCGGGGACAAGGCGTAGCAGGCGGGCGCTGGCGCCTCGATGCAGCGGCACCACCACGATCTGCCGGATCCCCGGCCCGAGCCAGCGCCAGGGACCCAGCGGATACTGGCGCAGCGGTTCTGGCAGCCAGGCCTGTTCCGGTTGCGGCGAGGAGGGACGAGCCAGAGGCTCGCGCGCGGGCTCGGCTTCGAGGCGGGCCAGGGTTCCGGCGAACGCGTCGGTCGTCATGGCGACCGGCGGCAGCTCGTCCAGCAGCACGCCGCCAATCGTCTCGGCAATCCGAACGGTTTGGCTGCAGTCGGGACAGGCGCCGAGATGCAATGCGACGGCGAGCGCGGCGCCTTCCGCGAGGTTGCCATTGGCGTAGGCCATCAGCGTTGCGTCCGACGGGTGATGCCAGACGCTCATAACTCGTCATCCAACACCGCGCGCAAACGGAGTATCGCGCGCCGGATGTGCGACTTGATGGTGCCGAGGGGGATGCCGAGCTTGCGTTCGATCTGGCTATGCGATCGGTCCTCGAAAAAGGAGAGCCGCACCATCTCGGTCTGTTCCGGCGGCAGCGTGCGCAAGGCAGAGGCAAGGCGGCGCCTGCGCTCGGCGGCAATCGCGCCTGTGTCGCATTCATCGGAGCTGCTCGGGAGGTCCTTCGGAAGCTCCTGAAACAAGTTGGGCCGCCGCTCGTGCCGAAGCACGGTCAGGCGTCCATTGCGAGCAATCCCGAACACCCAGGCCGAAGGGTCTCCCCTGGCCGGATCGTACTGGGCAGCGTTGCGCCAGATGGCGAGCATGACATCCTGCGCCACATCCTCGGCGGTCGCCGGGGGGGCTCCACACCGAAGCAGGTAGGCCTTCACGCGCGGAGCGAAATAGCTGAAGAGGATTCGGAACGCATCCACATCCTTGTTCGTCGCGACCGCGATCAGGTGCTCGGATAATTGAGATCGGCTCGGCCGCGACCCCGCGAGCGCACCATCTGGGCTCATGGGTGTCGTGGCCCGCATTCACAATGTCGCGGTCCACGACTGACGCGTGCCCTGAACTCGCGGATGCTCGCATACGCGAGCATGACTGGGGGTTGGTATGAGACAGGAAATACAATCACGCCGCGGCCAGGGCCGGGGCGGCAGCGAGCTGGCTCCGCACCAATTCGGCAAACACGCCGCCACGGGTCAGAAGCTGGTCGAAGCTGCCGCGCTCGACCACTCGGCCGGCGTCGAAGACCAGGATCTCGTCGGCGTCCCGCACGGTGGACAGCCGATGCGCGATGACAAACGTGGTGCGTCCGCGCATCAAGTTGCGCAGCGCCCGGCTGACCCGCGCCTCGGTGGCTGCATCGAGCGCGCTGGTAGCCTCGTCCAGGATCAGGATGGGCGGGTTTTTCAGCAGGGCGCGCGCGATCGCCAGGCGCTGACGCTGGCCGCCCGAGAGGGTGGAACCGCGTTCGCCGATCAGCGTGTCGTACCCGCGTGGCTGGCGCAGGATGAAGTCGTGCGCGTCGGCCAGCCTGCAGGCGTGCTCGATTTCATCCTGTGTCGCGTCGGGCTGGCCGACCAGCAGGTTGTCGCGGATCGAGCGATTGAACAGCATGCTTTCCTGGAACACGACTCCGATGGCCGCGCGCAGGCTTTCGAGCGTGGCCCCCCTCAGGTCCTGGCCGTCGATGAGGATGCGCCCCTCGGTCGGATCCCAGAGGCGCTGAAGCAACGCCATGACAGTCGATTTGCCGGCTCCGGTGTGGCCGACCAGGGCGACGGCCATGCCCGGGCGTGCGGTGAAATCGATGTCGCTCAATACATTCTGCCCGCCTGGGTAGGCGAACGACACCGTTTCGAAGGTCACCTCGCCATGCGCGGCGTCGAGCCGGTGTGCGTCCGCCGCTTCCGGAACCGAGGTCTTGGCATCCAGAACGGAAAAGAACTCCTCGATTTGCGGGGCGCGGAAGAACAGGTTGGCGGCGAAGTTCACAGCCGCCTCCAGTCGGCTGATCAGCAGCGTGGCGAAGCCCATGAAGCTGACCACGTCGGACAGCTCGGCCTCGCCGGCCAAGTGCAGGATGGTGCCGACGACGACGATGGAGATAACGGCTAGCGTGCTGGCGCCGCGCGTGAGCACGTTCACAACCGCCCACCAGTTCAGCACCGGGAACTGATGCGCGATCACCTGCTGGGCGATGTCGCCGAACAGCCGGCGCTCGGCGGCCAGCCGGGTGAAGGACTGCACGACCATGATGTTGCCGAGCGCGTCCGACACGGTTCCCGCCAATCGTGAGTTCGCACCTTCGGCCCGCCGCTGGCCGGCCTGCGTGCGGCTGACCACGAAGGCGGTCACTGTGACGAATACGATCACCAGCACGATCAGACAGATCGAGAGCCGCCAGTTCATCAACAAGGTGAGCGGCAGCAGCACAACGACAGACGCGATCGTCGCGAGCTGATCGCGGAAAAACACCAGCCAGATCGCGAACAGGCTGTCGGTGCCGGAGATCATCACCTTCATGAGCCGGCCTGAGTGGGTGTCGCCATGGAACGACAAAGGCAGGGCCAGCACGTGGCTGTAGTATCGCCCGATCGCCTGGATGCGGTTGCGGTGGGCCAGCCGCTCGGCCTGCAAGGCGGTGGTCATGTTGGACGCGATGCCCGCCACGCCGACGCCCGCCCAGATGCTGAGCAGGACCGTCGCCTGCTGCCAGAGTACGTCCTTCCGAAGCTGGTCGGAGTCCGCCAGAAGCCCGATCACGCGGCCAAACAGGACCGGGTCGAGGAACTGAAGCCCGGCCACCATCACGCTGCCCAGGCAGAGCAGGGCGGCGACCTTCAGATCCGACCCGAGCAGGCGCAGCGCCCGCACGTAGATTTTCAGGAAACGCATCGGCTGGCCCGCGCTGGTCCCTTCCCCGCGGCGGCGGTTTCGCACTCCCCTGTGGCAGCAACAGGGCGAGGGATCACCTGGGTCAGCATGATGTCGCGGAGAATTGTTTGCCGGCCGTGACGAACTCCTCCTGGGCCGCGATCAGGAGCAGTTCGCGCGAGTTGGCTTCGGCGGTGCGGCGCAGCAGGCCAAAGACGGACGATCCCGCCCGCTCCAGTGCCGTCGCGGCGCTGCCGGTGGTGACGCGGTGGAAGAGAAACAGGGCGGCGAGCACATCTCCCGCGCCGTTGACGTTGATGGGCAGTTCGGGCGTGCGGAGCAGGTGGAACTGGCCGCCTTCCGCGGAGAGCATGTCGATGCAGCCCGGCGGCGTCTCGGCGGTCCGCAGGCTGGTGACCAGCACGGTCCGGGGGCCGTTCGGGCGCAGCATCGCGGCCAACCGCGCCGCGCCGTGTTTCGCGTCCTCGAGCGTGGCGCAGGCGTGTCCGATCAGCCACTCCAGCTCGAAGCGGTTCGGCGTGGCGCAATCGGCGGCCGGCAGGGCGTGGTCCCGTATCAGGTCGGCGATCCCCGGGCGGACGTAGATGCCCGCGCCATCGTCGCCGATCACCGGATCGCAGCAATAGAGGGCCTCCGGATTGACCGCGCGCACGCGCGCGACGGCTTGCAGGATCGCCGCGCCGATGCCCTTGTCGCCCATGTAGCCCGACAGGATGGCGTCGCAGCGTGGCAGGGCGCCGCGCGCGGCGATGCCGTCGATCAAGGCGCCAATGGCGGGGCCGGTGAACACCTCGCCGGTCCAGTCCCCATAGCCCGTGTGGTTCGAGAACTGGACGGTGTTGACCGCCCACACCTCGGCCCCGAGGCGCTGGAGCGGGAACATCGCGGCGGCATTGCCGACATGGCCATAGGCGACCCAGGACTGGACCGAGAGGATGTTCACGGGACCTGCTCAGGCGGTCCGGCCGCCATCCACCGGCAGCAGCACGCCCGTGATGAAGCTGGAATCGTCTTCGGCCAGCCAGACGCACGCATGGGCGATGTCGGCGGGCGTGCTCATCCGGCCAAGCGGGATGCTGGCGAGAAAACGTTCCCGCAACTCCGGCGTGTCCTCGCCGCCCATGAACTCGGAGACCAGGGCCGTGGCTCCGATCACCGGGCAGATCGAGTTTACCCGGATGTTGTCCTTGGCCAGTTCGAGCGCCATCGCCTTGGTGATCGTGTTCACCGCGCCCTTGGTGCCGTTGTACCAGACGAGACCAGGGCGCGGGCTGATGCCGGCGGTGCTGCCGATGTTGATGATCGACCCGCCCCGCCGGCCGTCGTCGCGTGGGCGGCGCAACACGGGCAGGGCGGACCGGGCCATCCAAAAGATGGATTTCACGTTCACCGCATAGACGCGGTCGAACGTCGCCTCGTCCACCTCCAGCATCGGCCGGTTGCGGTGCGTCGTGCCGGCGTTGTTCACCACCACGTCGAGGCCGCCAAACGCCCGCACCGCCGCGTCCACGATTGCCTGCACGTCGGCGCCCTGGCTCACGTCGCCGCCCACGGCCACGGCGCCGATCTCGGCGGCCACCCGCCGCGCGCCCTCCAGGTTCATGTCGGCGGCGACCACGGAAGCGCCCTCGGTGGCGAAGCGGCGCGCGATGCCCTCGCCGAAGCCGCTCGCGGCGCCTGTTACGATAGCGATCTTGCCTGACAGGCGCATGGGCCCCTCCGTTCCAATGCGACGCTAGATGCGCCGCGACCGCTCCGCAACCAGGAGGCCGCCCGCCCCGTCACACGATCGGCGCGGTCCGGGCCGAGTGGCCGGACCGGCCCGGGCGCCGCCGCGCCCGTCGGAGCGCCGGGATTTCGGGCGAGGTTCGGGATGGCCACTTGGGGCAGTGTCGGGTAGAAGGCGCGCCTTGGCAGCCGGTCGGCATCGGCCGCCTGTTTGATCCAGGAGCGGTTAAGATGAAGCCGGGCATCCATCCCGAGTACCACGAAGTCATGGTCGTGATGACCGATGGCACGCGATTCACCACCCGAAGCTGCTGGGGCAAGCCTGGTGACACGCTGCGGCTGGACATCGACCCGAAGTCGCACCCGGCCTGGACCGGCCAGCAGAGGATCATCGACACGGGCGGCCAGGTGGCGAAATTCAACAAGAAATTCGCGGGCCTGGGTCTGAAGGGATAGCCGGACGCGGTCGTCCGGCCCGGCTCTTGAACCGGGCCACGCGGTGGCTACATCAGGGGCGTCCGGAACGCCTTCGGGGTTCCGGGGACTGTGTAGGGCTGGCCCACTCGGGCGGCCCGTATGAAACCTTGCTATTCGCAGGAGGTTCCTGATGACTACGATCGACTTCGCTCCGCTTTTCCGCACCGCCATTGGCTTTGACCGGCTGGCCCGTCAGATGGACACCGCCGCGGCGTCGGCCGAGGCGCTTAGCTATCCGCCCTACAACATCGAGAAGACGGGTGAGGACAATTACCGCCTGACGATGGCGGTGGCCGGGTTCCGGCCCGAGGACCTTGACCTCGTTGTCAAGGAGAACACGCTGTTGATCTCCGGCCGCGTCGGGCAGGACGGGCAGAAGTCCGAGCTGCTGTATCGCGGCATCGCCGGGCGCGCGTTCGAGCGGCGCTTCGTCCTTGCCGACCACATCGTGGTCGAAGGCGCGGATTTGCAGAACGGGCTGCTGCACGTCGGTCTGAAGCGCGTGGTGCCCGAGGCGCTGAAGCCCCGCCGCATCGCGATCGGCTCCGCCGCGCAGGCGGAGACGTCGGCGCAGATCGCCAATGACCCGCAGGGCGACACGGCCAAGGCTGCCTGACGCTCCGCGCGAACGACGAAAGGGGCCGGGCATCCGGCCCCTTTTTGTTGCCCGTCACGCAGGGTCTTGCCAGACGTCCACGAGCAGCGCACGCGAGCGGGGATGGTTCACCTGCTGATCTTCGGGTTGGGGTATGTCGGCCGTGCCGTGGCCGAGGCTGCCGCCGCGTCGGGCGCGGCGGTGACCGGCACGGCGCGCGGGCCGGTCCGTCCGCCGCCGGGAGCGGCGGTTATCGGACCGGCGCAGATTCCGGACGTGCTGGCCGGCGGCGTCACCCACCTGCTTCTCACGGCACCCCCTGGCGAGACGGGCGACCCGCTGCTCGCCGTGGATGGGGCGGCGGCTGCGCTAGCTGCGGCGCCGCCACGCTGGGTCGGCTATCTCTCCACCACCGGCGTCTATGGCGACCGCAATGGCGGCTGGGTGGACGAGAGCACGCTTCCCGCGCCGGGATCGGAGAGGGCACGTCGGCGGGTGGAGGCGGAGGCGGCATGGTCGCGTTTCGCCGGGCGATGCGCCGTGGATCTGTTCCGCCTGGCGGGTATCTACGGTCCCGAACGCTCCGCCTTCGATGATCTGCGGGCCGGACGGGCGCGCCGGGTCATCCGTCCCGGGCACGCCTTCGGGCGCATCCACCGCGACGACATCGTGCGGGCGGTCGTAGCGGCGATGCGCCGGGACAGCGAAGCGGGCGTGCGCGTCCTCAACCTGGCCGATGACGAGCCGGCGGAGAGCGCCGTCGTGGTCGAGGAGGCCGCGCGGCTGCTTGGCGTGCCCGCCCCGCCAGCCGTGGATTTCGCGACGGCCGCGGCGGCGATGAGCCCGATGGCGCGCGGCTTCTGGGCGGAGAACCGCAAGGTTCGCAGCCGCGCCACCCAGGCGGCACTCGGCATCGCGTGGCTCTATCCGAGCTATCGGGAGGGACTAAGCGCCATCCTCGCCGAGGAGCGGGGCGAGCACCCGGCCTAGCAGCACGAGGTCCTGCGGCCGGGACAGCCGGTGATCGCCATCCTTGACCAGCGTGATTCGCACGTCAGCCCCGGTCAGCCACTCGGCGATCGTGAGCGCGGTCTCCCAGGGCACGTCGGGGTCACGCTGGCCGTGCAGCAGGCGCACGGGGCAGTCGAGTTCGATGGGCGCATCCAGCAGCAGGTGCGCGCGGCCGTCCTCGATCAAGCGGCGGGTGATCGGGTAGGAGTTGCCGTACTGGCTCGGGACCATCAGGGTGCCGTCACGGAACAGGGCCTCGCGCTCCGGCGGGGTCATGGCCTGCCACATCAGGCGCTCGGTGAAATCCGGCGCGGCGGCGATCCCGACGAGGCCGGCGATCCGCTCGGGCCGGCGCAGCGCCGCTAGAAGTGCGATCCAGCCGCCCATCGAGGAGCCGACCAAGACGACGGTGCCGGTCGTCAGGCGCTCGATCAGGAGCAACGCATCCGCGGTCCACCGCCCGATCCCGCCGTCCTCGAACCGGCCGCCGCTCGCACCGTGGCCGGAGTAGTCGAGGCGCAGCATGGACTGCCCGCGCGCGGCGCAGAGTTGGGCGAGCCATGTCGCCTTGTCGCCGGTCATGTCGCTGCGGAAGCCGGGCAGGAACACGACGGTGGGAGCGCGGCCGGCGTTCAGGGTGTAGGCGAGGTGGGTGCCGTCGCCTCTGTCGAGCCGGCAAATCATTTCAATACCGGCCTGCCACGGTCAATTCCGGCGTACGGAGCGGGGTTCGCATGGGTCATTTCCGGTGCCAAAATGCCCATGCGATCATGCCCGTGCATCTGCCCTGAGGCAATATGCTAGCTTGGTCGTGTCTCAGTTTGAAATCCGAGGTTGCCCGCGTTGACGCCATGCGCCGATCGTGCTGGCCTCTGTTACAGGGAGCAATCACGATGAAACTTGCATGTATTGCGCTAGCTGCGCTGGCGACATCGGCCCCGGCACTTGCGGCCCAGACCACCGCTGAGGCGGACGTTTTGAAGGCGGCACAGCAATTGGCGATGCAACGTCATGACGCCTACCCGACAAAGGACGCGGCGGCCATTGGACGGCAATTCGATCCCAACGGCGTCTTCGTCCGGATGCAGCCGACGGTGGTGGTTGAGCAGGGTCCGCAGGGCGTAGAGCAATATTTCCAACGCCTTTTTGCGCGCAGCGTGACGGATGTGAACCTGCACTTCACGAATGCAAGGGTGCTGCCCAACGGCGACGGCATGGCATGGGGTAGCTATGATATCACCGGGGCGGGCAAGACCGTCCAAGGACATATCTTTGAAGTGCTGAAGAAAGAAGCTGGTGAATGGAAGATTATGGTCCACGCGATTGCACGTCCTGAAGACGTTGGGAAATGAACGCTGCGGTCATGCATCCCGCACACAAATCGAACGGTGGAGGGCAAGTTTCAAACTGAGGCACTACCGCTAGCTTCGACCGCGTGACCCGGCCCGTCATCCTGCAAGTGCTTCCCTCGCTTGAGACGGGCGGGGTGGAGCGGAGCACGGTCGAGATCGCCGCGGCGGTGGCCGGGGCCGGCTGGACTGCGCGGGTGGCAAGCGCCGGCGGCCGGTTGGTGGCCGAGGTGGAGCGGGTCGGCGGGCGGCATGTCGCCATGCCGCTGCTCGCCAAAAACCCGGTGGGCATTCTGCGAAATGCCCGCCGGCTCGCGCGCCTGATCGAGGCCGACGGCGTGGCGATCGTTCACGCCCGATCCCGTGCGCCGGCCTGGTCGGCGTGGCTCGCGGCCCGGCGCACCGGAACACGGTTCGTCACCACCTATCATGGCGCGTATGGCGAAAGTCTGCCGTTCAAGCGCAAGTACAACTCGGTGATGGCGAAGGGTGACGTCGTGATCGTCGCGAGCCGGTTCATGGCGGAGCTTGTCACGCGCCAGCATGGGGTCGACCCCGCGCGCATCCGGGTCATCCCGCGTGGCATCGATCCCTCGGTGTTCGACCCGGACGCGGTGTCCTCCGAGCGCCTGTCAAGACTGCGCGACTCCTGGGGGCTGGAGAAGGGCGCGCCCGTCATCATGCTTCCCGGCCGATTGACCGGCTGGAAGGGGCAAGCGGTTCTGATCGACGCGGCGGCCCGGCTCGCCCGCCGGGACGCACGGATCGTGCTCGTCGGCGCCGATCAGGGGCGCAGCTCTTATTCAGACGGGCTGCGCCGGCACGCGGCCGCCCTCGGCCTCGCCGGGCGGGTGCATCTGGCGGGCGACTGCGGCGATATGCCGGCCGCGTTGCTGCTGGCCGACGTCGTGATCCATGCCTCGACCGCTCCGGAGGCGTTCGGGCGCGTGGTGATCGAGGCGCAGGCGATGCGCCGTCCGGTGATCGCCGCCGATTTCGGCGGGCCGGTCGAGACGGTTGAGGAGGGCGCGACCGGCTGGCGGGTACCGCCGGGCGATCCGGCCGCGCTGGCCGCCGCGATCGACCATGTGTTGGCACTGCCCGATGTGGCCCGAGACGCGGTGGGCGCGCGGGCGCGGGTGGGCGTGCTGGCCCGCTGCACCACGGCCGCCATGCAGGCGGGGACGCTCGATGTCTATCGCGAGGTGCTTGCGGCGCCGGCCGGCTGACGCCATAGACGGGAGACCAGTCAGGAGCCGACCGCCCATGCCCGCCATTACCCTGCCCGACGGATCCGCGCGCCGCTTCGACGGCCCGGTGACGGGCACGACGGTGGCCGAGGCGATCGGGCCGGGGTTGGCGCGCGCCGCGGTCGCCATGAAGCTGGATGGAAAACTGGTCGATCTGGCGACCGAGATCGACCGGGACGCGGCGGTGGTGTTCGTCACGCGCCGCGATCCCGACGCGTTGGGGATGATCCGCCACGACTGCGCCCACGTGCTCGCCGAGGCGGTGCAGACGCTGTTTCCCGGCACGCAGGTGACGATTGGACCGCCCATCCAGGACGGGTTCTACTACGATTTCGCGCGCAACCAGCCGTTCACGCCCGAGGACTTCGCGGCGATCGAGGCGGAGATGCGCACGATCATCGCGCGCGGCGCGCGCTTTCGTCGCCAGGTGATCGACAGGAACGAGGCGATCCGTTTCTTCGAGGCCAAGGGCGAGAAGTACAAGGCCGAGCTGATCCGCGACCTGCCGGAGAGCGAGACGATCAGCCTCTATTCCCAGGGCGACTGGGTCGACCTCTGCCGCGGGCCGCACATGCGTTCCACGGGCGATGTCGGCAATGCGTTCAAGCTCATGAAGGTCGCCGGCGCCTACTGGCGGGGCGATCATCGCAACGCGATGCTGAGCCGCATCTACGGCACCGCCTGGCGCGACCAGAAGGAGCTGGACGCCTATCTGCACATGCTCGATGAGGCCGAGCGGCGCGATCATCGGCGCATCGGCAAGGAGATGGACCTCTTCCACATCCAAGAAGAGGCGGTCGGCAGCATCTTCTGGCACCCGAACGGCTGGCGGCTTTTCCGGGCCGCCGAGGACTACATGCGCCGCCGTCTCGACGCGGCGGGCTATCAGGAGGTGCGCACGCCGCAGCTCCTGGATCGTTCGCTGTGGGAGCGCTCCGGGCACTGGGAGAAGTTCCGCGAGCACATGTTTATCGCGACCGTGGAGGACGAGGACAAGACCCTCGCCCTGAAGCCGATGAACTGCCCTTGCCATGTCCTGATCTTCCGCCAGGGCGTCCGCAGCTACCGCGAACTGCCGCTGCGCCTCGCTGAGTTCGGGTCGTGCCATCGCTACGAGCCGTCAGGGGCGCTGCATGGAATCCTGCGCGTGCGGGCCTTCACCCAGGACGACGCCCACATCTTCTGCACCGAGGATCAGATCGCGGCGGAGACCGTTCGATTCGTCGAGCTTCTGGCATCGGTCTATCGCGATTTTGGCTTCCCGGAGTTCCGGGTGAAGTTCGCCGACCGACCGACGCTGCGGGTCGGCGACGATGCCGTCTGGGACCACGCCGAGGCCACCTTGAAGGAAGCTTGCGCCATCGCCGGGGTCGAGTACGAACTGAACCCCGGCGAAGGCGCCTTCTACGGCCCGAAGCTGGAGTTCGTGTTGCGCGACGCGATCGGGCGGGACTGGCAATGCGGCACGTTGCAGGTCGATTTCAACATGCCCGAGCGGCTGGATGCCGAGTATGTCGGCGAGGACGGCGCCCGCCATCGCCCGGTGATGTTGCACCGCGTTATTCTCGGTAGCTTCGAGCGGTTTCTCGGCATCCTCATCGAGCAATACGCCGGCCGCTTCCCGCTCTGGCTCGCCCCGGTTCAGGTGGTGGTCGCCACGATCGTATCAGATGCCGACGACTTCGCGCGCGAGGCGGCCGAGGCGCTGCGCGGCGCCGGGCTGACCGTCGCGCTCGACCTCACCAACCAGAAGATCAATGCGAAGGTCCGCACCCATAGCCTGGCCCACGTGCCGGTGCTGGCGGTCGTGGGCCG
The DNA here is from genome assembly GCA_963756545.1 of uncultured Pseudomonadota bacterium. Taxonomy (GTDB): domain Bacteria; phylum Pseudomonadota; class Alphaproteobacteria; order Acetobacterales; family Acetobacteraceae; genus DATFDN01. Next base: position 591,025 of record CAVWNY010000002.1, on the reverse strand, counting down.
GCGTGAGGCGACGGCGCGCAACGTGGTCCTGCGCCGTCTGGGCCTGGACGCGCAGGAGGCGCTGCCGTTGGACCATGCGGTCGCCCGCCTTGCGGGTGAGGCCATGCCCCCCGATCTAGCCCGTTTGGCCGGCACGCACGCCGAAGGGCGGGAAGCCGCTTGATCGCGGCCACGTGGACGGCCAGGATAGATCGCCCGACCGCCTCGCGCGGTAAGGGAATGACGGCGTTTCAACTGTGAGAGGAGAAAGACCATACCCCGAGGACCAATGACTGCCTCGCCGACGCGCGACGGGCCCCGTGTGAACGAGGAGATTCGAGCCGCCACGGTGCGGCTGATTGACCAGGACGGCGAGATGCAGGGGGTCATGACCGCCCGCGACGCGCTGCAGAAGGCCTACTCCATCGGACTCGACCTTCTGGAGATCAGCCCCAACGCTGACCCGCCGGTCGCGAAGATTTTGGACTATGGCAAGTACAAATACGAGCAGCAAAAGAAGAAGAACGAGGCGAAGAAGCGCCAGAAGGTCATCGAGATCAAGGAAGTGAAGGTTCGCCCGAACATCGACGAGAACGACTATCAGGTGAAGATGCGCGCCATGAAGTCGTTCATCGGAGAGGGCGACAAGGTCAAGGTGACGCTCCGCTTTCGGGGCCGCGAGATGGCGCACCAGGATATCGGCATGCGGGTGCTCGAACGCATTCGCCAGGAGATGGACGGTGTGACCAAGGTCGAGCAAATGCCGCGAATGGAGAACCGCCAGATGATCATGGTGCTGACGCCGCGATAGGGCCAGGCCGGTATCCGCGCGCGTTCAAAGGCTCGGCCTCGGGCCAGGCCTTTTCGTTGTCACGGCGTCTTGCGTCTACGAGATTGGCGTCGCTTCCGGGTAGAGCACCCGCAACACCGCCATCCAGGGATAGCGCGGGTCCAGCACGGTTCCGTCCGGCCCGGCGAGCCGGCCCTCCGAGGTGACCGGGACGTGCTTCATGGTCACCGCGTCATCGATGTTGCCCCCCACCACCTCGATCTGCCCGGGGATCTGTCCCGGGATCTGGCCGGCCGCCGCGCCCACCACGATGTCGCAATGGGAAGGAAAGTGCCCCGCCGGGAGGTCGTCATAAGTAAGCGTCCGGTTTGCCTCGCGGCCGGTGCAGATGAGGTCGCCCGGTCGGGGCGCGTACTCGGTCGGACGTTCGGCCACCACGAGCCAGCCGGAAATCTGGCCGAGCTTTTGCTGCTTGGCGAGATCGATATACGTTGAATGGGCCTCGGCGTAGGGGAACCGCGGTCCGGCGCCGGCGATCCGCATGACGTAGGAGACGAACGCGGCCGACCAGGCATACGCGCTGTCGTCATCGGCCGGGAACACGACGCCAGTCCCGTCGGTCCGACCCGTCCAGCCCGCCTCGGGGCTGTCGGCGTTCATGCCGAGCCACCAGTATTCGCCGACGCGCTGCCACAGGCCGGGCTCACGTTCCGGCTTGAGGTCGGGCGGCGGGGTCGGGCGCGTGCCGGGCGGGTCGTCGTCCACCGGCTGCCCGAACAGCCGCCACTCGCGCAGCGCGATCGCGACCACGGCCTGTCGCGCGATCGGCTGGAACGGCACGCGCGCGAAGGGCGGCACATGCGCGTCGGCCGGCCCCTGGGAGGCGATGCCCGGCGGACGCGACGCGCAGCCGACGAGCGCCGCCACCAGCGTGGAAGCGAGCAGCGCGGCCCTCATCGTGGCGCACGAGCGCCGTTGCCGATCAGGGGGACGATGAACGCGTCCCTTTTTACATGGGATGGCATCCGAATTCCCCACCGTTTCGGATCCGGTATGCGATCGTGGCGAGTCGTGCAAGGCGCCGTTGAGCTACACCCGCTCGAAATCCGTCCGTTCCCGCAGCGGCAGCCCGTACAGGTGGCGGCGCAGGCAGTCGAGCGCGAGTTCCACGGCGCCGAGGCGCACCCAGTCGCGGCCGCCGGCGATGTGCGCGCGGCGCACCGCCGCGTGCTCGGCCGCGATGGCGATCCAGACGGTGCCGGCGAAGCCGATCCCCTCGGCCGCCGCGTCGTCCAGTTCGATCAGCGCGGCCATCGCGTGCGTGGCCCCGGTCCGGGTGCGCAAGTTTCGGGCGATCGCGGCGGCGGTCTCCTCGGTGATGGCGCCCTCGGTCGCGGGGAGATCGACGGCCATCTCTATCTGCGCCAGGTCGCGCGCGACAAGGCCGCGGCGAAACACGTGCTCTGCGCCGGTCAGATGGGCGAGCCGCGCCGCGATTTGCCCGCTCGTGAACATTTCGGCGAGCGCCAGCGACGCCCGCACTTCGGCCAGCCGCGCCAGAATCACGCCCTCAAGTGTCTGCTCGTCCTCGGCGTGGATGAAGGTTCCCAGTCGGCGGCGCACCTCATCCTGCACGGGGCCGAGCTTGCGTTCGATGTCCGCCGCATCCGTCCCGCGCACGGTCAGCTTGGTCTCGATCTGCGGATAATGCGCACGGAACCCGAGCTTCACGCCGCCGCCCGGCGCCAGTTCCTCGACACCGGCGAGCATCTGATCGACATGGGATTCACCCAGCCCGTAGGTGTGGAAGCGCTTGAGCCGGATCATTCCCGGCGCGCCGCTCATGCGCAAAAGGCGGGGGAGGATCTGCTCCTCCAGCATCCGGCGAAGCTCGCGCGGAACGCCGGGTGTGAAGAAGAAGCGCGCCTTGCCGATCGTGACGGCGAAGCCGCAGGCCGTGCCGATCGGGTTGTCGAGCATCTCGGCGCCTTGCGGCAGCATCGCCTGCTTGCGGTTGTTGGGCGACATCACGCGCCCGCGCCGATGAAAGAAGTCCTCCATGCGCGCGAGCCAAGGTTCGTGCAGCGCCAAACGCACGCCGGCCGCCTCGGCCGCAATCTCCTGCGAAAGGTCATCGACGGTCGGGCCGAGCCCGCCATTGACGATCACCGCGTCGGCGCGCGCGGCGGCGAGACGGAAGGCTTCGAGCAGGTTGGCGCGGTCGTCGCCCACGGTGGTTTCCCACGCGACCGACAGTCCCGCATCCTCCAGCTTCTGCGTCATGTAGCTGAAATTCGTGTTGACGATCGTGCCGGTCAGCACCTCGTCGCCGGTGCAGATGATCTCGATGCGCATTCACGCCACCCCTGATGGGCTGAAGGTCGGAACAAGTTCAGTGTCGGTGAAGCAAGGCTCTTTGACCAGAAGCGGCACGATGGCGCGAGGCCGCTCGTCCGGCGCGGAATGACAAGAGATAAAATGTCCGTGCGCGCATGGCCCGCCCCGATACTACGGCGGCATGGCCGGCTGTAAGTGACGCAGAAACCACGTAATGGCCGCGCGCAGGCAGGCATTCGGCCGGAGAGTGCCACTTAGAAACCCGTAATTTCGGGAGGAGATGACGATGACGCGCACCGAGGTCTCACCGACCCGCATCCTGGAATTGGGCTTCGCCTTTTGGGCTTCGAAGACCCTATTGAGCGCCGTCGAACTTGGCCTTTTCGCCACCCTGGCCACGGATGGGCCGCTTGACGCCGAGACGCTGCGGCGCCGCCTCGGCCTGCACGCCCGCGGCGCCCGCGATTTCTTCGATGCGCTCGTCGCCTTGCGCATGCTGGAGCGCGACAGGGAGGACCGTTACGCCAATACCCCAGAGACCGCGCTTTATCTCGATCCACGCCAGGAAACCTACCTCGGCGGCATGTTGGAGATGCTCAACGCGCGGCTTTTCCGTTTCTGGGGCTCGCTGACGGATGCGCTCAGGACGGGCTTCCCGCAGAACGAGGCGAAGGACGGCGGCGATGTCTTCGCAGCACTCTATCGCGATCCAGTCCGTCTGGAGAGCTTTCTTCGGGCGATGACCGGCCACAGCCTTCCTCTTGCTCGCGTCATCGCCGAACGTTTCCCTTGGCAGCGATACCGGACCTTCGTCGATATCGGCACTGCCCAAGGTTGCCTGCCGGTCCAGGTCGCCAAGGCTCATCCGCATCTGAAAGGCGCGGGCTTCGACCTCCTGCCGGTTCGACCGATCTTCGAGGCTTATGTCCAGGAGCATGGCCTTGAGGGCCGGCTGTCGTTCCATGCCGGCGACTTCCTGCGCGACCGGCTGCCCGGAGCGGATGTGCTGGTCATGGGCCGCATACTTCATGACTGGGATCTCGAAACGAAGAAGGCCCTGGTGGCGTCGGCGTTCTCCGCCTTGCCGCCGGGCGGCGCGCTGCTGGTCTATGACAGGATGATCGATGATGAACGGCGGCATAACGCCGCCGGCCTGTTGACGAGCCTCAATATGTTGATCGAGACGCCGGGCGGTTTCGACTACACGGGCGCCGACTGCAAGGGCTGGATGCGAGAGGCGGGTTTTCGTGAGGCGCGCGCCGAGGCGCTGGTGGGCGGGCACGCGATGGCGATTGGGATGAAGTAGCGTGGGGGCGGGCGGAGCAGGGGTCAAACAACCCTTATCCAGTCGTCAGGTCTCGCCGCACCAGTGCCGCACCGGCGACCAATGCGTGCAGCTTGCCGAATGCGGTTGCGCGCGGAAGGTACTTCATCCCGCAGTCAGGCGCGGGGATCAGTCGGTCAGGCGTTACATAAGCCAGCGCAGCCCGGATGCGCTCGGCCACCACCTCCTTCGTCTCGATATCAGGATCGCCGAGATCGAGCACGCCCAGCATGACCTGCTTGCCCGCGAGATCGCGCAGCACGCCGAGATCGAGCCGGGGTTGCGCCGCCTCGATGGAGATTCTGCGTCGCCGCGCAGTCGGCGAGCTGGCCCAGGAAGGCGTAACCCGTCGGCTTGTTGCGTACGACCGCGGCGTAGCCGAAGCACAGATGCACGACGGTCGGCTCCTCGATCCCCTCCAGCGCCCGGTCGATCGCGGCAACCGCGTAGCGCGTGGCGGCCTCGGGTGCGGTGCGAACCCAGGGCTCGTCCAACTGGATCACGTCAACGCCCGCGCCCTTCAGCTCCCGCGCCTCCGCGTTCACCGCCGCGGCGTAGTCCATCGCGAGCGCCTCCGGGTCGGCATAGAAATCGTCTTGCACCTGGCGCGACAAGGTGAACGGGCCGGGCAGGGTGATCTTGGTAGCGCGGTCGGTGTTGCGGACCAGGAACTCGGCGTCGCGCAGTTCCACCGCACGGGTGCGCCGGATCCGTCCCACCACGCGCGGCACCGGCGTCGCGCGGCCCTGCTGGGACACGACCTGGCCCGGGCGGTCGGCGTCGATGCCTTCCAAGGCGAGAGCGAACCGGTTCGAGTAGCTTTCCCGGCGCGCCTCCCCGTCGGAGACGATGTCGATGCCGGCACGCTCCATGTCGCGGATCGCCAGCAAGGTCGCGTCGTCCTGCGCCTGCTCGCGGAGGGGTTCCGGGATGCGCCAGATGCCGGAGGCGTGCGTGCGCGGGACGCCGTGCTCGCGGAGAGCGGCGCGGTTCACCAGCCAATCGGGCTGCGGGTAGCTCCCCACGACCGTCGTGGGGAGCAGATGGGCGGGATACGGCATCGCGGCATTCAAGGGGATTGTCGCAGGCTCGTAAAGGAGGTCGGTATGACCGGACACTTCACGAGCTACAAACACCGGGCAAACCACGAGCTAGCCACAACGGCATTCAAGGGACTTGAAGCCAGCGCCGAGACCGGCCAGATTCGCCGGATGACCCGACGCGATCCACGACGGCACCCACCGATCATCGAGATGCGCATCGACGGCAGCTTTCCCCCGCCGCGGGGGCCGTCGCTGCCGATGAAGATCGCCGGCATCGCCCTGGCGGTGGCCACGCTGGCCGGCAGCTTGGCGCTTGCCGCGCTGGTGCTGTGGCTTGTGCTTTGGGCGGTGCTGATCCTTGTTCCGCTGGCACTGCTGGGCGGCGTCGTCGCCTGGGCGGCGTATCGCTACCAGGTGTGGAAACGCGGCGACTTATTCGGCGGCCCGCGCGACGTCTTCCGCCGGCGCTAGCCCGAATTCGCGCGCCAGCAGCATGTAGGACCGCCGGCGCGCTTCTGGGTCGTGAACCGTGGTCAGGACGGCGATCTCCTCGACGCCATGCTCCGCCGCTATCCCGCGCAGCTTCGCGCCGACGGCGTCCGGCGTGCCCCAGAACGCGCGGGCGCGCATCCGCTCGATCCGCAGCCGCTCGCCCTCGGTGTACTCCTCCGCCAGCGCCTCCTCGGGTGAGGGCAGGGAGGTGAACTCGCCCCGGTCGCGTCGGAGCCGTTGCAGCGCGCGGGAGGTGAACAGATGCGCCGCCTCCGCCTCCGTCTCCGCCGCAACCGCCCAGACGCAGAGCGCGGCGTGCGGTACCGGATGCCGCGTGCTCGGCCGGTACTGCGCGCGATAGGCCGCCAGCGCCGGCTCCACGCCACGCCCGTCGGTGATGAAGTGCGCGAAGCAGTAGGGCAGGCCGAAATAGGCGGCGACCTGCGCGCCGTAGTCAGAACTGCCGAGCACCCAGACCTCCGGCTCTGTCGGCCCGGCGGGCTGTGCGATCACGCCGCGGAACGGATGCCCCTCGACCAGTTCCTCTCCGCGCACCCAGGCCAGCAGGTCGCGCACCTGCGCGGGGAAATTCTCGGCGGCGCTGTCGGCGAGCGGGTTGAGCGCGAAGGCGGTGCGCTGGTCCGATCCCGGCGCGCGACCGATTCCGAGGTCGATCCGCCCCGGCGCGATGGCCTCCAGCAGCCGGAACTGCTCGGCGACCTTAAGGCTGGAGTAATGCGGCAGCATCACGCCAGCGCTGCCCACGCGGATGCGCGTGGTGGTGGCGGCGAGCGCCGCCATCAGCACCTCCGGCGCGCTGCCCGCGATGCTGTGTGTGTTGTGGTGCTCGGCGACCCAATAGCGCGCATAGCCGAGTGCCTCGCAGTGCCGCGCCAGCGCCAGGCTTTCGCGCACCGAGCGGTCGGGCGAGCGGCCGCTCACGATGGTGGACTGGTCGAGTACCCGACAGCCGGATCATGCACCCGTTCTCCTCTTGCCGTCAGAGAAGGCGAGCCGGGCCGGGGATGCAACCCCGCATTCCCTCAGAACGCCACCACCCCGAACATCGCCTTCAGCACCGCGTAGAGCGCGCCGCCCACCAGGAAGCCGACGAGCGTGCCGTTCACCCGCACGAACTGGAGATCCTTGCCGACCCGCAGCTCCAGTTTCTCGGTGATCGTCGCGGTGTCCCAGTTGCCCACCACGTGGGCGATGAAATCGGCGACCCGGGTCTGCGCGGCGGGCAGCAAGGTGCGCACGATACCCTCGGCGGTGGTCTGCACGCGCAGGCGCGCAGCCGGATCGGTCTCGATCAGCGCGCCCAGGTTGGCGAGCGCGCCCTCGATCGCCGCCACCGTCCGGCCGTTGGGTTTGGCGGCGTCCTCCTCCAATGCATGGCGCAACCGCGCCCAGAGATCCCAGACCCAGGCCGTCACCGTCTCGTGCGCCACCACGCGACGCAGCGCCGCGCCGATCTCGGCCGCGCGGGCCGGGTCTTCCTCCATGCGCGCGATCTCGCGGCGCACCCACTCGTCGAACGCGGCGCGCAGCTCCGAGCCGTCCGGGCTCATCTTGTCGAGTTCCGCCTCGACCATGGTCAGCACCCGTCGCGCGACCGAGGCGCCGATAGCCCAGCCGACCAGCCGGCCGCCCTGTTCGGCCACGCGGTCTTGAATGGCGGCGCGCAGTTGCTCCTCCTTGCCCGTGATCAGCTCCTTGAACTGCGCGAGCATGAATCCGAACACCTCCTGGTGGCGTCCCCCCTCCACCACCCCGCGCAGGGCGCGCGCGACGACCTGTCCGGCCGCCGGGCCGCCGATCACGCGGGGGATCAGCCGGGCGAGCAGCCGGCGCGCCCGCCCGTCCTCGACCGAGGCGAGAATGCGCGGCAGGGTGCTGGCGAGCGCCTCCGCCGTGGGGCGGGCCGATGTCGGGTCGGCGAGGAAGCGGTGCAGGATGCCCGGCAGGTCCAGCCGGTGCAGCACGTTCGCGACCTCGGCACCCGTGAAGACGTGATTGGCGACGAACCGGCCGAGCGCGCGGCCCAGCCGCTCCTTCTCATGCGGGATGATGGCGGTGTGCGGGATCGGGATTCCGAGCGGATGGCGAAAGAGGGCGGTGATCGCGAACCAATCGGCGATGCCGCCGATGAACCCGGCCTTCGCGGAGGCTTGCAGCCATGCCGTGCCGGCGCCGGGGGGAAGGGCATAGCTCACCACGATCAGGCAGACCATCACCACCAGGAGAAGGGTGGCGAAGGCCTTGTACCGGGTGAGCGCGCGCCGCGCCGCTGCATCGGGATCGGGTTGGGTCATGCGTGGCTTACATACGGGCGCGCACGCCCGTCCGCATCCTCAACCCAACCCGCTCAAAGGAGCAGCGGCGAGAACCCGCGGGATCTCGCTGCTGCCAGATTTCTGCCGAATTAGGGCGTCGTTTGTGTTTTGCCGGTTACGGGGTTGGTCGGGCCCTGCACTGGCGTCGCCACGCCCTGATCCGTATGCTGCCCGCTGGCCGCGTTGTCCTGCTGGGCCTCTTTCGCCTGGGCTGGCAGGCCGGGAACCGCCCCCGAGCGCGGCGCGGCGTAGCCTGGCGAGCCGTGGGGTGCGCCCATCGAGGTGGTGGTATTGTTGCCGACCGCTGAATTGCCACCGCCGCTCTGGGCGAACGCGACGCCGCCGGACAGCGCAAGGGCTGCCGCCGCGAGAAGAACTGTCTTCATTGAAAAACTCCTTGTTTCTATGCCTATAACGCGACACGAAGCGGAAGGTTCCTCTTCCGTAAGGGGGGACGGGATTTCCGTAGTGCCATCCCGCCCCCACGGAGGACTGACTTCATCCGGAGGTTCCTTCGTTGCTGCACTGTTTGGCCCATCGCTCGGCCGGGCGTGCGTCCGTCTTCGGGCTGCGTGCTGGAACGCGGGATGGCGCGGGCGGTTTGGCTTTGCACGCGTAACGAAGGATTTCAGTTGGCGGCTACCGCGTGCTCATGCAGAACAGCGCCATGCGTCTCCTGCTTGCCTGCCTTCTCGCCCCGCTGCTCCTGTCCGCTGCTCACGCCGCCGCGCGCGAACAACCCTTCGCATCGTGCGAAGCCGCTGCGGCGCGCGCCGAGGCCGTGGGCGGGCTCCCCAACGGGTTGCTGCCCGCGCTCGCTCGTGTCGAGAGCGGGCGTCCCGACCCCTCCGGAGCCATTCGTCCCTGGCCGTGGACGATCGACGTGGAGGGCCGGGGCCAGTTCTTCGCTACCAAGGCCGAGGCGGTCGCGGTCGTGCGCGCGTTGCAGGCGAGCGGCGTCGGCTCGATCGACGTCGGCTGCCTGCAAGTCAATCTGCTGCATCACCCCCATGCATTCGCGAGTCTGGACCAAGCCTTCGATCCGACGACAAACGCGCTGTATGCGGCGCGCTTCCTCAATGCCCTGCATGGCCGCGCGGGCGGCTGGACTGGCGCCATCGCCGCCTACCACTCCGAAACGCCCCGTCTGGGCGCCGCCTATCGCGCGCGCGTGCTCGCGATCTGGCGTCCCGACGATGGGCGCGCGGCGACCGCCTACGGCGCGTTCAGCGACTCCCGCCGCGCGGCCTACGCCGACTTCCTGCCGACCTCCGCCCGCTACGCCGCGTTCGCCGGCTGCAAATGCGTGAGCGCGCCGGGGGGGCGGCCCGCCTGCCAGTGCGACTGATCCGGCCGGCTTGCTTCCGGCGCGGGCGAATCTATAGGGTGCAGGCGAAGTTCAGGAACACAGCATGAACGATCTGTTCGGCTCGGCGCGAGGCAAGGGCGCGGGGCGGGAGGCCGACGGCTATTCCGCCAAGGACATCGAGGTTCTGGAGGGACTGGAGCCGGTCCGCCGCCGCCCCGGCATGTATGTGGGAGGCACCGACGAGGCGGCGCTGCACCACCTGGCCTCCGAGATCCTGGACAATTCGATGGACGAGGCGGTCGCGGGTCACGCCAGCTTCATCGAGGTCGCGCTGGAGCCGGGCAACTGGCTCACGGTGCGCGACAACGGCCGCGGCATCCCCGTCGATCCGCATCCGAAATTCAAGACCCTGAGCGCGGTGGAGGTGATCCTGACCACCCTGCATTCGGGCGGGAAGTTCGGCGGCAAGGCGTACGCTACCTCGGGCGGGCTGCACGGCGTCGGCAGTTCCGTCGTCAACGCCCTGTCCGAGGCGATGGAGGTGGAGGTCGCGCGCGACCGCACGCTCTGGCGGCAGAACTATGCGCGCGGCAAGCCGGTGACCAAGCTGCTGAATGCCGGGGCCGTCCAGAACCGGCGCGGTACCTCGATCCGCTTCAAGCCGGACCCGGAGATCTTCGGCGCGCTCGCGTTCAGCCCGGCGCGGCTCTACCGGCTCTGCCGCTCGAAGGCCTACCTGTTTCGCGGGGTGGAGATCCGCTGGTCATGCACCCCGGCGTTGCTTCCCTTCGGCAAGGGAGACACGCCGGCCGAGGCCGTGCTGCACTTTCCCGGCGGCCTGCGCGACAGCTTGGAGGAGGACATCGGCGAGGCGGCGCGCGTGCTGCCACTGCCCTGGGCCGGGGAGGCCGATCTGCCTCCTGCCGCGGACGGCCAAAGCGGCGGGCGGGCGGAATGGGCGGTCTCGTGGCTGGAGACCGCCGAGGGCTTCCTGCACTCCTACTGCAACACCGTTCCCACGGCGCTAGGCGGCACGCACGAGGCGGGCTTCCGGGCCGCGCTGGTCAAGGGTCTGCGCGCCTGGGGCGAGCATCGGGGCAACAAGCGCGCGGGCGCGGTCGTCGCCGAGGATCTGCTGGTGCCGATGGCGGCCAAGCTCTCGGTGTTCCTGCGCGATCCGCAGTTCCAGGGGCAGACGAAGGAGAAGCTGACCAGCCCCGAGGCGGCGCGGCTGACCGAGGCGGCGCTGCGCGACCGGTTCGACCACTGGCTGGCGGGCGATCCCGCGCAGGCCGACAATCTGCTCGCCTTCGTGATCGAGCGCGCCGAGGAGCGCCTGCGCCGCAAGGAGAGCCGGGACACCGCGCGAAAGTCGCCGACGCGCCGGCTCCGGCTGCCGGGCAAGCTGACGGACTGCACGCGCGAGAACGCCGCGGAGACCGAGATCTTCCTGGTCGAGGGCGACAGCGCCGGCGGCTCGGCCAAGCAGGCGCGCAACCGCGAGACGCAGGCCGTGCTGCCGCTGCGCGGCAAGATCCTGAACGTCGCCTCCGCCTCCGCCGACAAGCTGCGGCAGAATCAGGAGCTGAAGGATCTCATCGAGGCGCTGGGCTGCGGCATCGGCGAGCGCTTCGACCGCGCCCGGCTGCGCTACGGCCGCGTCATCATCATGACCGACGCCGACGTCGACGGTGCGCATATCGCCTCGCTCCTGATGACGTTCTTCTACCGAGAGCTGCCCGATCTGGTGCGCCACGGTCACGTCTATCTGGCCCAGCCGCCGCTCTATCGCCTGACGCACGCGGCGAAGTCGGTCTATGCGATGGACGACGCCGACCGCGAGCGGAAGCTGAAATCCGAGTTCAAGGCGGGCGCCAAGGTGGAGGTCAGCCAATTCAAGGGCCTGGGCGAAATGCCGCCGATGCAGCTCAAGGAAACCACGATGGACCCGGCAAGGCGCACGCTGCTGAAGGTGCTCGCGCCGCCCGAGGAGCGGGCGCGCACCAACGATCTGGTCGAGAGCCTGATGGGGCGGCGCCCGGAACTGCGCTTCCAGTTCATCCAGGAGCGGGCGCGGACGGTGGAGGAGGTGGATGTATAGGTAGTGTATCTGGCCGATACGCTATCCTTGCATCCAAGAACTATGCAAGCCGGCCGGCACCCGCCGCGGTAGGTGCACCACCGCGAGCGGCTTCGCGTCCAATTGACGCGCATCGAGAATGACGAAGCTGCCGGCGGGACTTGTCGCATCATGGACGAATGTGAAGATGAACCCGTCCTCTTCCGCCTTGCCGAGCGGGTCGGCTACGAACAGCGGCTCGCATACCGTCATCCCCGCCGGGAATCGGTGGACGACTTTGCTCCCGGTCGTGTCGAATGCAACGCGACAGATCAGCGCGAAGGCTGCCGATCCGCGCTTTCGCCCCGTTGCATCCGTGACTTGATCCAGGCAGGATTGGCCCGATCACGGACGCGGGGATGCGCCTCGGATGAACAGAAGGGATCTGTTGAAGCGGGCAGGGGCCGTTCCTCTCTTGCCGGCGGTTTGGTCGCATTTCTCACGGCCGGCGCGGGCGGTCGGCATGGCGGCAGGCGCTCCCTTCCGCCGCTCCCGTCCCGCCGACCCGTCGTGGCCGTCGCCCACGGCCTGGGAACGGCTCAATCGGGACGTCGGGGGGCATCTCACCGAGATCCGATCTCCGCTTGATGTCTGCCTGGACGCACCAGACAGCGCGGCCTGCCGCAATGTCTTCAAGGAACTGACGAATCCCTACTACATCCGCGACCATGCCGGGCTGACGCAAACCTCCGGCTGGGCCGATGCATGGACCTCCGTCCCGAGTGCGTACGCCGTCGCCGCCAGAAACACAGGCGACGTTGTGGCCGCCGTCAACTTTGCCCGCGAGAACAACCTGCGGCTGGTCATAAAAGGGGGCGGCCATAGCTATCAGGGCACCTCGGACGCGCCGGACTCTCTCCTTATCTGGATGCGGGAGATGGACGGCGTCACCCTGCACGACGCATTCGTCGGAAAGGGATGCGCGGGAACGCAGGCGGCGCAGCCTGCCGCCACGGTCGAAGCCGGCGCGATCTGGATGCACACCTACGATGCCGTGACGACGAAGGGCGGGCGCTACGTCCAGGGCGGCGGATGCGCGACGGTTGGTGTCGCGGGGCTGATACAAAGCGGCGGCTTCGGAAGTTTCTCCAAGAACTACGGCACCGCCGCGGCGGCATTGCTGGAAGCCGAGATCGTCACCGCCGACGGCGTCGTGCGGGTCGCCAATGCCTGCACCAATTCCGACCTGTTCTGGGGCATCAAGGGCGGCGGCGGCGGCAGCCTGGGCGTTGTCACCCGGCTCACGCTCCGGACGCGCGAGTTGCCGGAATTCTTCGGTCCGGCTTTCGGCGCGATCCGGGCCTCGTCCGACGCCGCCTTCCGCTACCTGATCGGGCAATTCACCAGCTTCTACGCCGAGAGCCTCTTCAATCGCCATTGGGGCGAGAGCGTGACGTTCAGGCCGGACAACACGCTCGAAATCCACATGGTATTCCAGGGACTCGATCAGCAGCAGGCGAGCGCTATCTGGCGGCGCTTCGTCGATCCGCTGACCGCTGCGCCGCGCGATTTCACCCTCGGGCCGGCGCCTCGAATCGTCGCCGTGCCGGCTCGGAGCTTCTGGGATCCGGCTTATCTGGACAAGGCCCTGCCGGGTCTACTGGTCGCCGACAATCGCCCCGGCGCGCCCGCCGACAATGTCTTGTACGCGGGCGATCGTCACGAGGCGGGGCAATTCATCTCCGGCTATGATTCCGTCTGGATGCCCGCCGAGTTGCTGAACAGGGACCAGCAACGACGGCTCGCCGACGCGTTGTTCGCGGCCACGAGGCATTGGCCGATCGCGCTGCATTTCAACAAGGGGCTTGCCGGCGCCCCGGCCGACGCCGTGGAGGCCGCGCGAGACACGGCGATGAACCCGGCGGTGCTGGATGCCTTCGCGCTCGCGATCTGCGGCGCCTCGGGTCCACCGGCGTTTCCCGCCATCGCCGGCCATGAACCCGATCTGGCGGCATCGCGCCGGCGGGCCCGCGCCGTCGGCAGCGCGGCGGCCGAAATGCGGAAGCTGGTTCCCAACTCCGGATCATACGTATCCGAAAGCAACTTTTTCAACAGGGACTGGCAGGAAGCGTTTTGGGGACCGAACTACCCGAGGCTCGCGGCGGTGAAGAAGAAATACGATCCCGCCGGTCTTTTTTTCGTTCATCACGGCGTCGGGTCGGAGGACTGGAGCGCCGACGGGTTCACCAGGTCGGGCTGACTGGCGCCGGTGATCGCCGCTACGATGCGGTTGGTGTCCACCTCGCTGGTGCGCCAATGCCCGACGGTGCGGCCCTGACGCATGACCCAGACGCTGTCGGAGATCCGCAAAACCTGCTCCATGTCGTGGCTGATAACGAGTTGCGCGATGCCGCCGCTGCGCAGGCGGGCGATCAGCTCCTCGACGGCGTGCGTCTCACGGACGCCGAGCGCGGCCGTCGGCTCGTCCATGATGATGAGCGAGGAGCCCCAGCTCGCGGCGCGGCCGATCGCGATCGACTGGCGCTGCCCGCCCGACAGTCGGCGCACCTTGGCGCGCACGGGCGGCATGTTCACCAGCAACCGGCGCAGCATCTGTTCGGTGCGCGCGATCATGGCGCGGCGGTCGAGCAGCCGGAACGGGCCGATGCCGCGCTTGAGTTCGCGGTTGAGATACATGTTCTGCCAGACCGTGAGGTCCTCGACGAGCGCGAGGTCCTGATAGACCGTCTCGATCCCGAGCTTGCGCGCCTCCACCGGGGAGCCGAAATGCACCTCGGCGCCGTTGAACCGCATCCACCCGGCGTCTGGCGGATGCACGCCGGTGATGCAGCGGATCAGGGTCGATTTCCCGGCGCCGTTGTCGCCGACGAGCGCGGTGACCTCGCCGCGGGCGCAGCTCAGATCGGCGCCGCGCAGCGCCTGCACCGCCCCGAACGCCTTGGTGATCCCTTGCATCTCCAGGACCGGGCCGGATGGCGGTTCCATATCAGCGTTGCAGCCGGCTGAGCGCGGCGGCGGCGACGACCACGACGCCGACCGCCATCGGCTGATAGAACTCGGAGACCTCCAGCAAGGTGAAGCCGTTCAGCAATGCGGTCAGAAGCAGCGCGCCGGCGACCGAGCCGATGACCGCCGCCCGGCCGCCGAACAGGCTGGCGCCGCCGAGCACCACGGCGGCGATCGAGCTGAGCAACTCCGATGTTTGCAGCGACGGATCCGATCCGCCGGTGCGCGCGACGAGCAGGATGCCGGCGACGCCCACCAAAGCGCCAGCCATCGTGTAGACGGCGATGCGCAGCACGTCGATCGGGATGCCCATGTTGCGCGCGGCGTCTCGGTTGCCGCCCGTCGCGAGCACATGCGTTCCAAAGGCGGTGTTGCGGAAGCACACATGGCACGCGACTGCGGCCACGATGGCGATCAGATAAAAGTAGCGGATCGGCCCGACCGAGCCGAGCGCGAGACTGCGCAGGAACGCCGTGCTCACGGAAAACGACTGGCCGCCGGAGACGATCAGCGCGCCGCCGTTCATGATGCCCAGCATCCCCAGCGTCACGATGAAGTCGTTGATGCGCAGCTTGGCGATGATGAGGCCGTTGGCCAGGCCGACCAGCGCGCCCCCGACGATCGCGGCGACGATAGCGGCGGCGGTTCCCAGACCCTGCGTATAGGCGAGGCCGAACAGCACCGCCGTCCAGGGCAGATTGGCCGCGATGGACAGGTCGATGCCGCCGACCACGAGGGCGAATTGCTGCGCCAACGCGAGCACGACGAGGATCGAGGCGGAAACCAGCAGGTCGCTGATGTTTGGCCAGGTAAGGAAGAACGGCGTCGCCAGCGAGAAGGCGATCCCGATCGCCAGCAGGCCGATGATGGCGGCGTTGTCGCCCCAGAAGCCCGGATCGCGCACCGGCGCGAGCAGGCGGGCGGCGAACCCGATCCGGGCCGGCGCCGCGCCGCTACTCATGGACGCACGGCTGTGTCACGGCGCGCCGAACGGGTCGTCAAAGGTGAAGAACGGCTTCGGGAAGTCCGCGATCGCCTGCTTCGCGTTCGCCTTCGTGATCAGCTCGATCGGCGACGTGATGTGCGTCGGGATGGTCTTGCCCTCGGCCAGTTGCTGGCACGCCTGGACCGCCATCTGCCCCTCGACATACGGGTATTGCGACACCGAGCCGTCCAGCTTGCCGGACGCGACCGCTTCCAGCGCCTCGTGGATGCCATCGACGCTGACGACCCTGATCTGCTGGCTCTTGCCGGCGTTCAGGATCGCCTGGGCGGCGCCGAGCCCCATCTCGTCATTGGCGGCGAAGATGCCGTTGAGGTCGGGATGGACCTTCAGCATCCCCTCCACCTCGGTCAGCGCGCGGTTTCGCTCGTAGTCGGCGGACTCCGCCTGCACGATGGTGAGCTTGCCGGCGACTTCCTTGCGGAACGCGGTTTCGCGATTGATCCCGTTCTGCTCGCCCGGAATGCCTTCAAGGATCGCGACCCGCCCCTTGCCGCCGAGTTGCTGAAGCATGTACTGCCCGGCGATCTCGCCGGCGTGGGTGTTGTCCGACCCGATGAAGGATGTCAGCTTCAATCCGGCTTCCTGCACCGCCTTGGGATCGAGCGCCGTGTCGAGATTGATGATCGGGATGCCCTTGCGCGAGACCGGGATAAGCGGCGTGATAATGTTGGTCGCGTTGACCGGGACGACGCCGAAGCAGGTGTAATTCTGGTTGGCCATGGTCGAGATCTTGGCGTTCTCGCCGGCCGAATCCGTCTCGTTCGATCCCGCCTGGACGCTCACCTCGATGCCGAGCCTCTTACCCTCGTCCACCGCGCCGTCGCGCAGCGCGCGCCAATACGGGTTGTTGAAATCCCGCGTGACCATGGCGACACGGGCCTTGGTTTGGCTAACCTGGGCCTGGGCCATAATGGGGGCGGCGACCACAACGCCCAGCGCGGCCACCGACAGCGTGCCGCGCGAAAGCCAGCTTCGGACGGAGTGTCGCATGGTACGTGGCCCTCCCTATGAACGGTTTCCTGGATCGAGCGGTTCCGTCGCCTGGTCCGCGGCGCGCGGCGGATGGATTGTATGCCAGCTTCAAACGAACGTGGCGACCCCCCGACCCTCCTGAGCCGACACGCCGCATCATCACACCTGGCCGACGAATCGAGGACTTCGGCGTGCTTGCCTCGGGGGCTGGCATTGCATCTCGAATCGCTCAAAGGCCAAGAAGCATCATTTCACCGCCGATGAACTCGCGGGAAGCCGGTGCCCGACCAGCACTGGCACGAGCACGCCACCTGCTTCAGGCTGGGTGATCGCGGGCTGGTGGTGATCAGTTCCTGCGGCCACGCCGGCATTATCAACACGCTCGTGCGCGCGCAGGAAATAACAGGGATCAAACGGCATCAGGCACCTCCCGGTCGACGTGCTGGGTTGTTGACCGGCCGTGCGCCAGTGGTAGACCCGTCCGCCATGTCGAAGCCAACCGACCCGCACGTCCGTCTGAGCGATGACCGTCGCCGCGCTCGGCGCGTTCTCCCCTTCGCCGCCGTCGGCCTCGTCCTTGCCCTGGTGCTGTTCGGCGCCGGCGTGTTCCTCTGGCTCAGCGGCAACGCCGGCGCGGCGATCGGGGGGCCGTTCACCCTGGAGAACGGCAGCGGCCAGACGGTCACCGACCGGAGCTTCCGCGGCAAGTACATGCTAGTCTATTTCGGTTATACCTATTGTCCGGACGTCTGCCCCACCACGCTGAACGAGGTGGCCGGCGCGCTCGAGCAGCTCGGGCCGAAGGCCAAGCTGATCCAGCCGCTATTCATCACGGTCGATCCGCAACGGGACACCCCGGCCGCGATGAAGCAGTATGCCCGCGCCTTCACGCCGCGGTTGATGGGCCTGACCGGCACGCCCGAACAGATCGACCAGGTCGAGCGAGAGTATCACGTCTATGCCGCCAAGCAGGTGACCGGCCCCGGCCCGAACGACTACTCGATGGCCCATAGTTCGGTGCTGTACCTGATGGGACCGGACGGGCGGTTCATCGCCCCGATCGACGCCGGCGATGCCGCGCCGCAGCTTGCCCAGAAGCTCGCGCGCCTCGTCTCCTGAAGGAGCCCACGCATCGCGACGTGACGCGATCCCCTCGCGGCGCGGGGGCATCTGCGTGTAACGTCGGGTCATGAACAAGCTGTCCGCCTCCGAAGCGATCGCACCGGACGCAGGCGCGCCCGTCAGGGTTCCGGCCCAGCACGGGGTGATGCAAACCGTGCGGCCGCAGCCGATCGGACCGGCCAGCCCGGAGCGGTTCATCAATCGCGAGGTGTCCTGGCTCGATTTCAACCACCGCGTCGTGGAGGAGGCGGAGAATCCCCGTCATCCGCTGTTGGAGCGGGTCCGCTTCATCTCGATCAGCGCGTTCAACCTGGATGAGTTCTATTCGGTCCGCGTCGCCGGCCTGATCGGCCAGGCGAAGGCTGGGCTGACCGCGACCTCCGCGGACGGACGCACCCCCGCCCAGCAGCTCGCCCTGATCAAGGTGCGCGCCGAGGGCCTGCTGGCCGATCAGCAGCGGGTCTGGCGGGAGCTGCGCGCCTTGCTGAGCGCCGCCTCCGTCGAGGTCTGCGAGCCCGACGCGCTGGCGCCCGAGGATCTGGTGTGGCTCGAAGCCTGGTTCATGGACCGGGTGTTTCCCGTGCTGACCCCGCTCGCCATCGACCCGGCGCATCCCTTTCCGTTCATCCCCAACATGGGCCTGGTCATGGCGCTCCGCCTGGTGCGCGAGCAGGACGGCACGGGGATGCGCGCGCTGATCCCGCTGCCCGCGCAGGTGGAGCGCTTCGTGCGCCTGCCGACGCCGGATGCGCGGGCACCGATCCGCCTCGTGATGCTGGAGGCGGTGGTCGGGCTGTTCCTGGACCGGATGTTTCCCGGCTTTCGCATCACCGGCCACGGCATGTTCCGCCTGATCCGTGACACCGACGTGGAGTTCGAGGAGGAGGCCGAGGATCTCGTCCGCTCCTACGAGACGGCGCTGAAGCGGCGCCGGCGCGGGGTCGCGATCCATCTCAGCCTGAGCGCCGACATGCCAGAGGAACTGCGCGAGCTGGTGGCGGCCGAGCTGGAGGCCACGGCCGACGAGATCCACATCCAGGACGGCATCCTGGGGGTGGCCGATCTTCGGCAGCTCATCGTGGACGACCGCCCGGACCTGCTCTTTCCTCCCTACACGCCGCGTTTCCCCGAGCGCATCCGCGACTTCGGCGGCGACTGCTTCGCCGCCATCCGCGCCAAGGACATCATCGTCCACCACCCGTTCGAGAGCTTCGACGTCGTGGTGCAGTTCCTGCTCCAGGCGGCGCGCGATCCGACGGTGATCGCGGTCAAGCAGACGCTCTACCGCACCAGCCGCGACAGCCCGATCGTGAAGGCGCTGATCGAGGCCGCCGAGGCGGGCAAGGCCGTCACCGCCGTCGTCGAGCTGCGCGCCCGCTTCGACGAGGAGGCGAACATTCGGCTCGCGCGCGCGCTGGAGGCCGCCGGCGTGCAGGTGGTGTTCGGCTTCGCCGGGCTGAAGACGCACGCCAAGCTATCGCTGGTGGTGCGCCGGGAGGGCGGGTCGGTGCGGTCGTACGCGCATTTCGGCACCGGCAACTACCACCCGATCACCGCGCGCATTTACGCCGACCTGAGCTTCTTCACGACCGACCGCGACCTGACGCGCGACGCGGCGCGGCTGTTCAACTATCTCACCGGCTACGCTCAACCCGAGCGGATGGACGCGCTCGCGTTCTCCCCGCTCACGCTCCGCCCCGTTCTGGTCGAGCTGATCGAGCGCGAGATCGCCTTCGCGCGGGGCGGTCGGCCGGCGACGATCTGGCTGAAGATGAACAGCCTGGTGGACGAGGCGCTGATCGACGCCCTCTATCGCGCGTCGCGGGCGGGGGTGAAGGTGATGGGCGTCGTGCGCGGCATCTGCTGCCTTCGCCCCGGCATTCCGGGGCTCTCGGAGAACATCCGCATCAAGTCGATCGTCGGGCGCTTCCTCGAGCACAGCCGCATCTGCGTGTTCGGCAATGGCCACTCGCTGCCCGGCCGGCACGCGCGCGTCTATATCAGCTCGGCCGACTGGATGGTGCGGAACATGGATTGGCGGGTGGAGACGCTGGTGCCGATCCACAACTCGACGGTCCACGCGCAAGTGCTCGACCAGATCATGGTAGTGAACCTGAAGGATACGATGCAGTCCTGGGAACTGCGTCCGGATGGAACCTGGCGGCGTGTGCCGGCGGGCAAGCGGCCGTTTTCGGCGCACGACTACTTCATGACCAACCCCTCGCTTTCCGGCCGTGGCTCCGCGTTGCATGGGCCAGTGATCGCAGCGCCGCTCGCGCGCCGGGCTGACCGGGTCAATCAGGATTAGCCAATGCCCTTCGTGTCCCCCGCCGATGCGCCGCGCTGTGCGGTGGTCGATCTCGGGTCGAACTCCGTCCGCCTCGTGGTGTACGAGGGCCAGTGCCGGAACCCGGTGGCGATCTTCAATGAGAAGGCTGTGCTGCGCCTCGGCAAGGGATTGCAGGCGACGGGCCGGCTGAACCAGGACGGCGTGACGCAGGCGCTCACCGTGCTGCGGCGCTACCACGCGGCCGCGCGAGCGATGGGGGCCGATCCGCTGGAGGTGCTGGCGACCGCGGCGGTTCGCGACGCCAGCAACGGGACGGTGTTCATCGCCGCGCTCCAGGCGCGGTTGCCCGGCGTGCCGATCCGCGTGCTGTCGGGTGCCGAGGAGGCGGAGTACTCCGCCCTCGGCGTGCTGTGCGGCATCCCCGACGCGGATGGCGTCCTGGCCGACATCGGCGGCGGCTCGCTCGAACTGGTGCGTCTGGCAGCCGGACGACCGAGCGGAGATTCGCGAACCCTGTCGCTCGGCGTGATCCGGCTGGCCGAGCGGGCGGGGGGCGACATCGGCCGCGCCCGCGCGATCGCCGAAGACGATCTGGCCGGGGTGGCGTGGCTAAACGAGGCGGCGGGCAAGGACCTCTATCTGGTCGGCGGCGCCTGGCGCGCCTTCGCGCGGCTGCACATGGCGCAGACCGCCTATCCGCTGCACATGGTCCACCAATATGCCATCGGCCGCGACGAGGCGCGCGAGTTGGCCGCGATGATCGCCACCGCCGGCCGCCGCGCGCTGGAGCGTCTGAGCGGGGTGCCGCGCAAGCGGATCGATGACCTCCCGTTCGCCGCCGTGGTACTGCGCCGCGTGTTGCGCGCCACCGGCGCGCGGCGCGTCGTGTTCAGCGCGAGCGGCCTGCGCGAGGGCTGGTTCATGCGACATATACCCCCTGAAATTCGCGCTCAGGACCCGCTCATCGCCGCCGGGCGCGACTACGCGTCGCGGCTCGGTCGCGATAGCGCCCTGCCGCCCGCGCTGATCGACTGGACCGGTCCGCTGTTCGCGCAGGAGACGCCGGAGACGCAGCGGCAGCGGCTGGCACTGTGCTGGATGTCGGACCTGGCCAGCCATGACCATCCGGAGTTCCGTGCCGAGCAGGCGTTCTGGCGCGTGCTGCGTCAGCCCGGCCTCGGGCTCGACCACCACGCCCGCGGCTTCCTCGCGCTCGCCGTCGCCATCCGCTACGAAGTGGACGAGAACGCCGAGTTCCTGCGCTCCGCGCGCCTTCTGCTGGATATGGCGAGCGCCCGCCGCGCTGAAGTGCTGGGGACGGCGCTGCGCCTGGCCTACACCCTCAGCGCCGGCACCCCCGACCTTCTGGCGGCGACTGCGATCAGCGTGCGTGGCAGCCGCCTGGTGCTGCGTCTGCGCGAGGAGGAGGGCGTGTTCGCCGGCGACAGCGTGCTGCGCCGGCTGGAGCGGCTGGCGCAGGCGATGGGGCTGGAAGCGGTGGTCGAACGGGCCGGCGGCGACCTCGGGCCGCTGTTCGAGCGCGGGATACGGCGCGCCGGCGCGGGGTGATCATCGCAGGGCCATTCCCCGCCGCTCCGGGATCAGTAGCAGCAACGCGAGCAGGTCGATCCCGTACAGCACGGCCAGCATGGCGATCGCTGTCGCGAAGCCATGCCCGGCGGCGACCGCGCCGACCGTGACGGGGCCGAAGCCACCCGCCGCACGGCCGATGTTGAACAGCACGTTCTGCGCCGTCGCCCGCGCCTCGGTGGGGTAGAGTTCGCTCATCAGCGCGCCGTAGCCGCCCAGCATCCCGTTCACGAAGAACCCCATCACCGCGCCGCCGACCAGCAGCGCGATCGGCGCGGCGAGTTGGGAATAGACCAGGACCATCACCGCCGCGCCGACCATCCAAAAGCCGAAGGACAACCGCCGCCCGAACCGGTCTGCGGCCTGGCCGAACACCCAGATGCCGAGTGCCATCCCGGCGATCGTCACCGCCGTCCACAGCGCCGACCGCGTCAGGCCGTAGTGGAACCGCGCCGCGAGATAGCTCGGCAACCAGATCATCACCCCGTAGTAGCCGAAGTTCTGTACCGAGCAGAGCACGAGCATTCCAAGGCTCGCCCGCGTGCTCGGCCCATCGGCGACCAGCAGGCGGAGCGGCGCCATCAAGCTGCGTGGCGGCCGCGCGGCTTGGGCGGCGAACAGTGCCGGCTCATGGAGCGCGCGACGGACGAAGAAGGCGACGGCTGCCGGGAAGGCGCCGACGGCGAACGTGCCGCGCCATCCCAGCGCGGGAATCAGCACGGGCGCCAGCAGCGCCGCGACGAGCACGCCGGCCTGCCAGCCCAGCCCGACATAGGACGAGGCGCGGGCGCGCATGGAAGCGGGCCACGCTTCGGCCACCAACGCCATGCCGATCCCGAACTCTCCGCCCAGGCCGAGCCCGGCAATGCCGCGAAAGGCCAAAAGCTGCCCGTAGGTCCGCGCCAGTCCGCAGAGGCCGGTGAACACGCCGAACAGCACGATGGTCCAGGTCAGGACGCGTACCCGACCGAACCTGTCGGCGAGCAACCCGAACCCGACGCCGCCCAGCACGGCGCCGGCCAAGGTCGCGGTGACGATCGATCCGGCCTGGGCGGGACCGAGCCCCAGCGCGGCGGCGATCGGCTTGAGCATGAAACCCAGGATCAGCAGGTCGAACCCGTCCATGGCGTAGCCGACCGCCGAACCCCACAAGGCCCGGCGCGCCTCGGGCGTGACGATGCGGCTCGTTTCCGCGTGGACGGACATCGGGGGCTTTCGCTGGCGGGGCGGAATCGGCCCGTAACATGGGCCTGCTTGGGGTGGCAACACGAACCTGTTATCGCACTGAGGCTCGCCGGCGCCCGTTCACCCGAGCAGGATCGCGTTCCGCAGCGTCACCGGGGCGCCGACCCGCGCAGCGGCTCGATGCCGGCGCCGGTGCCGCGGATCACCACCGTGCCGTATCCCAGCACCCGGCCCCACAGCGACTGGAAGACATCGACGGTCTCGATCTTGCTGACGTTCATCTCCGCCGTGTAGCGCGACAGCAGCCCGCGCTTGAGGATCACCCGGCGGTCAGTCACGACGATCTCCGTCCCCCGCCGCCGTATCCATTCTCCCAGCAGCACCAGCACGCCCAGGAAGGCGATCGCGGCGGCGGCATAGAAGCAGTAAGTCCGCTGCGGCTCCTCCAATGCCACGAACGCGCCGACGCAAGCGATCGCGACCGCGATCAGCAGCCAGAAAATCGCGGGCCAGAAGATCAGCCAGTGCAGCCGCCCCACGGCCCGCACCGTCTCGTCCGGCTGAAGCACCTTGGTGTAGTAGGCCATGCATTCCGCCTCCGCGACGGCGCAGCCGACCACGCCATGTCTGGTCGGCAAACGGGCCCGGCGGACAACTTCGCGGGAGCGCCTCAGCCCGCCCCGCCGCGGCGGAAGCAGCAGGTCAGATGGTCATTCACCATGCCCGTTGCCTGCATGAAGGCATAGCAGATCGTGGAGCCGACGAATCCGAAGCCGCGCTTGCGCAGCACCCGGCTCATCGTGTCGGACAGCTCCGTCCGCGCCGGTACCTCGGCCGCACTCGTCCAGGCGTTGACGATCGGGCGATGGCCTACGAACGACCAAAGATAGGCATCGAGGCTGCCGTGTTCCGCGATCGTCGCGAGGGCGGCGCGGGCGTTGGCGCGAACCGAGAGCACCTTCAGCCGGTTGCGAATGATCGCGGGGTCGGCCAGAACGGCGGCAAGCTCGGGATCCGTCATCGCGGCGACGCGGGTGATGTCATAGTCGTGAAATGCCGTCCGGTAGGCCGCGCGGCGGTCCAGCACGGTGCGCCACGACAGCCCGGCCTGCGCGCCTTCCAGCACCAGGAACTCGAACAGCGCCGCGTCGCCGTGCAGGGGCACGCCCCATTCCGTGTCGTGGTAGGCTCGCATCGCGTCCGCGCCCGCACCTTGGGCCCAGTCGCAGCGCCTGATCTCAGTCCCGCTCATATCGGAGCCGCCCATGCTGCCGCCAAAAGATCGCCTGACCGTGTGCTTCGCCCATGTCGCTTACCAGATGCAGGCGCGATTCGAGGCGCGCACCGGAATCCGTTGCTTCCAGGTCCGCACGCGCGAGGATCTGGCGGCGCGAATTGGCGAGGTCGACGTGCTCTCGGTCTCGATGATGTGGACCAACGATCTGATCGCGCGCGCGCCCCGATTGCGCTTCATCCAGTCGATCAGCGCCGGGATAGATCAATACGACCGCGCCGCCCTGCAAGCCGCCGGAATACGGCTGGCGAGCGCGGCGGGGGTGAACGCCAACGCCGTCGCCGAGCACGCGATGGCGCTGATCCTGGCGCTGGCCCGCCGACTGCCGGAGGCGCGCGACAACCAGGCACGGCGTGTCTGGCGCGGCATGATCTCCGATCTCGGTCAGCGGGAGGACGAGATTGCCGGCAAGACGCTGCTGATCGTCGGGCTGGGCCGCATCGGCGGGCGGCTCGCCCGTCTCGCCAAGGCGTTCGACATGCGCGTGCTGGCGACCCGGCGCGATCCCGCTGCCGGGGCCGGGGCGGCGGATGACGTGCAGGGGATGAAGGCGCTGCCCGACCTGCTCGGCAAGGCCGACTACGTGGCGCTGACCTGCCCGTTGACGTCCGAGACCGAGCGGCTGATGAACGCCGCGACGCTCGCCCGCATGAAACCCGGCGCGGCGCTGGTCAACGTCGCGCGCGGGCGCTGCGTGGACGAGCCGGCGCTGATCGCCGCGTTGGGCGATGGCCGCATCGCCGCCGCCGCGCTGGATTGCACCGCCGAGGAGCCGCTGGCCGAAGGGTCGCCGCTCTGGGCGATGCCGAATGTGCTCATCACCCCGCACACCGCCGGGGAGACGCGGGCCTACGAAGACAACGTGGTCGATATATTGCTGGAGAACGTCGATCGGCTGTGGCGCGGGGAGGCGGCGCTGCGGAATCAGGTGGTGTGAACACGCTACCCGCCGATCGCGGGGTCGATCGACCCCTCCCCCAACCCCTCCCGCAAGGGGAGGGGAGGAGTAAGAAGCGTTGCGTCCTTTTCTTCCCCTCCCCTTGCGGGAGGGGGTCGGGGGGAGGGGTCGCGGGTGAGGGCCTGGCGTGATCGCCTTCGCCGAACTCCTCGAACGCCTCGTGTTCACGCACGCGCGCAACGCCAAGATCGCGCTGCTGCGCCACTACTTCGCGACCGCGCCTGATCCGGAACGTGGCATCGCGCTCGCCGCCATCGCGGGGGACCTCGCGTTCACCGCCGCCAAGCCCGGCCTGATCCGCGACCTCGCGGCCAGCCGCACCGATCCGGTGCTGTTCGGCTGGTCGTACGACTTCGTGGGCGACCTCGCCGAGACCGTCTCGCTCATGTGGCCCGCCCGGCCGACCAACGCGTCCGCGCCCGCGCTGTCGGAAGTGGTGCAGACCCTGGAGACGGCTCCCAAGCCCGAACTGCCCGACATCGTCGCCGGCTGGCTGGACGCGTGCGAGCCGTCGGCGCGGTTTGCCCTGTTGAAGCTCATTACCGGCGGCCTGCGGGTTGGCGCCTCCGCGCGGCTCGCGAAAATCGCGCTCGCCGCGCTGGGCGAGGTGGAGCCCGACGACGTGGAGGAGGTGTGGCACGGCCTCGCGCCCCCCTACCTGCCGCTGTTCGCCTGGCTGGAAAAGCGCGGCCCGCGCCCCGACCCGGAGGAGGCGCCGGTGTTCCGCCCGCCGATGCTGGCGTATCCGCTCGAGCCGGCGGACCTTGCCGCGCTGGACGGCAATCTCTATCGCGCGGAATGGAAATGGGACGGCATCCGCGTCCAGCTCGTGGCGACGGCGCGCGGGCGGCGCCTCTACTCGCGCGGGGCGGACGACATCTCCGCGGCTTTCCCCGAGATCATCGAGGCAATGGACTTCCACGCGACGCTGGACGGCGAGCTGCTGGTGATCCGCGAAGGCCAGGTCGGGCCATTCGCCGACCTTCAGCAGCGCCTCAACCGCAAGCAGGTCGGCGCGGGGATGCTGCGGGATTTTCCGGTGGGCGTGCGGCTCTACGACATCCTCTTCGATGGTGCGGACGATTTGCGCGCACTGCCGTTTGATGCGCGCCGCGCGCGCCTGGAGGATTGGTTCGCGCGCACGCACCCGGCTCGGATGGATTTTTCGGCGCTGATCGGATTCGCCTCGATCGAGGAGTTGGCCCGGCTGCGGGAGGGCGCGCGGGCGGCGTCGATGGAAGGGATCATGCTCAAGCGGGCGGACAGCCCCTACGTGCCCGGACGGCCGAAGGGGTTGTGGTGGAAATGGAAGCGCGATCCGCACACGGTCGATGCGGTGCTGATGTACGCCCAGCGCGGGCACGGCAAGCGCAGCAGCTTCTATTCCGACTATACGTTCGGGCTATGGCGCGGCGATGAGCTGGTGCCGGTCGGCAAAGCTTACTCCGGCTTCACCGACGCTGAGCTGTCCTGGCTCGACCGCTGGATACGCAACCACACGACCGCCCGCTTCGGCCCGGTGCGCGAAGTGGAAAAAACGCTGGTGCTGGAAGTGGCCTTCGACGCCGCCCAGCTATCGGCACGCCACAAATCCGGGGTCGCGATGCGCTTCCCCCGCATCGCACGCCTGCGCACCGACAAGCCGGCGGCCGAGGCGGACCGGCTGGAGCACCTGATGAAGATGGTGGAGAACCGGGAGGAGAGGGTCGCATAGCCCGCTGCCGTCGCGCTGATCGCCGGCAGACGCAGCATGTTTCGCCGCACGCACCTTACTGCACGGCAATTTGATTACGCGGGAATCCGACAGGAAGGCACAGTCGGAAAGCAAGAAACTAAGGAAAGAGAACTGCTAATGAGCGACACGAGCCAAGGCAGCACCATCACCATTACTGGCGTGCCGCCCGTCCGAGGGACCAACGGACCCACGAACCCCTTCGCCAACGCGACAGTCAGCGATACCGCCGGCATAGAGCAAGGCGGCGGCCTCTTCGACTTGGCGACTTTCACCGTCAGCGGCGGCACGCTGAGCGAACCCACCGGTCTCGGCGCCTTCAGGCAGACAGGCCCCGGCACCTATGCCCTCGGGGAAACGTCCCCGGCCTTCCTGACGCAGGACTTGCGGACCCTCGTTTTCACGCCTACGGCGGCCGTAGGGGAGGTTTCGCTGCACGTGCAAGACAATGGCCGAACGAGCCCGAACCAGCCCATCTCGACGGCTGATGCCAGCACGGTCCTCGTCAACGTTCCTGACCTGCTTACCGATTTCAAGTCCGGCACGCTTGGCCAGGATGTCGGAACGGCGATCAAGGACCTCAGCGGTTCAGTGAAGCTCGACTTCGCGCAAAGCATGAGCCAGATGTTGTCGGCGCTGTATCACGCCTGACCATCTACCGTCAGGATGATCTTTCCAATGTGGGCGCTGCTCTCCATCAGCCGGTGAGCCTCCGCCGCCTGCGCCAGCGGGAACGTCGCATGGATCACCGGGGCGCACTGGCCCTTGTCGAGCAGGGGCCAGACCTTCTCGCGCAGCTCCGATGCGATCGCGCCCTTCTGCGCGGTCGTGCGCGGGCGCATGGTCGAGCCGGTGACGGTCAGGCGTCGGACCATGATCGGGGTCAGTTCAAGCGTCTCCACCTTCGGGCCGCCTAGAAAGGCGATCAGCACCAACCGCCCGTCCATCGCCAGGCTGCGCAGATTGCGCGCGAAATACGGCCCGCCCACCATGTCGAGCACGACATCGACGCCGCGCTTGTCGGTCAGGCGCTTGATCTCCTCGACGAAGTCCTGCGTCCGGTAGTTGATCGCGCCGGCCGCGCCGAGCTTCACGCAGGCCGCACATTTTTCGTCCGATCCGGCGGTGGCGTACGGCTCGGCGCCGAACGCGCGGGCGAACTGGATCGCGGTGACGCCGATGCCCGAGGTGCCGCCGTGGATCAGCGCGCGTTCGCCGCGCGCGAGACGGCCGTGCTGGAACAAATTGGCCCAGACGGTGAAATACGTTTCGGGCAACGCGGCGGCGCGGATCGCGTCGTAGCCGGCGGGCCAGGGCAGGCACTGTGTCGCGGGAACCGCGCAATACTCGGCATAGCCGCCGCCGTTGGCCAGCCCGCACACCTTGTCGCCGATGCGTAAGCCCCGCACCTCCGACCCGGCCGCGACGATCTCGCCCGCGACTTCCAGCCCGATGATCGGGCTCGCGCCTGGCGGGGGCGGATAGGCGCCCTTGCGCTGGGCGACATCGGGGCGATTGACGCCCGCGGCCTCGACCCGGATCAGCACCTCGTCGGCGCGCGGCGCCGGCACCGGGCCGGTGGTGGATTTCAGGACCTCCGGCCCGCCCGGCTCGGCGGCGGCGATGTGGGTCATGTGCTGCGGCATGCTGCTGCTCATGCGCCGGTCCCTTTGCGTGTACGCGGGTGTTGGGGTGCTGGCGCCGGACCCGTCAAGGCTCAGCGGGGCGTGCCGCGCTGCTGGGCGCCGGGGATGGCCTGCTGGGGTATGGTGATGCCATCCGGGCGGACCACGATTTGCGTCTGGTTGCACGCGTGCAGGCCAGCCTCCTGCAACTTGCGCCCGTTCTTCAGCTGGACGGCAATATTGGCGATGCAGTCGCGCGGGGGGATGACGATCTGTGTCGCGTGGTTCTGCGCCAGTCCTTGGCCGAGATTCCAAACCTGCCCATCCGTCGTCTGCACCCGGGCTTGCGCGATCTCGGCGCCGCTCAGGTTCTTCAGGACCAGCTGGCTCGCGTCCTGCTGTGTGGTCGCGTTCGGCACGGCGAAGGCCAAAGCCGGAAGCCATAATGACAGCAACGCAGCGAGCCACAGAAGGGCTGGAGCGATCGGGCGGGACATGGCGCGATTCCTTGTGTCTCGCACCTCCAACATCCAGCGGGTCGGCAGGTTCCACTCCCGGGCGAGCTCAGCGTCGGTAGTCGCCGCCCCGCCGATCGACCGTCCGCACCAGCCGCTGCCACTCCATCAGGCCATACTCGGGCGAGCCGCGCCGCTTCTTCATCCGCGGCCGGTGGGGTGGCCGCCCAAAGTGCGTGGAGCCTCAACCGGGGGTGCCGTGCTGCTTCGCGCCGGGGACCGCCTGTTGAGGTATGGTGATCCGGTCGTTGCGCACCACGATCTCGGTGTTGTTGCAGGCGTGAAGCCCGGCCAATTGCAGCGTGCGCCCGTCCCGGAGGGTGACCGTGATGTTGGCGATACAGTCATGCGCCGGCACGATCACCTGCGAACCCTCGTCGCGAGACACCCCACCGTGGGCGAGATTCCACACCCGCCCATCGGTGGTCTGCACGCGCGCCTGGGTGACCTCGGTGGTGCTCCAGTTCTGCAAGGCGATCGAACGCATGTCCTGCTGGGTCGTGAGGTTGGCGCTGTTTTCCGCGAGCGCGGGTAGCGCGATCAGCGCCAGCACCACGGCAAGCGGAACGACTGTCAGGGCGGGCGGGCGGGCCATGGGCGGGCTCCTTCTGTCTCGTTCGCACAACATCCCCCCGATCCTCCGGTTCCCCTCAGCGTCGGTAGTCGCCGCCCCGCCGATCGACCGTCCGCACCAGCCCCTGCCACTCCATGAGGCCATACTCGGGCGAGCCGCGCCGCTTCCTCATCCGCTCGCCCGACTTGCGGACGATGTCCGGGTCGATCGCGACCGGGGGCGCGTCCAGCGTCCGGGCGATCAGCTCGACCTCGCAGGCGCGCTCCATCATGTACATCCGCATGAATGTGCCATGAACCGTCGGCCCCAGCGCGAGCAGGCCGTGGTTGAGCAGCACGACGCAGTTGCCGTGCGCGCAGGTCCGGCCGAGCGCCTCGCACTCCTCCGCCGAGGCGGGCACGCCGTATTCGTGGTAGGCGACCTCGTCGAGTATTTGCAGCGCGTCCTGGCTGATCGGGCGCAGCCCGTCGCGCAGCAGGGAAACGCCCGCGCCCGCCCGCGTGTGAGTGTGCATCACGCAATTGGCGTCGGGGCGTGCCTTCAGCACGCCGCTGTGGATGGTGAAGCCCGCGTTGTTGAACGGGCCGGGCGCGCCGAGCACGTTGCCGTCCATGTCCATCTTGACCAGGCTGGAGGCGGTGATCTCGTCGAACATCTCCCCGTAGCGGTTGATCAGGAAGGCGTTCGGCTCGCCGGGAATGCGCATCGACATATGCGTGTTGATCAGGTCGGTCCAGCCGAGATGGTCCACCACGCGATAGAGCGCGGCGAGGTCGCAGCGGGCCCGCCACTCGGCCTCGGTCATGTCGGTCTTGGTCAGGTGCAGCGCCACGGACATCAGTTCCTCCTCGGCAGAGCCTTTGATGGACCAAGGTTACGGTCGGTCCTCGCTCGCTCGCAAGCTCCCATGCCGCAGAGGAAGCTGGTGACGATCCAAGTTATTTCACTCTCCAGGCGATCTCCCGATGCCGAGGCGGCATCCGTTTTTGGGAACCAGGCCGCGGCGGTCAATCGCAGCGATTGCGCGCACCGGGGATTGATGATCCGATCTCCCAATGGACCCGATCGAAGCCGAGCTGTTCCGCAACGCGCTCTCCGCCATCGGCGATGAGATGGTGCTGACGATCTATCGCACCGCGTATTCCGGCGTGCTGAAGAACATCATGGATTACAGCGCCGCCGTCTGCGACGCGCAGGGCCGGCTCGTGGCGCAGGGGCTCAGCCTGCCCGGCCATCTGTGCAGTATCCCCGTGGCGCTCAAGGCCGCACTTGCCCGCTTTGAAGGCGACATCGTCGAGGGCGACATCCTGGTGCTGAACGATCCGTACGAAGGGGGCATGCACCTGCCCGACATCTTCGTCTTCAAGCCGATTTTCGCGGACGGGGTGGTGCTCGCCTTCGCGGCGACCATCTGTCACCACACCGACGTCGGCGGGCGGGTGCCCGGCTCCAACGCCTCCGACAGCACGGAGATCTTCGCCGAGGGTCTCAGGATTCCGCCGGTGAAGCTCTACGAGCGCGGCCGACCGAACAACACGCTGTTTCGCATCATCGAGCGCAACGTGCGCCTCCCCGGCCGCGTGTTCGGCGACCTTCGCAGCCAACTCGCCGCCTGTGAGATCGCCGCGCGCGGCGTGTCCGAGCTTGTCGCGCGCCACGATGCGGAAACCACGAAGCGGCTGATGGAGGAGGCGCTCGATTACAGCGAGCGGCTGACGCGAAGCTGTCTCGCCGAGCTGGCCGACGGCGAGGCGAGCTTCACCGACTGGATCGACGACGACCAGATCGACCTTGGCATACCGATCAAGCTCGTCTGCACCGTCCGCAAGCAGGGCGAGCGGATGGATTTCGACTGGACGGGCAGCGCCGGTCAAGTGAAGGGGGCGATCAACAACACCTGGAGCTACACCGCCGCCGCCAGCTACACCGCCGCCAAGTCGGTGCTATCGGCGAATATGCCCAACAACGACGGCGTGTTTCGCGCGATCGGCGTGACCGCGCCACCGGGCACCATCACGAATGCCCTGCCCCCCGCCGCCTGCGCCGCGCGCGGCCTCACCGGATTCCGCTGCGCCGACGCGGCGTTCGGGGCGCTCGCGATGCTCTATCCCGACCGCGTGTTCGCCGCCTCCGATGGCGGGAACACCGGCATCACCGTGGGCGGATACGATACGGCGCGGCGGCCGTTCATCTACGTCGACTTCCTCTCCGCCGCCTGGGGCGCGCGGCCCTGGGCCGACGGGCTGGAGGGCAACACGACCATGTTCGCCAACATGGCGAGCTTCAGCGTCGAGGTGATCGAGGCCGAAAACCCGCTAGCGGTGCTCGACAACGAATTCGTTCCCGACACGGGGGGCGCGGGGCGCTTTCGCGGTGGCGCGGCATTGCGCCGAACGTGGCGGATGCTCGCCGCGGAAGGCATCTTGCAGGTCCGCGCCGATCGCCAGACGCATCGCCCCTACGGGCTGCAGGGCGGCGGCCCTGGCGCGCCCGGATGCAGCGTGCTCGATCCCGGCGGCGCGGCGGAGCGGAAGCTCCACGCCAAGATCACCATGCCGTTTCGTCGGGGCGAGGTTTTCCGCCACGACCTGCCGGGCGGCGGCGGATGGGGCGCGGCACTGACGCGCGACCTTGCGCTTGTCGCCGAGGACCTGCGCGACGGGCTGGTGACGATCGCAGGGGCGGCGCGCGACTACGGCGTGGTGGCGCACGGCGATCCGCCGGAGATCGATGCTGCGGCGACCAAGGCTCTGCGCGCCCACCTATGCGCCACATGCACCCCGCTTCCGGCGGTGGCTTGGGAGCCAGCGACATGGGACAAGGCGCCCGCGGCGGCCTGAATGATCCCGGAGCGAGCATGACTCTGCGCGTCGGCATCGACATCGGCGGCACTTTCACCGACCTGGTCGCGATCGGCTCGGACGGGCGGATACGGCTGCACAAGGCCGCATCAACGCCGCACGACTACGCCGAGGGCATCGTCGAGGGGCTTCGCGCGCTGCTGGACGATCACGTGACCGAGGTGCTGCACGCGACGACGATCGGATCGAACGCCATCCTGGAGGCCAAAGGCGCCCGCACCGGCCTCATCACGACGCGGGGCTTTCGCGACACCTTGGAAATCCGCGACTTGCGGATGCCGCGCCTTTACGACATCGCCTGGCAGAAGCCGCCGCCGCTGGTCGAGCGGCGGCTGCGGCTGGAGGTGATCGAAAAAACCCGCCCCGATGGCAGCGTCGCCGTCCCGCTGGATGCCGCGAGCGTGGCGACGGCGATCGCGACGCTGCGGGCGGAGGGCGTCGCCGCCGTCGCCGTGTGCCTGCTGCACAGCTACGCCAATCCCGCGCACGAGCAGGCGGTCGCGCGCGCCGTGCGGGCGGCGCTGCCCGAAGTCGCGCTGTCGGTCAGCCACGAGATCCTGCCGGAGATCAAGGAATACCCGCGCACCAGCACGACGGTCATCAACGCAACCATCCAGCCGGTCGTGCGCGCGTACCTCACCGCGCTCCAGGCGCGGCTCGACGCGCTCGGCGTCACGGCGAAGCTGCGCCTGATGCAGTCGAACGGCGGCCTCGCCGCCGCCGCGTTTGCCGCCGCGCAGCCGGCGCGCATCGTGGAAAGCGGCCCGGCGGCTGGCGTAGTTGGCGGCGCCGCGCTGGCGGCACGGCTCGGCGAGGCGCGGGTGATCACGTTCGACATGGGCGGCACGACCGCCAAGGCCGGCCTCGTCGAGAACGGCGAGGCGGCGCGCACGGAGGCGATCGAGGTGGGCGCGGGCGTGATGGCCGGGTCGCGCCTGCTGGTCGGGGCCGGCTACTTGCTGAAACTCCCGGCGATCGACCTCGCCGAGGTGGGAGCCGGCGGCGGCTCGCTCTGTCGGCTCGATCAGGTCGGCGCGCCGAAGGTCGGACCCGAGAGCGCCGGCGCCGATCCCGGCCCGGTCTGCTACGGCCGGGGCGGGACGGCGGTGACGATCACCGACTGCAACCTGGTGCTGGGCTACCTCGATCCGACCGGGCTCGCCGGGGGCGCCCTGCGGCTGGACTCGCCGGCGGCGCGGGCCGCGATCGCCCGCCATCTCGCCGCGCCGTTGGGATACGGTGTCGAGCAGGCCGCCTGGGGTATGCTCCGCATCGCCTCGGCCAACATGATGCGCGCCATCCGCGCGGTCTCGGTCGAGCGCGGGCGCGACCCGCGGCAGGCGGCGCTGCTGGCGTTCGGCGGCAACGGCCCGCTGTTCGCCGCCTGGATCGCCGCCGAGCTTGGCATCAGCCGGATCATCATTCCGCCCATGCCGGGTGTGTTCAGCGCCTTCGGCCTGCTGGTGGCCGACACCGAACACCACGCCACGCGCAGCCTGCGCGCATTGCTGGCCGAGGTCGATCCGGAGGCGTTGCAGGCCGCGCTGGACACGCTCGCCGCCGAGGGCGCGGCGCGGCTGGCCGAGGACGGCTTTCCGCCCGCCCGGCGCGCGTTTCGCGCCACGGCGATGGCCCGCTATGTCGGCCAGTCGAGCGAGATCGCCGTCGCCCTGCCAGTGGGAAAGGGGGCCGGGAGCGGTGTCGAAATCCTGCGCGCGCTTCCCGACCTGTTCGCCGCCGAGCATGAGCGCACCTACGGCTTCCGCGCCCCGGCCGAGGAGCCCGTGGAAATCGTTGCGTTATCGGTCGTCGCGCGCGGCCTTCCCGGCCGTCCGCGCCTGCCCGAAACGGTGCCCCCCTCGTCTCGCGATGCACCGGCAACGCGGCGGGCCTGGTTCGCCGGTTCGGGCTGGGTGGAGACGCCGGTTCTCGACCGTGCGCGCCTCGCGGCGGAGCCGCGCCATGGGCCGCTGATCGTGCAGGAATACGATGCGACGGTGCCTGGTGCCAGCCGGGGCGGCGGCGGAGGTGGACGGGTTCGGGAATGTTCGGATGGCGCTCGGCGGCTGAGCCCGTCAGTCCGAGCAAGCGTCCGCCAGCGCGGTCAGGCTCTCGAAGCGGTAGTCCCAGCGCGCTCCTGGAGGGGGCGGGGCGGTGGCGCCCCAGCCGGACGCGCCCGAGCGACGGTCGATCCAAGCCGAGGCGAGGCCGGCAGCATTGGCCGGGGCGTGGTCGTGGAACAGGCTCTGCGCCACATGCAGGATCGCCTCCCGCCCGATGCCCTCCTCCGCCATTCGCGCGATTAGGAACGCGAAGTTGCGAGCATCCGGCTTGTAGGCGCCGATCTCCTCGGCGGTGAACACTGCGTCGAACGCGACGCCCAGCCGGGGCAGGGTGCGGCCGAAGCTCGCGCGGTCGACGTTGGACAGGATCACCAGCCGGTAGCGGTCCTCCAACCGGCGCAGGGCCTCTATCGTGTCGGGGAAGGCCGGCCAGTCGCCGACGCTCGCGCCAAAGGTTCTTGCCTCGTCCGGGTCGGGCGCGGCGTGCCAGGCAACGGTAAAGCGCCGATGAACCTCGGCCAGGACGGCCGCGTAGGGCAGGGTGGGCGACTCGGCCTGCACGCCCGATTCCGTCGCGGCGAAGCGCTCGAGTGCGCTTTCGCGCGCCGGAGGCGCGGGACAGCGCGACAGCAGCGGCTGCAACGCAGTCCAGATGCCGCTCTCCCAGTCGATCAGCGTGCCGTAGCAATCGAACGAAAGCGCGGTGAAATCGCCAAGCCGCATTACCATCCCACCCGCTCCGCCACTTGATCGAGCCAGGCGCGCACGCCCGCCGGGTCGGCGAACACGTCGGCCACCAGCAAGCCCGCTCCACCCATCCCACGGGCCATGCGGATGCCGTCGTGATCGGTCACGTCGTCGCCGATGAAGACGGGCAGACGGCCGGCGAAGGGAGGGCGCGCCATCAGCGCGACGACGGCGCCGCCCTTGTCGGCGCCGCGCGGACGGACCTCCCAGGCCATGTTGCCGTCCAGCAGTTCGAAATCGGGCGAGCGCGCCACCAGTCCGCGCAGCAACGCCCCGAAATCGGGGCCGGCGGCGGGCACGGCTCGGTAGTGGAGGACGAAGCCCCGCGCCTTGCGCTCCACCCGCGCGCCGGGATGCGCGCCGGCCGCCTGCTCGGCGGCTTCCATCCACGCTCCGGGCGGTGCCGGCAGTGCGGGCCGCTCGACCGGAGCGCCGGGGGCGTGACGAATGGCGCCGCCGTGCTCGCCCGCGACGGCGTGCGGTGCGTCTCCCAGCAGCCGGTCCACCTGCGCGATCACCCGCCCGCTGATGACGCCCAGCGCGCCTCCCAGCGCCGGGCGAAGCCGGTGCAAGGCGGCAAGCAGCCCCGGCGGGACCACCACGGTTTCGGGCGTGGGCGCGAAATCGATCAACGTGCCGTCCACGTCGAGCAGAAGCGCGGCCCGCGCGAAGGGCGGCAGTCCAGGCGGTGAAGCTACGGCTGGCATCGCAGTATCCGCACGTCGTAGACGGGGCTCTGCAGCATGGCGACCCAGGGCTCGTCGGCCAGCATCCAGCCCCGGAATCCCGGCTCGTCGGAGCGGCTGTCGGTGATCGCGAGATAGGCCGCCGAGTTCGGCCGGCTGGTCCGGGGGACGCGCCTGACAGGATTGTACCGCTATGGTGAGCGAGCCGACCTGGACTGACTGGCCGACGCGCACGGCGTAGTTTCGGCTAACGGCATCGACCTTGTCCAAGACCTCCAGTTCCGCCGCGCCGCGCGGCTCCCAGGCGTTCGTCGCCGGCAGCCCGGCATCCGGCGGCAGCGCACTCGGCGGAGGCGGCGGAGCGGGCTGCGCGCTCGCCGGGGCGGAGAGGAGGGCCAGCACCGCCGCCGTTGTCAGGCCACGGTTCACCGCGCCCGCTTCGGGGTTTCCAGCCCGGCCACCATGTCGGCCAGGATGCGGCGCATCGCCTGCTCGTCCACCCCCATCAGCACCGCGTCCTCGAACGCATCCCGCAACGCCTGCGCCAACTCGGCATGGTTCTCGCCCAGCATTTTGAGCTTCTCTCGGCACGACACCGGCGTGCCATCAGTCTGCGGCCACACGGCCGGTGAGGGCGGGATCATTTCAAGCCTCCGGAACCCGTGGACGCGGGCGCGGCCGGGGCCGGCTTGCCGCTGCCCGACTCCCCGCTGCCCGATATGGCGCTGACCATATTGGTCGCGCTGAATATGAACTTGCCCAGCAGATCCTGCAGGCTGACCGCTCCCTGGGTCGCCGAGAACGAATCTCCCGGCTTCATGACCTGATCGGAGCCGCCGGGAGATATGGCGAGATACATGCCACCGAGCAAACTCTCGCTAGCGACCGTTGCGCCGCTGTCCTTCGGCAGTTGCACACCGTCGCGGATGTCGAGCGTCACGCGCGCCAGATAGGTCTTGGGGTCGATCGCCGCGGCCTGCACGCTGCCCACCTTCACGCCGGCCAGCCGCACGTCGGAGCCGATATTGAGGCCGGCGATGTTGTCGAAGCTGGCATAGAGCGGGTACCCGCCGCCGCTCGGCCCGGTGCCGGAATGAGCGATGGCGTAGCCGAGGAACCCCACGGCCACGATCAGCACCAGGATTCCGGTCAGCACCTCGATCGGGTTGCGGCTACGCATGGGCGCGCGTCAGGAACCTGGCGCCCAGGCTTCGTAGTCGCCCGTTGCAGCCGCCCGTTCCCCACCCTGGTAATCATGCCCCGGCGGGCGGTAGCCCTCCGGCGTGCCGGTCGCATTCTGGATGTGCGGCTTCTGCCAGGGCTGGCGTGTCGAGAGCGCCAGCGGCCGTTCGGTCGTGTAGTGCAGCCAGGAGTGCCACTCCGGCGGCACCTTCGAGGCCTCGGGCCGGCCGGCATAGGCGACCCAGCGCCGGACCCGCAGGCCGGGACGGCCCCGCTTCTCCTCGAAGTAGAGATTTCCATCCGCGTCCTGGCCGACCTGACGGCCTCTCAGCTTGGTGAACAGCCACGTACCGAGGTTCATGGCGGGGGATATACGAAGCCCTGGCCCGGCGGTCCACCGGGCGGACCCACGCGAGCATCATCCACAGGATTTTGTGGCTGAAGGGCCGAGCAACCCCAACATGTCCTTTTCATTCACGCGGCCGGCTAGTACCGTCGTGGGATGCGAACGAACCGGACTTGGCAAGGCGTGCGGATGCGGCGGATCGCGGCCGGGGCGGACCCCGATTCCCCATCGCGGCTCGTGAGCCTGCCTGCCGCTTGGGAGCCTGCCGCGGCGATCGCGCTGGCCGCGCTCGCTCCGGGCGACGGGCCTGTGGATTTGCCCAGCCTGGCCGATGGCTGGATACGCCCGACGGCGGAGCGCGCTCTCCGCGCCGGGATGGAACCGGCACTCGCCACCCGGCTGCACGCGATGCTCCTGCATCGGCGAGCCGCTCCCGCCTCCGCCGTCTGGCAGGGCCGCGCGGCGGAGGACCCGTGCTTCGTCCTGAACCTGCCGGCCTTTCTCGACCCCGAACTCGGCTTCGACACGGCCGGCTTCGGCGCGGCGGCGGAAGCGGCCGTCATCGCCTTGACGATGGCCGCGCCAGGTGCCCGCCGGATCACGCTGGCCGTCGCCGATCTGGCGGGCCTCCTGGCCGCGCTCGGCCTCGACTACGCGACGGAGGCGGCCCGCGCCGCGGCCCGTGCGATCGCGGCGCAACTTCGCGAGCACGCCAGAACCGCCACGGTTACCCAGGTGCTCACGGCCATCGTCGTCCCGGGCGAGGCGGAGGCGCTGCTCGGCGTTGAGACCGGCGGAATCGCGCCCGCGTACTCCCCGCTGAGTGATGAGGGCGGCCTCACCCGCGCCGCGCGGGCCTGGCTCGCGGCACGCGGGCTGACGGCCGAAGCGGCGCTGGCGGCCGGGCTCGCCGGGCAGAGCGTGTTTCCCGCCCCGGACGCTGGCGCGCACCGGGCCATGCACGACGCGCTCGCGCCGTTCTTCGACGTCATGCCCGCCCCGCCCGAGACGGTGCCCGCCGCGCAGCCCGCGACGCCCCGGCGCGAGCTGCCGGCCCGGCGCGCGGGGTACACGCAAAAGGCCGCCGTGGGCGGGCACCGCGTCTATGTGACAACTGGCGATTATGCCGACGGCGCGCTGGGCGAGATCTCGGTGGCGCTGCCGAAGGACAGTGCCACCTTGCGCGGGCTGATGGACGCCTTTGCCGCCGCGGTCAGCCTTGGCTTGCAGCACGGGGTTCCGCTAACGGAATTCGTGGAGGCGTTCACGTTGACGCGCTTCGGCCCGGCCGGCGCCGTCGAGGGCGACCCGGCGGTGGCGCGCGCATCCTCGGTGCTGGACTACGTGTTCCGCCACCTGGCGGCCAATTACCTCGGCCGTCACGACATCCCCGCGCCCGCCGAGGAGCCCGAGATTCCCGCCCCGTTCTCGCCGCTGCTGCCGCTCGACCTGCCGGCCGACCCGCGCGCGCGCCGGCGCGGATTCCGGGTTATAGCCAGCTAGACCGTGCCCCATATGGTGGCACGATGGCGCAGCGCAGGCTGAGGAGGCTGGGATGGCGGGGCGGATCGAGGCGAAGCTGGCCGAATTGGGACTGGCGCTGCCGCAGCCGATGATGCCGATCGCGACCTACGTGCCCTTCGTGGTCACGGGCAGTCTCGTCGTCATATCGGGCCAGCTTCCCGCCACCGGAGGGCAGGTCGCGGTTTCCGGCAAGCTCGGCCGCTGGCTGTCGATCGATCAGGGCAGCCGCGCCGCGCGCATCAGCTTCATCAACGTGCTGGCCCAGCTCAAGGCTGCTTGCGGGGAGCTGGATCGCGTGCGCCGGGTCGTGCGCCTGGGCGGTTTCATCGCCTGCGACGCGGAGTTCACCGAGCATGCGAAGGTGATGAACGGCGCCTCGGACCTCGCGGTGGCAGTGTTCGGGGAAGCCGGACGCCACGCGCGCACCACGATCGGCGTGCCCTCCCTGCCGCTCGACGCGGCGGTCGAGGTCGAGGGCATGTTCGAGATCGACTGAGATCCCGTCGCAAGATGCCGGACGGCGCCGCCCCGCTTTCGCTGTCGCTGCACGCCGCGATCAAGGAGATCGACGCGGCCGAGTGGGACGCCTGCGCGGGCGGCAACAATCCCTTCGTGAGCCATGCCCTGCTCAGCGCGCTGGAGGACAGCGGGTCGGCCAATGCGCGCACCGGCTGGCTGCCCCAGCACGCCGCGCTGCGCGACGAGGCGGGCGTGGTGCTGGCGGTCGCGCCGATGTACGCGAAGTCGCACAGCTACGGCGAATACGTCTTCGATCACGGCTGGGCGCACGCACTGGAGCGGGCGGGCGGGGACTACTACCCCAAGCTGCAAGTCGGCGTGCCGTTCAGCCCCGTCCCGGGCCCCCGCCTGCTGTGCCGGCCGGGAAGCCCGGTGCCCGGCGCGGCGCTCGCGGGCGCCCTGGCGCAGGCGTGCCGGGAGCTGGGCCTTTCGTCAGTGCATGTGGCCTTCTGCACGGAGGCGGAGTGGGACGTGCTCGGCAACGCCGGGTGGCTGCGCCGGCTCGGGATGCAGTTTCACTGGGAGAACGCGGGCTACGCCAGTTTCGACGATTTCCTGGGCGCCCTCTCCTCGCGCAAGCGCAAGGTGCTGCGGCGCGAGCGGCGCGACGCCAACGCCGCCGGCCTGACGTTCCGCGCCCTGTCGGGCGCCGACAT
Source organism: uncultured Pseudomonadota bacterium (assembly GCA_963756545.1). Taxonomy (GTDB): domain Bacteria; phylum Pseudomonadota; class Alphaproteobacteria; order Acetobacterales; family Acetobacteraceae; genus DATFDN01. The sequence continues at coordinate 550,882 of CAVWNY010000002.1, read as the reverse complement.
CCAGGAGCGGCACTGGGATGCGTTCTATCGCTTCTATCGCGGCACCGTGGACCGCAAATGGGGCAGCGCCTACCTGACGCGCCGCTTCTTCTCGCTGTTGTCGGAGCGGCTGGGCGACCGGGTCGTGCTGATGATGGCGGAGAACCGGGGCACCCCGGTCGCCGGCGCGCTCAATCTCGCCGGGGCCGATGCGCTCTATGGCCGCAACTGGGGCTGTCGCGGCGACTGGCCGTTCCTGCACTTCGAGCTTTGCTACTACCGCGCCATCGACTGGGCGATCGAGCACCGGCTTGCCCGCGTCGAGGCGGGCGCGCAGGGGCGCCACAAGATTCAGCGCGGCTATCTTCCCCGCCCGACCTACTCCGCGCACTGGATCGCCCATCCCGGGCTGCGGCGGGCCATCGCCAACTCCCTCAAGCACGAGACGCCGGCGATCCGCGCCGAGATGGAGGCTCTCGCGGAGCAAAGTCCCTTCCGCAAGGATGCGGAGGACTGACCGTTAAGGTAGGCGCGGGGCCAGGGCGTCCCTCAGGGCGCAGTCCGGCGCCCGCGTGGCGGTGGCGAACCCGCGACCGATCGGGCGGCGGAACGCACAGGGAAACGACGCCCGGATGACGGCGAGCGCGGCAAGACTCGCCGCGTCCTGCCCGAGCAGCGCGAGCACCACCGGCCCCGCCGGCAGGCGGGCACGCAGCAGGCCGGGACTGTCCTCGGCCGAGACGAGCAACACGCGGGTCGCGTCCGGCAGTTCGGCCAGGAACGGCCCGACCACGCCCACCCCATCGTTGCCACGCGGCAGCACGACGACCCCGTCCGATCCGGCCAGGGCAGCGGCGGAGCGCGCGGCGGCCCGGGCCGGCTGCATCGTCTCGGGTCGCAGGATCAGACCCGCGATCGCCAGGACTTGGAGGGTCAGGACGGCTGCTCTCGTCGACAGAAGAACGGGACCCATCAAGCCTCCCCGAGCCCCTCCCGCAATGGAGGGGGCAAGCGCACCCGCCAGCAGCAGCGCCACGAACGGCGTGGCGAAGCACAGATAGCGCAGCTCGATCGGCGTATTGTCGAAGGCCGCGCCCAGAGCCAGCAACCCGAGCGGCGGCGCGGCGGCGCAGGCCAGCAGCAGGCACCGCGCCTCCCGCGCCAGAAGGCGCCAGCGCCACGCAACCAACGCGGCCAACCCGAGCATGGCCGCGCCCAGCACGCCGCCGACCACCGTGCGCGCCATACCGCTCACATACAGGGGCAGTCCACCGAACAGGTTGGCCGTCCCATACGCGGCGAGGCGCACGAGGCTCGCCTCCAGGCGGAACGACGGGAACTGCCCGGCGCGGCTGCCGCGCTGCGCCATGAAGAACCATAGATCCGCTGGCAGGAACGCGGCGAACCCGAGCCCGGCAGAAAGCCACAGGCGCGGCCGGCGCCAGTGCGTGACGACCAGCCACGACAGCGCCGCGATGCCGACGAAGGCGCTGAGATAATTTGTCAGGGTCGCCGCGCCGAACAGCAGCCCGCCGCCCAACGCCTGCCGGCCTCGCTCTCGCCGCGCGGCCAGCAAGATCAGCAGGACGCCGCCGAGGGAGAACGCCTGGGCCAGCGCGAAGCCGCGCGCGACCACCGCGGTATAAGCGAAGCCGTAGCATCCGGCGGTGAGCAGCATCGTCAGCCCGACCGGGATCCCGACGATGCGAGCGATCGCACCGACGGCCATGAGCGCGGTCAGCGCGCAGAGCACGGACAGCAGACGCATGGCAAGCAGCCCGTCGCCGGCGACCTGACGCCAGGCTGCGAGTGCCCAGAAGTACAGTGGCGGATGCACGTCCGTTTCGCGCAGCGCGCGCGCGATCGCGAGCGGGCCGGCATGAGCCGTGAACGCCGCCCGCACGTCGCCTGCGCGGAACACCGTCGCTGGCCACGCCGGGCGCGGGGTGGGAGAGGTGACGAAGACGCTGTAGCCCTCGTCGTACTCGAAGCTCCGCCTGGCCGCCGCGCCGATGAACACGAGGGCGGCCAGCAGCAGGACGGCCCCCTGTTTACCGAACCTCAATGTCTTGAGCGCCTCATCCCGTTCGCATCCGATGATGCCGCGCAAAGATTGACAATCCGCTTCGAGAGACCCGCCATGCTGGACGTCGCGGCCGCACCATCATCCGCCCAGTGGCGCTGCCCCACTTTCTCGGTGGTCGTACCCGTATGCAACGAGCAGGCGGGGCTGGACGCGTTCCACCGCCGACTGGCCGCGGCGATGGATAGGCTTGGATCTTGGGAAGCGGTGTATGTGAACGATGGCAGCACGGATGGCACGCTGACGCTGATCCAGGCGCTGCGCCGGAACGACCCGCGCGTGGCGCTCGTCAACCTTACGCGCAACTTCGGCAAGGAGATCGCGACCACGGCGGGGCTCGACCACGCGCGCGGCGAGGCAATTATCGTCATCGACGCCGACCTTCAGGACCCGCCCGAACTGATCCCCGCCCTCGCGGCCGGCTGGCGGGAGGGGTTCGACACGGTTTACGCCCAGCGCCGTGCCCGTGCCGGCGACAGCTTGCCCAAGCGCCTTACCGCCCGGCTGTTCTACCGCGTGATGGGGCGGCTGGCGGACGTCGATATTCCGCCGGACGTGGGCGATTTCCGGCTGATGAGCCGGCGCGTGGTGGAGGCCGTCCTCCAATTGCGCGAGCACCATCGCTGCATGAAGGGCCTGTTTGCCTGGGTCGGCTTCCCGGCCAAGGCGGTACCCTATGACCGCGCCCCCCGCCACGCCGGCCGTAGCGCCTGGAACTACGTGGCGCTGTGGCGGCTGGCCATCGAGGGCATCACCGGGTTCACGCTCGCACCGCTGAAGGTCGCGACGTATGTGGGGCTCGCCGTCGCGATGTTCGCCTCGGCCTTCGGCGGGCAGCTCATCGCGCGCACCTTGCTGTTCGGCAACCCGGTGCCCGGCTACCCCAGCCTGATGACCGTGGTACTGTTCCTGGGCGGGGTACAGCTCCTCACACTCGGCGTGATCGGTGAGTATCTGGGGCGGGTCTTCAATGAAACGAAAAACCGCCCCCTCTATCTGGTCGAGCGGTTCGTCCCCAGCGAGTTGCCCGCGTTCGCCTCGGTTCCATGATCCGCGCGGCGCTGCTGCTGGCCCTGCTTGGCGCATGGCTTCCCATCGCGGCGCTGGCCGCGCCGCCTGCGCAGCGTGTCGCGGCGCTGCGGCGGGGCCTGAACATCACCAACTGGCTGCGTTTTCCCGCGCGCGCCGATCCGGCCGCGATCGGCGCCTACATGAGCGACGTGGCGATCGCGGATCTCCGCCGCGCCGGCTTCACCTTCGTCCGGCTGCCGTTCGATCCGGCGTTCGCGGCGAGCAAGTCCGGGCGAGATCTGATGGTCGCGCAACTGCGCCGGCTGCACGCCGCCGGGCTCGCCGTGGTCCTCGTCCCGGCATCCCCCGCGTGGCGCCTGGAGGACCGGGCGGAGGATCGCGCCGCGCTGCTTGACACCTGGCGCCGCCTCGGCCCGGCGCTCCGTGGCCTCGATCCCGACCGCACCTTCCCCGAGGTGGTCAACGAGCCGGTGTTCCCCGGCGCCGCCGCCGTGTGGGGCGCCTTGCAGGATCGGGCGTTGCGGGCGATCCGCGCCGCGCTTCCCGCCAGCACAGTCATCCTGACCGGCGCGGACTGGAGCAGCCTCGACGGGCTCGCGGCCCTGCAACCGTTGGCCGATCCGAATGTCGCCTATACGTTCCATTTCTACGACCCTGCGGAACTGACCTCACTCGCCGCCTATCGGCCCGGCCTGGACCGCGCGGCGTTGGCGCGCTTGCCTTTCCCCGCCGAGGATGCGGCCGCATGCGCCCGGGCGGCTGATAGTCCCGACCCGGCGACCGAGGGCCTGGTCACCTTCGTCTGCGCCCAGCACTGGACCGGGCTGGCGATCGACACCCGGATCGCCCGCGCCGCCGCGTGGGCGGGGCGAAACCACGCCACCGTCCTGGCCGGGGAAATGGGCGCCTCGGCCCGGCTGAACACGCCAGCCCGGCTCGCCTGGATCGCCGCGGTGCGACGGGCCTGCGAGCGGGCCGGCATCGGCTGGGCCTTGTGGGGCTATGAGGACGTGATGGGCTTCGACCTGCCGCGCCCTCCCGGCCCACGGCCGCGGCTCGATCCCGCGCTGCTCGGCGCGCTCGGCCTGCAGTCAGGCAAGACGCATTCGGCCGCAAATGCCGCTCTTAGTGCCGTGCAAACAAAACCCCCGGGGTTGTGACCCGGGGGCAAGTATCAGGGAGGCTTCACGTCTGGGAGACGCAGGGGCCAAGGACCCCTTTCCAGCCAAACTCGGCCGGAAGACTGATCGCGGCCGAGCCGCGACCAGTCACCGACGCTTAATTGCTTTGGCGGATTCGTTCCACCGCGATATCATGGACCCCGCCATGCCAAGCGCGCATGTCGCGCCTCCGCCGGTGGGTTCTGCCTACGCTGTCAGGCGCCCCAGGATGTAGCCGATACCCAGCGCTATAACCGCCGCGGTCAGCGGCTGGTCGCGGATCACCTCGCCCAGCCGCGCCGCCTGCTCCTGCGCCTGCCCGCTCGCCTGGTTGTACATCCCCTGCGCCTGGGTCTTCGCATCCCCGACGGTACTTCCAAAGGCCTGTTGCACGCGTCCGGTCATGTCGCGGGCCATGCCCTGCACCTTGTCGCTCATCTTTCTGGTCTCCTTGGTTGGCAAATCGATACGTTACGATAAACGCGGACAAACCGGCATCGGTTGCGTTACGCGCCCATCATCTTTTTGTTCTACGGCCTCGATGCGCAATTCCTCCCGCTCGCCAAGCGGTGCAGGCGGACAGCCCTATCCATCGCCATGAAGCAATCCTCACGTCAGCTTGAGAAGATAAAGCCCTTTGGCCAGATGCGGCCCGAGGTCGGCATCCTCGGCCATCGCGCGCGGCTGGTCCTCCGTTTGCCGTGACTCCACCGCGAGCAATGCCGCGTCCCACTCGCGCGCGGCGAACTCCCCCGCGCCGATGAGGGCGATCGCTTGCACTTCCCGCCGCGCCTCCACGCTCATCGCCTCCAGACTCGACTGCAGCCTTAGCAGCGGCGCGGCCATCGTGCTGGCCCCCAGCGGTGCGAGGTCATCCAACTCCGGTTCGTCACGCGGCGTGGGGTTGACCTTGTCGCCGGCCGGCGAGAGGTCGGTCTTGTACATGCGGTCGACAAGCCGATCCCCCCGCGCCGCCGCGGCCTCGCTCTGGCGAAGGATCGCGCGCACATCCTCGAGGCTGATATGGGTGAGCATTCGCACCGCCTCCGTCCGTCGCGACGCAAACGGGCGAGCGCGCCCGGCGTTGCCTCCGTACGAGACATCACTGGAGGATGGGTCATGCGCCAGAAGGGCACCGAGCAGGACGTGCGCCACACCGACGATCAGCAGGATACCGGCAATCACAAGAAACCCGCCACGCCGGAAACCGGCGGCGCCGACCGCTTCGGCGGCACTCGGACAGGGGCCGAGAACGTGGAGCGCCCCGAGCGCAGCGAAGCCGAGAAGGGCCAGGGCAACGCGAGTTGACTTCGCGATAGGAGCGGTCGAAACGCTGGGTCATGGGAACGGAGTTTCCGGAAGCCGCCCTCTGATGGGCCGGGACCACATGGCCGAGACACTCTGGATCGCCGCCGGTGGAGCGCTTGGCAGCATGGCGCGCTACTGGCTGGCGGTCTGGGCGTTGCCGATCAGTCGGAGTCTGCCGTGGGGCACGATCCTCATCAACGTGGCCGGCTCCTTCGCGATCGGCCTCTTCGGCGCGCTCACGATCGAGAACGGGCGCTATCCCCTACCTGCGTCGGTGCGCCTGTTCTTCATGGTCGGAATCTGCGGCGGCTTCACCACCTTCTCGTCATTCAGCTTGCAGACGCTTGATCTGTTGCGGGGTGGGGCACCCGCGCGGGCTGTGCTCAACATCGCGCTCTCCGTCCTGCTCTGCCTCGGCGCGGTCGCGATCGGCTACACCGCGGGCTCCCGCCTGAGCGGCGTGCACCAGATCGCCGAGAATGCGCCCGAGGAGGCGGCGTCTTGACGACGCATTCTACTCGGCCGGGACCTTGCGGCGGAACAGGTTGCGCGTCCGGGCGGTCATGATCTCGAAGCCGGCGAACAGCGCCGGCACGAACAGCACGCCGACGAAGCTCGCCAGCGCCATGCCGCCGAACACCGTCGTGCCGATGGACTGCCTCGCACCGGCGCCGGCGCCGGTGGCGATTACCATCGGCACCATCCCGAAGATGAAGGCCAGCGCCGTCATCATCACCGGCCGGTAGCGGGTGCGCGCCCCCTCCTCACCCGCCGCGCGGGCGTCGATATCGCCACGCTCGAGCCGGTCCTTGGCGAACTCCACGATCAGGATGTTGTTCTTCGCCGAGACGCCGATCAGGAGGACCAGGCCGATCTGCGCGTATACGTCGAGCGCGATGCCCCGGAACAACAGCGCGACAAGGCCCCCGAGCAGTGCGAAGGAGACCGGCAGCAGCACCGAGAGTGGCAAGGTCCAGCTCTCGTACTGCGCGACCAGGAACAGGAACGCGAAGATGAGGGCGAAGAAGAACGCTGAGCTTTCCTGTCCGGCTGATTGCAGCTCCTGATACGACATCGCCGTCCAGTTGTAGCCATAGTCGCTGGGCAGATGCTGGGCGGCGACCTGCTCCATCGCGGCGATCGCCTGTCCCGAGCTTTTGCCCGCCGCCGCCGAGCCGTTGATGAGCACGGCCGGGAAAAGATTGTAGGTGTTTACGGCATCGGCTCCCAGGATCGTGCTGACGGTCACCAGACTATCGAGCGGCACCATCGCCCCGGCCGCGCTGCGGACGTGCAGCTGGTCGATGTCGCTGACCTTGTTGCGAAACTGCGATTCAGCCTGAACGACCACCTGGAAAATGAAGTTCTGATAATTGAAGTCGTTGACGAACTGGCCGCCGAGATTGGCCTGAAGCACTTGGTAGATGGCGGCTGGCGTAACGCCTAACAGCGCGGCCCTTGCCGTGTCCACATGGACCATGAGCTGCGGCACCGCGGCCGAGAAGCTGGTGAACACGGAGCTGAGATTGGGGTTCTGGTTGGCCGCGAAGATCAGACCTCGCGCCGTCGAGGCGAGCTGCTGGTACGACTGGCCACCGCGCGCCTCGAGCACGAAATTGATGCCGCCCGTGGTGCTGATGCCCGGAATCGCGGGAGGATTGAAGCTGATGATCTCGGCTGAGGGGATGGCATTGAAGGTGGGCGCCAATTTGGCGATCACTGCGCTGATCGCTTCGCTGGCCCCTCGCTGGCCCCAGGGCTGCATGATGGCGATCACGCTGCCCGCGTTCGGCTCCTGCGCGCCGGCCACCAGGCTGAACCCGGACAGCTCGATGGCATGCGCGACCCCGGGGGTTTTGCGCAGGAGCTGGCCCACCTCGTGAACCACGTTCTGGGTGCGGCCGAGCGAGGCGCCGTTCGGCATCTGCACGTTGACGAAGAAATAGCCCTGATCCTCGCTCGGCAGGAACCCCGAGGGCGTGGCCTGAAACACGAAATAGGTGATGGCGAAGGCGGCAATGATCCCGCCGGCCGCCACCAGCAACCAGCGCGACAGGAACCGCACGGTCCGCCCATAGCCCTCGCGGGCATAGTCGAAGCCGCGATTGAACCAGCGGAAGATAAAGAAGCGCGCCTTCTTGGGCGGGCGCAGGAGGAGCGCGCAGAGCGCCGGGCTCAAGGTCAGGGCGTTGATGGCCGAGATGATGATCGAGACCGAGATCGTGACGGCGAACTGCCGATAGAGCGCGCCGGTGATGCCGGAGATGAAGCCGACCGGGACGAACACGGCCACCAGCACCAGCGTGGTCGCGATCACCGGGCTGGTAATCTCGCGCATTGCCACCGCGGTCGCTTCCGCCACCGGCCGCTTAGGGTTTAGCTCGATGTTGCGGGTGACGTTCTCTACCACCACGATCGCGTCGTCGACGACCAGCGTGATCGCCAGCACGATCGCGAAGAGGTTAACCGTGTTCGCCGAATAGCCCAGCACGTAGAGAATGGCGAAGACGCCGATCAGCGACACCGGGATGGCAATGGTCGGAATCAGGGTGGCCCGCCAATTTTGGAGGAACAAATAGACCACCGCGACCACCAGTATCAGGGTGATCAGCAGGGTCTTCAGAATCTCGTCGATGTTCGCCCGAACGAAATTCGTGGCGTTATAGACGATTGTGTATTTCAACCCGGGAGGGAACTGCTTCGACAGCTGCTGCATCTGCTGCTCGATCGAGGCCGCTACCGAAAGAGCATTGGCGTTTGGAGATTGATAGATTGCAAGCGTCGCCGACGGCGTGCCGTCGAGCGCCGAGGATGACGAGGTACTGCTGAGCGGCCAGCTCCACCCGGCCGACGTCGCCGACCCGCACCAGGCCGCCGTTCGGGTTGGTGCGGATGATGATGTTTTCGAACTGCGGAACGCTGGACAGCCGCCCGGTCGCGAGCACCGTCAGCTGCTGCTGCTGGTTGTCGCTCACCGGTGGCTGGCCGATCTGCCCGGCGGCAACCTGGATGTTCTGGGACTGAATGGCGGCGATGACGTCGGTCGCAGTGATGCCGAGCGCCGTCATGCGCACCGGATTCAGCCAGACCCGCATCGCGTACTGCCGTTGTCCGAAAATCTGCGTGTTGCCAACGCCGGTCGTGCGCGCGATCTGCTGTTGCAAATGCATGTAGGCGTAGTTGGAGATGAAGACCTGGTCGTACTTGTTGTCCGGTGAATAGAGATTGACCGCGAGCACGAAGTTGCTGGATGCGGCGCGGATCGTCAGCCCCTCCTGCTGCACCTCGGTCGGCAGCAGTGCATTGGCGAGCTGCACACGGTTCTGCACGTTCACCTGGTTGATGTCAGGATCGCTGCCGATGGCGAAGGTGACAGTCAAATTATAGCTGCCGGAGCTGGAACTCGTGCCCTGCATGTAGAGCATGCCAGGCGTTCCGTTGACCTGCTCCTCGATCGGTTGGGCCACCGTGTTGGCGATCGTCTCGGCGCTGGCGCCGGGATAACTCGCCGAGACGGTCACTTGCGGAGGCGTGATGTTCGGGTATTGCGAGATCGGAATGGCAGACAACGCCACCAGCCCCGCCAGCGTGATCACGATGGCAATGACGATGGCGAACTTTGGCCGCTTGATGAAGAAGATGGAGAGCACGCCTGCATGCCCTACCCGGACTGACCGGGAGTGGCGTTCTGCGCCGCTGACTCCGTCGGCGAGGGGGCGGCCACCGGATTGACCGTCTCGCCCGGCTTTACCTTCTGCAAGCCCGCGACGATGACCCGTTCGCCGCCCGACAGACCCTTCTGCACGATGTAGTCCTGCGCAAGCTGCCGTCCCAGCGTGACCGGCTGCTGCGCGACCTTGTTGTCCGAGCCGACGACCAGGACGAACCTGCCGCTCTGGTCGGTTTGCAAGGCCGCCACCGGCACCAGGGGCCGCTCCTCTGGTGTCGTCCGGTGGACCTGAACAGTCGCATAAGCGCCGGGCAACAGAAGCCGGTCGGGATTGGGAAAGTCAGCGTAGACGCTGACGGTGCCCGTCGCCGTATCGACCTGATTGTTCAGGAAGGTGATCTTGCCGCTCTGCTTGTACTGCGAGCCGTCCGACAGTTGCAGGTTGAGCGTGAGACCGGCGGCTATTTGACCCTGCGTGGCCCCGCTCGACTGCTTGATATTGACGATTACCCGGTCGCTTACTGAAAAGACGACGCGGATCGGGTCGATCTCGTTGACGGTAGCAAGCGGCGGGGTGCTCGGCGTAACGAGATTGCCCTTGGTCAGTGCGACCGTGCCGATCCGTCCTTCGATAGGCGAGGTGATTGTGCAGTAGCTCAGGTTGAGCGCCGCCTGCGCCAGGTTGGCCTGGGCGGATTGCACATTCGCCTGGTCTTGGTCGGCCGTGGCCTTCGCTTGGTCCAGGTTCGCTTGCGCCTCAAAGCCCTGCTTGTTCAGCCGCGCCGACCGCTGATAGGCGAGCTGTGCTTGCCAGAACGCCGCCTGCGCCGAGTCAAGGTTGGCCTGCGCGGACTGCACGGCGGCCTGGTACTGCGTCTTTTGAAGCTCGAACAGGACTTGCCCCGCCTTCACGTCGCTTCCCTGCTTCACCGGGACGTTCTCGATGAACGCCGTAACGCGCGGCAAGACCTGCACGGACTGGATGGCGATCACGTGGCCGATGAAGCTGTACACCGGCGCCACGTCCTTCACCGCGATCGGTGCGACCGTCACCGCGGGCGGAGGAGTCTTCGCGCCTTGGCTCTGCGCCCGCGCATGGCCTGCCGCCAGCGCAAGTCCCATCATGACGGCAAGCGACGAACAACGTGGCGCCAGCGAAAATTTCATCGACTCTACCGAAATCCGTTCGGGTGCGCATCAGACGGAAGACACCAAATGAGCGGCGGAGTGGGCTTCGGAATGGGTTTCACGGCAAAGTGGTCACGGGGCGCGTTCGTCCAGGTCGCGCGGCGTGGTGAAGCGCATCAGCCGCGCCCGCCCCGCGCCGAGCTGCCACCATGGACCGGCGACGGCGAACTCGGCCAGGGCGGCGGTCGGGAAGTTTTCGGCCAGGCGTCGTGCCGCGTCCCGATCCGCCGGCTGCCCGCCGCTCAGGGCAGCCGCCAGATCGTGAAGCCCGGGATTGTGCCCGATCACCAGAACGCTGCGCACGGTCTCGGCGACGGCGTTCACCGCTGCCAGCATCTGCGCCTGAGTGGCCAGATAGAGCGGATCGAGCGGCTCGATCAGGGGGGTTTCATCCCAAGGCTCCAGCGCCTCCAGGGTCTGCATCGTCCGCCGCGCGGGGGAGACGAGCACGAGGTCCGGGGCCAAGCCCAGATCGCGCATCGCCCGTCCCATCGCCGCCGCTCGCCTTTGCCCATCCGGGCTCAGCGGCCGATCGCGATCCGCGCCCCCAGCCTCGACGGCGGATGCCTTGGCGTGGCGCAAAAGCAGAAGCTGGTGCATCGGCGCCGATCCTGACACGCCGCGCGGCGCTTGTCGCGCCGATGCCGCGCGGCGCCAGAATCGCCGACGAGGGATGCCGATGCGCGCGATCCGACCCGTTGGCCGTCAGCGTCCGTGTGCTATCGGATCTCGATCCGCCTCGGCTGCGCGTTCTTTGACTTTGGTAGCGTCAGCGTCAGCACGCCGTCTTCCATCTGCGCGCTGATGCCCTCCCGGTCGATTTTGTTGTCCAGGATAAAGGAGCGCGTATAATGGCCGACATTGTATTCGGTGTAGACCGGGTCCAGTCCCTGGTATTTCGAGAAGTCGATCTGCCCAGATATCCGGAGTTTGTCGTTCTCCAGATCTATGGTGATGTCTCGCTTTTCGACCCCCGGCATCTCCATCACCACCATCAATGCCTGGTCGACTTCATAAATGTCGGTGCTGGGAACATAATAGCGGCCCGGCATCGTCTTCTCGTCCTGTGAGGCGAGTTCTTTCTTTTCCTGAACCGCTAGTTCCTGAGTGTTGGCCATCACATCCTCCGTCTTGCCGATCGTGCCACGCGCTTAGCCAATGCTGATCGACCTCGGTTTGTCTCGCTCGTGGCGGGGCAGGAACAACACAAGAATGCCGTCGCGGCATTCCGCCTTCGCCCCGTCCGCCTCGATCGAGGCCGGAAGCGTCACCGCCCTATCAAAGCGGCCGGTCAGCCGCTCGCGGCGATGCACGCTCGCCTTCTCGTCGAAGGTCACGGATTTGGTGGCGGCGAGGCGGACCGTGTTGCCTTTCACCTGCACCTCTACATCGGCCTTCTTGATGCCGGGAACTTCGGCGATGATCACGAAGTCATCGCCTTTGCGGAACACGTTCAACGGGGGATAGGCGCCGCCGCCGCTCGGGCTCGATTGCAACCAATCGCTGCTGCGGAACGTATCCAGGGCCTGCTGGAGACCCAGCAAGCTGTCGAACGGATGCGTATATAATGCCATGGCACGACTCCCTTCCAGCTCGAAGCAGGGAACCCACAGCACGGTTCTGCCGCCGGTAAACCGTCATTCCGACCGATTCTGGCGCTTTGGCACTCCCTGTCTCCAAGTGCCAAAATCAGTTGGAAGAGCCGAATGGCCGTTCAAGAGGATTGTGGGGGCTGTTATAAAATTCCTCGCTCCGGCACCGAGACTGCCGATGACGCGGAGGGCCGAACGCCTCCGGACGGCCGCATCCTGACAGCCGCGCGGTGTGGAACCGCTAGCCGATCTGACGCCGCGCACCCCTCACATCGTCGCCCCGATCACCCACGGCGCGAATTCCGCCGCGCCGAAGTCGAACTGCTCGCTCTTGGTGCGTTCGCCGGAAGCGACGCGCAGCATCAGATCGAAGATGCGTGAGCCGCATTCCTGCACCGTCTCCTCGCCGTCGAGGATGGTGCCACAGTTCACGTCCATGTCGTCCTCCAGCCGGCGGAACATGGGTGTGTTGGTGGCGAGCTTGATCGAGGGCGCGGGCTTGCATCCGAAAACGCTGCCGCGCCCGGTGGTGAAGCAGACCATGTTGGCGCCCCCGGCGACCTGGCCGGTCGCGGCGACCGGGTCGAAGCCGGGCGTGTCCATGAACACGAAGCCCTTTTCGGTGACCGGCTCGGCGTACCGCACCACGTCCACGAGGTTCGTGCTGCCGGCCTTGGCCATCGCGCCCAGCGACTTCTCCAGGATCGTGCTCAGCCCGCCGGCCTTGTTGCCGGGCGAGGGATTGGCGTTCATCTCCGCGCCCTCGCGGCGCGTATAGTCCTCCCACCACCGCATCAGCGCGACCAGCTTCTCGCCCACCTCGCGCGAGACGGCGCGCCGGGTGAGCAGATGCTCGGCGCCGTACGTTTCCGGCGTCTCGGACAGGATCACCGTGCCGCCATGGCGCACCACGAGATCGCTCGCCGCGCCGAGCGCGGGGTTGGCGGAGACGCCGGAGTAGCCGTCCGAGCCGCCGCATTGCAGCGCGATGCACAGCTCGCTCGCGGGGACCGGCTCGCGTGCGACCTCGTTCGCCTCGGCCAGCACCTCGCGCACAAAGGCGACACCCGCCTCGACGGCCCGGCGAGAGCCGCCCAGGCTTTGGATGTCCATGCCCTTGAGCCTGCCGGCGAGGCGCTGTTCCTGGATCAATCCGCCGATCTGGTTCACCTCGCAGCCAAGGCCGAGCGCGACCACGTGCGAGAAGTTGGCGTGCCGCGCATAGCCCGCGAGCGTGCGGCGCAGCAGCGACAGCGGCTCGCCCTGGGCCATGCCGCAGCCGGTCTTGTGCGTCAGCGCCACCACGCCATCGACGTTCGGGAACTCGGCCAGCGGATCGTCGCCTGTGAACGGGTTGCGGCGGAAGACGTCGGCGATCAGCCCGGCGACATGGGCGCTGCAATTCACGCTGGTCAGGATGCCGATGTAGTTGCGCGTGGCAATCCGCCCATCGGGGCGGCGGATGCCCATGAAGCCGGCCGCCTGGTTGGTAAAGTCGGTCGGGCGCGCGTCGGTGGAAAAGGCGTAGTCCTTGGCGAAGTCGCCCATGCCGGCATTGTGGACATGCACGTGCCGGCCCGGCGCGATGGGCTGGGTGGCGAAGCCGATGACCTGGCCGTAGCGGCGCACCGCCTCGCCCGCCGCGATCGGGCGCACCGCGACCTTGTGGCCGGCCGGAATGCGCTCGCCCGCCATGACGCCTTCGGCGACCGGCGCACCCGGCAACAGGGTGGCGCGCGCGATCACCACGCTGTCGTCGGGATGCAGGCGGATCACGGGCGGGGCGGAGGACATGGCAGGCTCCAACAACAAGGGCCGGGGGATCGCTCCCCCGGCCCCGTGTTTCAGCACGAAAGCTCAGCCCGCGACAGGCCCGGCCCCCTTGCGCGTCGCCGTGACCGCCTCGCGGGCGGCGCGGGCCATCAGCCCGCTGTCGTTGGCGATGGTGACGAACCGGAAGCCCATGTCGATCATCCGCGCCGCGTAGGCCGGCGTGCCGTTGTGCAGACCGGCGAACAGGCCGCGCTTCTTGGTCTCGCGGATCAGCATCTCGTAGATGCCCAGGATCTTCGGTTCCTCGCGGTCCAGGGTCGGAACCATGCCGAGCGAGAAGCCGAGGTCGGACGGTCCGACATAGATGCCGCTGATCCCCGGCACGTCGAGGATCGCCTCAATGTTGTCGATCGCGTCCTGCGTCTCGATCATCGGGATGACCATGACCTCGTCGTTGGCGATGGTCTGGTAGTTGCTGGCCTCGCCATACATGGCGGCGCGAATCGGGCCGTTGCTGCGCTTGCCGGCCGGCGGATAGAGGCTGTACTCGACCAGGCGCTGCGCCTCCGCCTTGGTGTTCACCATCGGACAGATCACGCCCCAGGCGCCGCCGTCCAGCACCTTGCCGACGATGCCAGGCTCGTTCCAGGGCACGCGCACCAGCGGTGTGACGGGATGCGTCTGCATGGCCTGGAAGCACTGGACCATGGACTGATAATCCTGAACGCCGTGCTGCATGTCGACGGTGATGCTATCCCAGCCGCACTGTGCCATGACCTCGGCTGAGAAGCCCGACGGGATCGCAAGCCAGCCGTTGACGACCGCCTTGCCCTCCTTCAGCCGCTGCTTGATCCGGTTCGCCATCGGCGCATCCCCCTCATATCAGTGAGGGCCGAAGTTACGGGCGGTGGCTAGGGGCGTCAACGCGAGGGGCCGGGTGGGACGGCATCGGTGGTCATAATCCGTTAAGACATCAAAAAAAACGGTAATAGGGAATGTTTTTGCTTACATGGGTTTTTAAATGCGCTCAATCTCTGTTACGCAACGTTGCGGATACGCAACTTAGGAGAGCGGGCCATGGCAACGTTGACCGTCGGATCAGGTCTGCAATACACGACGATCGCCCAGGCGGTGGCGGCCTCGCACGACGACGACGTGATCCAGGTCCAAGCCGGCACGTACAAGAACGATTTCGTGCAGATCAACGACAGCATCACGCTGCAGGCCGTGGGGGGGATGGCCACGATCGAAGCCACGGTGCCGCCCAGCAACCTGAAGGGCATTCTCACGGTGGGTGACGGCGGCCACGCCCCGAATGTCGCAATCGACGGCTTCGTGCTCTCCGGCGCGACGATCTCGGCGGCGGCGGGCAACAACGGCGCGGGCATCCGCTACCAGAGCGGGAATCTCACCCTGTACGACGACGTCGTGCAGGGGAACCAGGACGGGCTGCTGGCCACGCCCGCCGTGGCCAACACCGGCACCATCATCGTCAATGCCTCGACCTTCGCGGCCAACGGCGCGGGCGACGGCTACAGCCACAACATCTACGTCAACCACATCCAGCAGTTCACCTTTGAGGACAGCGTCTCGACCGGCGCGCTCGCCGGCCACGACATCAAGAGCCGCGCCCTCAACACCACGATCGTCAACAGCACGATCAGCGACGGCGCGACGGGCACCGCGAGCTATGAGATCGACCTGCCGAACGGCGGCCACGCGCTGATCCAGGGCAACACGATCCAGCAGGGTCCGGCCTCGCGGAACCCGGTCATCATTTCTTACGGCGAAGAAGGCGCAGTACCGGCCGGTTCAACACTGACGGTGGTGGGCAACACGATCCTCAACGATCTGCACAGCCACACGCCGACCGCGGTGCGCAACGCGAGCAGCGTGGTCGCCGCGGTCAGCGGCAATCAGTATTACGGGCTTACCGCCGGACAGCTTGCCGCCGGGCCGGCGATCGTCAGCAACAACACCTCGCTCACGGTCGAGCCGGCTATCGGCGCCCCCGGGTCGGTGGTCGCCGCCATCACGGTAAGCCAGAACAATGGCTTCGTCCACACGGACTCGGCTTCGGTGCTCGTGACCGGCACCCAGGACACCATCTATACCGGAACGGGCGGAGTAAGCCTCGTCGCCACGGGCAGCGGCACCGGCGTCACCACGGCGGCCGGTGCGATCGACACGATCGACATGCGCAATTCGGGGCGGGTCACGAGTGCCGGGACTGACCTCATCACCACCGGCGCCAGCGCCGTCAGCGTGATGGCGATCGGGCACGACACCATCCACGCCTCGGCCGGTCAGGTTCAGCTCACCGCCATGTCCGGCAGCACGAGCAGCGTGACCGGAGGCGCCGGCCGGTTCGAGTACACCGGAATTGGCGGCGCGCTGGACTACACCGGGGGGTCGGGGAACGCCTATCTCTCGGGAGGATCGGGCGCCGCCACGATCACCTTCGGGTCGGGCGTGACCGATCTGTTCGGCGGAACCGGCGCGGAGCGCCTGGTGTTCGCGAACGGGCAGGGCGGCGGCACTGACATCATCATTGGCTTCGACCCGAAGCACGACACCATCGCCTTTCAGGGCTTCACCGGCAGCGCGGTGAAGACCCACACGGTCAGCGGCGGCTCGACGTTTCTCACCTTGACCGACGGGACGCGCGTCGAGTTCCTGCATACCCCGGGCGTGACCGTCTGAGCGCTTGATCCCGGGCGGGGCAAGTCCGCGGGGCTTCACAGCGCGGACGCCTCGCCCGATAGTCCGGCCGCACCGCAAGGACAGGCCGATGCCACCAGAGGTCGATCCGGTGATCGACGCCGCCCGCGTCTTTCTGGGCGAGCGGATCACCGCCAACGCCGCGCTTCGCGAGCACCATTCGCACGGGCAGGACACCCAGACGCCGGTGCTGCCGGACGCCGTCGCCTTCATCGAGACCACCGAGGAGGCATCCCGGCTGCTCGCGCTCTGTCATCGGCACCGCGTTCCCGTGATAGCCTGGGGCGCGGGCACTTCGCTTGAAGGCCACGTCACGCCGGTGCGCGGCGGCATCACGCTCGACCTGTCGCCGATGACGGCTATCCTGGAGACGAACGCGGCCGACATGGACTGCCGGATCGAGGCCGGGGTGACGCGCCCGCTGCTGAACGAGCACCTGCGCGACCAGGGCCTGTTCTTCCCGGTCGATCCCGGCACCGCGCTCTGTACGTTGGGCGGCATGTGCGCGACGCGCGCGTCGGGCACCAACGCGATGCGCTACGGCACGATCCGCGAGAACGTGCTGGGCCTGACGGTCGTGCTGGCCGACGGGCGGGTGATCCGCACCGGCGGGAGGGTTCGCAAATCCTCCACCGGCTACGACCTGACCCGGCTGTTCATCGGCTCGGAGGGCACGCTCGGCGTCATCACCGAGATCCAGCTCCGCCTGCACGGCATCCCCGAGGCGGTGTCCTCGGCCGCCTGCCAGTTCCCCGAACTGCGCGGCGCGGCGGAGACCGCGATCGCCGTCCTGCAGTCGGGCATCCCGGTGGCGCGGATGGAGCTGCTGGACGACGTCCTGATGGGCGCCACCATCGCCTACTCGAAGCTCAAGGGGCTCGAAGCACTCCCCAGCCTGTTCTTCGAGTTCCACGGCACGGAGGCCAGCGTCGCCGAGCAGGCGCGCCAGGCCGAGGAGATCGCCTGCGAGTACGGCGCCAGCGGATTCCGCTGGGCGATCGACCCCGCCGAGCGCGCCAAGCTGTGGCAGGCCCGTCACGACTCGCTCTGGGCGGCGCTCGCGCTCAAGCCGGGCCACCAGGGTCTCACCACGGACTCCATCGTGCCGATCTCGCGGCTGGACGAGGCGATCCTCGGCACCAAGGCCGACATTCTTGCCTCGGGCCTGACCGGGGCGGTGGTCGGGCACGTGGGCGACGGCAACTTCCACACCGTGATCCTGGTCCCACCCGAACCCGACGCCCTGGCCCGCGCCTGGGAGCTTGACCGCAAGATCGTCGGCCGGGCGCTCGCGCTCGGCGGCTCGTGCAGCGGCGAGCACGGCGTCGGCATCGGCAAGCGCGAGTTCCTGGAGCAGGAACACGGCGCCGAGGCCCTGGCGGTCATGCACAGCGTCAAGCAGGCGCTCGATCCGCGCGGAATCATGAATCCGGGCAAGATATTCCTGAATTGAGCAGGGGGTCGCTGGGCACGCGCAGGCTCTGCCTGTTTGACCCGCGCACCGAGCGGCGGATCGGTTGACGACCTCTTGAGGCATTCCGATGTTGGATGCTCCATCGTAGGGATCATTCAATGCGTCATCTTCTCGTGCTCGCCGCCGTCGCGCTCATGGCTGGCCCGGCGATCGCCCAGACCCAATCCCCAGGCCCGGCGACCCAGGAACAGCGCCATCAGGCGAGCCAAGCCTTCGGCAACGCCGGCGACAATCTCGGCGACGCAGCGCGCGACACGTGGCACGGGCTCAAGCACGGCTGGCAGGCCACGAAGCAGGGCGCCGAGTCCGGCTGGAACAACGCCACCCAGGACAACAATGAGGACGACACTCGGCGGTAACCGGGTCGGGTGGGTTTGCATGTTCGGGGGTGGAAGGCGGACGCTTAGGGAAGGGCACTTAGGATCATGGCCGGGCTTGGCCGGCCACTCACGTCTTTCTCGGGCCGCAAGTAAAGACGTGGGTGCCCGGCCTGCGCCGGGCATGACGGTGAAAACTTGAAGTCTCTGCCAAACACCGCTCCCCACCCGTCATGCTCGCGTATGCGAGCATCCACGACTTTGGAGCGCCCCAGTCGTGGATGGTCGGCCGGAGCCTGTCCTCGGGCGGGCCTCCGGCCCGACCCGTGGGCCGACCACGGGCGATCATGCCAGGGATGCCGCCGGAAGGGAGTTTACCAACACCTCAAGCGCCGCCGCGTCAGTGGGTGCGCGCACCTTGGCGTCGTTGTCGAAGAACACGAACACGTCGCGCCCCGCCGGCGCTGATCCAGGGGCCGGACCACACACAAGCTCGGCATCCGCCGGCTCCGCCCCGCGCGCCCAGGCGGTGACGCGCCTGGCCCACGCGTCCAACGCGGGCGGGTCGTAGCCGGAGGCGTACAGCTCCTCGGAGCCGTGCAGGCGGCAATAGATGAAATCGGCGGTCACATCCATGAGGCGCGGCCATTCGACCGTATCGGCGCAGACCAGGGCGACCTGATGCGCGCGCAGGAGCGCGATGAAGCGCTGTGTGCGGAAGCTCTCGTTGCGAATCTCGACCGCGTGGCGCAGGGGGCGTGAGGCATCCGTCTCGGTCCAGTCCCGGCCATCCATCCGCGCGTCGTGGCGTCGCGCCAGTGCGGCGGCGGCTCGCGTGTCGTGCGGCAGCATTGCCAGGAACGGCGCGATCCGGTCGGGATCGAAGGCGAAGCGTGCCGGGAACTGCCACAGGATCGGGCCGAGCTTGGGGCCGAGCCGCAGCAGCCCCGAGGCGAGGAAATTCGCCAGCGGCGTCTCCGCTCCGCGCAGCTTCAGCATGTGCGTGATATAGCGTGGCGCCTTCACGGCGAAGACGAAATCGTCCGGCGTGTGCGCGGCCCAGTCCGCGAACGCCTCCGGTCGTTGCAGCCCGTAGAACGTGCCGTTCACCTCGATGGCGCGGAATTGCGTAGAGGCGAACTCAAGCTCCCGCGCCTGGGCCAGCCCGCGCGGGTAGAATACGCCGCGCCAGGGCGGATAGGTCCAGCCCGAGATGCCGATGCGGATGGCGCCCGCCACAAAGGTTCAGCCCGCCGCGACGCTGCGGATCACCTCGATGGCGGTCTCGATCCCGGCCCGGTCCACGTCCAGATGGGTGCAGGCGCGCGCGCGTGTGGCACCCATGACGGAGATCATCACTCCGGCCTGCCGCGCGCGGGAGTCCAGCGCCTCCGCCGTCAGCCCGGTCTCGCGCACGTCGAAGAACACCAGGTTCGTTTCCGGCTCCTCCACCGACACGCCCGGTATCTGCGCCAAGCCTCGGGCGAGGGCGCGGGCGTTGGCGTGGTCGTCGGCCAGCCGGTCGATGTGGTGGTCCAGCGCATACAGACACGCGGCGGCGCAGATGCCGGCTTGGCGAAGCGACCCGCCGAGCCGCTGCTTCCAGCGCCAGGCGGCGTCGATGAAAGGGGCCGAGCCGCACAGCACCGCGCCGAGCGGTGCGCCGAGTCCCTTGGTGAAGTCGAGCCAGACGGAATCGCAGCCCGCCGCCATCTCGCGCGCCGGCACGCCCGAGGCCACGACGGCATTCATCAGCCGCGCGCCGTCCATGTGCGTCGCCATGCCCTGCTCATGGGCGAGGTCGAGCACGGCGTTCAGTTGTTCCAATGACCAGACCGAGCCGCCGCCCCAGTTCGCCGTCTGCTCCACCTCCACCAGAGTCTGCGGCGGCGAATTGCGGCGGCGCTCGCGGATGGCGCCGCGCAGCGCGTCCGCCTCGAACTGGCCGCGCGCGCCCTTGATGCCCAGCACGGAGGCGCCGGCGAGCGCGCCCGGTCCGCCGCCCTCGGCCATGATGATGTGCGCGCTCTCGTGCGCGATGATCTCATCGCCCGGACGGCAGTGGGTCAGGATGGAGATCTGGTTGCACATCGTGCCCGACGGCAGGAACATCGCCGCCTCCTTGCCCAGCAGCGCCGCCATGCGCTCGCACAGCGCATCGACGGTCGGGTCGTCGCCGTGCTGCTCGTCGCCCACCTCGGCCGCCATCATGGCCGCCCTCATCGCGGCCGAGGGCTTCGTCTGGGTGTCCGAATAGAGGTTCACCCGCACGGGCGGCAGCGAGCGATCGGGGCGGGCGGGGGCGTTCGGCATCTGGTGTCTCCGGCGCTCGGGGAAGACGCAGGAAAGCAGGGCGGGGTGCCTCTGTCAGCCCTCGGCGGCGGCCGGCGGCGCGGACTTCACTGGGGCGGGCGGCGCGACGGGGCGCGGCGACCCGTAAACCTGGCGCGCGCGCTTGTGGAACGCGTTCACCATGCGCCGCACCGCCTCGTTGAACACGACGCCGATCGCCGCTTTCAGCAGGCGGCTGCGAAACTCGAAATCGACGAAGAACGCCACCTCGGTCCCGTTGGGGTGCGGGATGAATTCCCATTGGTTGTTCAGGTAGCGGAACGGGCCGCGCTCATAGCGCACGACGACCCGGCGCGGCCGATCCAGGGTGACGCGGCTGGTGAAGCTCTCCCGGAACGGGCCAAAGCCGATCGTCAGGTCGGCGACGATCTCGGCCGCGGTCCGGCTTCGCACGCGCGCGGCAACGCACCAGGGCAGGAACTCCGGATAGCGGCCGACATCGGCCACCAGATCGAAGAGCTGCTCCTGCGAATAGGGAACCAGCTGGCGCTCGGCGTGGGTCGGCATCGGTTAGCTTGCGGCCAGGCGAAGCCGGGCGGCCCGCAGCGCCGCGAAATCGGCGTCTGCGTGATACGAGCTGCGCGTCAGCGGGCTCGCCGAGACCAGCAGAAAGCCCTTTGCGCGCGCCATGATGCCAAATTCGGCGAACTCGTCGGGCGTGACGAAGCGATCGATCGCGGCGTGCTTGACCGTGGGCTGCAGGTACTGACCCAGCGTGAGGAAATCGACGTCGGCGGTCCGCAAATCGTCCATCACCTGCGAAATTTCCCCCCGCTGCTCCCCCAGGCCCACCATCAGACCGGACTTGGTGAAGATCGTCGGGTCAAGCGCCTTCACCCGATCAAGCAGCCGCAGCGACTGGAAGTAGCGTGCGCCGGGGCGGATCGAGGGATACAGGCGCGGCACCGTCTCCAGATTGTGGTTGAACACGTCCGGCCGCGCCTCGACCACGGTTTCCGCGCCACCCGGCTTGCGGAGGAAATCGGGCGTCAGGACCTCGATCGTGGTGTCCGGGGCGGCGGCGCGGATTGCCGCGATCACGCGGGCGAAATGCCGCGCGCCGCCGTCCGCCAGATCGTCGCGATCGACCGAGGTGATGACCACGTGACGCAGCCCGAGCTTCGCCACAGCGTCGGCCACGCGCGCGGGCTCGTCGGCATCCAGTGCCGTCGGATGGCCGGTGGCGACGTTGCAGAAGGCGCAAGCGCGGGTGCAGACGGCGCCCATGACCATCATCGTGGCGTGGCGCTGGCTCCAGCACTCGCCGATATTGGGGCAGGCGGCTTCCTCGCAGACCGTGACCAGGCGGTTCTCCCGCATCAGCCGGCTGGTCTCGTGATACACCGGATGCGTCGGCGCCCTCACCCGAATCCAGGCGGGCTTGCGCTGAATCGGATTGTCCGGCCGGTGCGCCTTCTCGGGGTGACGCGCGATCTGCGCCCCGGCCGCCCGGTGATCGATCAGAACCCTGGTTGACATGCGCCGCAGAAGTGGCGGGGCAGGGTCGGGGCGTCAAGCGCCTCGGTTGACGCTGGCTAGGCGAGGCGCGAGCCTGCCCGCGAGGGTCGGGAGGTGTGCATGAGGCCGTTCGAGGGAATTCGCGTGATCGACATCACGCACGTGCTCGCTGGCCCCTTCGCGGCCTATCAGCTCGCCCTGTTGGGCGCCGACGTCATCAAGGTGGAGCATCCGGACGATCCGGACCAGAGCCGCGGCAGTGGCACGGATGCCGAGCTGAACCGACGCCAGATGGGCACCGGGTTCCTGACGCAGGCCTCGAACAAGCGGGCGATCACCCTCGACCTGAAGATTGAGGAGGGGCGGGAGGTGTTGCGCCGTCTCGTAGGCACGGCCGACGTGCTCGTGGAGAACTACCGGCCGGGCGCGTTCGAGGCCCTGGGTCTCGGCTACGCGGCGCTGTCGGCGATCAATCCCCGACTGATCTATGCCAGCTTCTCGGCTTTCGGGCAGGACGGGCCGCGCGGGTCGCAGACCGCGTACGACCATGTGATCCAGGCAACCTCGGGAATTATGGCGATGACCGGCACCGAGGCCGTGCATCCGGTCAAGCTCGGCACGCCCGCAGTCGACTACGCGACTGGCACGATGGGGGCCTTGGCGCTGGCTTCCGCGCTGTTCCAGCGCGAGCGGACCGGGCAGGGCCAACGCATCGACATGGCGATGCTGGACGTGGCGATCATTCTGATGGCCTCGCACATCACCGGCTATCTGCGGAACGGCAAGCATCCGAAGCCGCACGGCAACCGCCAGGGCTTCGCGACCAGCGGCGCGTATCAGACGAAGGACGGGCTGGTGATGGTTGGCGCGTCGAACCTGCGCCAGCAGCGCCGGCTGTGGACCGTGTTGGAACGGCCCGAGATGATCAAGCGCACGAACCCGGAGCGCGAGGCCGATCAGGCGCGCGAGGAGGCGGCACTGAGCGAAATCATGCTGACCCGCACCGCCGCCGAGTGGGAGGATTATCTGCAATCGCGCCACGTGCCCGCCGCGCGTGTGCGCACGATGGGCGAGGCGGTCGCGGACCCGCAACTCGCCAGCCGTGGCGTGATCCACCACCACGCCGGCGCGCGAGGCGTGGAGGGCGGCTTCGGCGTGCCCCTCGCGGCCTTCAAGTTCGCCCATGGCGGCCCGCGCATCGACACGCCGCCGCCCGGCCTCGGCCAGCACACCGACGCGGTTCTCGCCGAGCTTGGCTACGCGGCCGCCGACATCGCGCGGCTGCGCGCGGCCAAGGTTGTCTGAAACCCATGCCTTCGCGACCCCTCCCCCCGACCCCCTCCCGCAAGGGGAGGGGGAGTTGTAGCGGGGCGCTTCTTCTCCCCCTCCCCTTGCGGGAGGGGGTTGGGGGGAGGGGTTAAGCGCGAGATATGGATGCACAGGAGAAAACCATGCAGATCGGCCGGCTGGGCGTCTGGTACCCGATGGACCGGCTCGATGCCGGGCAGATCCGCGCGTTTCTCGGTACGCTCGAGCGGCTTGGGTACGACGCACTGTGGTATCCGGAATCGCGCGGGTATGAGTTGCTCTCGCTGGCAGGCTTCATGCTGGCCAACAGCACGAAGCTGAAGATCGGCAGCTCGATCGCCAGCATCTACGCGCGCGATGCGTTCACGTCCCAGCGGGGGCTGCTGACGCTGAACGGGTTGTACGGCGATCGCTTCATCCTGGGCCTCGGGGTCAGCCATCCACCGATGGTCGAGAAGCTGCGCGGGCACGAATATCAGAAGCCCGTGCCGGCAATGCGCGCCTATCTCGATGCGCTGGTGCAGCGCGAATTGGGTTTCGAGGACTGGCCGGTCGCGATCGCCGCCCTGGGGCCGCTCATGCTGAAGCTCGCGGCGCAGCGGACGCGCGGCGCGCTGCCCTACAACACGATTCCGGAGCACACCGCCGAGGCGCGCAAGGCGCTCGGCGACGGCAAGTGGCTGGTGGCTGAGCAGAAGGTCACATTGGAGACTGACCCGGCGAAGGCGCGCGCGCTCGGCCGAGCGGAACTGTCGCGCTACATGCGGTTGGACAATTACCGCAACAACTGGCTGCGCCTCGGCTTTTCCGAGCAGGACGTGGCGGACGGCGGCAGCGACCGCTTCATCGACGCGATGGTGCTGTGGGGCGACGCCGCGCGGATCAAGACGGGACTGCGGGCGCATCTGGAGGCGGGCGCGACCCAGGTATGCATCCAGCCGGTCCATGCCGAGGGCGACTTCGCGGCGCGGGACCGGATGCTGGCGGCCTTGGCGGATACGTAGCCCGTCGGAGTTGGCCCTTGCCCGGCTTGATCCCCGCCGGCCCAGGACTCACATCCCGGACATCGGTGGAGGATGGCGATGGACACGATGGAGCGACCGCACCGGGGCGAGACGGAGCCGACCGAGGCGCGAATGCTGGTCGGCGGCGCCTGGGTCGAGGCGGAGGGCGGCGCGGCGCTGCCGGTGGAGAATCCCGCCAATCGCCAGACGTTCGCGCACGTCCCCCGCGCCGGCGCCGCCGACGTCGATCGTGCCGTCGCCGCCGCTGCGGCTGCCTTTCCGGCCTGGAGCCGGGTGATCCCGCGCGAGCGCGGGCGGATGCTGGGGCGTATCGCCGAGGCGATCGAGGCCGATGTCGAGAAGCTGGCCCGCCTTATCGCGCGCGAGACCGGCAACGCGCTGCGCACCCAGGCGCGGCCCGAGGCGCGCATGACCGCCGACATCTTTCGCTATTTCGCTGGTCTGGGCGGGGAACTGAAGGGCGAGACCCTTCCGCTCGGCGAACACGTCCTCAGCTACACCCGCCGGGAGCCGCTGGGCGTCGTGGGTGCGATCATTCCCTGGAACGCC
The DNA here is from genome assembly GCA_963756545.1 of uncultured Pseudomonadota bacterium. Lineage (GTDB taxonomy): Bacteria > Pseudomonadota > Alphaproteobacteria > Acetobacterales > Acetobacteraceae > DATFDN01. The sequence goes on along the minus strand of CAVWNY010000002.1, from coordinate 525,893 downwards.
CCGGTCATGCTGGGCGCGCTGAAGATCGCCCCGGCGCTACTGGCCGGCAATGCGATGGTGCTGAAAGCCGCCGAGGACGCCCCGCTCGGCGTGCTGATGATGGCCCGCATCTGTCAGGACCATCTGCCGCCGGGCGTGTTGAACGTGCTGACCGGGCTGGGCGAGGAGTGCGGCGGGCCGTTGGCGCGGCATCCGGCGATCCGCAAGATGTCGTTTACCGGCTCGACGGAGGTGGGCAGGACCGTCATGCGCGCCGCCGCCGAGCGGATCGCCCCCGTCTCGCTCGAACTCGGCGGGAAAAGCCCCTCGATCGTCTATCCCGACGTGGGCGCCGAGGAATGGGTGGTCGATGGCATCGTCAGCGCGATGCGCTTCACCCGCCAGAGCCAGAGTTGCACCGCCGGATCGCGGCTGTTCCTGCACAAGCGCAGCTTCGATGCCTTCCTGTCCGCGCTGGAGGCGAAGACCGCCAAGCTGAGGATCGGCGATCCGCTGGACGAGGCGACCGATGTCGGCGCCATCATCAACGAGAAGCAGTTCCGCAAGGTGTGCGGCTACCTCGAGGACGGGCTGAAGCGCGAGGACGCACGCGTCGTGTTCGGCGGCCTGCCGCCAAAGGAGGGACCGCTCGCGCAAGGCTATTTCACGATCCCGACGGTGTTCGCGGATTCCTCCAACGACTGGCGGCTGGCCCGCGAGGAGATCTTCGGCCCCGTTCTGGTGGCGATCCCCTGGGAGGATGAAGCGGAGGCGATCCGCATGGCCAACGACAGCCATTACGGGCTCGCCGCCTATGTCTGGACCCACGACATCAGCGCCGGATTACGGGCCGCGCACGCGATCGAATCCGGGTGGGTGCAGGTGAACCAGGGGCTGGGTCAGGTGCCCGGACACTCCTATGGCGGCTACAAGCAGAGCGGGATCGGGCGGGAGTTCTCGCTTGAAGGAATGCTGGACAGCTTCACCCAGCGCAAGAACGTCACCGTCAGTCTGACGGCGCCGGCGCGAGGGTAGCGGCCGGCGCCGTCGCGATCGCCGCTACTTCTTGTTGCCTTCTTTTGGCGGCTGCGGCGTCGACGCCGGCTGTTGCGGACGGAGGAACGTCGCGCTGGCCGCGGCGGTCTTCTTGTCCGCTTTGGGCTTTTTGGCTTCCCGATTTCCTCGATTGCGATCTTTTGCCACGGCGGCTCTCCTGATTGCCCGGCCAGCTTCCGTCGAAGCGGGTTCCGGCCGGCGATCCTACATCGAGACGGGCCAGGCTACTTACAACATCGGGCCGGCATATTGGTGCTAGATGGAAATGTCGGACGGAAGCGCCGCCGCTAGCGCCTGCCGGAGCGCCGGCAGCACCTCCTCCTCGAACCACGGGTTGCGCCGCTCCCACGCGGCCGTGCGCCAGGAGGGGTGGGGTAGCGGGAAATACCGGGGCAGGTGGTCGCGGAAGCGGCGCACGCGCTCGGCCACCGCGCCAGGGCCGAGCGCGTCCCGTTGGGCGTAGCCGCCCACCAGCAGCGTGAGGCGGATCGCCGGCATGGCGGCCACGAGCCGGGCGCGCCATAGCGGGGCGCATTCGCGGCGCGGCGGCGCGTCGCCCCCCTTCGGAAGCCGACCCGGATAGCAGAAGCCCATCGGCAGGATGGCGATCGCGCCCTCATCGTAGAACGCGGCCCGGTCCATTTCGAGCCAGGCTCGGAGGCGATCGCCCGAGGCGTCGTCCCACGGAACGCCGGTCTCGTGCACCTTCGTCCCCGGCGCCTGGCCGGCGATCAGTATTCGTGCCGTGGTCGAGACGCGGAACACCGGACGGGGACCGAGGGGCAAGTCGGTGCAAGCGCGGCAGGTGCGCGCCGATGCGGCGATGGCCGCCAGGGTGCCCGATGGGGTCTCAGACGACAAGTTGCTACACCAACTGCCCCGATCGTTACTCTCCGGCTGGATCGAGCGCGGTATGGATCGGTCCGTCGTCGGGGCCGCGGCGTCAGATGACGATGCCACGCTGGCGCAGCTCACCGAACACCTGCTCCGCCAATGCCTCCGGCCCGCCCTCCAGAGTGCGCAGCCGGATCTCGGGGTCGAGCGGCTGCTCGTACGGCGCATCGACGCCGGTGAAGTTGCGTATCACCCCGGCGTCGGCCTTTGCGTAGAGTCCCTTCGGGTCGCGCCGGCGGCATTCGTCCACTGGGGTATCGACGAAGATCTCCAGGAACTCGTCGGCATCCACCGCCTCGCGCGCCAGCATCCGCTCGGCGCGATAGGGCGAAATGAACGAAATGAGCACGATCAGCCCCGCCTCGACGAACAGCTTGGCCACCTCGGCGACGCGGCGGATGTTCTCCACTCGGTCGGCCTCGCTGAACCCCAGATCCCGGTTCAGCCCATGGCGGACGTTGTCGCCGTCAAGCGTCATGGTATGGCGCCCCTGCGCGAGCAGGCGCTTCTCGACCAGGTTGGCGATGGTCGATTTGCCCGCGCCCGACAGGCCGGTGAACCACAGCACCGCCGGACGCTGGGATTTCAGCGCCGCGCGCGCCGCCTTGTCCACGTCGAGGTGGTGCCAGTAGATCGGGCTGCGCGCCGAGGTGATCTCGACCACCATGCCCGCGCCCACCGTGTTGCGGGTGAGCCGATCGACCAGGATGAAGCCGCCCAGCTCGCGGCTGACGGCATAGGGCTCGCAGGCGACGGGCTGCGATAGCGAGATGCCGACCCGCCCGATCTCATTCAGGTGCAGCTCGCGCGCCGGCTCCTCGGCCAGCGTCTCGACATCGACCCGGCTCGTGATCTCCGTCACCGTGCCGATCACCGCCCGCGTGCCGAGCATGAACAGGTAGGCGCGGCCGCGAAACAGCGGCGTGTCGTCCATCCACACGACGCGCGCGCTGATCTGCTCGGCCAGCTCCGGTGCCGGGGCGACGGCCAGCACGTCTCCGCGCGAGACGTCGATCTCGCGGTCGAGCACGAGCGTCACGGCCTGACCCGGCGCGGCCTGATCGAGATCGCCGTCTGCGGTGACGATTCGAGCGACCCGCGCTTCGGTGTGCGAGAGCGCGTTCACCACCGGGGCACCCGCGCGCAAGACGCCGCCCGACAGCGTCCCGGCGTAGCCGCGGAAACTGTGGTCCGGCCGGTTCACCCACTGCACGGCGAGCCGTGCCGCGCCCGCGGGCGCGCCGGCGGGGCTCGCCTCCTCCAGCGCGGCGAGCAGCGTTGGGCCGCGATACCAGCCCGTGCGCCCGCTGGCCGTCACGACGTTGTCGCCGTCGCGCGCGCAGACCGGGATCGCGCGCACCGACTGCGGGCCTAGGATGTCGCGCAGCGCCGCGAAGTCGGTTGCGATGCGCTCGAATACCTCCAGGTCGAAGCCGACCAGATCCATCTTGTTCACCGCCAGCACGATCTGGCGGATGCCGAGCAGTGCGGCGATCGCGGCGTGCCGGCGGGTTTGCGCGAGCAGTCCCTTGCGCGCGTCCACGAGTAGGACGGCCAAATCCGCGAGCGACGCGCCGGTCGCCATGTTGCGGGTGTATTGCTGATGTCCCGGCGTATCGGCCAGGATGAAGCGCCGGCGCGGCGTCTCGAAGAAGCGATAGGCGACGTCGATTGTGACGCCCTGCTCGCGCTCGGCCGAGAGCCCGTCCACCAGCAACGCGTAGTCGAGCGCGTTTCCCACTGTGCCGAACCGGCGCGAATCACGTTCCAGCACCGCGAGCACGTCGTCGGGCACGGCGCCGCACTCGAACAGAAGCCGGCCGATCAGCGTGGACTTGCCGTCGTCCACGCTGCCGCAGGTGAGCACGCGCAGGATCGAAGCGGGCATCAGAAATATCCCTCGCGCTTCTTCTTCTCCATCGAGGAATCCTGGTCGAAGTCGATCAGGCGTCCGGCCCGCTCCGACAGGCGCGTCGCGCGCATCTCGGCCACGATCTCCGCAACGGTCGCCGCCTCGGATTCCACGGCGGCGCTGAGCGGGTAGCAGCCGAGCGAGCGGAAGCGCACCATGCGGGCCGTCGGCGTCTCATGCGGGCGCAATCGCATCCGCGCATCATCGACGACGATCAGCGCGCCGCCGCGCTCCACCGTCGGGCGGGATTTGGCGAGATACAGCGGCACGACGTCGAGACCCTCGTGCAGGATATAGGTCCACACGTCCAACTCGGTCCAGTTCGACAGCGGGAACGCGCGCAAGGTCTCACCGGGCGCCAGTTGGCCGTTGTAGAGATTCCACAGCTCCGGGCGTTGCAGCTTCGGCTCCCACGTGTGGCCTGGGCCGCGCACCGAGAACACGCGCTCCTTCGCGCGCGACCGCTCCTCGTCGCGGCGGGCGCCGCCGATCGCGCAATCGTAGCGGCCGGCGTCGAGCGCCTGCTTCAGCGCGTCGGTCTTCATTACCCGGTTGTAGGTGATGCTGTCGTTATCGAACGGGTTGACGTTCCGGCGCACCCCGTCCGGGTTCGTGTGCACGCGCAGGTCGAGCCCGAATTGGGCGGCGGTCGCGTCGCGAAACGCGATCATGTCGCGAAACTTCCAGGTCGTGTCGATGTGCAGCAGCGGAAAGGGCAGGCGCGCCGGGAAAAACGCCTTGAGCGTGAGGTGCAGCAGCACCGAGGAGTCCTTGCCGATCGAGTAGAGCAGCACGGGCCGTTCGCTCTGGGCCGCTACTTCGCGCAGGATGTGGATGCTCTCGGCTTCCAGCGCGCCGAGATGCGCCGGACGTGACGAACGGTGCATTGGGTGTTCCGCTTCAGACGAGGGGGGCATTACTGGAACACGAATTGCGGCGCAATGTTAATGATCCGGCCCCGCGCACAAGGCCGCCGCGCGGATCCGTTCTCGTGCTAGAGACCAAGCTCGACGCTGGAGACCGCCCATGCACCATGACGCCCACGGGCTTGCACTGACGACCGCCTCTCCCGCCTGCGCCGCCGCCTTCGATGGGCTGATGGCCGGCTATCTTGCGTATCGGGCCGATATCCCTCAGCGCCTCGCCGTGGTGCTGGCCGAGGACCCGGCATTCGGGCTGGCCCACTGCGTCCGGGGCTATTTTGCCGCGCTGAGCTTCACGCAGGCCAAGCTGCCGGCCGCCGCGGACGCGGCGCAGGAGGCGCGGCGCCTCACCGAGCTGGCGACTCCGCGCGAGCAGGCGCATGTCGCGGCGCTGGCGGCGTGGGTGGCGGGGCACCCGGATCGGGCCGTCGCGGTCTGGGACCAGATCCTGGCCGAGCATCCGCGCGACGTGCTGGCGTTCCGGCTCGCCCATTTCGCCAATTTCTGGCTCGGCCGACCCGACCGCATGCTGGCCTCCGTGCTCGCGGTGGAGCGCCACTGGGGCGAGGACTTGCCGGGTTGGGGCACTCTGCTGGCCTGCCGTTGCTTCGCGCTGGAGGAGTGTGGCCGCTACGTCGAGGCCGAGGTCGCCGGGCGCGTCGCCATCGACCGCGACCCCGGCAATCTCTGGGCCGCGCATGGCGTCGCGCATGTGCTGGAGATGCAGGGAAGGCGGGAGGAGGGCATCGCCTGGGTGAACGAGTTGCGGGGCCATTGGGAGAGCGCGGGGAACCTGCGCCATCATCTGTTCTGGCATGAGGCCATGTTCCACCTCGAGCGCGGCGACATCCCCCGCGTGCTGGCGCTCTACGACCGCGACTTCCGCGACCTCGCCTCGCCGCTCACGCTGGCCGCGCCGGGGTTGTACATCGACGTGCAGAACGCCGCCTCCATGCTGTTCCGTCTGGGCCGGCAAGGGGTAGACGTGGGCGACCGGTGGGGCGAGCTTGCCGACCATGCCGAGGCTCGGATCGGCGACTGCCTCTCGGCCTTCACCTTGCCGCACTGGTTGATGGCGCTGTGCGCCGTTGGGCGCTTCGCCGCGGCCGAGCGGATGCTGGGAGCGATGCGCGACCATGCCCGCGCGCCGGGCGAGGCCGCCGCGATTGTCGGCCGGTACGCGGTGCCGATCGGCGAGGCGGTGCTGGCGCACGCGCGGGGGGCGCACGCCCATGCGGTCGCGCTGATGCGCCCGGCGCTCGGTGGGATGCATCGGTTGGGCGGCAGCCACGCCCAGCAGGACGTACTGGAGCAACTCTATCTCGAAGCGGCCGAGAAGGCAGGGCTGGACGCCGACGTGCGATCGCTGCTGGAGAGGGTCGCCGCCCGGTGGCCGGTGCCGCCCGCGCGCCGGGTCGGCTATGCGGTGCAGGCCCGCCGCGCGGGTCTTGGCTGAACGAGACCGAACACGGCGACCTTGCCGCGCGACGAGTTGCAGGAATTCGTTTGAGGAACACAACCAGAAGGTGTATGGTCATGCGATGACGATATGGATCGCCCTCTTGTCCTCCGCCGTGCAGGACCTTGGGCGTCCCTTGTTCGCGCTATCCGGGCTCGCGGCCGTCATCTTGCTCGCGGGCGTGCTCCTCGCCCGGCGCCACGGCGTCCTGCATGCTGCGGCGAATGCAATCGGGCCGGACGGCGCCACCGGCTTCCCGGCATCGGTCCCCGGGGCACGTCCGCTCGCGGTCGACCAGCTCGACATTGAGCTTGAACTCCGGGCTTGGCTGCGGGAGCAGGAGGCGACGGCTGCCGCTCGGCATGTGCGAATGGAAATCGCGATCCAGCCGGGCCTGACCGTGCGGGCCGACCGGGGCGCGCTGCGCGGCGCGATGCAGGAGGTGCTCGGCAACGCCATCGGCCACAGCGAGGGCGGCCGGGTCCTGGTCGGCGCGGGCCGGCACGGCGGGCGGGTGCAGATTTCGGTGCTGGACGACGGCGCTCCGGTGGATCGCGCCGAGCAGGAGGCCCATTTGCGCGAGGCGGGGCGACTGGTCGCATTGCAGGGCGGCACCCTCGAGGTGAGTGTGCGCCCCGGGGCTGGTACGATCGTGCTGATCCGGCTTCCCAACCCGGCCGCTCAGGCCGCGCACCCCTTGGTGGCCGCCGCCGCGTCCACTCCTCTGCCCGCCAAGCCCGCGCCGCCGCAGCCGGAGGCACGCGAGATCGCCGCCGCCCGAGCGGAATAGGGCCAGCCGTCAGCCACCGCCGGCTTATGCAGGCGCCCTTTGCCCCCGACCTATGCCGTCATGCTCGCACCTGTGCGGTCATTCCGCGAAAGCGGGAATCCAGACCCACACGCACAAAGTCCGCACCGTCCGCCTAATACCAGCCCGCCTAATGATTGACCCTTCGCCGTCGTCATGGCCGAGCTTGGCCCGGCCACCCACGTCTTGAACAACAGCAAAGACGTGGGTGCCCGGCCTTCGCCGGGCATGACGAACGCATTATGGATCGGTCAGTGTCTAAGCCGGTTGGTATTAGCGCCGTCGGTATTCCTCACCTCTCCAGACCACGTTCCAGGGCCTCGAACTCCGCGACCGTCAGCGTCTCGGCCCGGCGGTCCGGGGCGATGCCGGCCCGGCTCAGCAGCGCCTCGCCCCCCAGCGGGCGGAGCGCGCCCCGCAACATCTTGCGGCGCTGCCCGAAAGCCGACGCGGTCAGGCGTTCCATGCGCGCCAGACGCGCCGGCTCGGGCTGCACCGGGCGCGGCGTCAGGCGCACAACGGCGGACCAGACATTGGGCGGCGGGACAAACGCGGCCGGGGGCAGGCGAAGCACGATCCGCGCCTCGCAGACCCATTGGGCCAGCACCGAGAGCCGGCCGTAAGCCGCGGTTCCGGGCAGGGCGCAGATCCGCTCGGCCACCTCCTGCTGAAACATCAGGGTCATCGCCTCGAAGGCCCGCCCCTGGCGCAGCCAGCCGATCATCAGCGGGCTCGCGATGTTGTACGGCAGATTGGCGATGATCTGGCGCGGCGCGGCAACCATCCGCGTCAGGTCGAGCGAGAGCGCGTCCGCCTCGATGACGCTCAGCCGACCGGGGAACGCCGATGCCAGATCGCGCGCGGCGGCGGCGGCACGCGGGTCGATCTCGATCGCCGTCACCGTCGCGGCCGCGGAGCCAAGCAGCGCGCGGGTCAGTCCCCCGGGACCAGGGCCGACCTCGACCACGTGCCGGCCGGCGAGATCGCCAGCCGAGCGCACGATGCGCGCGGTCAGGTTCTCGTCGAGCAGAAAATGCTGGCCGAGCGAGCGGCGTGCGCTGAGCCCGTGCCGTGCGATGACCTCGCGCAGCGGCGCGAGGGCCGCGCCCGTCACCTCACGTCTGCGGGCCGCCGCGCGCGCCGACAAGGTCCCCGCGCAACTCGATCCGCGCCTGCCGCCGCAGATCCTGCTGCATCTGCCGCGACAGCAGTTCCACGCGGGTCTCCAGGATCTGCTCCTGGATTTGCTTGCGGGTGAGCTGGTCGAGATTCTTCTCCTCGCGCGAGCAGATCACCATGACGGCGATCCCATCGGGCGCCACCAGCGGCTTGCTGGCGCGATCGAGCGGAAGGCTCGCCAGCATGGCGCGGAATTGCGGGGGGTTGACCGCGTCCAGCCGGACCTCGCCCGGATCGGCGGCCCGCGGCGAGTTGTTGTCCTTCGCCACCTGCTCCATCTCGGGGCAGCTACGCACGCGCGCGCTGATCGCCTGGGCCTTCTTCAGCGTATCTTCCTGTTGCGCGGTCGGCGCGGCGGGGTTCAGCGGCACGGTGAAGGGCAGGAAGACCTGCCGCATCGTCAACACGGTGCCCACGTCGCGCCCGATCAGGCGCTTGGCTGTCAGACGCACGATCGACAACCCCCCCGGCACCGCGATCGGCTCGCTGACCGCGCCGGGCGGCATCTCCTGCACGATCTTCGCCACCGCCGGGTCGAGTTGGCTCGGCTGCACCCAGCCGAGATCGCCGCCTTGCAGTGCCGACTGGCTCTGGCTGAACTGCGCGGCCACCACGGGGAACGGCGCACCCGCGCGAAGCTGCTTGATCACCACATCAGCGAAGCGCCGAGCCTCGGGCTCGCGCGACGGGTTCTCCACGGGGATGAATATTTCGGAGGCGCGGAACTCCGGTCGGCCGACCTCCTGCGCCAACGTGCGGGTGCGCGCGGCCACGTCGGCATCGCTGACCCCGAGTTGGTTGCCGAGCTGCTGGCGCAGCAGCATGGTCCAGCCGATCTCGGTGCGGACCTGATCGACCAGGGTGGTGAAGCTCACGCCGTCGGCCGACAGCTTCGCCCGCAGCGCGCCGGCCGGCATCGCGTTGTGCGTTTCGATCTCGCGGATCGCTTCGGCGATCTGCTTGCCCTGCACCACGATATGCTGGCGCTCGATGTCCTGCATCCGCAGCCGCTCGTCCACGAGTTGGCGCAGGATCTGCGGGCGCAGGCGCGCCAGCACCTCGGGCTGCTGCGGCAACCCCGACGAGACGGCGAACAGGCGGGCGCGGTTATCCACGTCCTCGTTGGTGATGATGCTGCCGTTCACCACGGCGAGGATGTGCACCGATTGAGCCGAAGCAGCGGGTGCCGATGTCGCCGCGAGGGTCGCCACGGGCGAGGCGGCCAGCAGCGCGAGGGCGGACACGGCAAGTCGGATGGAACGGGTCATGTGGGCATCTCGATCACAGGGCCTTGAAGCCGAATTGGCCGATGGTCTTGAACGTGAACTGGAGAAGCACCGTCGTGGAGCCGTTGTCGCCGTTGTAGCTGGTGAATCGGCGGAACAGCCGCAAATCGGCGATGAAGCATTCGTCTTCGTAGATGGCGTCCCCGCCCGCCGCAACCATCGTTCCACGCGCCAGGTCGCGCCGCGCGTAGCCGTTCAGCCGGTAGTGGCCCCACCTCGTGGCCGCGCCCAAGGTTATCTCGTTGCGCGCGATGTAGTAGGGCGACCCCGGCGGCGGCGGTGCCGGCTGGTCGTAATAATAATACGGATCATAGGGCGTGTAGATGTATCCCGCCGTCACGTTGAACGCCGGCACCCCCGCCGTCGCCACCGCCTCGCGATAGCGGCTCTCGAGCGTCCGGTGGTCAAGCCGGGTCCGATAGGTGAGGTCGAGCCAACTCGCCGGGCTGAATGTGGTGCGCGCCACCACGTCCGAGACCTGATCGCGCAGGCCGGTGACCTCCGGCAGCCAAGTGTCCACCGTGGAGCGGTAGGACTGGCCGATCATCCCGTCGAGCGCGGTGCCCTGCAGATACCAGGCGCCGTGCAGGGCGACATTGGCGCGATCGCCGCCCTCCAGCCGGTCGATGCCGCCGAAGCGATGAAAACCGAACAGCGTGGCGTCGGTGAAGTTGAAGACGTCGAGGCTGTCCTCGTTCGGGTAACGGTTCACCTGGCTGTCGCCGACGACCGGGGAGACGATGATCTCGGCCATCGGCTCGATGACCTGAGTGCCCCAGGCGCCGGAATCGCGCATGAACGGCCAGCGGAAATCGACCGCCGCCGCCGGCTGGGCTCGGGAATCGTCGATCGAGCCGCGGGTGCCGAAGTTCGGCGACTGGTTGAACTGGCTGGCATTGTAGGCGGCCGCGTCGGCGTGCAGGCGCACGGTCCACACATCGCCCAACGCGCCGGTGAACGGGCGGCTCCAGTTCACGGTCAGCGCGCCGCGCTGGGTGCTTGTGCCGGTGTTGCGCAGCACGTTGAAGGCGGAGGTGTCGATGGACAGGCGTCCGCCCCAGGAGTCAGGCCGGCCGAAATAGCTGTACTGGAATCGCGGCAGCACGAACGGCAGCCGGCTCTGCGCGATCGCGGTGTTCACCGACTGATAAATGCGCGTGTCCACCCGCGCGTAGGCGCCCTCTCCGAATCCCTCGGCATAGACCGTGCTCGGCAGAACGGAGGGATCGCCGCCGACGATGCTGCCAAGGTGAAAATTGGTGACGTAGGTGGCCGAACTCGCGCGCTCGATGGTGAAGCCCGTGCGCCAGGTGTCGTTGATGTTGAACTGCCCGCGCAGGTTCACCGTGCCTTGTGGCTGGCCGAGCGTGTACGCGGTGGAGGCGTCGAAATTGATGAAGCCGGAGTTGAAGCGCCGACGGTATTCGAGCGACAGCTCCGGCCCGCCGCGGCTGGTGATCATCGGCGTGAAGGTCGCGTCGGACTGGTCGTCGAGCACCCAGTAATAAGGCTGGGCCAGGAAGGCGCCGATATGCGAGCTGACGCCGAAGGACGGCACCAGCAGCCCGCTCTCGCGCTTTGCGGTGGGCGAAGCATGCCAGAAATACGGCAAATAGGCGACCGGGACGCCGAACATTTGCAATTCGGCGTCGGTGTACTCGATTCGCTGATGCTCCTCGTCGTCGGTCGCGGTGCGGGCGCGGATCTGCCACAGCGGCGGGGCTGTCGGGTTCTGGGCGCACAGGTTGCAGGTGGAATAGACGGCCTTAGAGAGTTCGTCCACCAACCCGCCCGAGCGCTGCCCGCCATTGGCGGCCAGCCGCCCGTTTTGAGGCAGCAGCGCCCGGGGCGCCCCAAAGGTTCCGTTGCGCAGGCCGCGGTCGAGATCGGCATAGTCGGCGAACAGCACCTGCCCGTCCGGCTGAATAAGAGTGACATGCCCGCGCGCCACCGCCTCGCCCGTCTGGCGGTTGAAGGTGACCTCGTCGGCCCGCAGCACCACGCCGTTCTGCCATGCCTCCACATGGCCTTTCGCGACCACCAGCGACTGCTCGCGCTCATATTCGACCTGATCGGCGCTGAACGTCACCGGAGCCGACCGGCTGACCGGCAGGTGGCTGCCCGCAACCGCCGAGAACTGGGCCTGAGCCGGTGTGCCGATCATAGCCAGCGTCACCCCGAGCGCAGCGGCGGCGCACGGCAGTCGGCGCGCGGGCGCGCGGAGGGTGCGCTGGGCCATGCTCAGCCGTCTTCCATATGCAGCAGCAGCGCCAACGCCAGCATCAGCCCCGCGGCGGTCGGCGCCCAGGCGGCCAGCAGAACCGGAAGCGCCCCGCTCTGCCCGAACTCCTCGGCGAGCTTGGAGATCAGGAACAGCGCGAACCCGGCCGCAATCCCGCCGCCGATCATCCGCGCCACGCCCCCGCGCCGAGCCGGGCGCATGGAAAAACCGGCGGCGACCAGGGCCATCGTGGCCGCCAGCAGCGGCAGCGCGAGCAGCGCCTGGAAGTGCAAGCGGTGCCGAACGGAGGAGAAGCCCGAGCGGCGCAGCAGCGAGATGAAACCCGGCAGCTCCCAGACCGAGAGCGTGTCGGGCGAGGCAAAGCTCTCCTGGACGCGGGCGACGGTCAGGTCGGTGGGCAGATGCAACGTGCCCGAGGCCTGCGGCGACTGGTCGGGGCGAAGCGTCAGGGCGTTATGCAGTGTCCATGCGCCGCCCGCCAGCATCGCCGTGCCGACCTCGATCCGGCTGAGCAGACGGTCCGACCCGTCGAGTCGGAACACGCTCACCCCGTTCGCGTCCAGCGTATTCCCCTTCAGGACGACCGCGTTGGCGTGCAGGATCGCGACCCCATGCGGGTCCAGACCGTGGTCGGACTGGCGCAGCCAGAGCTGGCCGTTGGCGAGGTCGAGCGGGCCGCCGCCGACCGACAGATGCGCCTGTTCCAGCGCCTCGGCGCGGGCAAACATCACCGACGACAGCGGGCTGACGGCGAAGGTCGCGAACGCACCCAGCAGCAGCGCGCAGGCCACGGGCGCGGCCAGGAACTGCCAGGCCGAGATCCCCGCCGCACGCGCCACGATCAATTCCGAGGAGCGGGTCAGGCGCCAGAAGCACACGATCCCGCCGATCAGGACAGCGAAGGGCAGTATCTCCATCGCAATATAGGGCATCCGCAGCGACGCGACCTGGCTGACCAGGCTGAACGTGGCCTCCGGCTTGCCGACCGATCGACGCAGGAGCTCGATGAAGTCGAACAACGAAACGAGCCCGGTCAGCGCGAGCAGCATCGCCACCACGGCCGCCAGGAATTGCCGGCTGATGTAGAGCGAGAGAGTGACGGCGGCGGTCATCAAGTCGTGCCCCGCGCGACGTGGCGCGACGTCACGCGCCGCCGAGGCGCCGGGCGCAGCATCGGCGCGAACAGCAGCCACGCGCAGATCGCCCCCGGCAACACCGCCTGCGCCCAGATCAGCCCGAGCAACCGGTTGTCACGCGCCGCCAAGTCGCCGAACACGAGTTGCAGCGCAACCAGCCCCACGACGGTCCCCACCGAGAGCAGCGGACGGATCACGCCGCCGTGCCGCCGAAACCTTCCCGTCAGGGCGGCAAGGAGCGCGATGAGCGCGTAGCTGAGCGCGCTTAGCGGCGAGGCCAGCCGCTTGTGCGCCTCGGCGATCCAGCGCGGCGCGTCCTTGGGGTTAGCGGGATGCGGGTCGAGCAGAGCGTGCAGCGAGACCTCGGTCATGTCGGGCACCCGTGCCCCGGGCTGCGTCTCGTCGGCGAGGTCGAGAACGTTCTGCTTGAAAGTCAGCACGTTGAGCCGGGCGGTACGGGTGTCGATCTCCTGGCGGCTGCCGTCCTCCAGCATCACCTCCGGACCGTTGCGGGATTCCACCAGCCGCCCGCGCTCGGCAAGGATGGTGGCGTGCTCGGGCGGATGGCGCGCGTCGTCGATCAGCACCCCCCGCAGCGCGCCGTCACGGTCCCGACTGCGAACGTAGACCGTCAGTCCCGGCGAGATCTGGGTGAATACCCCTTCCTGCAGCAGGAAGGCGGCGATCTGGTTGCGGATCTCCCACTGGAAGTCGCGGAAAGCGCCCATGCTCGCCGGCACGATCCAGAGATTGAGCGCATACCCCGCCAGCGCGGCCATCAGCGCGAGCGCGAGCGCCGGGCGGGCAAGCGCCAGCGGCGACAGCCCCGCCGCGCGCATAACCGTCAGCTCCCGGTCGCCGGCCAGGCGCTGATAGACGAACTGGACCACGACGAAGGTGGTAATCGGCACGATCACCGCCACGAAGCCGGGCACCAGCAGACCGGTCAGCTCCAGAAACACCCCGAGCGACAGGCCGTGGTCTACCACCAGCTCCACGAAGCGCAGCGATTGCGTCAGCCAGATCAGCGCGGTCAGCCCGCCGGTAACGGCAAGCAGCGCGAGAAGAAGCTGGCGAAAGACGTAGGCGTCCAGCCGGGTAACGAGCGTGCCGGTTCGCATCAGGCCGGGGGCCTCCAAGGCGGTGACCAGGGGTCGCGCCGACTGCCTAGCACCGGGTCCGGGTCGCGGTGAAGCCGATCATGTCGGGCCAGAGCCGGCAGATGCGCAGAAGCCACGCCTGCGCCGGCGCCGCGCGCGCCAGCCGATGCGCGAGCATCGCCGTTCGCATGGGCGGGCGCAGGGCGGCGCGCAGGCGTCGGTGGTAGGCGCCCGAATCGTCGCCGGAGAGAATGGAGTCGGCTGCCAGCGCGGCGCTGGCGAGCGCGACGGCCACCCCGTCGCCGGCGAGCGAGGGGATCACTGCGGCCTGATCGCCCAGCCGGAACAGGCGCCGCGGGGCGTCCGATGTATGATTGTGCAAGTGGCCGTATGGCACGCCGGCCACGGTCCCCGGGCGATCCGACAACGGAATGGCGTCGGTGAGCCGAACCCCAAGGTGAGGCGAGGCCGCGGCCAGGAAGCCGCGCAGGGACTCCCACGAGCGGCCGGCGGCTCGCACACGCTCGCGGTCCAGCATGACGCACAGCACGGTGCGCCCGGCCTCCACGGGTTGCAGCCCGGCGTAGCCTCCGGGCAACAGTGCCAGCTCCACCGTTGCGTCGAGCGCGCCGGCCTGCTCGGGGGCAAGCGCCACGTACATCTTGAGGCCGACAGCTCCCCGGCCGCGCGCGGGTCGCGGGACGCCGCGCAGGTCGTGCTTGCCGGTCGCGAGGAGGACCGTGGCGGCCGCGGAGGATGGGCCGTCATGGTCCACGATCAGGCGGCCCCCCGCCGCGCGCAGGCCACGCACCGAGGTGCCACGCCGCACATCGGCGCCGGCCGCCGCCGCCGCCGCCAGCAACGCCTCGTCAAGCACCCGCCGCGACAGGCCGCGCGCGCGAAAGGGCAGGGCCGCTTCGGCCTCGCGGGTGCCATGAACCAGGCGCACCCGTTCGATCGGCGCACCGCCGAGCGCGTCGGCGTCGATGCCGAGCCGGGCGAGCCGCGCGAGCGCCGGCCCGCCGAGGAAGTCCCCGCACACCTTGTCGTGTGGTCCCGCCATCCGCTCGACCAGCGAGACGGGCACCCCAGCGCGGGCGAGGTCGATCGCCGCCGCCGCGCCCGCCGGGCCGCCGCCGATGATGATCGTGTCTGATGCCATCCCCGGCCGCCGCGCCGTTACGGGTCCTGCGGACGTGTCCGCGAGAGGCTGAGGCGGAACGGCGAATGGCGGCGCACGGTCACGTCCTCTGGCCGGAGCCCGGCCGCGACCGCCAGCGCGCGCAGTTCGGCCGGGCGCCAGCCACGCGCGATGGAAACCCGTCCGTCCCAGCGCACCAGTTCATCCCAGCGCGCCGCGCGGGCGAGGACCGGAAAGCCGAGATAAGCCAGCGGATGGCGGTGGATGTCGGAGACGAGCCAGCCGCGCGTTGCGTGCCTCTCCTGCCAGGCAAGGAACGCCGCGGCCTCCGTGTCGGTCAGATGATGCAGGAACTGCGAACTGACGATGAAGTCGAACGGCGCTTTCGGCCGCCAGGCGAAGACGTCCGCCGTCACGTACGTGATGTCCTCCTCGGGCTGGGTCGCCTCGCTTGCGGCCCGCGCGCTCCAGGGGTGGCGATCCAGCCCGACCAGCCGCGCCTGCTTGCCCGACCGTCGCGCCCAGCGGCTGACCGATCGAAGGAAATCGCCGTACCCGCAGGCGACGTCCAGCAGCGAGAAGGTGGCCAAAGCGGCCGCCTCGCGCCGCAGCCAGGCGAGGGTCGCGCGATGGGTAAAGGTGAAGCGGTTGACGCCCGCGAGGTCGGCGAGGCAGCGGCGGTAGTCCTCGTACTCCGTGCACTCGGCGTCCATCCGCTCGGGCTGCGTGCTGCGCCGGGCGAGCCAGCCGGTCATGGTGCTTCAGGCGGCACGGAAGGCGAAGCTCTCGACGGTCAGGCCCGGCCCGAAAGCCATGCCGACCCCCGGCCCCAGCGTTCGCCGGCCGGCAAGGATGCGCCTCAGCACGAACAGCAGCGTGGCCGACGACATGTTGCCGAAGTCGCGCAGCACCGCACGGGAGTGGCGCAGCGCCTCGGGTGCCAGGCCGAGCCCATCCTGCACGGCGTCCAGGATCGTGCGCCCGCCGGCATGCACCGCCCAATGGGCCGGCTCCGGCACTTCGAGCGCGTTCAGGAGCGCGGCGCCGGCATCGCGCGCGAAGCGGCGGATCTGGCCGGGAACCTGGCCCGACAGGTGCATCTCGAACCCGCTGTCGCCGATGTCCCAGGTGATCAGCCCGTCGGTCTCCGCCACCACCTCCGTTCGGAACGCCCCGAGCGCCAGGCCGTCCGGATCGGCCGTGACCAGGGCGGCGCTGGCGCCGTCGGCGAACAGCAGGAAACTCAGCATCCGCGTCAGCTCCCATTGCTCCTGAAGATGCAGGCTGCACAGTTCGAGATTGACCACCACGATTCGCGCCCACGGCTCCGACCGGACGATGTGGCGGGCCAGCCGAAGCGCGTTCACCGCGGCGAAGCAGCCCATGAAGCCGATCATGGTGCGCTCGACCCGCGTCGGCAGCCCCGCCGCCTGCATCAGTCGGAAATCGAGTCCCGGGGCGGAGAACCCGGTGCAGCTCGCTACGATCAGGTGGGTGATCCGCGCCCGCTCGCGGGGGCCAAGATCGAGGACATCCACCGCCGTCCGCGCCAGATCGAGTGCCGGGGCCTGGAAGCGGGCCATGCGCTGGGCCGTGGAGGGAAAGGCGCCGCGCCGATAGAATCCTTCGGCATCCAGGGCTTCCACGCGCGGCATCGGGCCAGGCGCGAAGATCGCGTACCGGTGCTCGATGTCGGCAAGCCCGGCCATGCGGTCGAACAGCGCGCGGCTGCGCTCGTCGGGCAACAGGGTGCGGCCGAAGGCCACGAACTCGGCATGGACGTCGTACGGCGGAACGGCGGTGCCGATCCGATTGATCCACGCCTCTGTCACACCCGCCACCCGCGCTGCCCGTCGATCAAGCTGGGGCGGGTTCGGGGGGTTTCATCCCCGTTCGAGAGACGGCAAGCGTTGGATTTATTGACAACACCCGGCGTTACCGGCATCAAGTCCCAACGTGAAGGCCGAACTGCTCCTCCACGAGCGTCACCAACTCGGCGCGGCCGCGTTTGCTGAGCTGCGTGTTTGGCGGGTACCCAGCGCGGTGCGCGGTTCGGCACATGACTACAAATATTCGCTGGCGTACGTCGTCGCCGGGCAATGCGTGCTCCGCTACGACAACGAGGCCGGTAAAGGCGATCACAGGCACATTGGCGCGGTCGAACGGGCATACTCCTTCACGAGCCCAGCCAAGCTGCTTGCAGATTTCTGGAAGGACGTGGATGAGTGGGGGCCCGCGTGAATACCGTGACTGTTTCCGTTTCCTCGCGCGAAGACGTGACCCGGCGTGCCCTGGCCGCCTTCGACGGTCAACAGCACGGCGCCCGTATCTCCTTCGCCTCGGTCGACCTGCTATGGCAGACGTTGACCCGTAAGCGCTGGGAACTTCTCAAGGCCCTGACGGGAGAGGGTGCCATGAGCATCCGCGAGGTGGCGCGACGTGTCGGCCGGGATGTGAAGGGCGTGCATGGTGACGTGCAGATTCTGCTTGATGCTGGCGTGCTGCAGCGCGATGGCTCCGGCCGCATTGTTTTTCCCTATGATGCCGTTCATGTCGATTTCATGCTGACCAAGGCAGCGTGATATCCGAGGGCCGAACGAGCGCACACGGTTCACGGAAGCACTTTGCCAGGGTTCAGAACGCCGTGCGGATCAAGCGCCGCCTTGATCTTCCGCATCAGATCCAGCTCGGTTCCCCCGCGCCAGTCCGGCATCATGTAGGGCTTGAGCCGCCCGACCCCGTGCTCGGCCGAGAAGCTGCCGTCGAAGGCGCGCACGACCTCGTTCACGGTGTCCATGATGGCGTGGTCCTGGGCCACGAACCAAGTGGGGTCGGCATCCTCGGGCTGCTCCAGATTGAAGTGGATGTTGCCGTCGCCGAGATGGCCAAACGGGACGGCGCGGATGCCGGGCATCAGCCGCTCGCACGCCTCGGTCGCCTCGCGGATGAAGGCCGGGACCTTGGAGACGGGCACCGAGACATCGTTCTTGACCGACGCGCCTTCGCGCTTCTGCGCCTCCGAATGTTCTTCGCGCAGCCGCCAGATGGCGGCCCGCTGCGCTTCGCTCTCCGCGATCGCGGCGTCGGTGATGACGCTATCGGCGAGTGCCTGCTCCAAGACCTGTTCCAGGCCGGCCCGGAGCCCGGCCCCGGCGCGGGGCGTCGCCAATTCGATCAGCGCGTAGTGCGCGGCGGGGCCGGCGAGCGGCAGACTGGCGCCCGGAATATGCTTCAGCACGAAGGCCATGCCTCGGCCGGACAGGTATTCGAACGCCTGGATTGCGCCGGGGTCGTGCGCCTGGAACCGGGTGAACAGATCAAGCGCGGCCTCGGGCGAGGGCAGGGCGCACAGAGCCACCGCAATCTCGCGCGGGCGGGGCACGAGCTTCAGCACGGCGGCGGTAATGACGCCCAGCGTGCCCTCCGCCCCCACGAACAACTGGCGCAGGCAATATCCGGTGTTGTCCTTGCGCAGCCGCCGCAGGCCATTCCACACCGCGCCGTCGGCCAGCACGACCTCCAGCCCGAGCACGAGGTCCCGCGCGTTGCCATAGCGCACGGTGTTGTTGCCGCCGGCGTTGGTGGCCAGGATCCCGCCGATCTGGGCACTCCCTTCGGAGGAGATCGAGAGCGGCAGCAGGCATCCCGCCTCGTCGGCCGCAAGCTGGGCCGCCTTGAGGGTGACGCCGGCGTCGAGGGTGATCGTGAGATCGGCCGGATCGATGGCGCGCACGCGGTTCAGCCGCGACAGGCTCAGCACGATCTCGCGCCCATCCGCCGACGGCGTGGCCCCGCCGACCATCGAGGTGTTGCCGCCCTGGGGAACGACCGATACGCCTGCCTCGGAGCAGAGACGCAGCACGGCGGCGGTCTCCTCGGTAGTGCCGGGGCGCACCACCGCCGGGGTGCGTCCATGGTAGAGGCCACGCCAGTCCTCCACGTAGGCGGCCGTATCGCCGGCGTCGGTCAGCAGCCCGCTTCCGCCGAGGGCGGCCCGGAGCTGGTCGATCAGCGCGGCCGGTTGAGGTGTGTCGGGCATCCTCGCCTCCATCGGTCCCAAAGTATCCCAGGTCCCGGCCGGCGCAAGGACGAGGCACCGCGAGCGTGCTCGCCGTCCCGTGATGCGCCGTAGCGGCCACGTGGGTGCTAGCCCGGCGCCGCAGCAACGGAGGATCGCGCGATGCCCCTCTCGCCCGAAACGGCCGGTCAGCTCGACGCGTTCGTGCGCGCCGCCAATTTCCTGGGGGTCGCGCAGATCTACCTGCGGGAAAACACCCGGCTGCGCGAGCCGCTGGCGCCCGAGCACATCAAGCCTCGCCTACTCGGCCACTGGGGTACCCAGCCCGGTCTGAACCTCATCTATGCCCACGTCTCGCGTTTGATCCGCGACACCGGCCAGCACGCCATGCTGATGGTCGGTCCAGGGCACGGCGCGCCGGCGATCCTCGGCTGCCTGTGGCTGGAAGGCACCCTCGGCGCGGTCTATCCCGACTACCGGCGCGACGGGCAGGGCATGGCGCGGCTGATCCGCGCTTTCTCCTGGCCGGGCGGATTCCCGAGCCATCTGACCGCGCTGACGCCGGGGGCGATCCACGAGGGCGGGGAACTCGGATACTCCCTGGTCCACGCCTTCGGCGCGGCGTTCGACAACCCCGATTTGATCGTCGTCTGCGTGGTGGGAGACGGCGAGGCCGAAACCGGGCCGCTGGCGTCGTCGTGGCATTCGCCGAAGTTCATCGACCCCGGCCGCGACGGGGCGGTGCTGCCGATCCTGCACCTGAACGGCGTGAAGCTGTCCGGCCCGGCCTTCTTCGCGCGCATGTCGCGCGAAGAACTAGCTGCGTTCTTCAAGGGCTGCGGCTATGCAATGCGCGAGGTCGCGGGCGACGAGCCGGGCGAGCTGCATGCCCCGTTGGCAGCCGCGATGGAATGGGCGCAGACCGAGATCCGCGCCATCCAGGCGCGCGCCCGCAGCAACGCGGCGCCGGCCTATAACGGCTGGCCGGTGATCGTGCTTCGCACTCCGAAGGGCATGACCGGTCCGCGCACGCTGGACGGGCTGCCGATCGAGGGCACCTTCCGCAGCCATCAGATTCCCATCATGGACCCGCGCACGAACCCCGAGCACCTGCGCGCGCTGCAAACCTGGCTGCGGTCCTACCGGCCCGACGAGCTGTTCGACGGCGAGGGCCGGCCGATCGCGGCCGTGACCCAATTGCTGCCGGCGCCCGAGCGCACACTCGGGCGCTGCCCGCAGGCCAATGGCGGCCTGGTCCGCCTGCCGCTGCGTCTGCCCGACTGCGCCCCGCAGGCGGTCCGCCTCGCCGCCCCCGGTCAGGCGGAGGCGGAGAGCACCTCGGTGCTGGGCAGCTGGCTGCGGGAGGTGTTCCGTGCGAACGAGGAGGCGCGAAACTTTCGCCTGTTCTGCCCCGACGAGACGAACTCCAACCACCTCGGCGCGGTGTTCGAGGCGACCGACCGCGCATGGAACCTGCCGCTCGCGCCGGCCGACGTCGGCCTCGCGCGCGGCGGGCGGGTGATGGAGATTCTCTCGGAGCATTGCTGCGAGGGCTGGCTGGAGGGCTACCTGCTCTCCGGCCGGCACGGCATCTTTGCCTGTTACGAGGCGTTCATCGGCATCATCGACACGATGTTCGGCCAATACGCGAAGTGGCAGAAGATGGCGGCCGACCTGCCGTGGCGCAAACCGGTCGCCTCGCTGAACTACCTGCTGACGAGCCATGTGTGGGAGCAGGACCACAACGGCTACAGCCACCAGGGGCCCACCTTCATCAACACGATGCTGATGAAGAAATCCTCCGAGGTCCGGGTCTATCTACCGCCCGATGCGAACTGCCTGCTCGTCTTGGCGGAGCACTGCTTGCGCGGGGAGGGGCTCATCAACCTGCTGGTGGCGTCCAAGAACCCGCACTGGCAGTGGCTCGATCTGGATGCCGCACGGGCGCACTGCGCGCGCGGCGCCTCGGTGTGGGATTGGGCGTCCTGTAAGGGTGAGCCCGACGTCGTGCTGGCGGCTGCGGGCGACGTGCCGACGGGTGAGACGGTCGCCGCCGCCTGGCTGCTGCGGCGGGAGATGCCGGATCTGAAGGTGCGGGTGGTCAACGTCGTCGATCTGCTGACCCTGGAATTGGCGGGGGATCATCCGCATGGCATGGACGAGGCGGCCTTCACGGCGCTGTTCACCGACACGGCGCCCGTGGTGTTCGCCTTCCACGGCTACCCGCTCCTGATCCACGAGCTGATCTATCGTCGCCCCGATCCCGGCCGCTTCCATGTGAAGGGCTACGCCGAGGAGGGCACCACCACGACACCGTTCGACATGCTTGTGGTGAACGGGATCAGCCGATATCACCTGGCGATCGAGGCGCTGCACCGGGCGAGCCGGCTGCGCTCCGAGGCGGGCGACGTGATCAACCGCTTCGAGGCGGTGCTCGCCGAGCACAAGACCTATATCGCGGCGCATGGCGAGGACATGCCGGAGATCAGGAACTGGCGCTGGGATTCGTAGGGGGATGCCGGACGCCGTCCTCGCGATCAACGCCGGCTCGTCGAGCCTGAAATTCGCGTTGTTCGAGCTGCGCGGCGTTGACGGACTTGCCACCGTGATGCGCGGTAAGGTCGAGGGGATCGGCGAGACGCCGCATCTGCGCGCCTCGGACGAAGCGGGCGCGGTGATCGCGGAGCGGCGGTTTCCGTCCGACGCATCGCACGAGGCGCTGCTGGAGACGGTGCTCAAGCTGGTGGAAACCCATCTCGGCGCCGACCGGCTGCGCGCGGCCGGGCACCGGGTGGTGCATGGCGGCGCGCGCTTCACCGCGCCCGTCCAGGTGGACGCGGCGGCAATGCGCGAGATGGAGGCACTGACGCCGCTCGCGCCGCTGCACCAGACGCATAATCTCGCGCCCATCCGCGCCATCGCGGCGGCGCGCCCCGGTCTGGCGCAGGTGGCCTGCTTCGACACCGCCTTCCACTCCACCATGCCCGACGTTGCGACGCGCCTCGCCCTGCCGCGCGCGATCTCGGATGCGGGCGTGCGGCGCTACGGGTTCCACGGCCTGTCCTACGAGTTCATCGCCCGCCGGATGCGCGCGACCGCGCCCGCGCTGATCGCGGGCCGCGTCATCGTCGCCCATCTCGGCAACGGCGCCAGCCTGTGCGCGATGCGCACGGGGCGCAGCATCGACACGACGATGGGGTTCACTGCGCTCGACGGGCTGGTGATGGGGACGCGCCCCGGCACAATCGATCCCGGCGCCTTGCTCTATCTGCTCCGCGAGCGCGGCATGAGCGCGGCGGATGTCGAGGACATGCTGTACCATCGCGCCGGCCTGCTCGGCGTCTCCGGCGTCTCGGGCGACATGCGCGCGCTGCTCGCCTCCACCGATTCCCATGCGCGCGAGGCGGTGGCGCTGTTTGTCGCGCGCCTGGCACGCGAGGCGGGCGGGCTGGTGAGCGCGCTCGGCGGTCTGGACGCGCTGGTGTTCACCGGCGGCATCGGCGAGCACGCCGCCCCGATCCGCGCCGAAGCCTGCGCGCGGCTCGCCTGGCTCGGCCTGCAGCTGGAAGAGGCGGCGGATGCGCGCGGGGCGGGGAGGATCAGCACGCAAGACAGCTCGGTGGACGTATGGGTGATCCCGACCGACGAGGAGGCAATGATCGCGCGTCACACGATGGAAACGCTGGGCTTGGTGGCGGATTGATCGGCCGAGCTTCAGCGCGTGGTCGAACGGCAGGTCGCCGAGGGTCGCGCCACGAGTGCGGTCGCATTCCTGGAAGAGGCTGTGCTCCGTCTCCTCGATGACGCCCATTCCGAGGAAGAAGAAACCTGTCGGGCCGCTCAGGCAGGCATCGCCGATATGGAGGCAAGCCGCGACGCGACCGTGGCGACACCGGAGGACGCCCAGCTTCTTCATGCGCGCATGATGGAACGGCTGCGCGAACGCTTGGCCGCCGATAAGTAATTACCAACGAGCCTATGCGATGACTGCTTCCCACCGTCATGGTCGGCGCAGGCCGACCATCCACGACTGGCGCGCGCCCCAAAGTCGTGGATGCTCGCATGCGCGAGCATGACGGGATAGATCAGGGTCAAGGTCAGTTGGCATCAGATCACGACCTTCGCTGCAGCATTTGCATTATCGCCGGTATTTGGCGTGCCGTGTGGCTCACTCCCCGAAAGTGGTCCAGGTTTACGGCGGACATCCCCAACTCCTTGGATCAGTTTCACATCCCCAGGGAGGAAAGAAACCCCTCGATCGCCTCCGCCACGATCCCCGGCGTCTGCACGGCCATGAAATGCCCCGTCTCCAACGCCTGGAACCGGGCGTTCGGCATGGTGCGGGCCAGCGGCTCGACCAGCGCGGGCGGGCGCAGGCGGTCCTTTGTGCCGGCCAGCAGCAGGGCGGGACAGGCGATCGCGGGCAGTTCCTCCGTCACGCGCGCCTCGACCAGCATCCGGTAGATCGCGCCGTAGCTCTCCGGGTCGTTGGCGAGCCAGCGGGCGCGGAAACGGCGGAATTGCTCGGGATCGTGGCGCACCTCGGGCGGATAGGAGCCGGCGAAGCTCTCCTCGATCACGCCAACCGGCCCCAGCCGCTCGATCGCCTCGGCGCGCGCGATCGTGGCGGCGCGTCGGTCGGGGGCGACGCCGGTTGCCGGTCCCATCGCGACCAACGCCGCGACGCGGGCGGGGAAGCGCGCGGCCGTGTGGAGCACGATGCCGCCGCCGACCGCGCAGCCGGCGAGGGCGACGGGCGCGGCGATGCCGAGCGCATCCAGCAGCGCGATGAGATCCTCGGCCATCGTGTCGAACGTCACCGCGCCGCGAATTTTCTCCGACAGCCCGGCGCCGCGCGTGTCGTAGCGCAGTACGCGGCGGCCGCGGGCGAGCGCGGGCAGCGTCTGGTCCCAACTTTCCAGCGTGCCGCCCATCTCGTGAACCAGCACCAGGCAATTCGCACCATCGCCGGTGAGGTCGTAGCGCAGCGCGGTGCCGTTTACCTCGATCCAGTCCACCAGAGCCCTTTCGGAGCATCTGACCCATCTTGGACTGAAGATGCGGGCTTTGCCATCCCGTTCGCAGGCGACGCGCGGCTACGCGGGACTCAGGCGAGGTTACTGAACGTCCGGACGACGCCGACCCCTGCGCCCGGCGCCGGAGATCAGCACGTTGCGTGGCCTCACCCGCCAACCCCTGGAACAAGTCCGGGCGTCGGCACTCCCACCCGCTCGCCCGGAAGAGGATGCAGGACGTGCGCCATCGCCATCATCGCCCGGCGCTTCAGGCTCGGCTTGGCGGAAAGCGAGCGGCGCAGCGCGGCGCGGCCCTCCGCGTGGCGGCCGTGCGTGAGCAGCGCGCGGCCCATGATCCATTGGTTCTCCGCCTCCGCCGCCGCCCGGATGCAATCGAGCCGTGCGGCGCCGAGGCGGGCACGGAGCGCCTCGTTGTCGAAGATTGCCGCCATGCAGCCGGCGAACGCGGCGGCTTGGGTCGCCTGGCGCAGGTAGGCGCCTCCGGCGCGGCGGCGGATGTAGGCGACCGGGGCGGGGCCGGCGGCGCGCGCGAACCGCCCAAGAGCCGCCACCCGAACGAGGAACTCCCAATCCTCCCCATAGCCGAGATCCGGGCGGAAGCCGCCGGCCTCGCGCATCGCCTCGGCGCGGATCAGCACGTGGCCGCAATTGGCGAACAGGTTGCGCTCCAGCAGCCACGGCAGAATGTCGCCCTGTCGGCCCGCCAGCACGCGCGCGGCGCGGGCGCCGGGTCTAGCGTGCTCGGCGATGAATCCTGCCGGGCCGAATGCGGCGGCGGCGCGAGGCGTCGCGTCCAGGGCATGGGCGAGCCGGGCCAGCGCGTCGGGGGCGAGCCAGTCGTCGGCGTCGAGAAACAACAGCGCCTCGGCGTCCCCGCACGCTGCCATCCCGCGGTTGCGGGCGGCCGAGACGCCGGCCCGATCCTGCGTTATCAGCGCGATGCGCGGGTCGGAGAGAAACGGCCGGACGATGACGGCGGTCGCGTCGTCCGAGCCGTCATCGACCACAGCCAGCGACCAGGCGCCGTGGGTCTGCCGAATGACCGACCCGATCGCCTCGGCGATCCACGGCGCGGCGTTGTAGGCCGGAATGATGATGCCGATACGCACAGGACCTCCGGACGAGGGCACGCCCCGTTCTGCCTGCTCGGCGATTAAGATCCGGTTAACGACCCGCTGGGTTACGCCTCCACGATTCGCTGCGTCTGCGCGCCCAGCCCCTCGACCGACAGCCGCATCGTCTGGCCCGCCCGCAGGAACACCGGATGCGGCTTCTTGCCCGCGCCGACGCCGGGCGGGGTGCCGGTGGAAATGATGTCGCCCGGATGGAGCGTGATGAAGTGGCTGACGTAGCTGACCAGCTTGCGGCAATCGAAGATCATGGTCTTCGTCGTGCCGTCCTGCATCCTCTGGCCGTCCACCTCGCACCAGAGGCGCAGCTTCTGCGGGTCGGGCACCTCGTCTTTCGTCACCATCCAGGGGCCGGTCGGGCCGAACGTGTCGCAGCCCTTACCTTTGTCCCAGGTGCCGGCACGCTCCATCTGGAACTCGCGCTCGCTCACGTCGTTGCAGACGCAATAGCCGGCGACATGGTCCATCGCGTCGTGCTCGGGCACGTAGCGGGCCAGCTTGCCGATCACGATGCCGAGTTCGACCTCCCAATCCAGCTTCTGCGATCCGCGCGGCAGGCGCACGTCGTCGTTCGGGCCGCAATAGGCGCTGAGCGACTTCAGGAAGACGATCGGCTCCTTCGGGATCGGCGAATTCGTCTCGGCGGCGTGGTCGGCATAGTTCAGGCCGATGCAGACGAAGTTGACCGGCCGCGCGACGCAGGGGCCGAGGCGCGTCGAGGCGTCCACCCTGGGGAGTGTCTTCGCGTCGATCCCCCGCAGCATCGCCAGCGCCGCGTCCGAAAGCGCGAAGCCGTCGATGTCGCGCACGACGGACGACAGGCAGCGGATGGCGCCGTCGGCGTCGAGCATCGCCGGCTTCTCGGCGCCGGGCGGTCCGTAGCGGAGCAGCTTCATATCCAACTCTCCTGAACAGAACGGTTGTCCGGCAGTAAGGCCGGTCCCGGTGTGGTTATGTCTGGGGAAGCCGTCATACTTACAGCGTGAACCCGCCGTCGATCACGACGGCCTGGCCGGTCATGAACCGCGATTTATCGCTCGCCAGATAGACCGCCAACGCGGCGATCTCGTCGGCCGAGCCCAGCCGTCCCATCGCTTGGCGGGCGACGAAGGCGGCGCGGGCGGCCTCGGTGCCGCCGGCGGCACCGGCGTTGGCGGCGATGCGGTCGTCGAGGCTCGGCGTCGCGATGGTACCGGGGCAGATCGCGTTGCAGCGGATGCCGTGCGCGACGTAGTCGGCGGCGACGGATTTGGTCAGCCCGATCACGGCGGCCTTCGTGGTGCTGTAAATGGCGCGACTGGGCACGCCCTTCACCGACGACGCGACGGAGGCGATGTTGACGATCGACCCCGCCTTGCGCTCCAGCATTCCCGGCAGGAACGCCTTGATCGTGCGGAACATGGAGCGGACGTTCAGGTCGAACGCGAACGCCCACTCCTCCTCGGTCGCCTCGATCACCGTGCCCTGATGGACGAAGCCCGCGCAGTTGAACAGAACGTCCACTGGCCCGTAATCGGCCGCCGCGCGCGCAACGTCGTCGGCGCGCAGCACATCGAGCTGCGCCGTGCGGATCGCGTCGGAGGCGATCCCGCGCACCTTCGCCTCGTCGATGTCGGTGGCGACGACACGCGCGCCCGCCCCGGCGAAGGCCAGCGCGGTGGCCCGCCCGATGCCCTGCCCGGCGGCGGTGACGAAGGCGGTCTGTCCGGCAAGTCGTGATGGCATGATCGCCCTCTTCGGCGGGTGCGGGGGGGGGTCGCGGGAGAGCGTGGTCGGCGGCGCGCGTGCGTGTCAACCGCCGGCGCCGGGCCTATCATGGGTAATGCGTTCCGCCGATTCCCCCCCCGTCCGCCGCGCCGCGATCGTGGGTCTGTCCGGCCCGATCCTCACGACCGACGAGGCCGATCTCTTTTGCGCCTATCCGCCCGCCGGGGTGATCCTGTTCGCGCGCAACATCGAGGACAGGGCGCAACTCGCGGCCCTGACGGGGGCGCTGCGGCGGCTTCTGCCGGCCGAGGCCGTGCTGATGGTCGATCAGGAGGGCGGGCGCGTCGCCCGCCTTCGCCCGCCGCACTGGCGCGCGCACCCGCCCGCCGCCGCGCTGGGCCGGCTGTTCGACGCCGAGCCGGCGGGCGGGAAACGGGCAGCGTTCCTGACCGGCGCGTTGATCGGAGCCGAGTGCGTCAAGGCCGGCTTCGACGTGATCACGGCGCCGGTGCTGGACTGCGCCGTGCCCGGCGCGCACGAGGTGATCGGCGACCGTGCGTTCGGGGCCGACCCTCGCGCGGTCGCCGAGATGGGCCGCGCGCTGGCCGACGGCCTTCTTGCGGCCGGCACGCAGCCGGTCATCAAGCACGCGCCGGGACACGGGCGGGCACGCGCGGACAGCCATCAGGCGCTGCCTGTGGTGGACGGATCCCCCGCCGAGGCCGAGGCCGACATCGTGCCTTTCGCCTTGAACGCCGATCTGCCCTGGGCCATGACCGCCCATATTCTCTATCCGACCTGGGACGCGGCGCGTCCGGCGACGCTCTCGCGCACGATCATCCAGGACGTGATACGCGACAGGATCGGCTTCGGGGGCGTGCTGGTGAGTGATGACCTGGCAATGGGGGCGCTGACCGGCGCGCCGGTTGACCGCGCGCTGGCGGCGCTGGAGGCCGGCTGCGACCTGGCGCTCTATTGCGCCGGCGATCTCGCGCCGACGGCGGCGCTGCTGGCCGCCTGTCCCGTGCTCGCGCCGGCTGGCGTGGCTCGGCTGACGGCGGCGCGGGCGAGCGCGTCGCGCGCGCGTCGGCCGCTCGATCCGGCGGCGCTCGCGAGCGAGCGGGATACGCTGCTGGCATGAGTATCGGGGCCGCCGAGCTGGCCCTGGCCGCCATCGCGGCCGTGCTGGCGATCACCTTGCACGAGGCGGCGCACGGCTATGCGGCGCTGGCGATGGGCGACGACACGGCGCGTCGCGCCGGGCGGCTTTCGCTCAATCCGCTGCGCCACGTCGATCCGGTGGGCACCATCCTGCTGCCGGGCATCCTGTTGCTGGGCCAGCTCCGGCTGCTCGGCCATGTGGGTTTCATGTTCGGCTGGGCCAAGCCGGTGCCGGTCGCGGCCTGGAAGTTTCGCGACCCGCGCCGTGGCATGATGGTGGTCGCGGCGGCCGGGCCGGCGATGAATTTCCTGCTCGCCTGGCTGGGCGCACTCTTTTTGCCGAATGCACCGGGGCTGTCGCTGCATCCGCTGAGCGAGAGCTTCTTGCTGT
The DNA here is from genome assembly GCA_963756545.1 of uncultured Pseudomonadota bacterium. Taxonomy (GTDB): domain Bacteria; phylum Pseudomonadota; class Alphaproteobacteria; order Acetobacterales; family Acetobacteraceae; genus DATFDN01. The sequence continues at coordinate 497,335 of CAVWNY010000002.1, read as the reverse complement.
CGTTCCTGATCACCAATCTCGTCCTCGGCCTGTTCAACCTGATTCCGCTGCCGCCCCTGGATGGCGGGCGCATCGCGGTCGGATTGCTGCCGCTGCGACTGGCGCAGGTGTGGGCGCGGCTGGAGCGGGCGGGGCTGGTGATCGTGCTGCTGCTGATCTTCGTGGTGCCGTTGGCTTTGGGCCAGTTCGGCATCGCCTTCGATCCGATCCGCGCCGGGCTGAACACGGTCCTGCCGTGGGCGCTGCGCGTCATCTTGTGGCTATCGGGACACCCGGTCGGGGCGGGCGCGGATGAGCGATTCCTCTGATCCGGAGGCTTTGGTCCTGCACCTCGATGGGTTCGACGGGCCGCTCGACCTGCTGCTGGAACTCGCGCGCGCACAGAAGTTCGATCTCGCCCGCATCTCCATCCTGGCGCTGGTGGAGCAATACCTGGCGGTGATCGAGGGCGCGCGCCGCCTGCGGCTGGAGCTGGCGGCGGATTGGCTGGTGATGGCGGCCTGGCTCACCTGGCTGAAGTCGCGCCTGCTGGTTCCCGAGCCGGCGGAGGCGGGCGAGGAGGGCGAGAGGGCCTCCGAGGCGCTGGCCGATCGGCTGCGCGCGCTTCAGGCCGTGCGCGCCGCCGCCGGCTGGCTGGGCGCGCGCCCGCAGCTCGGCCAGGACGTGTTCGCGCGCGGCGCCCCGGAAGATCATACCGAGATCGACCGCTCCCGCCTGCGTCTCGACCTGCCCTCGCTGATGCGCGCCTACATCGGCGCTGTGCGAAGGGCAGGGGCAACCGGCGCGTATCGGCCCCGCAAGCTCACCGTCTGGACGGTGCAGGACGCGCTCGCACGCCTGGCGGCGCTGCTTGGCAACCTGCCGGCGGACTTCGTCCCTTGGGCGACACTGGAGCGGTTCCTGCCGGACGGCATGGGGGGGACAATGGAGCGACGGGCGGCGCTGGCCAGCACCCTGCTGGCGGGGCTGGAGCTGGCCCGCGGCGGCGCGGTCGTGCTGCGCCAGGAGGAGCCGTTCGGGCCGATCTGGGTCGGGCGAGGGGAGGGCGCATGACCGACGATCCGCCCGAAGTGCCAGCCGCCGATGGCGCACAGCCCGACGAGGACTGCCTGCGGCTGGCCGAGGCGCTGGTGTTCGCCTCCGCCCAGCCCGTGGGTTTGCGCCAGCTCGGCCAGGCGCTCCCCGGTCACGCCGCCCCCGAGGCGATCGTCGCGGCGCTGCGCGCGCGCTACGCCGGGCGCGGTGTGGAGCTGGTGGAGACGGCCGGAGGGGTGATGTTCCGCACCGCCCCCGACCTCGCGCCACGACTGCGGATCGTGGTCGAGGCGCCGCGTCGGCTGCCACGGGCGGCGATGGAGACGTTGGCGATCGTCGCCTATCACCAGCCGGTGACGCGGGCGGAGATTGAAACGATTCGCGGCGCGAGCCTCGCTCAGACGACGCTCGATGCCCTGCTGGAGGCAGGTTTGATCGCCCCGGCGGGGCGGAAGGAAGCGCCCGGCCGGCCCACGCTTTGGGCGACTACGCCGGCTTTCCTGGTGCGGTTCGGCCTCGGCGCTTTGCGCGATCTGCCCCGGCGCGAGGATTTGTTGGTGGAGCCGCCGAGCGCGCTTGCGGTGGGCGATGCGATCTCGCCCCCCGAGCCTCTGCCGCACCAAGAGGAGCAGCCGTAAGAGCGACGGAGGCGGGCATGAGGCAAACTTCACCGCCGCCGTGTTTCCGCCACCGCGGTTTCCTGCTAGCAACCGGCCTGGAGAACCACGCCCGAGATGTTCGACTGGCCCGAATTAGGAGTGATCGCCGTCGTCGCCCTGATCTTCATCGGGCCGAAGGACATGCCGGTCGCGCTCAAGACGGTCACGGGAATGATCAAGAAGGCCCGCCGCATGGCCTCGGAGTTCCAGGGCCACGTGGACGACATGGTCCGCGACGCGGATCTGAACGAGGTTCGCGACCAGATCAGCTCCCTGCGCGGCTATAACGTGGGCCGCGCGCTGGAGAAGCTGGTGGACGACGACGGCTCGCTGCGCCGGACCTTCACGGACGACCCGTTCAGCTCCGCCGCGACCTCGGTCGGCACCACACCGGCGGCAGCCTTGGTCGACGGCGAGGTCGCGCTCGCCGAACGGCCGGCGGTCGGCACCGAGGTGCCACCGCTCGAACCGCGGCCCGAGCCGGAGGTGGCGGGTGCGATGGCGTGGCCCGACACGCCGGCGTTCATACCGCCCGGCGTCGCGCCGCCCGCGAAAGCCGAGGCGGTCGCGCCGGAGCCGCCCGCCTTCATCCCTCCCGAATTCGCACGCGCTGCCCGGCCTTCGGCCTGAGCGACTGGAATTACCTTGGCCGACCAAGAGCAGATCATAGACGACCCGATCAACGACAAGCCGATGCCGCTGCTCGAGCATCTCATCGAGCTGCGGCGTCGGCTGGTGTGGTCGGCCGCCGCGTTCCTGATCGCCTTCGTGGCATGCTATTACTTTTCCGGCGCGATCTTCTATTTTCTCGCTCGCCCGCTGGCGAAACTGCTGATCGCGCAGGGGAGCGGCGATCCGCATCTCATCTACACGCAGCTTTACGAAGCATTTTTCACCTACCTCAAGGTGGCGATGTTCGGGGCCGCGTTCATCAGCTTCCCGATCATCGCCTCCCAGATCTGGCTGTTCGTGGCGCCCGGCCTGTACCGCAGCGAGAAGCGGGCGCTGCTGCCGTTCCTGATCGCGACCCCGGTGCTGTTTTTCATGGGGGGAGCGCTGGCTTACTATGTCATTTTTCCAACCGCTTGGAGGTTTTTCCTGAGCTTTCAGTCGGAGACGGGCGCCGGCGGTGTGCCGATCCAGCTCGATGCCAAGGTGGGCGAGTACCTCGACCTGGTGATGCGGCTGATTCTCGCGTTCGGGATCACCTTCCAGCTTCCCGTGTTGCTGACCTTGCTCGCCAAGGTGGGCATCGTGACGCCCAAGGGGCTCGGGCGCTTCCGGCGATATGCGTATGTCTGCATGTTCGTCGTCGCCGCCGTGTTGGCGCCTCCGGACGTGTTCACCCAGATCGGGCTCGCTATGCCGCTGATCGCGCTCTACGAGGTGTCGATCCTCTGCGCCCGCCTGGTCGCGCCCAAGTCCGTGGACATTTGAGCCGATGCACGACTTGCGCGCCATCCGCGCCGCGCCGGCCGCGTTTGACGCGGCGATGGCCCGGCGCGGACTGGCCCCGGTCAGCCCCGCCGTCCTCGCCCGCGACACCGAGCGCCGCGCCGCGCTGACCGACCTTCAGGAGCGGCAGGCCCGGCGCAACGCGCTGTCAAAGGCGGTGGGGCAGGGTAAGCGTACGGGCGCGGACACGGCGGCGCTGGAGGCCGAGGCCGGCGCGCTGCGGGCGGAGATGGAGGGGCTGGAAACGCGTGCGGCGGCGCTGGAGCGCGAGATCGAGGAGGCGCTCGCCGTGCTGCCGAACGTGCTCGACCCCGGCGTGCCCGACGGCGCCGACGAGGGCGCGAACGTCGTGCTCGCCGCACATGGAAGGCCGCGCGACCTCGGTTTCCAACCGCGCCAGCATTTCGAGCTGGGCGAGGCGCTGGGAATGATGGACTTCGCCGCGGCGGCGAAAATGTCGGGCAGCCGGTTCGTGGTGCTGCGCGGCCCGCTTGCCCGGCTGGAGCGCGCGCTGGGGCAGTTCATGATCGAACTGCACACGCGCGATCACGGCTATACCGAGATGGCGGTGCCGTCGCTGGTGAACGAAGCCGCGATGTATGGCACCGACAAGCTTCCGAAGTTCGCCGACGAGCAGTTCCGCACCACCGACGGCCGCTGGTTGATCCCCACCGCCGAAGTGCCGCTCACCTATTCCGTCGCGGGCGAGATTCTGCCCGAGAATCAGCTCCCGATCCGAATCACGGCGCTGACCGATTGCTTCCGCGCCGAAGCGGGAGCGGCGGGGCGGGACACGCGCGGCATGCTGCGCCAGCACCAATTCCGCAAGGTGGAACTCGTCTCGGTCACCCATCCCGAGCGAAGCGCCGAGGAGCACGAGCGCATGACAAGCTGCGCCGAAGCGGTGCTGCGCGCGCTCGGGCTGGCGTTCCGGCGGGTGATCCTGTGCGCCGGCGACACCGGTTTCGGGGCCGCCAAGACCTTCGACCTCGAAGTGTGGCTACCCGGTCAGCAGGGGTGGCGGGAGATCAGCTCCTGCTCCAACACACGGGATTTCCAGGCGCGGCGCATGAACGCCCGCCTGCGCGCGGCCGACGGCAAGGGCCTGGCCTTCGTCCACACGCTGAACGGCTCCGGCGTGGCGGTCGGACGGGCGTTGATCGCGGTGATGGAGACCCATCAGCAGGCGGACGGATCGGTCCTGATCCCGCCCGTGCTGTGGCCCTACATGGGGGGCGTGGAGAGGATCGCGGCGGCGTAGGCCACTTGCCCCATCCACCGTGGCTCCGCCCCCCGATCAAAAGGCCGAGGCGCCCGTCCGCTCCCGACGGTCAGCGCGTCAGCACCCCTGCGGCGCCCGCGCCTCGGCCAGTTCCGTCTCATCCCAGTAGCCGATCAGGATGCCGGATTTCAGTTGCTGCTTGCCCGCATAGGGCGCGATGCGGTCGTCGGACATGGTGATCCGGTTGTGGTCGCGCAGCGCCCAGTCCAGGAGCGCGCCCCGCAGCCGCCCTCGCACGTCCTCGTAGGCGGGATCGGCGCCCAAATCGACGAATTCTTTCGGGTCCGTCTGCAGGTCGTAGAGCATCGGGCGGAAGCCGGGCGCGTGGATGTATTTCCAGCGTCCATCGAACACCATGAAAAGGCGGCAGTCGCGGATCGGCTGGCCAAGCAGGAGGCGCGCCTCCTGCATCGAGTAGTCGTATTCGGAGAACACGCAGCCGCGCCACCCCGGGGACTGCTCGCCGCGCAACAGGCCCATCAGAGAGACGCCTTCCATGACGTGCGGCAACGCCCGCCCGCCGAAATAGTCGAGGAAGGTCGGCGCGAGGTCGATCGCCTCCACCAGCGCGTCGGACACCGTGCCGCGGGTCGCGTTGGCAGCGGGCGAAGGGTCGGCGATGATCAGCGGGATCTTCGCCGCGCATTCGTGGAATAGGTCCTTCTCGCCCATCCAATGGTCGCCGAGATAATCGCCGTGGTCGGAGGTGAACACCACCATCGTGCTATTCGTGAGGCCGCGATCGGCGAGGAAGCCAAACAGCATGCCGAGCTGGTCGTCGATCTGCTTGATGAGACCCATGTATGCGGGGATCACGCGCGCGCGCACTTCCTCGCGGGCGAAGCTTCGCGACGGCCGCATGTCCATGAAGGCGCGGTAGACCGGATGCGGGTCAGCGCGTTCGACCTCCGAGCGCACGGCGGGCAGCACGTCGGCGGCCCCGTACAGGGCGTGGTACGGCGCGGGCGCGATGTAGGGCCAGTGCGGCTTGATGTAGGACAGGTGCAGGCACCACGGCCGTCCGTCCGTCGTGGCCCCGTCGATGAACTCCATCGCGCGGCGCGTCATGTACGGCGTCTCGGAGTGCTCGTTGTCGACCCGCGCCGGCTTGTCGGCGTGCGCCAGCAGCCAGCCATTGAGGATGGTGCCGCCCGCCGCCTCCGCCGAGTTCGCCCAATGCTCCCACGGGTTCGGACCCCCGTAGCCGCGTTCGCGTAGGTACTCGTCATAGCGCGGGCGCGATGCGCTGTCGGGATGCAGGCCGTCATCGCGCTCGAACGGCTCGAAGCCGCATTGCGCGACCGAAACGCCGATGGATGTGCCCGGCGGTATGCCAAGGCGCGCCATGCCTTCCGTATCGGCGCGCATATGCGTCTTGCCGACGAGCACGTTGCGCACGCCGATCTCCTTGAGATGGTCCCCGAGGGTCGGCTCTCCGGCGCGCAGCGGGAAGTTGTTCCAGTTCGAGCCGTGCGAGCGCATGTAGCGCCCGGTGTAGAAGCTCATGCGCGACGGCCCGCAGACGGGCGATTGCACGTAGGCGCGGGTGAAGCGCACGCCGCGCCCGGCCAGCGCGTCGATGTTCGGGGTCTTCAGGTGCGGATGGCCGGCGCAGCTCAGATAATCGAAGCGGAGCTGGTCGCACATGATGAAGAGGACGTTGCGGTGCCTCGCAGTCGCGGATCGCAGCATGTTGTCGGTCACGGTGCGCCCTCAAGCCGCCGTCAAGCCGCCGTCAAGCCGGCCATGACGGTGCTTTCGTCACTTGGTCATCTGGGATAGCCGTTGAATAGGAGCCATTGAACCTAACCCAGCAGCCCCGCCTGCACGACAGCCAGTTTGTCCGCGAGACCGCGCCTGATCGGCAGGGGCGGCGGCTTCGCGAGATCGCGGCGAGCCAGGACCGCCGGCAGGAGGGCGGCCCGCGCCGCGCGGGGCAAGCCCAGGCCGTCGGCTTGGCGAAGCCAAGTCCGAGCCTCCCGCGCGAGTTCGCCGATCGCGGCCAGAACGGGCGCGGCCAGCGGGGCGGCGATTGCCGCCTCGACAAACAGCCCGTGGCGGGCAAGCACGTCTTCCGGCAGCAGGCATCTGTGTCGATGCGCGAGCACGGGCACGCTCCGCAGTACGCCGGCGGCGCCGTAGGCCGCGCCCGGCTTGCGCAGGGCCTCGGGCGACGGTGCCCCGAGCAGCCTCCCGGCCGCCACGGCGAGCGAGCCGGCACTGCCCTCGAGGTACTGCCGCCACGCATCGAGCGTCGGGATCGCCGGCTCGACCTCGACCTCGCGCGCCGCGATCATCGCCGCGAGGTCGTCGCGGTCCAGCGTGCCGCTGTCCAATGCCGCGCCCAGCGGGCCGGCGACCTCGTGGCGCCGACGCGCGCCCTCGACCACCTCGCGCCACCACTGAAGGCGGATCAGCGCCAGCATCGGCTCGGAGACAACTTCGCGCGCGCGGGCCAGCTCGTGGTTGAACGCATACAGCGCGAACAGCGCCTCGCGCCGCTCTGCCGGCGCGAAAAGAGCCGTCAGGAAGCGGTCGGGGTCGTTGCGCCGCACCAATGCGGCGACGGGGCTCAAGCTTGACGCACCCCTGGGCGGGCCATAGCTAGTCGAGACCATCGCTTCACACCCCGCTTCACCCTGTTGGCGGAGAACGCTCATGGCTTTCGAACTTCCCAAGCTGCCCTATTCGCATGATGCCCTTGCCGCCCGCGGCATGTGCCAGGAGACGATGGAACTCCATCACGACAAGCACCATCAGGCCTACGTGACCGCGCTGAACGGCTTCGTCGAGAAGGACCCGAGCCTGCAAGGCAAGTCGCTGGACGAGATCGTCCGGTTGGCGCACGGCAAGCCGGATATGGCGGGCGTGTTCAACAACGCCGGCCAGCACTGGAATCACATCCTGTTCTGGCAATGCATGAGCCCGAAAGGCGGCTCGGTTCCCGGCAGGCTCGAAAAGAAGATCAACGACGATTTCGGCTCCGTCCAGGCGTTCAAGGACGCCTTCAAGACCGCCGGCGCCACGCAATTCGGCTCTGGCTGGGCGTGGCTCGTGCTGGGCTCGGACGGCAAGCTCAAGGTCACAAAAACGCCGAACGGCGCCAACCCGCTCGCGACCGGCGAGGGCACGGCGCTGCTTGGCGTCGACGTGTGGGAGCACAGCTATTACCTGGATTTCCGCAACCGCCGGCCCGACTACCTGACCAACTGGGTCGACAAGATCGCGAACTACGAGTTCGCCGAGAGCCGGATGGGCTGAGTACGGCCGAGCCGGGGGCCGCGCCCCCCGGCTCCCGTTCGGCCCGCTACGGCGCGACCGTGAACGGCGTCTTCATGCCCTGCATGTAGTGACCAGGCTGGTTGCAGATTATCTCATACCGGCCCGGCTTCAGGCTCACCGTCTCCGTCACCGACGCACCCGGCTTGATGTCGTCGGTGTCCACCAGCTTGACCGTCCTCGCCTCGATGACGCGCTGGGTCGCGGCGTCATACGGCAGCTTGCCGCCGGCGGGGCGCTTGAGCAGCAGCATTTCGTGGACCAGGGCCTTGGAGTCATTCTGGACATCGAACGTCACCCTCCCGGGTTGGACCTGAGCCGGGCTCGCGAGGATCCGCATCACGGAGACGCCGTTGCCGGAGGACGGGTCCTGAAGCTGGACATGCACCGCCTGCGCCGCCATCGCCAACGGGGCGGCAGTCAGCAGCAGGGCGCTCACGGTTCCGATCGTCGCTGCCCGGAGGGTCCTCGTCATCGGCATCGTGCCTTTCCGCAGTTGAAGTCCCGCCACCGCGGCGTGCCGGTGAAGGTGGCACACCGGCTCAGGACGCCTTCTTCGCCTTCGGCGGCGGCGTCGGCCTCAGATCGTTCGCCGCCGTCGGGCGGATCACCGCCGTAATCGTATCGCGCTTAACGGTCACCCGGATATTGGGCGCGATCTCCACCTCGACCTCGCTGGCGGCGACCGGCTTGCCGCCCTCGGTGGCGACCGGCACACGGGTGACCACGCCCACGATGCCCCCGCCGGTGACCACGCGGTCCCCGCGCTTCAGCGCCGCCAGCATCGACTTGGTCTCCTTCTGGCGCTGCTGCTGGGGCCGGATCAGCAGGAAGTAGAACACGACGAAGATCAAAACGAGCGGCAAGAACTGCGTCGCGCTGCCGAGCGTGCCGCCGAGATCCTGGGCATAGGCCGGGGTGATGAGCATGAACCTGTCCTGACGGGTGGGCGCGCGCCGGCCCGGAGCCTGGGTTGCGGCGGTCGGGGCGGGACCATACTTTGCGGCCCCCTCACGTCAAGTTTTGCCCGGAACTCGCATGGACCAGCGCCTGATCGAACTCGCCACCCGGATCGCCACGGCGCTGGAGCGACTGGCGCCACCCGCGGCTCCGCCACTGGATCTGAGCCTCGCGGATGCGTTCGTCTGGCACCCCGACCCGCCCCGCCTGGCCCCCGTGGCCAAGGTGTCCCGCGTGGCGATCGACCTGCTGAAGGGCGTGGAACGCCAGAAGCAGATCCTGCTCGAGAACACATACCGCTTCGCCCGCGGCCTGCCGGCCAACAACGCCATGCTGTGGGGCGCGCGCGGGATGGGCAAGTCTTCGCTCGTCAAGGCGGTCCACGCGGTGATGCTTGCCGAGCGTCCAGATGCGGTGGCGCTGATCGAGATCCATCGCGAGGACATCGCCTCGCTGCCCGAGCTGCTGAACGCGGTGCGCGGCAAGCGGCGCTGCCTCATTCTGTGCGACGATCTCTCCTTCGAGCGGGAGGACGCCGACTACAAGGCGCTGAAGTCGGTGCTGGAGGGCGGCATCGAGGGGCGGCCGGAGAACGTGCTGTTCTACGCCACCTCGAACCGCCGCCATTTGATGCCGCGCGACATGATCGAGAACGAGCGCTCTACCGCCATCAGCCCGTCCGAGGCCATCGAGGAGAAGGTCTCGCTGTCGGACCGCTTCGGCCTATGGGTCGGCTTCCACAACTGCGACCAGCCGACCTATTTCGCGATGGTGGAGGGCTACGCCGGGGCCATGGGACTGCCGATCGGGGCGGAGGAGCTGCGTGCCCAGGCCAACGAGTGGTCGGTCACGCGCGGCGCCCGATCAGGGCGCGTGGCGTGGCAGTTCATCCAGGATCTGGCGGGGCGTCTGGGCGTGGCGGCTTGACTGGGTGGATGGGCGTGGTGGCGGGATGCCTCGATCCGCTCCGCTCACCACCCGCGCCCTCAGAAACGCCTCATACTCGGCGAACTGGTCCGCCCGGCTCAGGCCGGCGCGCGCCGTCGGCGGGAGCGGGCGAACGCCGCCCACATCGAGTTGGGCGATCCAGGTGTCGAGCTGCGTGGCGATGAAGACGGGGTCGTTCGAGACGAGCCCCGCGCGGCGTTCGCGGATCATGTCCGCGAGCACGCCTTTTTCGTACCCCAGCAGCAGAATGGGGCGCAACGCGCCGATGTACTCGAAGAACTTGGCCGGGAGATTGCCCTCGTCGCTCGGGTGATCGCGTTGCAGCAGCAGCAGCAAGTCGGCATCTGCCTGCCGTTGCAGCGACTCGGCGTAGCTGACGGCCGGCATCACCTCGACCTGATCCAGCACGCCATGGCCGACCGCGAGGGCGCAAACCTGCCGCTGTGTCGGGCCGTAGAACACGACGCGAATGCGCCGCCGCGCCTGATCTGGGAGATGTGCGATCGCCTCGAACAGGGCCGAGGGGTCGCGGTGGCCTTCGTAGATCGTGCCGGTATAGACGATGGTCAGCGCCTCGCGTCGCCCGCGTGCGCGTGCCGCCGGCAGATCTTCCGGCGCGAAGCCGTTCATCACGGTGATGACCGGCTGGGAGTAGCGCGCCTGCAGATCGCGGGCGACCACCGGCGACACGGCGACCAGAGACTCGGCGCTGCGCAGCGTGCGCCGCTCCATCGCGAGGTCCAAGCGATCGCGCCAGGCCGGCCTGTCATTGTACACGTTGCCTGACCAGGGGTCGCGCAGCTCGGCCACCCATGGGATTCCGCTCTCGCCACCCAGTCGGGCGGCGGCCATCAGGGCTGAATAGGGAGGCGCGCTCCCCACGATGAGATCGGGCCGCCAGCTTCTGATCAGCGTGCGCCCCAGATCGGTCGCGGGGCGCAGCCAATCGCGCTGTTTGTCCGGGACGTGCCGGGCTGCGTACCAGTGTCGATGCAGCGCCTCGCTGGCGCGGCTGGCTTTCGGTCCAACCGCATCGGAATGCCATCGCAGGTGGGCGCGCGCGGCATCGAACATCGTACGCGAAGCGACCTCGGCACGGCTCACCACCGCCTCGGGGACTTCAAGCCCCAACCCAAGCGGCGCGCGGCAAGGGCCTGCGATCACCCGCACGTCGTGCCCGGCCTGCAGCAGGTATTTGGCGAGCTTGCCGGCCCGGACGGCACCGATGGCGTTGGTCGGCGGGAACCAGTAGCTGACGAATAGAATCCGCAACGGCGGACGAGCGGCCGCGCGGGTATCCGGTGCGGACCGCTCGACGAGGACGGTCATCCGGCCATCACCGGCTGGCGCTGGATGTCCCGCGAGCCGGCCAGTTCGCTCGCCAGGAATCCTTCGAACACCAGCAGCAGCCAGATCGGCGCGGCGTGATCGAACCGGCCCGAGGCGTGCTCGTCGAGCAGGGTTCCGAGCGCGCACGGGTCGAACAGGCCGCTGTCGAGCATGTCATCCGATAGCACCCGCGCGCGCACTCGCGTCGCTTCGCGGCGAAACAGGCCGGCAAGCGAGCTGGCGAAGCCCTGCTTGGGCCGATACAGCACCTCGGCCGGCAGCAGCGGCTCCAGCGCGCGCTTGAGGACGTGCTTGCCGGAGCCGCCGCGCAGTTTCAGCCCGGACGGCAGCGACAGGCCCCACTCGACGAGCCGGTGATCGAGCAGCGGAGAATGCACCTGGAGCGAGTTCGCCATGCTAGCGCGGTCGACCTTCACCAGCATGGCGCCGGACAGCCAGGTCTGCAGGTCGGCGTATTGCGCCCGTGCCAGCGGGTCGGCGGTCCCGCTTTCCTCCATGAGCACGGCGATGCGAGCGGCCGGGTCGTGGCCGTCCAACCCTGCCCTGAACCCGCGCGAGAGCAGCCCGCGTCGTCGCTCGTCCTGCACCCGCGCCACGTTCCGGAAATAGCCGAGCGCGCTATCGAGGCTGAGTTCGGTGAGCGTCGCCTTGGCGCGGAGCCAGCGCGGCGCGCGGTCCAGCTTGGGATAGAGCCGCGCCAGTTCTCCCATGACCCGACGGCGCATCGGGCCGGGCAGCAGGCGGCGGGCCGATTCGGTCATTGCGTGGAAGCGGTAGCGGCGATAGCCGGCGAACACCTCATCACCCCCGTCGCCCGAGATCGCCACCGTGGCGTGCCGGCGCGCGAGCGCGCAGACGGCGTATGTCGGCGGCGCGGATTGATCGCCGAACGGCTCGCCGTAGATGCGGCCCTGGTCGCGCGCCGCCTCGATCATGTCGATCGCGCTTGCGCGCTCGTTGTGCTGACGTGTGCCGTAGCGGCGCGCCACCATCTCGGCGTACGGCGTCTCGTCCTCGGCGCCGTCGAAGCCGATCGTGAAGGTATCGAGCGGGGCGTCGCGCAGCCCGGCGGCCAGCGCCACCACCCCGCTGGAATCGACGCCGCCCGACAGGAAAGCCCCGATCGGCACGTCGGCCACGAGGCGGACCGCGGTGGCCGCGCGCAGCCGCGTGGTCAGCTCGGCGACGGCTTCGGTTTCGCTGATCGCGCGCGGCGCGGCCGAGGGGCGCCAGTAGCGTCGGGGCGCCGCTGCCGGCTCGCCCCGACGCAACAGCAGGCAATGCGCGGCGGGCAGGCGAGCGACGCCCTCGTAGATCGTCGCCGGGTCCGGGATATAGCCATAGGCGAGGAAGTCCTCGACGGCGGGCGCGCTCAGCTTGCGCGGCAGTTCGGCCACCTCGCGCAGCGCCGCCATCTCGGAGGCGAAGACGAACCGCCCGTCGGGAAGCGTGGCATGATAGAGCGGCTTCTTGCCCAGCCGATCGCGCGCCAGGAACAACGTCTGGCGATTGCGGTCCCACAACGCCAACGCGAAGGTTCCGTCCAGCCGATCGAGGCAGTCGGGCCCCCACGCCTCCCAGGCATGGATGATCGTCTCCGTGTCGCAGCGCGTGCGGAAGACGTGGCCCAGCGCCCGCAGCTCCGGCACCAGATCCTGGAAATTGTAGATCAGGCCATTGAAGATGACGACGACCGAGCCGTCCTCGTTGAACATCGGCTGCTCGCCGGCGAGCGGGTCGATGATGGCGAGCCGACGGTGGCCGAGGCCGAGGCCCGGCTCTATGTGAAAGCCGTCGCCGTCCGGGCCGCGATGCGCGAGCGCAGCCGTCATGCGGCGCAACAGCGCCTCGTTCACCTCCCGCGCGGCATCGAGAGCAAAGATGCCTGCCAGCCCGCACATCAGCCCGCCCCTTGTGTCGCAATCGGTCTTATTGCCTTCGTAGTTCGGCGCGCAAGCGGGATCTGTCCGATCGCGACACTCTCGCCCACCTGAGGCGTTGCGCGTGGCTCGGCGGGGACGCATGCTTCGCGGCCGTTTGCCTTTGGCCGAAAAGGAGCGCGCCATGTCTGCTGCCGCTGCTGCCCGGAACCGGATCGAGATCGTGCCCACCGGCGCCGCGTTGGGCGCCGAACTGCGCGGGATCGACCTGCGCGCGATCGATGACGCGGCATTCGCGACCATCCACCGCGCTTGGCTCGACCACCTCGTGCTGCTGTTTCGCGGCCAGCACCTCTCGGACGACGAGCTGATCGGTTTCAGCCGCCGCTTCGGCGCGCTTGACTGGGCGCCGGTGCAGGAGAACGGCCGCCGCTTCGTCGAGGGCAAGCCCGAACTCTACGTCGTCTCCAACGTGGTCGAGAACGGCGTGGCGATCGGTAGCCTGGGGGCCGGGGAGGCCGTGTGGCACACCGACATGTCGTACCTGGCGGACCCGCCGAAGGCGAGCATCCTGTATGCGCTGGAGGTGCCGCCGTCGGGCGGTGCGACCGGGTTCTGCGACATGTACCGCGCCTACGCGGAACTGCCAGCCGAGCTGAAGCGCCGCATCGAGGGGCGGAGGCTGAAACACGACGGAACCTACAACAGCGGCGGCTACCTGCGGGAGGGCGTCACCCCGACCGATGATCCGACGACCTCCCCTGGCACCCTCCATCCGATCGTCTGCACCCACCCCGACACTGGGCGGCAAGGGCTGTATCTGGGGCGGCGCCGCAACGCCTATATCGAGGGCCTGACTCGGTCCGAATCGGAGGCGCTGCTCGACGAGCTGTGGCGCTACGCGACGCGGGATCAGTTCACCTGGTATAACGCGTGGCGGGTCGGCAACCTGGTGCTGTGGGACAATCGCTGCACCATGCATCGGCGCGATCCGTTCGACGCGACGGCTCGGCGGATCATGCATCGCACGCAGATCAAGGGCGAGACGCGGCCGGCATTCTGAACCTTCAGCGGCCGATTCGGCGCAGGAAGCCGAGTTGCCAGCGCATTTCCTCCACCGCCAGGGGAAAGCTCCCGTCCGGGTTGGCGGCGAGCAGGGCGGAGGGGGGGAGATTGCCGATGGCCCCTTGCATGACGGCGGCGGCACCCATGCTGAACCCCGCGCTCCAGACCAGGCTCACGAGGCCCTTGGCGCTTCGCAGGGAGGCCGCGCGATCGACCACCGAGATCGGCATCACGGCGGCGACGGCCAGCATGGCCGAGGCCAGGCGCGGCCGGCCCGTGCGGAGCGCCTCGAACAAGGCCGCCTCATTCAGATAGCCCGCTCGCGCCAATCGGTGCGCCTCCTGGAGCGCCTGCTCGGTTGAAAGGTCGCTGAACGGGCTCGTGTGCGCCTGCTCGGCGCCGAGTCGCGCGGCGAGGCGCTCGCGCAGCGCCGTCGCGGTCTGCGCGCCGAGGTCGGCCCGGCTGACCAGCATTTCCAGCAGATCGGTGGCGATGATCTCGGCCAAGGCGCGCGCCGAGCGGGCCGGCAGGACAGGCCGGCGGACGAGGGGTTCGTGCCACTCCACGTGGTCCACCGCGCGGACGATCAGCGCGTCCAGCGTCGCTTCCCGGATCTGCGCCGAGCCGTTGGCGAGCATTTCGCGGATCGCGGCTCCGTCGTTTCCGGCGGCGATGGCGTCCGCGAGCGGTTCGGTCAGGTCGGGGCGCCGCGCCACGGCCAGCACGGTCGCGGCCGACGGCGGGGCTTCGAGCAGCGCGAGCAGATCCTCATCGGTCAGGATCGGGGAGAACCGGATTACCGGTTCGCTGACCGAAACCGCACAGTCGCGCGCGAGGTCCAGGATCAGGGCGCGCGGTGCGTCCGGCATGTCCTTCACGACATCGGCGATGGCCGCGCGCACGCGCACCGCCTCGTCGGAGACCAGGGTGGCCAGCGCGTCGTAAGTCTGGCGCTGGAGACGGTCCTGATCGGGCCTGGACAGATCGGGCGCGAGCGCCGCCAGTTTGCGGGCGAGCACGGCACGGACCCGCTCGTCGGCATCACCGGCAAGCCGCGCTATCGCGCGGGGCGGAGCCGCCGGGTTCAGCGCGAGCGCGGTCCGCACCATGATCGAGGCGTGACTTGCCAGCGCCGCCAGCTCCTCGGGCGAAGTCGTCGGGCTCGCGCCTTGGCGCACTTGGGCGGCCTCGTCGGCGAGAGCGGAACCTGACGCCGGATGCGGGGGCGGCGGGGCTGTCATGATGTCTCCTCGTGCGACACGCGCCAGTGTCCGCGCCCCGATCGTTTCGCCTCGTACATGACGAGATCGGCCCGTCGCAGCAGGGACTCGATTTCCTCGCCCCCGCCGGGTCGGAGGGTGGCGATGCCGATCGAGAAGCCCACCGCGCCGATGCCGCCCGTCAGCTCCGCGAAGCACCGTGGCCCTTCGGTGCGCAGCCGCTCGGCGCGCTCCGCCGCCGTCATGTGGTCGCTCCCGTTCAGCCAGATCGCGAATTCGTCCCCGCCGAGCCGCGCGACCAGATCGGTCGGGCGTACGGCGGTGCGCAGCAGATCGGCCGCGCACCGCAGAAGCTGGTCGCCCATCTCGTGGCCGAGCCGGTCGTTCACCGCTTTGAAGTTGTCGAGGTCGGTGAACATCAGGGTGCCGGGCATGCCGTCGCGCTCCAGGCGGTCGATGTGGCGTGGCAGTTCCTCCAGGAAGGCGCGGCGGTTCAGCAGGCCGGTCAGCGGATCGGTGCGCGCCTGGCTCGCCATTTCCCGCTGGATCGCCTCGTGCTCCAGCACCACGCGCACGATGCTCGCCGCCGACCCGGCGATCTGGCGATCTTCCGCGTCCCAGCTGCGGGCGCCGGGACGGCGCCAGAGGGCGAGCCCGGCGAGATCGCCGAAGCGCGTGCGGCAGGCCGAGACCAGCAGCGGGCGTTGGTCCGCCGTGCCGGCAAGCGCCGCCTCGCGCGGATCCGCCTCGCGCAGCAGCGCGCCGGCGGCAGCCAGCACGGCGCCGGCTCCCTCGCCTGCCTGATGGAGCAACGCCGGAGCGTCCTCGACCAGGCTGATCACGGCGGCGCCCTCGCCGCCCGAAGCGGACGTGACCGCCTCCAGCGCCGCCCGCATCATGCGCGGCGCCATGACCTCCTGGCGCATGCGCCACAGGATATGCCCGATCACCTCGCCCCGGCGCAGCGCCGCCGCCACGTCCGCCTCCTGGCCGTCCTGGTCGGTCATGTCGGTGCCGATGCCGCGCGCACCGATGACGCGGCCCAGCCGATCGAGCAGCGGGGTGGCCGACAGCAGCACGCACGCGACGGCGCCGTCGGCCCGGCGGAGCCATACCCGCTGGCGACGAACCTGGATGAGCGGCGCGAACGGGTCGGATGCCTCGCCCCCAGGCGGGTGGGCCAGCAAGCGAGCGGCCGGCTTGTCGAGCAACGCGCAAGCCGGCCATCCCAGCGCCGGGTCGGGCGTGATGAAAGTGAAGCAGCCGCGGATGTCGGTCTCGAACGCGAAGTCGCCCGCCAGTGCGACGAGATCGCGCCAGCGCTGCCGGCTTTCCAGCAATACGCTCCGCAGCGAACCCGCGATCCGGCCGGCCGGGCCGGAGCGCACCAGCCCCTCGGCTTGCAGGTCGTCCATCGCTCGATCGCTCCTCGCTTAACGGGAGGAGTTCAGCATTTGCGTGTTAAAGAAGCGTTTCCGCCGGTGGTTGACGTGCGCGTTTGACAGACGCGGGGGGGCTGCGCATGGTCCGCGCCCGCACCGGATAGAAGGCACGTATGGCCGTGCAGGCGCTTGAGCAGTCGATCGAGGATCTGTGGGAACGCCGCGAGGCGCTGTCGCCGCGCACCGGCGGCGATCCCCGCCGGGCCGTGGAGGCGGCGCTCGACGCGCTCGATTCGGGTGCCGCGCGCGTGGCCGAGCCGGGGCCGGACGGCTGGCGCGTTAATCAGTGGCTCAAGAAGGCGGTGCTGCTCTCCTTTCGTCTCACGGAGTCGGCCCCGATGGCGGGGCCGGGCGGCGCGGACGTGTACGATAAGGTGCCGATGAAGTTCGCCGGCTGGGGCGCCAACCGCTTTCGGGAGGCCGGTTTCCGCGCGGTGCCGGGCGCGGTCGTCCGCCGCTCGGCCTACATCGCGCCGGGGGTGGTGCTGATGCCCTGCTTCGTCAACGCCGGCGCCTATGTGGATCGCAACACCATGATCGACACCTGGTCCACCGTCGGAAGCTGCGCCCAGATCGGGGCGAACTGCCATATCTCGGGCGGCGTCGGCATCGGGGGCGTGCTGGAGCCGTTGCAGGCCAATCCGGTGGTGATCGAGGACGACTGCTTCATCGGCGCCCGCTCCGAAGTCGCCGAGGGCGTGATCGTGGAGCGTGGCGCCGTGCTGGCGATGGGGACCTTCATCGGCGCCTCGACCAAGGTGATCGACCGCGCGTCGGGCGCAATCCATGTCGGCCGCGTGCCGGCGTATTCCGTCGTGGTGCCCGGCTCCCTGCCCGCACGGGCGCTGCCGGATGGCAGTCCCGGGCCGAGCCTCTACTGCGCGGTGATCGTCAAGCGCGTCGATGCCCAGACGCGCGCCAAGACGTCGATCAACGAGCTGCTGCGCGATTGAGCGACCCATTCACCGACCTTCGCGATCCGCTGGCCCTTGCCCAGGCGCTGATCCGCTGCCCCTCGGTGACGCCGGCCGACACCGGCGCGCAGGGCGTGCTCGGCGCGGCGCTGGAGCGGCTGGGCTTCACGGTCCATCGGCTGCGATTCGGCGAGATCGAGAACCTGTTCGCCCGCCTCGGCGATACCGGGCAGCATCTCTGCTTCGCCGGCCATACCGACGTCGTGCCCGCAGGCGATGTCGCGGCCTGGCGCGGCGACCCGTTCGGGGCCGAGGTGCGCGACGGCCTGCTGTATGGCCGCGGCGCCTGCGACATGAAGGGCGCGATCGCCGCCTTCGTCGCGGCCTGCGCGCAGCGCCTCGTCGACGGCTCGCCCGTTGGGTCCATCAGCCTGCTCATCACGGGCGACGAGGAGGGTCCCGCGCTCGACGGCACGACCCGCGTGCTGGACTGGATGGCCGCCCACGGCCATGTGCCCGATTTCTGTCTGGTGGGCGAGCCCACCAGCCGCGAGCGCTTGGGCGACGTCATCAAGGTCGGCCGGCGCGGCAGCCTGAACGCGCGCGTCACGCTGCATGGCACGCAGGGCCATGTCGCTTATCCGCACCGCGCGGACAACCCGGTGCATCGGCTGGTGCGCGCGCTCGCCGCGCTGACCGCCGCGCCCCTCGATGCCGGCAGCGAGTTCTTCGAACCTTCGTCGTTGCAGCTCACCAGCGTCGATGTCGGCAATCCGGCGACCAACGTCATCCCCGCCGCCGCGCGGGCCGCGCTCAACATTCGCTTCAACGACCTCCATACGGGGGCGGCGCTCGAAGCTTGGCTGCGCGCGACGCTCGCGCAGCACGCCGAGTGGTTCGATCTAGATGTCTCGGTCAGCGGCGAGTCCTTCCTGACCCCACCCGGCCAGTTGGTTGACCGGCTGCGCGCGGCGGTGGCGGCGGCGACGGGGGTTGAGCCCGTGCTGGACACCGGCGGTGGCACCTCGGATGCGCGCTTCATCGCGCGGCACTGTGCGGTGGCGGAGTTCGGGCTGGTGGGCTCCAGCATGCACCAGGTGGACGAGTGCGTGCCGGTCGCCGAACTGCGCGAGCTGGCGCGGACCTACCGCGTCGTGCTCGACGCACTGCTGGCATGAAACCGGTCGTGCGGCGGCAGCGTGCCGGGCCACCGAGCATCCTCGTGGGGATTCTGCGTGTGGCGTGCGGCCGGGCCGACGGGCTCGATAGATTCGGCGCGACGCGCGAGGCGTTCCTGGCGAGTCTGGCGCCGCTGCTCGCCTTTCCCCTCGTGGGCGGCGCTCTGCTGCTCCTGGGCGGCGCCGGCCGGGCGGGCGCGGCGCAATTGCTGGCCACGCTCTGCGCCCTGCTCGCGCCGCCGGTCCTGTCGTTCGAGGTGGCGCGACTCTGGGGTCGCCGGGCGGCGTGGCTGCGGTTCGCCACGGCGCTCAATTGGTGCCAATGGGCGATTCCGGTCGTCGCCGTCCTTTTGCTGGCGATCCTGGCGCCGCTTCTGACGGCGTTCCTCTCGGAGCGCGGGGCGGTGGCGGCGACCCTTGGTGCGATCGGCTGCTACGGGCTGTGGCTCCACTGGTTCGTGGCCCGCCACGGCCTCGGTCTGTCGCGCCTGCGGGCGGTGGCGCTTGTCATCCTCGTCAATCTCGGCACCGGGTTGCTCGTGCTGGGTCCGGCGTTCCTGGCGCCGGCGTGAATCTCACGGCGACGGTCGCGAACGGCTTGTCGGGGGCGATCCTCCTCGCGCGCGGGCGCGCCGACGGGCTCGCGCGCGTGGAGCGCGGCGTGGCCGGATGGGATGTGGATGTCGGGGCGGCGCGCAGCTTCTGGGCCGCCGCGATCTCGGCCCCGGCGCTGGTTTCGATGCGTCTGATCGAGTGGACGGCGCAGGGACGGCCCGCCAATCCGGGCCACGCGCTCATGTTGGATTTGCTGGTGTTCGTCATCGGCTGGACCGGATACGCCGTCATCTCGCGCACGCTGGTCGCCGCACTCGGCCGCGCGGGCCGGTGGTCCGCCTACATCGCCGCCTGGAACTGGTGCAACGTGATCCAGTACGCGCTGCTTCTGCTGGCCTCCATTCCGCTGCTGCTGCGCGCGCCCGCGCCGGTGGCGGCCACGAGCGAGCTGGTCGCGCTGGGCTGGGCGCTGTGGCTGGAATGGTTCACGGCGCGCCTGGCGCTCGACGTGCCGGGGATGGCCGCGGCTGGACTGGTGGCGCTTGATCTGTCGATCGGCCTGTTGCTCTCGGCTGCGGCCGGGATATGATTGGTTTCATCCGGCCGGACTGCCGCACGTACTCCGCCCGTCCTGGGCACCGGACAGATGACCTCGTGCATAACGCAATAAGAACATCTCCACCGCGGCGTTCACCACGCGCTCGATCTCGGCAGCGGTCGGCGTAACCAGCAGCCCCAGTTTCTGGCGGAGCACCACTCGCGTCTGACAGAGGCTGAAAAACTGTTCGGCGGCAAATTCCGGGTCGGATACACGCAGTTGCCCGCGCCGGGTCTGTTCCGCAAGCCACTCGGCCAGGCCGCCAATCGCTCGCGCCGGGCCGGCGTCGAAAAAAGTCTGTGCCAACTCGGGAAATTTCGCCGCTTCCGATACCACCATCCGGTAAATCGTCTGGCCGACCGGAGAAATCATGATCTCCAGCATTCGCCGCCCGACGCTGCGTAGGGCCGTGGCCGCAGGTACCCCGTCATGATGGGCCTCGTCGAAGACGTGGATGAGATGCCGGCTGCACTCCTCGCCCACATAGGCCGCGAACAGCATCGCCTTGCTGGGAAAGTAGTTGTACAGTGTCCCTTTGGAGACTCCGGCTTGCGTGGCGATACCCGCCATGCTCGCGCCCTCATAGCCGTGTGCGGCGAACACTGCGCTGGCACCATCCAGAATTCGTGCCCGCCTCTCGGGCGATAGCGCCTCCGCTTGCACCATCGTGACCGGCCCCCTTTTGCCGATACGGCTTGAACTTGGGGCGCGCCAGACCAGTTGCCAAGCGGCTGACCGAACGGTTCGGTCAAACGGGAAAGACCGTGCCCATGGACATGGACGCGCAGACCCGGCCCGAAGAGGCGGAACAGGACGAGGCCGCGACGCCGGAGAGCCGCCCGGCCCTGCCCCAGGCGCGGTGGTATCGCCGCCATCCGTGGCTCGCCGGCCTCGGCGCGGTCGCGGCGCTCGTGCTCGTGGTCGGGGGCGTGCTCTGGTGGCTGAACGCCCGCAACTATGCCACCACGACGGACGCGCGCGTCGCCGGCTACGTGACCCAGGTCGCCCCGCAAGTTCCCGGCCGCGTCACCAGCCTTCTGTTCACCGACAACCAGCACGTCGCCGCCGGACAGAAGCTGCTGGAGATCGACCCGCGCGACTACCAGGCGAAACTCGATCAAGCGCTTGCCCAGAAGACCAGCGCGCAGATGCTGGTGACGCAGATGCGTGCGCAGCTTCTGGTGCGCCGGGCCGACCTCGACCAGGCGCGGGCCAACGTGACGGTGACGCAGGCCGATCTGAGCCAGGCGCAAAAGAACTATGGACGATTCCGGCACATCAATCCGGCCGCCGTGACGCAGCAACAGCGCGATGAGGCCGAGGCGACGTTCCACTCCGCGACCGCGAAGCTCACCTCGGCCCAGCAGGGAGTTGAGGGCGCCATGGCGCAAATCGAGGTCGCCAAGGCGCAGGTGGCATCCGCAGAGGCCGGTCTGAGACTGGCCGACGCAACAGCGGAGAGCGCCCGGCTGCAACTCTCCTACACGACCATTATGGCCCCGGTCAGCGGGCGCGTGACGCACCGCACGGTGAACGTGGGCGACGTCCTCCAGCCGGGCCAACCGCTGTTTGCGCTGGTGCGGGACGAACTGTGGGTGACGGCGGATTTCAAGGAAACGCAGTTGGCGGGGATGCGGCCAGGCGAGCCGGTGACGATCACCGTCGATGCGGTTCCCGGCACGATTTTCCACGGCAAGGTGGACAGCTTCCAGTCCGGCACCGGGTCGCAGTTCAGCGCGCTGCCGGCGGAGAACGCGACCGGCAATTGGGTGAAGGTGGTGCAGCGCGTCCCGGTGAAAATCACGTTTGACGGCACCGAGTACCAGAAGCATTTTCTGGCGCCGGGGATGTCGGCCGAGCCGAGCGTGAAGCTGCGGTGATGGCCCGGGAGCATCTGCCCCGCTCCGCCGCTGGAGAACGCAATCCGTGGCTGATCGGCGTGATCATCTCGATCGCGACGTTCATGGAGGTTCTGGACACCACGATCGTGAACGTGGCGCTGCGCAACATCGCCGGGTCGCTCGCGGTGAGTTACGATGAGAGTACCTGGATCCTCACCAGCTATCTGATCTCCAACGCGGTGGTCCTGCCGATCAGCGGCTGGTTGGCCACGATGCTGGGGCGCAAGCGGTTCTACATGAGCTGCGTCGCGCTATTCACCGCCGCATCCGTCGCCTGCGCGGCATCCACCTCGCTGACCTGGATGGTGCTGGCCAGGTTGGCGCAGGGCATCGGCGGCGGTGGACTTGGCCCCACGGAGCAGGCGATGTTCGCCGACTCGTTCCCGGTACGTCAGCGCGCGCAGGCGTTCGCGTTGTACGGCCTGACGATTGTGTCGGCACCGGCGCTCGGACCGCTGCTCGGAGGCTGGATCACTGATAACCTGTCGTGGCACTGGGTGTTCCTCATCAACCTGCCGATCGGGCTGCTGTCGCTGTTCCTGGTTCACAGCTTCGTCGTGGAGCCGAAGGCGCTCGACGATGATCGACGCAAGATGCTGCGCGGCGGGCTGCGGATCGATTACATCGGGTTCGCGCTGGTGGTGCTGTCCTTCGGCACGTTGCAGGTCGGTACTCGACCGGTTCGCCATCGATGACGGGTTTGGCTCGACCTTCATCCTTGGGCTGAGCTTCGTCTCCGGCGCTGCCCTGTTCACGTTGCTGATCTGGGAGCTGGTGATCGCCAAGCCGATCATCAATCTGCGGCTGTTCGCGCAGTCCCGCGGGTTCGCGATCTCCTGCGCCCTGATGTTCCTGGTGGGATTCCTGCTCATCAGCACGACGCAGCTCTTGCCGCAACTCACGCAGGAGCTGCTGGACTACACCGCCTATCAGGCAGGCCTGACATTGGCTGTCGGCGGCGTCGCGACGATCATCGCGATGCCGCTGGCGGGCCTCCTCACCGGGCGGCTGATCCAACCGAAATGGCTGATCGCAGCCGCGTTCATCGGCAGCGGCTGGGCGATTTGGCGGTGGTCCGGCCTGGACCTTAATATCTCGCTCCGGGACGTCTCCGACGCCCGGATGCTTCAGGTCGTGTGGCTGCCGTTCCTGTTTATACCGATCACCGCGGTCTCTTACGTCGGTGTGCCGCCCGATGAGAACAACCAGGCCTCGGCGCTGCTCAATCTGATGCGCAACCTCGGCGGCAGTTTCGGCGTGTCCTTCGTTCAGACGCTTCTGTCCTGGCGAACCCAGTTCCATCACGAGCGACTGGCCGAATCAGTCACGCCATATGACGGCTACGGGTTCGGCCACGCGCTTGGCGCCATCGCGCGGGAGGTGCAGACCCAAGCGCAGGTGATGGGCTATCTCGACATCTTCTGGCTGCTTGGCCTGATCGCCCTCTGCGTGTGGCCGTTGGCGCTGTTCCTGCCGCGGATCCCGAAGGGCGCGGCGGTTTCCCACTGAAGGCCAAATTTCACTCCGCCGGGCTGCGCCTTATTTGTGCCGCCGATGTGAGCTGCGATGCCTTCCTTTCGCGCGTGGGCCGCAGTCTAGAACGGCACCCCTGAAAGCAGCCGACTGGTGCTGATCGTCTGCAAGGTCTGCACCCGGCTGACGTTGGGCGAGCCGGTCAGGCGTTGCGTGAGCTGGTTCTCATGCGCCGTATCGCGCGCGACCAGCTTCAGCAGGAAGTCGCCACCACCGCGGATCATGTGACACTCACGCACCTCGGGCCAGGTGGCGACCAGCGCCTCGAACGCCGAGAGCACGAGATCCTTCTGGCTGTCCAGTCCGACGATCGCGAAGACGGTGATCTGCCAGCCCAGGCGCTGCGGGTCGGTATCGGCGTGATAGCCGCGGATTACGCCCGTTTCCTCCAGCCGGCGGACGCGACGCAAACAGGGCGGGGCGGAGATGCCGGCCCGGCGGGCCAACTCCACGTTCGTCATCCGCCCGTCAGCTTGCAATTCGGCCAGGATGCGGCGGTCGATCGCGTCCAGCAGCGGCGTCTCGGCTTCGGGAGGCATCTTCATCTGGTGCGGTCAGCCGGCCATACCGGCTCCTGACATTTCAAGGACGAGTGTTCACGCGCAATATCGTTGCTTCATGCGAGGGTCGCAACCTCGGATCACCGCGGTTAACGACCGGTCAAGCATCGGCAGGCCAGTGTGGGCCATCGTGGCAGGCCGGGGTGGCCGGACCGCTGGGGGCGTATGGCGAGGCAGGGCAAGCAGCGGGACAGGGGGCGTCCCCAGATCATCCGACGCGAGGAGCACGCCGCCGAAGGGCATCACGGCGGCGCCTGGAAGGTCGCCTACGCCGATTTCGTGACGGCGATGATGGCGTTCTTCCTTCTCATGTGGCTGCTGAACGCAACGACGGAAGATCAGCGCAAGGGGCTGGCGGACTACTTCAGCCCGAACAACCTGATGAGCCACGCCTCATCGGGAACCGGCCAGCCGTTCGGCGGGCACACGGCTTTTGACCACGGCGCGCTGGTCTCCGATCGGGGGTCGGTCCAGGTGCTCCCCGGCAGCCGCCCGGTCCCCGCCGAGCCGGCGGACGACCCTGACGCATCGGCTGAGGCCGAACGGAACGGCGCGGCCGGCGGTGCGGGTTCGACAGATCAGGTCCGGCGCACCGACCCCAGCCAACCTAATCTCGTGCCAGCGCAGACGCTGGCGAGCGCGCAGGAACGTGCGGCGCCCCAGCCTTCCGGGCAATCGGCTCCACCCGCCGCGCCCGCCGCGGAGGTCGGACCGCAGGCGGCGGAGCAGCGCCGGTTCGAGCATGCTGCCGAGGAGATCAGGCAGGCGGTGGCGCACGATCCGAAACTGGCGGAGGTGGCCGGGCAGATCGCCGTGGACGTCACCCCCGAGGGGCTGCGCATCCAACTGCTGGATCGGGAACGCCAAGCCATGTTCGCTACTGGCTCGCCCGCGCCGAACGAGGAGGCGAGGCTGCTCATCGCCAAGATCGCGCCAGTGCTGCTGCGCCTCCCGGGACAGGTGTCCATCGAGGGGCACACCGATGCCGCGCCGTATCCCGGTCCCGACCGGACGAACTGGGAGCTTTCGGCCGAACGGGCGAACGCCGCGCGGCGAATGCTGGCCGAGGCGGGGCTGCCCGACCGGCGGGTCCGCGACGTGACGGGCCATGCCGACCATGATCTTCTGCTCCCCGCCCAGCCGCTCGCGCCGGCCAATCGGCGCATCGCCATCACCGTGCTGCGCGGAGCCGAGGCGGTGGTGCCGCCGGCCACGCCCGCCCCTTCGGGCTGACGGGCGAGCATGCTGGCGCTCGGCGGGTTCGGATTCCTGATGCTGTGCGTGTTCGGCACCTACGCCGTCGAGGGCGGCAGCATGGGCGCGCTGCTTGGATCGCTCCCGTTCGAGATGGCGACCATCGGCGGGGCCGCAATCGGCAGCTTCGTGATGGCCAACAGCCTGCACGACGTCAAACACACGCTGGGCGGCTTGGCGAAGGCGCTGAAGGGCTCGGCCTACGCCAAGACCGACTACGTCGACCTGCTGAGCCTTCTTTACCTGCTCGTCCGCCTGGCCAGCACCAAGGGCGCGATGGCGGTCGAGCCGCATATCGAAAATCCGCAGGAGAGCGATGCCTTCCGCCGGTTCCCCAAGGTGCTGGGCAACGACTTCGCGCGCTCCATGATCTGCGACTATCTGCGCATGGTCGGGATGAACGCCGACGATCCCAACCAGATCGAGGACGTCATCGCCCGCGAACTCCGCAAGACCCTGCAAGAGGAGCTGCACGGGGCGCACGCGCTGCAATCGATCGCCGATGCTCTGCCCGCGCTCGGGATCGTCGCCGCCGTGCTCGGCGTCATCAAGACGATGTCGCACATCGACCAGCCCCCGGCGGTGCTCGGCGGCATGATCGCCGGCGCGTTGACCGGAACGTTCCTGGGCGTGCTGCTCGCCTACGGGCTGGCAGCCCCCGTCGCCGCCCGCCTCAAGTCGGTGATCGAGGAGGAGGCCAAGTATTTCGAGGTGATCCGCGCCGTGCTGGTGGCCCATCTGCATGGCAACGCCCCGCAGGTCAGCGTCGAGACGGGGCGGAAGATGGTTCCCAACCCGCTGATGCCGAGCTTCCAGGAGTTGGAAGGGGCGGTCCAGACGGCTCAGGAAGGCGGCTAGAGGTCAGTCTCCGTAGCCGAAATACCGGCCCGCCCCCGTGCTGGGGAGCAGGCTCGGCGTGTAGGGACCCGTACCGGGATTGACCCCAGGCAGTCCGATCGTCGCGTCCGAGGCCTCCGCCGGCGGTGCGGTCAGCGGCGCGCCGGTCAGGCCGAGGCTCTCGGCCGACCCCGCGCAGCCGGCCAGCGCCGGCAGGCACGCGAGAAGGAGCGCAAGGCGGTTGATGAAGGGCAAAGGGCTTCCGGTGGCCGGCAAAACGTCGCCGGCCACTGAACACCGTCCCGACGGCGAGGGCCAGTCCTTACCACATCAAGTCACCCCTCGGCGCGCGATCACAGCCCGCGCGGAGAGGTCACCGCGCCGCCAAGCGCGCCAGCACCGCCGCCGACCAGGGCGCCAGTCCCCGCGCCGACGCCCGTGATCGCGCCGAGCGCCGCTCCGCCACCCGCCCCGAGCAGCCCGCCCGAGACCGCCCGCTGCCCGGGCGTGTAGCCGCAAGCGGCCAGCGCGAGAAGAAGCGTGCCGGCCAGCGCGTTCAGTGCGAACTTCCGTGTCATGGCATTCTCTCTCCGGTTGTGGCGACCATTAACCATTACGGGAAACGCGGTCCAGAAGGAGAAACGATGATGGCATTGCGGCCATCGAAAGGCCACGTCTAACACTCTTGTGAATGCCCGGGCCGCGGGGTTGAGCGCAGCCCCTTAGGCGACCGCAAGGTTTCCCTTGTGTTCTCATCGCTGACCGTTTGCTCTAACCGACATGAACGAACCGAGCGCCCCGCCGTTCCCCGAACCCTTCGCCGCGTGGTTCGCTGCGCGGGGCTGGCAGCCGCGCGCGCATCAGCTTGCGATGCTCGCCGCGGCGCGCGCGGGCGAAAGCGTCCTGCTGATCGCTCCCACGGGCGGGGGCAAGACGCTGGCCGGCTTCCTGCCGAGCCTGATCGATCTCGCCCAACGTCCGCGCCCCGGCCTGCACACGCTCTATGTCAGTCCGCTCAAGGCGCTGGCGACCGACATCGCGCGCAACCTCCTGCACCCGGTCGAGGAGATGGGCTTGCCCATCGCCATCGAGACGCGCACCGGCGACACGCCCGCGAACCGCCGGGCGCGCCAGCGCGCCGCGCCGCCTCACATCCTGCTCACCACCCCCGAAAGCCTGGCGCTGCTGCTGTCGCTGCCTGACGCGCCGGCGCTGTTCGGCGGCCTGACCACCGTGGTGATGGACGAGGTGCACGCTCTGGCCGGCACCAAGCGCGGCGACCAGTTCTCCCTCTGTGCGGCCCGCCTCGGGCGGCTGGCGCCAGGACTGCGCAGGGTGGGCCTGTCGGCCACGGTGGCGCACCCGGACGCGATCGGCGCCTATGTCGGCGCTGCGCGCATCATCGAGGAGACGAGCGGCGCCGTCCCCGATCTCGCGCTGATGGTGCCCGAGGGCGAGCTATCCTGGAGTGGGCACATGGGCCTTGAGGCCGCGCCCCGGGTCATCGCCCGCATCCGCGACGCCGGCATGACGATCGTGTTCGTCAACACGCGCGCGCAGGCCGAGATGATGTTCCAGGCCCTCTGGCGCCTCAACGATCCCGTGCTGCCCATCGCGCTGCATCACGGAAGCCTGGAGGTGGCGCAGCGCCGCAAGGTCGAGGCGGCGATGGCGGAGGGGCGGCTGCGCGCCGTGGTCGCGACCTCCTCGCTCGACCTCGGCATCGACTGGGGCGGCGTCGATCAGGTGATCCAGGTCGGCGCCCCCAAGGGTGTCTCGCGCCTGCTCCAGCGGGTCGGGCGCGCCAATCACCGGATGGACGAGCCCTCGCGCGCCCTGCTGGTGCCGGCCAATCGATTCGAGGTGCTGGAATGCGAGGCCGCGATGGCCGGCGTCGCGGCACGCGCACTGGACGGCGACCCGCCCCGGCCCGGCGGGCTGGACGTGCTGGCCCAGCACCTGCTGGGGCTGGCTTGCGCCGCGCCGTTCCACCCCGACGCGATGTACGCCGAGGTGCGCGGCGCCGCGCCCTATGCCGGGCTGAGCCGACGGGATTTCGACGATGTGCTGGGCTTTGTCGAGAACGGCGGCTATGCGCTGGGCGCCTATGATCGCTATCGCAAGCTGTTTCGCGACGCCGAGGGGATGATGCATGTCCGGTCCACGCGGGTTGCCCGGCAGCACCGGATGAACATCGGCACCATCGTCGAGGCTCCGCTCATCAAGGTGCGCCTGGCCGGCAGGCGGGGGGCGGGGCCGAGCTTGGGCGAGGTCGAGGAGTATTTCGTCTCGCTCCTTCGGCCCGGCGACACCTTCATGTTCGCCGGCCGCCTGCTGCGCTTTCTGCGATTGCGCGAAACCTGGGTCGAGGCGGCCGAAGGCGGGCAGGGGGAGCCGATGGTCCCGGCCTATGAGGGCGGGCGGCTGCCGCTTACGACGAACCTCGCCGACGGCGTGCGGGCCTTGTTGCAGGACCCGGCGCGCTGGGGCGCCTTTCCCGAAGGCGTGCGCGACTGGTTGCGGCTGCAACGCGCGCGATCACGCCTTCCCGGGCGGCGCGATCTGCTGATAGAGACTTTTCCACGCGGCGGACGCTGGTTTCTTGTTGCCTATCCCTTCGAGGGGCGCAACGCGCACCAGACGCTGGGGATGCTGGCGACCAAGCGCATGGAGCGGGCAGGGATGGCGCCGTTGGGGTTCGTCGCGACCGACTACGTCCTCGGCGTGTGGTCGGCCAACCAGCCGACCGATCCGGCGGCGCTGTTCGATGAAGACATGCTGGGCGACGACCTGGAAGCCTGGATGGCCGACAGCTCCATGCTGCGCCGGACGTTTCGCAACGTTGCGGTGATCGCCGGGCTGATCGAGCGCCATCATCCGGGGGCGGAGAAGAACCGCAGGCAGGTGACGGTGAACAGCGATCTGATCTACGACGTGCTGCGCCGCCATCAGCCGGACCACGTCCTGCTCCGCGCCACGCGCGCCGACGCCGCCGCGGGGATGATCGATCTCGGGCGCGTCGCCGGGATGCTCGCGCGGGTGCGCGGGCGGATCGTTCACATGGCGCTCTCGCGGGTTTCCCCGCTCGCAGTGCCGGTGCTGCTGGAGATCGGGCGGGAGAGCGTGCGTTCGGCCGAGGACGAGGACGCGCTGCTCGCCGAGGCGGAGGCGATCGTGGCCGAGGCGATGGGCACGGCCGAACCGCCGGCCGTCCCCGTGCGGCGCGTGCCGCCTGTGCATCGCGCCAATGCCGCGCGCGACCGGCGGCCGACGCAACGCGACCTGTTCGACCGCCGCGCATGATCCCCGCGCCGCTGCATCTGGCGGGCGAGCGGTTGATGCTCGATCCGGGTGGCGCGCTCTATTGGCCGGACGGCGAACTGCTCGCCGTCTCCGATCTGCATCTAGAGAAAGGCTCGTCTTTCGCGCCGCGCGGAATGCTGCTGCCGCCGTGGGACACGCAACTGACCCTCGACCGACTGGCGGTGCTGCTGCGTCATTGGCGCCCGCGCGTGCTGGTCGCATTGGGCGATTCCTTTCACGACGCCAGGGGCGCGTCGCGTCTGGCGCACGCGGAGGCGGCACGGCTCGGCGCCATCGCCGCGACGCTGCGGTTGGTGTGGGTGCGCGGCAACCATGATCCTGCGCCGCCCGAGGGGCTGGGCGGGGAGTCCGTCTCGGTTTTCAGAGCGGGACCGCTGGTGTTTCGCCATCAGGCGGAACTGCGCTTTGAAGCCGGGGAAGTCAGCGGGCATTTCCACCCCAAGGTCGCGGTGCCCGCGCGCGGTACCGCCGTCTGCCGCCCCTGCTTCGTGGCCGACGCGCGGCGGGTCGTCATGCCCGCGTTCGGGGCCTACACCGGCGGCCTGGACGTGAGAAACCCCGCCATCTCGCGCCTGTTCCCGCGCGGCGGACGGGTGTTCCTTTTGGGACGCGAGCGGCTGTTCAGCTTCGCATTGAATGGGAACGGCGGCTGCGTCGGGATACCGCAAAATTAGCGCCAGGATACCTCGGCAATTGCGTTCAGGGAGCTGTGCCCGCGTTCTGGCCAGCATGTTGTCCAAAGCAAAGTTCTTAGATGCCGCCTGATGTTTTTCGGCGGGAAGCCCGCTCACGTATGCGGGAGGTGGGTGGACCTCGACGGCGGCATGGCCCATAACTTCGGTCGACCTCGCGGTTCGCGAGCGACGGACCTCACGCCGAAGGCGGTGCATGCGGAGCCAGACCGCACACACGCTGGAAGGCCCGCCCGAACGGTGTCTGGCAGCGTCTCAGGCGATCATGTGTCGGCAAGGCGAGATGCTCTCGTTCGGGAGCACGCATGCCGTGAGGCGTGTCTTCAACTCAGCAACCGCAATTCGATGCAATAGGATGGACGTATAATGGCTGATCAATCCGACAAGAAATCCACCGACCAGCAGGAGCAGATCCGGGCAGCGGTCCGCGCCACGACGGGAGCGAGCGATAGCGTGCAGCGCGGCGCCGCCGCGGCGGAGCAGGCCAGCCAAGCCGCCGGCGCGGCGCTGCGCGAAGGCGCGGGTGCGACCGCTCAGGCGGCGCGGCACGGCGTGCAGGCGGGCGAGGAGACGATGCGCCATCTGGGCGAGGTCGCCGGCGCCGCGACGCGCCACGGCGCGCGCACGTTCGCCGATGGCCAGCAACGTCTGTTCGCGAACGCGACCGAACAGATGCAGCAGGCGGCGCAGAGGATGGCCCGGGTGGTGCAGGAAAGTGCGCAGGACATTCGCGCGCTGATGGTCATGCCGCGAATGGCCGACGACAGCGTCGAGGATATGCGGCACGGGATGGAGCGCCTGGTATCGGGCGTGATCGAGACCAACCTGCGCTCCGCGCAGGAATTGCTGCGCCTCGGCAACCCGAACCAGTTGCTGCTGCTGCAACAGCGCTTCATGCGCGATTACCTGGATACGCTGGTCGAGGGAAGCGCGGCGCTCGTCCGCTCGGTCCGCCGGGCGGCGGACCAGACCATGCGTCCGTTCGAACAGCAGCTTGAGCAGCGGCGCCAAGAGAGCAACGCACGCGGCAACGGGGTGGAGCAGCAGGGCGGCCGGGTATCGGACGTGATGGACCGCGAACCGCGCCTCGCCAATCCCGAAGACACGGTGCAACAGGCGGCGCGGCTGATGCGCGACAACGACACCGGCGCGCTGCCGGTAGGCGAGGGCGACCGGCTGGTGGGCATGATCACCGACCGAGACGTCGCCGTTCGCCTGATCGCCGAGGGCCGCGACCCGGCGCGCACCAAGGTGCGCGAGGTGATGACGCCCGAGGTGCGCTATGTGTTCGAAGACGAGAACTCTTGGTGACGTCGCCGATAACATGGCCGAACAGCAGGTTCGCCGCCTTCCGGTGGTGAACCGGGCCAAGCGATTGGTCGGCGTCGTGTCGCTCTCGGACCTCGCCAACAAGGGACGTCAGGCATCGCTCGCCGGCCGGGCGCTCGGCGGGGTTGCGCGCGAGGGCGGACAGCACACGCAAACCGCCGCCGAGTAGAGGAGCCCGAGGCCGTCCCGTCATGGCCGCCCCCGGGGCTTGATCCGGGGGTTGGCTCCGCCATCCACGCCTTTCGTTGTCACAAGGAAAGACGCGAGCGCCCGGGCTAGACCCGGGCGTTACGGTTTGTTGGTGACACGCCGACAATTCCTCCCCAGCATGAACCCGCTCTGAGCTTCGGCGAATCAGCGGAGAAGATCATGCAGTCGTCGCGCCGCGTTGCAACCTTCGCCCTCGTCCTGTCGGCCGTCGTGCCGTTCGCGGCCCGATCCGCGCCGTCGGAGGCGGCGCATCGCATGGTGATCCATGTCAACAGCCCCACGAAGGAAGTGATGCTCGAGGCGCTGCACAACGCCAGCAACGTCATCGACTACTTCCACGCGCATGACAGCTCCGCCGCGATCGAGATCGTCGCCAACGGGCGCGGCGTGACGATGTTCGTGAACGGCCTGTCACCAGTCGCAGGGGAAATCGCAGACTATCACAACCGCTATCCCGACATGGTCTTCGACGCCTGCGCCCTCTCTCTCGCCGCCACCGGGAAGGCGCTCGGCCGCAAGCTGGACGTGATGCCGCAGGCCCGCACCGTTCCGTCGGGTGCGGCGCGCATCCTGGAGCTGGAGGAGCAGCACTGGGGGTATCTCAAGCCGTAGTTTGCGTCACACCGGCTCCGTGTCCAACGCGTAGCCCGCCGCGCGGACCGTGCGAATCACGTCGACCTCCCCTGCCGCGTGAACCTCCCTACTCGTGCGGGCGCACGACGGCATAGGCAGATGTGTCACCCTTGGGGCGCGTATCCGGCAAAGACTCCCCCGTCACGGCGTAATAGATAGTTTCGGCGATGTTCGTCGCGTGATCGCCGATCCGCTCCAAATTCTTGGCGATGAACAGCAGGTGCGTGCAGGGCGTGATATTGCGGGGG
This sequence comes from uncultured Pseudomonadota bacterium, assembly GCA_963756545.1. Taxonomy (GTDB): domain Bacteria; phylum Pseudomonadota; class Alphaproteobacteria; order Acetobacterales; family Acetobacteraceae; genus DATFDN01. The sequence continues at coordinate 464,994 of CAVWNY010000002.1, read as the reverse complement.
TCTTCCATCATGTAGGTGATCAGCTCGCGGAAGATCGCGGTGTAGAGATCGTCCACCATCTGGTCCGAGCGCCAGACCCGCACGGCCTTGTCCGCGTCGCGCTCCGCGATCGCGTCGATCACCGTCTTCAGCTCCTCCTGCACGAGCCGCGCCATGTTGGCGAGCGCGGCGAGCGAGAAGGGGAGCGTGAACTGTGCGAGCACGATGCTGCGCTTGGCGACGTTGGCGGCATAGTCGCCGACGCGCTCCAAGGCGCTGGTGATCTTCAACGCGGCGACGATCAGGCGCAGATCGTCGGCCATCGGCTGGCGCAGCGCGAGCATCCGTATGACAAGCTGCTCGACGTCGCGCTCCAGCGCATCGACGCGCGGGTCCTCCTCCACGGCGCGTGCCGCGGCCGCGGTATCGCGATTCATGATCGCCTCGGCCGCAAGCGCCACCTGGTTTTCGGCGATGCCGCCCATCTCGATGATCAGGTCGCGGAGGTGCTTCAGCTCCTGGTCGAAGCTGCTGATGACGTGCCGCGCGGCGTCGGACATGCCTGCCCTCCCTGGTCAGCCGAAGCGGCCGGTGATGTAGTCCTGCGTGCGCCGCTCGCGCGGCGAGGTGAACATCCGCGAGGCGGGCGCCACTTCGACCAGCTCGCCCAGATAGAGGAACGCAACCTGGTCGGCGACCCGGGCAGCCTGCTGCATGTTGTGCGTCACCAGCGCGATGGTGAAGTCCTTCTTCAGCTCGTCGAACAGCTCCTCGATCTTCAGCGTGCTGATCGGGTCGAGCGCGCTGGTCGGCTCGTCGAACAGGAGCACTTCCGGGCGGATCGCGATCGTGCGCGCGATCACCAGCCGCTGCTGCTGGCCGCCCGACAGGCTCAGCGCCGAGTGGCCGAGGCGGTCCTTCACCTCGTCCCAGAGCGCGGCCCGGGTCAGCGCCCACTCCACCCGCTCCGCCATCTGCGATTTCGACAGCCGCTCGTGCAGGCGAACCCCGAAGGCGATATTCTCGCTGACCGACATCGGGAATGGCGTGGGCTTCTGGAACACCATGCCGATCCGCGACCGCAGTTCGTTCACATCCACGTCCGAGGCAATGAGATTGCGCCCGTCCATCAAAACCTCGCCCGTGGCGCGCTGACCCGGATAGAGGTCGTACATGCGGTTGAGCACACGCAGCAAGGTGGATTTGCCACAGCCCGAGGGGCCGATCAGGCCGGTGATGCGGCGGTCGGGGAATTCGAGGCTGATGGACTTCAGCGCGCGGGCGTCGCCATAATAGAAGTCCAGGTTGCGGACGCTGATGCGCGGCGCCCACTCTTCTTCAAGCCGCGCCGCCGTCGGAAAGGCGCGCTGCTCCGCCGGCTGGCGGCTCTGGGTTTCCCCGGCCACGCCCATCAATCCCCCGCCTCGTCCCGCTGCGAACGACCCTTCCTAGAACCCTGTCGCGACGGGACGACTGCGGTGTGAAGCTTCGGTGACAGTGGCGGGGTCAGGCGGAGACCATGCGCCGAAGAGCGGCGCCGCGATTCTGGGCGGCGGCCATCATGAACGATTGGTCGCCCCCCGCGAGGTTGAAGCGGCAACCCATGCGGATATAGCGCTCCATGATATCCTCGACGTAGATGCCCCCCATCCCGGCGTGTTTCCCGTGCTTGCGGCAGGCGCCGACCGTGCGCTCGTAGGCGGCGGAGACGCGGGCATGGGTGTACTCGCCGGGAATGCCCATCTCGAAGCACAAATCGTTGGTGCCGATCAGCAGCACGTCGATGCCGGGCACGGCGGCGATCGCCTCCGCGTTCTCGATCGCCGTCGGCGTCTCCAACATTACAACCGTGAGATTCGCCGCGTTCATCGCGGCCGCCGCGTCGCCGAGCTTCATGGAACGTAGCCCGTAATGCGGCCCGATGCCGCCGATCGAGCGGTGCCCCGTCGGCGGGTATTTGAGCCGGCGCACGACTTCCCGCGCTTCGTCGGGCGTATCGACATGCGGTACGACGATGCCCATGACGCCGTTGTCCAGAAGGCGCGTGGCGATCGCATATTCGCCGTTCGGCACGCGCGCTATCGGGGCGATGCCGGCGTCGAGCGCCGCGACGGCGATCTGCGCGGCGGCGTCCAGGCCGAGGGTGCCGTGTTCGCAATCGAGGAACAGCCAGTCGAACCCGGCCGCCTTCGCCGCCGCCGCGACCTCCACGCTGCGGACCAGCTTGACGGTGAAGCCGAGCGCCAACTCGCCGGCTTCAAGCTTCTCACGCGCCGGGTTGCGCAGTGTAGTCATGGGCATTCCTCCTGCGGTGTCGTTTTCGGACCAGCGGCACGGCCATCGCTTACTCCGCCGCCTGCCGTGCGGCGGGCCGATCGAAGTAGCGGCTGCGCAGACCCTTCTGGTTCTCGTAAATCGAGCCCTGCTTGTCGGCCGGCGGCAGCGGGAGGCGCACCGGCACGGGCGTGAGGCGCGGCGCGATCGTCGGCTCGCCCGAGACCATGAGCGCATCGAACGCCTCCAGCCCGGCGAGGAAGCCCAGCAGCGGCCAAGCGTCGGCGGCGCGGAACTGGAACAGCAGCAGCCGGCGATCGCGCGCGGAGGTGTTGGGCGCGGAGCCGTGCACCGCGCGAACGTGGTGAACCGTGATCGCCCCGGCCTTGCCGGTGAGCGCGATGGCCTTGTCATAGTCCACCTCGCCCCGCGTCGGGTCCATCGCGCCGCAGAACCGGCCGTCCGCGTGGTGGTCGTAAACCGGCCCGCGATGGCTGCCGGGGACGATCAGCAGCGGGCCGTTCTCGTCCGCCATGTCGTCCATCATCACGCCGACCGCGGCGAGGTCGTCGTTGGTGTGCGGATAAAATGCCCAATCCTGGTGCCACTCCACCGCCGCGCCGAAGCCCGCCGACTTCATGTTCAGCTTGGCGGTGTCGAAGCGGATGTTCGGCCCCCAGAGGTCGCGCAGCACGGCGACGATCCCGATGTGGCGAACCAGGTCGGCGAAAGCCGGGTCGTGCAGGTGCGGCGCCTTGATCCGGCGCACGCGCGGGATTTCCGGTGTGTGGCTGTCCTCGAGGTCGTAGATCTCGTCGTGGACGCTGATGGTGCGCGCGCGATCCACGAAGCCGTCCGTGACCCGGCGCAGGCGCGCCACTTCATCGGCACTGAGCACGTCGGGGACGACGACCGAGCCGATTTCGTTGTATTCGTCGATCTGGGCGCGGGTGAGCATGGCGCATCTCCGAGGGGAGTTGGATGTAGGCTAGACCAGTCGCGCTCACCGGTCGAGTTGCGCCCTCACGCCATGATCGGCGCCAATTGGAGCGGGTCGAACTCCAGCCACACCGTCTCGTCCACCTCGAATACCTGGAACGGCAGGGCCGCGACCTTCAGGCGCAGGGCGCTCGCCGCCGGCGAGACGATGTAGTCCCACGACTCCCCGAGATAGGTGCGCTGCCGCAGCCGCCCCTCCACCAGGCAAGTACGCTCGGACCGATCGGGCGGTTCGCGATGCAGCGAGATGCTCTGCGGTCGCACCGAGAACAGCGTCTCGCCCTCCAGCGCCCGGCCGCCATTCTCGAATAGGCCGCGCGGCAACTGAAAGCCGTCGAAGGCAATCCTCTCGCCGGCGCAGGCGCCCGCCAGCAGGTTGGTGCGGCCGATGAAGCCGGCCACGAAGCGGGTTCTCGGCTTGGTATAGAGAAGGTAAGGCGCATCGATCTGCTCGATCCGGCCGCGGTTCATCACCGCGATCCGATCCGACGTGACCATCGCCTCGCCCTGGTCGTGCGTGACATAGACCGTGGTGAAGTGGAAGGCGTCGTGCAGGCGGCGGATCTCGAAGCGCATCTCTTCCCGCAGGTTGGCGTCGAGGTTCGACAGCGGCTCGTCGAGCAGCAGGACGCGCGGCTGGATGACCATGGCGCGCGCCAGCGCCACCCGCTGCTGCTGGCCGCCGGACAGCTCGGCCGGATAGCGGTCGGCAAGCACGCCGAGCTGCACCGTCTCCAGCATCTCCTTGACCTTGGTGCGGATCGTCTCGCGATCGAAGCGGCGCAGCTTCAGGCCGAAGGCGACATTTTCCGCGACCGTCATGTTCGGCCAGATCGCGTAGCTCTGGAAGATCATCGACATCTGCCGCTTCTCGGGCGGCAGGGTGGAATCCGGGGAGGAGACCACATTGCCGTCCATCGTGATCGTGCCGGCGGTCGGGCGCATGAAGCCGGCGATCATGCGCAATGTCGTCGTCTTGCCACAGCCCGACGGCCCGAGCAGGGAGACGAACTCCCCCGAGGCGATCTCCAGATCCAGACGATCGACCGCGGTGGTTTTCCCGAAGACGCAACTGATCTGGTGTAGCGAGAGCCGCGGGCGGTCCGCCTCCGACGGGAGCACAGCGTCGCGCTTGCTCATGACCGCCGCAGCATGAAGTCGCGTCCCACCATCTTGTAGCCTATCAGCACGATCAGGATCGTCACTCCCAACAGGAAAAAGCCGAGCGCGGCCAGGGTCTCGAAGCTGCCGTTCTCGCTCAAGTCCAGCATCATCACCGAGATCACCCGCGTCCGCGCCCCCACCAGGAAAATCGCCGTGCTCAGCTCCCGAGTGGCCGGGATGAACACCAGGAGCCACGAGCCGACCAGGTTGGTCTTGAGCAGCGGCACCACTACCCGCGCCATCGCCCGCAGGCGCCCGCCGCCCAGGATGCGCACGGCCTCTTCCATCTCCGGGTTCAGCGAACGGACGCCGGCCGCGCAGTTGACATAGGCGATCGGCAGGAAGCGGGTGGTGTAGCCGATCACCAGGATCGCTGCGGTGCCATAGAGCGCGATCGGTGGCGGCGCGTAGGTGGCATAGAACGCCACGCCCAGCACGATGCCCGGGATGACCAGCGGGGCCATGCACAGCACGGTCAGCAGGGCGCCGCCGCGCACCAGCCGGCGGCTGACGATATAGGCGATGACCAGCGCCAGCCCGACCGCCAGGCAGGCCGCCGCCGCCGAGTAGGTGAAACTGTGGATGATGGTCTGGCGGGAATTGGCGTCGCCCAGCAGCGCGCGGAAATTGCCGAGCGTCAGGTTCGCCCAGGAAAAGCCCAGGCCCCAGGCCTTGCTGAACGCCGCCTGCGCCAGCGCCGCGTAGGGCAGGATCACGGCCAATGCCACCACCAGCAGCGCATAGCCCAGCACCAGCCAGCGCCAGGGGCCGAGTTGTGTCGGGCGCCGCACGCCGCCCTTGCCGGTCAGCGCCACATACCCCTTGCGGCCGAGCAGCAGCCGCTGCATCGAAAACATCGCGAGCGTGATGACGATGAGCGGGATCGCATAGGCCGCGGCCGCCTGCGCGCGCACCGGGAATTCGAAGAACTGCCACAGCACCAGGGTCATCACCCGGATGCGCGCCGGCAGCGCTATGATGGCGGGGGTGCCGAACAGCGCCACCGTGTCGAGGAAGACGATGATCGCCCCGCCCAGGATCGCCGGCAGGACGAGCGGCAAGGTGATGCGGAAGATGGTCCGCACGCCGCCGGCGCCCAGGATGTTCGCCGCCTCCTCCATCTCCGACGACACCAGATCGAGCGCCGCGGCGGTGAAGACGAAGATGTAGGGGAACGCGTACAGCGCCGTGACCAGCACCAGCCCGCCGAAGCTGTAGACGCTCATGAAGCCGCTGGCGCTGCCGGTCAGCGCCATCCAGGCCCGGTTCAGCCAGCCGGCGTTCGGCCCGGCGAGCAGGATCCAGCCGATCGCACCGAGATAGGGCGGCGTGATGAAGGCCCCGAGAATCAGCGCCCGGATCGCCGCCTTGGCCGGCATGTCGGTGCGCGACACGCCCCAGGCGATCGGCACCGCGAGCACCGCCGAGAGCACCGTCACCTCGACGGCGTAGAGCAACGAATTGCCGAGCGCGATCAGGTCGCGCGTATGGCCCCAGGCGATGGCGTAGTTCTCGAAGGTGAAGGCACCGGTGTCGCTGGACTGGAAGCTCGACACCAGCAGCCGGGCGAGCGGGGCGACCACCAGGAAGACGAGTGCCGCCGCGGCCGCAAGCCAGATCAGCGTCACCGGCTCGAACCGGCGCACCCGCATGTCGAGCGGGGTCCTCCGGCGCGGAACGGAATCCCCCAGCGGGGGGGATTGCGTGAGGCTCATGGCGACCGGCGTGGGCGACGGATGGCGATCACGAGAAGGTGTCGCGCCATTTGTTCTTGAGTGCCGGCAACTCCTTCTCGATGTCCGCGAGGGCCGGCTGGAACAGCGTGAGCTCGGCGAGCGACTTGGCGCCTGCGGGCGGCGGCACGTCGGGGCGCAACGGCTGCTCGAAATTCTTCGCAAGGATCTGCGAGAATTCCTGGCCGCACATGAAATTCAGGAACAGCTTCGCCGCGTTCGGGCTGTGCGATCCCTTGAGGATCGCCGAGGGCGAGAAATCTGCCAGCGAGAAGGACTTGGCGTAGTTGACCGCGAGCGGATTGCCGGTGGCGGCGCTGCGCAAGGCAGAGGCGGGGCTGCATATGGCGACCTCACGCTCGCCGGCATTCAGCACGGCGACCGCGTCGTCGATCGAGCGGCCGATCAGCGGGTTGAGCTTGTTAAGCTTCTCGAAGTAATCCCAGCCATACTTTTCGGTCATCCCGACGGTCCAGACGGCCACCAGGCCGCTGTAGTTGGGGCTGCCGAAGGCGATCTTGTTCTTCCATTTCGGATCGGTGAGATCCGGCCAATCCTTCGGCGACTCCGCCGCCGTCACCTTCTTGGTGTTGTACATCAGGGCGACCAGCCCGACCCAGCTCACATAGTAATAGCCGCCGCCATTGAAGTCGCGCAGCGCCGGGACCAGTCCGGCCGCGTTCAGGGGAGTGTATTTCACCAGTTCCCCCTTGCCGATCAGATAGGCCATGTGGCTGGCATCCGTGGTGGTGAACACGTCGGCCTGCACGGCACCCCCGTTGATGTCCTGCATCACCCGCTGGAAGGCGACCTCCGACGTGGTCTTGGTGCCATCGACGTGGATGCCCGGATATTTCGCCGTGAAGGCGCGGCCCATCTCTTCGACGATCGGCTGGTTAAAGGTGCCGGAATACCACGTCACTCGGCCTTCCTTCTTCGCCGCGGCATACAAGTCGGCGTCCGACGATCCGGTTTGCGCCATCGCGCGGCCCAGGCCGAGCGTCGCGCCGCCGAGCGCCATCATCCCGAGCGTTACCGCCCGCCTTTTGATCTTCACGATTTCATTCTCCTCCCGAGCCAGTCGCGAGATCAAATCCGATAACGCGTGATCCACATTGCGCATCAAGAGACATGACCACGCGATCCATATCACCCGAGAGCCGCATCCGAAAGTGGCCCGCTTGCGCGCTCGATATTCACCCGGCATGAACACATTAAGCTCGATCAACGATTTCGCCGCCGCGCGGTGGCGGCACGTCGGTGCGGAGATCGTTTACGATGCCGTCCGAAACCCCTCGAACGGTGCCGGAATGCGCCGGATCTGCGCCAGCACGTCGGGCGGCATCGCCGGATTGCCGGCAAGCGAGATGGCATCCGCCACGCCCCCGAACCGCCGCTCGATCGCGCCGGCGATCTCCGCGTGCGTGCCGATGGCGGCAAAGAGATGCACCACCTCGTCCGAAACCTCGCGGCTCATCTCCGCCCACTTCCCCTCTTTCGACATGGCGTTCAGCTTGCGCCCGAGATCGCCCAGGCCGTGCATCTCCAGCACCGGCCAGTAGCCAGGGGTCGAGCCGTAGAACGCGATGCGACCGCGCGCCACCTCGATCATGCGGGACACCTCGGCGGCGTCGCATCCGGTCGCGACGAAGCCGCCGCCGGCAACCTCGAAGGCCGCCCGGTCGCGCCCGCTGCGCGCGAAGCCTTCGGCGAGGCGCGGCATCACTTCCCGCTCCAGGTATCGCCGCGTGCAAAAGCCGTGCAGGCGCACCCCGTCGGCGACCTCGCCGGCGAGCCGCAGCGCGTGCGGGCCGACCGCCGCGAGCGTCACCGGGACCATCTCCATGTTCCGCGACGGCGGCACGAAGTAGGGCGGCATCAGCGTGAAGGTGTAGTGCTTGCCCTCGAAGCGAAGCCGCTCGCCGGTCTGCCAGCTCGTCCAGATCGCGCGCAGCGCCTGCACATACTCGCGCAGACGCGGCGCGGGGGGCGACCAGGGAACCGAGAAGCGTCGTTCGTTGTGCGGACGGATCTGCGGCCCCAGCCCCAGCACGAACCGCCCCCGCGACGCGATCTGCAGGTCCCAGCCCGCGTTGGCGACCACCATCGGGCTGCGCGGGAAGGCAATGGCAACCGAGGTGGCGAGCTGCACGCGCTCGGTCGCCAGCGCGGCCAGCGCGTGCGCCAGGAACGGGTCGTGCTTGTTCTCCATCGTCAGCAGCGTGTCATAGCCCGCCGCTTCCGCGCTGCGCGCCGCCTCGGGCACCAGCCGCAGATCGTCCTGCGGCAGCGCGGTCATCACCCGCATCGTCAGCGCCCCTGGAAGATCGGCCGGCGCTTCTCCGCGAATGCCTCGACGGACTCCCGGTGATCCTCCGAGAGACCCGTCCGCGCCTGATGCACGGCCTCCAAATCGCACACCGTAGCCAGCGTCTCGGTCTCGGCGGCGTTGAGGTTCCGCTTCATGTAGCCGTAGGCGAGGCGCGGCCCGGCGGCGAGGCGGCGCGCCAGTGCCATCGTCTGCTCGGCCAGCGCCGCGTCGTCCACCACGCGGTTCACCAGGCCGATCCGCTCGGCCTGCTCGGCGTCGATCACGTCGGCCAGCAAATACATCTCCCGCGCGCGCGCCGGGCCGACGAGCTGGGTCAGCAGCCACGAGCCGCCGAAGTCGCCCGAATAGGCGATCCCCGCGAAGGCGGTGCCGAAGCGCGCCGCGCGCGCCGCGATCCGCATGTCGCAGGCCATCGCCAGGCCGAGCCCGGCGCCGACCGCGACCCCGTTCACCATCGCGAGGATCACCTTCGGGTGTCGACGCATCATCTGCGGCAGTTCGTGCATCCGCGACAGGCGGGTCACACGCTCCTCGTAGGTCTGGTGCGTGCGGTGCGCCATCTCCTTCACGTCGCCTCCGGCGCAGAAGCCGCGCCCGCTGCCGGTGATGACGATCGCCCCCACCGCGGCATCCTCGGCGAACCGGCCCAGGCCGTCGCGCAGGCCCGCCAGCATCTCCTGCGAGAGCGCATTCAGCCGGTCGGGCCGGCTCAGGGTGAGGATGCCGACGCCGTCCTCGATCGTCTCCAGCAGGTCCGCCATCGCTCCGCCCTCCCTGTGCCCGGCCCCGCAGCTTGGCGGCCGGGGAGGGCGCGGGCAAGAGATGCGGTTGGCGCGGCGGCGGCTGAGGATTGGCGGGTATTCGGCGGCGCGGCCGACCCGGCCTAGAACGGAATCTCGTCGTCCAGATCGCCGCCCTTGGGCGCCTCCCACGACGGCGCCGCGCCGCGCCCGCCGCCGGCCGCCGCGCCGGATCGGGCCGCCGCCGGTGCCCGTTCCCGGCTGAAGCCGCCGCCCTCGGCCGGGCCGCCGTCCTCGCCGCGGTTGCTGTCGAGCAGGGTCAGGTCGCCCCGAAAACGCTCGATGACCACTTCCGTCGTGTACTTCTCTTGACCGGACTGGTCGGTCCACTTGCGCGTCTGGAGCGCGCCTTCGACGTAGACCTTCCGGCCCTTGCGCAGGAAGCGTTCCGCGACGTCGGCCAGACGTTCGTTGAAGATGCAGACGCGGTGCCACTCGGTCTTTTCCTTGCGCTCCCCGCTCGCCTTGTCGTTCCACGTCTCGCTGGTGGCCAGGGTGAAGTTCACGATCTTCATCCCCGCCTGCGTGGTCCGCACCTCCGGGTCCTTGCCCAGATTGCCCACGAGAATGACCTTGTTGACGCTGCCAGCCATGTCCTGTCCCCAATCCCAGCCCGAAGTTCCGAGGCATTCACCGCCGGAAGCGGTTAAGCTATCCCTAGCGGGCGAGTCCAGGATGGCAAAAAGCCTTCCCTCGGCGCCGCTGGGCATCATATAACCCGCGAACATCTCAAGAACAACTCGGATCGGGGCAAAGGCGGGCGCATGGCCGGCAACAGCATCCACGTTCGCGGCGCGCGCGAGCACAACCTCAAGAATGTGGATGTGGTCATCCCGCGCGACCGGCTGACCGTCATCACCGGCCTGTCCGGCTCGGGCAAGTCCTCGCTCGCGTTCGACACCATCTATGCCGAGGGCCAGCGCCGCTACGTGGAGAGCCTGTCGGCCTACGCGCGGCAGTTCCTGGAACTCGCCGGCAAGCCCGACGTGGACAGCATCGAGGGGCTGTCGCCCGCCATTTCGATCGACCAGAAGACCACCAGCCGCAACCCGCGCTCGACCGTCGGCACGGTGACGGAGATCCACGACTACATGCGGCTGCTGTGGGCGCGCGTCGGCGTGCCCTACTCGCCGGCGACGGGCCTGCCGATCGAGGCGCAGACGGTCAGCCAGATGGTCGATCGCGTGATGGCGATGGAAGAGGGCACACGGCTCCTGTTGCTCGCCCCCGTCGTGCGCGACCGCAAGGGCGAGTACCGCAAGGAACTCGCCGAGCTTCAGCGCCGCGGCTTCACCCGCGTCAAGGTGGACGGCAAGCTCCACGAGATCGCCGAGGTTCCGGCGCTCAACCGCAAGACCAAGCACGAGATCGAGGCGGTGGTTGATCGCGTCGTGGTGCGTCCCGGCCTGGAGTCCCGGCTGGCCGACAGCTTCGAGACCGCGCTCGCCCTGTCGGACGGCGTCGCCTACGCCGAGGACGCCGACAGCGCCAACCGCACCGTGTTCTCCTCGCGTTTCGCCTGCCCGGTCAGCGGCTTCAGCATCGAGGAGATCGAGCCCCGGCTGTTCAGCTTCAACAGCCCGCACGGCGCCTGCCCGAAATGCGACGGGCTGGGCATGCAAGGCTTCTTCGACCCGGCCCTGGTGGTGCCCGACGAACGCGCCTCGCTCGCGGCGGGCGTTGTCGCCCCCTGGGCCGGCGCGCAGACGCCCTATTACGACCAGACTCTGCAAAGCCTCGCCCGGCACTTCAAGGTCACGACCCGCGCGCCCTGGGCCGATCTGCCGGACCCGGTGCGGGACGCCATCCTGTTCGGCACGAAAGACGAGCCGGTCGCGTTCACCTACAAGGACGGCGTGCGCGCCTACACGGTGACCAAGCCGTTCGAGGGCGTGATCCGCAACCTGGAGCGCCGGTTCCTGGAGACCGACAGCGTCTGGGTGCGCGAGGAGCTGTCGCGCTATCGCGCCGAGCGCCCGTGCGAGACCTGCGGCGGCGCGCGGCTGAAGCCCGAGGCGCTGGCGGTGCGGGTCGCGAGCAGCAACATCGCGCAAGCCTCCGAACTCTCGATCAGCGCGGCGCTGCCGTGGTTCGAGGGCGTGATGGAGACGCTGACGCCGCAGCGCGCCGAGATCGCGCGCCGCATCCTGCGCGAGATCGTGGAGCGGCTGCGCTTCCTGAACGATGTCGGGCTGAGCTACCTGACGCTCGCGCGCGGCTCGGCCACGCTGAGCGGCGGCGAAAGCCAGCGCATTCGGCTCGCCAGCCAGATCGGATCGGGTTTGACCGGCGTGCTGTATGTGCTCGACGAGCCCTCGATCGGGCTGCATCAGCGCGACAACGAACGCCTGCTCGGAACGCTGCGCCGGCTGCGCGATCTCGGCAACACCGTCCTGGTGGTGGAACACGACGAGGACGCGATCCGCGCCGCCGACCATCTGATCGACATGGGGCCGGCGGCCGGGCGCGACGGCGGGCGCGTGGTGGCCGAGGGCACGCCCGCGGAGGTCGCCGCCAACCCGCGCTCGCTGACCGGCGACTATCTCTCGGGCCGCCGGGCGATCGCGGTGCCGGCGATGCGCCGCCCGATGCAGAAGGACCGGATTCTTCGGGTCGTGGGCGCAAGGGGTAACAACCTCAAGGCGGTAACCGCCGGTTTCCCGTTGGGAACGTTCACCTGCGTGAGCGGCGTCTCGGGCGGCGGCAAATCGACCTTGGTGATCGACACGCTGTATCGCGCCGCCTCGCGCCGGCTGATGGGCTCGGGCGAGAAACCGGCGCCGCACGATCGCATCGAGGGGCTCGATCTGCTCGACAAGATCATCGACATCGACCAGTCCCCGATCGGACGCACGCCACGGTCGAACCCCGCGACGTACACCGACCTGTTCGCGCCGATCCGCGACTGGTTCGCCGAGATGCCGGAGAGCCGCGCGCGCGGCTACAAGCCAGGCCGCTTCAGCTTCAACGTCAAGGGCGGTCGGTGCGAAGCCTGCCAGGGCGACGGCGTGCTGAAGATCGAGATGCATTTCCTGCCCGACGTCTACGTGACGTGCGATGTCTGCAAAGGCAGGCGCTACAATCGCGAGACTTTGGAAATCAAGTACCGCGACAAGTCGATCGCCGACGTGCTGGCGATGACGGTGGACGAGGCGGTGGGCTACTTCAGCGGGCAGATGCGTATCCACGACCGGCTTCGCATCCTTCAGCAAGTCGGCCTCGGCTACGTGAGCCTCGGCCAGCAGGCGACCACGCTCTCGGGCGGCGAGGCGCAGCGCATCAAGCTGTCGAAGGAACTGGCCCGGCGCGCGACCGGGCGCACGCTCTATATCCTCGACGAGCCGACCACGGGGCTGCATTTCGAGGACGTGCGCAAGTTGCTGGAGGTGCTGCACGCGCTGGTCGATCAGGGCAACACGGTCGTGGTGATCGAGCACAATCTGGAGGTGCTCAAGACCGCCGACTGGATTCTCGACCTCGGCCCGGAGGGCGGCGACGGAGGCGGGCGGGTCGTCGCGGAGGGGACGCCGGAGGATATCGCGGCGAACCCCGACAGCTACACCGGGCGGTTCCTTTCCCCCCTGGTGGAGAGCCGCGGACGAACGGCGCGGCGGCGGGCGTAGCGGCTAGAGCAGATTTGGATCAGGTCGAAACGCGCCCGATAATTCGTAGGGCGGAAAAGCGCAGCGCATTCCGCCCTCTCCCGGTCCCGTGAGAACGGCGGAATACGCTGCGCTCTTCCGCCTTACAAGGTTACAACGTTGCGATTCTGTCCGCTCCGAAGCTGCGCTAATCCACCATTGCCGACGCCGGCCCGCGGTCGGGGTTCAGGTCTTGTAAAAGCGCGCTGCGGCCCGCACCGCATCCTTGATCGCGGTCTCCGGGGTGGCGGTGTTGGTCACGGCCTTGGCGAACATGTCCACCAGGACCCAGTTCTCGGTCACCGCGCCGGTCGCGGCGGTGATCGGTCCCTTGTAGCCCTCGTAGTAAGGCGTCGCCATCGCATCGCGATAGGGGCCGAGCTTGGGATCGGAGGTCCAGACCGCGCTGCCGGAATAGGCCTTCAGCGGCTGCGACCAGTAGCCCAGGCAGCCGGTCAGCCAGGGATCGTACTGGGGCGCCTCCATCATGAAGCGCAGATAGTCCTTCGCGGCGTTCGGGTACTTGCTGTAGCGGAACAGCATCGCGTTCAGGGTCAGGGCGGATTCCGGCGGCGCGTGCGCGATGCCCAGCGGCATCACCGCATGATCGGTGTCGTCCGCCATCGCGTTCAGCGTGGGATCCTTCGCGGCCTTGAGGACGTAGTAGATCGAAACGCCGTTCTGCGTCAGCGCGATTTGCCCGGCGGCGTACGCCTTGTTGTTGCTGGCGCCGTCCCAGCCCATCGTGCCTGAGATCATCGTCGGGTAGAAATCCCGCGCATACTCCACGGCCTGTCGCGTTTCGGTGGAATCGAGCGCCACCTTGCCGCTCTCATCGACCAGGAAGGCGCCGTGCGACCAGAGCAGCCAGTTGGCGAAGCCGGTCGCATCGCCGACCGCATGGCTGAGGGCGAAACCGGTCGGATGACCGATCTTCTTCAGGTTTTGTGAGAGCTTCAGGAACTCGTTCAGATCGTTCGGGATCGTGTCATAACCCGCCTGCTTCACCCAGGATTTGCGATAGACGCAAGGCCCGGTCGAGCCGCCCATCGGCAGACCGATCCAGGCGTTGGTCTGCCACTTCTTGCCGTAGAGTTCGGCAAGCGGGAACCAGCCGCCGTAGCGCGCTCCAAGGTACTCCGCGAGATCGGTCAGCTCGACGATCTTGTTGATGAACAGATGCGGGTCAGGCCCGAAGGCGACGATGATGTCCGGGCCGGCGCCGGTATTCGCGGCCACCGCCGTCTGCGTCGGCATGTCCGGCCAGTTGACGAAATCGACCCGCACGGGCACGCCGGTCTGATCGGTGAAGCGCTTGCTGTTGGCGAGGAAAATCGTCTCGTCGGCGTCGATGTACTTGGTGGGCCGCAGCACATGCAGCCGCGCGCCCTTCTCGATGGAGAATTGCGGCGGCTTGACGTCGGCAGCAACGACCGCCGCACGCGATTTGGATGCGGGCAACGCCGCGGCAGCGAGCAGCCCGGCGCCCAGCCCCAGGGAATGCCGGCGCGTGAGTGTATCCATGCGAGATTCCTATCCTAATGGGATGCTGCTCCACGACCTGATCCGTTGGCAACAGGGCCGCATCGTCGTCGAGCCTGTCGTCACACCATCCCCGGCAGCACTCCCAATCCCATCGCCTGACGCATGAACGCCCGCTTGAGCGGCGGGGCGCGGTGGACGGCGGCGATGCCGAGGTCGCGGGCCAGGCGCAACAGTCGGCTGTCGTTGCTGAACAGCCGATCCAGCGCGTCGGTCGTGGCCAGCATCATCAGGTTGTCGGGCCGGCGGCGGCGCTGGTAGCGGGCGAGCAGGGCGGGGGCGCCCGGATCGGCGCCCGCCCGATGCGCCTCGATCAGCAGGTCGGATAGCGCTATCGCGTCGCGAAAGCCGAGATTGAGGCCCTGGCCGGCGATCGGATGGATGCCGTGCGCCGCGTCGCCCGCGAGCGCGAGCCGCGTGTCGGTGTAGCGGTGCGCGAGCATCGCCGACAGCGCATAACTCCAGCGCCGGCCCACCGGGCGCAGCCAGCCCAGATGGTCGCCCAATCGGCGCGTGATCTCGCGCCCGAAGCCCGCATCGTCGAGCGCGAGCATCCGCCGCGCCACCTCGGTCCGCTCGGTCCAGACGATCGCCGACAGGTTGGGCGCGCCGCTCGCCTCCGCGTCGGGGCTCGCCGCCATCGGCAGTTGCGCGAACGGGCCGCCGGGCAGGAAATGTTCCAGCGCGGCGTTGTGGTGCGGGCGCTCGTGCGCGACGGCGCTGACGATCCCGATCTGGCTGTACGGCACCCGCGTCACGGGAATCCGGGCGGCCTCGCGCAGCGGCGACATCCGGCCCTCGGCGGCGACCACCAGCCGGCACCCTATTTCCGCCCCGGACGCGAGGCGCACCAAAGCCCCGCGCGCCGTCCGTTCCACCGCAGCCTCCTCCGGGGCAAAGACCGTGAGGGCGGGGAGGTCGCGGAAATGCGCGTTGAGCGCGACGCGCAGCGCGCGTGCCTCGACCATCTGCCCGAACGGTCCGGCATCGGCGCCCGCCTCGCGGTGGTCGAAGTGCAGAAAGAGCGGCGAGGCCGGGCGGCCCAGCCGGCCGTCGCTCACCCGGATGTCCAGGATCGGGCAGGCCGCGGCCGCTAATCTTCCCCATAGCCCCGCCTGCTCCAGAAGGCGCCGGGAGCCGGCCGCGATGGCGTAGGCGCGGCCATCGAAGGCCGGATGCTCCATCGGCGGCAGCGGCGCGCGGTCGATCACGGCGGTGGGGATGCCGGCGCTGGCCAGCCGACACGCCAAAGTCCCGCCGACAGGCCCGGCGCCGACCACGCAGATCTCTGTGTTCATCCAGATCCTCGCGAAATCGAGGTCAAAGCAGGCGACGTTTGATGGACGGTCCTATCCACTCGCCGCCACATCCCGCGCGAAGTCCATCAGTTGATCGGCCCCCACGTCCGAAACCGCCGTATAGGCGATCCCGCCCGCCCGCCAGACTACCATGTTGAACCCCTGCCGCGTCTCGGTACGCATCGGCGCATCCGGCTCTCCTGGCGCAGCCCAGGCGAACAGGTTGATGACATGCTTGGCGTGCCGGTAGACGACCACCGCCGTTGGGTGCCCGTCCACATAGTCCAGCCGCCCACCGATCAACGGGAACCCCTCCCTCGCCAGATCCTTGACCGGCGGCGAGACGTCAATATGCGCCGACAGCCACGGCTTGACGGTGTGCTGATCGCTGGTCAGCACATCGGTGAGGTGACCGGCCATCAACGATCGCACGTGGCTGTCGATCACGGCGTCCCGCAGGGGCAGCCTGCCCGCGCCGTTGCCCTGCACCAGCAGCATCAAGGCCACCCCCGCCAGCGCCCCGACCACTCCGCCGCCGGCGACCGAGAAGCCAGTTATCGGAAGACGCGGCCAGCGACGCCGGAGCGGCAAGGGCGTCGGAGCCGTCTCACGGGCGAGCGCGGTGCCGATCCGTGCGGCAAGCCCGGGCGGAGCCTCGTGATAAATCAGCGTCTCGCGCAGCGCGGAACGCATGGCGCGCATCTCCTCCATCTTAGCCGAGCAGCCCTCGCAGGCTCGCAGATGCGCCCGCAACCGCCAGCGCCGCAGAAGGTTGGGAGGGCCGTCCGTTATCAGCGGCAGCCACGGCGCGGCGTGCTCACAGTCCATGAGCGCTCTCCGTTTCCGAGGCGAGCCATAGGCGGCGCAAGCCGAGGCGCGCCCGCGCGAGGCGTGACATCACCGTGCCGATCGGCGCGCCCGTGACGGTCGCGATCTCGCCATAGGACAAGTCCTCCAGCTCGCGCAAAACCAGCACTTCCCGATGCTCGGCTGGCAAGCGCGCCATCAGGCGATTGAGCGTCGCCGCGTCGATGCGGGCGATCAGCTCTGCTTCCGGATCGTGCGGAGGCGTTGCCCACATTGGCTCCTCCGCGTCGTCGGCGGCCGGAGAATCGGGCGAGAAAACCAGCCGGGCGGAACGGTTCTGCCGCACCCACGTCGAGAAGCTGTTGCGCACGATCGTCAGCAGCCACACCCTCATGTTCCCGCCTCTATAAGCATCGAAGTACCGGAACGCGCGCAGATAAGCCTCCTGCACGACGTCCGATGCGTCGGTCGGATCTCCGGTCAGCCAGCGCGCCAAGTTGTACGCCGCATCGAGGTGCGGTAGCGCGAGAAGCTCGAATTGGCGCCTGCCGTCATCGTCACGCAAGGATCACTCCCGTCCACCCTTGCGTGGAAGACCACGCCAGCGGCGGCGCTATTCCGCCAACTCTAGAATATTTCATCGGGAATGGCTTCGCCCCAGTTCCGGTCTTTGAGGCAGCCGGCTGTGACCGGCGATCAAGCTACGGAGACTGACCATGACCCGCGTTCTCTTTGCCGCCGCCGCCGTTGTGCTTTTCGCCGCGCCTGCCTTCGCTCAGGAAGGAGGCAGCGTCTTCACCAACAATCCGAACGAGTTGCCCCAGTTCTTCCAGAACGGCTCGCCGAATCCGGCCGACTGGGCGGGGCCGTTCTTTCATAGCCAGGTCCGCCCGGATGCGCGACGCGATGCGATGGCCCGGCGCGACGTGCCGCGCGACCGCGCCGTGGAGTGACGACATCCGTTGCGATCGATCCCAGGAAGCCGGCGGCGACGCCGGCTTCCGCGTGTTCGGGAAAAGCGCATTCGAGGGGAATAGACGCGTCACCCGCGCGGTCTTTCGTTCAGCCGATCACGGCTAACCTCAAGGGGCGGAGAGCTTCCATGACCAACGACTTCAGCAATATCGATCGCCGCGGCATGCTGAAATGCATGACCTGGGCCGGGACGGCGATGGTATGGACCGTCGCCGGCGGCGTCCCACGGGCGCGGCTGCTGGGCAGCGCCGAGGCTGCCACGACGGGATTCAGTTTCGTGCAGATCAGCGACAGCCATCTCGGCTTTGACAAGCCCGCCAACCCGCGCACGACCGATACGCTCCAGCAGGCGCTGAAGGACGTCGAGGCGCTGCCGGACCGCCCGGCCTTCATGATCCACACGGGCGACATCTCGCATCTGTCGAAGCCGTCGCAGTTCGACACCTGCCAGCAGTTGATGCACGCAACGCGGCTGACCACGTACACGGTGCCCGGCGAGCACGACATCCTGGAGGAGGACGGCAAAAGCTACCTCAACCACTTCGGCAAGGGCACCAAGGGAGACGGCTGGTACAGCTTCGATGCGGACGGGGTCCACTTCATCGGGCTGGTGAACGTGGTGAACCTGCAAGGCAACGGACTCGGCAATCTCGGTCAAGCGCAACTGGAGTGGCTGGAGGACGACGTCGCGCATCTGTCCGCCAGCACGCCGATCGTGGTGATGGCGCATGTGCCGCTGTGGACCGTCTATGAGCCGTGGGGCTGGGGCACCGCCGATGGCGTTCAGGCGCTCGGCCATCTGAAGCGGTTCGGCTCCGTTACCGTGCTGAACGGGCACATCCACCAGGTGATGCAGAAGGTGGAGGGGCATGTGGCGTTTCACACCGCCCGCTCCACCGCCTTCCCGCAGCCCGCGCCGGGGACCGCCAAGGGCCCCGGCCCGATGATGGTGCCCCCCGGCGAGTTGGCCCAGCACCTCGGCATCGCGCGAGTGAGCCTGGTCAGGAGCGACGCGCCGCTCGCCATCGTCGATACGCCGCTGATCTGAGGGGCCCGGCCATGACCGATATCATCAGCTTGGCCGATCACGGCCGGCGCGTCCTGCTGCGCCGGTTCGCCGAGGGAGCCGCGATAATCGCCCTCGCACCGCTCGCACTCGCGAACCGCGCCGGCGCGGCCGACGCGATCGTGCGGATCGACAACTTCACTTTCTCGCCTACGCCGGCGACAATCGCGAAAGGCGCCACAATGACATGGATAAACAATGACGATATCCCGCACAGCATCTATTGCCCGTCATTGAACCTACGGTCCCACCCGATGGACACGGGGGAGAGCTTCGCCCACCGTTTCGACCAGCCTGGCACCTTTGACTATATGTGTGGCATCCACCCGCACATGCGTGGGCAGATTATCGTCGAGGGCTGACCCGCGAGCGCTCCTGTGCCTGTCGTTCGCCAAACAGGCCAGGAACTGCGAGGCCTCGGCGGCGCCCTTCTGATCGGAGTCCCCGGCGATCGCCTTCGGCACGAGCTTTGCCTATAGCGGGGTCGTGATGTGGGCGGAGCCGAAGGCGACTAATCCGCCGGTCGCCTGCGGATCTCCCGCGACAAGGAGCGCGAGGGGGGCTGGATATCGCGGTGCAGGGGGAGCAGGTTTTCTAGCCGGGCCGGGCGGCGCCCGGCTATAACGCGGGCGTTCTCCGCCAGAAAGAGCACCGAGGCTCCGAATCGCATGGCTGCTGCCGCCCGCACCGGCCCGCCCCAGGGTCGCCACTTCGTCTCGCCCGCGATCCGTGCGCTCGCCCAGCGGCGCGCGGCGGAACTGACGGGCCTCGCGCTCGGGCTGGGCGGGCTTGTCCTGCTGGTGGCGCTCGCGAGCTATAATGCGGGCGACCCGTCGCTCAACACCGCCTCGGACGCGCGGGCGCATAACCTCGCCGGGCCGGTGGGAGCGGTGGTCGCCGACCTGCTGCTGCAGGGCTTCGGAGTAGCGGGCGCACTGCCCGGCGTGGCCATGCTCTGCCTCGCCTGGCGCATGGCCTCTCGTCGCGGCGTCGGCAGCCGTGTCGCGCGTCTGTTCGCCATCGTGGCGGGTGTGCCGATTCTCGCGGCGGCACTCTCGGTCGTTCCGCTGGCTCGGGCCATCCCGTGGCCGGCTTCGGCGGGTCTCGGCGGCGCGGTCGGCGGGCTGCTCGCGCAGGGAACGCTGGCCGCGGGGCGCGGCGTGCTCGGCCCGGTCGGCGCCGTGCTCATCGCTGTGATTGGCTGTGCGTTGGCCCTCACGCTGCTGCTGCTCGCCTGCGGTCTGACCGGCGGAGAGTGGCGGGCCGTCGTGCGCGGGCTGACCGCCGTCGGCCGCTTCTCCGTCTCCACGGGCTGGATGGCGGCATTGATGACGGCGCGGGCGACCCAGGCCGCCGGGGGAGGGGCGCGGTCGCTGGTGCGGCTGTTCGCGCGCGGCGGCAGCCACGGCGCGCTGACCGAGCGCCCGTGGCGCGCCGTCCCGCCTGCCGACGAGGAGGCGGAGCCGTCCGCTTCCCCCGCCATCGCCTCGGCCTCGTCCACACCCGGCACCCCGATCGCCGCGGTTCGTCCCATTTTGCGGGCCGCTCAGGCGATACCCCTGGCGCACGCCAAGACCCTCCAGCAGAATCTACCGCTGGCCGAACCCGGCTGGCGCTTCCCGCCGCTGTCGCTGCTCAAGCCGGCGCCCGTGCGCGCCGGCACCGGCCCGTCGCGGGAGGCGCTGGAGGCCAACGCGCGGCTGCTGGAGACGGTGCTGTCGGATTACGGCGTGCAGGGCACGATCGTCGAGATCCGGCCGGGGCCGGTGGTCACGCTCTATGAACTGGAGCCCGCCCCAGGCATCCGCAGCGCGCGCGTGATCGGCTTGGCCGATGACGTGGCGCGCAGCCTGTCGGTGACGGCGGTGCGCATCGCCACCGTCCCGGGGCGCAACGTCATCGGCATCGAGGTGCCGAACGCCAAGCGCGAGACCGTCTTCCTGTCGGAACTGCTGTCCGCCGAGGACGTGCAGCGCCATCCGGGGCGGCTCGCGCTCGCGCTCGGCAAGGACATCGGCGGCGCCCCGGTCGTTGCCGACCTTCAGCGGATGCCGCATCTGATGATCGCGGGCACCACCGGGTCGGGCAAGTCGGTCGGCGTGAACGCGATGATCTTGAGCCTGCTCTACCGGCTTTCGCCCGACCAGTGCAGGCTGATCATGATCGACCCGAAGATGCTGGAGCTTTCGACCTACGAGGGCATCCCTCACCTGATGGCCCCGGTGGTGACGGAGCCGGCGAAAGCGGTGACGGCGCTGAAGTGGACGGTGCGCGAGATGGAGCGGCGATACCGCGGGATGAGCCAGCTCGGCGTGCGCAACATCGGCGGCTACAACGACCGCGTGACGGAGGCGCGCACCAAGGGCGAGGTGGTCACCCGCCGGGTGCAGACCGGGTTCGACCCCGACACCGGCCGCCCGACCTTCGAGGAGCAGCCGCTCGCGCTGGAGCAGATGCCGCTGATCGTCGTCGTGGTGGACGAGATGGCGGATTTGATGATGGTCGCCGGCAAGGAGATCGAGATCACGGTGCAGCGCCTGGCGCAGATGGCGCGCGCCGCCGGCATCCACGTCATCATGGCGACGCAGCGCCCGTCGGTCGATGTCATCACCGGCACGATCAAGGCCAACTTCCCGACGCGGATCAGCTTCCAGGTCATCAGCAAGTTCGACAGCCGCACCATTCTGGGCGAGCAGGGCGCCGAGCAACTGCTGGGACAGGGCGACATGCTCTACATGGCCGGCGGCGGGCGGATCACGCGCGTTCACGGCCCCTTCGTCTCCGACCAGGAGGTCGAACGGGTCGTCGCGTTCCTGCGCGAGCAGGGCGAGCCGTCCTACGTGGAGGCGGTCACGGAACTCGACGACGACGATCCCGGCGGGGCGCTGCCGGGGCTCGGCCTCGGGGATGGCGGCGAGCGCGGGCTGTTCGAGCAGGCGGTCGCGGTGGTCGCGCGCGAGGGCAAGGCGAGCACGTCGTTCATCCAGCGCCACCTGAACATCGGCTATAACCGCGCCGCCAAGCTGGTGGAACAGATGGAAAAGGAGGGCGTGGTCGGGCCGGCCAACCACGTCGGCAAGCGCGAGGTGCTGGTCCGGGGCAGGAACGAGGATTAGGCGCCACACCTCTCCCGCTTGCGGGAGAGGTGAAGATCAGCCACCCGAGTTGCGATGCACGAACTTGAAGAACCGGCTCGTCTTCCCCCCGGCTGTCTCGTCCTGATGCAGGAAGCCGAGCTTGCGGTCCTCGAACGTCTCGAAGAACTCCTCCCACGAGATCGGCTCCAGCTTGTCGTCGGGTTCGCGGAAGTCGATCCGCAGGATGCCTTCGCCGTCGCGACTGTCCGTGCCGCGCACCTTGGTCGGCCGCCCCTGGCGCTCCTCGACCCAGCGACGGATGAACTTGTGGTCGGTGCTGACTGCGCTGCCGGGCATGGCCGATCCCCCCGATTGGAATGCGATCGCGGTGTCAGTCGTTGGCGCCGGCACGGGTTGCCGGTTGCCGGAGAGGCTCACGTCGTCGTGGGCCCGGTCCATCATCCGCGCCCAATTCCCGGCGCCGCTCTCCTCGATGGGAGGCGGCGTGCGGTTCTCGTCGCCTTGCGGATCGGGCGCAGGCTCCGGCAGCGTGCCGGGCGGCAGCGCGGCGCGCTGGCCGGGCAGGCCGTCGCTCTCGCGCAATTGCTGCTCGACCGGGGTTTCGGGCCTCGCGCGGGTCATGGTTTCCCTCGGCGTATCCTGTCGGCTCCAACGGGGTCCGAACCGCGCGGTTGCCAACCGCCGCCCGCGGTCTGCGTTAGCGACAGGTAACAGTCGAAGGACACCCGCGATGGAACCGACGGCCCCCGGTGCGAACGGCGACTTTCACGCCCGCATCCGGCAGGTGGAGAAGGACCTCTTCAAGGCGGAGTACACGGGCGATCTCAACCCCGAGCACCCCAATGAGCGTCGCGAATGGAAGGATTCGCACATCGCGACCAGTGTGGACGAGGCGAGGGCCTTCGTGGAGAACTTGGCGCGATCGCTGAACTACCGGCGCGTGGTCTGGGATTCGTTGCCTGACTAGACGTGGGTGGTCGGCCTTCGCCGACAGGGCGAGGAATCGCGACTTACCGCGACTTCCTAAAGCGCCTCGATCACCGCCGAACGCACCTCGGGCGCCTGCGCCTCCACGGCGTCCACGATGCGCCGCAGCGCGCCGCGCAGATCGTAGACCTGGTCGAGCAGTGACAGCACGACCGGCATCGCCTCCTCGCCGACCTCCATCTCGTGGCGCAAATCGCGGATCAGGCGCACGCGGGCGACGTCGATCTCGCGGAATTCCCAGATCGCTCCCTCGGCGTCTGGCTGCACCCAGCCGCGCTCGACCCAGCTCCGCACCTCCGGCGGTTCGAGGTCGCCGAGCAGCGCGATTACCGCCTCGATGTGCATTCACTCCTCCTCCAGCCCGGCACGCGGGTCGACCGCGTGGCGCGGCTCCCACGTCTTGAGGAACGCCGCCAGTTCCGGTTCGTCGCCCGGCGGCAGCACGACGTTCAGCACCACGTACTGATGCCCTTCGTGGATGCCGCGCCCGCGCAGGCGCAGCCGCGTCCCGGTGCCGGAGCCGGGGGGGATGGTCAGCCGGACCTTGCCCCCGATCGTCGGCACCTCCAGCGACGTGCCGAGCACCGCCTCGCGCAGCGTGACGGGCAGATCGAGCACGATGTCGTCGCCCTCGCGGCGGAAGAACCTGTCCGGCGCCACCGTTATTTCGACCAGTGCGTCGCCGGGCGGGCCTTCGCCATAGCCGGGATGGCCCTGCGCCTTCAGTCGCAGGATGTGACCGTCGCGCACCCCGGCGGGGATGCGGACGTCCAGGGTGCGGCCGTCGGGCAGGGTGACGCGGCGCGTGGTGCCGGTCGCCGCGTCCCGGAAGCCGATCGTGAGCGCGTATTGCGCGTCCGCGCCCCGCATGGCGAATCCCCCTCCGGGACCGCCTCCGGCGGCGCCTCTTGAGCCGCCGCGCATCCCGAAGGCGGCGCCGAGAATGTCGTCGAGGTCGTCGGCGCCAAAGCCGGGGTTGGCGCGGTATTTCCGCCGCCCCGCCGTCTCCGCGAAGTCGCGCCAGGTGGGGCCGCGCTGGACCTCGTTGCCCTCCGCGTCGATCTCGCCGCGATCGAAGCGGGCGCGCTTGTCCGGGTCCGAGAGGATGTCATTGGCGGCGTTGATCTGTTTGAACCGCTCGGCCGCCTCGGGCTTGCCGGGATTGAGGTCGGGGTGGAACCGCTTGGCGAGCTTGCGATAGGCGGCACGGATCGCCGCGTCGTTCGCGTCGCGTTTCACGCCCAGGGTTTCGTAGGGATCGCTGGCCATGATGCTCAGGCGCCGGTCCAGACGGGCTGGCGCTTCTGTAGAAAGGCGTCGATGCCCTCGGCGGCGTCGCGGGCCAGCATGTTGCGCGTCATCACCTCCGAGGTGTGCCGATAGGCATCGGCCAGGCCCATCTCCGCCTGGGCATAGAACGCCTCCTTGCCGATGGCGAGCGTGAGCGGGCTTTTCGCGGCGATGGTCTCCGCCAGCGCCGCTATCGCCTCGTCGAGCGCGGTCTCCGGCACGACGCGGTTCACCAGGCCGATCTCGCGCGCCCGCTCCGCCGCGATCAGATCGCCCGTCAACAGCATTTCCATCGCCGCCTTGCGGCCCACCGCGCGCGAGAGCGCGACCATGGGCGTCGAGCAGAACAGGCCGATATTCACGCCCGGTGTCGCGAACCGCGCGGTGTCGGCGGCCACGGCAAGGTCGCAGGTGGCGACCAACTGGCAGCCGGCGGCGGTGGCGATGCCATGGACGCGGGCGATGACGGGCTTGGGCAGCCGCACGATCGCCAGCATGAGGCGCGAGCAGGCGGCGAACGTCTCCTCGTAGGCGGCGCGTTCGGGCCGCCCCCGCATCTCCCGCAGATCATGCCCGGCGCAGAACGCCGGCCCGGCGCCGGCGATCACCACGACTTTCACCTCCGGCGCGTCGGCGAGACGCCCCAATTCCTCGGTGAGCGCCGCCATCAGGCCAAGCGAGAGCGCGTTGCGCGCGGCGGGACGATTGAGCGTGAGCCAAGCGACGCCGGCGTAATCGCGGCGAAGCAGCGGCGGGTCGGCGACGGGGGTCATGCGCTGAATTTCTCCTGGCACGTTACGGAAGATAGTGCGTCCGAAGAGGTGGACAAAATGGCTCAGCTACATCAAGACCGGGCTAGTCTGTAAGCTAGCTTACTGGAGGTCAGATGAAAGAGGTCGGCGCGTTCGAGGCCAAGAACACGCTCGGAACCCTGCTCGATCGGGTTGAGCAAGGGGAGGAGGTCATCATCACCCGACGCGGTAAGCCGATTGCCCGACTGATCCCGAACCAGCCCGGCTTCGATCGCGAGAAGGCCCGACGCGCCGCTGACCGAATTCTCGAGCGGAGCGGGGGAGTCACGCTCGGCGGCTTGAACATCAAGGCTCTCATCGAGGAAGGCAGACCGTGAGCCTCGTGCTGGACAGTTCCGTCACGCTGACTTGGTGTTTCAAGGACGAACGCACGCCGTTGACCGAGAGCCTGCTATGGCGGATCGTGGAGGCCGGCGCGGTGGTTCCGTCACTCTGGCGGTTGGAAGTCGCCAACGGATTGCAAATGGCGGTGCGTCGCCGCCGGATCACCGTCGAGTATCGCGACGCATCCCTGGCCGACTTCGTCGACCTCCCGATTTCGATGGACCCGGAGACCGATCATTACGCATGGGCCGAGACCCTGCGTCTCGCCGACCGACACCGGCTCACCACATATGACGCGGCCTACCTTGAGCTTGCCCAGCGCCGCAACCTTCCGCTGGCGACGCTCGACGAGCCGCTGCGCATCGCGGCAATGGCCCTGGGCACGCCACTCCTGGGACTTTCGAGCTGACGGCGATTCTCATTTGCGGGCTACGCGAATCGCTCCTCGGCGTGGTACTCCCCCGACATGCCAACCCTCAGGCTGGAGAAGCAGGCGGGCGGCTTGGTCGCCGGGGTGGACGAGGTCGGGCGAGGCCCGCTCGCCGGGCCCGTCTTCGCCGCCGCGGTCGTGTTCCCCGCCGGGGTGCCGCGCCGGCTTGCCGCGATGATCGACGATTCCAAGAAGCTCACCCCGGAGCAGCGGGTCGCCGCCTTCGCCGCGATCCACGCCTCCGGGCGGGCGGAGATCGGCGTGGGCGCCGCCTCGGTCGCCGAGATCGGGCGCCTGAACATTCTGCACGCCGCGCTGCTCGCCATGTGCCGAGCGGTCGCGCGGCTGCCGCGCGCGCCCGACCTCGCGCTGGTGGACGGCAATCAGCCGCCGGGGCTGTCCTGCGTAGTGCGTTGCGTGGTCGGCGGCGACGGATTGTCGCTCTCGATCGCCGCGGCCTCGATCGTCGCCAAGGTCTTGCGCGACCGCGCGATGACCCGGCTCGGCGCGCGGTTCCCCGGCTACGGGTGGGAGGCGAACGCCGGCTACTCCACCCCGCATCACCGCGCCGCGCTCCGGCTTCTCGGGCCGACGCCGCACCACCGGCCGGATTTCGGCGCCGTGCGACAACTCGCACTCGATCTCGCGACCGCGGATTGACGCGGCGCGAACCGCCGGGCCACGATAGCGATCCTGCCTAGACCGCGCCCGGAGAGACGTGGAAATCATCCGCGAACTGCCGCTTGACCAAGTGCTGCTGGGCGACTGCATCACGCACCTGCGGATGCTGCCCCCGGCGTCGGTCCATTGCGTGTTCGCGGATCCACCTTACAACCTTCAGTTGCGGGGCGAGCTGCGGCGCCCCGACGACAGCCTGGTGGATGGAGTCGACGAAGAGTGGGACCGCTTCATCGACTTCGCGGCCTACGACGCCTTCACGCGCGAGTGGCTGACCGAGTGCCGCCGCGTGCTCCGCAAGGACGGCACGCTCTGGGTGATCGGGGCCTACCACAACATCTTCCGCATCGGTGCCGCCTTGCAGGATCTCGGGTTCTGGCTGCTCAACGACGTCGTCTGGCGCAAGGCGAATCCGATGCCGAACTTCCGCGGCCGGCGTTTCACCAACGCGCATGAGACGCTGATCTGGGCGGCGCGGCAGCGCGACAGCCGCCATCGCTTCAACTACCAGGCGATGAAGGCGCTGAACGACGACATCCAGATGCGCAGCGACTGGTTCATCCCGCTCTGCACGGGCCCCGAGCGGCTGCGCAACCAGCATGGGCTGAAGCTGCACCCGACGCAGAAGCCCGAGGCGCTGCTGCACCGCATCCTGCTGGCCTCCACCGCGCCGGGCGACATCGTGCTCGATCCCTTTCTGGGCACCGGCACGACCGGCGCGGTCGCCAAGCGGCTGCATCGCCATTTCATCGGGATCGAGCGCCATCCCGCCTACGCCGAGGCGGCCATCGGGCGCATTCGCCGCACCCGACCGGCGCCGGACGAGGGGTTGGCCACCGCTCCCACGCGGCGCGAGGCTCCGCGCATCCCGTTCGGCAGCCTCGTCGAGCGCGGCCTGGTGGCGCCGGGGACCCGCCTGACCGACCGGCAGCGCCGCGTGAGCGCGACGGTCGGCGCCGACGGCTCGATCACCGCGAAAGGCGTTCACGGCTCGATTCACCAGGTGGGCGCGGCGGTGCAGAACGCGCCGTCCTGCAACGGCTGGACCTTCTGGCATATCGAACGCGACGGCGCGCTGATGCCGCTGGACAAGCTGCGGACCGAAATGGCGCCGCCGCCGCGTTGACGCGGCGTTCAGGATTGATCACGTAAGGGTTGCTCGGCGATACTGGCGGCTGGGAGTGGCATGAGCGGCGGGAACGGGGCTGACATCGGGCAGGTGGTCGCGATGCTGGGCATCGTGCTGGAAAACCAGCAGGAGATGCGCCGGGATGTCCGGGAAATGCGCTTGGTCCTGAACGAGCACACAACGGTGTTGCACGACCACGGCCGCAGGTTGGACGACCTCTCCGCTCAGATGGCGTCCTTGCGCGAGGCTGTCACCGCCTACCACGCCACGGTAATCGGTCACGGCATCCTCATCAGCGAACTCGACGCCCGACTTCGCAGAGTCGAGCATCATCTCGGGCTGCCGCCGGCCGCATAAGTCTCCGGCGGGCGGATTACGGACGCCAGGAAATCTCCCCCGGTGCCGGCGCCGTCGGATCGAAGCGCATCCACGTGCCGTTCTGCACGCTTTGCGCGGTCAGCGACATGATAAAGCCCCAGTGCGTCACCACCAGCGTGTCGGACCAGTCGGGGAGCGCCGCCATCTCGTCGCGGAAGCGTCCGGCCCGGTCCAGCACGGCGGCGGCCGGCTCCGGCATCGGCGGCCACCACACCTCCTCGATGTGGGAGAGGTCGATCTCCGGCCAGGCGAGCGCGAGCTCCGTCCGGGGGGTGCCGATATCGCAGGCGAAGGCGCAGCGTTCGCGCACGATCGGGTTCACAATCACCGGGATCCCGAGCGCGCGCGCCATCGGCGCCGCCGTCTGCAACGCTCGCGTGTAAGGCGAGGCGATGATGCGTTGAATACGCTCGCCGGCCAGCGCGAGCGTCGCCGCCTCGGCCTGCGAGTGACCGAGCGGGGTGAGTTTGGCATCAACGATTTCCAGGATCTTTCCGCGTCGCGCTGAAGTGGAGGTTGAACTCGCTTTGGCCGTGACGCAGCAGAATCATGGCGGGGGCATACAAGCCCCCGGCTTGACCGGCAATCCTGGAGCGATCGGTGCCGGCCGGAGGTCACGGAAAGATTTGTGTCGCGGCCCTCGCGCTCTTATCTGTGAAAAGGAGGAGATGCGTGATGGATTTTGGCACCGGCTTTCCCGTCGATCTGATTCTGTTCGGGATGATTGCCGCCTTCCTGGTCTTGCGGCTGCGGAGCATCCTCGGCCGCCGCACCGGATACGAGCGGCCGCCGCAGCCGTATCAGCCGGCGCAGCCGCCGCTAAGTCGACCCGGCCCGATCATCGAGGGGCGCGCGGAACCGCCGGCGTCGGCCACCACGCGCCCCGTGCCGGACGCCGCCAGCCCGCTGGGCCAGACGCTCGGGCGGATGCGCGGCGTCGATCGCAACTTCGATCCGGCCCGCTTTCTTGAAGGCGCGGAGGGCGCGTTTCGCATGGTCGTCGCCGCCTTCGCGGCCGGTGATCGAGCCCAGATCCGCCGACTCGTCGCCGACGACGTCTATCGCTCCTTCGAGCAGGCGATCATCGCTCGCGAGCAGGCGGGCCATACGCAGGTCAGCGAGATCCACGCCATCCAGGGGGCCACGATCGAGGCTGCCGAGCTGTTTGGCAGCCGAGCGCACCTGACGGTGCGGTTTGTCTCCGACCAGACGAGCCTCGTGAAGGACCAGCGCGGCCAGCCCGTCTCGGGCACCGAGGCGATGACCGAACTCGTGGACATCTGGACCTTCGAGCGCGACCTGACCGCGCGCGACCCCGCCTGGCGGCTCGTCGCGGTCAGCGGCGGCTGAGCCGATGCAGGTTCGCGCCGCCGTCGCGCGCACGCCGCGCGCGCCGCTCAGCGTCGAGACCGTGCATCTGGACGGTCCACGCGAATTCGAGGTGCTGCTGGAGGTCAAGGCCACCGGCATTTGCCACACCGACGAATACACGCTCTCGGGCGCCGACCCCGAGGGCATCTTCCCCGCGATCCTCGGCCACGAGGGTGCCGGCATCGTTGCCGATGTCGGCAAGGGCGTGACCTCGCTTCGCCGGGGCGATCATGTCATCCCCCTCTACACGCCGGAATGCCGGCAATGCGAATACTGCCTCAGCCGCAAGAGCAACCTTTGCGTAGCGATCCGCTCGACCCAGGGCAGGGGGGTGATGCCGGACGGCACCAGCCGCTTCTCGTGCGAGGGAGCGCCCATCTTCCACTACATGGGCACCTCGACTTTCGCGAACTACACGGTGTTGCCCGAAATCGCGGTGGCGAAGATTCGCGAGGACGCGCCGTTCGAGAAGGTCTGCTACATCGGCTGCGGCGTGACCACCGGGATCGGCGCCGTCATCAACACCGCGAAGGTCGAACCCGGCGCCCGCGTCGTCGTCTTCGGCCTGGGCGGGATCGGTCTGAACGTGGTCCAGGGCGCGCGCATGGCGGGCGCCGAGATGATCGTCGGCGTGGACCTCAACCCCGCCCGTCGCGAAATCGCCGAGCGGTTCGGCATGACCCATTTCGTCAACCCGGCCGAAGTGGAGGGCGACCTCGTGCCCTATCTGGTCGATCTGACGAAGGGCGGCGCGGACTATAGTTTCGAGTGCATCGGCAACGTGAAGGTCATGCGCCAGGCGCTGGAGTGCTGCCATCGCGGCTGGGGCGAGAGCATCGTCATCGGCGTCGCCGGCGCCGGCCAGGAGATCGCGACCCGCCCCTTCCAGCTTGTCACCGGCCGTGTCTGGAAGGGCACGGCCTTCGGCGGCGCGCGCGGACGCACCGACGTGCCGCGCATCGTGGACTGGTACATGGACGGGCGGATCAACATCGACGACCTGATCACCCACGTCCTGCCGTTCGAGCGGATCAACGAGGGTTTCGAGCTGCTGCGGCGGGGAGAGTCGATCCGGACGGTTCTGACGTACTGATCCGGAGTGGCCCGGTCATTCCCGCGAAAGCGGGATTCAGGGGTCGCATCGGTGCCGCGCCTGAAGGAGGAGATATGCCCGTCTCGCAGCAGATCCAGCCCGCGCGGCGCGGAGTGCCGGCAGTTCTAGCCCGGACGACCGCGTTGGCCACCATTCAGACTGGAGCGGTTGCCCTGGGCGCGGTCGCTGTCGGCGCCCTGGCCGTGGGCGCCCTTTCGATCGGTCGCATCGGGGTCGGCGACTTGCTGCTCCGGCGTGGCCGGGCGAAGCGCGTCGAGGTTCCGCTGCTCGTCATCGAGGAACTGGTGATACGCGCGGTCCGTGTCAGGCGGGTTGAGCGGGACCGGCCGAAGTTGGGATAGCGACCGCTCGTAAACTACTCCGCCGCCACCACCACCTTCTCGCGTTCCACCGGGCCATCCAGCCGCGCCAGCAGCGCCTTGCGTCGCTCCATCGCCTTCGCCCGGTTCGCCTCCTTGACCGGCCCGAAGCCGCGGATCTCGTCAGGGAGCGCGGCCAGCGCGATCGCCGTCGCGGCCGTCTCCGGGCGCAGCGCCGCGAGCGCCGTCCGCACGTCTTCCATGTACTCCCCGATCAACGCCCGCTCCCATCGCCGCTCGCCCTGCCAGCCGAACGGATCGAGCGGCGTGCCGCGCAGGCGCTTGCCGTGGCGCAGCGCGCGAAACAGCGGCAGCGCGATGCGCCCGGAGAGCGCGATCTTGCGGCGGCGCCCGGTGGCCGGGTCGATGCCCACCGGGAGCGGCGGAGACAGGTGAAACACCGGCGCCGCGCCGTAGCCGGCCCCCGCGTGCAGGCGGGCCACCTCGTATTCGTCCTTGTAGGCCATTACGCGGAACAGGTTCTCGGCCACCGCGCGGGCGAGCCGCCCCGGCGCACCGAGCGCGGCTTCTTCCCGCGCGCGTGCCTCGGCGACGAAGGCGCGGTACCGCTTGGCGTATCGCGCGCTTTGATATTCGACCAGCCGGCCCGCCCGATCGGCGATCAGCGCGTCCAGATCCTCCGGCGGGGCAGGCTGCAGCGGGTTGACGATCTCGTCGGCGATCTCCGGCCGGTGCGCCAGGATGCGGCCCCAGCGGAAGGCGCGCAGGTTGAGCTTCACCGCCGCGCCGTTCAGCTCGATGGCGCGCAGGATCGCCGCCTCGCCGACCGGGATGAGGCCCTTCTGCCAGGCCATGCCCAGCAGCAGCGTGTTCATCGCCTGGGCGTTGCCGAACAGGCGCTCGGCGATGCGGACTCCGTGCAGGTAATGGCTCGCCCCGGCGTTCGTCGCGCGCTCGATCGTGCGCCGGTGCAGCCCGGCGTCGATCCTCAGATGCGGGTCGAACTTGAAGTCCGCCGTCGCCGCGAGATCGAGGTTGCCGACCACGGCGGCACGCGCGCCGCACCGCTCCAGCACGTTCGGCCCCGCGCCCACGGCGAGGTCGGCGGCGATCATCAGATCGGCCCCGCCGAGCGGGACGCGCACCACATCGAGCTGATCGGGCTCGCCGATCTGCACATGCGCGACCACGGTGCCGTTCTTCTGCGCGAGCCCTGTGAAGTCGAGCGTGCGGACCTCGCGACCTTCGACATGGGCCGCCATCGCCAGGATCTTTCCGGCGGTGATGATGCCGCCGCCCCCGATGCCGGCGAACAGCGCCCGCCAGGGCGAGCGGTCCGGCAAGTCGGGCGCGGGCAGAACCTCGGCAAGCGAGGCCTCGCGCTCCGCCCAGTGCGGGTCGGCATCGGGCGCGCGCGGCGGGCCGGCGACGGTGACGAAGCTCGGGCAGTAACCCTTGAGGCAGGAGAGATCGACGTTGCAGGCGGTCGGGTTGATCCGCCGCTTGCGGCCGAGCGGCGTTTCCTCCGGCTCGATCGCGATGCAGGAGGACTGCGCGGAGCAGTCGCCGCAGTTCTCGCATACATCGGCGTTGATCAGCACGCTGCGGTCGGGCTGCGCGAGCTTGCCGCGCTTGCGTCGGCGGCGCTTCTCGGTGGCGCAGACCTGATCGTAGATCAGCGCGGAGACGCCCGGATGGGCGCGCAAATCGCGCTGCACGGCCTCCATCTCGCCGCGCGTATGGCGGGTCGCGCCCGCCGGCAACGCGGCGGCCGGGGGCAGCCGGTCGGCCTCGTCGGCGACGATCGCGATGCGCTTCACGCCCTCGGCGGCGACCTGGGCGGCGATCTGCGGCACGGTGAAGCCGCCCTCGGCGGGCTGGCCGCCGGTCATCGCGACCGCGTCGTTGACCAGGATCTTGTAGGTCATCGCCGTGCCGGCGGCGACCGCCTGGCGGACCGCCAGGATGCCCGAGTGGGTGTAGGTGCCATCGCCGATATTGGCGAAGACGTGCTTCGTGTCGGTGAACGGCGCGAGGCCGACCCAGGTGACGCCCTCGCCCCCCATGTGCGTGAAGGTGCGCGTGTCGTCGCCATGGTCGAGCGCCATGAAGTGGCAGCCGATCCCGGCGGTCGCGAAGCTGCCGTCCGGCAGACGGGTCGAGGTGCCGTGCGGACAGCCGGCGCAGAACGCCGGGACGCGGCGGAGCAGCCCCGCCGGGCGCTCCGGGCGCGGCACGGCGGGCGGCTCGGGCACGTTCAGGCCGGCCGACGTGCAGAAGCGGGCGAGGGCGCCGCCCACCGCCTCGGGGGAGAGTTCCAGCAGCGGCGAGATGAGGGGAGCGCCTCGCGCGTCGGTCTTGCCGGCGACCTCCGGGCGCTCGTCGGCCGGCAGGTTGTATAGCGCGTCGCGGATCTGGGCTTCGACGAAGCTGCGCTTCTCCTCGACGACGAGGAGGGCGCGCTTGCCGCGGGCGAACGCGCGCAATCCTTCGGTTTCCAGCGGCCAGCTCAGCCCGACCTTGTAGAGCGCCAGTTGCGGGTGATCGGCGAGCTCCAGACGGCGCAGCGCGTGCAGCGCGTCGGTGTGCGCCTTGCCCACGGTGACGATGCCGATCGGCGCATCGGGGGTGCCGAACACCAGGCGATCGAGCCGGTTGGCGCGCGCCCAGGCGGCGACCGCCGGGATGCGCTCCTCCATGACTCGCCGCTCCAGCTCGAAGCGGTCGGCGGGAAACGCCAGGCTCGGGTCGTAGTTCAGCCCGTGCGGCGGCACCTCGAAGTCGGGCAGCGCGAAGCCGCGCGTCGCGGGAATGGCGATCGTCGCCGCCTGTTCGGCGGTCTCGGCCGTGGTCTTGAGCGCGATCCACAGGCCCGAGAAGCGCGACAGCGCGATGCCGGCCAGGCCGAAGTCGAGGATGTCCTGGACCGAAGCGGGGTTCAGCACGGGGATGAACCATCCGGCGAACAGCGGCTCGGTCTGATGCGGATAGGTGGAGGAGTGCGCGCCGTGGTCGTCGCCCGCCACCGCCAGCACGCCGCCGAGCGCGGAGGTGCCCAGCATCGTGGCGCAGTGCAGCGCGTCGCCCGAGCGGTCGACGCCCGGCCCCTTGCCGTACCACATGCCGAACACGCCGTCGGTCTTGCGACCGGGGAAGGCGTCGATCTGCTGCGCGCCCCACAGCATGGTCGCGGCGAGATCCTCGTTCAGCCCCGGCTGGAAGCGGACGTCGTGGGCCGACAGGATCGCCTGCTGGCGCCACAGCTCCTGGTCCAGCCCGCCGAGCGGGGAGCCGCGATAGCCCGACACCAGTCCGGCGGTGCGCCGCCCGGCGGCGCGGTCCAGCCGGGATTGTTCCAGCAGCACGCGCACCAACGCCTGGACCCCGGACAGCAGGACCGGGGCGTCGAGGTCGGTGAAGCGGCTTTCGAGCGTGAGGTCGGCGAGACGGCCGAGACCGATATCCATCGAGGATCGCTTCTCCTGGCGGGCTGTCATCGCCCGCTGATCCCGATTACGTAGTCACGGAAACCGCGCCCGCAATGGACTGGCGCCCGGTGGACGCAGTTCGCAGCGAAGCGCAAGA
Source organism: uncultured Pseudomonadota bacterium (assembly GCA_963756545.1). GTDB lineage: Bacteria > Pseudomonadota > Alphaproteobacteria > Acetobacterales > Acetobacteraceae > DATFDN01. The sequence goes on along the minus strand of CAVWNY010000002.1, from coordinate 430,868 downwards.
TGCTGCCCTGCACGGGGTGAGTATTGGTCGCGCCGCCAGCGGGCGGCATACTGAAACTTGTCGGAGCGAGGAGAGGGATGATGGACGCCGCGCGCATGACCCGTCGCCAACAGGCATTTCGGGTCGATTTTCGCGCCCGGATCGCGAGCGCCTACTCGGGCTGGGCGCATGTCGCGCTGATCTTCGCGATCGGGGCGGCCGCAATCTGGTTCTGCGCCCGCCACGTGGCGAACCCGGCATGGGCGGCGTGGCTGGTCATCCCGGCCGCGTTCTGTATCGCCAACGCGTTCGAGTGGTGGATTCACCGCCACGTCATGCACCGCCCGGTGCGCGGGTTCATGGGAATCTACAAGCGCCACACCCTGGCGCACCACCAGTTCTTCACCGACCTCGAACCCTACGTCGACGACAGCCGCGACTTCCGTATCACGTTCTTCCCGCCGTATGCGCTGGTCGCCTTCATCTGTCTGTCGATCCCGCCGGCCGCCATCCTGATGGCGCTCGGCGCCCCGAACGCCGGCTGGCTGCTGCTGATCACCAACGTGGCGCTCTACCTCAACTACGAGCTGTTTCATTATTGCTGTCACGTGAGGGACGACCGCATCATCCGGCACATCCCGCTGGTGAACTCGATCCGGCGTCATCACATCGCGCACCACAACACGGCGATCATGATGGAGCGGAACTTCAACCTGACGTATCCGATCGCCGACTGGTTCTTTGCGACGTCGGATTTGCGCTGCGGGCTGCTGCGGCACGTGTTCAACGGCTACGACACACGGTTCGTAAATTCCGGCCTCAAGCGCGTGCGCGCCAGTAGCGATGACCCCGGCGCCGGGCGCGTGCGGGCGGCGGCGGAGTGAGTGCCGTGGCGTCCCCTTCGTCCCCTGGGTCGAAGCTGAAGCGCGGTCCGGCCAGTTTGGTCGGCGGCTTCGCGACGGGGTTGTGCGTGCTCGGGCTATGGCTGGCGATCGAGCACGAGGTCGGGGCGGCGAGCGGGCTGACGACGGGGTTCGGCGTGCTGGTCGCCGCGTGCGTCGCGGCGTGGGTCCGGGTGGCGGATTTGTAGGACGGGATAGGTGCGTCGATCGCTTGGTAAGCTGGCGCTTGTATTGATGCTGATCCCTCTCGGGATCGCCCGGGCGGGAGAGGAACACGGGCCGGTCATCGTCTTCGTCGTTCCTCCTGCCGTCATTGGCCAGCGGCCGGTGGTGATCCGGGAACAACCCGAAGCGCTGTGGTTGCCACCACCACCGGCGCCGGTGGCGCCGCGCACCCCGCCTCCTCGGGGTCGGTGCTACGCGGGTGCGAGGATATGCCCCCTGGAACGGGCCGGCCTCGTCGGCGAACCTTGCACCTGCCCCACCTCGACCGGACCTGTGGAAGGAAAGGGGCTTATTCCGCCGAGTGTGGAACACGCCTTGGGGCGGAGCACCGCGTCGGAGCGAAAGGGCTGACGGGATGTCCGACGATGGCAGTTTCGATTTCATCGTCACCGGCGCGGGCTCCGCCGGCTGCGTGGTCGCCGCGCGGCTTTCGGAATCGGGGCGGCATCGCGTGCTGCTGCTGGAGGCCGGGGCGCGGGACCGCAATCCGTGGATCCACGTGCCGATCGGCTACGCCAAATTGTACACCCACAAGCGCCTGAACTGGCGCTTCGAGAGCGAGCCGGAGCCGGCGCTGAACAACCGGCGCATGTACCAGCCGCGCGGCAAGGTGCTGGGCGGCACCAGCTCGATCAACGGCATGGTCTACATGCGCGGCAACCACGCCGATTACGACGAGTGGCGCCAGCGCGGCTGCGAGGGCTGGGACTGGGATTCAGTCCTCCCCTATTTCAAGAAGGCCGAGGACCAGGAGCGCGGCGGCGACGCCTATCACGGCACCGGCGGCCCGCTGCGCGTCAGCGACCAGCCGCACCAGTGGGAGCTGGCGCGCGCCATGCTGGCGGCGACGATCGAGGCCGGCGTGCCGCCCAACCCCGACTTCAACGGCGCCCGGCAGGAGGGCGCGGGCTGGTACCAGACCACCACCAACAACCGCCGCCGCTGGAGCGCGGCCGCGGCCTATCTGCGTCCCGCCCGGAAACGCGCGAACCTCGTCGTCCGCACCGAGGCGCACGCGACGCGCGTCCTGATCGAGAATGGCCGGGCGGTGGGCGTCGCGTATCGCACGCCGCGCGGGGCGCATGTCGCGCGGGCGAGCGGCGAGGTCGTGGTCGCGGGCGGGGTGTACGGCTCGCCCCAGCTTCTCCAGTTGTCGGGGCTGGGGCCGGCCGGGCTGCTGGCTTCGTTCGGGATCCCGGTGCTGGCCGACATGCCGGGCGTCGGGGCGAACCTTCAGGACCATTTCAACACCTATGTCAGCTTCCGCTGCGCGTTGCCGGTCACGTTGAACGAGCTGCACCGGAGCCCGGTCCGCAAGCTGGTCGCCGGCGCGCAGTATGCTCTGCGCCGGGCCGGGCCGATGGCGGGCATCGGGCTCTATGCGGGCGCCTTCACCCGCAGCGATAAGCGGCTGGAGCGGCCCGATCTTCAGATGAACATGTTCTGCTGGAGCACGCTGGAGCGGACGAAGGCGGGCGTCGTGTCGCATCCGTTCCCCGGCTTCTCCCTCAGCCCCGTGCATCTGCGCCCGGAGGGACGCGGCACGGTGCGCCTCGCCAGCCCCGACCCGCTGGCCGCGCCGGAGATCCGCTTCAACTTCCTTCGCACCGACTACGACGCGCAGGCGCTTATCGCGGGCATGCGGCTCGCGCGCCGGATCGCCGCGCAGCCGGCGTTGAAGCGCTACGTGGTCGAGGAAACGCAGCCCGGTCCGGGCGTGGAGACGGACGCCGATCTTCTGGCCGATATCCGCGCGCGCGGCGTCTCCAACCTCCATCCGGTCGGGACATGCCGGATGGGCCATGAGGTGAGTGCCGTGGTGGACCCTCGCCTGCGCGTCCACGGGGTCGAGCGGCTGCGCGTGGCGGATGCTTCCATCATGCCGGTGATCATTGCCGGCAACACCAACGCACCCTCCATCATGATCGGCGAGAAGGCGGCCGCGATGATCCTGGAGGATGCGCGCGCCGGCGGGTGAACAACAAAAGGGAGATGTCCATGCTGGGCCTGATGCAGACGCAGCCGCTGCTGATCTCGTCGATCATCCGCCATGCCGCGCGCCACCACGGCAGCGCGGAGGTGGTCTCCGTGATGAGCGAGAGCCAGCGGCATCGCACGACCTATGCGGAGGTGGAGCGCCGTTCGCGCCGATTGGCGCGGGTGCTGGTCCGGCTGGACGTGCAGCCAGGCGATCGCGTCGCCACGCTGGCCTGGAACACCTATCGACACCTGGAGCTGTTCTATGCGGCGTCCGGGTCAGGCGCGGTGTGCCACACGGTCAACCCGCGGCTCGCGACCCAGGACATCGAGTACATCATCACCCATGCCGCCGACAGCGTGCTGTTCGCCGACGGCGGTTTCGCCGATCTGGTCGAGATGATCGCGCCTGCGATCGAGGGATGCGTCCGCGCCGTCGTGATGATGGTGACGCCCGACGACATGCCGGAGTTGCGCCTGCCGCCGGGCATGGCGCTGCATTGCTACGAGACGCTGATGGCCGAGGCCGATGAGGAGTATGAGTGGCCGTCGTTCGACGAGAACACCGCCAGCGTGCTCTGTTACACGTCGGGCACCACGGGCCGGCCGAAGGGCGTGCTCTACAGCCACCGCTCGTCCGTGTTGCACGCGATGGCCGCCAACATGGCGGATTACTTCGGGCTTCGCGCGACGGATCGGATGATGCCGGGCGCGCCGATGTTCCACGCCACCGCCTGGTCGGCGCCCTATGCAGTGCCGATGGCGGGCGCCGCGCTGATCCTGCCGGGCCGGCACATGGACCCGGCAAGCCTCGTGCGGCTGCTGAATGAGGAGCGCGTCACCTACACGGGCGCCGTGCCGACCGTGTGGCTCGCGGTGCTGAATGACCTGCGCGAGACCGGCCAACGCCTGCCTTACCTCAAGCGCGTCTTTTCCGGCGGCTCGGCGGTGCCCCGCGCGATGATCGAGGGATTCGCGGAATACGGCGTGGAGGTGCAGCAGGCGTGGGGCATGACGGAGACCAGTCCGCTGGTCACCGCCTACGCGCCGCTGCCCCAGACGGGCGAGCTGTCGGGAGAGGATGGGATCCGCCTGCGCCTGAAGCAGGGCCGCCCGGTGTTCGGCACCGAGATCAGGATCGTGGACGCCGAGGGCAAGGCGCTGCCCTGGGACGGCGTCGCGTTCGGCGATCTGCTTGTGCGCGGCCCCTGGGTCTGCCGCGAATACCTGCACCGCGGCGCGGAGGGCGCGGCGGATGCCGAGGGTTGGTTCGCCACCGGCGACGTCGCCACCATCGACGCGGACGGCTTCGTCGAACTGGTCGATCGCTCGAAGGACGTCATCAAGTCGGGCGGCGAGTGGATCAGCTCGATCGCGCTTGAGAACATCGCCGTCTCGCACCCCGATGTCGCCGAGGCGGCGGTGATCAACGCCCGTCACGAACGCTGGATGGAGCGCCCGCTGCTGCTGGTGGTGCCCAGGTCCGGGCGGCAGCTCGATCCGGCCGGCGTGCTGGCGTCGTATGACGGCAAGATCGCCAAATGGTGGCTACCCGACGCGGTGGTCGTGCTGGACGAATTGCCGCACACCGCGACGGGAAAGCTGAACAAGCTGGCATTGCGGGAGAGGTGGCAGGACTATCTGCTGCGGGCCTGATGCCAACGGCGGCTCGGCGCCACCGTCCGCCCTACTTCATCTGAATGAACCGGTAGGGGAAGTTGTCGTCCGCGAGCTGGGCGACATCGACCGTCTTCTTCGCCGCCCATATGATGACCTGCTGGTGCAGCGGGATCGAAGCCACGTCATCTTGCACGATCTTGGCCGCCTCGTCGATCATCGCATCGCGTTTCGCCTCGTCGGACTCCACGCTGATCTTGTCGATCAGATCATCGAGCTTCGGATTGGAGTAGCCGCCGTTGTTTACCTCGCCGCGCTTGCCGTTGCGGGTGCCGAGCAGCGCGAACAGCGCGTTGTTCGCGTCGTACGTCGCTGGGGTCCAGCCCAGCAGATAAAAGTCGGTGTCATATTTCGGCGACCCGGTCTTGGCGAAGTACTTCGACTTCGTCTGCGCATTCAGATCGACCTTCACGCCGACCCTGGCGAGCATCGAGACGATCGCCGTGCAGATCTGCTCGTCCATCACATAGCGGTCGTTCGGGCAGTCCATGCCGAGTTTGAAGCCGCTCGGATAGCCGGCCTCGGCCAGCAGCTTCTTGGCCTCGGCCGGATCGTATTTCGGTCGGACATCCAGCTTGGCGTTGTAGCCGTTCACGCCCGGACCCCACATCATGAAGCTGGGGTGCGCGAGGCCCAGCATCACCCGCTTGGCGATCGCGTCCTCGTCGATCGCGGCGACGAAAGCCTGCCGGACGCGCAGGTCCTTGAACGGGTTCTTGCCCTTGATGTTGCTGGTCGGCAGCTCGGGCCTGCTCTGGTCCATGCCGAGGAAGATCGTCCGCAGCTCCGGGTGTTCGAGTATCTTCAGATCGGGCGAGGCCTCGATTCGTTTGATATCCTGCGGCGGGACCGAGTAGATCATGTCCATCTCGCCCGACAGCAGCGCGGCGACCCTTGTCGAGGCATTGCCGATGACGTCGAATTCCACAATGTCGGCATTGCTCGCGTTGCGGTCCCACCAGGTCGGGTTCTTCTTCACCACCGTCCTGCGGTCGGGCTCGCGCGAGACCAGCATGTACGGCCCGGTGCCCATGGCGTTATGGACGGCGTAGTTGTCCTCGGTGCCGCCGATCACCACCGGCTCGGTCGAATGATGCTGTTCGCACCAGGCCTTGCTCATGATGAGCAGGTTGGTCTGCTCCTGCGGGAAGATCGGATCGGGGGTGAAGGTCTCAAAATCGACCGTCAGGTCGTCGACCTTGCGCGCCTCCTTCACCATCGCCATGGGCGCCCGCATCAGCGAGCTTTTGGACAGGATGCGGTGGAGGGAGAACACCACGTCGTCGGCGCTGAACGCCGTGCCGTCCTGCCATTTCACGTTGGGCCGCAGATGGAACCGCCACACGGTCGGGCTGATATGCTCCCAACTCACGGCGAGCGACGGCTCCAGCTTCAGGTCGCGGTCGCGCCGGATCAAAGGCTCGTAGATGTTCCCGAGAAACGAGAGCTGCACGGTCTCCTGACGGGTATCGGGGTCCATCGCCCCCACGTCGCCGTCATTGGCCCATTTGAAGGTTTTCGCGGCCGCGGGATGCAGGCCGATGGCGGCGCTCAGCAACAGGCCGAGCGCGGCGACGCGCGGTGTCCTCATGGTCCTCGGTTCCCCCCAATTTTCTTCCGGAGTTGGCGCGTGAAACTTCCACAGAATTGCCCGACATGCCAGCCCGAACCGGCAGGCCTCGGGAAATGAGCCTGCGCCTGGTGCTCACGGCCCTTCTCCTTCCGCCGCTACTCCTTGTTTATGTGGCTCTTGCCGGCCTCGCGCTGGGCATCCGGCGCCGCCGCGCCCGGACCTGGCTGGGTCTCGCTGCGGGGGCGTTGCTCGCCGTTCTGGTGCTGGGAATGCCGGTGACGAGCCAGGCGCTTCTGGTCTCGCTCGAAGGCGGTCTGCCGCTGCGCCCGCCGCCGGACGCGCCGCCGCAGGCCATCGTGATCCTGAGCGCCGGGGTCGAGCGGACGCCAGATGGGCTGGAACCGGGGCCGCTGACCCTGCAACGCCTGCTCGCCGGCGCCCGGCTGTGGCGGCGGACCGGGCTTCCCGTGCTGGTCTCGGGCGGCGTGGCCCATCCCGGCGAGACCTCGATCGCCTCGGTGATGGCCCGGACCCTGGAGCACGACTTCCACGTTCCCGTGCGCTGGATCGAGGGACGCTCCCGGACGACGTGGGAGAACGCCGCCGACAGCGCCGCCATGTTGCGGCCCGAGGGGGTGCGCTCGGTCTATCTCGTCACCCATTCCTGGCATGAGCGTCGCTCGGTGCTCGTGTTCCGGCGCTTCGGCCTGGTGCCGACGGTGGCGTCCGTCCCCCCGGACGTTGTCACCACCGGCGTCGTTCCCTCGGTCAAAGGCTTGTCGCGCAGCTTCTACGGGCTGCACGAATGGATCGGGATGCTGGTCTATTCCGTGCGGGCCTGGCGCGCCGGGCCAGAATTCACGGAATCGAACAACGCGGCATAGGCGCCGAACATCAGTTCCTGGTCGTAGTCGCGCGCCGCCTTGGCACGGTTCGCCGCGCCGAGGCGGGCGCGCAGCCCCGGGTCGGCGGCGAGTGCGCTCAGCGACGTCGCCAGCGCGGCGTCGGTCTTCGGCCCCACGAAGGGAGCGTTCTCGGCCGACAGCATGAGCCGCACATCGCCCACGTCGGTCGCCGCCACCGCCAAGCCGGCGGCCATCGCCTCGATCACCGAGAGGGGCATCTGCTCGGTGTCCGACGACAGCGCGAAAACGTCGAACGCGGCATAGAGCGGCGCGGGGTCTCCGAGGTGGCCGGTGAAGGTGACGCGCTCCGCCATGCCGAGCGCGGAGGCCAGCCGTTCGAGGCCCAGCCGTTCCGACCCGTCGCCGGCGATCACCAGTCGTGCCGGTCCGGACGCCAGCACGAGGCGGAATGCGCGCACCAAGCGATCCAGCGCCTTTTCGGGCCGCAGCGCCGCGACCGTGCCGATCACCGGGCCGTCGCCGGGGAAGCGCGAGGCCGCCGTCGGGTCGCGTGGGCCGGCGAAGCGGGCGAGGTCGATGCCGTTGGGGATATAGCGCAGCCGACCGGGCGGCAGTCGCCAGACGTCGGTGGCGATCCGCTCCAGCGTGCGCGAGGGCAGGACGACGGTGCTTCGGCGCAGCGCCAGGCGGCGCGTCAGAACGCGGCGGCGAAGCTGCCGGTCCCGCTCCTCCGGCCCGAACCCGTCCTCGATATGGATATGGCGCACCCCGCCCGGCAGATTGGCGATCGCCCAGTCGATCGAACCCCAGTTGTGCGTCACCAGCACGTCCGGCCGGAGCGCGCGCAAAGCCCGGCGGAAAGCGGCGAGATTGGCGAGCGCGGCACCGGGGCGGATCGGCACGCTGGGGAAGGCGACGTCGAGTTCGGGGGTCAGGCGCTCGCGCGCGGCGGTGTCGCGGTCCATGGAGACGACCACATGGCGGTATCGGTCGGCGAACCGGTTCGCGAGGGCCGCGAAGCGCACCTGTTGGCCGCCGACAGCGAAGGAGGCGAAAATGCTGAGCAGCGTGGGTGTGCGCTCTCGCATCAGCTCACGTGGACCGCGATCGCATGCGTCCGGCCAGAGCGCGCGCAAAGCCCGTCGGAACGGGGCGAGATTGGCGAGCGTGGCACCGGGGCGGATCGGCACGCTGCGGAAGGCGACGTCGAGTTCGGGGGTCAGGCGCTCGCGGCTGATTGACGCCGAGCGGCACGCAAGCGCCTTCCGCGCGTGCGATCCGTTCCGCGGCGGCTGCCGCTGCTAGTGGCTTCTCTACCAGGAGAGCCTTGCCGGGGGCATCGGCCGCGAGCGCGTCCTGCAAGGACGCGAACACGTGCGGCACGCCCCACCTGAGAGCGAGCGCGCGCGCATTCGCCACGACGGGATCGATCACGGCCGTGATCCGTACGGCCGGAATCAGACGAAGGGCTTCCGCATGGGCATGCGAGATGAAGCCCGCCCCCACCAAGGCAATACGTGTCAAGGACAGTTACTCCGTCTGGGTCGTGGGTTCGTTTCTGTCAACGCCCGGCGACGCGACCTTCAGGGCAGCGACCAACCCGGTGTCGGCATCCAGAAAAGCCTCGATCGCGAGCTGTGCGCGGCGCTGTCCCTCCGGACCCTCTGCTTGCGGTTCGGGTGTCAGCACGACCAGCACGGGCGCGCCGCCGCCGCCCGCGATGCTGCGCCAGGCTTGGCGCAGGCGGAATGCCAGGCCTGGCTCCACCGGCCCGCCATTCTCCCACAGCAGCGCGGCGGAGAACCGCGTCGGGCGGTTCGTCTGGGTCAGTCTCCAGGGCAGCCCGTCGAGCATCTGCCGCCGGGTGGTCACGTCCTCCGCGCCCGGTGTGCGGATCAGTCTTGCCTCTTCATTCAGCATCGTTTTCGCGCCGGTGCGCGGCGAGAACGTCTCGGCCCGTAGGGTGACGTCCGTGGCGCCGCAGGCATACCGGCGCACCACGAGCCGACCGGGCGCCGCGGTGTCGGCGGGTTCGGCCGGCGCCGGGATCGGCAGGCACCGCCCGGCTTCACCTGGGTCCAGCGCCGTGCCGGACGGGCCGGCGGCGAGGGTCAGCGCCAGCGCCGCCGCCGGGCCAAGCGCCGTCAGCGCCAGGACCGAGGCCGCTGCCGCGACGATCCCGCGCACGGCAGGGGTCGGTGCAGGCGGGCGAAACGGTCGCGGGGCGCGAGCGGGAGCGGCGGTGTCCTGCCGGAACGGCAGGCCGAGCGCGACCAGGATCAAGATGACGATGGAGAAGAACATCCACCCGTAGAGCACATGGTCGGTCTCGGCCGCCTGGGCGCTGCCCAGGAGATGGCCAAGCGTGACGATGCCGAGCGCGCGAAATCCGTTGGCGATCACCGGCACGACCAGCGCGGCGGCGATGAAGCAGCCGCGGCGCAGCGGCGTGCGATAGATCAGCAGCGCGTAGAGACACCCGAACGCAATCGAGGCGATCAGGAAGCGCAGTCCCGCGCAGGCCTCGGCGATGAAGAACGTGCCTTCGGGGATCTGGATCGTGTAGCCGTCGGTGTAGTTCGCCACGCCCAGCAGGTCGAGCCCGTGCATGACGAAGGATGCCGTGAAATCCTGCAACGCGGGCGTCAGGAACGTGCCGACCGGAACCAGGAAATAGAGATAGAGCAGCGGGCCGCACAGCAGGCCGAAAACACGCCAGCCCAGCACCGCCAGGAACAGCAGCTCCACGCAGGTCAGGGCCACAAGCTGCCGACCTTCCATGAGTCCGATCCGCTCGGCGGCAAACCATGCGAGGCCGAGCGGCAGTGCGCCCAGCGCCAGCCGGGGCGTGGGCCGCGGTGCGACCCCGACCAGGGCCGAACGCCGGTCCCAAACCAGGTAGGCAGCGATCGGGATGACCAGGAAGCAGTGGTTGTAGGCGGTGGAGGCGATCCACACGCGGACCGCCTCGCCCACCTCCTCGTGGAACACCAGGCCGAGCGCGGCGAGCCCGCAGGCCAGCGCGGGCAGGGCGGCGAACAAGGGCGGCGCGGCGAGCCGGGCGCGGGGCGGTGCGAGGGTCTGGGTGTTCATGGCGGGCCGCTCTCCCTTGTCGAGGCGTTTCAGGCCGCGGCGGTGTTTCGGGCGGGGGCCGCCGGCGTTGCCTCCGACCCCAGCAGGTCCGCATAGACGCGGTCCATGCGATCCCAGGCGAAGTCGCGCAGGAGACGGCGCAGGCGCGGGCCCATCCGGTGCAGGTTGGTGTAGTGGCGGACGCGCGAGCGCGGACCGCACCCGGGGACGCGCGGCTGGTCGGGATCGACCTCCCAGGGATGGAAGTAGAAAATTCCGGGCCGGCCATCGACGCGGTTCACACGGTTGAGCCCGAACCGATACAGACCGTACGGCAGCAGGCGGAAGTAGCCGCCGCCGGCGCATGGGAGATTTCGGCCCAGCGCGCGAACCGTGGTCATCGGGAGCTCCCACAATGCGCCGTCCGGCCGGAACGGCGTGCGCGGCGCGTCGGGCATCCCGTACAGATCATGGCGGATCGGGTTGACGCTGGAGCTGTAGCGATAGCCCTCGCTCTCCAGGATCGGAAAGGCCCAAAGGTTGCGCGCGCCGATCGAGAATGTGGCGGCGCGATAGCCGGCGACCGGTGCGCCGCCCACATCCTCCAGCATGCGCCGGGCGCGGCCGACGTCGGCGCGGAACTCCGTCGGGCTCTGCGCGTCCGCGCGGGTATGGTCCCAGCCGTGGCTGGCCAGCTCGTGCCCGCCGGCGACGATGCGCCGCACGACACCCGGATGGCGTTGCGCGATCCAGCCCAGGGTGAAGAACGTCGCCCGAACGCCCGCAGTGGCGAACAACTCCAGGATCGCGTCCATGTTGGCCTCGATCCGTCGCGGGATGCCGTCCCAGCTCGCACGCGGGATGCAGCGGGCGAGCGCCTGGACCTGGAAATAGTCCTCGACATCAACCGTCATCGCATTCCGCATCGGGGCGTCAGGCACGTGCGGACCGGCCATTTCGCGCGCTCCCGGGTGCGGGGTCATGACAACGGCTCGGCATAGGCGCCGATCAGGTCCACGAGCCGGCGCAATGTCCGGCCCTGGCGCGCGAGGCCCTGCTCCAGCTCGGCGACACGAAAATCCGCCGCATCATGCCCGGTCGCCGGCCCGATGGGCGCAACCATCGATGCGGGCAGGCCGGCGCCCAGATCGCGGGCCAGTTCGGCGGCCGTCGCATCCACCATCTCGGCGGTGATGGCGTGCGTCTCTTCCAAGGCTCCGTAGAGCAGCACGCGCCCGCAGAGCGTGTTGATCCGCCGCGGCAGACCCCCTGTCTGGCGGAACAGCGCCGGGAAGGCGTCCTCGGCCCAGCGCGGGTCGTTCATCCACCCGACGGTGCGCAATCGGTGCTCGACGTAGGCGCGCGTCTCGGCCTCGGAGAGCGGACCGAGATGGTACGAGGCAAGCACGCGCTGGCGGAGCTGTTCGAGATCGGGACTGGCGAGCATGGCGCGGAACTGCGGCTGGCCGAGCAGGATCGTCTGCAAGCTCGCCCGCCCGTCGAGTGTGACGTTGGAGAGCATCCGCAGCTCCTCTAGCGCGTCGAGCGGCAAGTTCTGCACCTCGTCCACCACCAGCAGGCAGCGCCGGCCGGCGGCACGGTGTGCGCGCACCGCCGCCTCGAACCGGCGCAGCAGCGCGGCCTTGTCGCCGCCCACCTCCGCCACCCCGAGGCTGCCGACCGCGAGCCGCAGCAGGTCGTCGCCGGAGACCAACGTCGTCACGATCCGTCCCATGGCGTAGGTGGCGCGGTCGAGTTGCGCCCAGAGCTGTTCGACGAGCGTGGTTTTTCCGGCGCCCACCTCGCCCGTTACGATGATGAAGCCTTCCTCCTGCGACAAGCCGTACACGAGGTGGGAAATGGCCCGCCTATGCCCGGTCGAGTCGAAAAAGAAACGGCTGTCCGGCGTGAGCTGGAAGGGGGCGCCGGCGAGGTGGTAAAATGTGTCGTACATGGGCACCCCGATCAGAATTTCTTGGTCACGCCAATGAGGATGACGTTCTCGACGAAGCTGCGGCCGGCGAAGTCAGAATTGCGATTAAAGAACGAATAGCGGGCGACGGTCGAGAGTGTTTCGGACAGCCGGTAGCTGACGCCGGCGGTCGCCGCGACGAAGCGTTCGTTGCCGGGCAGGGTGGTCTGGAACGTCGTCAGCGTGTAGCTCGCGCTGGCTCCGAGAGTGGTGCGCTCGGAGACCTGGTGCCGCCAACTCCCCATGAACGTGGTCGCGTTCTGGCCTATGCCGCCGCCGGCCGCGGCAGCCGCGTTGCCAATGGGCGTCTGTTGCTGGCGCTGCACCGTGAGCGAGATGGTGTCGCGGTCGAGCCGCGTGGTCGCGGTGAGGGCGAGCGTGCGGTTGCGGAAAAGCCCGTTCTGCGTCCCGAGCAGCCCGGTGCCGAGGAACAGCGGCGCGCCCGTCTGCACATCCACGGCATTGCCGAGCGGGTCGAACTCGGCCATGCCGAGCTGCGCCTGGATCTGCTGGACGTCGGTGGCGAGCGCCGTGGTGTAGCTCGCGGTCAGCCGCGTGCGCGCGCTCAGCGCATAGAAGCCCTGGACGGCAAGCGAATCGATGCCCTGGTGATGTCCGTAGCCGATCGAGAGCCGGCTGTCCGGGTTGGGCGTCAGCAGGACGCCCAACTCCCAGACCGCGTCGTTGAGCTTGAACGGCGGCGCGGTGTTGTAGGAGATACTCTCCGCACCGAGTTCGGCGAACGGCGTGACGAAACGATTGACCTGATAGCCCAGCCAGTTCGTGGCGATGTCGTTGCGTGCCCCGCTCAGCACCCCGCTGCCCGTGCTCCGGCTCGCATCCAGCAGCACGAAGTCGCGCACGCGCCCGAACGCCTCTCCAGTCTGGAACTGGGCCGTGGCCTCGGCGGTCTGCTGGGTCTGCGTGCCGAGCGGGACGGTCCCGGGAATGGGCACGCCGCCGGACTCGCCACTGATGGTGCTGTGCGTGAGCGTCACGCCGAACTTGGCCGTGCCGAAGGTGGAGAAGCGATGTACGACATAGGGCGTGATCGAGAAGCTGGTGGTCTGCGCGCGGTTGTCCTTGCCGAGCACGAGCGCCCCAGGCGCGGTGGCGTCGGCGCCGCCGGCCGCGATCGGGGAATCCAGGGACGACTCGCCCAAGCCGCCAAGGCCGCCGCCGGAGGGCTGCACCGCGGCCAGCGCGCGCGCGTCCACGAACAGCGTGTCGGGAATCAGCGTGACGATCCCCGTCCCCAGAAGCTGCTGCGCGACGGCGTCCGCCGAGCCGGTCCGGGCGTAGAGTTCCAATGTCGGTGCGTAGCGGAGGTCGAGCTTCACTCGTGGCGTGTCGCCATGCACCTCCAGTCCCGGCGTGACCGCCGTGATGAGATCGGCGCGACGATCGGCGTTGGTCTGGAAGATGTTGTCGTTGAACATCTCCGCCGCCCCGATCGAGGGCGTGAACGACCAGATCGGCGTCCGCGGTCCGATCTCGTTGGGCAGTCCGGGCAGATAGCGCGCATCGCCGGGCGTGCCCAGCAAGAGGGGCGGCATGCCGGCGGTCGGGCCGTTCAGGATCTCCGCGCTCGGCGGCAGGCCCGGCGGCAGTGCCGCGCCGGTCGCGTCCTGCGCGCGCGCCAAGGGGGGCGCCACGGCCGGCCCAAGCACGAGCACGGCGGCGCCGACCAGGCGCGCGGCGCGACGGTTCGTTGCGGGCGCGGCGGACATACGGCTTCTTTCCGCGCCGTTCGCTCAGGACGTGTAGTACGGGGCGTAGGCGCCGAAGGCATGCCCGGCGCCCTGCTGCATCTTGTTCAGCACCAGGGTGATGGCGGGACAATCCTGGATCAGATCCAGCGCGGATTCGACGTGCGCGCGCTGCGTGCGCTCCGCCTCGACGACGAAGAGGATCTGGCCCATGAGCGGGGCGAGCGCGGCGGGATCGCTGGTCGCCAGACAGGGCGCGCCGTCGAGGATCACCAGCCGCTCGGGCTGGCGCAGCGCGATCCCGCGCAGCAGCCGCCCCACCTGGCGGGCGGCCAGCAGATCGGAGCCGCCTGCATCGGCCCGTCCGATCGGCAGGACCGAGAGCCGCGCGAGCTCGGTCGGATGGTCCAGGCGCGCGGAGTCGAGGCCGCCGTCCGCGGCGAGATCGAGCAGCCCCGGCGCATCGTGCAGGCCGAGACATCCGGTCAGCGACTGCGCCTTCGAGTCGGCGTCGATCAGCAGGACGGGGTGGTCGCCCTGACGCACGATGCCGGCCGCGAGATTGAGGGCGGTGAAGCTCTTGCCCTCGCGCGGCCGGGCGCTGGTGACCATGACCAGGTTCGCCGGCGCCCCTGCGGCGTCGGCGTCGGTCGAGGCGCGGGCGGCAACCCCGACCGGAGGGAAGGCGATGCGGAGAAGCTGACGCTGCACCAGCCACAGCTCCTCGGAGAGGCGGCTCCGCCCGGCCTGATCGGCCATCAGCCCCGCCTTCTCGAGCAGCGAGAGCGTGATCGCACCGCGCCCCGGCAGCGCGGCGACTGGCGGAAACGCCTGGGCGTTCGCGCGTGCGCCGACCGCCGGATCGGCCGCGGCCGGCACCTGGAAGAGCCGGCCCGGCCCGGCGCCCGCCGCGGCAAGCCTGGCGGCGGCACGCTCGATCAGGTGGGGAGAGTTTGCCATCGGGTCAGATCGTGCCCGAGGCGCGCAGGACATGAACGAGCAGGCCGCCCCAGACCCCGATCAGCAGCACGATCGCGGTGGCGAACCGGGCGGCGGCGAGCACCCGGCGGGGTCCCGACGGGCCGGCGATCGCGGACAGGCCGCCCAGCACCGGCAACCCGAGGTCGCGCAGCTCGTCGAGCGTGGCGAACGAGCGATCGAACTGGGACAGCAGCACCGCCGCGCCCAGACCCGCGCCGATCCCGGCGGCCAGGATCGCCGTCAGCAGGAGCGGCCGGTTGGGCGCGATCGGCAATAGGGGGATCTCAGGCGGATCGACCACGCGCAGATGGATCTTGTCGGCCTGCGTGTCGGCGGCCTGGGCGATGGTCGCCGCCTGCAGGCGCGTGAGCAGCTCGTCGTAGTTCTTGCGGAGCACGCCGTAGTCGCGGTTCAGGTTCTCGTATTCCGCCAAAAGCGCGGGCTGGTCGCGCCGGATCTGCTCGATCCGCCCGAGGGTGTCGCGGGCGACCTGCATCTGGCGCGTCAACGAGGCCTTGTTGGACTGCTCGTCAACCAGCTTGACCATGAGCTGCTCGTAGAGCGGATTGGGCATTCCGCCAGCGCGCATGCCGGAGCCTTCTCGGCGGGACGCGGTGTCGGCGGAGTGGCGAAGCTGCTCGACAAGCTTCCGCTGCTCGATCACCCCCGGATAATCGTCGGTGTAGAGCGTCCGCAGCTCGCTCAACCGAGCCTCGGCCTGCGCCAGCGAGACGAGGCCGGGGGCCGGGCCGCCGATACCGCCGAAGCCGCCCGGATAGGTGCCCGCGAGCACAGGCTGCATCCCGTTGAGACGTGCCTTGAGCTGGGCCTCGCGCGCCTGGGAATCCTGCAACTGGACGCCAAGCCGCGAGAGCGCGTCGCGCGCGGTCTCGACGGTGCCCCCTCCCGCCCCGTCGATCGGCAGGACGCCGGCGTATTTGGCCCGGAAGGTGGCGCGCCGCTCCTCCATGGCGTGAAGCTGCATTTCATAGGAGGCGATCTGGAGTCGGAGGAACCGCTGGGCATTCTCCATCTCGCTGCGATTGCTGCCAGTGGCGCTCTCGGTAAAAATCGAGAGCAGTGCCTGCACCACGTCGCGCGCGAGGCGCGGATCGGCGTTCGAGTACTCGATCGAGAACAGGTTCTTGTCCTGCGATCCGAGCGTGATCGTCGCGACGAGCTTGCGCATCAGGCGCTCGCGTGCATCCGGCGTCGTCGCGAGCAGGCCGAGATCGGTCTTCGAGATCAGCATCTGCAGGTTGGGGCGGCTCAGCAGCGTGCGCTGGAACATGGCGAGCTGATCGTCGGAGTGGGTATCGACCGCGATCCCACGCAGCAGCGGCGTCAGGACCGCGTCGGCGTCGACATAAAGACGCGCGCGGACCTGGTACTTGTCCTTATAGAAGTGCAGCCCGCCCCACCCCGCCATGCAGACGAGCCACGCCACCGCGAGGCCTACCCAGCGACGCCGCCAGGCGGCCCGGAGATAGCGCAGGAGCAGATCGAGCGACTGGGTCATGCCGGGCCGCCGCCGTCAGAACCAGGTCTGCGGGATGATGAGGGTGTCGCCCGGCTGCATCGCGATGTTCTGGCTGATGTCGCCGTCCTTGATGAGGTCGCCCAGGCGCACGTGGATGACCTTTTCGGTCCCGGAGGCAGCGCGGCGCACCACGATGGCGCGGTTGCCGGCGGCGTATTTGGTCAGTCCCTTGGTGGCGATCATGACGTCGAGCAGGGTTATGCGGTCGCGGTACGGGATCGCCTCGGGCTCGGTCGCCTCGCCGATCACCTTGATCTGGCGCTCCAGCGGGCCGACGAAACTGCGCACGATGACGGTCACGTTCGGGTCGCGGACATATTTTTTCAGGCGCTGCTCCACCTCGCGCGAGAGCTGGTCCGCCGTCTTGCCGGAGGCCTGGATGTCCTGGATCAGCGGCACGGAGATCCGGCCGTCGGGTCGCACGGGCACGTCGGGCTCGCTCAACTCGGGAGCGTGATAGACGAACACGCTGAGCACGTCGCCCGAGCCGATCACGTATTCCTGCCCCGCGCCGGCCGGTGCCGAGGCGCCGGCGACGGCCGTCGCCGAGCCCGCGTCGGTGCCCGGCGTGGTGCAGCCGCCCGCGAGCCCGGCAGCGATCCCGCATGCGAGGGCCACGGTCGGAAGCGACGAGAAGGACCAGGGCACGTGCGACCTCGAACGATGTTGGGGCTGGAGCCTTCGGGAAACCAACGAACGCCAGCGCGGCGATCAGCCCGCACCATCGTTATTGCCCGATCAATCGGGAACCGTGGGTAGGACTGGTGATCACGCGGACGCGACCAATGATTGATCGTGCCGGGTAAATCAAGCCTAAAGAAATGCTCGAAGTCGGATCGATATCCGGAATTTTACGAGACAGTCTCATTCTGCCCATGTATCAAGGCGCTTCGTGACGTCGGCCTTTGCGTGGGACCGGGTTGTTGCGGTCTCGTGTCGCCGATTGCCTGTGCTCGTCCGGTTGCAGGGGGAGGGAGTTCTGGATGGCACGGATGGTCGGCCGTTATGTCGCGCCCGAAATGGCGGCGCTCTGGGCGGTGGACCTGCTCCTGGCCTTCGCGGTGGGATACGCGATGATGCTTGCCCCCGGCACGATCGAGGTGCTCGGCGTTTCCTGGAGGGCGCTTGGTCTTGACGTCCGGATTGCCAACCACGCGGCCCTGCTCGCCGCCATGCTGGGGGGCACGGCGATCGCGCTCGGACTGTACCGCCCCGACATCTGCCTCCACCCGCGCCGCGTCGCGCTGAACGCCGCGCTGGTGGCGGTGCTGGCCTTTCCCGTCGCGCTCGCCGTCGGGGGCGCGTTCAGCGCCGGGCTGTCCGGCACCTATGCCGTTTGGTTGCTCAAGGTGCTGGGGTTGTGGATCGCCTGCCTGCTGCTGACGCGCTGGGGGCTGCGGCTGGCTCTGGCCCAACCGCTGCTCGTCCGGCGGGTGCTGCTGGTGGGCGCGGGCGAGCCGGCGTTTCGTCTGATCGCGGCACTCCGTAGCCGCCGCGGCGAGCGGTTCGAGCTGGCCGGCGTCGTGGACCCCCTCGGCGCCCCGCCGAGCTTGGCGAAGCTTCGCGCCGGCCGCATCTGGGCGGTGCTCGCCGCCGATGCGTCCGACGCCGGTTCCGCGGCGTGGCTGCTCGACTACAAGCTGCGCGGCGTGAGGATGTACGACGATATCGGCTTCTCCGAGCAGCACCTGGGCCGCATCAGCCCCGATGACCTCACCATCGGTTGGCTGCTCGGAACCGACGGCTTTGCCGCCGGTCGCATGAGGGAGGCGCTGAAGCGCCTGGTGGACGTCGTGATCAGTCTCCTGCTGCTCGCCCTGACCCTGCCGGTCGTCGCCCTCACCGCCCTGGCGGTGCGGATGGACACCCCCGGGCCGATCCTTTACCGGCAGGACCGTGTCGGCCTGTGCGGGCGCGGCTTCACGCTGCTGAAGTTCCGCAGCATGCGCGTGGACGCCGAGGCCGGCGGCAAGCCGCGCTGGGCGGCGAAGCGCGATTCGCGCGTGACCCGGGTTGGCGCCTTCATCCGATCCACCCGGATCGACGAGTTGCCGCAACTGCTGAACGTGCTGCGCGGCGACATGAGCCTGGTCGGGCCGCGGCCGGAGCGCCCGCATTTCGTCGAGCAGCTCGCCGCGTTGATCCCGTTCTACAACGAACGCGCTTACGTCAAGCCCGGCATCACCGGCTGGGCCCAGGTGAACTACCCCTACGGTGCCTCGGTCGAGGACGCGCGCGAAAAGCTGGCCTATGATCTTTACTACTTAAAGAACCGCGGGCTTTTTCTCGATTTCCTGGTGCTGATGGCCACCGTCCGCGTGATCCTGTTCCGCGAGGGCGCCCGGTAGGCACGCCCCGCCCCGCGCCGCCGGTTTGGCGACGCTTTCACGGCGTACCGCAGGGCCTCAAGCCGCCGCGCCGCGCCGCTCAGCGACCACCGCAAGGCGATGGGTCGCCGCGCCCAGGCGTTGCAACATCAGCGGCAGGCCGGGGCGCGCCGGAAGCGGGCCGCCATTCGGCACGCGCGACCAGGCCGACCACTCCTCGGGAGAGAGAAGCAGGATGCGGCGCCGGTCCTCCGCACTCATCGCGATGCGGTCGCCGATCCCGTCGAACACGCGGAACTGGCGGCGGGCAATGTCGTCTGCAACCTGCGCGGCGTCGGCCATTCTCAGCTCCTTCGATCCGGCTGACCTCTCGGTGAGATGGAGATGGATCGTTACCGGGGCGTCAATTGGATCGACCGATGGCGTTTTCGGGGCAGAGAGCCCGCCAGAGTCACCAGGGCGTGAGCATCCGACTGCCCGCGCCCTACCGCGCGCCATCATCCGCGCCTACATCAAGCCAATATCCGACCTATTCAGAAAGACGCAGCCAATGGGCATCGAACGGGGCACGTCGCTGGCTGGAGCAGCGCGACGAAAGACCGAGGCGCCGATCAGTGTCGTGGAGCTGTTCACGATCGGGATCGGGCCGTCGAGTTCCCACACCGTCGGACCGATGCGGGCGGCGTATCGCTTCGCCGAGGCGCTCGGTCCCGAGCGCCAGCCTCGGGTCACGCGCCTCGTCGTCGAACTGTTCGGCTCTCTCGCCCTGACGGGCAAGGGTCACGCCACCGACGTCGCCGTACTCCTTGGCTTGTCGGGATGGCAGCCCGAGACGGTGGACCCGGAGCAGGTCCCTGCGCTGCTCGAGGAGGTGCGGCGATCGCGCACGCTCATGCTGGCGGGGCGACACCCCGTTCCCTTTACGGAGAGCGAAAGCCTGCTGTTCCGCAAGGGTAAGTTTCTACCCGGGCATCCGAACGCGCTGCGCTTCTCGGCGTTCCTCGACGCCGCGCCGGCGTTCGTGCGGCAATACTACTCGATCGGGGGCGGCTCGATCCTGCTCGACGGCGAAGATAGGCCGGACATTCGCCCTGGCAGCAACGTCGCGCAGCCCTATCCGTTCTCCTCGGCCGCCGACCTGCTCGCGATCGGGCGGCGCGCCAAGCTCTCCATCGCGGAGATCGTGCTTGCTAACGAGCAGGCGTGGCGGGAAGAGGCGGAAACGATCGCGTTCCTCGACCGCGTGCGCGTGGCGATGCTCGCCTGCATCGATCGCGGATGCCGCCAGAGCGGAACGCTGCCCGGCGGCCTGAAGGTCCGCCGGCGGGCGAAGGCGCTGCACGACGACCTCGTCGCCGCCGGTCCGGCCCACAATCCCTCCCACATCTTCGAGTGGGTCAGCCTCTACGCGCTCGCGGTGAACGAGGAGAATGCCGCCGGCGGCCGGGTCGTGACCGCCCCGACGAACGGGGCGGCGGGCGTCATCCCGGCGGTGCTGAAATACTATGAGACCTTCATTGTCCCGGCGTCGCTCGAGGGGTCGCGGAACTTCCTGCTCGCCGCGGCGGCGATCGGCGCGCTGTATAAGAAGCGGGCGTCGATTTCCGCCGCGGAGATGGGATGTCAGGGCGAGGTAGGGGTCGCCTGCTCGATGGCGGCCGGGGCGCTGGTCGCGGCGTTGGGCGGCAACAACGCGCAGATAGAGAACGCCGCCGAGATCGGGATGGAGCACAACCTCGGCCTGACCTGCGATCCGATCAAGGGCCTGGTGCAGATTCCCTGCATCGAGCGCAACACGATGGGCGCGGTGAAGGCGATCAATGCCGCCTATCTGGCGCTGCGCGGCGACGGCACGCATATCGTCTCGCTCGACGCGGTCATCGAGACGATGCGCCAGACCGGCAACGACATGCGATCCAAATACAAGGAAACCAGCCTCGGCGGCCTGGCGGTCAATTTCGTCGAATGCTGAGCGGGGCGCCGCGCCTTATACGAGCCGCCCTGATCCTGACCTGTTTTCCGTCATTCCCGCCTTCGCCGGGATGACGGCAGGGATGCGGGCATGACGGCACAGGTCAGGTCAAGGCTGCTGGTATCATTGATTAGTACCACGCACCGCCTCGCACACCGCGCGCGTCACCTCCTGCGTGGTTGCCTTGCCGCCCAGGTCCGGGGTCGTGATCCCCGCCGCGCACACCTGCTCGACCGCGCGCATGAGCAGATCGGCCGCCGGCTTCTCGCCCAGATGCTCCAGCATCATCGCCGCCGTCCAGAAGCTCGCCACCGGGTTGGCGATGCCCTTGCCCACGATGTCGAACGCCGAGCCGTGGATCGGCTCGAACATCGACGGGCCGCGTCGCTCGGGGTCGATGTTCGCGGTGGGCGCGATGCCGAGCGAGCCGGCCAAGGCGGCTGCAAGGTCGGAGAGGATGTCGGCGTGCAGGTTGGTCGCGACGACGGTGTCGATCGAGCGCGGGCGGCGGACCATGCGCAGGGTCATCGCGTCCACCAGTTCCTTGTCCCATGTCACGTCCGGGTATCCGTGCGAGACCAGCGCGGCGATCTCGTCCCAGAACACCATGCCGTGCCGTTGCGCGTTGGACTTCGTCACCACGGTCAGGTGCCGGCGTGGGCGCGCGCGCGCGATCTCGAAGGCGAAGCGCATGATCCGCTCCACGCCGCGCCGGGTGAAGATGGCGGTCTCGGTCGCGACCTCCTCGGGCAGCCCGCGATGGGTGCGCCCGCCCTGGCCGGCGTACTCGCCCTCGCTGTTCTCGCGCACGATGACCCAGTCGAGGTCGCCCGGCCCGACATCGCGCAGCGGAGAGGTGATGCCGGGCAGGATGCGCGTCGGGCGTACGTTCGCGTATTGCTCGAGGTCCTGGCAGATCTGCAGGCGCAGGCCCCACAACGTCACATGGTCGGGGATGTCGGGATCGCCCACGGCGCCGAAGTAGATGGCGTCCGCCGTCCGCAGCCAGGCGAGCCCGTCGGGCGGCATCAGCACGCCGTGCTTGCGGTACCAGTCCGAACCCCAGGCATAGTGATCGACCGCGAGGCGGAACCCGCCGTCACGCGCGGCGACCGCGTCGAGCACCTCCAGCCCGGCGCCGATGACCTCGGGGCCGATGCCGTCGGCGGGAATGGCGGCGATGCGATGGGTGCGCATGGGCGCTCCGGTTCTAGGACACGTTGATGAAAGCCGGCGTCGGCCTCTCGACGTATGAGACGGGTCGGTGCGCCGCAAGTGAGGCGGGATGCCCGTCGTCACCCGTGATGTCAAAACCGGGCCTACGCCGAGGCGGGGCACGTTGGGCTCAGTCCGTGCTGAGTGCGCAAAACGGTCCCCTGTGTCCCCGGTTTTGCGCGAGCGGCGGGTTTTGAGGGCGTCCTGGCCTATGCCGGACGGAGCCGCAGCACCGGACCGCCGGCGTGTGGTTCGACTTTCCCCACGATCGCTCCCTCCAGACCCGCCGCAAGCAGCGCCGCCACGCAGGTCGGTGCCCGCCCGGCGGCGACGCCGGCGAGCAGGCCGCCGGAGGTCTGTGGGTCGATCAGCAGATCGATGAGCGGGCCGCGCTCGGCGAACGGCAGCAGGCGGCGGTTTTCCGGGGCCAGCGTGCTCTCGATCCCAACGCGGGCCAGCTCCAGCGCGCCCGGCAGGAGCGGCACGTCGTCGGGGAGGAGCGTCGCCGCGACGCCTGATGCGCGCAGCATCTCCGTCAGATGCCCGACCAGCCCGAAGCCGGTGACGTCGGTGCAGGCGAGCACACCGTGCGCGCGCAGTATGCGGGCGGCCTCGGCGTTGCTGCGGCGCATGGAACCGATCGCGGCGACAAGCCAGCGCGCCTTAGTCAATCCACGCATTTGCCCGGCCAGCACGATTCCGGTGCCAAGCGGCTTGGTGAGGATCAGCGCGTCACCCGGCCGCAGCCCCGCCTTGCGCCAGGCGCGTCGCGGCTCCACGAGGCCAGTGACGGCGAACCCGAGGCTTGCCTCGGCCGCCTCGCCCGAGTGTCCGCCGACCAGTGCGCACCCATCGGCTGTCAGCACGTCGGCCGCGCCGCGCATCATCGCGGCGAGATCGGCGGCCATGCGTCCGCCCGGTGCATACGGCACGGCGGCGACGGCGAGCGCCGTCCAGGGGTGCGCGCCCATCGCATGAATGTCCGATAGCGCATGCGCGGCGGCGACCTGGCCGAAGACGAACGGGTCATCCAGGAAGGCGCGGAAATGATCCACGCTCTGCACCACCGCCTTGCCGGGCGGCGGCTGCACGATCGCCGCGTCGTCGGCGCCGGACAGACCCAGCAGGATGTCGGGCCGCTCCGCCGGCGCGAGGCCGGCCAGAACGCCGGCCAGCGCCTCGGCGCCGACCTTGGCGCCGCACCCGCCGCAGCGCATCGACGCCGCCTGCTCGCCCGTGGGCGGGGCCATACGCATGGCATACATCCGCATCCAGCGCCGGTCGATCCAGTCCTTCCAGCGCCACACGAGGCGTCCCGACACGGCCAGCCCATTCCGCCACGCGAGCGCCCGCCCATCGCCCAGGCCCAGGATCACCAGCGCGTGGGACTGCGGGCGCCACGGTCGCGGCGCCCGGCCCCGTGCGGCGCGACGCAGGTTCGCGGCCAGCGGTGCGCCGGCGCGCACCGCCCAGACGCCCGCCTTTGGCCGCGCCGCGCCGGCCATGGCGGCGCAGTCGCCGGCGGCAAAGACGAACGGATGAGTGATGCTCCGCAGCCCGCGATCGACGCGCACGCAGCCGGATTCGTCGCACGCGAGGCCCGAGGCAGCCAGGAACCCCGGTCCGACCACGCCCGTCGTCCACAGCGCCGCGTCGGCGCGGAGGGAGGTGCCGTCCGAGAGCGCGAGCCGCCCGTGCGTCAGAGCACCGGCGCGCACGCCGCACACCAATCCCACGCCCGCATCGGCGAGCGCGCCTCGGGCGACTTCTCGCACGCGCGTCGGGGCCTCGGCGAGCGGCTCGGCCTCGCTTGCGATCAGGGTGATCTGCACGCGGCGGGCGAAGTGCCGGACCAGCGCCAGCGCCAGCTCGGTCCCGGCGGCGCCGGCGCCCACGACGGCGATGCGCGCGTCGGGTGCGAGATGCGCCTGCAACGCGGCAAGCCGGTCGAGGAACTGCCCGATCGGCTTGACGGGAATCCCGCCGTCCTCCGGCATGGCCGGAATCCCGCCCACGTCTAGCGAAAGCGTGTCGAACGGGACGGCCGGGCGTCCGGCCAGCCGGACCGCGCGGGCGGTGAGATCGATGCCGTCGGCCTCGGCGAGGATCAGGCGCGCGCCCGAAGCAGCGGCCAGCGGCGCGAGGTCGATATGCGCCTCGTCGAAGCCATAGTCGCCGCGCACCAGTCCCGGCAGCATCCCGGAATACGGCGTGTGCGGCTCGCGCCCGATCAGGGTCAGGCGCACGCCGCGCTCGGGGTGCCGAGCGAAGCGGCGCAGCACCTCAACATGCGCGTGCCCGGCGCCGAGGAGGACGATGTCGGTGGTGACGGGGCCTGCTCGCATTCGCGGAGGTCCATAGCAGACCACGGCGCGGCGGTCGCGCCGACGACCGACGCCGCGAAAGCGGTGTCAGTCCGCCGGCCCGGCGCGCCCGGCGGGCGTCGGCGCCTGCCCGGTTTCGATCTGCAGCGTCATCAACCGACGGTCGCGCCAGATCTCGACCGTGGCGGCGTCCCCGATCGAGGCCGCCTGGACGGCGCGGGTGAGCGATTCGGGACCGGAGAGCACGGTGCCGTTGAAGGCAAGCACCACGTCACGCGGCCGAAGCCGTGCCTTCTCCGCCGGCCCGCCGCCGTCCACGCTCGTCACCAGCACGCCGGCCGGGCCACCCAGGCCGAGTTCGCTGGCGACCTCGCCGCTGAGCGGCGCGACGTGAAATCCGATCCAGGGGGTCGGCTTCTTCGCGGGCGCCAATCCGGAGGGGGACGGAGCGGGCGCGTTCGGCCCGGCCAACTCGGTCGGTACGAAATTGTTCCGCGCTTGATCGTTCCGCGGCGGGAAGACGGTCACGTCGAAGCGGATCGAGTGTGACGGTGGCGCTTCGACCCGGAAGCTGTCCGGGCCGGTGAAGCCCGGCGCCGGAACGTAGGCGTACTCGCTGCCCTTCAGGCGCACGGTCCCATGGGCGGGTGGGGCAGCCAGGATCAGAGCTGCCAGGGGGATGTGCCGGCGACTGTCCGCCCATAGCGTCGTCCCACAGGCCTGGCCGTCATTCACGACGCGCAGCACCGCGACGCTGCCGCCGGTCCGCAGGGCGAAGTGGGGATGTTCGCATGACCGACGCGGGCGGGCGGCGAGGGGCGGCGGAGGAGACAAGGCCAGGGCTAAATCCGGGGGCGCCGGCGGCGGAAACGGCAGGTTGGCCGGCGCTTGCGGATTTCCCGGTCGGGCGCCTTCCAGCGGGCTGGGCGCAGCCAGCAATTCCAATGGCGGCTTAGGTGCCAGCGGCGCTGCGAGCGCCGGAGGCGGCAATTGGGCTGGAGCGGAGGGTTCGCGGCTCGGCGCCGGCAACTCATGCACCGTCGGCGCGGGCGGCGTAGACGAAGGTGCCGGGGCCGGGGCAGGGGCAGGGGCAGGAGAAACAGCCGCGGGAACCGGCGCGGGCGAAGGCATTGGGAGGGGCGGCGGCGGCTTGGGAGGGCCGGAGCGCGTGAGCCAAGCCGCGCCCCCGCCCACTCCGCCAAGCACCAGCAGCCCCGCAATCAGCGCCGTCGCCAACGTGCTTGCGGCGGGCCGGCGAGCCGGCGCGGCGACGGACGGCACTGCCGGACGTGGTGAGGCCGGACGGGGTGATGCCGGACGCGGTAAGGCCGGGCGCGGTGGCGCGCCGGGGGCTGTCTGGGCCGGCGGCCGCTCGGACGCGCTCGCCATCGGCGCACGGATGAGCATGGTCATGTCCATGGCCGTGTGCAGCGCGTCGGCGAACGCCGCCGCGGTGGCGAAGCGGTCCTCCCGCCGCTTGGCCATCGCCCGCGCCACGACGGCGTCCAGCATGGCCGAGGACTGCGTGGAGATCCGCGACGGCTTCACCGCATCGGTGTGCAGCACCTTGTGCATGATCGTCGCCACGCCGCCCTCGTAAGGGCGCTCGCCGGTCAGCATCTGATAGAGCACGACGCCGGCGGAGTAGACGTCCGTTCGCGCATCGACGGTTTCGCCAAGGAACTGCTCGGGCGACATGTACGACGGCGTGCCCATGACGGTGCCGATCTGCGTCATGCTGCTGCTCTCGATCCGCGCGATCCCGAAATCGGCGATCTTGGCGCGGCCGTCGGCAGTAAGCATGATGTTCGATGGCTTAACGTCGCGATGGATGATGCCGCGGTCGTGGCTGTATTGCAGGGCCGCCAGCACCGCGTCCATCACGCGAAGCATCATCGGCATCTCGAACCGCTCATGGCGGTCGAACAAGGCCTTCAGCGAGACCCCGTCCACGAACTCCATGACGATGAAGGCAATCTCGTCGGTCTCGCCGTAGTCGTAGATGCCGACGATGTTCGGGTGTTGCAGCCGACCGGCCGCCTGGGCCTCGCGTTTGAACCGGCCGAGCTTGTCCTGCAACTCGGCGTCGTCGGCATCGGGCAGGTTAACCGCCTTGATCGCGACCTTTCGCGCGATGCGGGAATCCCAGCCCTCATAGACGACTCCGGTAGCGCTGCGCGCCAGAACGGTCCGCAGTTCGTAGCGGTCGAGGGTCTCGCGACTAGGCTCCAACGCCGCCTCCGGGCACTCCGCTCGCGGCCATCGTGATCGCAGGCCGCGATCCCGCACCATAGCGGGGCTACCCGCCCCGGCGGCAGCCCGCCTGTTCAAACCTGCGGCAATCGGGGATGCCCCAATCCCCGGGCCGCGGGTCCGGTGTTCAGAGGGCGACCGGCGTGAAGTCGGCCTGGTCCGGCCGGCCGGGGGCGAACCGCCAGACCGGAGTGCCGTCGCGCGGGATGGCCAGCAGGAAACTGCACACCGTCCCGAAGCCGCCGCGATGATCGACGTTCATCTGCTCGCCCGGCCCGCCCGAGCGATCGGACAGGATCGCCCGCCACGCCGCCCACTGGTCGGTATCCGGTTCCGGGGCGCCCCGGAACCGGGGCAGGTGGCGCGCGGTGCGCGGGCTCTCCAGGTCGTTCGGGTCATGCGCCGTCACCATGCTGATGCCGGCGGGCAGCCGCTGCATCTCCGGCCGTCCGTGCCCCAGCCCGCGGACGAAGACCGCGCCGGCGCGATCGGCGAGCACCAGGTTGAACGATCGCCATGACGCGGCGTCCAACGCCGCCACCGCGCCGGCCGCCGCGTCGGCCGTCGCATGGGCCAGCGCCAACAGGGGCAGTTCGCCCCGGCTCCGCTTGCCGGGTGCCGGACCGAGGCTGCCCGGCCGGTTCAGCACGGCGGCGGCGACGCCGTGCCGGTTCACCCCCATCCAGGTGCCGCCGCCCGTGCGATCGCGTCCGGCGACCACTCCCGGACGATCGGGCCACCATGCGCCGGGCGGGTCCCACGCCCGGTCCAATCGCTCATCGCGATTGGCGGCCAGCAGCACCGGGATCGCATGGCCGGGGCGCAGCAGCAGGACGAGGGTGCACACGCCGCTCAGGTCCCCTTGTTCACGCCCCTCACTTCACGGGGGCCGAACACGCGGGCGAACACGCCGTCGACGGCGCGCAGATGCAGCGCCGGGTCCATCGCGCGCTCCAGCGCCTCGGGCGCAACCCGGCCGGCCACTTCGGGATCTCGCTCCAAGTGCTCGCGGAAGCTCCACGCGCCGGGTTTGCCCAGGCCCTGCCAGGTCGCCATCGCGTTGCGCTGCACGATCCGGTAGGCGTCCTCGCGAGAAACGCCCGCGCGGGTCAGCGCCAGCAGCACCTCCCCGCTGTGCACCACGCCGCCGAGCGCATCGAGGTTCTCGGCCATCCGCTCGGGATAGACCGTCAGCCGCTCCATCATCGCCGCCGTGCGCGCCAAGGCGAAGTCGAGCGCGATTGTGGCGTCCGGCGCGATCACCCGCTCCACCGAAGAGTGGCTGATGTCGCGCTCGTGCCAGAGGGCGACGTTTTCCAAGGCCGGGACCACGGCGGCGCGCACCACGCGGGCGAGGCCGGTCAGGTTCTCCGACAGCACCGGGTTGCGCTTGTGCGGCATCGCCGAGCTGCCCTTCTGGCTGGCGTGGAAGAACTCCTCGGCCTCGCGCACCTCGCTGCGCTGGAGGTGGCGAACCTCGAGGGCCAGCCGCTCCACGCCGCTCGCAATCACGGCAAGGGTGCAGAAATAGACGGCGTGGCGGTCGCGGGGGATAATCTGGGTCGAGACTGGCTCGACCGCGAGGCCCAGGCGCTCGGCGACGTGCGCCTCCACGCGCGGGTCGATATGGGCGAAGGTGCCGACAGCGCCGCTGATCGCGCAGACCGCGACCTCGGCCCGTGCGGCCTCCAGCCGGGCGCGGTCACGCGCGAACTCGGCGTAGTGGCCGGCGAGCTTCAAACCGAAGGTGGTCGGCTCGGCGTGGATGCCGTGGCTGCGCCCGATGGTGAGCGTGGTCCGATGCTCGAAGGCGCGGGCCTTCAGCGCGGCGAGCACCGCGTCGAGGTCGGCCAGCAACAGGTCGGTCGCCTGGACGAGCTGGACGGAGAGGCAGGTGTCCAGCACGTCCGACGACGTCATCCCCTGATGGACGAACCGGCTCTCCGGCCCGATGCAATCGGCGAGCCAGGTCAGGAAGGCGATCACGTCGTGGCGGGTCTCGCGCTCGATTTCGTCGATGCGGTCGAGGTCGGCCGGCCCGATATGCGCCAAGCGCGCGGCGCCCTTGTCGCGGATCACCCGCGCCGCCGCCTCCGGGATCGCGCCAACGCGCGCCATGCCCTCAGCGGCCAGCGCTTCGATCTCGAACCAGATGCGATAGCGATTCTCGGGCGCCCAGATGGCGGCCATCTCGGGGCGGGTGTAGCGGGGAACCATGGTGCGCCGGCCCACTTCCTGCTGGGGTCGAGCGGAGCTAGACCGCGTTCGCCCTCGCTTGACAAGCCTGCCCCCCGGAAATCTAGCAGGCTGCGGAAAAACAGCCTTCGTGATAATAGCCCTGCCTTTTCACCGTCATGGCCGGCGAAGGTCGGCCACCCACGTCTTTGTTTCCAGCGGCTTACGAGTTCGCGCCAAAGAAATGGATGCCCGCATTCGCGGGCATGACGGGTAGGGTGCGCGTTTTCAGCAGCCTGCTACGGAACCCCATCGCCCATGCTGCAAGCCTGGACCCACGAACTCGCGGCGATCGCTCAGGTTGTGCTGATCGACGTCGCCCTGGCGGGCGATAACGCCGTCGTCGTCGGCCTGGCGGTCGCGGGGTTGCCGGAGGGGCAGCGGCGCAAGGCCATCGCGCTCGGGATCGGCACCGCGACAATCATCCGCATCGGCTTCGGGCTGGTCGCGCTCAACCTCTTGCAGGTGCTCGGCCTCACGCTCGCCGGCGGGCTACTGCTGCTGTGGGTGGCCTGGAAGATGGTGCGCGACCTCGCCGGGCCGGCCGCCGGAGGAGCACGGCGCGGCGCGCCGCCGACGCTTGCTCGTGCGATGCTGCGGATCGTGCTGGCCGACGTGTCGATGAGTCTCGACAACGTGCTGGCCGTGGCCGGCGCGGCGCGGGACAGCCGATTGGCGCTCATCGTCGGGCTGTTGCTCGGGGTGATGCTGATGGCGGTCGCCGCCGACCTGGTCGCCCGCGTGGTGGAGCGTCACCGATGGCTCGCCTGGGCGGGCCTGCTGATGGTGCTGGTCGTTGCGCTCCGCATGGTCTGGGACGGCTCCCACCAGGTCGCGGCCGTCATTCCGCCGGAAATGCTATGACGGATGGTTACGCGGGACGCAGGAGTGCTCTCTCAGCCGGCGCCGCCGCCCGCGTTGTACGAGAAGCTTGCCATGCGGTTCAGCGCCTCCTTCGTTCCGCCGGCCATCGTCAGCTTGCCTGACTGCATCTTGATGTGGCTCATCGGCACGGCGACCATCTTGTCGTGGCCGACGAACTTGCCGACCGACAGGACCGCCATCGGCTCCCCCGACGGCCGTACCAGAACGTCGTCGAGAGCGCCGATCTGCTGGTTGGTGTCGTTGTACACGGGCGTGCCGATGATCCGGCTCGTGCTCATGGCATGATCCGAAATCACCGGATTGCCGCGCGGGGCCTGCGCGAATGCGGCGGGTGCCAGGGGCGAGGCAAGTGCGCCGAGGATGAACAGGGCCGTTGTGGTGCTCGACTTCACTTTGGGATCTCCTTCGGCTGTTCCTTGCCGGACCGATCCCAGACGGCAGCGCGGGACGGGCGAAAATGCCAGGGTCTGCTTGAAGCGATGTGCGTCGGCCCATGCTCGCGGAGGTCAAAGCAACCGCTCCTCGTCGCCGATCAGCCGCAGCGGCGTTTCGCCGAGCATGGCTCGGCGGCAGTTGACGAGAGCATGGCGCAACCCCGCGTCGCGCGATCCGCTCTGCGCCGAGTTGTGGGGCGAGCCGATCACGTTCGGCAATTCCAGGAACGGATGGTCCACGCGGAACTGGCCATGCCGCACCGGCTCGACCCACCAGGCGTCGATGCAGGCGGTGAAGCCCGGATGGGCGCGCAAATGGTCGTAGAGCGCGCGTTCCTCGATGATCTCGCCGCGCGCGAGGTTCACCAGGATCGCATTCGGCTTCATGCGCGCGAGTTGCAGGGCGCCGATTGAACCCATGGTGGCGCGCGTGAGCGGCGCACAGATAACCAGCACGTCGGAGTCCGCCAGCAATTCGCCCAGTCGGTCGGGCGTACCTATCCAGTCCACCGCCTCGTCCGCCTGGCCACGCCGGTTGATCGCATGGACCCGCATTCCGATCCCGCGCGCGAGCCGGGCGGTCGCGCGGCCGATGCCGCCGAACCCGAAAATGCCGCACACGCCGCCCGCCAGCATTCGGGTCGGCGCGAACTGGTTGAACGCGCCGCCCCTCAGGTTGGCGTGCTCGACCAGCAGGCGCTTCGACGCGGCGAGCGCCATACCGAGCGCGTGCTCGGCCATCGAGGCCGCATAGGCGCCGCCGTTGGTCGCTACGGGCACCGAATCCGGCAACTCGGAAAGCGGAATGAAATCCACTCCCGCCGAGATGAACTGCACGAGACGCGCGCGGCCGAGCAGCGCGGCCTCGCCGGGGCGCAGGTCTTTCGCCGTGTTGCGCGAAAGCAGCGCGGTCGCGGCCCGCAGCGCCGGTTCGCGCGCCGCCGGGTCGAGGTAGGCGATGTACGCGATTTCGCCGGCGTCTCCGATCACCTCGGTGACCACGGCGCGCCGGCTCGGGTCCAGGCGGAAGCTGATCACGAGAAGCGGGGCGGCCATGCGCGTCTCCGGGAGCGTCTTGAGGGGCCGCCATCATGCTCCTAAGGTCGCGGCTTGCGAACCGAGAGGTGCGATGATGGACGACAGCGTTCCGGCAACCGATGCCTTGCTCGATCTCGATCGGCGTCGTCTGGTGCATCCGCTGCACCACGCGAGCGAGCACGCCAACACGCGCCTGTTTGTTCAGGGGCGTGGGGCGATGGTGCGCACCTCCGACGGGCGTGAGTACATCGACGGGCTGTCCATGCTGTGGAACGTCAATATCGGCCACGGCCGCAAGGAACTCGCGCAGGCCGCCGCGCGGCAGATGGAGGAGTTGGCCTATTCATCCGCCTATGCCGGCTTTTCCAACGAGCCGGCGATCCGCCTGGCCGATCGGCTCGTGAGCCTCGCCTATCCGAGTTCGGCGGCGGTCTATTTCACCACCGGCGGAGCGGAATCGAACGAGAGCGCCTTCAAGACCGCGCGCTATTATTGGAAGCGCATGGGCAAGCCGGCGAAGGTGAAGATCATCTCCCGCCAGTTCGGCTATCACGGCGTGACGATGGCGACGATGAGCGCCACCAGCCTGCCGGGCTACCAGACGATGTTCGGCCCGCTGGTCCCCGAGTTCCTTCAGGTCGCGGCGCCCTATCCCTATCGCTGGCCGGGCAATGGCGATGCCGGCATCGGGGCCGCCGAGGCGTTGGAGCAGGCGATCCTGGCGAACGGGGCCGACACCATCGCGGCGGTGATCGCCGAGCCGGTGATGGGCGCGGGCGGCGTGATCGTCCCGCCGGACACGTATTTCCCGCGCCTGCGCGAGATCTGCGACCGCCACGAGGTGCTGCTGATCGCCGACGAGGTGATCACCGGGTTCGGCCGCACGGGACGGTGGTTCGCGCTCGGGCGCTGGAACGTCGAGCCCGACATCGTGAGCTTCGCAAAAGGCGTGACCAGCGGCTATCTGCCGCTCGGCGGCATCATCCTGTCGCGCAAGGTGCATGCCGCGCTGGAGGAGGCGCCGGCCGCGGAGCGGTACATGCACGCCGCCACCTATTCCGGCCACGCGACCTGCTGCGCGGTGGGCCTCGCCAATATCGAAATCATCGAGCGCGATGGGCTGGTGGAGCGCGCGGCGGTCGTGGGAAAGCGCCTGCGCGACGGGCTGGAGACGCTGCGCAGCCTGCCGCCGGTGGGCGACGTGCGCGGCCTCGGCATGCTGGCCGGGATCGAGCTGGTCGAGGACAAGGCCAGCCGCAAACCGGCGATCGGCCTCGGCGCCAAGGTGGTCGCCGAGTGCATGAAGCGCGGGCTGATCCTGCGCGCGCGGGGCGGGACGGCGGGCTACAATGGCGGGCCGCCCAGCGGGGATTCGCTGTGCCTGGCGCCGCCGCTGATGACGCCGGAGGCGACGATCGATCGGATCGTGGAGATCGTGGGGGAAGCGATCGCGGCGGTGGGGTGAGGGAGGTCGGCCACGATTATCTCGTTAGCGTTCCAGTCGCGCGTTGCGATTTCTCACAGTCATGCCCGACGCAGGCCGGCCACCTACGTCTTCTGGCAGCCGGAAAAACAGGGGCGCCACTACGTCGTGGTATTTTAGACGAGAGAGCCGAAGCGTCGGATTGCGCACAGATTCCTCGACGAGCGCCGCCTACCAAACCCGGAATAAGCATTATTTACTTTGGATTTAATCTCTTATTGTAACTCCAACGAATATTTTTCAAGCAAGGCTTTCCTCATCTGCTTCTCACGGTATTGGATGAAGCAGGCGGGATCATCCCAGATCGGTGACTGGGGCTCGGGGATAAAATCGTATTCCCCCCAGTACATAGCTGTGTCGGGGCTGTTGAAGAACTCCTTTGGATGCTTCGCGCGCTTGAAGTTGTTAATCCCGTCCGGAATAGGCTGGAGGTTCCACAGTACGTTGACCATTTCCCGGTACTCCGCAGTCGTATCGGCAAGGCCGAGCGGAAAAATGTGATCGACCTGCGGCTTGTTCTCGTGAAAAACGTAACTCCGACTAGGTGTGAGCACCTTAGTTGCAATCCAGGGCAGGCTGAGGAACTGCTGATAGGAGAGAGCGCCTGTTCGGTTCTTTTGCACGGCGACTGTGCGAATGTCGTTGACAGGAATCACTGCCCCCATCTTGCCAGCTTCGGCGGCCGAGCGAGCGAAGGCGCTGACCATGGTCTGCGTGTTCCAGTCGCAAAACTGCGCTAGCAGGAAGTAGGTGTTCATGGCTGAAACCTGATCAGCGGTTAGTTCTCTGATCCGCCACTTCCAGCCTGCCCGTTTCAGCTCCGCGAGATAGACGGCGAGCGGCAGCACCGCAAGCCACCGCGGCACGATCGAGGCATGATTGATCTTGAACAGACCCCAAAGATAATTCTCGAACAGTTCGATCAAAGGTTTCCCGTGCTGCTCGACCGCCTTCAGAAGACGGCTGGCGTTCTCTCCATTGACTCGGGATTCGTCGATCCGACTAGTTCCGAGTTTCACCAAATGGAAGAACTGTAGTATCTCTGCAGAAGAAAATTCGATCCCGCTGCTGCAATCACGAAGCTGCTTCGACAAGTCCCAGAGATGCTCTTCGTAGGCGTAGTCCGGATTGAGCGTCTTAATTCTACCGAGCACCAACTCGACCTGGGTGAGCGTGACGCCTCCGATGTTCAGACGCCGAAACGCTTCATTGACCGAGGTTTCATTCTGATTCTTTACGGGGAAGTAGGCGAGTGATTTCACGTTGCTGTCGAGGAAAGTATTCCAAAGCCCCGCAAAATTTGTTCTGATCAGCAACTCCGTCGAGTCATCGATGGACTGGTCCGGCCTTAAATTCCTAATCAGTCGGTCTTCGAACCGTAACTTGGATCCCAAATCGTGACGCGCGCTGACCAACTCAGTCATTTTCAGGTACCGAGGATCGGACGGTGCGTTTTTACCACGAAACAGGAATCCCGTCTCATCAGCGTTCGACTGGGAGGCGTCAAATAAGAGGTCGAAATGAAGCACGCGGCCGTTAAAGGTATAATATAACACCGAACGCAGGGTCTGAAGCCTTTGCTGACCGTCATATACCAAGAACTTGTGGGCACGCCAGCGACCTTCCTCGACTTGTCTCGCGAACTTTCCAGGTTCGTAGTCATCGAGAAAGTTCCGGTACGCCACCCGCTCCTCGGTCTCCCAAAGCACTAGGCCACCGATGGGGTAACCTTTCATAAGAGAATCGAGCAGCAGGCAGACATAACCCTTCTGAACTCGTACCGCTCTCCCCACACGTATTGCCGCTGAACATACGGCAGATACCAGCCGCTGTTGGGGTTGTTGAGTTTCGCTAGCGCATCGTGTACCGAATTCCCTGGTATGACATGTCAATCGTCCATAGCTCATGCGAGCCGTTTCCGACGAATGTGCAATTCGTTGCGGAGATTGTGTATGGGCGGAACATGAGCCCCAAAAGTCGCCGGTGGAAGCCTAAACGGATAGTTGGTACCCGATCGTTCGCTTAGCGGCTCGTCCCGCCAATTCTCCATGCAGCATACTCATCAGCACTGCTTTATCCAACCCGCTTCCCATCGCCTTGCAGCGTCGGCTGACCATAGCAAAATCCGCCGGCGTCAGGCAATAAAGCGTGGCAAGGTCCGCCGGCGGTTCCGTTCCGAAGAATATCCGAAATGCCGCCGCCGCTTGGGCGGGCGTCAACCAATCGAACCGCACCTTCAGCAGAAACCGCCGCAAACTCGCCCGATCCAGCCTCTCGTCGAGGTTCGTCGTGCAGGCGAACGGCATCGGGTGATCCTCCATCCAGGTGAGCATCTCGTTCACCTGGCTCACCTCGAACGCGCGCACCGCGCCGGCGCGGTCCATCAGCAGACTGTCGGCTTCGTCGAGGATCAGGAACGCGCCGCGGTCGCGCGCCTCGGCGAAGGCCGCCGCGATGCGCTGTTCGGTCTCGCCGACATACGGCCCCAGCAGATCGGAGGCTCGCTTCTGTAGGATCGGCAGGCGCATCCGTTGCGCGAGATGGCGCGCGAAGGCGCTCTTGCCCGTCCCCGATGGGCCGCTCAACAGCAGGGAGACGGCGCGCGGCGCGTTGGGCCGGGCGAGGCGATCGGCCAGGGCCGCAAGGTCGCAGTCAGCGCGGCTCAACGTCGGATCGTAGTCCGCCTCAGGCCGAGGCTCCGGCGCCGGCGGCGCGCCGCCGTTCATCGCGCGCACGATGCCGCGCGCCGCGATCTCCACCGCTTTCGTCTCGCCGCCCGCGAGATGCGCGGCGAGCAGCGCCGTCCGCACGACGCCGGGCGCCGCCGGCACGGCGCGGGCGAGCGCGTGCGCCGCGTCGTCCTCCAGCCGGATGCCCGCTTCCGCGCCGAGCCGCATCCAAAGCGCCGCGCGCGTCTCGATGTCGGGCGTGCGGACCTCGATGCAGAGCGTCATGCGGCGCAGCGCCGCCGGGCCGAACGCGCCGATGTCGTTCGCCGTCCATATGATCGGCGCGCGCGCCGTCTCCAGCAGGCGGTTCACGTACACCTTGGAGGACGCGGCGCGCTCGGTGTCGCCGTGATTTCGGAAAAGATCCTCCGCCTCGTCGAACAGCAGCAGGCCCGGCGCCTCCCCCATCAGGCGCTGCGCGAGCAGGAGATCATGCAGCCGGTCGGAGCGCGTCGGCTCCTTGCCCTGGTCGTCGGCCTCCGCCACCGCGTAGAGCGGCACGCCGAGACGCGCCGCCAGGCTCGCGGCCAGCGCCGTCTTTCCGGTGCCGGGCGGCCCGTAAAGGAGGATATGGATGCCCGGCTCGCGCCCCGCGATCGCGCCCCGGAGGACCGCCGCCGCAAGTTCGGTCTCCGCGCCGAGATGGACGAACGCGCTCCATGGCAGCGCCGTCGTGGAGGCGGATTTCAGCACAGCCGCCCGCAGATCGCCGCATAGATCGGCGCTGCACAGAAGCAGGCTCAGCAGCCGTTGCAGCGGCTCGACATCGCCCCACTGGTCCACGCCGATGATACCGCTGGCGCGCAGACGTTCCTCGATTCGAAGCCGGCGCGCGACCTCGGCGGGTGGCGCGCGGAGCAGCAGCGCGAACAGGTCGGGATCGGGACGCAGGCGGGTCGGCCGGCCGCGCGCGGCATTGAGCTGATCCGCCAGGCGCTCCACCGCGAGGTCGAGGCGATAGCGCACCACCAGCGCCAGGATGTCCCGCTCCAGTGCATCCAGCGCAAGCGCCGTCCCGATGCCCGCGAGCGCCGCATCCAGCGCCGAACCCGCCGGCAGCATCGCCAGCCTCTCGCGCAGACGCGCGCCGGCCTCGCGCCATTGGACGGCATCGATGGTCCGTTCGGACAGGTTGCCGTCATCGCCGGTGCGCGGCAGCAGGTTCGCGGGCAGGCCGAGGCGCTCGTGATAGTTGCCCAGCCAACGCGCGAGCACGCCGGCTTCCGGCGACAACCGTCCCACGCCGTCGAGCAGGGCCATGGCGTAATTCAGCAGGGGACGCGCGTCCGGGGCGTCGAAGCCGCTGGTGTGGGCATCGAACGAACTCGCAATCATCCTCATCAAGATCGATCTTCATCTGATGTCCTCGGAAACGAGGGTCGTGGCCGGGCGGCTCGCGCCGCCCGGCGGTCGTCAGCCCCGCTTGGGAGCGCGCGTCTTGGGAGCGCGCGTCGTCCGCTGGCGCGCGATGGCCGCCGCCAGCGCGTGTTGACGCTCCGCCACCCGCCGACGCTCGGCCTCCGTGAAGCAGGACTTGGGCAGCCGCGGGTTGCCCAATCCCACCTCGATCTCCACGATCCCGTTGCGCCGGATGCGCGAGCAGACCGCGAGGGTCAGGTCGCGGAAGGCGAATTGCAGATGCGCGATCTCGAAGCCCTTGGCGGCGGTCGCGATCTCGCGCCAAGCCGCGCCGGCGGCCCGACCAAGATCGGTGCCGAGCGCCTCTTGCGCCTCGTGGGTAGCCAGCAGCAAAAAGGGTGCAGAGCCACGGAACATACGTCTCTCCTGATCGCGTACGCGAAACCACGATCGACGCCGGCACTATGCAGGCGTCGTGGGTTTTGCGATCGCATCCAGAAGAGACGGAGCTAGGTCATCAGGCTCATCATTGGTCGGCCTCCATGTCCGCCGCGCCTTGCTGGCACGGCGACGCGCCCAGGGTGGGCGCGAGGTCGCCGTTAGCGGATAGAGCTAAAGCACGCCGTTGTCGCGAATTCAATTCACATGAACGCGGGCACGGGCTGTTACTGGTAAAGCCAAAAGCGCCGGCCACAACGGGGAGGGAAGGGCGCCGCCCTCACGCCGCCTTATGTCGCTCGCGCAGGAACTGGAAGAATTCCACGCCCTCGCGCAGCCGGCGCTTCATCATCTGCGGGCTGCGCGCCATCTCGCCCACGATCGAGGCGATCTTGGGGGCCCGGAAATAGAAGCGCTTGTAGAACGTCTCCACGCTGTCGAAGATCTCGGTGTGGCTGAGATGCGGGTAGTGCAGCGGCGCGATCTGGATGCCGTGATCGTCCACCAGCTCGGCGTGGCCCGCATCAAGCCAGCCGTTCTCAACCGCCTGATCGTAAAGAAAAGTCCCAGGATAGGGGGCGGCGAGCGAGACCTGGACGGTGTGCGGGTTGATCTCGGTGGCGAAGCGGATCGTCTCCTGGATCGTCTCCTTCGTCTCGCCGGGCAGGCCGAGGATGAAGGTGCCGTGGATCTTGATTCCCAGCTCGTGGCAATCCTTGGTGAAACGCTTGGCGACCTCGATCCGCATCCCCTTCTTGATGTTGTAGAGAATCTGCTGATTGCCGCTCTCGTAGCCCACCAGGAGCAGGCGCAGCCCGTTGTCCTTCAGAACCTTCAGCGTTTCGCGAGGCACGTTCGCCTTGGCGTTGCACGACCAGGCGACACCGAGCTTGCCCAACTCCTTCGCGATCGCCTCGGCGCGCGGCAGGTTGTCGGTGAAGGTGTCGTCGTCGAAGAAGAATTCCCGGACCTGCGGAAAAT
Source organism: uncultured Pseudomonadota bacterium (assembly GCA_963756545.1). GTDB lineage: Bacteria > Pseudomonadota > Alphaproteobacteria > Acetobacterales > Acetobacteraceae > DATFDN01. The sequence goes on along the minus strand of CAVWNY010000002.1, from coordinate 392,722 downwards.
AGGATTTCGCCAGCCGGATCTCGGAGGCGACGTGCTCGGGGCTGCGCACGCGGTAGCGATGGCCGCCGACGGTCTGCGGCCAGAGGCAGAAGGTGCAGCGGGATTTGCAGCCCCGTCCGGTGTAGAGCGAGACATAAGGATGCAGCAGATAGCCGATGAAATAATCCTCGATGCGGAGGTCGCGCTTGTACACCTCGGTGACGAACGGAAGCTGGTCCATGTCCTCCAGCACCGCGCGGTCGCGGTTGTGAACGATTCCGCCCGCGTCGTCGCGCCAGGAGATGCCGTCCACGTGGGCGAAATCGCGCCCGTCCGCGATTTCCTTGATCGTGAAGTCGAACTCGTTGCGAGCGACGAAGTCGATCGCCTCGCCGCCCTGATGCAGGCTTTTTTCGGCCTCCACCGCCACCTTGGCGCCGACCATGCCGATCTTGAGGCCCGGAACCTCCTGTTTCAGCCGCGCGGCCACGCGGACGTCGGAGGCGAACGAGGGCGTGGAGGTGTGGATCACACACAGCTCCCGCCCGCGCGCTTGCGCGAGCACGGCGTCGAGGCTGATCCCCGCCGGAGGCGCGTCGATGAGCTTACTGCCGGGCACCAGCGCCGCCGGCTGGGCGAGCCAGGTAGGATACCAGTACGAACGGATCTCCCGCTTCGCCTGGTAGCGCGACCCCGCGCCCCCGTCGAACCCGTCGAACGAGGGCGGCTGAAGGAACAGCGTCTTCATCATCCCGGTCTCAGTCCTTCTTTCCGGCGGTCGGCCCAGGCCCATCCTTATAATCAGGGGCGGGGCCGTCGGCCTGCATCCGGTGGCCGCGCCAGTCCACCTCTAATCCCGCATAGCTCGCGACCATCACGGCCAGGGACATAAGGTCGCGCAGCGGCAGAAGCCAGACGGGCGCGGCCATAACAAGGCCGCTCGGCAGCCGGCGCGCGAGCGTGCGATCCACGGCGAGCGCCGCAAATCCTCGCACAGCCCAGGCGGCCAGCAGCACGCCCCACGCCCAGGCCGCGCCCGCGGCGAGCAGCAGGGCGAGCAACGCCCAGGCGATCGGGTACTGCAGCGCGGAGGCGACGAAGGCGCCGGGCACCAGCGTGCGGATGGTGCGCGCCCAGCGCAGTTCGTGGCGGAACAGGGCGGCGAGCGTCGTCTCCGGCACGGTCGTCGCCGGCACGGTGGGGGCCAGCCGCACCGCCAGCCCGAGCCCCGCCACCTTTCGGCCCAGCGCGTTGTCGTCGGCGAGATGCCCGACCAGCGCACGAAATCCGCCGATCGCGACCAGGGTTTCTCGCCGTAACGCCATCGTCGCGCCGAGGCTGTCCTGCCGACCCATCGCCCGAGCGAGCAAGGCGCCGGGCAGGAAGGCGTGCGTGATCTGGGTGGCCCCCATCCAGCCGGCGAGCGTCGGCGCGGCGGGCAGGCCGGCGTAGAGAGTGGTGACCAGTCCCGTGCCCGGCGCATCCAGGGCGGCCATGATCCGCGTGAGGTAGTCGGGCGCGCAATGGAGGTCGGAGTCCGCGATCACCAGGATATCGTGCCGGGCGGCTTCCATCATGTTGATCAGATTGCCCACCTTCCGGTTCGGTCCGTGTTGGGCCGGATCCACCACCAAGGCCAGGTCACGGCCCGGAAAGCGGGACTGCAAGCGCCGCACCACGGGGATCGCCGGGTCCGCTTGATCCTGCACGCCGAACACCACCTGGAAGTTCGCGTAAGCCTGACGGCACACCGAGCCGAGCGCCACCTCCAGCAGCGGCTCGTCCCCGTGCAGCGGCTTCAGCACCGTCACGGCCGGCGCTGTTCGGGGCGGCGGCGCGGGCCGATGGCAGAATCGCCGCACGACCAACGCTCCGACGATGCACTGGCCCGCCCCGACGCCGGCCAGCGTCGCCGCGATTGCGGCCGGCACGAGCATTCCCGAAAGCTCAGCCGGCGGTCAGCAGGCGGGCCTTGCGGGCGGGCAACCCCAGCGCCCCCACGGCGGCCGCGACGATATCCTTGGCGGTCAGCCGGGCGACCGCGAGCTGTTTGGCCTGGCTGTCGTGATCGATGAACTGATCGGGCAGGACCATGGGGCGTATCTTCAATCCGCCGTCGAGGAGGCCCTTCCAGGCCAGATGCTGCATCACCGCCGCGCTGAACCCGCCCACCGCGTTCTCCTCGATTGTGATGAGCACCTCGTGATGGCGGGCCAGCCGCTCGATGAGCGCGGTGTCGAGCGGCTTGGCAAACCGCGCATCGGCGACGGTCGTGGGAAGCCCGTACGCGCCCAACTCGTCGGCGGCGCGCAGCGCGTCGGCCAGGCGCGTGCCGAAGGACAGAATGGCGACGCTGCCGCCCTCGCGCAGCAGCCGACCCTTCCCGACCTCCCACGCCACCCCCCGCTCCGGCCGCGCCACTCCCGTGCCTTCGCCGCGGGGATAGCGCAGCGCGCTCGGCCGGTCGTTGACCGCCACGGCGGTGGCGACCGCATGGACAAGCTCGGCCTCATCGGCCGGACCCATGATGACCATGCCGGGCAGGCAGCCGAGATAGGTCACGTCGAAGCTGCCCGAATGTGTCGCGCCGTCCGCGCCCACCGGCCCCGCGCGGTCCATCGCGAAGCGCACCGGCAGGCGCTGGATCGCCACGTCGTGGACCACCTGGTCGTATGCCCGCTGCAGGAACGTGGAGTAGATCGCGCAGAATGGCTTCATGCCCTCGCAGGCGAGGCCCGCGGCGAAGGTGACGCCATGCTGCTCGGCGATCCCCACATCGAAGGTTCGGTCCGGAAATCGTTTGGCGAACCGGTCAAGCCCCGTGCCCGAGGGCATGGCCGCGGTGATGGCGACGATGTCGGGATCGCGCTCGGCCTCGGCGATCAGCGCCTCGGCGAAGACCTTGGTGTAGCCCGGCGGCCCCGCAGGGGCTTTGGCCTGCTCGCCGGTGATGACGTTGAACTTCGAGACGCCGTGATATTTGTCGGCGGATTTCTCGGCCGGCGTGAAGCCCTTGCCCTTCGTCGTGATGGCATGGACCAGGATCGGCCCCTGCTCCTCGGCCTCGCGCACGTTGCGCAGCACCGGCAGCAGGTGGTCGAGGTTGTGGCCGTCGATCGGGCCGACGTAGTAGAAGCCCAGCTCCTCGAACAAGGTGCCGCCGGTCAGGATGCCGCGCGCGTATTCCTCGGCCTTGCGCGCCGTCCGCTCGATGCCGCGCGGGAATCGCTTGGCCATCTTGATGCCGAGATCGCGCAGACTGAGGAAGCTGCGCGAGGACATCAGCCGGGAAAGATAGGCGCTCATCGCCCCGACGGGCGGCGCGATCGACATGTCGTTGTCGTTCAGGATCACCAGCAGCCGCGAGCGGCGATCCCCGGCGTTGTTCATCGCCTCGTACGCCATCCCGGCGCTCATTGCGCCGTCGCCGATGACGCAGATCACGTTGCGGTCGTCCCGCTCGCCGCGCGCGGCCTTCAGGTCGCGTGCCACCGCCATGCCGAGGCCCGCCGAGATGGAGGTCGAGGAGTGCGCGGCGCCGAACGGGTCGTACTCGCTCTCGACGCGGCGGGTGAAGCCCGACAGCCCGCCGCCCTGGCGCAAGGTGCGGATGCGATCGCGGCGCCCGGTCAGGATCTTATGGGGATAGGCTTGGTGGCCGACGTCCCAGAGCAGCCGGTCGCGCGGGGTGTCGAACACGGCATGGATCGCCACCGTCAACTCGATCACCCCCAACGAGGAGCCGAGATGGCCGCCGGTGACGGACACCGCGTCGATCGTCTCGGCACGCAACTCGTCGGCAAGCTGGCGAAGCTGCTCGGCCGAGAAGTTGCGGAGATCGGCCGGGGAACGCACGCGGTCCAGCAACGGGGTGTTCACCGGGCTCATGCTCTTATTTCTCCCACCCTCAGCTACGACGCGACACGACGAAATCGGCGAGCGCGCCGAGGAGGCTTGCCTTCTCGCCAAAGCTGTCCAGATGGCCCGCCGCCTGGCGTGCCAGCACCTCGGCCTGCTGACGGGCGCGCGCCGTCCCGAGGATCGCGACCAGAGTCGCCTTGCCGGCGCGCGCGTCCTTGCCGGCGGTCTTGCCGGTTTCCTCGGTGGTACCCTCGGCGTCCAGCAGATCGTCGGCGATCTGGAACGCCGCGCCGAGGTCCCGGCCGTAGGCCGCCAGCATGTGCCGCTGCATGGGCGGCGCACGGCCCAGGATCGCCCCGCATTCGGCGCTGAACTGGATCAGCCGCCCGGTCTTCAGCGCCTGAAGGCGACTAACGTGCGCCGCGTCCAGGCTCTCGCCTTCGGCCATTATGTCGATCATCTGCCCGGCGACCATGCCCCGCGGCCCGGCCGCCGCACCCAGCCCGCACACCAATTCGCACCGCGCCTGCGGGTCGGAGTGGGTGTCGGGCTCCGCTAGCACCTCGAACGCGCGGGCCTGGAGAGCGTCGCCGACCAGAATGGCGGTCGCCTCGTCATAGGCGCGATGGCACGAGGGCTTGCCGCGTCGGAGGTCGTCGTCGTCCATCGCCGGCAGATCGTCATGCACGAGCGAATATGCGTGCAGCATTTCGATCGCGGCGGCTACCCGCGCCGCGCATGTCTCGGAGACCGCGAACAGCGACGCGGTTTCCATGGCGAGAAAGCCGCGCAGACGCTTGCCGCCGCCTAAAGCGGCGTAGCGCATCGCATCGACCAGCCGCGCCTCCGACCCTTCCGCCCCCGGCAGCAGGCTGCCGATCGCCGCTTCCACCACCGCGGCCGTCCGGCTGAGGGCGGCAGGGAGATCGGGCTCAGTCATCGTCACACTCATGCGGACCACTCGCTCTCTCTCGGCCCCGGAGCCGCACCGGCGCTCACGCTCATATAGTAGCCTCGATGACGTTGGCGGGGCGGTCCGGACGGGGAACCGCCGGTTCCTGTTGCTCCTTAGTCACACGCGCGCAGATGTGTGACATGTCTACATCGGTTTGCGGGCATGAGCCACCAATTCCGGCCGCCCGGATGGCAGCCCCGAGGGTTGAAGCGGGGGTAAGAGGGTTATATGTCGGAAAACTGTTCGGCCCTGAGACGTTGCGGGCCCGGGATCAAGATGACATAGGTGGAGGCATGTTGAAGGTCATCCTGGCCCAGCCCCGCGGCTTCTGCGCGGGCGTCGAACGCGCGATCGAGATCGTGGAGCGGGCGCTCAAGAAGTACGGTCCCCCCATCTACGTCCGCCACGAGATCGTGCACAACCGGCACGTCGTCGAGGACCTCCGCACCCGCGGCGCCATCTTCGTCGATGAACTCGACGACATTCCGCCCGGCTCCATGACTATCTTTTCCGCCCACGGCGTCGCCCGGCAAGTCGAGGAACTCGCCGCCGAGCGCGGCCTGCCCGTGATCGACGCCACCTGTCCCCTGGTCGCCAAGGTCCACAACGAGGGCCGACGCTACGCCCGCCAGGATCGCGAGATCGTGCTTGTGGGTCACGCCGGCCACGCCGAGGTCGAGGGCACGGTCGGCCAGATCGAGGGCACCGTCCACCTTGTGCAGACGATCGCCGATGCCGAGCGGCTGCGCGTGAAGGACCCCGAGAAGCTCGCTTACATCACGCAGACGACGCTCTCGGTCGACGACACGCGCGGCATCATTGCCGCGCTGAGGACGCGCTTTCCCGCGATCGTCGGCCCCGACGTGCGCGACATCTGCTATGCGACGCAGAATCGCCAGCAGGCGGTCCACGAGTTGGCCAAGGCGGTGGACATGATCCTCGTCGTCGGCTCGAAAAACAGCTCGAACTCCAACCGCTTGCGCGAAATCGGCGAGGAACTTGGCAAACCCGCCTACCTGATCGACGACGCCGCCGATCTGCGCCCCGAATGGCTCAAAGACGTCCTTTCCGTCGGCGTCACCGCGGGCGCCTCGGCGCCCGAGATGCTGGTGCAAGGCGTACTGCAGGGGTTGCGCCGCTTCGCCGATATCGACATCTCCACCCTGACCGGGGTCGCCGAGAACGTGCGTTTCCGCTTCCCCGCTGAACTCGCCGACGCCTGAGGAGAAGAAGACATTGCCCGTCCCCCTGAACCAGGCGATCCGCGTGGGCGCCTATGTGGTCAAGCAGCATCTCAAGCGGCGCCGGCGCTATCCGCTCGTGCTGATGCTTGAGCCGCTGTTTCGCTGCAATCTCGCCTGCTCCGGCTGCGGCAAGATAGACTATCCGGCGCCGATCCTGAACCAGCGCCTGTCGCTTGAGGACTGCATCGAGGCGGCCGAGGAGTGCGGCGCACCGGTTGTCGCGATCGCCGGCGGCGAGCCACTCCTTCACAAGGAAATGCCGCGGATCACGCAGGCGCTGCTCGATCGCGGCAAGTTCGTCTATCTCTGCACCAACGCCCTGCTGCTTGAGAAGAAGCTCGACCAGTTCAAGCCGCACCGCAACTTCTCCTGGGATGTCCACCTCGATGGCGACCGCGACATGCACGATCGCTCGGTCAGCCAGGAGGGCGTGTTCGACCGCGCCGAGGCGGCGATCCGCACGGCCAAGACGCGCGGTTTTCGCGTCTGCATCAACACGACGCTGTTCGACGGCGCGCAGCCCGATCGGGTCGCCGAGTTCCTTGACCACGTCAACGCGATCGGCGTGGACGGCGTGATGATCTCGCCCGGCTACGCCTATGAGCGCGCGCCCGATCAGGAGCATTTCCTGAACCGGCGCAAATCGAAGGAGCTGTTCCGCGACATCTTCCGCCGCGGCGTCGGCAAGGGCTGGAAGTTCAATCAGTCCTCGCTGTTCCTCGATTTCCTGGCGGGCAACCAGAACTATACCTGCACGCCCTGGGGCAAGCCGACGCGCAACGTGTTCGGCTGGCAGCGGCCCTGCTATTTGCTGGGCGAGGGCTACACCAAGACCTACCGCGAGCTGGTGGAGACGACGGACTGGGACAAGTACGGCACCGGCAACTACGAGAAATGCGCCGACTGCATGGTCCACTCCGGCTACGAGGCGACAGCGGTCTTGGATGCCGTGCGCAATCCGCTGAAGGTGTTGAAAGTGGCGATGCGCGGGCCGCGCACCGAAGGCGCGATGGCGCCCGAGATCCCGCTCGAGAATCAACGCCCGGCGGACTTCGTCTTCCGCCGCCACGTCGATGACGCCATGGAGCGGATCAAGAAGACCGGAAAGGCCGAGCAGGTGGCGGACGCGGCGGATTAGGAGCGCGGTGGAAAAGCACGGAGCCGGCAAGCGTCTCATCGTCACCGCCGACGATTTCGGCCTTTCCGAAGCCGTCAACGAGGCGGTTGAGCGCGGGCATCGCGACGGCATCCTGACAGCCGCCAGCCTGATGGTGGCCGCCCCGGCGACGGCTGACGCCGTGCGGCGGGCGCGAACGATGCCCTCGCTCGCGGTCGGGCTCCATGTGGTCGTGATCGAAGGCCCGTCGGTGCTGGGGCCGGAGGCGCTTCCCGAGCTCGTGGACGCCGCCGGGCGGTTCCCGTCCAATCAGCTTCGTCTCGGTCTGGCCTACTTCTTCCGCCCGCGCGCCCGCCAGCAGCTCGCGACCGAGATCCGCGCCCAGTTCGCCGCCTTCGCCGACACCGGACTGCGGCTCGACCACGCGAACGCGCACAAGCACATGCATCTGCATCCAACCGTGGGGCGGCTGATGATCGGTATCGGCCGCGAGTACGGGTTGCGCGCGATCCGTGTTCCCGCCGAGCCGCTGTCGCTTGAGGCGTTTCATGAAAACGGGAAACGGCTGAATTTTGCTCGGTCATGGCCGGGCTTGGCCCGGCCACCCATGACTTCTTTGGCGGCGGCCAAAGACGTGGGTGCCCGGGCCAAGCCCGGGCATGACGGGCTCAGGGCGAGATTCGCTGACGGGGCACTGTTCGCCTGGAGCCGGCTGCTGCGTCGTCAGGCCCATCGCGCCGGCCTTGTCACGAACGATCATTGCTTTGGCCTGCGTTGGACAGGCGCGATGACCCGCGAACGCCTTCTTCGTCTGAGCCGCACGCTGCCGGAGGGCGTCAGCGAGATCTACCTGCACCCGGCGGCGTGGCGAGACGAGCGCCTGTTGGCGCTCATGCCGGACTACGCCCACGAGGCGGAATTGGCTGCCCTGCTTGCCCCCGAGGTCGGGGCTGCGCTGACTGGCGCGGGGGTGGCGCGGATCGGGGGATTCGCGGCAATTCATGCCCACGGCCCTACTTCCTGACCTGTTCTCTGTCATTCGCTCGGCGAGCGGACTCGGCTCCGTCGGTCCATGCGGTGTCCCTCGATTGACGGCTCGCTGGAACTGGCCTGCGGTGTATTCTTCGAGACTGATGAGATCCCGAACCGAGTACCGAGGATAGGTATTCACCGCCGCTCTACCCCAGCAGCCACCGGAACAGCCCGAAATGCGACAGGTCGTTCCAGGTCGCGAACACCATCAACCCCATCAGCAGCGCGAGGCCGGCGCGGAACCCGTACTCCTGTGCCCGGGGCGGGAGGGGTCGGCCGCGGATGGCCTCGAACAGGTAGAACAGCAGGTGCCCGCCATCGAGCACCGGGATCGGGAACAGGTTGATCAGGCCGAGATTGACCGAGAGAACGGCAATGAACGAGACAAGGCTCGCCACCCCCAACGCGGCCACCTCACCCGAGAGCTGGGCGATGCGCAGCGGGCCGCCCAACTCGCCCGTGCCGCGCTGGCCGCCGATCATCTGCCCCACGCCGCGCACCGTCTCGACGGTTACACGCCAGGTCTCGGTCACGCCGCCGGCGAACGCCGCGCCCAGCGACTCGTGGCGGTATTCGATCACCCCGCCCTTGATGCCGAGCAGGCCGACCGTCCGGCCGTTTTCCTCCTGCGAGCCGATCGTCACGGCCAAGCGCCGCTCCGCCCCGTCGCGGCGGACGGTCATGCTCATCTGCTCGCCGGGATGCGTTCCGACCGCCTGTTGCAAGTTCTCGAAGGTCGCGATGGGTGCGCCGTTGATCGCAATAACCCGGTCGTGTGCGAGAATTCCGGCTTTGGCCGCCGCCGAGCCGGGCAGCACGTCGCTCACGACGGGCAACGCGATCGGCCGGCCGAAGGCGGCGAATAAGGCGAAGAACAGCACTACCGCGAGCACGAAATTCGCCGCCGGTCCCGCCGCGACGACGATCGCGCGCGACCCGACGGACTTTTCCTGGAATGTGCGGCCTGGAATTCGCGCGGCGCGCCGCTCGGGCGACATGTCCTCCGCCCGCTCCTGTCCGTGCAGCTTCACGTACCCGCCGAGCGGAATCCAGGCGAGCTTCCAGACGGTACCGCGCCGGTCCACCCAACTCGTCAGCGCCTGGCCGAAGCCGATCGAGAACGCCTCCACATGCACGCCTCGCCAGCGCGCGGCGAGGTAGTGGCCCAGCTCGTGGATGAACACGAGGATGCCGAGCACGACCAGGAACGAAATGGCGGTGCGGAAGAGGTCGGGAACACCGTGGAACACGCGGGCCTGCGAACGGTTATGAAACGTCTACTGTATCACGCCGCTCGCGCGGAGGCGATTCGCGCGGTGGCCGACCGCCGGGCGGCTTGGTCCAGCGCCAGGACCTCCTCCAGCGTGTCGGCCGGCGGCGCACCCATCCGGTCAAGCACCGCCTCGACCGTCGCGACGATGTCGAGGAAGCCGATCCGGCGGCCTAGGAAGGCCGCAACCGCCACCTCGTTTGCCGCGCTGAGGATGGCGGGTGCCCCGCCGCCGGCGCACAGCGCCTCGCGCGATACGCGGAGCGCGGGGAAGCGAACCGGATCGGGGGCCTGGAACTCCAGCCGCGCGACAGCGGCGAGATCGAGCCGGGGGGCGGCCGTGCGGATGCGTGCGGGCCAGGCCAGGGTATGGGCAATTGGAATTCGCATGTCCGGCGAGCCGAGTTGGGCGAGCACGCTGCCGTCCTGATAGCAGGCCATTCCGTGGATCACCGACTGCGGATGGAACAGCACGTCGATCGCCGTCTCAGGCAGGTCGAAGAGCCGCGCCGCCTCGATCACCTCCAGGCCCTTGTTCATCATGGTGGCCGAATCGATGGAGATCTTCGCCCCCATCGACCAGGTGGGGTGCTTCAGCGCCGCCTCCGGCGTGGCGCGCGCCATCTCCTCGACGCTGGTGGTGCGGAACGGACCGCCCGAGGCCGTCAGGATGATGCGCTCCACGGCGCCCCGGTTGCCATCGGCGAGCGATTGGAAGATCGCGTTGTGCTCGGAATCGACGGGCAGCAGGCGTGCGCCCGCCTCGCGGACGGCGCGCAGCATCACCTCGCCCGCGCACACCAGCGCCTCCTTGTTGGCGAGCGCGATGCAGGCGCCGCGGCGGATGGCGGCGAGGGTAGAGGCAAGCCCGGCGGCGCCGGTGATCGCGGCCATCGTCCAGTCGGCCGGCCGGGATGCCGCCTCGATCACCGCGTCCGGCCCCGCCGCGACCTCAATGTCGGTGCCGGCGAGCGCCTGCTTGAGCGCGCCGCCGCATGCGGGATCGCTGATCACCGCAAGCTGCGCCCGCAGCGCCACCGCTTGTTCGGCCAGTCGCGCGACGTTGCGACCGGCGACCAGCGCGCGAACCCGGAAACGTTCGGGTTCGGCAGCCAGCAATTCGATCGTCTGAGTGCCGACGCTGCCGGTGCTGCCCAGGACGGTGACCCACCGAGAAGCTGTGTTTGTCATTGCCAAAGCACTACCCCACGACCGAGCGCGAGCGAAAGGAGCGCGGCGGCCGGCACCACCGCCAGCGCGGCGTCGAGCCGGTCCAGCAATCCGCCATGTCCGGGAATAAGACGCCCCGAATCCTTCACCCCGCAGCGGCGCTTGGCCGCGCTTTCGGCCAGGTCGCCGGCTTGGCCGATGATGGAGAGCATGCCCCCAAGAACCAGGGCGGATGGCAAATTTATCTGCATAAACAGAAATTTCCCGACGCCGGCTGCGATGAGGGCGGAGGCGAGCGCGCCGCCCGCCGCGCCGGTCCAGGTCTTGCCCGGCGAGATCCGCGGCGAGAGCTTCGGGCCGCCGAGCAGGCGACCCGCCAGATACGCGCCGACATCGCTTCCCCAGATCACCAGCGCGAGCCCGATCACGTTCGCGCGCCCGGCGATCGGGTCCGCCCGCAGCCAGGCCAGCGCGACCGCCCAGACCGCGATCCAGAGCACACCGCCGGCAAGCGATTCGCGCCCGAAGGCGCCGGCGCGGCACAACCCGACCCATTCCTGGGCCAGGCCCAGCGTCAGGACACCCAGCAGCGCGTAAAAGAGCGGGCCGCCGGCCCACATGCTGCCGAGCGCGAGTGGCGCCAGCACCAGTGCGGACAGGACGCGCATGCGTAGATCCGCCCAAGGGCCGGAACGGGGGCCGGGGCGGGGCACGTCGCCCACCTCACATCAGACAGGTCGGCCGCCGAAGCGTCGCTCCCGGCGTGCGTATTCAGACAGCGCAGCGGTGAAATGAGACTCGCCGAAATCCGGCCAGAGCACGTCCATAAATAGGAATTCGGCATACGCCGCCTGCCAGAGCAGGAAGTTCGACAGCCGCTGCTCCCCCGAGGTGCGGATCAGCAGGTCGGGATCGGGCATCCCGGTCGTGGACAGCAGCGCCCCGAAGCTCTGCTCGTCGAGTGTCGCGGGATCGAGAAGTCCGTCGCGCGCCGCCTCGGCCGCCGCGCGCGCCGCATCCGCGATCTCGGCGCGCGAGCCGTAGGAGAGCGCCACCGTCAGGTTGAGGCGCCGGTTCGCGCTGGTGCGCGTCTCAGCGCGCGCCAGCTCCCGCTGGATGTCGTCGTCGAAGCGCGCGCGGTCGCCGATGACGCGCAGACGCACGCCGTTGGCGTCGAGTTCGTTGATCTCGCTCCGCAGATAATAGCGCAGGAGCCCGGTGAGATCCGTGACCTCGCCGGCTGGGCGCCGCCAGTTCTCGCTGCTGAAGGCATAGAGCGTGAGCCAGCCGACACCGTGGCGGATCGCCGCCTCGATAGTGCGGCGGACCGCGCGCGCACCCTCGCGGTGCCCGGCGACGCGCGGCAGATGCCGCGAGGACGCCCAGCGCCCGTTGCCGTCCATGATGATGGCGACATGAGCGGGTGGCACGGCGCGTCCGGCCGCCTGTCCCTCCGCATCAACGTCCACGGCGCCGGCCCGCAGCGCCTGGATGAAAGGGGACACGTGGGAACCTCAGAATCTGCCTGATGTCCTTCTCCTTGTCGGCGACGGAGTTGTCCACCCGTTTGATGTACTGGTCCGTCAGCTTCTGCACCTCGTCGTGCCAGGTCTTGGCAAGATCCTCGCCGATCTCGTGCTTCTTCTCGAACGTCTTGACCTGCTCCATGCCGTCCCGCCGAACGCCCCGCACGGCAACCCTCGCGCCTTCGGCGTATTTGTGCGCGAGCTTGACCAGTTCGGTCCGCCGCTCGGCGGTCAACTGGGGGATCGGCACGCGAACGAGCTGTCCATCGGACGCCGGGTTGAGGCCGAGGCCCGCCTCGCGGATCGCCTTCTCCACCGCGCCCACCAGCGAGCGATCCCAGACCTGCACCGTCAGCATCCGCGCCTCGGGGACGCCGGTGTTGCCGACCTGGTTCAGCGGCACGTCCGAGCCGTAGGCGTGGACGCGCACGGGTTCCAGCAGGGCAGGGCTGGCGCGGCCCGTTCTCAGCCCCGCGAACTCCCGGCGCAGGGTTTCCAACGCGCCGTCCATCCGTCGCGCCAGGTCCTGCTTCAACGTGTTGAGATCGGCTGGCATCTCGGCTCCTCCCGCGTCTCAGCGCCGCTCGGCGATCCTCGTGAAGCGGCCCTCGCCGCGAACCACGGCGGCGAACGCGCCGGCGGCGTGGATGTTGAAGACGACGATCGGCAGGGCGTTCTCGCGCGCCAGGCTGATCGCCGCGGCGTCCATGACCGCGAGCTGGTTGGCCAGCACGTCCTGATAGGTGAGTTCCTCGTAGCGCTCCGCCCCCGGCACCCGGCGCGGGTCGGCGGAATAGACGCCATCGACCTGGGTGCCCTTGAAGAGTGCATCGCAGGCCATCTCGGTGGCGCGCAGCGCGGCGGCGGTGTCGGTCGTGAAGAACGGATTGCCGGTGCCGGCGGCAAAGATGACGACGCGGCCCTTCTCCATGTGGCGCTCGGCGCGGCGGCGGATGTAGGGCTCGCAGACGCTGGCCATCGGGATGGCGGACTGCACGCGGGTTGGCACTGCCAGCGATTCCAGCGCGCTCTGCATGGCAAGCGCGTTCATCACCGTGGCCAGCATCCCGATATAGTCGGCCTGCGCCCGTTCCATTCCCGCGGCGGCGGCGGAGACGCCACGGAAGATGTTGCCGCCGCCGATGACCACGCAGACCTGCACGTCCATCGCGTGAACCGCGCCGATATCCGCGGCGATCGCCCGCACCATCTCGTTGTCGAGGCCATAGTCGCGCCCGGCCATCAGTGCCTCGCCGGAGACTTTCAGCAGGACGCGCTTATAGACCGGCGGATGCGGCATGGGGCACTCGAAGGGCGATCTCGGATGTTGGTATAGTGTCAGGTTGGAGCCGTCACAAGCAATTGGCGCGCACCCGCGCAGACGGCGGTGGCCGCGACCTCTGAAGCAAAAATCAGGCCCCTGCGGTCCTGTCGATCCCCTCGCCAAGCGTGAAGCGGGCGAAAGCCGCGACATTTGCGCCCGACTTCTGGAGCACGGCGCGGACGCGGCTCTCGCCGTCATGCACCCAGACCTGCTCCAGCAGCACCACCTCCTCGTAGTATTTCCGGATGCGGCCCTCGACCATTTTCTCGATGATGGTCTCGGGCTTGCCCGACTGGCGGGCCTGCTCGCTCAGGATCGCCTTTTCGCGCTCCAGCGCGGCGGGATCGACGCCGTCGATGTCGATCGCCCGGGGCTCGCTCGCCGCAACGTGCATCCCGACCTGCCGGCCGAGCAGCTCCAGCCCTTCCAGTTCGTCCGGCGCTTCCAGCGCGACGATCACGCCGATGCGCCCCAGCCCCGGCCGCAACGGCTGGTGAACGTAGGTCGCCACCGCGCCGCGCGGGATGCGCAGCACGCGGGCGCGGCGGATCGTCATGTTCTCGCCGATGGTGGCGATCAGATGGGTGAGCTGGTCGGCGACGGTGCCGGACCCGCCCGGAAACGGCGTCGCCTTGATCGCTTCGATATCCTCGCCGACCGTGAGCGCCAGGCGGGCAACCTGCTCGACAAACGCCTGGAAGGTCTCGTTGCGGGCGACGAAGTCGGTCTCGGCGTTCACCTCGACCATCGCCGCCTCTCGCGGCGCGGAGGCGACGCCGATCAGCCCCTCGGCCGCCAGCCGGCCGGACTTCTTCGCCGCGGCCGCCAGCCCCTTCTTGCGCAGCCAGTCAACCGCCGCCTCGATGTCGCCGCCGGTCTCCGACAACGCCCGTTTGCAGTCCATCATCCCCGCGCCGGTCTTCTCGCGCAACTCCTTCACCAATGCCGCCGTGATCTCGGCCATGACCCGTCTCCGTGATCCTGATGATAGCCCTACTCGGCGGCAGGTTGCGTGACCGGCGCCTCGGCCTCGGGCAGCGCCTCGATGGGCAGTTCCTCGGCCGCCCCGATATCGGCGCCCGAAGCGGCCATCTCCGCGCTGATCCCGTCCAGCACCGCGCCCGCCACGAGGTCGCAATAGAGGCTGATCGCGCGGATCGCGTCGTCGTTGCCCGGAATCGGATAGGTGACGTTGCGCGGGTCGGAGTTGGAGTTCGAGCACGGCGACCACGGGGATGCGCAGCTTGGCGGCTTCCTCGACCGCCAGCTTCTCCTTATTCGTGTCGATGATGAACAGGATGTCCGGCAGGCCGCCCATGTCCTTGATGCCGCCCAGCGCGCGTTCCAGCTTGTCGCGCTCGCGGGTCATCCCGAGCACCTCTTTCTTGGTAAGGCCCTGGATGTCGCCGCCCAGCATCTCGTCGATCTGGCGCAACCGCTTCAGGCTGCCGGTGATGGTCTTCCAGTTGGTGAGCGTGCCGCCCAGCCAGCGGTGGTTGATGTAGTACTGCCCGCACCGCCGCGCCGCGTCGGCGACATGCTCGGCCGCCGCGCGTTTGGTGCCGACGAACAGCACGCGCCCGCCGGCGGCGACCACGTCGCGCACCGCGCGCAGCGCGCGGTCGAGCATCGGCGTCGTCTGCTGCAGGTCGATGATGTGGACCTGGTTGCGGACGCCGAACAGATAGGGCGCCATCCGCGGATTCCAGCGCCGCGTGTGATGGCCGAAATGTACGCCGGCTTCCAGAAGCTGGCGCAGACTGAAGTCGGGCATCGCCATTGTTTGTAGTCCTTTCCGATCGTCCGGTTGCGCCTCCGCGGGTGCTGGCGCTCTCGCGCACCGGACCCGGCGAACCGGGAAAGGCGCCCCGCGTGTGGATTACCGGCGTGCTCGCGGCACGGCCGGCGCGGCGGGATATGGCGGAGGACGCGCGCGAAGGCAAGCCAAACGGCGGGCTAGGGCTGGCGATTGCGAGTAATTCGCATTATTGGTCGGCGCGCCCGGAATTCCAGCGTCACGGGGGAGTGGGACCAATGTTGGCAAGCCTGCTGATCGTCTTTCGCGAAGCTCTGGAGGCCGGCCTGGTCGTGGGCATTGTCCTCGCGGCCACAGAGGGCGTGCCGCGCCGAGGTCGATGGATCGCCGCCGGCGTCGGGGCGGGCGCCATCGGGGCCGCCCTTGTTGCGATGTTCGCCGCCGTGATCGCGGAGGCCCTCGAGGGCGTCGGACAGGAGGCGTTCACCGCGACCATCCTGCTCGTCGCCGCGGTGATGCTGGGCTGGCACAACGTCTGGATGGCGAGCCACGGGCGCGAGTTGGCGGCGCGGATGTCAGCGACCGGAACAGCGGTCAAGAACGGCGCGAAAACCATGATGGCGCTGTCCGTGGTGGTCGCGGTGGCGATCTTGCGGGAAGGTTCGGAGGTCGTGCTGTTCCTGTATGGAATCGCCATGGCATCGACCGAGCCGCCGATCCAGATGTTCATCGGCGGCATTCTCGGCCTCGGGCTCGCGACGCTTGCCGCCCGGGTGTTATATCGCGGGCTGGTCGCGATCCCCTGGCGGTATCTGTTCACTGTGACAAACTGGCTGATCGCGCTGCTCGCCGCCGGCATGGCCGGGCAGGCCGCTGCCGTGCTCGCCAGTGCGGATATCATCCCGAGTTGGGGCACGCATCTCTGGAATACGTCGTTCATTCTGCGCGACAGCAGTTGGGCGGGAAGCGCAATGCACGCGCTGGTCGGGTATTCAGCCGAACCCGTGGGGGTGCAGGTTGCCGCGTATCTGGCGACGCTGCTGACGCTGCTCGGGCTGGCCCGACTGGCGCGCGGGCGCCGGCGCCTGCGCGGGGCGACGCTTCTGGTCGCATGTACCGCGCTTCTCTTCACCACGCTTCCCGCAATTGCCCAAGGACCGTTGCATCTGTCGATCAGGAGCCACCGCTTTCAGCCGGACCACCTCGATGTTCCAGCCGGAGTCAAGTTCAAGCTCATGGTGCGCAACGAGGACCCGACGCCGGAAGAATTCGAGAGCTTCGACCTGAACCGGGAGAAAATCGTCCCGCCGGGGCAGGAGATTCCCGTCTTTCTCGGGCCACTCGGCAAGGGCGACTACAAGTTCTTCGGCGACTTTCACCAGGACACGGCGCAGGGCGTGTTGTCCGCCAAGTAGTAGGGCCAGCGGCCCAGATGCCGATTTTTTGCGGCGTGTGACCCCGCAGGGGAGGGGAGGGTAAGCGGCGGACTTTTCCCACTCCCCCTCCCCTCCCCTTGCGAGAGGGGGCGGGGGGCGGACTACCGTCCGTATAATTCCAGGCCGCCTAATGATTGACCCTTCGCCGTCGTCATGGCCGGGACTGGCCCGGCCACCCACGTCTTGAACAACCGCAAAGACGTGGGTGCCCGGCCTTCGCCGGGCATGACGAACGCATTATGGATCGGTCAGTGTCAAGCCGGTTGGTATAAGGCCCCTAGAGGAACTCACCGCCATGGACCTGACCGTCATGCGACGGCCAAGAGCCTTCCTGCGCGCCGTCGGCGTGGCAGCGATGCTGGCCCCGGCAGCTGGAGAGCAACGGCTCGGCGGCCCGCGATCGGGACCATTACAAAGGTAACGAAACGAGCTATACCGCGGAAATCGGCTACGGCGTCAATCCCTGGTACCATACCGAGAGTTGGAGGTGGATTTCGGCCGCATCCCCGCGCCGGGCGCGAGCACCCGGTATCAGGGCCTCACCTGGGTGCCAGTCACGCTCGTTTGACACCCGGCCCCGTCGCGGCCAATGTTTTCGGCTTCCTCTGGACCGTCCGCGCGAAGGCGCGGGGCGAGCCATTGGAGCCATACAGCACGAGGACACGCATGATCTCCGCCCTGATGCCGAACTACGCCCGCGCCGACCTCGCCTTCGAGCGGGGCGAGGGAGCTTGGCTGTGGACGGTGGACGGGCGACGATTCCTCGATTTCGGGTCGGGCATCGCGACCGCCTCGCTTGGACACGGCAACGCCCATCTCGCCCGGGCGATCGCCGAGCAGGCGGGCAAGCTGATGCACGTCTCCAACCTGTACCGCATTCCGCAAGCCGAGCGTCTGGCCGAGCGGCTTGTCGAGAACTCGTTCGCCGACAGCGTCTTCTTCTGCAACTCGGGCGCCGAGGCGAACGAGGGCATGATCAAGATGATGCGCAAGACGATGGCCGAGATCGGCAAGCCCGAGCGGTTCCGCATCATCTGCTTCGAGGGCGCGTTCCACGGCCGCACGCTCGCCACCCTCGCCGCCACCGGCAACGCCAAGTACCTGGCGGGCTTCGGCCCGGTGGTCGAAGGCTTCGATCATGTGCCGTTCAACAACATGAACGCGGTGCGCGACGCGATCGGCCCGGCGACCGCCGGCATCCTGGTCGAGCCGGTGCAGGGCGAGGGCGGCGTGCGTCCGGGCGACCTGCAATTCCTGCGCGCGCTCCGCGCCGCCTGCGACGAATACGGGCTGGTCCTTGGCATGGACGAGGTACAGACCGGCATGGGCCGCACCGGCAAGCTGTTCGCCCACGAGTGGGCCGACATCACGCCCGACGTCATGAGCGTGGCGAAGGGCATCGCCGGCGGGTTCCCGCTTGGCGCCGTCCTCGCCAAGGAGTTCGTCGCCAAGCACATGGTTCCGGGCACGCACGGCAGCACCTTCGGCGGCAACCCGCTCGCCTGCGCCGCCGGTAACGCCGCGCTGGACGTGATCCTCGCGCCCGGCTTCCTCGACGGCGTCGCGCGCAAGGGGGCGAAGCTGCGCGCCGGATTGGAGGCGATGGCGCGCGAATTCCCGTCGGTGCTCGGAGATGTTCGCGGCATGGGCCTGCTGCTCGGCGTGAAGTGCGCCATCCCGCAGGGCGAAGTGCAGGCCGCCTGCGTCGCCGAGGGGCTGCTGGCGATCACCGCCGGGGATAACGTGCTGCGGCTCGCGCCGCCGCTGGTCATCACCGACGCCGATCTCGACGAGGCGCTGGCGATGCTGCGCCGCGCCGCGCGCCGCTGCCTGCCGTCCAAGGCCAAAGAGGCGGCGAAATGAGCGCCGCTCTGCGAAAGACGGATGCGGGGGAGGGCACGAGACCGCCGCGCCATTTCCTCGATCTGCGCGACTTCGATGCCAGGACGTTGCGCCAGATGCTGGACATCGCGGCCGGCTTCAAGCGCGCCAACGGCGTGTCCTCGCGCCCGCTCGCCGGCAAGACGCTCGCGCTCATCTTCGAGAAACCGAGCACGCGCACCCGCGTCAGCTTCGAGGTCGGGATGCGCCAGTTGGGGGGCGACGTGATCGTGCTCAGCGCCCGCGACATGCAGTCCGGTCGCGGCGAGACGGTGGCCGACACGGCGCGCGTGCTGTCGCGCTACGTGGACGCGATCATGCTGCGCACCGATCGCGTCTCGAAGCTGCACGAACTGGCGCGCCACGCCACCGTGCCGGTCATCAATGGGCTGACCGACACCTCCCATCCCTGCCAGCTCATGGCCGACGTCCTGACGCTTGAGGAACACCGTGGCGCGATCGCCGGGCAGGTCGTCGCCTGGTGCGGCGACGGCAACAACGTCGCGCGCAGTTGGATCGAGGCGGCCGCGCGCTTCGGCTTCACGCTCCGTATCGCGACGCCGGACGCGCTCCGTCCACCGCAAGACCTGGTGGATTGGGCGCGATCGCAGGGCGGGCGGATCGAGCTGACCGACGATCCCGCGACGGCCATCGCCGGCGCGGGCTGCGTGGTCACGGATGCCTGGGTCAGCATGTCGGACGACCCGAACGCGAACCGCCACAACCTGCTCGCGCCGTACCGCGTGACCAACGTGCTCATGGCGAAGGCGGCGCCCGACGCGGTGTTCATGCACTGCCTGCCGGCGCACCGGGGCGAGGAGGTGGACGCCGAGGTGATCGATGGCCCGCGATCGGTGGTGTTCGACGAGGCCGAGAACCGGCTGCACGCACAGAAGGGCGTGCTTGCCTGGGCATTGGGCGCGGCGCGATAGCGCGAGAGGACGAATGGCTCCCCCTCTCTTGCGGGAGGGGGTTGGGGGGAGAGGTCGAAGCCGATCGCGAATAGCGATGGCGTGCTTCAGGCCATGCGCGACCGCCCGAGAACCTCCCCCCAACGGGGCGGATTGGATCAGGCCGCGCGCGCGGCTGACGTCGCGGCAGTCTGCGCCGCGACCTCGGCGGAAAGCCGCCGACGCCGCCATTGGATCAGCCGCCACGCGAGCCGTGCCGTCCCGTCCGACAGCCGCCCGCGCGGCTTCAGTCCCACCGCCTTGAAGATCATGCCCATCCCGCGCTCGACATGGCGGAAACGATAGTAGCCCGCCGCTCGCGACATGTAGGCGGCGATGCAGCGGCGATGGCCGTAGGGCAGGGCAGGGGGCTCGTTCGCGGCGTGCCACGCATAGGCCAGTTCGTCGTCCTCGCTCTCGGTGATGCGCCCCAGTGCGATCCGCAGCCGCCGCAGCACGCCTATGTTCTCGCGCTTCAGATAGCGGCGCATGTGGTCGTAGAACAGCTTGAAATGGCGGAACTCGTCGGCGGCGATGTAGCGGCAGATCTGCTGCAATGCCGGCTCCTCCGTCGCGTCGGCCAGCGCCGAGTAATAGGAGGAAGTCCCGGTCTCCACCATGCAGCGGGCGATCAGCTCGCCGGTACGTGAGCCGCGCACGGATGCCTCGGCATCCAGCGGCAAGGTATAGCCCGCCTTGTAGCGGGCGAACGCGGCGGCATAGTCCCACGCGGGATCGGCCAGCATCGCCCAGCGCCCCAGCGCGTCGCCGTGCTGCACCTCCTCCTCGGCCCAGTAATCGGCAGCCCGCTGGAAATCCGGGTCGTCGTGAAAGACGCGGTTCAGGTAGAGCGCGTAGTCGGTGCCGTTCCGTTCGACCATCGCGGCGGACTTGACCAGCGGGATCACCGCCGGGTCGAGGCGGGCGGGGTCGAACCGGCCCCAAGCGATGTCGTCCAGGTGCCAGTGCTTCATGAGGGTGGCTTATGCGTTCACTGAGGGTCGCTCGGCAACCGTTGCGGATGGCGGGTGGGTTGGACCATCACGATTTCGGGGCATCGGCGTCATCACGGGTGCCACCGGTTTCAGAGCTCCTAATTAAGTCTAGAAACAATGGAGACGCATCAAATGATGAAGCCCCGTTTTCTGGCCGTCGCACTGGGCGCCGGCCTGCTCGGCGGCGTGGCTTTCAGCCCGCCGGCCAGCGCGATCGGCTGCATCACCGGCGGCGCGGCGGGCGCCGTGGCCGGTCACGTGGTCCACCACGGCGTCCTCGGGGCGGTCGGCGGCTGCGTCGCCGGGCACGAGGCGCATAAACATCAGAAGCGGCGGCAGGCCGAGGCGGCCCAGCAGCAGCAGCAACAGGGGAACCAACAACAGCCCTATCGGCAATCGCAATACCCTCAGACCGAGCCGCAAGGCACCGGCGTGAACACTCCGCCGAGGGAGTGATCGCTCAGCCGCTCGGCGCGATCCTGTCACGTCGGCCCGACCGACGTGACAACTTTGCTGCATACATTCATATCGGGGCGCAAACGAGCATTGCTCCAAAACGGATTTTGGCGGCAGCCGCGGGTTCGCTTGGACGGGAAAGATACCTCCGCCACAGGGGGGCGATCTTCACGAGTTGTTCAAAGGGGTGCCCAACAAGGATTGCTGCGGGTCGGACTGCGCTCTCAATGGACCAAGGATTTGTACCACAGGGCCTTACGGCTCCCGTGGAGCGGCTTCCTGCTGGTCATGACCGGCGTTTACCTCGCCGCCAACCTGACGTTCGCATTCTTATACTGGCTTCAACCCGGCGCCATCGCGAACGCGCGCCCCGGCTTTTTCCGAGACGCATTCTTCTTTAGCGTCGAAACTTTTGGCACGATTGGCTACGGCGTACTGGCGCCGGTCACTGACTATGCCAACATCGTCATGACGATCGAGACGTTGTTCGGGATCGTCATGGTGGCGCTCACAACCGGGGTGATGTTCGCCCGCGTGTCCCGCCCGACCGCCCGCGTACTGTTCAGCAAGGTCGCCGTCGTTTCGCCATACAACGGTGCACAAACCTTGATGGTAAGGATGGGCAACGAGAGACTGAGCCAGATCCTCCAAGCCGAGGTCGGCATGACGCTGGTCTGCAATGAACGGACCGGGGAGGGGATCTTCATGCGCCGGTTCTATGATCTCGATCTTGCGCGTGATCGCACGCCCATCTTCGCGATGTCATATCTGGCGATGCACAAGCTGGACGCGACGAGTCCGTTGTTTGGCGCCACGCGACAGACCCTCGAGGATATGGAGGCCGAGATCCTTGTCACCGTCACCGGGCTCGATGAAACGATGTCGCAAACCGTTCACGCGCGGATATCCTATCTCCCAGAGGAGATCCTGTTTGATCATCGGTACGCCGATATGTTCGGCGTGACGGATGATGGTCGCCGCGCGATCGACTACGGCCAGTTTCATCGGACTGAGAAGCTGTAGGCGCGCTACGTCCCCTCCGCCGCCTCCACCATCGCGTGGGCCGCCTGCACGCGGTCCGCAGCCAGCTCCTCGGCCTCGTTGGTGGTCTTGTCGGCCGCCGCATACGCCGCCTCGGCCTCCGCCACCCGTCGCTCGGCGTCGGCGCGCACGATCTCGCCCGCCGCGCGCGCCTCGGTCGCCAGCACCGTGCAGCGCTCGGGCGTGACCTCGGCGAAGCCGCCGGAGACGTACAACCGGTCGGTGATCTGATCGCCCTGGTAGAGCGCGATCACCCCGCCGCGCAGCATGACGATCATCGGCGTGTGGCCCTCCAGCAGGCCCATGTCGCCCTCGCTGCCCGGGATCACCGCCATGTCCACCGGGCGGGAGAACAGCAGCTTTTCCGGGCTGACGATTTCCAGCGCGATCGGCATCAGGCGGCGGCCTTCATCGTCTCGTTCTTTGCCACCGCCTCCTCGATCGTGCCCACCATGTAGAACGCCGCTTCCGGCAGATGGTCGTACTCGCCGGCGCAGATCGCCTTGAAGCTGCGAACGGTGTCGGCGAGCGGCACGAACACGCCGGAGATGCCGGTGAACACCTCGGCGACGTGGAAGGGCTGGCTCAGGAACCGCTGGATCTTGCGCGCCCGGGCGACGACCAGTTTGTCCTCCTCGGACAGCTCGTCCATGCCCAGGATCGCGATGATGTCCTGCAGGCTCTTGTAGGTTTGCAGGATGCGCTGCGTCTCGCGCGCGACCTCATAGTGCTCGTCGCCGACGACGCGCGGATCGAGAGAGCGCGACGTCGAATCCAGCGGATCGACGGCCGGGTAGATGCCCAGCTCGGCAATCCCGCGCGACAGCACGGTCGTCGCGTCAAGATGCGCGAAGCTGGTCGCCGGGGCCGGGTCGGTCAGGTCGTCGGCAGGCACGTAGATCGCCTGAACCGAGGTGATCGAGCCCTTGTTGGTCGAGGTGATCCGCTCCTGCAGCGCGCCCATGTCGGTCGCGAGCGTCGGTTGATAGCCAACCGCCGACGGGATGCGGCCCAGCAGCGCGGAGACCTCGGCGCCCGCCTGGGTGAAGCGGAAAATGTTATCGACGAAGAACAGCACGTCCTGGCCCTCCTCGTCGCGGAAATACTCGGCGACGGTCAGGCCCGACAGCCCGACGCGCGCGCGGGCGCCGGGCGGCTCGTTCATCTGGCCGTAGACCAGTGCCACCTTGGAGCCTTCGGTGGTGTTCTCGCCGAGCCTGATCACGCCGGCGTCGATCATCTCATGGTAAAGATCGTTGCCCTCGCGTGTGCGCTCGCCCACGCCGGCGAAGACCGAGACGCCACCATGCGCCTTGGCGATGTTGTTGATCAACTCCTGGATCAGCACCGTCTTGCCGACGCCGGCGCCGCCGAACAGGCCGACCTTGCCGCCCTTCAGATACGGCGCCAGCAGATCGACGACCTTGATGCCGGTGACGAGCACCTCCGCCGAGGTCGCCTGATCCTCGAAGTTCGGCGCCTCGCGGTGGATCGGGTACCGGCGCGTGGTCGGGATGGGACCGCGCTCATCGACCGGGTCGCCGATCACGTTCATGATCCGGCCCAGAGTCTCCGGGCCGACCGGCATCTGGATCGGCGAGCCGGTGTCCTTCACCTCCTGGCCGCGCACCATGCCGTCGGTGCTGTCCATGGCGATGCAGCGCACCGTGCGCTCGCCCAGCTCCTGCGCCACCTCCAGCACCAGCGGACGCTCGCCCACCTTGGTCGTCAGCGCGTTCTGGATGTATGGCAGCTCGCCGTCGAACTGCACGTCCACCACGGCGCCCAGCACCTGGGTGACGCGGCCGACGATGTTGCTGGAACCCGCCGGGCGGGGCGCGAGGGTGGCGGACATGAAGGCTCCTTGTTGCTTGCGAGATCGGGGGTCAGAGCGCCTCGGCGCCCGAGATGATCTCGATAAGTTCCCTGGTGATGTTGGCCTGGCGCGCGCGATTGTAGTTCAGCGTCAGGCGCTTGATCATGTCGCCCGCGTTGCGCGTCGCGTTGTCCATCGCCGTCATGCGCGCGCCGTGCTCGCCGGCCGAGCTCTCCAGCATCGCGCGGTAGATCTGGATGGCAAGGTTCTGCGGCAGCAGGCGGGCGAGGATGGTTTCCTCGTCGGGTTCGAACTCGTAGACGGCGCCGCCGAGCGCGTCCGCCCCCGACGCCTCGCCTTGCGCCGCCTCGGGGATCGGCGCCGGAACGAGCCGCTGCTCCGTCACGATCTGCGAGATGACGGACTGGAAGCGGTTGTACACGATCGTCGCGCGGTCGATCTCACCGGCGGCCAGCATCGCCGTCACGCGGTGCGCGATATCCTCGGCGTCGGCGAAATCGACCCGCTTCTTGCCCGCGTAATTCACGTCGCCTGCGAAGCGGCTTGCCAGCTCGCGCCGCAGATAGTCGCGCCCCTTGCGCCCGACGGCGAGAATCTTGACCGTCTTGCCCTCCGCTTCCAGGCGCCGGGCGAGCGTGCGGGTCGCGCGCCCGATGCCGGCGTTGAAGGCTCCGGCCAACCCACGATCGGCGGTGACCGGGATCAGCAGGTGGGTCTTGTCGTTCCCGGTCCCGACCAGCAGCCGTGGCGCGCCGGGGCTGTCGGCGACCGAGGCGGCGAGCGCGCCCAGCATCCGCTCCATCCGCACGGCGTACGGGCGGGCGGCCTCGGCCTGGGCCTGGGCGCGGCGCAGCTTCGAGGCGGCGACCATCTTCATGGCCGACGTGATCTTCTGCGTCGATTTGACGCTGTTGATCCGGTTCCGCAGGTCTTTCAGACTGGGCATGACATACCCTCACCCGCGAGCATAGGGCTATCGCACTTGACCAAAAAGACCGTCACGGTCGGCGAAGGCCGACCGTCCACGACTTTGGTGCGGGCCAGAAAGTCGTGGATACCCGCATTCGCGGGCATGACGGCGCTGCATAGTTGCGGGAGAGGGCTGGGGTGAGGGAAGCGGTTCACGCGAAGCTCTTGGAAAACCCGTCGAGGAACCCGGCGAGCTTCTTCTCGGTCTCCGGCTTCAGCTCCAGATCGGTGCGGATCGCCTCCAGGATACCCGGCTCGCGCGCCTTGACCTCGGACAGCAACTGCTGCTCGAACGCGCCGATGCGGCCGATGTCGATCTTGTCGAGATAGCCGCGCACGCCGGCGAAGATCGCCACCACCTGCTCCTCCACCGGGATCGGCCGGTACTGCGGCTGTTTCAGAAGCTCGGTCAGCCGCGATCCGCGCGCGAGCAGCGCCTGGGTCGAGGCGTCGAGGTCGGAGGCGAACTGCGCGAAGGACGCCATCTCGCGGTACTGCGCGAGTTCAAGCTTGATGCGGCCGGCGACCTGCTTCATTGCCTTGATCTGCGCGGCCGAGCCGACGCGCGAGACCGAGATGCCGACGTTCACCGCCGGGCGGATGCCACGGAAGAACAGCTCGGTTTCGAGGAAGATCTGCCCGTCGGTGATGGAGATGACGTTGGTCGGGATGTAGGCCGACACGTCGCCCGCTTGGGTCTCGATCACCGGCAGCGCCGTCAGGCTGCCGGCGCCGAACGCATCGGACATTTTCGCGGCGCGCTCCAGCAGGCGCGAGTGCAGATAGAACACGTCGCCCGGATATGCCTCGCGACCGGGCGGGCGGCGAAGCAACAGCGACATCTGCCGATAGGCGACCGCCTGCTTCGAAAGGTCGTCGTAGAAGATGACCGCGTGGCGGCCGTTGTCGCGGAAGAACTCGCCCATCGTGCAGCCCGTATAGGGCGCCAGGAACTGCATCGGAGCCGGGTCGGAGGCGGTGGCGGCGACGACGATGGAGTATTCCATCGCCCCGTTCTCCTCCAGCGTCCGCACGAGCTGCGCGACGGTGGAGCGCTTCTGACCGATCGCGACGTAGATGCAATAGAGCTTCTTGCCCTCGTCGGTGCCGGCGTTGACCCGCTTCTGGTTGATGATCGCGTCGATGATCACCGCCGTCTTGCCGGTCTGCCGGTCGCCGATGATCAGCTCGCGCTGGCCGCGCCCGATCGGGATCAGCGCGTCGATCGCCTTCAGCCCGGTCTGCATGGGCTCATGCACGGATTTGCGCGGAATGATGCCGGGCGCCTTCACCTCGACCAGCCGGCGCTCCGCACCGGCGATCGGCCCCTTGCCGTCGATCGGGTTGCCCAGCGCATCGACCACGCGGCCGAGCAGGGCGTCGCCGACCGGCACATCGACGATGGCGCCGGTGCGCGCCACGGTGTCGCCCTCGCGGATCATCCGGTCATCGCCGAAGATGACGACGCCGACGTTGTCGGTCTCCAGATTCAGCGCCATGCCGCGCAGCCCGGCGCCGGGGAAGGCCACCATCTCGCCGGCCATCACGTTCTGCAAGCCGAAGATGCGGGCGATGCCGTCGCCGACGCTCAGCACCTGGCCGGTCTCGGCGACGTCGGCCTCGGTGTCGAACGCGGCGATCTGCTTCTTCAGAATCTCCGAGATCTCGGCGGGGCGGATCTCCATGTCAGGCGGCTCCCTTCATCGCGTACTGCAGGCGTTGCAGCCGGGACTTCAACGATGTGTCGTAGAGGCGGGCGCCGACGCGCACCACCAGGCCGCCCAGCAGGTCGGGCTCGACCTGCTCGACGATGTTGACGTTGCCGTACCCCGCTTCGATCAGCCGGGCGCGGAGCTGCTGGCGCTGCACGTCGTTCAGCGGGTGGGCGGAGCCGACATAGGCGGTGACGACGCCGCGCTTCTGCGCGACCAGAGCGGCGAAGGCGCCGACGATCTGACGCAGGCTGCGCAGACGGCGATTGCTGGCGACCACGCCGACGAAGTCGCGCACCGGCTTGCCGAAGCCTTCCCGCTCCAGCACCGCGAGCGCGGCGGCGCGCGCCTGCTGCACGTCGATCAGCGGCGATTCGAGCAGTCGGCGGAAATCCGCGCTGGTGTCGATCATCCTGCCGAGTTGCTCCATCTCCGCCACCACGGCGTCGAGCGCGCGCGCGTCCTCGGCATGAGCGTACAAAGCGGCGGCATAGCGATCGGCGAGGCCGCCGCCGGTGGCAACGGTGGTCGTGCCGGAGGTTGTCGTCCCGCTTGGGGCCACAGTTGCGTTCCTGACTGGAGCAAAGTAGCGCACGGCCGCCGGCGCGGACTTTCCGGCGCCTTCACCCGGCGCCGGGCGTGTAGCATGGGGGTCACGGGGAGGCAACACGGGCCGGAGAGGTGCATCCCCAGAGGGCGGCATTGACGCGCTCCGGACCGGCCTGCCAGTCTCCGAGACGCTGCATTTTCAATGGGGATTGTGCCGCATGATCGCGCGCCTCGCTCTTCTCCCAGCATGTCTACTGCTCGTCTTCACGCCCCTGCTGCCCGCTTGCGCACAGCAATTCCCGCCGTTCGGGACCCGCTTGGGTGCCGGCCTGAATGGCGACGACCTCTCCATCATCGGAAGCGTCACCGATGCCTTGAACGCTGCGGGGATCGAGGACTCGAAGACCTGGTCGAATCCGAAGACTGGCACATCCGGCACGGTCGAACTGGTCCACGGCTTTCGCAGCAGCACCGGCGTGCAGTGCCACGAAATGAAATACCTGTTCGACTTCACACGCCCGACGCGCCGCAGAATGTACACGCTGAACTGGTGCCGCACTCCCGCCGGTGAGTGGAAGATCCAGAGCTAGGTAAGCGGATCGACGCAGCGCAGTTGCGCGCCTTGCCTTGAGCTGGGCATCCGGCACGGCCTGCCACTGGATGCCGCCTCGCCGGGCCGTGGGCAATTACTCCCTGAACTGCCATGAGGAACCAGATCGTGACTGACCCCACCGGCCCCCTCAAGGGCCTCCGCGTGTTCGATCTTACCCGCGTGCTGGCAGGGCCGACCTGCGTGCAGATGCTCGCCGATCTCGGCGCCGACGTGGTGAAGATCGAGAAGCCCGGCGCGGGGGACGACACGCGCGGCTTCGCCCCACCCTTCATGCCGGAGACGAAGGAAAGCGCCTACTTCGTCGGCGTGAACCGCAACAAGCGCTCCGTCACGCTCGACGTCTCCCGCCCAGAGGGCCAGGAGATCGCGCTCAGGCTGATCGCTGACTCCGACGTCCTGGTGGAGAACTTCAAGGTCGGTGCGCTCGACAGGTACGGTCTCGGCTACGCCGATCTCCATGCCCGTTTTCCGGGCCTGATCTATTGCTCGATCACCGGCTTCGGGCAGACCGGGCCGTACTCGCCGCGCCCCGGCTACGACAGCCTGATCCAGGCCATGGGCGGCGTGATGAGCCTGACGGGCGAGCCCGAGGGCCTGCCGCAGAAGGTGGGCGTGCCCGTGGGCGACCTGTTTGCCGGGCTTTATGGCTGCATCGGCGTTCTCGCCGCCCTGCGTCATCGCGACGCCACCGGGCAGGGCCAGCAGATCGACATCGGGATGCTGGACACGCACGTCGCCTGGCTCGCCAACCAAGGCATGAACTATCTCGCGACCGGCGAAAACCCGCCCCGGCTCGGCAATCAGCACCCGAATATCGTGCCGTATCAGGTGTTCCCGACCGCCGACGGGTACATGGTCCTGTCCATCGGCAACGACCCGACCTTCAAGCGGTTCTGCGAGAGCTTCGAGCTGATCCATCTGCTCGACGACCCCCGCTTCGCCACCAACGCCGAGCGCGTGCGGAACCGCCAGTTCGTCACCGACACGCTGACCCCGGTCATGCGCCGGCACCCCACCGGGTGGTGGGTGGAGCGGCTGGAGGCGCTGAAGATCGGCTGCGGCCCCATCAACAAGCTCTCCGAGGTGTTCGCCGATCCGCAGGTCCGCGCGCGCGGCATGGTGGTCGAGATGGCGCACGGCTCGGGCCAGATGGTGAAGGTCATCGCCAACCCGGTGCGGCTGTCGGAAACGCCGCCCGACTACCGGCTAGCCCCGCCGCTGCTGGGCGAGCACACCGAGGAGATTCTGGGCGCGCGGCTCGGGATGGACGCGGCGGCGATCGCCGCGCTGCGCGGGAAGGGCATCGTCTGAGCGCGTTTACCGAACGCTCACCAATCGGCGGGTAGAACCGGGGGCCATCAACGGAGAGGACCCGATGCGCCTAGCTCTGCCCTTTGCCGCCTTCGCACTGCTTGCCACGCCGG
This sequence comes from uncultured Pseudomonadota bacterium, assembly GCA_963756545.1. Lineage (GTDB taxonomy): Bacteria > Pseudomonadota > Alphaproteobacteria > Acetobacterales > Acetobacteraceae > DATFDN01. The sequence goes on along the minus strand of CAVWNY010000002.1, from coordinate 363,625 downwards.
TCGCCGCCCAGACCATGGCCACACCGCCGGCCCCAACCCAGGCCCAGGCGCCCGCCGCTGGGGCCGAGGTGCACCAGGGAGCACACGCAAGGCGTGCCTATCTCCCGCTCGACAAGCGATTCGAGATGGCGAACACGACCCATGACGGACACCTGACGCTCGACCAGGCCCGTTCGGCGCAGGTCATGCACGTCGTCGCCGGCAACTTCGACGCGATCGACAAGGATCACAAGGGCTTCGTCACCGAGGACGACATCCGCGCCTGGTACAAGGCCCGCCGCTCCGCCCGCCGACATGGCGAGGAGGGCACGGCGACGAAGAGCTGATCCCGCCAAAGAACGATACCCGGGAAGGGCAGGCGAACCGGTTCGCCTGCCCTTCCCAAGGTGCCATCAGTCGCATGTTGCGGCCCCACAAGGATGCCGACCCCTCTCTGGCCGCGATGGAACGTCCGAGCGCTGAAGCCGAGCGGCGCGAGCGAGGTGATCGAGGTCCGGAGGAAGCGTGGAGTAGGCTACCCCCGAGCGCTCGCTTCTTCTCCCTCCCGCCGATCCCCGAGCCGCAGCAGTGGCACGATCACGAAGGCGAACGCGGTGAACGCCGCCGAGACCACGACCAGCGGGGCGAGCCTGCCGTGAAAGACGTGCTCGTAAAGGAAGGCCCCCGCCGTGTCCGACGCGGGGGCGGCGAGGTTGATGATCGACATCAGCGCAGCGAAGACGAATCCCTCGGACCGCTTGGGACACATCTCGGCGGCCAGCGTGAGCGTCGCGACGTTCGCGATCATGGCTGCCATGCCGTTGCCGAAATTCACGAGCGCCGCGTTGGTCTCGTTCGACAGCAGCAGAAAGCTTAACGTGCTCAGCGTCCCGCACGCGATGCTCAGGTTAAGCAGCGCATGCAGCGTCATGCCGCGCAGCACGCGGCGATAAAACAGCGCCCCGACGATCCACCCGCCCGAGGCGATCCCGCTGAGCATGCCGATGTAGGATTGCGAGAACTTCAGATCGTCCGTCATGGAGAAATACAACGGCGTCCCGAAGCCGGGGCTGAACGAGTAGAGAAACAGGAAGGCGCCGAGCAGGTGCAACGTGCGCGAGCGGAACACGGCCAGCAAGCCGAGAAGATTCCGCTTTAGCTCCGCAAGGTTGATCGACCGCCGGTCCTCATCTACCAGGCGCGCGGCAGCGAGAAGCGCCGCGAGGGGCGCGAAGGCCCCGACCAGGGCCGCCGCATGCACCGCCGTCAGCGGCGACAGATGCTGCACAAGCTCGCCGCCCACGACCGCGCTGGCCAAGGTGGCGACGCTGAACCAGAGCCATTGCTGGTTGACGAACGCGCCGCTCGCGCCGAAGCGCTGCCCGTTCTCGACCAGCAACGCGCCGCACATCGTGCTGGCGATCGCCATCGCATAGGCGGTGAGCGCCAGAAGGATCGCCATCGGCCCCGGTTGCGTCAACGTCGCGACCCAACCGTACGCGATCGCGGCGACTGCGTTCGCAATCAGCAGATAGGATTTCCGTCGATAGCCGAACAGCGGGACGAAGTCGGAGACGATGCCGTAAACCGGCTTGATGATCCACGGCAGATTGAAGACCGCGAGATAGGCCGTGACCTGGACTGGCGTCCACGCGCTCGCCTTCAGGAAGTAGGTGAGGGGCTGGGCGATGATGCCCACCCGCGCCTGGCCGATGCCCTCGACGACGTAGACGATCGCGAACAGCAGCATGAGCCGCTCGATGCGCGGATCGTTCCGCAGCGGCTGCGCTCCTATAATGCCGGAGGCTGCCAGCTGACCAGCGTCCCGTTCCGGGTCTCATCCGGCAGACACAGCGCCGCCAGCGCCGGTGCGACGTCCTCCGGTCGGGGCAACGAACTCGGGCTTTCCCCGGGATAGGCCGCGAGCCGCAGCCGCGTCGCCACCGGTCCCGGATCGAACAGGTTCGCGCGGATGCGCGTGGTCGATCCCACCTCGTCGGCCCAGGTCAGCACGATGTGCTCCAGCGCCGCCTTCGCCGCGCCGTAGCAGCCCCAGTACGCCTTCGGCTCGCGCGCCCGCGCCGTCGTGACGAACACCGCCCGGCCCGCCTCGGCGGTCCGCAGCAGGCCGTCGCAGGTGCGGATCAGACGCCAGGCGGCGATGGCATTCACGCCCATCGCCTCCTCCCACTCGCTCGGCAACAGATGCCCGACGGGCGCCAACCGCCCGAGCGCCCCGGCGCAATGGATCAGCACGTCGAGCCGCCGGAAGCGCACGCCGACGCTCGGCCCCAGCGCATCGATGTCGGCGCCGTCGCGCAGATCGAGCGGCAGCAGGGTCGCGGCGCCGCCGAGCGCGCGGATCGCGTCGTCGGTCTCCTCCAGCCCGCCCTGCGTGCGGGCGGTGATCACGCAGTGGGCGCCCAACCGGGCCAGCTCGATCGCCGTGGCGGCGCCGATGCCGCGGCTCGCGCCGGTCACCAGCGCGACGGCACCGGAAAGTGGCCCCACGGGATTCACGGATCCGGGGTCCGAAAAGAACTCCCCCTCCCCCAGGGGGAGGGTGAGTCGTTCTCGCTGCCTCGGATCATCTCCCCAGAATGGGCGGACCCGATGCAGGAAGCGTGAACGCCGTAGTCCGACGTCCGGGGCCTCGGCGTTGCGGCCATCATTGACTTTCGGTCAGCAGGCTCAGTTGGCGCTCGGCGTTGTCGGCCTGATCGGGCACGCTGATCGGATAGTCGCCGGTGAAGCAGGCATCGCAGTAGTGCGGCCGGGCCGGATCGCGCCCGTCCTTGCCGAGCGCTCGATACAGCCCGTCGATGGAGATGAAGGCCAGGCTGTCGACGCCGATCTGCTCGGCCATCTCCGGCACCGAGAAGCGCGCCCCCAGCAGCTTGCTTCGTTCGGGCGTGTCGATGCCGTAGAAGCAGGAATGCGTAATCGGCGGCGCGGAGATCCGCATGTGGACCTCGCGCGCCCCGGCGTGGCGCACCATCTCGACGATCTTGCGGCTGGTGGTGCCGCGCACGATCGAATCATCGACCAGGATCACCCGCCGTCCCGCCAGGGCCGCTCGGTTGGCGGAGTGCTTCAGCTTCACGCCAAGGTGGCGGATCGTCTCGGTCGGCTCGATGAAGGTGCGCCCGACATAGTGGTTGCGGATGATGCCCAGCTCGAACGGAAGTCCGCTCTCGGCCGCGTAGCCCATCGCCGCCGGCACGCCGGAATCGGGCACCGGCACCACGACATCGGCCGAAACGCCGGATTCGCGCGCCAGCTCCGCGCCGATGCGCTTGCGCGCCGCGTAGACCGGCGTGCCCTCCATCACGGAATCCGGGCGCGCGAAGTAGATGTATTCGAACACGCAGAACCGCTCGCGCTGGCTCCCGAAGGGCTTGATGCTGCGCACGCCCCGGTCGTCGATCACGACGATCTCGCCCGGCTCCACGTCGCGCACGAACTCGGCGTCCACGATGTCGAGTGCGCAGGTCTCCGACGCCAGCACCCAGCCCGACGCTGGATCCGCGCCGATGTGGCCCAGGATGAGCGGGCGCACCCCCAGCGGGTCGCGCACCCCGATCAGCGCCTCGTCTGACAGCGCCACCAGTGAATAGGCGCCGACGACCTGCTTCAGGGCATCGATCAGCCGGTCGGGGACGGTGGAATAGAGGCTGATCGCGATGAGGTGGATGAACACCTCGGAATCGGTGGTGGACTGGAACAGGCATCCCCGGCGCACCAGGGTGCGGCGCAGGATGTGCGCGTTGGTCAGATTGCCGTTGTGCGCCACCGCGAAGCCGCCGAACTCGAAATCCGCGTACAGCGGCTGCACGTTGCGCAGGATCGTCTCGCCGGTGGTGGCATAGCGGTTATGGCCGATCGCGCGCGTGCCGGGGAGCGAGGCGATGACGCGGGCGTCGCCGAAATTGTCGCCGACCAGCCCCATCGCTTTGTGGGAGTGGAAGCGCGCGCCGTCGAAGCTGACGATCCCGGTCGCCTCCTGGCCGCGGTGCTGCAGTGCGTGCAGGCCGAGCGCGGTGACGGCGGCGGCGTCGGGCACGTTCCAGACGCCGAACACCCCGCATTCCTCATGCGGTTTGTCACCGTCGTCCGAGGCCGGAAGGAACGCCATGCCGGTTCTCTCCTATTGCCGTGCCGGATGCGGGCCGGTCGCCCGCCCTTGCGGGACGGCGCGCAACAGGGCATCGGCCGTCGTCTGCCGCCCGGCCGGCGGCGCGTAGATATGGGGCCGGAAACGCAAGGGGAGGCGCCCGTTAAACCAGGCCGCGCCCTCATAGGCGGGTCCAAGCGCCCGCGCGCCCAGCACCGGCCTGGGCCAGTTCTCCATCGGTCCGGCCAGCCAGCCTGCCATGATATAGGCAAGAACGACCAGCGCGGCACCCCGCGCGAGGCCGAATACCAGCCCCAACGTACGGTCAAGCCCGCCCAGTGCCGAGCCGCGCACCATTCGCCCGATCCGATGCGATACCCATAACAGCACGCCCAGGCTGACCAGGAACAGGACGGCATAGGCAAGGGGTTCCGCGAGGCCCGGCCGGTCGTGCAGCCAGACCTCGAATCGCGGGCGCGCGAACGGGGTGGCCCAGACCGCGAGCACGGCGGCGCCGACCCAGGCGCCGATGCCCAGCACCTCGCGCACGAAGCCGCGCAGGAACGCGAGCAGTCCCGAGACGACGAGCACCCCGAGAACAACGGCGTCAACCCAGGTCATCGCCCCCCGCGCAAGGCTCTCAGTCCCGTTATGCGGCGGGAACAGCCAGTCGCCAAGCGTTTACGCACTCGGTTCGGTGCCGAACCCGGCCACGAGGTCGGACAAGTGCCCGATCTCTTGCAGCGACAGCCCTTCGGGGGCGGCGAGGGTCCTGCCGCCGCGCGCCAGCCGGCGCGGCAGGCAGGCCGTGTTGAAGCCCAGCTTCGCCGCCTCCTTCAGCCGCGCCTCGGCCTGCGCGACCTGGCGGATCTCGCCCGACAAGCCAACCTCGCCGAAGTAGACCTTCCCGGCGCTGGTCGGCTGATTGGTCAGCGCCGAGACGAGAGCGGCGGCCACGGCGAGATCGGCCGCCGGCTCGCTGACCCGCAGCCCGCCCGCGACGTTCAGATAGACGTCCGAGCCGGCCAGCCGCAGCCCGCAGCGCGTCTCCAGAACCGCCAGCAGCATCGACAGCCGCCCGCCGTCCCAGCCCAGCACCGCCCGCCGCGGCGCCCCCCCGGCGTTCGGCGCGAGCAGGGCCTGCACTTCCAGCAGCACCGGGCGCGTGCCCTCCAGGCCCGCGAACACCGCGCTGCCGGCGATGTTGCCGCGCCGCTCGGCCAGGAACAGGGCGGAGGGGTTGGGCACCTCGGCCAGCCCCTGCTCGGTCATCTCGAACACGCCGATCTCGTCGGTCGCGCCGAAGCGGTTCTTTACCGCGCGCAGGATGCGGAACTGATGCCCGCGCTCGCCTTCAAAGTAGAGTACCGCATCGACCATGTGCTCCAGCACGCGCGGGCCGGCGATGGCGCCGTCCTTGGTGACATGGCCGACCAGCACGAGGGCGAAGCCGCGGCTTTTCGCCAGCCGGATCAACTCGAAGGCGGCGGCGCGCACCTGGCTGACGGTGCCGGGCGCACTGTCGATCTGGTCGAGCCACATGGTCTGGATGGAATCGATCACCACCAGCGCCGCCGGCTCGCGTTCCAGACTGGCGGCGATATCGCGCAGGTTCACCGCCGAGGCCAGCGCGATCGGCGCGTTCGCCACGCCGAGGCGACGGGCGCGCATCCGCACCTGCTCGATCGACTCCTCGCCCGACACGTAGAGGACCGGCCGCCCGGTCCCGGCGAGCCGCGCGGCCGCCTGCAACAGGAGCGTCGACTTGCCGATCCCCGGATCGCCGCCCACCAGCACGGCCGAAGCCGGCACCAGGCCGCCGCCCAGCACGCGGTCCAGCTCGACGATGCCGGTCGGCGCCCGCGGCGGCGGCTCGGCGCTGCCGGCCAGCGGCACGAAGCCGAGCGGCCGGCCAGCGCCCGCCTTTCCCGCGGGGCCCGGGCGCACCTCGGCCGTGTCCTCGGTGATGGAGTTCCAGGCCGCGCACGCCTCGCAGCGACCGGCCCACTTCGGGAACGCGGCGCCGCAAGACTGGCACACGAAGCGGGCGGAGGATTTGGGCAGGGCGGGACCTTCGGCGGAGGGCCCAGTATGAGGCACCGTGGCGAGTCGCGCTCGCGTGCTGTGCTCCAGGTAATACCTTACCTCTCCCGCTGTGCGGGAGAGGTGGACAGCCGCTGCGAACCGGCCTCAGGCACCCACCTTGCGTCGGAAAAATCGCCCGGTTAGGTTTTTGGAGGGGTGCGGCAAGAGGATTGCATCCGCAGCAAGGATGCGCCGCGCCCGACGGGAGGAAATGAATGACCGGCATCGGCGCGAGGCTTGACCGGCTGCCAGTCACCTCGTTGCACCGTGTCGCATTCGCCGCGCTGGCATTCGCGTATTTCTTCGAGTTGGGCGACCTCAACACCTTCGCCTATGCCGCGCCGGCGATCATCAAGGAGTGGCATATCGACGTCCACACCGTGGCGTTGATCACGTCGGCAAGCTTCGGCGGGATGTTCATCGGCGCGATGTCGGGCGGGGCCGTCGCCAACCGGCTCGGCCGCAAGCGGGCCTTCATAACCGCGACGCTGGTCTATTCGCTGTTCTCGCTACTGAACGCGCTCGCCTGGGATGTCGCCTCGCTGGCGGTGCTGCGCTTCATCACTGGGATCGGCCTGTCCGCCATGACGGTGATCGCCAACACGTATATCGGCGAGTTCTTTCCCGCGCGGGTGCGCGGTCGCTACATGGGCCTGACGATGACGCTCGGGCTGATCGGGATTCCGGCAACCGCCTGGGTCGCGCGTGCTGTCGTTCCCGCCGGACCCTGGGGCTGGCGGCTGATCTTCCTCTGGGGCGCGCTCGGGGGCGTCGCGGCGATCTTGGCCACTCGCATGACCGAATCACCGCGTTGGCTGAGCATGCGGGGACGGCCGGAGGAGGCGGAGAGGCTGGTTTCCCGGCTCGAACAAGTAGCTAAGGCCAAGTATGGGTCGCTTCCGCCTCCCGGCACGCGGACCGACATGCCGGTCCGAGCACATGCCTCGTATGCCGCCGTGCTCCGTCGGCCCCACATCGGACGCACGGCGTTGATGACGGTGATCAGCATATGCAGCACTCTCGGCTTCTACGGCTTCATGGCCTGGGCGCCGACGCTGCTGTACGAGCATGGCTTCTCGATCACGAAGTCGCTCACCTACGTCAGCGTGATCGCAATCTGCAATCCGATCGGCGCGCTGATCGCCGCCGATCTCATGGAACGCGTGGACCGCAAATGGTTCAACACCGGCGTCAGCGTGCTGGTGGCTATTTGTGTGTTGCTCTACGGCTTCGTCGCCACGCCGGCACTCATCATGGTGTTGGGCACGCTGGTCGTCATCGCGCTCCAGGGGGGCGCGACCGGCCTCTACATTTATACGTCGGAGTTGTTTTCGACCGACGTGCGGTCCCTCGGGATCGGGCTTACCTATGGCGCGGGCCGTATCACCAACGTCGCCGGGCCGTTCATCGTCGCGGCGCTCTATGCGGGTCTCGGCTACGCCGCGGTGTTCATTTTCGTTGCTGCTTGCTACCTGATTTGCGCGGCCGCGTACGGATTGTTCGGACCACGCACGACCGGTCTCGCTCTGGAGACGGTCAGCCCCGGCGTGGCCGTGCCCGCTCACTCCGCGGCGGCCGACTGAGCGCGTCCGGCACCAGTGCAACAATTACGTTCCAAGATACTCCGACAGCAGCACGCTTTCAGCCTGCAAGGACGAGACCGACCCGCGCCAGACGAGCCTTCCAGTCTGCATGACCAGCGCCTGCGGCGCCAGCCGCGCGGCGAAGCGCAAATTCTGCTCCGCGACCAGCAACGTGAGGCCCTGGCTCGACAGAATCGCCAGGGAGTCGGCCAGAGCATCCAGCGCCGACGGCGCCAGCCCCTCGCTCGGCTCGTCGAGCAGCAGCAGTCGTGGATTGCCCATCAGCGTGCGCGCGATCGTCAGCATCTGCTGCTCGCCGCCGCTCATCCGCCCCGCCGGCCTGCGGCGCAGGGCCGACAAGGCCGGGAACAGCGCGAACAGACGCTCGATGGTCCAGGGCGCGAGACTGGGTGCGAGACGAGGCGCGGGTGGCCGCCGGCCCACCTCGAGGTTTTCCAGCACGGTCAGCTCGGCGAACACCCGGCGCTCCTCGGGCACGTAGCCGATCCCGCGCCGCGCAATGAGGTAGGGAGGCTGTCCGGCGATCTCGTGGCCGGCGAAGCTGATCGTCCCGGCGCTCGGGCGCACCAGCCCGATCAGCGTCTTCAGCAGAGTGCTTTTCCCGGCGCCGTTGCGGCCGAGCAGCAGCCAGGATTCGCCCAACTCGATCTCGAAGCTCACATCGTCCAAGACGAGCGCCCGCCCGTAGCGCGCCCCGAGGCCGCGCACGCTCAGCATCGGCCAGTTCCAAGATAGGCCGCGCGCACGCGCGGGTCCGCGCGCACCGCCGCCGGAGAACCTTCCGCGATCACCTCGCCCTGGCTGAGCACCAGAACGCGGTCGGCGGCGCCGAACACGACGTCCATGTTGTGCTCGGTGAACAGCACGGAAATGCCCAGCCCCACGACGATGCGCCGGACAAGGTCCATGAGCGCGCGCCGCTCCTCCGCTGCCATGCCGGCCGTCGGTTCGTCCATCAGCAGCAAACGCGGATGGGCCGCGAGCGCCATCGCGAGATCGAGCCGCTTCACGTCGCCATAGGCGAGAACGCCGGCCGCGCGTTCGGCTTGTGCGTTCAGGCCGACCTCGTGGAGCAGCGTCTCCGCCTCGGCGGCGAGTTGCCGGCGCACCGGGGTCCAGACGCGCCAGACCCGGCGCGCGGCCGCGAGCAGGGCCATCTGCACGTTCTCCCGCGCGGTCATGGAGGAGAAGGTCTCCGTGACCTGGAAGGTGCGCCCGACGCCGCGTCGGCAAACCGCGACCGGGCTCGCGCCGGTCACGTCGTGGCCCAGCAAGGTGATGCGTCCGCCATCCGGCCTGATCTGGCCGCCGATCATGGCGAAGCAGGTCGATTTGCCGGCCCCGTTCGGGCCGATCATCGCGAGCATCTCGTTGTGGGCGACGGTGAACGACACGCGGCGAACGGCGGCCACGCCGCCGAAGGATTTCCGCAGGCCGCTCGCCGCCAGCACGGGCACGTCGGTCATCTCCGGGAGCGGGCTGTGAGGCGGGCGGCGGCGCCGGCGACGCCGTCGGGGAAGGCCAGAACAAGCACGAGGATCGTGCCGCCCAGCGCCAGCCGCCAGAGGTCGGTCGCTTGCAACAGCACGTCGTAGAGCCCCGTGTAGGCCAGCGCGCCCACGATCGGCCCGGCCATCGCGTGCAGCCCGCCCAGCAGCACCATCACCAGCGCATCCACCGAGCGCGGAATGCCGGCGTAGCCCGGAAAGACGCTGCCCTTGGCGTACGCGAACACGGCGCCGGACAGCCCGGCCGCGGCACCGGCCAGCGTGAACGCCGCGAGACGAAGCGGGCGCGGGCCGATCCCGATGGCCTCGGCCCGCGCGGCCGAATCCCGCGCCGCCCGCAGCGCGTAGCCGAACGGGGCGTAGGCAATCCGGCGCATCGTCAGCGCGGCGGACAGGCAAAGCGCGAGCGCCAGCCAGTAGAATCCGGCCGGCGCGGAGGCCCAACGGTCGGGCCAGACGCCGAGGATGCCGTCGTCGCCCCCGGTCAGACCGTTCCATTGCACGCAGATCGCCCAGACGATCTGCGCGAAAGCGAGGGTGAGCATGGCGAAATAGATGCCCGCGAGGCGCGCCAGCACGCAGCCGAGCAGCAGCGCCGCCATCCCGGCCGCCACCGGGGCCGCCGCCATAGCCAGGAGCATCGCCGTATGGCGGCCCGCCAACAGGCCGGCAGCATAGGCGCCGATGCCGAAGAACGCGGCATGGCCGAAGCTCGCCATGCCGCCCACACCCATGATGAAGTGCAGGCTCGCCGCGAACAGCACGGCGGTCGCCGCCTCGGTGAGCACCGAGAGACCGTACGGGCCGAGATAGAGCGGCGCAGTGATCGCCGCCGTCAGGGAAAGCGCCCCCAGCCAGCGCGCGGCGAGGGGCGCCGGCCGGACCAGCGGCGCGTTGGCCGCGGTGGCACGCGTCTCGGCAAGCGGACGCCCCAGCAGCCCATTGGGTCGCACCGCGAGCACGAACGCCATCGCGACGAAGGCGAGCGCGATCGAGGCTTGCGGCAGCACCAGCAGCCCGAACGACTGCAACTCCCCGATCAGCGCCGCGGCGAGATAGGCGCCCGGCAGGCTGCCCAGCCCGCCCAGCACGACCACCACGAACGCATCGGTCACGGCGCCGAGGTCCATCCCCAGATTGGCGGACTGGTCGGGCAAGGACAGCGCGCCGCCCAGTCCGGCGAGCGCGGCGCCGAGGGCGAAGACGGCGGTGAACAGCCGTCGCTGGTCCACTCCCAAAGCGCCCACCATTTCGCGATCCTCGGTGGCCGCCCGCACCAGCGTGCCCCAGCGGGTGCGCGTGAACAGCAGCCACAAACCCAGCAGCACGGCGGGGCCGATGGCGATCAGCGCCGCGTCATAGGTGGGAAAGCGGCTGCCGGCCACCATGATGGACCCGCGCAGCCAGGGCGGGCGCGGCAGCGCTCGGTCGGCCGGCCCCCAGACGAACAGCATCAAGTCCTGCACGATCAGCATGATGCCGAACGTTGCCAGCAATTGCAGGATCGGCGGCGCGTGGTAGATCCGGCGCAGGACCGCCATCTCCATGCCGGTTCCCGCGAGCCCGAGCGTGACGGCTGCGCCGAGCGCCCCTAGCGCGAAGCCGAGCGGGGTCGGCGGCAGCCGGCCGATCAGCGACCACCCGACATAGGCGCCCAGCATGAACAGGCTGCCGTGCGCGAAGTTGACGATGCGGGTGACCCCGAAGATCACCGTCAGCCCGGCCGCGACGAGAAACAGCGCGGAGGCAGAAGCGAGACCGGTGAGCGCCTGGATCGCGAGCAGACTCATACCACCGACCCGATGCCCCGAGTCTGGCCTCCCCTCCCCCCGACCCCCTCCCGCAAGGGGAGGGGAAGAAGCAAGCCCGCGAAAGAGCCTCCCCTCCCCTTGCGGGAGGGGTCGGGGGAGGGGTCGGCCCAAAGGACCGTCGGCATCATCAATCAGGCGGCGGCGGGCCGCAGCTTGCGCACCACGGCGTCCGACGGCATGACCGAGGCGCCATCGACGTAGCGCCAATCGACCATCACGCCATGTCCGTCGCGCAGCGCCAGCCGGCCGACGAAAGCGCCCATCGTGCTCTGATGGTCGATCGCGCGGAAGTTCGCCTGCCCGAACGGGGTCGGGAAGCTGGCGCCGGACAGCCCGGCCGCGAGTTGCGCGGTCGCGGTGCCGCCGGCGCGCGCGAGGCCGGCGGCGATCGCGTGGATCAGCGCGTAGCCGACCACCGATCCCATGCGGGGGGGCTCCTTGAACCGCGCCTGATAGCTCTGCACGAAGGCGGCGTTGGCGGGCGCCTTGTCCTCGGCCCACGGATAGCCGGTGACGATCCAGCCCGCCGGCGTGTCGGCGCCGAGCGTGTCGAGGTACTCGGGCTCCCCGGTCAGGAGCGACACGACGGGCCGGTTCTCGAACAATCCGCGCGTGGTGCCCTGGCGGACGAAATTGGTGAGGTCCGGCCCGAAGGTCGCGTTGAAGATCGCGTCGGGCTTCGATTGCTCCAGCGCCACCACGGTCGCGCCGGCGTCGATGTGGCCGAGCGGCGGCCACTGCTCGCCCACGAATTGCACATCGGGTCGGCGGGCGCCGAGAAGCTGCTTGAACCACTTCACCGCCGATTGCCCGTATTCGTAGTTCGGCGCGACCGTCGCCCAGCGCTTGGCGGGCAGCTTCGCCGCGTCGTCCATCAGCATGGCCACCTGCATGTAGGTGGAGGGGCGCAGACGGAAGCAGACGCGGTTGCCGTCCTGCCAGACCAGGGCGTCCGACAGCGGCTCGCCGGCGACGTAAATCTTGTCGGCGTGCAGCGCGTAGTCCGACAGCGCGAGGCCGACATTGGACAGGTACCCGCCCGCCAGCAGATCGACCTTCTGCTCGTTCACCAACTCGCCCGCGAGGCGCACCGCGTCGGCCGGCTTGCCCGCGTCGTCGCGCGAGATCACTTCGAGTGGCCGGCCGAGCACGCCGCCCTTGGCGTTCACCTCGTCCACGGCCATCTGCCAGCCCTTGCGGTAGGGCAGGGTGAAGGCCGGGATGGTCGTGTAGGCGTTGATCTCGCCGATACGGATCGGCGTCGCACCCTGTGCCCGCACGATCGCCGGCGTGGCGAGCAGACCGGCCGCGCCGCCCAACACGGACCCGAGCGCGGCCCGGCGCGTGATGTTGGTCATGGGTTCCCCGCTACATCGTCGTCTGCATGTCGGCGTCCACGCTGATCGCCTGGCCGCTGATCGTGGCCCCGAACGGGCTCGCGAGATAGAGGGCCATGTTGGCGATGTCCTGCTGGGTGACGAAGCAGCGCAGGCTGGTGGTCGCGACGGTGCGCTCGGTCATCTCGTTGTCGGAGACGCCGGCTGCACTGGCCTTCGCCTGGATGACGGCGCGGATGCGCGGGCCGTCCCACCGGGCCGGGCAGGATGGCGTTGACCCGGGGTGGGGGGAGGGGGCAGACGCGAAGAACGAGCATCAATCGAGCAGCCACGGAGCCGCGCTAGCCTGGGCGAGCTGGCGCACCTGGCCGAGCAGGCCCGCCCCGACGGGGATGCCCTCCTTCATGCGCTCGGCGGCGAGCTTGCGTTGCGGATCGCCCGCGACCATCACCGGCCGCGCCGGGTCGATCGGCGTCGTCGCGCGCAGAACGCCGAGGAAGCCGGCGACGTCGGACTGGAACTCGGCGGGATCGCGGAACAGGCCAGGGTCGAGCGCCAGGAAGAAGTGCCCGATGTCCTGACCCTGCGGCTTCTTCGTGTGCAACGGATCGGTGATCAGCGTGGAGCCGGACAGGCACGCCGAGAGGATGTTCACCATGGCCGAGAGGCCGTAGCCCTTGTAGCTGCTGTTTTCGGGCGAACCGCCGAGCGAGGTGAGCGTGCCGCCCTTCTGGCTGGCCTCCAGCGGGTCGGTGCTGGGCAAACCGTCCATCGTCAGCACCCAGCCGGGCGGCGTCGGCAGGCGCTCGTTGGCCTTGTTGCGGATGCGCCCGGCCGCGACGGTCGTGGTCGCCATGTCGAGCAGGAACGGCGTGCCGTCGGCGCTGGGCGCGGCGAAGGACCACGGATCGGTGCCCAACCGCGCCTGCTTCCCGAAAGTCGGCGCCACCTGGATGCCGGATGCGGAGGTGCAGGCCATGCCGATCAGCCCGGCCTCGGCGGCCATCAGCGTGTAGAAGCCGCAGGCGCCGAAATGGGCGGAGTTGCGGACCGCGACCGCCGCGATGCCGGATTGCTTCGCCTTGCCGATCGCGGTTTGCATGGCGAAGCGCGCCGGCACGTGGCCGAGGCCGCCGCCGCCGTCCACCAGGGCGGATACCGGCGTCTCGCGAATGATCTCGGGGCGCGCGTCCATCCGGGCGCGGCCGTTGCGGCGCAGCCGGTCGTAGCCGGGCAGCATCGAGATGCCGTGGCTGTCCACGCCGTGCAGATCGGCCCACGCCAGGATCTCGCTCGTCGGCTCCGCGTTCTCCTCGGGCATTCCCCACGCGGTCAGGATGGCCTTGAGCTGCGCGCGGTGGATGGCGTACGGGGCCGGCATTCGCAATCCTCCTAGAGGCGTTGGCGGCGCCAGCCTTGCGCGGTCACCGCGTTCCGGCAAGGGTTGCGCATTGACGGAGGGGTGCATGACCGGGAATGACGACGCGGGGTTGATGCGCGCCCGGTTCGGGCTGGACCTGCCGGAACCGGAGATGCCCGATACAGTGCGGGCGATGCTGGATCGGCGCGTGGCCCGCCGCTATCGCGACCGGGACGTGCCGGACGCGCTGCTCGACGCGCTGCTCGCCGCCGCGCAATCCGCGCCGAGCAAGTCGGATTTGCAGCAATACTCCGTCGTCGTCCTGCGCGACCGCGCGCGGATCAAGCGCATAGCCGACTGGATCGGGACAATGGACTGGATCGCGACGGCGCCCGTCTTCCTGGTCTGGTGCGGCGACATGCGGCGCGGGCAACGCCTGTGCGAGGCGCACGCGATGCCGCACGCCAACAACAACCTGGACACGTTCCTCAACACCGCCGTCGATGGCGCGCTGGCGATGGGCGCGTTCGTGGCGGCGGCGGATGCGATGGGGCTTGGGACCTGTCCGATCAGCTACGTGCGCAGCCACATCGAGCGTGTCGCGCCGTTGCTGGGCTTGCCGGATGGAGTCTATCCGCTGGCCGGGCTGACCGTCGGCTGGCCGGAGTTCCGTCGTCCGGTCTCGATGCGCCTGCCGCCGCGCGTGATCGTTCACCGCGAGCGTTACGACGATTCCGCGATGCCCGACGAGGTTGCCGCCTACGATGAGCGCCGGCGGGCGCGCGAGCCGATCGCGCCGAACAGCCTCAAGAATCTCGACGTGTACGGGCCGAAGGAGGGCGCCGGATGGAGCGAGAACGTGGCGCGCCAGCTCTCGGTTCCGGAGCGGTTCGGGTTCGCCGCCTGGCTGCGCACGCGCGGGTTCGACCTTGCCTGATGCGCTGACGCCGATCGCCGCGCGCGTCCGCGCCGTGCGCGCCCGCCATGCCGCGAGCCTGATCGTGCTGCGCCAAGATGCGCGCGCCCCGGAGATGCTGATGGGGGTGCGCGGCGCGCGGCACCGATTCATGCCGCACCGTCTCGTGTTTCCCGGCGGCGCGGTCGATCGGGGAGACCTGGTCGCGGCCTCCGCCACGCCGCTCGCGCCGCATACGCGGGCGCGGCTGGAGCGATCGGCGAGCGCGGCGCTGGCGCACGGGCTCGGCATCGCCGCCGCGCGCGAACTGGAGGAGGAGACCGGGCTGCGTCTGGGCACGCCGCCCGCGCTCGACGGCATCGACTACATCTGCCGGCTGGTCACGCCGACCGACAGCCACATGCGGTTCAACGCGCGCTTCCTGGTGGTGGACGCGGCGCGCGTGAGCGGCACGCTCGCCGGTTCGGGGGAATTGGAGGGTCTGCGGTTCTATGCGGTGGACGAGGCGCTGTCGCTCGACCTCGCGGCGCCGACGCGCAAGGTGATCGGGCGGCTGCGTACTTGGCTGGCGATGAGCGCGGCCGAGCGGGAATCGGACACGCGCGTTCCGGTGTTCCGCAAGGACTGGCGCTGGGAGTGACCCTCACCCGCCGCGCAGCGCACCGGGTGAGCGAAGCCTTTTCCCATCCGTCGGGTGGGGAAGCTTGCAAGCGGGGGAGGAACTGCCGCCATGATGTTCGGTCTCAATCCGCTGATCGCCGCCGGCGTGCTCGCGTCGACCGCGGTGACCGACGCCGCCTACGTGATGTTCAATGCAGCGGTATCGGGGCGCCGGCGCGTGGCGGCGGCGAACTGGAGCGGCATCTGGTATCTGCTCTCGGCGTTTGCGGTGATCAGCTACACGCATAATGCGGCCTATGTGCTGTTCGCCGCCGCCGGCTCCTGGTTCGGTGCATATGCGTCGCTGACGTGGCTGCGGCGCGACCGCGATCCGTCCTGTCCGGCGCCGCGCTGAGCCCGGGCGTCGCCCTTCTCACAGAAAAGCGCGCTGGGCAAAGCCTGGACGGGTTCTCCTGGCCAGCCGATAACCCTTAAACTTTCGGTCTAGCGCCTAGCCGGGGACCCCCATGCCAAAGTCCGACGACCTCAAAATTTGGGCGTCCGAATCAGAAAAGTTGGGTTTTCGGGCCAAAAATCCGGCCCTTGCCGCGAAATTTAAGGAGTTGGCCGATAAGTTCTCAGAACTGGCCGGGGAAGACAGTGACCTAGAAACAAGGTCCAACTCGTCAGACGAGTCCAAAAACTCCCATTGACTTTATCGGCGCGGGCTTCCCCACTCCGTCTTCGGAAGCGGGGATTGCGCAATGGCGAACGAAACTCTCTGGGCCATGGCAGCCAATTATCGACGAGCCGGAGCTTCATATGCTTGTCGTAATCCGGCCTTGCGGGTTGCCCTATTGGAGCTGGCGGACGCTTGCGAGGAACTCGCCGAGGACGAGGAGATGGAGCGTTTACGGCGTGCGAGCATCCGTGAAAGGCCGTGCATTGCGCCGTAATGCCCACGGGCTGGCGCCTAAGCCAGTGACAAGATGACGGCGGTGAACAACGACTAAGAGCCTGACCCAAAAGCCGTTGCCCCGGCTCGGAGTGGGATGATTTACCGTTCCGATCAACTTCGGCGTCCAGCCTCGGTCCTCGACCAACCCATGAGCCGCCGCGCAACCTCGGCAGTCAAGCCACATGAGTAACCTTCGTTGGCGATGCTGGCACGCACAGGCTGAAGGGAGACGAGTCACTGAATTGCGTAAGCTGGAGCGGCGTCGGCGCGACGGTGCCTACCGAGTTGGCTGATGTAGAGGCCGACCGCTCCCATTGGCGAGGGTAGCCTGAGCCGCCCTGCAACGGCGTCAAGTCCCAACGGGACGGCACCGGCCCGAAGGTACCCCGCCTGGGATGGCCGGGAACGCCGCGACAGTTGCGACCGCCGACCCGTGGGCGCCGCTGGACCCGATGCCGCCCAGCTGGCAGTACGGTAGCCGGCGGTAGTCCAGCGCATCGCCGAGGCCCTGACACGGCCGGTTCAGTGCCGCCGATCACGGCGAAGATGTCGCTGGCATCGAGCGGGCGCTGAACGCGGCCATGAGGAGCAAGCCTCCGGCCCTCCCGTACTATTTCGCGAATCTCACCGTTCGCGAGCGGACGCGGACTGGCAGGCGGTTGATGGCTGGCTCAAGCGGGCGGTACGTGGCACGTCCTGAGCTGGCCTGTCGCCGGGATGGTCCGCGCCGGAGCGGTAGCCGGATCAGCGGCGTGTCACCCTGCCCCGTCTCGGATCAGGCCGGCCAGGTCGAGACGGCCCACGCGCGGGCAGGCCCCGCAGATCACGTCCACCCGGCAGTGAGCGGGAAGGGCAGTCGGGGCTCGTTGGAAGCTCCTCGGAGTGCGGACATGGCACGGACATTTTGTCCGGGTACTACTACGAGAGGCTCGTAAGTGCCTTGAGTTGCTGGTGGGCGCAGTAGGATTCGAACCTACGACCCGCTGATTAAGAGTTAAGGAGTACGCCTGTCCGGGGTTGTTTCCGGCTGTCTCTTACCATCTCCGAAACTACTAGTCTAGCTTGCATTTCCGAGCGTACTGCCCACCAATTCCGTCCCGCGATGTGCCGGGGTGTGCCCCTCTGACTGAAGCCCGCTGAAGCCCCAGTGAAGCCCCACAGGAAGGATTCGTGACGAATGGCGGTGCGGCTGACCGAGACGGCGATTGCCAGGGCGGCGCGGGCGGCGGCGGCGGCAGGCCAGCGCACGGACCTCTCTGACGCGGCCTTGCCAGGGCTGCGGCTGCGCCTGACGCCCGCTGGGGTCAAGTCCTGGGTGCTCGCCTGCCGTGACCCGCTGGGGCGGTTCCGACGCTTTCCACTGGGCGAGTATCCGGTGATGGGCATTGCTGAGGCGCGGGAGGCGGCGCGGGCGTTACGGGCCGAGGTGCGGAAGGGCGCCGATCCGGTGGCCGAGGCCAAGCGCAGGCGCGCCATCGGGCGCGAGGCGCGGGACGGCATCGGAACGTTGGCGGCGCTGCTGGACCTCTACGCGAAGCAGAAGGGGGCGACGCTGAAACGCTGGCCGGAGTGCCGGCGGCGCATCGAAGTGGTGTTCGCGTCTTTCCTATCCGCCCCGTTGGCCACGATGAAGGCGAGCGATTTGCAGATGCAGGCGGATGGCTGGGCGTCCAAGCAGTCCGCGGCGGCCGCAGTGCGCTATCTCCGGCCGATGCTGAAATGGGCGGCGCACCGGGGCTATGTGGCGGTCGAGGCTACGGCGCTACACCCGCCCGCCACCGTGGGGCGGCGCAAGCGAACCTTGAGCCGGGACGAGCTGGCGCGGCTGCTGCCGGCGCTGGCCGCATCCGGGCGCGCCTATGCGGCGGCGCTGCGCTTCATGCTGCTGACCCTGGCCAGGCGGGAGGAAGTCTGTACCGCCCGCTGGCGCGACGTGGACCTGACCGCGGCGGCATGGACGATCCCCGACACGAAGAACGGCGAGACGCATATCGTCCCTCTCTCCCCGCAGGCGGTGGAACTGCTGCAGGCGATCCGCCCGGCGAGCGCCGTACCGCATGCAATGGTGTTTCATACTGCCACTGGCAACCGGCTGATGAACTGGGACCGCGAGACGAAAGCGATCATGGAGACCAGCGGCACCACGGGCTGGACGCGCCACGATCTGCGGCGCACCGGGGCAACCATGCTGGGCGAGATGGGCGAGCCGCCCCACGTCATCGAGGCGGCGTTGAACCATGTCGCCATCGCCTCCCAGATTGCCGCGATATACAACCGCAGCCGCTACCGCCCGGAGGTGAGGGCAGCGCTGCAACGGCTGGCTGACGCGCTGGACGGCATTGCGGCCGGCGCGGCCGAGCTGGTGCCGCTGCGGCGGGCGTAGGGGCAGCGCCCATGCCGTCGTCGCCATCGTGGGCGGAGTGCTGATCCGGCTCTACTACCGGGACCATGAGCCGGCTCCTTTTCCACGCCGAGGCGCCGGACGGGGCGGATATGCTGGTGCGGATCACGGACCTTGGCATGGCGGGACGGCACAACTGGTCGCCCATTATTCCACTGAGATGTTCCGCTTGCCTGGCCGCTCCGGCGTTCTAGTGTTCCGCGGTGCCTCGCTTGCGGTCCCGCGGGCGGGTACGGAAGCAATTTGGGGGTTCCGAGATTGGTAGCAGGCCCGCCCGTTATCCGGGTCCACGAGCTGCGCAAGTCCTTCGGGGCGCTTGAGGTGTTGCGGGGCATCAGCTTCGACGTGCCCGAGGGAGCGGTGCTCAGCATTATCGGGGCGAGCGGGTCCGGCAAAAGCACGCTGCTCCGCTGCATCAATCTGCTTGAGTGGCCGAACTCGGGGGCGACCTACCTCGACGGGGAGCCGATAGGGTTCCGTATCGACCGCTCGGGGCGCCGCGTACCCGATAGCCCGGCCCGCATCGCGCGCATGCGGGCAAAGCTCGGCATGGTCTTCCAGCAGTTCAATCTCTGGCCGCACATGACGGCGCTGCAGAACGTCGCCGAAGCGCTTGTGCAGGTGAAGCGCCTGGGCAAGCGCGAGGCGCAGGCGACCGCTCGCGAATTCCTCGCCAAGGTCAACCTCTTGGACAAACAAGGGGAGTACCCCGCGCGGCTGTCGGGGGGACAGCAGCAGCGTGTTGCCATCGCACGCGCGCTCGCTATGCAGCCGAAAGTCATGCTGTTCGATGAGGCGACATCCTCGTTGGATCCGGAGCTGACCGGCGAGGTGCTGGAGGTGATGCGTACGCTCGCACGCGAGGGCACCACCATGCTGGTCGTCACGCACGAGATGGGATTTGCGCGGGAAGTCTCGGGCCGCGTGCTGTTCCTGCACAACGGGCAGATCGAGGAAGACGGTCCCCCCGAAAGGGTATTCGGTGCGCCGAGCAGCGAGCGCTGCCGGCGTTTTCTGACCTCCGTCCTGCACTGACCGACGATGCTGGCGCAGCTTCGGCAGTCATTGGACCCGTCCCTGTTCTGGGAATACCGCGTCACTCTGCTGCAGGGGATGGCCTTGAACCTGCTGATCTTCGTGGCCGCGGCCATTCTTGCGACCCTGCTGGCGTTCGGGATCGGGCTGGCCCGGTTGAGCCGGACCGGGCCGGTGCGGGCCGCCGCCGCGAGCTACACGGAGGTGTTCCGCAACACCCCGGAACTGGTGCTTATCGTCTGGGCGTACTACGTTCTTCCGGTGCTGGTCAGCCGCGCGCTCGGCACGCGCTTCGAACTCAGCCCGTGGCTGGCGTCGGTCGTAGCGCTCGGCTTCGCCTACAGCGGTTTCATGTCGGAGACGGTGCGCGCCGGCCTGCTCTCGGTGCCCCGTGGCCACACCGAGGCGGCCTTGTCGGTCGGCATGTCGCGCCCAGCCATATTGCGCCGGATCGTGCTTCCGCAAGCGGTACGGCGCATGCTGCCCGAAGCGCTCAACCAATTCGTATCCTTGTTCAAGGCCACCTCCATCGTGTCGCTGATCGCCGTGCCCGACATCATGTACCGGGTATCGATGATCAACGTCCAAGAGATGCGGCCGCTGCCGCTCTATACCGGCGCCGCGTTGCTCTACTGCTTCGTGGTCATTTCGGCCTCGCAGCTGATACAGCGCCTGTCGGACCGATGGCGCCGGCGCGGCTGGGCGTGAGGGCCGCATGATCGACAATTTCAGCCGCTACGTCCTTGCCAATTCCGATTTGCTGCTGAACGGTGTATCCGTCACCGCATATATTTGCGCGCTCGCCTTCGCGCTGGCGATCGGTCTCGGTGTGCTGGCCTGTATGGTGCGTCTCTACGTGCCGCTGCTGCGTCCCATCGCCGTGGCCTATATCGAGTTCTGCCGTGCCACGCCGATCTTCGTGCAGCTCCTATGGGTCAATTACGTCTGGCCGGAGTTGTTCGGCTTCCCGCGCACAGTGGAAGCCGCGGGAGTGATCGCGTTGGCGATGCAATCCAGCGGCTACCTGGCGGAGACCTTCCGGTCGGGCATCGAGGGGCTGCCGCGGGGCCAGTACGAGGCGGGGCTCGCGGTCGGCATGTCGCGGTTGCAGATCATGCGGCGCGTCGTGGCGCCGCAGGTGGTCCTGGTGATGGCCCCGGCGATCGTCAACCAGCTGGCGGTGGTCGTGAAATCATCCACCCTGGTCTCCGTCATCGCGATCCCGGACCTGATGTACCAGGCACTGAAGATCGTGAACGAGTGGTTCGAGCCAATCGAGGTGCTGACGACGGCAGCGCTGCTGTATTTTCTGATCATCTTCTCGATCTCGACCGCGGCCGAGAGGATTGCCGAGCGGTTCCGAAGGAAGTTCGGACTCGCCGAGTTGCGCTGACCGGACCCGGCGGGCGGTATCAACCAGAAACCAGAGGAAGGGGACTTTATGACCGACACACCAGAAGCGAGCAAGCGTCTGCTGCTGACCGGCGCGGCCGCGTTCGGGGCCGGCATCGCCGCCCTGGCGGCCCCGCGCGAGGCATTCGCGCAGCTGCTCGACACCGGGATCGACGCGAAATCGGTGCTGGCCAAGGTCCGCAAGGGCGGCGCGCTCCAGGTCGGCTTCGCGCAGACGCCGGTGTGGTTCTACAAGGACCCGAAGACCGGCGAGCTGCACGGAGTCTACAAGGACCTGGTCGATATGCTGGCCAAGGACCTGGAGATGAAGGTCGATTGGCATGAGGTGACCTTCGCCAACTCCACCGTGGGGCTGCGCAAGGGGGATTTCGATCTGTTCGGATCGTCGGCCGTCTACACGGTCCCGCGTGCGATCGTCGCCGACTATATCGGTCCGCTCTGGTCGAAGGGCAGCCTGGCGATCGTCCGCAAGGAGGATGCCGACAAATTCAAGACCGTGGCCGACCTGAACAACCCCGAGGTGACCTTCTCGGTCAACGCCGGGGCGAGCGAAGAGCAGCGAATGCCGCAACTCTTCCCCAAGGCAAAGATCATGGCCGTGGCCGGGCAGCAGGCGATGGCGGCCGAGCCGGTGCGCACGGGGCGGGCGACTGTCTACGTCACCGGCGACAGCGACGCGATCGTGCTGGCGAAGCGCAACGCCAGCTGGGCACACATCATCGATCCGGCGCACCCGTTCGACAAGCGGCCGAACACCTGGATGATCCGCTACGGGGACGCGCCCTGGAAGCACTTCCTCGACATGTGGAGCACGTATGTCACGGTCAACGGCGAGGTGCAGCGCGTCTACGACAAATACATGAGCAAGCTGGGCTGAAACGCCGCACCCCACGGCACCGCGTCCGGCGCTGTCATTCCGGCCGATAGGAAGGATCAACGATGATCATCGACTGCCACGCCCATGTCTTCCAGAACTGGGAGGGCGCATGCGGGCATCCGTCCAGCGAGATTCACCGGAAATACATTCAGAAGGTGCAGACCCGCACCTCCGCGAAGGTGTTCCGGGCACGGGACGGCAAGCCAGTCTCCGGGGCGGTGCTGTTTCGGGAAGATGACAACGCTTGGTCCGGTCTCAGGGAGGTCAACTTCCGGGTGGGCAATTTCGGCCGGCTCGATTTCACCATCGACGGCGAGGACTACCACTCCCAGTACATGCCGGTCGGCATGCAGCAGATCGTCGCGCCGCCCGAGCTGATGAGCGCGCAAATGCAATACGCGGGCGTGGACCACTGCATCCTGCAGACCGGCTGGGGCTACGGCGCAATGAACGACTACAACGTCTTCGCGCAGAATCAGTATCCGGAACGGTTCACCGCGCTGCTGAATGTGGACGAACCGCGTGCGTTCACCGAGTCCGGGCTGCGCGAATTCGACCGCGCGCACCGTCAGCTCGGCCTGAAAGGTGTTTATTTCGCGCTGGATGCCTTCGCCCGATACGGGTTCGACCTCAGCTTCGACGATGACCGGCTGGACCCGTTCTGGTCACGGGTCGAGGCGGCCGGTTTGCCGGTGTTCTTCGAAGCCACCGCCATTCCCGACTATGACGAGGCGGCCTACGTCGCCAATATTCACCGGCTGCATGGCCTCATGGATCGGTTCCGCGGCATTCGCTGGGTCTTGGTGATGGGACCCCCGGTCGGGTATTTTGCCCGGTCCGGCCGATGGGAGTTTCCCGACCCGGTCGAGGCGGCCTATCGACACGACAATCTGCTCATCGAAGTGATGTTTCCGATCACCTGGGGCGGGGTCTGGGAGTATCCCTATCCCGAGGCGCAAGCGCTGATCCGGGCGATGCGCGACAGGTTCGGCGCGTCGAAGCTGATCTGGGGCTCCGATATGCCTAACGTCGAGCGCTACTGCACCTACACGCAATGCGTGGACTACGTGCGCCGTCACTGCGGCTTTCTCTCCTCGGCGGAGAAGGACGCGATCCTCGGCGGGACCATCGACGCCATGTTCGGCATCAGCGCGCGCCTGCGCGCCGGGGCTGCGTGATGGCCGCCGCGCTGCCGGACCCGCGCCGGCTGTTCGACCTGACTGGCCGGACCGCCATCATCACGGGCGGGGCCGGCGGCCTCGGCCGCGCGATGGCTTTCGCTCTGGCCGGAGCTGGCGCCGGGATCGTGTTGGTCGACCGCGACGGGGCACGACTTGAGAGCGCGGCCGGAGCGTTGGCGGATTCCGGCTCGGCAGTGCTGGCGCTCACAGGCGATGTTGCCGACCCAGACCTCACGCTGGACGCGACGGCCGCTGCCGTCGCCCGGTTCGGGCGCACCGACATCCTGGTCTGCGCTGCGGGGCGCGCGCTGAGGAAAGATGCGTTCCAATCGAGCGTCTGCCGGCGGCTGCGCGCCAACGGGACCATCCCGATCATTATGCTCACGGCAAAAGGATCGGAGTTCGATCGGGTGGCCGGCCTCGAAATCGGTGCCGACGATTATCTCGCGAAGCCATTCAGCATCCACGAGCTACTTGCACGCGTTCGTGCCGTCCTGCGGCGCGCGGCGATGCCCATCCCGGGATCGCCCGCAGGCGCGCGGCGGGTCTTCGAGTTCGCGGGCTGGCGCCTGGACGTCTCGCGACGGGAGCTACGCTCGCCGGCGAATGCGCTGGTCGATCTCCGTGCCGCTGAGTTCGACGTGCTTCTGGCACTCGTCGAGCATCCGCAACGCGTGCTTACCCGAGACCAGCTGCTCGATCTGGCGCGGGGGCGGTCAAGCGATGCCTTCGATCGCACCATCGATCTCTACATCAGCCGGCTGCGCCGCCGTCTCGAGGCCGATCCCAAGGAGCCTGCGCTGATCAAGACGATGCGGAGCGAGGGATACATCCTCACGGCCGACGTCACCCTCAACGGAGCACCCTGGTGATGCGGCGACCGGACAGCATCACCACGACTATCGGGCTCGCGGTCGTCGTCGCGATGGTCCTCGGATTCGGTCTTCAAGGGGTGGTGACGACCGCACTGCCCTATTTTGGCTTCGAGCGCCGGCAGGAGCTTCCCAAGGTCGAGGAACGCTTCCTGCTGCAGCTTCCCGGCCGGGTGGCCGCACTGCTCGATATCCTTGACGGTACGCCGGTAGCGGACAGACCGACCGTCGTCGCCAACGCGCAGCTTCCGCAAGTCCGCCTTCGCCTGCTCGATGCGCCCGCCCCGAACCTGGGCAATCGCGGCGAGCCGGATGCGGAGGCGATGCGCCATCGCATCGAGGCAGCCCTCAGCGCACCCCGACCGGTGATCGTCGCCGACCGCTATCGTCTGGCCGATGAGAAGGCGGGGCCAGCAGGCGGGCGTGTCGAGCTTCTGGTCGTGTTCAACCTAGATCCGCCGCCTCCGAGCGACCCGGTGGCGGCCGAATTCTCTCTCGCCAGCGTTGCTGCCTGGGTGATCCTCGCGCTTGCCTTGGCGGCGCTCTTATCGGTCGTGGCAGCCAGGCGCGTCGTAAAGCCGCTTTCTGAACTTTCCGCAGCGGTCGATCGCCTCGGCCCCAGCGGCGACGACCCGTCAGTTCCGCCGCATGGGCCGCGGGAGATCGAAGGAATCATCAGGGCTTTCAATCGAATGCGGGAACGGCTCCGCCGCTTCAACGAAGATCGCACACGCATGATGGCGGCGATGTCGCACGATCTTCGGACACCGCTGACGCGGCTGCGAATGCGCATTGAAATGGCCCAAGGCCTCGAGGATCAGCAGAAGATGCTCGACGAACTCGACATGATGAATGGCATGGTCGAATTGATCCTGTCATTCGCACGCGACGATGCGAAGCACGAGGCTTGATCGCTCGTCGATCTGAGCGCTCTGGTCGAAGGCATCTGCGAGGATGCCGAGGATGCGGGCGAGAAAGTGACCTTCTCGGGACCGCGCGACGTGACGATTTCCTGTCGGCCGACGGCCATGCGGCGGGCGATCTCCAATCTGGTGGACAACGCCGTCAAGTATGGCGGCAAGGCCGAAGTGACGCTTGCTCCTGATGCTGGCCGGGTCGTGATCTTGGTCCAGGACGAAGGCCCTGGGATCTCGCGGAGTGAGCGGGAAAAGGTGTTCGAGCCCTTCTACAGAATCGGCAGCGCGCGCGACCCCAGCACGGGTGGGGTCGGGCTCGGGCTCTCCGTCACTCGGTCGATCGTCTGGGAGCACGGCGGCGATATCACCCTCGGCAATCGAAAGGGCGGAGGATTGATCGTCCGCCTTGAACTCCCTGCCGGCCCTCGGTTGAGCATTCGGACACAAGAAGGGGCCAGCTCTGACTCCGAGATTACGAAGCCCGCTTGACTGCCGATGATGATCGAGGAACTTGATCTATCCGTTCCACGGACCCGGCGGTGTCCACTCGTCGTGATGTCAGCAAACGTGCAGTACCCGTATCGTTCTGGCGAGGGTCTCTTGAATACCGTTCCGATCAAGGAGACGTGCCTCTATTGTAGACGCTGCGATTCTCTCGGGAAGGCATGTTGCGAACTTTAGTTCCCGGATCAATTCTTTCGAAAATGCGGGACGAATCGATGCAGCTTCTAATTTTGAGATGGCATCATGGGCCGCCTTGTCACTACCCGCTCTGATCGTGATGCTAAAGTCGTCCCAGCGAGCACTCGGACCGGGAACGCCCTGAGCCAGCGCCGCATTTGCCAAGCCGCCTGCAAACGTCCAGATATGAAAAATATTGTCTCCGTCTTTGGCGACGGGAATTCTTCTTCCGTCGACGAACGGAAGCCGCTCCTGAATCTCTCCTAACTTGGACGCCGCCCTGCGCGAAAGCGCGCACCCTCTCGCGGCTCCGGCGACGACAGACTCCGCCGCGCGACAAACTGCGAACGACGCTGGCCTTCCACCCCCAAGCCAGCGCGCACGCCCCTCACCTTGGGCAGCGGCGACGGATACCCGTCGTCGGGGCCAATCCACGTCCAGTACACGCCAACTGCGTCCTGCCAATAGTATGTTAATAGGTTCCTCGTCGCGCGACGGCGCCAGTGCGAGCGGGTGAACAGCCCCGAGTTCGGTTCTCCCGAACATAACCGACAGGAGCATCGGACTGCTGAAGCTAACGACGAGATCGCCGAAGTGCTTCCGACCAAATTCGCGCTCGGCACGTGCTCCCAAGCTCAGGACGCCGCTATCGGCATGCAGCATCCCAGTAGCAAACATATGTTCGATAATATCCGACCGGTCGTTCTCAGACACCGATTCGAACGTTGTTCCAAGCCAATCATCCAAATCGCTCAGAGCGATGCCATTTTCCTGCAGCACTAAAGCCATGACTTGTTGCGCGTAGAGATGAGCGGGCTGCGACAAAGGTTCAACACATTCAACAAATCCGTCTTGCCAGAGGCGTGAGATACCCAGAGCAAGAAGTAGTTCTGTTTCATTTGTCGCCAGGAATAGAAAATTGCGAACGCTGCCAGTTCGGCGACCGCTCCGTCCCATCCGCTGGAGAAAACTGGCGACCGATGGAGGTGCGCCGACCTGTACTACACGGTCGAGGTCGCCGACGTCGATTCCGAGCTCCAGCGTCGAGGTTGCCACGATCACGCAGTCAGGCTCGGCCGCAAAGGCCGATTCAGCCTGGCGGCGCTCGTCGGCAGACAGAGAACCGTGGGAGACAAACGTCCTAACACCCGCCCGGCGCAAACCTGATGCTAATTCCTCAACCCGCGCACGGCTATCGGCAAACACGAGTCTTCGTTCAGCCCGATAGACGCGAGACAAGACGCTCACTGCGTTGTCGACGGAGCCGATGTAATCCACCAAGACGTCGCCCGTGGGTGACCCTGCACCCGAGCCGACTATGCTGCCACCTCGGTTCCTGACGAGCCACGCCAACAGATCGCCAGGATTTCCGACCGTGGCCGAAAGGCCAATACGTTGAATTCGCCTTCCGGCAAGTCGCTCGAGACGAGCTAGAATGGCGAGTAGGTGCCATCCTCTGTCGTCCCCCGCAAAGGCATGGAGCTCGTCGACCACAACGGCACGCAAGCCGCCCAGCAAAGATTGATGGTCGATCCGAGCCGACACCAAAATCGCCTCAACCGACTCTGGCGTGGTGAGAAGAACGTCGGGCGCGTCTGCCCGTATCCGCTTGCGTGCAGCCTCACCGACGTCGCCATGCCACAACCCCACTTTGCGGCCAACGAAGCCAGCGTAGCGGCTGAGCCGAGGCTCAAGGTTGTTCAACAAAGCCTTTAGCGGACACAGATAGAGAACCGACAGGCCGGTCCAGCTTTGGATCGCCGCGCGTGAGAGCAGAGGTAAAAACGCCGCCTCGGTCTTTCCGCCCGCTGTCGGCGCAAGAAGAAGCACATCCTCGCCGGCGTGGATCGGAGCAATTGCCTCCATCTGAGTCGGACGGAGATCATCCCATCCCAGTGTGTTGACGATGTGGTATCGAATAGCCGGATGAAGCTGCTCGAACGCGCTCACGTCTCTAGTTCGACATCATCGACCGAAGCTGCGCTCGCGCTAGCGCGCTCCGCAACGGACATCTCCCTTTCATCAATGGTTGGCGCGTAGTGTCGCCGTGGGTCGAAGTCTGAAAACTGGTCCACTCTATCGAGAACATCCGCGACAAGCTTCTTTAGGAAAATGCGAGGCGCCACGCCAGCGCGACCGCCGAGCCGTCCTGCGACCGCCCGCGCAAGGTCTACAAGATAGGCGTCATCGACGATCCCACGGACGCGAGCTTCCTGCGTCGCTTGCTCGGCGAAGAGGTCACGCACCCGAGCGCCGACTTGCACCAGCGCATTCAGATCGAAACCCGGAAGCCTGATTTGAACCGCCCGCGGGTTATCGAACCGCGGGTCGGTGGCAAAGTCAGTGTGGATACGTTGCGCCAGTGGGGGGAGCCGCTGGACGCCCTGAGGCCCATCGAAAAAGGCGGACGTTCCCGTAACAAGCAGGAACAACCCCGGGTACCGACCGGAGTCCATTTCGTCGAGGAGCTGCCGGAGAGCGTTGAGGCCCTTCTCTCGCGTGTCGGCGCGCATTCGTTGCAATGTCTCAACTTCGTCGAGCACAAGAACCAATCCTGGCCGCCCAGAGTCCCGAAGGATGGTCAGTAGTCCAGCCAGAAAGTGCATGGCACCGAATGGATCGAGATCGCCCTTAACACCAGCCGCGCGCTTTGCCGCGGCAGCAACGTTCGGCTGACCGCCTAGCCAAGCGATCAATCCTTCCGCTAACGCCGCATCGTCGGCTAGGAGTGCGCGCCGATATGCGCGCAACACTGCGGAAAAGGCCGGAGCCGTGCGAGCGATCCCCGACAGCCTCTGCTCGACCAGCGCATTCGTCGCAGCGAGCAGCCCGTCCGTGTCGCTAGAGTCGATGCGGCCTGACGCGAGCACATCCTCTTCAAGCGTGTAAAACCACGCGTCAACAACCGACCGTAATGCGCCGTCCGGTGTATCGGCAGTCGCGAGGCGCTCGGCGAGGCGACGATACACGGTCTCCCATCGATGCAAGGGCGTTTCTGTCTCGGAAACTTGCACTTCGCTTGTAGCAAAGCCGCCTGCAGCGCGGGCGCGCTCTTGAAGCCAGCGAGCAAAGAATGTCTTGCCGCTCCCATATTCGCCACGAACCGCCTTGAAGCCCCCCCGGCCCAGGGCAACGGCTGCGAGGTCGGCGTCAATCGCGGTTTCGAATCTTTCCATGCCTACCGCGAACGCAGCGAGACCATCTCGCGGTACCGTCCCTCGGCGAAGCGCATCGAGTATCTCGGCGCGTCGTTGGGGGCCGGTCATGGCCCACCCCCGATCTCGAACTGCAGCCGCAGAAGCCGAACATCCAAGACGACCTCGTCGGCGGTCGCGTCGATTGAGAGAACCTGTGCCTGATCGACGTTGAGCACGCGTCTCGCCGCGTTAACGAGGCCGGAGGCACGGAAGGCTGGCAACTGCAGTGCCTGCGCGAGCGCAGTTCGTGAAAGTCGCCCACCGCGCGCTCTGAGAGCAGCGACGAGCGCTCGTACCGACCGGATCCTCCGGCGCACCGCGTCCCGCAAGGCCGCGCTGGGCCTTGTAAGTCGTCGATGCCAGGAGAGCATCTATCCAGGCATCCGCTGCTGGTGTTACCTCGAACAGGCTGATTTGCTTTGTATCGCGACGGCGGCCGGGCGATGCGGGCGTAACGCTAGGTAGTGCAACCGGCGCTTCGCCCTCGCCCCACCATGCGGGTTCAGCGGGAGGTGCCTCAACCCAATCCCGTGGCGCGATTCCACTGGTCAAGACCGCGAGAGGCACCAAGACTTCCTGAGGGCTTGCGCCACCATGATAGCCGCTCCGCTTCGAGGCATAGCGAAGTCGTTCGCTCCATGCCAGCACCGCCACCCGCGTCCCGTCAGGAGACATCACGCGACCGTCCCGTACTTCGATCTCGCCATCACGGGCTCGGCCGCCAGATCGCCACCGATCTCCAGGTGTCGCCTGGACGAAAGTGGTTCCAGCATCGAGCACGTGACCGTGATCGCCAGTCAGAACAACGAGGCGACCAGCCTCCCTTGCTGCTCGCAGCACAGGCGCTAACTGGCGCAAGACCTCCGTAGACCAGTGGACTTCGATCTGGTCCGATCCTGCTAATTGTGCATCAACCGCGTTGTGAACAATTCCGACAACTCGTTGACCCGTATCGGTCAAGGCGGACCGAACACGTTCATCCAGCTCCGGTCCAGCGCCAATGTCGGCTTTGTGGAATAGTAGTGGCGGCTTCCCTGCTCGCGACACCTCGCGGAGCCGTTGATGGGCGCCGAAGGCAGTACGCTCCGATCCGGCATCCCCGCGGACAAGGCATCCCGAGAGGAGGCTTGTCCTGGAAATCTCGGTAACTGTCGGGAGGGCCGCTACAAGCGGAGGGGGCGACGCTCGACCCACAGGGGCGAGCTCGATCCAACCCTGACGACTGATATCGGCGACCAGCGGCCGCGAAACCGCGAAGCTCAGCCCATCCAGAACCAGCAGCAGAACCGGCGCATGTGCCGCGAGAGGTGCGACGATATTATCGAGCGCACGCTCGATCGGTAACGCTTCGTCGCCACCGGCGCCTCCTGCGTTCCAATCGCGGAGCAGGACAGCGAATTCACCGTTCTCTTCTTCACGGCGAATTGCAGCGAGTTCGCGAAGCCGCGCATAGGTCGCAGCGACAGTCGGCACACCATCGCCAGCTCTGAGCGACGCGCGTGCCCAATCCACGAAGCCGCCATCTTCGGCGTAGGCCCGCGCCGCGCTGCCGAACCCGGGGGCTGGCCGGCGCCTCCCGCAGAGCCAGCGGCACAGCCTGGCAGCCATTTGCAGGCGATCAAGCCTTGCGCGATGGTCGCCAGCACGCTCGTGATCTAGCGCCAGGCGTACCAACCATGCGGCGTTTGCGAGACCATGGGCGCCACCAAACTCCGCTGCTTCGACAACGGCCCCCGCAGCCGCCACAAGCCGCGCCTCAAGCCCCGCGGTGAGCGCACGGCTCAACCCAGCGTGTTCCGTGGCACGAACCGTCTCCAGCCAAACGAATGCCCGCGCTTGGTGCCGTTCTGCGGCACTGCCATCCAGCCGCGCGATGACGCGGCCTGCGGCATCGGCCAACAGGTTCCCTGCATCGGGGTCAATCCTGCTTCCGCCGAACGCCGGCTCGAGCCGCACAGCCGCGTCGCGCAGGCTGTCGCTCGGTCCAGCGGTCGCGAAGATCACACCACAGACCAACCCAATCGCTAGCGCGTCGGCTCCATGACCAGCAGAGACCGCCCTGGCTACCAGAGCGGCGGCGGCGCCGCCCTCGCCTGCAACTTTCTCGATGATCTTTTCTCGAGAGGCTTGAGGCAGCGCCTGGAACCGATCCAAATTGCCCTCGCCGGCAGTCCAGGCGAGCAGTGCACCGACGTCGGCGCGTGCGTCCGCCAATCCAACCGCGTGTTCGAGACAAAAACGCCAAGCGGTATCCAGATCTAGCACTCCGCCCGGAACTGGCGGATAACCGGCCGCCGGTGGGCGTTCCAATAACAAATCAGAAAGCCAATCCTGACCACGCAGGCGAGGGTCGAGATCACGCGCGGAAAAAGCAGCGCGAAGCGCGTCCCATCGGCTGGCCGCCATGAGCCGGCCACGCGGAAAGCGGGCCACGACATCGGCGCCAAGTAGATTGTCTTCAAGGTTAGTGATCAGGAGAAGTCGCGCGTCGGGGGCGTCCTCGATATCGGCAAGCGCTTCCCGGATCTCCAACACGCTCTCGCACCAGGCGATCCTAAACTGCTTGCCGCGACGTTCGATGGATTCGGGCCAAGGCCGGCGCATTGGCGACCGCACGCCAAGAACACGTGCCTCCGGCTCGCGGTCGAGGAACGCCTCAAGCTGGCGTCGAGAAGGTGCGAGGAGTGGGCTCACCCTTTTCCACCATCCCGTGTGAGTCGCCATGAGATCGACAGTCGCACACCTGGTTCCGCGCCCAGGCGAGACTTCAAACGATCAAGCTCTGCCTCCGCATCCTCGATCGGGAGAATGTCCCAGGCCCTCTCCTCCAAGATCTCAGGGCTTGGACGAGAGTCATCAAAGTCGCCGCCAGGCCCTACGCCACCTGGGGGCGGCCGGCTCCCGGTTTCCGCGGTGCCCGGCTGCCCACTAGCACCTGCGCCCGCCCCGCCGCCGCTCGGCGCGGCCGCTGCCAGCAGACGGAACGCGTTCCGCTGAGCTTCGCGAAGTCGCGCCTCAAGTGGGACAACGTGTTCGTCCGCCTCGAGCGCCTCAGCGATAGACCGGCCAATCTGCTCGGCCGCAGCGCGTCGATGGTCTGATAGTGCCGTGGCCGCGGCCATCACGTCCCATTCGAAGGACGTCAGGAATGCGGAAAGGCCTGTTGCTGCGGAAATTGATCGCCCAACGGCGGCTTCGCTGGTCCGAAGCTCTGATGTTGCGAGCGACTGCACGGCCGCCAATGGTTCGACACCGGCAGTCAGCTCGGTCACGAGAACTGAGGCCGACAGCACCGTGATCATGCGCGGCGCATTCTCCGGCGTTACACCCGCAGCCGCCATTCTCGTCCGCAAGACGCTGGTCAGCGTCGCCAGCGGCGCACGCGCGGCCTGTGCCTTCTCCCGCAGTTCGTTCGCCAACCGGGCGACGGTCGCTCCCTTACGCACTTCTGATGGCGCGAGGCCGAACACTTCCGCCGCGCGCTCACGCGCCTTCGTCCAGGTCGTCTCGTCAGGCAATGGCTGCGCGAGTAATTCCGCGTCGTCATCCAGCCGCTCGATGGAGCCTCGCACTGGCCCCCCGCGCAGCGAAATCGTTCGGTCGGCCTGCGCCGCGCAGGCGAGGATGATCAGGTTCTCTATCTCTCTCGGCAAGCCCATCGGCCGCGGCTGGTCAATCAGCGCCCGCAGCCGCTTCACCGTCATCGCGCCGCCGCCCTGCTGCGCCGCCAGTCGTGCGAAATGATTGGCCCAATGATCGTCGAGAATGAAATGCGTCAGGCCTTGGTTCATCGTGCCTAGCTTCAGCGGTCCGGCGAACCCGCCGAGGATCTGACGCACGGCCCGGTCCTCGATAAACCGGCGTTGCTGTGGCTCCTCGGCAGCAGCCTCAATCTCCTTCAACACCTTGTTGAGGGCAGCAGTCTTCACCTCCTGTTCGAAGATCGGATGAGCGGGAAACCGATGGGCGAACGTGGAGTTGAGCAGCGCGCCCATTGCTTCTTTAAGAGTCGCCCCGACTGGTGGTTGCGGGCGGAAAGTTCCGTCGAGCGAGACCAGATGATCGTCGGCTGAAACCTGAACAGCCAAAGCGCCATCTTGGTCCTGCCGGATTCCATATGCGGCCTCCAGCACCATACGCATCCTGCCTTGAAGCTGGCTTTGCTGGTTCTGGAGCAAAGACCGCGCTTGCTGCCGGTCGATCGCGGAGAGGTTTGGGGAGTTCTCCTCCAGTCGCGATCCCACCAGCAGATAATCGATGCGCAGCAGCGTGCCGAGGTCGCGCAGCGCCCGGTCGCCAAGCGGGGCAGCCACCCAGGCAATCGTATCAGCCTCCTCGCCGAAGCGCGCCAGCCGTGCCTTGTGGTCCGCCATCGTCCGGCCGTTCGCGTCGAAGGGCAGACCGAGCAGCAGGGTGGGTGTTCCGGCACGCCCTCGCAAACGTTCATCGGAAAGCTCGGCAATGCTTTCGAGCCAAACATCCACCTGGCGTCGCGTGCCGCGCCATAGATGCGGCACCTCGATGAACCCCTGCGCGTTCAACAGCTCCCCGCCATTGGCATCACCAATGCCCAGTGCCGAGAACAGAAGATCGCGAACCTTGCGGCGACGATTGCCGTCATTATCGTAGTGCGCGGCGTTGGCAAGGATAGGCTCGACATCTACTCCGGTGATCTGCAGCGAGATGACGGGATTTGTGTCATCCGTGAGCTTGATTTCGCCAACTTGGGCGGCCCAGGTGCGGAGCTTGCCAAGGACGGCCCCGCCTTCGCGTCCCGGAATAGGGGATACAACGCTGCCGTGATTCAGCGCTGCCAGCCGCGCCGCCGTGAGCGCCCGCAGCGCCTCGACCTCCGGCACCAAGGCTGCCAGCAACAGGGTCTTCAGCAGGCGCGCATCGTTGCGCAAATTGGTCGCGGCGCGCGGGTCCGCGCCCCCTTCGGCCATGTCTTGCCAGGTGACGTTGTGGGTCCGCTCCAACAGCGGCAACAGCTTCTGTGTCCACAGCTTCCGGGCATTCTCGAACTGAATCCGCATGCCATCGGAAAACGGCTGGTCGCTGGTCGAGATCGCGTCCCACAAATCGCCGACCGGAATCAAACTGCCCAGTCTCAGCTCATCCCTACGTTCGACCAACAACGTCAGCATCAGCTTCAGCGCGGTGCGCTCCCGCTGAAGCACTGACGATGCGGCAATCAACGCCTGCACCAATGCCGGGCTGAACGGATAGACCTGCCGGAACATCGTGCGCTCGCCGTCGGAGCCGAGCAGCGTTTCAACTACTTCCTTGCGGCGGTTGAAGAATTCGTCGAAGGCGTTATCGATACGCATCTCGGCCACGTCGTCGCGCGGTTTCAGAAGACGCCGCTGTGCGATCAGCGGCAGGTTCCGGTCTTCGAGGTTGATGCGGTCGAACCGCGCCTCCCAGTAGCGCAGGGTATCGGCAAACTGGAGCTGCAATGCGCCAGCCTGATTTGCACCAACGAGGTCACGTAAGTCCCGCTGGCGGGCGACGAAGGAGATGATGGGAATAGGCCGGTCCGCACGCTGGGCCTCAACCAGCTTCGACAACTTCGCTCCCTCGGCCGAGACGAAGTTCACATCGGCGGCGCGCGTCGCCAGCCAAAGGATGAGCTCATCGAGGAACAGGATGACCGCGTCATAGCCAAGGGCACGCGCGTGGTGGCTCATGATGGCCAGGCCGATGTCGATATCCACGAAGGCCTCGCCCTTCGCGAGCGCCACGTCGGCATAGCCGGTGAAGAGCCGACCGATCAGATCGCCGACCAGACGTTGGCGCTGATCGCCGCTTGGCGCCTCCAGCATGGCTGATTCGAACGAGCCGGCATCCCAGGAGTCTTCGAGATCGCCCCATTCGCTTTCAGCGTTAGCGCGTTGGTTGAGCCTGCCAAAGAAAGCCTCATCGCCATAATGTGCACGCTGGGCCTTGGCGTCCTCGAACAGTCGTTCGCCCAGATAGAAACCGGGCACCGGCGCCTCGGGATGAATTCGGCGCACATGTTCGGCGTAGCCCCCCAACACCGCGCTTTCCACGTCTCGCGCGCCGATCATGTGGAAGGGCACCATCAGGAAGCGGCGCTGCTGGGTCCAGGCATTGTGGCGGTCCACCACGGGCGCCAGCTCGGGGATCGCGCGCGCACGGGCGTTGCCGGCGAGCAGCAGGTTCAGCACCGCCATGAAATGGCTTTTGCCGGAGCCGAACGAACCGTGCAGGTAGCAGGCGGCGCTTTTGCGTTCTTCCGTCGCGCGCTGGATGAACCCTAACGCGTCGTCGAACGATTTCCGCAGTTGGTCGGTGACGACGTAGTTTTTCACCGTCTCCTCAGCACGCGCGTCCGACACGCCTTCCGACAGTTTCAGGACGAAATCGCCCTGATGCACCCGTTCCGGGATAGTGATCAGATCGCGTAACAGCGGCGCTTGCGAGTCGCTCATGCGGCGATCCTCCGGGTGCGACCGCGACGGGGTGTGGCGGGCGGTGTCCATGCGGTGACGGCCGCTTCGGTCATGCCGAGCGCCCTGGCCTCGGTTTGCACAAAATCCACGAAATAATCCCCCATGCGGGCGCCGAGGTCGGGGTCGTATTCGTTGTGCCATTGCAGGAGCCAAGGCACCAACTCGATCACGCCAGCGAGCAGAGGCACCAGGCGTTCGGCCGGCCAACCCTCGCTGTCCTTGCGTTCTTGGTAATACGCAGCGATCGCCAGAGCGCGCTTGAGGTGGTTGTGGCCGGCCCAGGTGATGACTTGGCTGCCATCGGCATCCCGCTGGCAATGCGGGAACGACACGAAGCGCTCCTTGGGCACATCCAGGCCACCGCGCAGACGCCAGAAATCCGAGCTTTGGAAGTCCTTTGTGACGTATTTCGGCGGCACAGGAATATCGCCGACCTCCTCACGCTTGCGCCGGCGCTGCTCCTCGGCGACCAGCCGGTCGATCTGCTGTTCCACGGCCGGCGCCGCGCCCGCTTGCATGCGGATGGCGTAGGGCTCGGGTTCTTCGCCGGGGCGGCGGGGATTGACGCCCTGCCATTGCTCCTGCGTGCGCCGCTCCGCCTGGGCGCGGAACGTGTCGCGCCGCGCCGTCACCTCGGCATCGATGGCGTCTTCGCGCCGCTGCTTGCCCCAGGTGGCTTCCCATAGTACGCGTTTCCGTAGGCCGGTTTCGGCATAGCGCAGGGCGGAGAGGAAGGGCACAGACTCCTTGGCGACCAGCTCCGCCACCAGGGCTTCCACGTTGACGTCTGGTCGGCCGGCGTAGAGGGCGGCGACCGATAGAAAATCGGCGTCTCGTCGCAGCAGGTCGGTCAGTTGCCTCGTGGAGAGAAGACGCGCGTCAATGGCGGTCCAGATGGACGGCGATTCCATCCGGTCAAGCAGCCAGGCGCGTAGTGCTGCCTGCTCCATCTCCTCCCAGGAGTTTATGGACCAGCGGCGCTTGAATTCGGGTCGTTCAATCATGCCGATGTTCGCGTCGGTCTCAATCAGGGCGATGCGCTGTTCGACGGTGCGGCGATAGTCGTCTGGCCAGTTGAGCGGCAGGTCTGTGACGGGCGTCGAGCCGTGGCGCTCGAACCAAGTCGTTTCGAGTGTTCCCAACGCCATCTGGCGGGCCATTACAATTTCAAAGGCGCGCTCGCCCAGACGCAGCGCAGGTGGCGAGGAGTGTTCCGGTGACGCCTCGTGAACGCCGTAGAGTTGATAGCAGCGCCAGTCGAGTTCTTCCTGTAGCGCAAGCATCTGACCGCGCATTGAGGCAGCAAGTTCGCGGCCAACGTCGAGCGAGGCACGATTTGGAACGGCATCCGAGACGATGCGAGACGGAAGATGGGCAGCAAACTCCTGTGCTGCACTGTCCATCCCACGGGCAAGGTCCAGCGTGTTGCCGCCTGCGACCGGAAACTGTTGTAGGCCAGTGCCCGTAAACTCGTAAAAATCCTCAAATGGAGCTGTTCGCTGCCTAGCCCCTTTGTCATCAACTGTTGATCCCTTGTTGTGGAATATTTGTTTCATCCAAAAGCAAGCAGTCGAGGAATTGAGCAAGCCAAGCAAGATCAAGTGATCGGTCTCACTGGATCCTACGGGCAATTTTATAACGGGCGCGGTCCTTGTGAAAATCCTCCCACCCCGGTCAAGCGCAAAATGATTGTGAGTCGCAACAAAAGCAAAAGCTATGCTAAACTTTATTCGCTGCTTGACGGGATTCACCTCGCCATATTCGAACCAATTACGGCCTGCCTCTAGAATAGGGCGGCCATAAAGCTTTCGATTCGAGAGTACGGTTCGAAATAGCCAGATGTGTTTATATGCCGGGCTGCCCTGGACAGGGGCAATCGGTTGAAAGTCGCCGTCATATGGCCAAACAGACGCGAGATTAGGGGTAATACGATGATCGCGAACATCCTCTCCCGTTCCAAAGGGCCGCCCGCGCGTTCCGATAGTCCGCTGCAAGTCTGAAGGAGTTCCGAATACGAAGACATCATCTGCCCCCGTTACGGCGCTAAACCCGATCTGAAAAACTCGATCGTCAAGAATTTGTCGATCACCTTCAATGCTCGATTGAAGTTCAGACGCGCCACCTCCGCCCATATTCCAAGGATGGCGCTTCAGTTCCGTGCGCGCGGTGTCCTCCGTGCTGACGAAGTCACTTTTAGACGCTGGCAAATCTGCCTGTGATCGAATAGCCGTCCATACCAGTCCCGTACCCGGGTTGTCCGGTGTCGAAGGTTCACCGCGAATTCCCCGGACTGTACGGACGACAGATTGCAGTGGCATGCGATTTCGTCCGAAAAGGATAACGGTCGGTGTGCCGTGGCCTGGAATGTAGGCACCGGAACAATCCACCACATGCGTCAGGTCGAGCCGCGGCAGCACCTCCTCGATAAGCTTAGATCCGAACTCTCGCTTCATAAAACTGTTGGCCACAATCAGCCCGACGAAACCTGCCGACTGCTCAGCCGTTACGGGCAGCGCCAAATCAAAGAAGCGCTCGGTGAACGGTGCGCCGAGGCCATATTTCATGTGGCAGCTGGTATAAATCTCACGGTACGCATCCCGCATCGCCGCGTCCTTCGGCGTGATGTAGGGCGGATTGCCGACCACGGCGTGGTACTGCCGCCCTAAGATGCGATCGAGTTCCGCGGTGTCCTCGGCGACGTAGTGATGTCGCAACACTCGGCGGAACCCTTCGGCGGCCCCACCGAGTTCGTTGCGGAAGAAATGGCGCCCATGCAGCAGACTGTCTCCGGCAGCCAGATGCAGCACAAAGCCTGGCGCCGCCGCCAGACGATGCACATCGGCCGCCCGCAGGGCCGCGACCAGTAGGCGAAACCGCGCGATCTCCACAGCGAACGGATTAAGGTCCACGCCCGCGATAGAATCCAACGCACGCTGCGCCTGTTCCGCCGGCGGAAGCGCCGGTGCGAAGCGCTGCCATTCCCGCAACAGCCGCGCGAATCCACCGAGGAGAAAATGACCGGACCCACAGGCCGGATCGATCATCGTCACGCGTTCGTGGCCGAACTCGCGAATGGCCGGCTCAAGCGTCCGATCCAGAATCCAGGACTCGACGAAATCCGGTGTCTGCAACAGCGCGTAGCGCTTGCGCGCCTCTTCCGAGAGGTCCTGATACAGATCGCCCAGGAACCGTGTGTTCCAGTCAGGATCGGTGAAATCATGCGCCAGCTCACCGGTCTCCGGTAGCACTTCGCGAAAGAAGCGGATCAAGGCCATCGCGCCGTCGCCTGACAGCGGCAGGCGGAACAGCGGATTATGCGCGGGGTCGAACAGTCCGGCCATGCCAGGAAGCCGCGCCGCTGCACTGAAG
This sequence comes from uncultured Pseudomonadota bacterium, assembly GCA_963756545.1. Taxonomy (GTDB): domain Bacteria; phylum Pseudomonadota; class Alphaproteobacteria; order Acetobacterales; family Acetobacteraceae; genus DATFDN01. Next base: position 324,934 of record CAVWNY010000002.1, on the reverse strand, counting down.
GTGGCGATCAGATATTCCGTGTCCGAGTTCATGCGGCCGCGCCCGGAAATGCGCCTCTTGCCGCTCCTTCGCCAAATCCAATCGCTCCCCCGGACCCGACAGAAAAGGCCGATCGACCAGCAGATTGTCTTCCAGAAAGCGCAGGAAAACGCAGCCCAACACCCAGTGGACCACGGCCTGATCGAATGCGCCGTCGAGGAAAGCCTCAAACGTGTCTCGCGTCCGGCCGAGATCGAAAGCCTGTCGCCACTCGGCCTGCACAGCATCCCGCTGCGCTCCGGCGGCGTGGGTCGCTCGCAGGTCGGCATCGAGCACCTTTCGGAGGCGCTTCAGGTCAGCAAGGAGTTTACCGGCGTCGATCATGAAGGAGGGGATCCGAACTCAAAAATCGTGAAAGGTCAGGCGGCGCTACGCGCGCCTCCGGCCCGGTGGGCGTTAGCAAGCCATGGGTCGGTCAGTCGTGCCCAGTTGGCGGCGGACATGACCGGCAGGGACGCATCGTCGACCCGCGGCATCCCGTCATCCGGTTGCGGCACCAGTAACCACAGACTCGGTGGGCCGCCTCTTGTGCCGGAGGCTTGCGCCAAGTCTGTTAGCATTGGCATCAGGTCGTAGCGCGCAAGCAGTCCAGGATTGACCAGCAGCGCCGGCCGATCCAATGCCAGCAACGTCGTGCGCGCCCGCTCGGCGGCCTTGGTCGCTAGCCGCAACAGATTGCGGAAACCCTTACCGTCGTATCCCTCGGCATCCGCAGACAGCACCACTGGCCATTTCACTTTGCGCGCCTGGGCCTCAGCCCGCATCTCGCGCAGCAGCAGCGCCTCGATGCTCACTCGCTCGCGCGGCGCGAAGCGGCGTAACAATTCGGCTTCGGCGCGGGGCGCGCGGCGCGGATCCACGGTGAGCGCCAGAAACGCCCCGGATCGGCTGGCACCTGCGATTTTTTCTTCCAGCGACCTTGCATCCAGCACCTCCGGCGTTGGTATTGGTGCCGCCGTCAACGTGCCGTAGCGCGACAGACCGGACGGGCTGCCCGAGCCTGACGGGGAGACGATACGGCTGACATAGCCGCGCTCATTCGGATCGTCGTCGCTCCAGATGCGTTCAGCGCCGACTTCGTCGAGCAGTCGGTCAAGCTCCGGGCGCGGCGGCAAAGGGGCGGCGTCCGGGAACCGTCCCCGGACCCGCTCCCGCACGGCTTCCTCGGACAGCACCCTGGGGCCGGCCAGCGAGCCAAGAGAAAGCCGCAGTGCGATGCCAGGCGCCATGCCCTTCGGATATAGCTCGGCCCGGGCGGAGAGCGCGGCCCCCTTCGACGCGGCGGCTGCCAGCCGAAGCGCACGGCCGTGCGGCAATGCCCTGCCGTCCAGTGGTGCGACTAGGCTAAGTTCCTCCTCAACCCGTCCGGGTGAGGGGAGGGGGTCTTCATGCGCCATGCGGTCAGCGATAGCTGCCAGGGTCACCGCATGCGCCGCCAGTTCCGGGTTGATCGCCACAAGGATCGGAACCTGATCGGCGTAGGAGGCAAAGCGCGCGGTGTCGGTGGCCGAGGCTTCCAGTTCCACAGCCGCGCGCAGAATGGCGCGCGCCAGTCGGCTGCGGTCGGTCTCGGACTCCTCCACCGAGCCGCGTGCGGCCAACAGCAAGGCCGCCAGTTCATCCACGGTGGCGACGCCGCCGGCACTGGAAAGCAACGTCACGAGTTCGGTACGAAGTTCGTTGAGCTCCCGGCTCTTGTGCCACCGGTCCCGCGCCTTGCCCAACACTGCGGCCACCGCGCTGCGGGCAACCCCGGCCTCGCGCGCGACGTCGCCGGCCACCGGCCAGCTGACAGGGCCGTCCGCCGGTTCAAGCCCCAGATAGAGTTCAAGCAGCCGGTCTTCGGCGGTTTCGTCGCCCGCGGGCCGGCGGGGGATCAAAAGTTCGGCCAGGCGATCCACACTGGCCCAGACCTGGGCATCGTCGGATCCGCCCGGCTTGAGCTCGGGCCGGATTTCGGCAAGCCGTTTGGCGCGCTCTCGGATTTCGCGGCGCACCTTGTCGCTGACGCTGCGCAGATAGCGGAACCGGATGCGATCCACCGCGAGAAGCTGCTGGACGGTGTGCACACCCATTCGGTCCAGCACGTCCCGCGCTTCGACGCTATAGCCCAACTCGGCGATGGTGCTGCGCCGATCAAGGCGGCGGGCGATCGTTTCGATGCTGTCTTCGGCGATCGCGCCCCGATCCAGCGGCTCGAACGCGCGCCTCCAGTCCCGGAGCATGTCTTCCGCGTTGCCAAACCGCTCCTCCGCGTTCCGACGTAGGGCTTTCGTGAAGAAGTCGCGCAGGCCCTCGCGCAACGTTGGGTCGAAGCGATCGGTGGCGATGGTGGCTTCGTCGTCGGTGACGAGCGGCTCCGTGGCGCCATCGCCCCACGTGGGCGGCACGCCAGCCACGAGCTCGTGGAGGGTGACCGCGGCGGCATATCGCTCCGCATGCAGATCCCACCGACGCTGTGGACGCTGAGCGAGGAAGGGGTCGAGATAGGGCCGCGTTCCGGCCTGGATGTTTTCCGGCGGAGTGCGCGTAAGCGAGAAGTCAAACAGGACGAGGCGCAGACGTCCGCTGCCTCCCGCGGGTGCGATTCCGATATTGTCGGGCTTGATATCGCGGTGGGCGACGCCTTGTTCTTCGAGATGATTGAGCGCCTGCAGGAGGTCTTCGCCAAACCGCCGCATCAGATCGAGCGAGGGCATGTCGTCGCCCCTTAGCCGCTCTGCGAGCGTGCGGTCGCCAGCCTTCTCCATCAGGATCGCGGCACGGCCGGAGACGGTCAGGGTATCGATAATCCGGACGATGTTCTGATGATGCAGGCGACGGAGCACAGCAGCTTCGGCCTGGAGTTCGATCACCGTGCGCTTCATCGACGGCAACCTTAAGCACCAGCTCGTCATCCTCGCCATTGCGATGGACTAACAGCGCGTCGGCGGTGCCGCCGCGTCCGAGTTTCCGCACCACGACGAATCCACCCTCGAGCTCGTCATCGCGCTTCGCGATGCTGGGGTCGACGGTCGTTGCGGAATCCTGCGCACGCGCGTCTGTTTCGGCCAAGGCGAGATATTCGAGGAACTCCCCAGCCGACGCGATACGGTCCCTCACAACCGGGGCGGTTGACGCGCGGACCAGGTCCTCGATGAATGTGCCGATGCCATCGACTGCCTGCGCAAGCCGCAGCCCACCGCCCTCGCGCAACTTCGCAGGCAGATCCAACGGATTGTCCGCTGGCGGGCGACCGGTGAATAGATGGAAGGCGATGGCCCCCAACGAAAAGACATCTGCCGGTGCTCCGGCCTCGCCACCGCTGAGCGCCTCCGGCGCGAGGTAGACTTTGGCCGGATCGCCAAAGTGATCGTCGATATGGCGCGTGCCGGAGGTGATCGGATTGGCGCTCTGGCTTCCCTCGGCGCGGGAAGCAACCTGCCAGTTCATAATCTGCAGCCGAGGCTGCCCGACCGCGGCACCATGAACGAGCACATTCTGCGGGGCGAGGCCACGATGATAGAGCCGCTTGCCGTGCGCGTGGCCAAGCGCCTCGGCAAGCTGCCGGAGCAACCCCAGACGCGCATCGGCGGTCAGGTTGGACAGCTTCTCGCGCAGGAAACGATCGAACCGGATCGAGTCCGGATCGAGCTCGAACACCAGCGCCGGCCCAAGTTCCGTCTCGCGGAAGTCCAGCACCCGCAGGATACCTGGATGATCGATACCTTCCAGCACGCGGAACTCGCGCATCGCCATGCGGCCAAGCCGTTCACGCTCATCCGGCGAGGCGGCACGCGCGTACGGATAGACCCGAACACGGCGCGCCACTCCCAGGCTTGCATGTTTCGCCAGAAAATCCTGCCAGCCATCGCCCTCGCCAAGTAGGGCGCCGAGGAGGTAGTCACCGACCCGCCGATCGCGGCCGGCCGGTCGAATACCGGCTTGCTCGATGGACCGCGCAGTTGCGCGCGCGATGTTTGAGTCCACTGATCCGGGTCGACCTAGCTCGGGGTCCAGTGTGCCAGTCAGCGCGGCGATGATGCCTGCGTCCGAAACTCCACGCGGATTACCTCGCAGAAACACTCGGCGCGCTGTTCCAGGATCGATGCGCGGCGGCTGTAGGACCTTCGAGAGGAAGATAGCCTCGGTGACCCAAGGTGCTCGATTGGCGCCGCGGCCAAACGCGTCCTGTCGATTCAGCAAAGACGCAAGACGCTTTGCCTTGCGGTTGGCCAGCAGAAGGGGGTTGTCGACAGTGTGCCTGCGGCCATCCGTCGTCCAAACCCAGCCATGGGCGTCGCCATCGATCGTTCCCGGCCGGCTCTTAATTTCGACCAGCAGGAGGCCAGCGGGTGTCAGGACGAGTAAGTCAACCTCGTTGACTCGCCCCTCGTCGTCCACGAACTCGAAGTTCGACCACGCCCGCCACGGCTCGTGGTCGGGCAAATGCTCGCGGAGGAACTCGAGAGCCTCGCGTTCCCACTCATATGCAGAGGGGCTAACAACAGTCCAGCGAGGTGGCTTCATGGGCTTCTGTGTCCCCTATCGCTGGCGACTGGCGGCGCCTGTTGTTCCTTCGGTTCGGGCGTCGTCTCGATGAACTGTCGGATTGCTTGCCGGATGACCCAGGAGAGTGATGCGTCTCGGGCTACTGCTATGTCATTGAGCGTCCGATAGTCCTGCTCTTCGAGGCTCACGGTTAGCCGCGTTGCCTTGCGAGGACGCTCGTTCATGCCACACTCCACAGCTTCCCAGACCTACGTTACCTTTCGGCGCATCACACTTCAACGAAGTGATGCACTCTTCACCAGCCACACGCTACCAGAGTTTTGGACCTCTCCAGCAACCCCGGACCCGCGGTTGCAGTCCGGCGTCTCGCTGAGCCGGTCAGGACATTTGCGGCCGGCATGGCGGCACGCGACTGGCGCCAGTCACCATGGCTTAGTCGCAGACACCACCGTTCTCGCGCCACGGTATCCGGTGGACTTCCACCAATTTCATAGAATCCGCTCAGATTGCCGTCCGCTGACGACCCTCTAAGCAAGAACGGCCCCGAATGGCCGTTCTTATCCGCTGGAAATCTCTAGTGAGCGGCCCGAGACATAGGTGACACCTCGTTCCGGACACATGGGTAACGCTTTCCGCTTTCCGGCGGAGGGTATGGATGCCGTGGAGAGAGTGTTCGGCCATGGAGGAGCGCCTGCGGTTCGTCGCCCGGCTGATCGAGGGAGAGGCGATGACCGATCTCTGCCGGGAGTTCGGCATCTCCCGGAAGACCGGCTACAAGATCTTCAACCGCTACAAGGAGGACGGCGCCTCGGCGTTCAGCGACCGGTCGCGCCGGCCGGTCCGCTACGCCAACCAGCTTCCGGGGCAGATCGAGGTCCTGATCGTGCGGTGCAAGAAGGACAAGCCGCACTGGGGCGCCCGCAAAATCCGCGAGTTGCTGGTCCGGCGATTGCCTGGCGATTTCAGGGTTCCGGCCAAAAGCACCATCCATGCGGTGCTCGATCGGCACGGCCTGGTCAGCCGCCTGGAGCGCCGCCGCGGTCGTGCCCAGGGCACGCCGTTGTCGGCCGGCAGCCAGCCCAACGATCTCTGGTGCGCCGACTTCAAGGGCGAGTTCAGGCTCGGCAACGGCCGTTATTGTTATCCGCTGACCGTCACCGATCACGCCTCGCGCTTCCTGCTCCTCTGCGAAGCCCTCGACTCAACCCGCGAGGAGCCGGCCATCGCCGCCTTCGAGCGCCTGTTCCGCGAGCGCGGCCTGCCCGGCGCCATCCGCTCCGACAACGGCGTCCCGTTCGCCAGCCCCAACGCCTTGTTCAACCTCTCGAAGCTCGCCGTCTGGTGGCTGCGCCTCGGCATCGGCATCGAGCGCATCAAGCCGGGACACCCCCAGCAGAACGGCCGCCACGAGCGGATGCATCTCACGCTCAAAAAGGAAACGACGCGCCCGCCGGGGATGAACAGCCTCCAGCAGCAGGCCCGCTTCGACGACTTCCTCGAGGAGTTCAACACCGAGCGCCCCCACGAGGCGCTCGGCATGCAGCGGCCAGCCGCGCTCTACAGCCCCTCAGCCCGGCCCTATCGCGGCCTGCCCGAACTCGCCTACCCGCTGCATGACCGCGAGGCGCTGGTGACCGCCTGCGGGCGCATCTGCATGCACCGCAAGAAGATCAACATCTCCACCGTGCTCGCCGGCCAGAAACTCGGCATCAAGGAGGTCGATGAGGGCATTTGGCTGGTCAGCTTCATGCACTATGACCTCGGCTACATCGACCTGGAGCAAAAGACCTTGCAACCCCGCGACAGTAAGCGTCCGCCGAGAGGCACCTTGCCTGCATAAGCCTCGGGCGATGTGCTGGAGGCATGCACGAGATCGAGCATGAGGCTGCGAGTGTGGCAGCCACTGTGGCTGCCACAGAAGCTTCGACGCAGCGGATCGAGATTGTTGGTGAGCGTCGACGTGCGCACGATGCAGCATTCCGCGCGCGCGTGGTGTCGGAGTCCATGGCGCCGGGGATACGGGTGCAGGAGGTGGCACGCCGGCACGGCATCTGCACAAGCCTGATCTATCGCTGGCGGCGCGTTGCTGCGCCGCAGGTCGGGTCGGCGTCTGCGGTACGGCTCGTGCCGGTGCATGTGACCGAATCACGACCACCCGAGAAGCGTGCCGCACCGCCTCGGCCAGCAACCGAAGCCCGCCGCGGTAGCATGATCGAGATCGAGCTTGATGGCGGCGTGCGGGTTCGGGTCGATAGCGACGTCAGCTTGGCGGCGCTGCGTCGGGTGGTCGCGGCGCTGCGCGGATGATCGCGCCGCCGGCGGGGGTCAAAATTTGGCTGGTGGCCGGGGCGACCGACATGCGCCGCGGCTTCGACGGTCTGGCTGCCCTGGTGGCGCGGCAGCTCAACCGCGACCCATTCAGCGGCCAGGTCTTCGCGTTCCGGGGCCGGCGCGGTCATCTGATCAAGCTGCTGTTCTGGGACGGCCAAGGCTTGGTGCTCTACGCCAAGCGGCTGGAACGTGGGCACTTTGTGTGGCCGGCGACGGCCGAGGGCGCGGTGTCACTGACGCCGGCGCAGCTCTCGATGCTGACTGAGGGGATTGACTGGCGCGCGCCGGCGCGCACCTGGCAGCCGGAGATGGCCGGCTGAACCGCGCTTCGTTGCAGGTTTTGCTTGGTGCAACGCGGATGCGTGGTCGAGTTCTTTTGCCCATGCCGATCACGCCCGCCGATCTGCCGAGCGACGTCTCCACCCTGCGGGCGATGGTCGCGGCACAGGCCTCCGAGCTCGCCGCTCAGACGGCGCGCCTGGCCGAGATCGAGGCCGTCCGGCAGACGCAGGAGGTGGAGCTGGCGGCGGCGCGCGCCGGCCTCATCGAACAGCGGTTCGAGATCGAGGCGCTCAAGGCAAAGCTCGCCGGGGCAGTGCGCGCGGCATTCGGCCGATCGTCGGAGAAGCTCCGCGACGAGGTCGAGCAGCTCGAGCTGACGCTGGCCGACATCGACGAGCTGCTGGCCGAGACCGCGCCGCCGGACGATCCCGATGCCGGTGTGGACGCCGTGACGCAGTCCGAGACGCGCAAGCCGGTCCGACGTCCCTTGCCCGAGAGGCTGCCGCGCGATGTGGTCGAGCATGCGGCGCCCTGCCACGAGGAGACCGGGGCCTGCCTCACCTGCGGCGGGGCGCTGCGACGCCTGGGCGAGGACGTGACCGAGCTGCTGGACTACGTGCCGGGGTCGTTCCGCGTGGTCCGTCATGTGCGGCCGAAGTTGTCGTGCCGCTCCTGCGAGACGATCACGCAGGCGCCGGCGGCCTCCCTGCCGATCCGTCGCGGCCGCGCCGGACCGGGGCTGCTTGCGCACGTGCTGGTCGCCAAATACTGCGATCATCTGCCGCTGCACCGCCAAGCCGAGATCTACGCCCGCGAGGACATCGACCTCAGCCGCTCGACCTTGGCCGACATGGTGGGGCAGACCGCGCGACTGATGCGGCCGCTGATCGACGCCTTGGCACGGCACGTCATGGCCGGTGCGCGCGTGCATGCCGACGACACCGTGGTGCCTGTGCTGGAGCCGGGACTGGGCCGCACGCGGACGGCGCGGCTCTGGACCTATGTGCGTGACGACCGGCCGTTCGGCGGCACGGACCCGCCGGCGGCGCTCTACCGCTACTCGCCGGACCGCAAGGGCGAGCATCCGCGCGAGCATCTGCGGACGTTCCGCGGCATCCTGCAGGCCGATGGGTATGCCGGGTTCGCCGGGCTCTACGGCGACGGCCGCGTGGTCGAGGCGGCCTGCTTGGCGCACGCACGGCGCAAGTTCTGGGACGTGCACGAGGCGACCAAGTCGCCGCTCGCCCGCGAAGCGCTGGACCGGATCGCCACTCTCTACCGGATCGAGGACACGATCCGCGGCCGACCGCCGGATCAGCGCCTACGTGCCCGCAAGGAACACGCCGCGCCGCTGATGGCCGAGCTGCGCGACTGGCTCGACGCGACCCGTTCGCGCATCTCGGGACGCAGCAACCTGGCCGGGGCGATCCGCTACGCCTCGTCGCGCTGGGCGGCGCTGACGCTGATCTTGCGCGATGGGCGCGCCTGCATCGACAACTCCGCCGCGGAACGCGCGATGCGCCCAATCGCAGTCGGCCGCCGCAACTGGACCTTCGCCGGATCGGACGCCGGCGGCGAGCGTGCGGCGGCGATCTACAGCCTGATCGAGACGGCGAAGCTGAACGGCCTGGACCCGGAGGCCTACCTGCGCTGCGTCATCCAGTACATCGCGGACCACCCCGTGAACCGTATCGCCGAGCTGTTGCCGTGGAATCTCGCCGACGTCCGCCCACGACTGGATCAGCGCCTCGCTGCCTGAACCGCCTCAACAGCTATCTCCACGCGGCTGCCCGGACGCTTATCGTGGAACCGACCAATGTTGCTAGCGCCGGCGCCCAGGCTGCGCTCGCTTGCCGGACGGCCGCGGCCGATGCTCATACGGAAACCGGCCTTTGATCGCGCGGTTGACATAGCCGCCCTTGGACTCGGTCTCCTCAAGCTCGACAAAGACGCCGTGGGGAACGCCCTGGTATCCATAGGCACCGGGTGAGCTGTGAAACTCGATCCACAGCTCCTCCGCATCCTCGTCGTAGCCGATCGCCCGAATGCTCGAAGACTTCACCAGCCGCATCGTCACCATGCACCAGACCCACTGCCTGATGCCAAACAAACGAGACCGCGCCGCCCAGGAGGTGCCGTCACCGGACGCTTACCCGCGACAACCCGTTCGGCCCGAGGTTGTCACCCATGTCTTAGGAACGGAACGTCACCTATGTGTCCGGGCTGGACATAGGAGATTCTGGAGCGGGCGAAGGGATTCGAACCCTCGACCCCAACCTTGGCAAGGTTGAGATCACGGGCACCATAGGAGGAAATACGGCGACTTGCTCTCCCGCGCACGCGGTCGCCAGCGACGCGATTCGGTGTGCTATCGTGGGCACGACATCGGAGAACGTGCCATGCCCGCACCCCCGGCACCCGGATTGGCAACGGCGTGGGCAACGGCACAGGCCAGGGCATCGGATGGGGCGGTCCGGCCAAGCGCGCCGGCGCGCGGGCCGCCAAGCCCTATACGGCGGACCGTTCCCGAAGGCGATCCCGCCAAGCGCGCGACCCGAAGATTGCCCCGACGGAGGTCGCGACGTGGCTGAAAATGGAGACGAGGAGCAGCGACGGCGCGGCGCTGGGCGTCGCTTTGCCAAGGGGCAGAGCGGCAACCCAGCGGGCAAGCCCAAGGGGACGCGCAACCGCACCACGCTGGCCATAGAGGAACTGCTGGACGGCGAGGGCGAGGCTATTGCCCGCAAGGCGGTCGAATTGGCGAAGAAGGGGGACACAGTAGCCCTGCAACTCGTTCTGGAGCGTGTCGCCCCTGTGCGCCGGGGCAGGCCAGTGTGTTTCAGTTTTCCCGACATCGAGAAGGCCGGCGATGTGAGCGCGGCGCTCGGCGGCATCCTGTCCGCGATGGCCCAGGGCGACCTGACGCCGGACGAGGCCGCCACCATCGCCGGCATTGTGGAAGCTAAGCGGAAGGCGATCGAGACGGTGGAGATCGAAGCGCGCCTTGTGGCGCTGGAGAAGGCTGCGGGCGGGAAGGGCGGCCGATGAGGCTGAGTGCTCGCCTCGCCAAGCTGGAAGAGCGGCTCGCGCCGGATGACAGGCTGGAGATGCTGACCAACGACGAGTTGTCGGTGACGCTCCTCGATACTCTCCGTCAGATCGTCGCCGATACCGAGTTGGGGCCGGATGAGCGCGCCGCCGCTGCTGTGAAGGTAGCGAAGACTGAGGCCGACGCTCGATGGCAGGCGGCCCTCGCGCGGCACCCTGCCTACGCCGCTGCCTTGAACCGAGTGCGCGAGCTGATCCCCGGCTTCGTGCCTGCGATCTTCGGCCAAGCCGGATGCGAGAACGGATGGGTCGAGGTCGCGGACTTGGAGAAGCCGCAGGTCATGGAGCGCCGCGCCGCTCTGAGGTCTCGCCCGGACATACAGAGCCTGATTGAGGCTGGCGCGAAGGAGACCGCTCCCGTGGACTTCGGCGGCCAGTATGTCGCTGACGCTATCACGAGTTGGACGCCGCGGCATTCGGGTCGACAGGATCCTGACCGATCGCGGCACCGAGTATTGCGGCCTTGTTGTGCGTCACCGAAGCGCATTGGCTCGCTTTCCAGAAGCGGGCGCCGCAATTGTAGGGCGACCCCATGATGCCGTTTCTGGCGCAGATCACGACCTCGCGGCGGGCGTGCTCCCGCCGGTGGGCAGGAACACATCTGGCCTCGCCGACAGATCGGCTGGCTGTTCAGAGAGATCGTAGCGCTCTGTGCCGACGCGGCGTTTTACGTCGGCGCGCACGACAGGAATGCGGCCATCCAGGCGCTGCGTAAGCAGCACGGGCGGCTTTCGGGCAGGCAGTCGCGGGCACCCATCGCGACCGGCTGCGGCAGGAGACTGCCGGGTAAGGGCAAAGCCGCTTGTGGCCCGAATGCGGCGGATGAAATCAGGCCAGTCATGCTCAGTCGAGAGCAATGGGGATACGCTCGTTTTTGGTGCAATCGGGTGTATTCCACAGGCCGCTATATTCCCTTAGGGTACAGGCAAGGCCGGCACAGACACCGGAGAGACATCGGGGTGAAGGCCTGCCTGCGCGATGCACCGGCCACCATGGAGGGTGCGGCCATGGACCAGACGGATCATCTCCTCGCTCTCATCTACGAGGCGGCGCTCGATCCCGCGCGATGGCCCGCCGCGCTCGCCATGCTCGCAGACGCCACGGGCGGGGTGGGGGCCCATGTCGTCGTGCTTGACAAGGTGGCTGGCGCGACCGGAGGCCTGCGACCACGTCTGAAGGTAAGCGGCACGCGGCGCATGGACCCGAACGCCGCGGATGGATACATGAAGCGGTGGCACGCACTGGACCCTCTGCTGGCGGCGGCCGGACATGCCACCGGACCACCCGGGACGATCCTGCTTTGCCATGAGTTTCTGCCGGAAGATTTCGTTGCGCACGACCCATACTTCCAGGAATTCCTGATTCCTTCCGGCGGCCGTTTCCAAGCCGGTGTCACGCTGCTGAACGATGAAAATTGCGTGGCGATGCTCGACGTACACGCACGCGATGTCCCGTTCGAACGCGGGCAACTTGCGCTTTGGGCGCCGGTGATCGCCCATCTCCGTCGGGCGATTCGTCTCGCCATAGTGCTCACGAGGCATTCGGAACGCGAAGCCCGATTGCGAGCGGCACTCGACCGTCAGAATTCGGTCTGCGTGATGGTGGATGACGGGGGGCGCGTGGTAGACCAATCACTGGCCGGCGCGGAGATGCTGGCGCGGGGTGACGGTCTTCGCTTGGACCTCGGTGGAAGAGTGGGGTTCGCCGATGAAACGGCGACCCGCCGGCTCCATGCCTTGATTACGGAGGCCTGTCGGGGTCGCGGTGGCGGCGAGGTCCCGTTCGAACTCCAAAGGCGGCGGGCTGGCGCGATTCAGATCATCCCCGCGGGGGTGACGTGCGACAATCCGTTCAGTTCACTGAACGCCGGGTGCGCCCTTCTGTTTGTTGAAGCGTCGCCCCCGCGAGGTGCTCCAGCCTGCCTGATCCGTCGGGCGGTAGGATGCAGCCCTGCTGAGGCCGAGGTGGCGGCGGCTCTCGTCGCCGGTCAGGCGCCAAGGGAAATCGCCGTTGAACGCGCCACGAGCATCCATACGGTGCGGGCCCAAATTCGGAACCTGCTCGAGGCGACCGGAACCCACCGCATAACGGAACTTGTCAACGTGATTACGCGAATGTGATGCACCGTCACTCCGCGATGCGGCCCGTCTGATGATTCGCAGGTCCGGCATAGTCAACATTGACGATGCTGACTAAGCTGAGGTTGTGCCATTCCATTTCCAAAGTTCGCGTCACGCGAGCGCATTGGAGGGCGCAATGTTGGAGTTCTTCGATTGGCGAAGGTGGCGTAGCTGGCTGACCGGCCACGGAGCAAACGATTCAAACTCGGGCGGTAGCAATCATTCGCCCGTCTGGAGGGATTTGCGGGTTCCCGACAATCCGTATCGCTACACATTCAAGGGCAGCCCGAAAGCCTCGTCGGTTTGGGGAGGGGTCACGCCGCCGAAAATGCCGAACGGCTGCTACGGGGACGTAAACACCGGGACCGGTCTGCTAAACCGGACCAACAGGCACAGCCCGAACGATCCGTTTGGCTGGAACAACATGAATAGTCCGAGCAATCCGAATGGCTGGACCAACATGAGCAGCCCGAACAATCCGTTCGGCTGGACCAACATGAACAGTCCGAACAATCCGTTCGGGTGGACCAACATGAGCAGCCCGAACAACCCGTTCGGCTGGACCAACATGAACAGTCCGAACAACCCGTTCGGCTGGAACAACATAAACAGCCCGAACTACCTCTTTCGGCACAAGTAAGTCTCGACGGGATTTACTGAGCACCCATGGTCCAGAGGAGGTCGTGAATGCGCTATCTTCAAAGATTGCGCCCTGGCCCCCAACTTCGGGGATTTAGGGCAGTCACCTGCCGGGTCAGCTTGGGGATGGGACTCACCGCGGGTTGGGTCTCACCAATCGTCTCCACCGGCAAGGCACAGCCCCCTTCAGCGCCGTCCTTCAATCCCGCGACGGGGCTGCCCATGCAGAGGGGCGGCGGTGTCGATGTCGGCGGAAACCCGCACGGCATGAATTTGCATCAGGGGCCGTCCTTTAACCCGGCGACCGGATTGCCCATGCAGAGAGGCGGTGTCGATGTCGCGGGCAACCCGCTCGGCATGAACTTGCACAGGCCACCGGCTTTTCCTCCCACCCACTAGGCTGAGGTCTCCGCCATGCTCCTACGGGCGAGGCGCGCTGGATCCTTCCGCGCGGCATTCAGGTCGGTTGCTTTCGGCACGAGCTTCATCCTCAGCTTCGCGACGGGCGGCGGATCGGCCTTTGTTTCCCATGCGGCGGCACAGACCGCCGCGCCGCCTGGCAATGGCATCGAGGCTGTAACACGTGAAAGAGCTTACGAGCAGGCGAAACAGAAGGTTGATCGCCTGTTCGCCGCGCTCGACGTGGTGAACAGCAAGGTCGATCGGTCGCTGTTCGAGATCGACGCGCTGGCCCGGCGCCTCGGTCCCGACCCGGCGACGATGTTCCGCTTCATGCGCGACGAGATACGCTACCAGCCCTATTACGGCGTGCTGCGCGGCGCCCTGGGCACGCTGATTTCCCGGGCAGGCAACTCCCTGGACCGCAGTCTTCTGCTGGCAGCTTTGCTGCAAAAAGCCGGCTTCCAGGTCGAGATATCTCGCGGAACCTTGGACCAGGATTCGGCGCGCGCGCTGGTAGCCCGCCTGTTCGAACCCGCTCGCCCGGTTCCGAGCGCGATTCCTTCATTCGACGAGCTGGTCCCCGCCCTCAGCCAAGCCCTGGGCGTGGAGCCGGCGAAGCTGCGGGCCGCGGCCGAGCAGGCGAACAAGCAAAGCGAGACGGCGACCAAGGAGCTGATGGACTACGTCAACGGCGAGAGCGCGACCCTGTTGGATGAACTCACCAAGGCCGGCGTCGATCCGGGGGTCATCACGCCGGAAAGCGAGCTGATCGCCGAGGCGCGTGAGCACTATTGGGTCCGCTATCGCAACTCGGGTGCGCAGTGGACAGAGTTAGATCCGGCCTTCGCCGACGCCGAACCCGGCAAGACCAGAGTAGCCGCGGAGGATCACTTCGCACCGGAAGCGGTGCCCGAGGACCGCTACCATCACCTCCGCCTCACGATGAGCTTGCGGGTTGCGCAGGTCGAGGGTGATCATGACGGCTCTTTGACCGATACGGTGTTGATCGATCAAGAACTCCGGGTGGCTGACCAGCAGGGCGTCGACATCGTTCTGGCTAATCAGCCCAATCCAGCCCCGAACTTTTTCACGCCTGGACTCACGCTCGCCGATGCGCTCAAGCCGATCGAGGGGTACCAAGCGGTGCTGCAAGTCGGCGGCAAAATCATCCCGGGCAAATCCTTCGACCTTAGAGGGAAAGTATCAGCCGGCGCAGTAAGCAACGGACCTGGCCCGGCGGCCTTCGCATCAGCGCTTGGCGGCCTCGGTGGTGGCCTTCTGGGCGGACTGGGGGGGGCAACATCCGCGCCCGCACCAGCAAGGGACACCCGAATCGTCGGCGAATGGGCGAACTACGCTGTTAGCTCGCCGGAAGAGCATGGCAAATCGCCAATCGTACATTACCACGAGCGTGACATTGTAGCACCTGAGATCGTCAAGCAATGGTCAGCTTCCCATCCTCAGGTAACGTCGAACAGGTTTGGGAAGGACACATTGCGCAGGCGGCTATTATGGTCAGTTGACCTGTCGCCGGTCACGGGCATGATGAATACAGATTACACCGGTTATCTCCAACTTGTGTCGCTAGCAGTCAACCGCGAGACCGCCCGTTCTTCGGTGGGAGCCGCATACGGAATCCCAGGAAGCCAATTGAGATCCAGGGTAGCTCTAAGGCTTCCGATCAAGAATGTTAACCTAACTACTAGCGTTGCGGAACTCTCCACGGAGCTTAGCGGGAGCAATGCCTCTTCGTTGGCGAGGTACTTCGCTCGTCCATCACTAGTTGCATTCGAAACTCATGGCGCGGACCCTACAAATAACGACATGCTGCTAGGGGGCTACGACATTGTGACACTGTCGCCTCGCCTTGTTGTATCCACAACCACGAACCCTGCCGGAGCACGTCACCAGGCCAGATTACTCCGCCTGAGGCTGGGAGTCTTGTCAACGCGTCTCGAATGGGCGTTGGCGGGAGGAATTGATCTCGCAGGGAGTCAGCCCCGCCCCAAGATATCTAATGCAACTGAGGTGTTTATCGAGGCGAAAAAGCAGGGTGTGTTCACGGCTGTCCTTCAGCCTGGCCCAGTTGCGTCGAACGAACTTGCCGAGCTTAGCCTCTCGGATTCGCTGAAAGCTGAGCTTTCCGCGAGCTTAGCTAGCGGACACACCTTGATGTTGCCTGTAAGGCCAGTGCAAGTCGCCGGCCGGGCGAAAATTGCGTGGTGGGAAATCGATGGGAAATCGGGACAGCTAAGAGGCGTTATGCCGGGGGGCAGAGGACAAGCTATCACTGAATACCAACAAACGGTTATAAGTGTCTTGGCGACAGAGGGTTGCATTCTACAAGCGTCGGCCAGCGGATTTAAAGGGGCAATTCTTAATGCCAAGGGACTGCTCTGCATCGTGTCTGGATCGGCGGTAATATACCTAGCGTATTTTCCGTTTCAGAGTAACGCCCTAAACTTTTCGGGCATATTGCTGGCTTTATTATTCGGATGGTGGGCGACCTTAAGTCCAAATTTTTTTCCGTAGTTGTGTCCCAGGTGCGGCCGGATCGAGCCGGCCGCGTCGGGCGATGGAGCGGCCGATTCGTGAGGGGACAACACATGAGGAGGCATTCGCTTTCTTGTTTTGCCATGGCGGGAGCCATACTCGCCTGCAGCCCCGCAAACGCCGGCAATATCGTGTTGACGGGGCACGACAACGACCATCACTTCGGTGGCGCGGCGAGCGCCGCCGGCGTGGCGCTGGCCGCCGAGGTCAAGTTCGTCGCGAACGGCTCGTCGTTGCCGGTGCTGACGTTCGACCGGGGCAGCCAACTCACCTCATCGCTGACCGCTCTCGGCATCAAGTTCGTCAACGTCGACCCAAGTGTGGCCGCGAATATCACCGACGATCTGTTCGACGTCGCCAAATACAGCGCTTTCGCGGTCGCCTCGGAACATTGTGGTACCCACGCCGGCGACTGCGGCGACAATCTGCCGTCGGACATTGCCAACATCGCCGCCCACAAGGCCGCCATCAGCCGCTTCTTCAATGCCGGGGGCGGTATCTTCGGCCTATCTGGCGCGATGGGGTCATCCGCGGGCGACGTATATGTGCAGGACCCCAGTGCCTATGCGTACGTGCCGGAGACGGCGACCAACGGCGGCGGCAATCCACCCCCGAGCGGCTACATCCAGACCCCCGGCGGCGCCGCGCTGAGCCTTCCACCCGTGAACGGCAACCGGACCCATAACTACTTCCCTGCTCCGGGCACCGAAGGATTATCGGCGCTGTTTGTCGCGACCGAATTGAATGGAACCAACGTCGAGACGGTGGCCCTTGCCCACGCCAAGATCACCGGCGGGGAGACGGCGCAGAATCTCAAACTCGAACTGGACACCACCGGCGTCGCGGTGCTGCACATCAATTTCGATCTCGACAGAGCGACCTTTCGGCCGGACGCCATGCCGGTGATTGATCAGGTCGCGGCGATGCTGAAGGACAATCCGCCGCTTCGCATCGAAATCGACGGCCATACCGACAACCTGGGATCAGCGGCGCATAATCGGGTTCTTTCGGCGCAGCGCGCGATCGCCGTGGAATTGGCGCTCGAGGCGCGCGGCATCAATCGAAAACGGCTTTCCGACGGGGCCTTCGGTTCGAGCAAGCCGGTCGCTGATAATGCCACCGAGGACGGTCGCTTCCAGAACCGGCGCGTTGAACTCGTCAAAAAACCGATCACGCCATAGATAAAGCAATGCGAATGCACGTCAAACATCGACTATCATTGTTTGCACTTCTTGCCGCGGCCTTGGCATTAGCGCCGGGGGTGGCGTTCGCGCGCGCGGGCGGCGGGGAATCCATGGGAAGCCGCGGCAGCGTCACCTTTTCGGCCCCGCCCGTCACCAGGACCGCGCCTTATTCTGTGGCGCCGATGGAGCGCAGCTTCTCCGCCCCGCCCGGCACCACGATCGCGCCTGGACCCGGGGCGCCGATTCAGCGCCGCCATCACAGCGATAGCGAATGCCGTATCGTCCATGAATTCGCGGATGCGAGCGGGAAGGAAACGGCGCGGGATACAAAATACTGCCGCGGGTCCGGTGGCCAGTGGTGGCCAACATAAGGAATTGTAACTGCGGTTAGCTGTAGGCGCTCGCCATCATCGAGACTCGTGCTCGCAAACAGCGGGGTTTCCTGCTGGGATTAGACTACCGCGGTGAAATCAACGCGAAAGGTGCATTGATGATGTCTAATCCTTCTCGGTAAGCTGGTGCCGTTATCTTACTGCCTAGGTCGGCAACTTGAAATTCGTAACGGAGGAAGCCAGCTGCGGTCGCTCAGAGAGACCGCGAACATGCCCTCACTGGGCCTTCTGACGCTTTAAGCGAGGAGACGATGACCCATTGCGGCGTTGGCTGCCGTTACGGACTGTCTCATCCGCAACGGTGTCGGTTTGATCGGGCCCGTGGTAAGGCCAAGGGAACGGCCGACAAGAACAACTGAGATCGCGGATGAGGTGCGAGATGCTGCGAACCCGCTGCGCCAAAAAGGTCATCCATGTCTTCCAGTTTCCCTTCACTGGAAACCGACCGCACATAACGCGCCGAGAAGTCCTGAAAATCGGGTCGGTGCTTGGAGCCTGGGTTGTTCGCGTTGAAGGTAATGGACAACTGTCAGTTCCGCATGCCTTGGCCCAAGCTGCGTCATCGCCCGCCGCAACCTCCGCATTTGATAGGTCTCACTGGGACGACAACGACGAGCGCATTGAAGGGGGCCCAGAGGCCGATCTCGTCGTTCGTGTCGGTAAGATCAATGATCTGGGCTTTGGCTGGCCGGAAGGATTTAACCCCTTCACTGGCGAATCGACGCCCGCTCATAGCTGGCCCTGGACACCGCCCGTTGACACGCCGGCTGGGCTGAAGCGCATTATGGTTGGTTCGAGTGTCACGGACCGGGACGTTGCCACGCGTAGTGGAGATGGCTACAGCCACTCCACGCAGCGGGGTGATACGCAGCCGGTGCCCATTACGGTTCAGATCGGCAAACTTCCAGATAAGATCGACAGCGTCTTGTTCCAGCTCTTCCTGGACGACTTCCAGGCCCCGGCCTTCGGCTCGCATTTCCAGGTTTCGCTGAATGGAACGCGCATTCCCGCCTTCGAGCAGGCGGTGAATTCTCTGGATCAGACCGGTCCGATCGGCAAGCTTGTCAGCTTGAAGCTGCTGCCAGAGTACTACGACCTGCTGCGGTCGGGCACCGTCAAGGTCCTTCTCGATGACCCCCTCACACATGTCCCTGATGGCTTCGCCGTCGATTTCGTCCGCGTCTTGGCCAACGTACATCGGTTGCCGTACCAGGTCGCCCTCAAGGGTAAGGTCCTGGATGCTGTGAAACGTCGCCCCATCTCCGGTGCCTCCGTCTTCGCCGGGCTGGTTTCAACGCAATCCGGCCGGGATGGTGCCTTTATCCTGACCGGCATCCCGGCGGGGCTGGTCATCGCGACCGCCTCGCAAGTTGGCTACTCCGACTCGGTGCAGACCGTGGACATCGCGGCGGGGCAAACCGGGCAGGCCGAGTTCCTGCTCGCCCGGCCCAAGGAGGACGCGGCGCGGTTGCAGGAGGAGATCCAGCGGACCGGGGTGGCCGCCGTGTATGGCATCCACTTCGATTTTGACAAGGCGAACTTGCGGCCCGACAGTCTCCCGGCGCTGCGCGCTATCCTGGCCGTCGTCCGACAAGATCCGGAAGCGCACTGGACGATCGCTGGCCATACGGACAGCAAGGGGACAAGGGAGCATAACCTAGCTCTGTCGCAGGCGCGCGCTACAGCAGTCGCGAATTGGTTAAGTAAGAATGGGATCGGCCCCGACCGGATCCACGCGATTGGCATGGGCTCTGACCACCCGGTCGCCGACAATGCCGAGGAGAGCGGCCGGGCCCTCAATCGGCGGGTCGAACTGCAGAGGGAGATGTGAGCTGGATCGTAACAGTGCACTTGACCCCTTATCTTGACCGCCCGCTTTACGCACCAAAGCCTCAAATCAGGATCTTGGAGGTGTCCGACTTCGTCGTATCCGATCTGGGATTGCCCCGCCTTCGTGGACACTCTGAAATTTCGACCTCAAGGTGTCCCTTATGCCCAAACCCGTCTGCCCTACGCGCCGGAATTCCGGCGCCAGATGATTGAGTTGGTCCGCGCCGGACGTGACCCGGAAGACCTGTCTCGCGAGTTCGAACCGACCGCGCAGTCGATCCGCAACTGATTCCGACGCAAGCCGGGCAGTGATTCCGATGATCCCGGACAGTCCTGAGGAGGGGCCCCCGGGGCCGAAGTCGACGATCCGATGCCCGGTAGCGTGGTCCTTCGAGCAAGGGGGACGCGATGCCAGCCGAGAGATTGTCGATGCGGAAAGTGCGAGAGGTTTTGCGGCTGCGATACGCGTGCGGTGCGAGCGTACGGACGATCGCGCACTCGGTCGGTGTCGGGCACACGACGGTTGCCGAGTATCTGCGGCGGACGGCAGTGATTGGGATCACCTGGCCGGTGTCGGCCGAGCTCGATGATGCCGAGCTGGAACGACGGCTGTTCACGCCGGCAGGATTCTACAAGGCGCCGACGCGGGCCATGCCCGAGAGGCACCACGTTCACGCCGAGCTGCGGCGCCGCGGCGTGACGCTGGTCCTGCTCTGGGAAGAGTATCGGGCCGAGCATACGGCAACAGCCGGTTCTGCGACCTCTACATCGCGTGGCGGCGGGGCGTCAGTGCGACGATGCGCCAGACCCATGTCGCCGGCGAGAAGCTGTTCGTCGACTACGCCGGCGACACGGTGCCGGTGTTCGACGGGGCGACCGGAGAGGAGCGGCGGGCGCATGTGTTCGTCGCCGTGCTCGGTGCCTCGAACTACACCTACGCGGAGGCCCGCTGGAGCGAGGGATTGGCCGACTGGATCGGGGCGCACGTCAATGCGCTCGCGTTCCTCGGCGGCGCACCGAAGCTGCTGGTCTGCGACAACCTGCGCGCCGGGGTGACGGCGACCTGCCGCTACGAGCCCGGGATCACCGCACGTATCAGGAGATGGCGGCCCATTACGGCGCGGCGGTGCTGCCGACGCGGGTGCGCCGTCCGCGCGACAAGGCCAAAGCCGAAGTCGCGGTGCTGATCGTCGAGCGGTTTATTCTGGCGCGCCTGCGGAACCGCCGATTTCTGTCCCTCGGCGAGCTGAACGAGGCAATCCGGGGGCTGCTGGGTGCGGCGGCGGCACACGACGACGCCGGAGCACATGCCGAGCGCGCACCGGCGTTACGCCAGTTGGACGCCGGCGCGGCTGCTGTCCTTTGCCGCCGAGGTCGGGCCAGGCACGGCGGCGCTGGTCGAGACGATCATGCACAGCATGCCGCACCCCGAGCAGGGGTTCCGGGCGTGCCTCGGTATCCTGCAGCTGGCCAAGACCTACGGCGCGGTGCGGCTCGAGGCGGCCTGCCAGCGCGGGCTGACGATCGGCGCGCGGACCTACGGCTCGATCGCCTCGATCCTGAAGACCGGCCTGGATCGGGCATTCCACGACGACCCGGCCCCCGATCCGCCCCGCTGCTGCACGCGAACATCCGCGGCCGCGGCTACTACCACTGAGAAGGAGATCCGATGCTCGCCCATCCCACTCAGGAGCGCCTGTTCGCCCTTAGCCTGACCGGCATGGAAGGCGCTCGACGATCAGCGACGCCAGCCGGACATCGCGGCACTGGATTTCGAGGAGCGGCTGGCGCTGCTGCTCGATCGTGAGACGATTGAGCGGGAGAACAAGCGGCTGGTCGCCCGGCTGCGGTTCGCCGCTCTGCGTCAGGAGGCAGTGGTGGAGGACGTCGACCTGCGCGCCCCCCGCGGCCTCGACCGCGCGCTGTTCCAGAAGCTGGCGGCGGGCGACTGGATCGACCGCAAGCAGAACCTGCTGGTGATCGGGCCGACCGGCGTGGGCAAGTCCTGGATCGCCTGCGCCCTCGGCCACAAGGCATGCCGGGACAATCGCTCGGTCGTCTATCACCGGGTTCCGCGGCTGCTCGAAGCGTTGGCGCTGGCTCGCGGCGATGGGCGCTACGGGCGCCTCCTGAAGGCGCTCGGCCGCGTGCAGCTCCTGATCCTGGACGATTGGGGCTTGGCGCCGCTCAACGGCGAGCAGCGCCGCGACCTGCTGGAGATCATGGACGACCGCCATGAGCGAGGCTCGACCATCGTCACCAGCCAGGTGCCGCTCGATCACTGGCACGAGGTGATCGGCGATCCGACGATCGCGGACGCCGTGCTGGACCGCCTGGTCCATAACGCGCACCGCCTGGTGCTGAAGGGAGAGTCGCTGCGAAAGCGGGCCGCCAAGGCGCTCATGCTTGACGCCGAAGCCGTCGCCTGACCCCATAGCCACGTCGATGACGACCCTGGCCGGGATCGATCGGAATGCCCGTCCGCCTTGGATCGGAATCGCTGGACGGCTTCAATCGGAATCGCCGTCCGCAATTATCGGAATCCGCAACCGGACCCACTGCATTGCCGCCGGGGACGGCGGGGACACCGGGGACTGGCTGCCCGGAGCCGCAGAAATCCGCCGTTCGTGCCACGCCCAGAGTGTCCCCGCCTGCCGATCCCACACCGGGGATAGCGGGGACAGGGTGGTATCCCCGGTCAGGATGTCCCCGCTGTCCCCGCCTGCGATGTCCCTTCCGGGGATAGGCGCGGCCGGGTCGAAACGGCGGATTTCCGCCGCTCCGCCGGGGGTGTCCCCGCCGTCCCCGATGTCCCCACCTGATTTCGGCAACTCTGACCGGAACGCCGCCGCAAACCACTGGGCGGCCTCACTCGGCATCGTCGCCCGCCAGGATTGCGCTCTGCACCGCATAGACGCGAGGCTGTCCCAGGTCCGGCAGGCGCCGTTTAACCGTCAGGTGCCCTTTACCTTCAACAGCCAGCAGTCCGCGCGCGGCAAGCACCTGTGCCGCCCGCTTCGGGTCCAGCCCCTTGCAGACCTCCGCTTTCCACGTCTCGGGCAGGATCAGGTATTCCCAGCGGTCCCCGTCGTCGGTGCCCACCTTGCAGCGGAACCCGGCGCGGTTGACGGTGCGGATTTCCAGCGGGGGAGCAACGCCGGCCTCCCGGCCGACCAGGGTGAACCGGCTCTCCCCGTGCGCTTCGATGAAAGCGCGCACCTGCGCCACTGCCTGCCGGTCCTCCGCCGCGTCCGTCCCGCCGCGCAGCCCCAGCCACGCTAGGAAGCACGCGCCGGCAGCCCGCATCGCCTCACCCTCCGGCCAGGGCAGCACGCCATAGTCCCGCGCCAGCTCGCCGGCCGCGCCGATCAGCGCGAAACGGTCCGCGACGCTGCGCACCTGCCCGTCCGCGCCGGCCGGGACGTGCTTGGCGGCAAACCCCGCCCGCAGGTCCGCGAGAAAGCCACGCACCGCCTCAAGGGCCTCCGCACGCTCTCGCACCAGCCGGGCGAGGAAGGCGCGCGCCGCCGTGCCATAGTAGGTCCGAGTTGCATCCCGCAGGTGTCGCGCCAGCGCGCCCCCATCGGCCTTGCCGTGTAAGGTTTGGAACGTACCCAGGCCGGCGCCCGCGTCGGCCGGAAGGTTCACCAGCCGGACTTCCTGCCCGGCCATCGGCTTCATCCCCGCCTCGGCCATCTTCGCCGCCAGCGTGACTTCCCCGGTAGAGAGGAACAGCGTGCGCCAAGTCAGAGTGCGCCGCGTGCCGCCACGTGCCGCGCCGCGCAGCTTGCCGCTGTTGTTGGCGAGCATGTACACCACATCGCCCACCTCCCGCGCCGATGCCTGGCTCATTTCGTCAAGGATCAGCAGGGCATCGGAGGTCTGCGCCGTGACGCCCTCCAACCCGTTCGCGGTGGCGCGCCATTGCCTGATCTGTCCCTCGGCATCGCCGCGTCCCCACACGCTGCCGGCGCAGTAGAGAGCAGTTGACTTTCCCGATTGCGACCGGCCCACCAGATGCACGCCCCCGCTGGCCTCGCGCCCTATGTCCAGCAGCGGTCCGGCGAAGGCCGCGGACACGAACAGCGCGAGCCGGTCGTTGCCGTCAGCATAGCGCGCCACCTCCCGTTGCCACTCCACCAGAGTGCCCTTTGCGCGGTAAGCCGCGTCCGATCCGATGCGCTCCGATTGCAGGATCACATCCTCCGCGCCCGGCCCGAAGCTCTCGGCCGCCGTCAGGATGAACACCGGTTTGCCACCGCCATCGTGCCAGCCGGTGCGGTCCACGCAGCGCAGCCGGCGCGGTGCGCGCACTGTGTTGATGAACAGCTTCAGGCAAGAGTGCGCGCTGCCCAGCAAGCCGCAGGTCAATCCGGCGCTTTCCAGTTGAGCCGCGATCTCGTTGCCCTGTTCGTGAACCAGGCGCTTCGGCACCGACCACAGGTGCACTCGTCCGTCGCGGTCCCACCAGCGCAGCACGGTTCCCCATTCCTGTCCGCTGCCGTCGTTCGCCTCGCCCACCACCTCAAAGGGTGCCGTCACCCATACCGGATCGGGCGATTCCTTGTCCGGCTTGCCGGCCGGAAAGAAGTAGAGGCCCGGCGCCCGCCCGCCCCCGATCATGCGGAAGCCGTTCGGCATCCTCGGCGGCGGGCCGGGCGGCTTCGCCTGCACGACCATGCGCGCCAGCGCCGCCGCCCAGGCTTCATGCAGCGTCGGCGCTAGGGGATCGCCCTCCGCATCCGGGTCCGGCGCCCGCCGCTCCGGCGGATCGTCCGCGAGGTCCCAGCCCTCCGGCCAGTCCTGCGGCACCTCGACCACGCGCACGCTCGCCGCGCCCGCCTCGCGCAGCAGGTGCGCCACGTTCTCCGCATAGGACAGTCCAGCGGCGTCGTTGTCAGGCCAGAGGCTGACGGCGCGCCCGGCCAGCGGCGTCCAGTCCGAGTTGCCGGCCGCCCTCGCGCCGCCCTGTGAGGTGATGCAGACATGATCTGGAAACAGCGTGGCGGCTGCGTCTGCGGCTTTCTCTCCTTCGCAGACCAGCACAGGCGCGTCCGGCCGCTGCGCCAGCCTGTCGAGGCCATAAAGCGGCAGCGGCGGCAGAGGGCGCTTGTAATGCCACCCGGTCATGTCCTGGCGTCTGCCCCGCTTCGTTGTCCAGACACGGCGCCCGAAGGTGTAAGGGATGGTGTCCTTGATGCCGTCCGCCAGCGTGAAGCGCACCACCGCGAACAGCGGCTTGCCTTCGCTACCGCGATAGACCCAGCGCGCCGCCGCCTGCGCGTCTTTCCAGCGCGGCAGCGCGGTCAGGTTCGGCGGTTCCTCCGGCGCCGGTAGAAGTGGCTCCCACACATCCTTGCCCGGAATCTCCGGCGCGTCAGGTTCGGTGCTGGCATCGTTCAGTGTCAGCGGCGCGAACGGATCGGGCGCGGCATTCACGCGCATGTCGTTCATGCGCGGTCCTCCCCGCCAGGCAGGCCCAGCATGGCTGCCAGCCGGCGCACCGCTTCCGATTGGCGCAGCGCGAACAGGTAGGCCGCGAGGCTCACCGGATCGCCACCCCGGTCGCCGGTCGCGAAATCCGCCCAGCGGCCGGTGCGCAGGTTCACCTTGAAGCTGCCGGGATGCCGGTCTGTACGGCGCGGATTGCGGGCGACATACTCATGTCCCTCCCGCCTTCCGCCCGGCAGCCAGCGCGCCAGCAAGTCAAGTAGCGCGCGACGCGCGGCGGCGTTGACGGTGGCGTAGTCGGCGGCAGGATGACGCTCAACAGGTGGCAGGACGCTCATTGTGCAGGGCCCTCCATGCGGCGCAGCGCCACCACGGCGGCGGAGATGTTCGGGAAGGCCAGCGGCACGCGCCGCCCGGGGATCAGGATGCAGCCACGCGGCTCGCCGTCTGGGTCGCGCAGGTCGTCGCGGAGCACGAGGCGCGGTCCGCCTAGGATGGGGCGTTGCTGGCGGGCCGCCCAAGCGAACAGCGGCAGGGGCGCGGATCGCGCGGCCCGCGCATTAGGAGTGATCTTCACAGGCACGGCAACTTACTCCTTTCGAGCAAATGCCGGCGTGACACGGGGGCAGAACCAGGATAGAAAAGCGGTGTGAAGTTTCCTGATCCGCCGCCGGTTCCCGCGTCAGGGGCCGGCGGTGTTTCATTACGCAGCGCGCGAACGCGGGCGGAATGTCGCGGGCGGCAGACTGTCCAGATGCGCCCGCAAGCTCGCCATTAGCACTAACGTTGTGCGGCCCGATTTGCGCGCCTCGATTTGCCCCGCGGCCATGCGGCGGTACAGCTCGGAGCGGGACAGGCCGGAGATGCGGCAGGCTTCCGCCACCGACACCGCCAACGGCTCAAGGCCAGGCGGAGCCTCGGCTGCCCGCCGAGGGGTGACGCTGTTCAGCAAGGTCCGGCGAATTTGGGATGCGTCTTGCACGATGGTGTCCCTAGCTATGCCGCGGCACGCGACGGCGTTGCGGGACACCCATATGAAGGATCAAATCGGAGGCCGGCAGATGGAATTTATTCGGCAGAAAGCCCGAATTTTTTCCATATCGCCGAAGGGAGAAATTTCTCCCAGTCCGGGGGACCGTCTTGCTGCGCCCGCCGTTTGACCTCTTCCTTTAGCTCCACCTCGGTGCATCGCCGCCAGGGCTCGTTGATTTCCTGCACAAGATCAGTGACGCGCTCTGCGCTTAAGCGAACGGAAACTTGCGGGCACTGGCGGGTGATTTCAGCGGCACACGCAGAGACGAACTGAGGGAAATGCCCGGCTGAGGCACTGCCAGGCTTCTTCCCAAAGCCCCGCGAATAGAGGGCGCCGAGGTTGCGGACAAAAAAGTCGGTCGCAGGAAGCGAGCGGGGGGCACCACGCCGCGCGCCCGCAATGCGCTGAGCGATCCATGTTCGGAGGACATGCAGGCTGCCAAACGCAGCGGGCAGCGGCGTCCCATCCCACAAAGTATATGGGTTATTCTTCATGATTGGTTCGAGCAAAGAGGTGAGCTTCTCTGCGGAAGCATCTAGCTTGCGCCAATCGTCTAGTCTTGTATCCGGGTGGTTTTCGTATTGCTTGTACGTTGCGAAAAACGAACACCTCTCCTCGGCGGCTTTCCACCACCCGGCATGGAGTGTCGGAGGGATACGCAGATTGAGCTTTGTCGCGGCCAAGATGCGCTCCCGCGCCGGCGGATCGAATGCAATCGCGATCGGTGGTGGGCGCGAGGCGCCCTCAAAGATCACCCGAAACTCTTCGCCATCCGGAGCCAGCGAATTGTGGAGTTCGATCCGAAGCGGCGAGGGTTGCTCGGGCGGGTTCTCGAGCGCCCGAGACATGTTGGTGTAGGCGATTCGGGCCAAAACGCGCCTCCGCAGCGCACTCCGCGTGAAGAAGCAGCGGGGCCAGCCCGGCGCGGCGGTCCGGGCGTTCGGGGATCAGCCTAGCCCCGCCGTGGCGCAGTCTATCTCATACTAGGGCCTGTCGTCAATCCCGACCAGTGGCTTCCCAATTCGGCGCTGGCTCGGTGAGTTCGGATTGCAACATTCGGCGGTAATCAGCACCACATGACGAAATAGCCGATTCCGGCGCGGCGGGTTTTTCGATTCGTAGGCGGTCAGCTTTGGGGAGCTGACCGATGCGCCGCTACGGACTTCGCGACGACCAGTGGGACCGGATCAAGGACCTGTTGCCGGGAAGCGAGGGGTGGGTCGGCGTGACCGCGGCGGACAACCGCCTGTTCGTTGAAGCGGTACTCTACCGCTACCGAGCCGGTATTCCCTGGCGCGATCTGCCGGATCGCTTCGGCGACTGGAAGAACACCCATCGGCGTTTCAGCCGCTGGGCGAAATCCGGGGTCTGGAAGCGGCTGTTTCAGCATCTCGCCGCCGATGCCGACAACGAATACGCGATGCTCGACAGCACCATTGTGCGAGCCCATCAGCACAGTGCAGGCGCTAAAAAAAAGACGATGAGGACCAAGCCATCGGGCGCTCGCGGGGCGGATTGAGCACCAAGATTCATACCATGGTCGATGCGCTCGGCAATCCGGTCGGTTTCCATCTGACCGGTGGCGAGGCGCACGACCTGGTGGGTGCCGACCGCCTGTTGCCGGATATGCAGGCCGACGTGTTGATCGCCGACAAGGCATTCGACGCCGACGAGCGGGTCATTGAGCCGCTGGCGGAAGCTGGCAAGACCGTCGTAATCCCGCCAAAGGCTAATCGCCGGGTGCCCCGCAGATTCGATCGCCATGTCTACAAGGAACGCCACCTGATCGAGAACTTCTTCGCGAAACTCAAGCAGTTCCGCGCCATCGCCACACGCTATGATAAGACCGCGCGCAACTTCCTCGCTGCCGTCTACCTCGCCGCCAGCGCAATTTGGCTCAATTGACGACAGACCCTAATTAGCCGGCCAGTCTGATGACCGCTTCTCGTGGGGAAGCGGACGAGGGAGCTTGCCGCATCGAAGTCTGCTTCGTGCCCAATGTTGGCCATCCGCCGGGACCTCTGCTGCTCTCCAAAGCGGACATACGTTCGGAGCTGTTCGGAGCAGACATTTCCGGCCCGAACGGGACCTTCTTTCGGTCATGCAGGAACCCTTTATTGACGGCAGGACACTCAGCCAAGCGTGGAGAACCGGATCGAGCCCGAGGCGAAAGAGGCTGACCGCGAGCGGGTGCGGGCCGAGGAGCGCAGGGGCGCGGGCTACCTCTAGCAGGCTGCTGAAATTCGGCGCTGGCGGCGCGGCCTGAATTGCGATTCCCTGTCTTCTCGTCAGCGGATTGGCGGGTGGGGATGCGCGGGAGCGACGCAGTCAGCGGCAAGCTGTTCAGCTACGTGGACCTTGAGAAGCGGGTGCCGGCCGATCATCCGCTGCGGGTGATCGGAGGGATCGTGAACGCGACATTGGTGGCGATGTCGGCGGAGTTCGATGGGCTCTACTCGCCATTCGGGCGCGCGTCGATCCCGCCGGAGCGGCTTTTGCGGGCGCTGTTGTTGCAGGCGCTTTACACGATCCGCTCGGAGCGGCAGTTGATCGAACGGATCGACTTCGACCTGCTGGACCGTTGGTTCGTCGGCCTTGGCATGGACGATCCGGTGTGGGACGCGACCACCTTCACCAAGAATTGCGACCGGCTGCTTGAAGGCGAGATCGCGAGCAAGTTCCTCGCCGCCGTACTGACGCAGCCGAAGGTCAACGCGCTGCTCTCGGACGAGCACTTCTCGGTGGACGGCACGCTGCTGGAGGCGTGGGCCAGCACCAAGAACTTCCGCCCGAAGGATGGCTCCGGCCCGCCGTCCGATCCGGGCCGCAACGGTGAGCAGGACTTCCGTGGTCAGAAGCGCAGCAACGAGACGCACGCCTCGACCACCGACCCCGATGCCCAGCTCTACCGCAAAGGACGGGGCAATGCGCGGCGACAATCAGGATGGTTTTGAGCGTCAATCTGGATGGTTGATGTCGGGGCGAGCCGGAGATTGGGCGTAGCCCGACCGTAGGCTCGCCCCGACATCGGCGGCCCCCCCGGGACGGGGGATGCCTGCGACTCCGTGACGGCGTGCCGGACTGCCGAGGCTCTCAACTCCCCAGAAGAGACCCGCGGTGCCCGGCACACACATCACCGATCAGCAGGCGAGATTGTATATGTCCCTTCGTCGAACCCGCACCCGCCAGATTGCCGCCGCTCGGGCGGGGATCAGCTCCACAACCGGCAGCCGGCTGGAGGCGGACCCGAGGCTGCCCTCGCAACGTCAGCAGGTGCGCACCCGGCGCCGACCGGACCCGCTCGCTGCGGTCTGGGACAGCGAGATCGTGCCGATGCTGCAGGCGGCTCCCGGATTGCGGCCGATCACCATCCTGAGCGAGATGCAGCGGCGCCATCCCGGGTTCCCGGCCGATGTCCGCCGCACGCTGGAGCGTCGCGTCCGGCTCTGGCAGGCGCTACACGGCCCCGAGCGGGAGGTGATCTTCCGCCAGGAGCACCCGCCGGGCCGCCAGGGTCTGTCGGACTTCACCGACGCGAGCGGCCTCGGGGTCACCGTCGCCGGAGCCGCCCTCGCGCACCGCCTCTACCACTTCCGGCTCGCCTTCTCCGGCTGGCAGCACGCCCATGTCGTGCTCGGCGGCGAGAGTTTCGTCGCCATCGCCGCCGGGCTGCAGGACGCCCTGTGGTCGCTCGGCGGCGCACCTGCCGAGCACCGCAGCGACAGCCTTTCGGCGGCATTCCGCAACATCGAGCGCCACAGCTCCGAAGACCTGACCGCACGCTATGAGGCGCTGTGCGTGCATTACGGCATGCAGCCGACCCGCAACAACCGCGGCGTCGCGCACGAGAACGGCGCCATCGAGGCGCCGCACGGCCATCTCAAGACGGCACTCGCCCAGGCCCTTTTGTTGCGGGGCAGTGCCGAGTTCGACGACCTCGCCGCCTATCGCGGGTTCGTCGATGAGGTGATCGGACGCGCCAATGCCGGCCGCCGCCGGCTGATCGACATCGAGCGGCCGCAGCTGAGGCCGCTGCCGGCGCGCCGCACGTCGGACCATGACGAGGCCATGGTTACGGTGACCCGCAGTGGCGGGTTCATGCTGCGCAAGGTCTTCTACACGGTGCCATCGCGACTGGTCGGGCACCGACTGCGGGTGCGGCTGCACGATGACCGGATCGAGTGCTTTCTCGGCAGCACCCTTGCCTTGACCTTGCCGCGCGGACGGGTGCCGGCGTCACGCGCCGCCCTTGGGCTCGGCACCCATGTCGTCGACTACCACCATGTGATTCATGCCCTGCGTCGCAAGCCGGCGGCGCTGCTGAACCTCACCTACCGCGATAAGCTGTTCCCGCGCGACGCCTACCGGCGGGCATGGGAGGCGCTGATCGCGGCCGAGCCCGCCCGTGTCGCCTGCCGCACCATGGTTGGCCTGCTGGAACTCGCCCATGAACGCGCGTGCGAGGCCGATCTCGCCCGCGAGATCGAGGCAACGCTTGACGAACACCGGCTACCGGATCTCGCCGCCTTGCGTCGACAGTACGCGCCATCGGCCAGCGCCGTCCCAGCGGTCTCGGTGGCGCTCCCGGCAGCCGGCACGTATGACGCGCTGCTGACCCATGCCGATTGGCGCGCCGCCGAATGGGTGCGGGCATGACCGCGCTCGAGGTCGACACCGCCCGGCTGCCGCTGCTGCTGACCGAGCTGCGCCTGCCCGCCATCGGACGGCTCTGGCAGCAGATGGCCGAGCGCTCCGATCGCGAGGGCTGGCCGGCGGCACGGTTCCTCTCGACACTGGCCGAACTCGAGACCGCGGAACGCGCCCGGCGACGGATCGAGCGCCACCTGGCCGAGGCGCACCTGCCCGCTGACAAGACGCTGGATGGCTTCGACTTCACCGCGGTCCCGGTGATCAGTCGCGCCCGCGTCATGGCGCTCGCCGCCGGCGACAGCTGGCTCGAGAAGGGTAGCAACCTTCTGCTGTTCGGGCCTCCGGGCTGCGGCAAGACGCATGTCGGGGCCGCCCTCGGCCGCACGCTGATCGAAAACGGCTATCGCGTGCTGTTCAGCCGCACCACTGACATGGTGCAACGGCTGCAGCTGGCGCGCCAAGCGCTGCAGTTAGAGGCGGCGCTCACCAAGCTCGACAAATACGACCTGCTGATCCTCGATGACCTGTCATACGTCCACAAGGACCAAGCTGAGACGAGCGTGCTGTTTGAGCTAATCAGCGCTCGCTACGAGCGCCGCTCCATGCTGATCACCGCAAATCAGCCATTCGGTGACTGGAACAAGGTATTCCCCGACCCAGCCATGACCGTCGCCGCCATCGATCGCCTGGTCCATCACGCGACGATCTTCGAAATGAACGTCGAAAGCTACCGACGCCGTTCAGCCATCGCCCGCCGATCATCCGACAAAGCCGATATCCAAACCACACACTCAGTGCCATCCTGATTGTCGCGGCGCGCGACACCAAAAGGACTTGCCAACGTCAATCAGCAGCGACAACTATCCAACCAAGCGACGTCGCATCTCCATCCAGATCGACGTTCAGCTCCATCCAGATCGACGCGCTACAGGGCAAGGAGGCCAAGCTGTGCTTCATGGGGCACGCCCCTCATGGAGAACCGCAACGGGCTGATCATCGGCGCCGTCGCCACCCGTGCCTCGGGCCATGCCGAGCGACTGGCGGCCCAGCATCTGATCGAACCCCTTGCCAACGACGCGCGGCGCATCACCGTGGGCGGCGACAAGGGCTTCGACACGCGCGACTTCGTCGCCGAGATGCGCGAGATCAACGTCACCCCGCACGTGGGACAGAACGACAAGGGGCGACGCTCGGCCATCGACGGCCGCACCACGCGCCATCCTGGCTATGCGGTCAGCCTGCGCATCCGCAAGCGCATCGAGGAAGCGTTCGGTTGGGCCAAGACCGTGGCGGGATTGCGCAAGGCGCGCCATCGCGGGCTGCCCAAGATCGATTGGCAGTTCATCTTCGCTATGGCCGCCTACAACCTCGTCCGCCTGCCGAAGCTGCTGGCAGCCGCGGCATGAGACCCGGAGTCTGTCCGCAAAACCGTGCTCCGCATCAAAAAACCCGCTCAATGGCACCAGCCGTGCCAACTTGAGACCAAGATCACCAAACAGCGAACGATCCACCGAAATCCGGGTCGCTTTTCAGCAGCCTGCTAGGGCCAGAGTAGGACCGCGATCGGCAGAGAAGCGTGGCGGGCCGTGGCGGGGAAGGTAGCACCACGGTACAATCAGCGCCCGCCGATCAGGCTTTTCTTGACCATTCGCGCCGCCGGTGATTCGTTGGCTGAACGAGCGGTGGAGGCGGAGACCTTGGCTAAGGGGCGCAGACCGAAAACTGATGGCGCCCAGCCGGGGGCCAAGACGAATGGCTACGAGACGACCCTATGGGCCGCCGCTGACAAGCTGCGCGGCAACATGGACGCTGCCGAGTACAAGCACGTCGCGCTCGGTCTCATTTTCCTGAAATACATCTCGGACCGATTCGAGGAGCGTCGCGCCGAAATCCTGGCCGAACCTGATACCCCGGAGGACCTCAAGCAGGAGCTTGCTGAGGATCGCGACGCCTACATGGCCGAGAACGTCTTCTGGGTGCCGGAGAAGGCGCGTTGGAGCTTCCTCAAGGAGAACGCCACCAGCGTCGAGCCGACGATCGGCGCCTTGATCGATACCGCGATGCTGGCGCTGGAGGCAGAGAACCCAGCCCTTAAGGGCGTACTGACCAAGAACTATGCCCGGCCCGAGCTCGACCAGACTCGCCTCGGTGAAGTAATTAAGCTGTTTTCCGACCTTGCTTTCCGTGATGCCCACCACGGTGAGGATGTTCTTGGCCGGGTCTATGAATATTTCCTCGGCCAGTTTGCCATAGCTGAGGGAAAGCGCGGCGGGCAGTACTACACTGCTGGATGCGTCGTCCGTCTGCTTGTTGAAATGTTGCAACCATTTAAAGGTCGGGTTTTCGACCCGTGCTGCGGCTCGGGCGGCATGTTCGTCCAGTCGGAACGCTTCGTCGAGGCGCATGCGACCCAGCTCAAAGACCCGAAGCGTCGACGTGCAGAGCTGTCCATCTTTGGCCAGGAGTCAAATCCGACGACTTGGCGACTCGCCAAAATGAACCTCGCGATCCGTGGCATTGGAGTGCGCCCCTGCGGGTGGACAGAATCAAGCGGCAGCTTTGACCGCCTGCTGGGCGTGTTGATCCTCGAACTGCATCGGGCTGAGATAGCCCAGGGCCGAGTGCAGCCGTTTTGAGTTGTAAACCTCGTCTATGAAGCGCGGAAGATCGGCGGTGACGTCCTCGAACATCTCGTAGGCCGCCAGGTAGACGGCCTCGACCTTGAGCGTTTTCATGAAGCTCTCCGCCTTGGCGTTGTCGTACGGGTTGCCGCGGCGACTCATCGAGCCTGCCAACCACCGCCGGCTGCTCGAGCCGATCGGCAACATTCCGCCCGCCGAGGCCGAAGCGCGCTACTATGAACAACTGAACGAGCTGTCGATGGCAGCCTGACTCAAACCACGCCGCCTCCGGGAAAGCCGGTACGGTTCAGACCGCATGAGGTTCCAGCGATGGGACTAGAGCGGGATGGGCTGGAAATGATGGACATGGGAGGACCGCCCAGCCCCGACGATAATCCATTCAGGCCGCCCGAGGATGAGAGTGACGGTCTGCCGATCTAACGGGCTTGCCCGCGTCCGAAATCGTGAAAGCTTGAGGGAATGTCCAACCGCTTCCGATCCATCGAGGAATGGTCTGAGATTCCTCGCCAGCTCTACAGCGGGCCACGCCTCAATTTCGAGTTCAACCCGAACGTCGCGCCGACCGAGCTGGTGCCGATCCTGATCGCGCAGCAGGACAGCCCGCCTAGGACGGCCCTGGCCCGCTTTGGCATCAATCTGGCCGGCCGCGACGGGAAGCCCCGTCCGCCCCTGTTAAACGCCCGCACGGACGGCATGAAGCGCGGCCAGTTCCGCAGCCATTTGAAGGCCCGGCGCTGCGTCATCCCCTGCCAGGGCTTCTACGAATGGCGCGACGAAGACGGGAAACAGCCCTACTATTTTTCCCGCGCGGACGGCGCGCCCATGATGCTGGCCGGAATATGGGATGAGACCGAATACAAGGGCGACCGGCGCATTGCCTTCGCCATTCTGACGGACGAGCCGAACGGCCTAATCGAGCCCTATCATGATCGCATGCCGCTCTACGGTGCCGAGATGCGGGAAACGCGGGCGCTGATCCGGGCGCTCAAGACCGGTGCGAACAAGGTCCGGGAGCTGATGTGATAACGCCTTCCTGACCTTCCACCGTACGGCGTGGTGATGGGCGAGCCCTAACGAGCGCGCCGTGCCTCCGGGTCACGTCAATTCACACGGACCCTCGTCCCACTTTACCGTCGTGTGGTCATTGAGAGCCCTTCCAAGCGCTCCAGGATCGGTCACGAGCAGATAATACCAGGTGCCGTTCTGGCCGAGCCGGTTGACGGCATTCGTCCATCGATGTGCAGCATTGGCTTTCGAATCGGCCTCATCCGTTACTTGCCCTTTGATCTCGACAATCACATTCAAATTGCTGTCCGTCTCGACGATGATGTCCGGCACATAGCGGACAGGGAGCCCTTTATTCCGATAAGGGATCAAGAAACCCAGGCGATCATTCTTTACCCACTTCTTCACGCCAGGGTGCGTATCGAGCAGCAAAGCGGCGCTCTGTTCCCATTTCTTCGTATCGGCCTGTAGCGCGTCGATCTGGATGGAGCTGAACGTCGATCTGGATGGAGTCCTCGAACACAGGTTCGCAGCCTGCCTGCTTCAGCGCCGCGCGCTCTAGGTCCAGTTCTGTTCGTCGCTTGAGAGTCGGGTGTAGCAAATATTCACGCCGGGATTCTGGAAGGCCGTTTCGGGATGCACCACTGAAATTGGTCACGTCTGTCATTTGGAAATGGGGGCAACGCAGGTTCATCCGGTTGCGGGTCGTGCAACTTGTTCTGCGTCAGGTGGTCCGAATTATCCGGCAGGCGTGCGGGCGGAGGCGGTGAAAGGCAGCCGGACCCGTCGCGCCGGCCGCTTTCGTCCCCGGCAATGCCGGACTGTCGCGCCGACTTTGAAGCCCCAGTGAAGCCCCGTGAGGATTTTTGTCCCCACAGGGCTGCGGATAAACAGAGTTAAGTGCCTGATTTTGCGGTGGTGGGCGCAGTAGGATTCGAACCTACGGCCCGCTGATTAAGAGTCAGCTGCTCTACCAACTGAGCTATGCGCCCTCCGGCCGTGGCCGCAGATAGCAAGCCGTGCCGCGGTTTGGAACCCCCCACGGGGCGATGCGGCTCATGGCCATCGGACCTCCGGCGGCAGGCTCATCAGGATGGCCTCGATGTTGCCGCCGGTTTTCAGGCCGAACAGAGTGCCCCGGTCGTAGAGCAGGTTGAACTCCACATATCGGCCGCGGCGGATCAACTGGTGGTCGCGGTCGGCTGCGGTCCAGGGCTCGTTCATCCGACGGCGCACGATGGCGGGGAAGGCGGCGAGGAAGGCCCGCCCGACATCCTGCACGAAAGTGAAGTCGGCCTCGACGTCCGCGCCTTCCAGGTGGTCGAAGAAGATGCCGCCGGCGCCGCGTGGCTCGCCGCGATGGGGCAGGAAAAAATAGCGGTCGCACCAGTCCTTGAACCTCGCGTAGTCGCCGGGATCGTGGCGCGCGCAGGCGCGTTTCAGCGCGGCGTGGAAGACCGCGGCGTCCGCCTGGCTTTCCGGGGCGTCGGGCCGCATCGGCGTGAGGTCGCCGCCACCGCCGAACCAGCCGCGCGTGGTGACCAGCATGCGCGTGTTCATGTGCGCCGCCGGAACCTTCGGGCTATGCATGTGCGCCACCAGGCTGATCCCGCTTGCCCAAAAGCGCGGATCCTCGGCGGCGCCGGGGATCTGGGCGCGAAACTCCGGGCTGAATTCGCCCGAAACGGTGGAGACGTTCACGCCCGCCTTCTCGAACACGCGCCCGTGCAGGAGGCTCATCACCCCGCCGCCGCCCGGCTGATTGTCGGCCGTGGGCCGGGTCCAAGTGGTACGGGCAAATCGACCGGCGGGCCGAGTGTCCTTCAGCGCGCCGCCGACGTCCTCGATCGCCTCGAACTCGGCGCAGAGCCGGTCGCGCAGGGTCTCGAACCAGGTTCGCGCGCGCCGCTTCAGCGCGTCGTGCGGCGGACGAGGGCCGGGACCGGAGGGGGCGAAGGGGGGTGCATCGCGCATCGGGACCTTCCAAAAGCTCCAGCAGGTTAGCCCGTTGCGGTGGCGTGTTGCAGGGGCGGTGTCTCGCTTCTAGGATGCGCCGCCGTCGCTGGCCCGACACGCCGGCGCTGGACCGCCGCAACGAGGACTTCTCCGACCATGGCCGGATTGCACGACAGCGACTTCAAGAACCCGGTGATCAGCTGGATCGACACCCGCCTGCCGATCCTCAGCTTGATGCACAAGGAGTACGGCGCGTTCCCAACGCCCAAGAACTTCAACTACCTCTGGAACTTCGGCGCGCTCGCGACGGTCACGCTGCTGGTGATGATGGTGTCCGGCGTGTTCCTCGCCATGAACTACCAGCCGAATGTCGGGCTGGCGTTCGACTCCGTGCAGCACATCATGCGAGACGTGAATTATGGCTGGATGATCCGCTACATCCACCAGAATGGCGCGTCGATGTTCTTCATCGTCGTCTACGTTCACATCCTTCGCGGAATGTATTACGGCTCGTACAAGAAGCCGCGCGAGCTTTTATGGATGATCGGCGTCGTTATCCTGCTGTTGCTGATGGCGACCGCCTTCATGGGCTACGTGCTGCCCTGGGGACAGATGTCGTTCTGGGGCGCGACGGTCATCACCAACCTATTCTCCGCGTTTCCGGTGGTCGGGCATGGCATCGTTACTCTGTTGTGGGGCGGCTTCAGCGTGGACAACCCGACGCTGAACCGCTTCTATGCCTTGCATTATCTGTTGCCGTTCATCATCGTCGGCGTGGTGGTCCTGCATGTGGTCGCGCTGCATATAACAGGCTCGAACAATCCCCTGGGCATCGACCCGAAGGGGCCGCAGGACACGCTGCCCTTCCACCCGTACTACACCATCAAGGACAGCATCGGCCTGTGCGCGTTCTTCGTGGTATGGGCGGCCTTCGTGTTCTTCGCGCCCAACGCGTTGACCGACCCGAACAACTTCATCCCCGCCGACCCGCTGCAGACCCCGCCCGACATCGTGCCGGAATGGTACTTCCTGCCCTTCTACGCGATGCTGCGCTCGGTGCCGAACAAGCTCGGCGGCGTGTGCATCATGTTCTTCTCGATCCTGGTGCTGTTCTTCCTGCCTTGGCTCGACACCAGCAAGGTGCGCAGCGCCCGGTTCCGGCCGATCTTCCGGCAGGTCATCTGGGTGTGGGTGGCGTCCTGCTTCGTGCTCGGCGCCGTCGGCGCGCATAAGCCCGAGGGCCTGTGGGTGGTGATCGGCCGCGTCGCCACCCTCTACTACTTCCTCCACTTCCTCGTGATCCTGCCGATGTTGGGCAAGCTGGAGCGGCCGCTGCCGCTGCCCGAAAGCATCAGCCGCGCCGTGACGGGAGGCGGTCCGCTGCCCGCGGGCGCCGCCGCCAAGCCGATGGAGAAGGCGTGATGCGCGCGCTTCGCTCCACGGTGGGCGCCGCGCTGTTGGGCGTGGTCGTGCTGGCCGCACCGGCGCTGGCGCAGGAGCCGCCGCTGCCCAACGAGAGCTGGAGCTTCGGCGGCGTGTTCGGCACTTACGACCTGGCCGCGGCGCAGCGCGGATTCTGGGTCTATTACAAGGTGTGCTCGACCTGCCACAGCATGAAGCAAATGCACTATCGCGATCTCGCCGGGATCGGGGTGAGCGAGGGGCAGATCAGGGCGATCGCCGCGGGCGTCACGGTCCCGAAGGGGGTCAACGACCAGGGCGAGCCGATCACGGGCCCCGCGCTGCCGGCGGACCAGTTCCGCGCGCCCTTCCCCAATGAGCAGGCGGCCCGCGCCGCGCTGGGCGGCGCGCTGCCGCCCGACCTGTCGCTGATCACCAACGCGCGGGAAGGCCACGCCAATTACGTCTATGGCATCCTGACCGGGTTCAAGGACCCGCCGAAGGGCTTCAATGTGCCGCCCGGCCGGTACTACAACGTGCAGTTCCCCGGCAATCTGATCGCGATGCCGCCGCCACTGCATGACGACGCCGTGGAATATGCCGACGGCACCAAGGCCACGGTGCCGCAGATGGCGCATGACGTGGTGACGTTCCTGGAATGGGCGGCCAACCCGGAACTGGTGCAGCGCAAGCAGATCGGCGTGCGCGTCATCCTGTTCCTGCTGCTGATGACCGGGCTCACCTACGCCGCCAAGCGCAAGGTCTGGGCCGACGTCCACTGAAACCGCGATGGATGAGCTGACCGTCACGCCCGTGATCGGGATCATCGGCGGCTCGGGCCTCTATGACATCGAGGGGCTGGAGGAGAAATCGTGGCGGCATGTGGCGACGCCCTGGGGCGAGCCGTCGGATGCGTTGCTGTTCGGACGGCTCGCGGGCGTGAACTGCGTGTTCCTGCCCCGCCACGGGCGCGGGCATCCGCTGTCGCCCACGCATCTGAACTATCGCGCCAACATCGACGCGCTGAAGCGCGCCGGCGTGACCGACGTGCTGTCGCTCTCGGCGGTCGGCAGCCTGACGGCCGAGCTGCCGCCCGGCCACTTCGTCATCGTGGACCAGTTCATCGACCGCAGCTTCGCGCGCGAGAAGAGCTTCTTCGGCGAGGGCGTGGTCGCGCACGTCTCCATGGCGCATCCCGTCTGCGCGCGACTGGGCGACAGCCTGGAGGCCGCCGCGCGCGGCCTCGGCCTGCCGGTCACGCGCGGCGGCACGTATCTGGTGATGGAAGGCCCGCAATTCTCGACCAAGGCGGAGAGCGCGCTCTATCGAAGCTGGGGGTGCGGCGTTATCGGCATGACCAACATGCCGGAGGCCAAGCTCGCCCGGGAGGCCGAGCTGTGCTACGCCACAGTCGCCATGGTGACGGACTTCGATTGCTGGCATCCCGACCATGATCACGTGACGGTGGAGGCGGTGGTGAAGCTGCTGCTGGAGAACGCCGACAAGGCGCGCTCACTCGTGCGTTCGGTGGTGCCCGGATTGGGCCGGCCGCGCGGCGTGTGCCCGTGCGGATGCGACCGTGCCCTCGACAACGCGGTCATCACCGCGACCCATATGCGCGACCCGGCGCGGGTCGCGAAGCTCGATACGGTCGCCGGCCGCGTGCTGAGGTAGGGCAATGGCCTCCGGTCTCGCGCTCGCGCTTCAGGGCGGCGGCTCGCACGGTGCGTTCACCTGGGGCGTGCTCGACCGTCTGCTGGAGGAGGTGGACCGCGGCGAACTGCGGATCAGCGGTTTCAGCGGCGCGAGCGCCGGCGCGATCAACGCGGCGTTGTGCGTGTGCGGCCTCGCGGCGGGCGGCCCGCCGGCGGCGCGAGCCAAGCTGCGAGCGTTCTGGGAGGGCCTGTCCCGGCGCGGGGCGGCGGCCGGCAGCGCGTTCTGGGGCTTCGCCGATCCGGGCATGTTCGGGTTCAACATCGACTGGAGTCCAGGAGCCATCCTGTTGGAGGCGGCCGGGCTTGTCGTCTCGCCCTACACCAACCCGTTCTACGTCGACACCCTGGCGCCGCTGCTCCAAGACGCCTTCAGCCCGGCGGAACTGGCGGGCCTGAACGCCGTTGCGGCTCCGCGACTGTTCGTCTGCGCCACCAACGTCCGCACGAATGCGCTGAAGGTTTTCGCCCAGCCCGACATCACCGTCGATGCGCTGCGCGCCTCCGCCTGCCTGCCGGTGGAGTTTCAATCGGTGGAGATCGGCAGAGAATTCTATTGGGACGGCGGCTATATCGGCAATCCCGCGTTGAACCCGCTGCTCGATGTCGCGGATGATTTGCTGCTTGTGGTCGTCAACCCGTTCACCTACGCGCACCCGCCGCCGACCACCGCGCGGCAGATCATGGACCGGCTGAACCAGATCACGTTCAACGCATCGCTGGTGCAGGAGGTGAACGCGATCGAGGCGGTCAACCGCGTGCTGCGCGCGCAGGGACAGACAGCCGGTGATGCCACACGCTACCGCCCGATCCGGTTTCACCTGATCCGCAATGACCGCTTCATGCAGACGCTCGGCTTCGTCTCCAAGAGCAGCACGTCCTGGGATCTCATCGCCACGTTGTTCGAGAAGGGCCGGAGCGCCGCCGGCCACTGGGTCTCGGCGCATGGTGGCAAGATCGGCCGGGAATCGTCAGTCGATCCGAGGTCCGAGTTGCTCGCTCCGCTTCGCGGGGGATAGGCATAGTTGCGTAAGCCGCGCGTCTAGCCGGATTCTCCGCTCCTTCACCGTCATGCCCGCGAACGCGTATCCACGCCTTTTTCCACGAGCTTACGAGGGCGCGGCAAAGGCGTGGATGCCCGGATTCGCGCATGGGCTTCAAGGTAGTGACCGGAAGGCTCGGTGCATCTATTGCCGTCATGCGCGGGCTTGACCCGCGCATCCAACGGACGCGCATACCGCACCCGCCGTCGGCTGGATGGCCGGATCAAGTCCGGCCATGACGGAAACGAGGCAGCTCCACGGATTTTTCGCACCGACCTTTTGCAATTGCTAAGTCGCTGTCCCGCTTGGGCCGGGATGCTGTGCACAATCTTGATTTTCGCAACAAGCTAGCTCGCCTTTTGCCCAGCCACCTGCGTCACAATGAAGGTTGTCATCACCGAACCCGGATCTTCCGCAACAGCTGCGGCATCAGACAAGCAATCATCCAGCTGCGTTTCCGATATAAGCCCGCCCTCAAGCATGCGCTTTCGCAGTGAAGCGGCGAACTGTAGGGGGAGCCGCTTGTACGGGTGATCCCCTGTTACGGCCAGCACGGCGTTTCGCTGCGATATCTGCCGCAGGCCGGCAGCCCGAAGCATCCCAAAGGTCCGGCAACCGGCATCGAAGTCACCGCCTCCAGCTCGGAAGGCCGTAAGTATCGCCGTTTTCAGGACAGTCCATGACTGGCTTGAGGGCGCCACATTCCAGCAGGAAGCATCCGGCTCCTGTATGGCGATGATCCCACCCGGACGCACCAGACGCAGCAGTTCCGCCAGCAGCTCCGTATCTCGTCCAACCGGCGCGAACAGGAAGCGGACATGCACGAGATCGAAATCGCCGGCAGGCAGGCTCGTGTTGAACGCGTCGCCCTCAATGATCGACACGTTCGCAAGCTTCGCCTCTTCGACATAGGCCCGTGCCGCGGCCAATTGTACAGCGTCACGGTCGAGACCAACCACCGTCCCCTGCTCACCAACCAAGTGCGACAGCGGTTCCAGCACCCCCATAGCGCCGCATCCCAGGTCAAGCACCCTTGATCCGGAGTGGATGTCCAGCCCGGCGAGAAACTCGATCGCGGCGGGCTCCCATACCTGTGCCTGCAAGCGTAGGCGCTGCATCTCGTCAGTGCTGCTGGCGAGCAGATAGTTGCTTGCCTTGTCACTCGGCATTGGCCCCTCCCATTATGGGGCAGAGTGTCCATCAGCGCTTGCCGTACTACAAGGGAGGGAGGTGATCCCGAAGACATTCGCCTGTGCCTCGGTTATGCGCGAAATTCTTGCCCTTTGCACCGCCCTCGGGCCTTACCACAGGTTGGGGTCCTATTGACGATTTTGGGTTGATAGCGGCCGTTCCCGATCCGCGCAGTCATTGCTGCCTTTGCGCCAGAAACGGACGAGGCTCAATCGACACCGTCCGCGGCGAACGTGTCCTTGGCTTTTGAGGATGTCAGAAACTTGATGAAGTTTTCAGCGGCCTCGCGTTGCCGCGTGCTCGTCAGGGGCGCGGCCGTATAAGTGAGGTAATCCTGCAGATCGCCGGGTAACGGGCCAAGATATTTGATGCCGGGTGTTGTAGCTACGAGCGGTATCGTCCCGGCGGCGATGTCGTTGCCATGGCCTTTCAACACGGGTTCAAAAATCCCAAGGGGTGATGTACGCACGATCTTCGGCGTGAGGGTTTCGGCGATACCCAGACGCTCAAGCACCGTCGCAAAGTAATTTCCTGATTTGACCTTGTTAAAGGATAGAGTGTCGACGCCAAGCAGAGTCTGCTTGAGCTTCTCGGGCGTTGAAATGTCCCGTACCGGGCTCTCACTGCGCGCCCCGAGTCCGATGCCGACACGACCGATCATGGGTCGATCTCCGGCACTTACTTTGCCAGACTTCGTCAATTCCTCGACAAAATCCGGTTGCACGAGAACCACGTCGGCCCCTTCGCCAGCTTCAATTTTCTGCTTCACGACGGGTGAGGGCGCCAACACCAGCTTGACCTGCGTTCGCGTCTCCTCGCGATAGAGATCGGCAACCTTGCTCAAGGCCGGTCCGAGAGGACTGTCAGCCATGACCGTGAGCCCTGCGGCTTGAGCTGTCCCGGTGAACGCGAGCAAAACGGCCGCCAGAACAGCCGGCACCATGACGCGCTTACGCACAGCAACCCCCGCCGTGGAAGGAAAGGTCAGCATAGCACGATAAAAGATTAAGAGCGGCAGCCGCCCTCATCCGTTCGGGGTAGTATGATGTCATAGCCGCATCACGGAAACCGCCGCCCGGCCCTCTGGCGTTTTTGGGAAATTCGCGAAATCTTGATCTTATGCTCCATTCTGCGGCTCTTGGCGGTATCGTCGATCATGCGATTCACGCGATCACGCCCGCCCCGCGCAGCGCGGCGATCGTCTCCGACGCATAGCCGATCTTCCGCAACACCTCGTCCGTGTGCTCCCCGGCGGCGGGCGGCTGCATCCGCATCCCGGGCGTCGCACCGTCGATCGATACGGGCAGCGGCGGCAGCGGGAAGGTCGCGCCGTTCGGCATCCGCACGTCGACCGCGTGCGCCAGCACCTGCGGGTCGGTGAACAAATCGGACGGCGTGTTCACGGGCGAGAAGGGGATGCCGGCCCGGTCCAGCAGCGCGCCGAGAGCAGCCGCGTTGTGCCCGCGCGCGATCGCCGCCACATGCTCGCGCAACGCGGCGCGGTTCGTCACCCTGTCGTGGTTGGTCGCGAACCGCTTGTCGGCGAGCAGATCGTCGCGGCCAAAGAGGTCGCAGAACGCGCGCCAGTGGTTGTCGGAGGTGATGCCGATGAACAGCTTCGCGCCCTCCGCCGTGTCGAACGTCTCGTAGATGCCCCAGGCGCTCTCGCGCGCGGGCATCGGCGGCACGGGCTTGCCGCTCGCCGCCTCGCCGGCCATGTGCTGGCCGACGAGGAAGGCCGAGGATTCGAACAGCGCGCTCGTCACCTTCCGGCCTTGCCCGTCATGGTCGCGGGCGCGCAGCGCCGCCAGGATCGCGACGTCGCCCATCACGCCGCCCATGATGTCGATCACCGAGGCGCCCGCGCGCAGCGGCCGGCCGGGCGGCCCGGTCATGTAGGCAAGCCCGGTCATGTACTGCGCGATCTCGTCGAGCGCCGGGCGGTGCTCGTAGGGACCGGGCAGGAAGCCCTTGAGGGCGCAGTAGATCAAGCGGGGGTTGATGCCCCGGACCTGCTCCCATCCCAGGCCCAGGCGCTCCATGGTGCCGGGGCCGTAATTCTCGATCAGCACGTCCGCCCGGCGCAGCAGGTCGCGCGCGACGTCCACCCCCTCTTGCCGCTTCAGGTCG
Source organism: uncultured Pseudomonadota bacterium (assembly GCA_963756545.1). GTDB lineage: Bacteria > Pseudomonadota > Alphaproteobacteria > Acetobacterales > Acetobacteraceae > DATFDN01. The sequence goes on along the minus strand of CAVWNY010000002.1, from coordinate 281,349 downwards.
ATGCAGATGCAACGCTTGTTGCGGTTGAAGTAGGCGAAGAACCCGGTCGCGAAGCCGTGCAGCCGGCGCGTGCGGTCGCCCTCCGGGGCCGGTTCCACCCGGATCACGTCCGCCCCCAAATCGGCCAGCACCACCCCGCAGGTCGGCCCCATGACGGTGTGGCTGAACTCCAGGACGACGACGCCCTCCAGCGGCAAACCCATGCGAAACTCCCGGTTCGTCCGCCGCCGATGCATAGGGCCGACCCCGGCGCTGTCAATCGGATGCAAATCGACCCGGCGGCAGAACCGGCGGTGCCCGATGGTGTTCTCGGACGATCCGCGCAACAAGGTCTCCGATGCCGAGCACCCCGACCTCCGTCTGGCCCGCCATGGGCGGCCCCGAACCCACCTCGCCCACGGCCCCGGCCGGCGCGGAGCCGTTCTACGCCGAGGCGCTCGCGGCGCTGGTTGGCCTGGGGGTTCCGTTCCTGCTGGCCGGCACCTACGCGCTCTCCGCCTATACGGGGATCGAGCGTCCGACGAAGGACCTCGACATCTTCTGCAAGCCCGGCGACTTCCCGCGCATCCTGGGCCATTTCCAGGGTCTGGGACACGGGGTGGAGATCGAGGATGAGCGCTGGATCGGCAAACTGCGCCACGGCGAGCACTTCATCGACGTGATCTTCGCCTGCGCGTCCGGCACCATGCCGGTCACGGATGCCTGGTTCACCGACGCGCCCAGCCTGGAGCTGTTCGGGGTGCGCGTGGCCGTGGCCCCGCCGACCGAGCTTCTGTGTGCGAAGTGCTTCATCCAGCTTCGCCATCGATTCGACGGGCCGGACGTGATGCACCTGATCCTGCGCCAGCATGCGCGCCTCGACTGGCGGCGACTGCTGGAATGCATGGAGCAGCACTGGGAGGTGCTGCTCGCGCACCTGCTCACGTTCCGCTGGGTCTATCCGACCGAGCGGGACCATGTCCCGGGCTGGCTGCTGGACGAGCTGCTGGACCGGCTCCGGGTGCAGCGCACGTTGCCGGCCCCGCAGATGAAGATCTGCCGCGGGCGGATGCTGTCGCACATCGACTACCTGCCAGATGTCCAGCTCTGGGGCTTTGCCGACATCGGCGGCGAAGGCGAGCGTCGCGAATGAGTGGGGGAGCGCAACGCCTGCGCGTGGCGGCGCTGGGCGACCTGCACGTGACGGAGGAACAGGTGTCGCCCTACAGCGACCTGTTCGCCGAAATCTCCGATGCCGCCGACGTGCTGGCGCTGGCCGGCGACCTGACGGACCTCGGCAAGCCGCGAGAGGCGGAGATCCTGGCCGACAGCCTGCGCGCCTGCACCATCCCGATCGTCGCGGTCCTGGGCAACCACGATCACGAAAGCGGCCACGCCGATGAGGTCGCAAAAATCATTCGCCACGCCGGCGTGCATCTCCTCCAAGGCCAATCCTGCCATATCGAGGGCGTCGGCTTCGTCGGCGTGAAAGGATTCGCTGGCGGCTTCGGCTCCCGCATGCTGGGCTCGTTCGGCGAGCCGGCCATCAAGCAATTCGTCGCGGAGACGATGGCGGAAGCGCTGAGCCTGGAGAATGCCATGCGCCGCCTCAAGGCCGAGCGCGTGCTGGTGGTGCTCCACTATGCGCCCATCGCCGAGACGGTGGCCGGAGAGCCGGCGGAAATCCTGCCCTTCCTCGGCTGTTCGCGGCTCGCGGAGACGATCGACCGCTTCCCGGTCTCCGCCGTCGTGCATGGGCACGCGCACCGGGGCCGCTACGAGGGGCGCACGCCCGGCGGCCGGCCGGTCTTCAACGTGGCCTTCCAGATCGAGAAACCGAACGGCCGACCCTACGCGCTGCTGGAGATCTAGCCGCAACGCCGGCCGGCGCCCGACGTTGGCGCTGGATAAAGTGGAGGCGGTGCGATGCGCGAAGTGGTGATCGGACTGGTTTTGCTGGCCGCGACGGCGATGGCCGGGACTGCGATGGCGCAACAGGGGCAGCAGCCAGGGCAGAGCGGGCCGCAGCCGAATCGCCAGCAGGAGCGGCAGGGCGCGGGCCTGTTCCCAGGCAACCAGCCGGTGCCGATGTATTCGACCGGCAGCAACAACGCGAGCGCCTCGTTGCAGAACCCGGGCGCGGCGGCTCCCAACGCCGGCGCCACCGGGTTCACCGGCTCGGGGAGCAACAATTCTGGCTGGCAAGCGCCGGCCTACAGCAACCCCCAAGGGCAGCGGTCGCGCTGATCAGTCCAATGCGGCCTGCCCTCAGAACAAATCGGAGAGCGTGCGCGTGCGGCCGGTGTCGATGCTGGCCTCCACGCTCATGCCGGTGCGCAGCGGCGGATCGCCCGGCTCGCGGTCCACGCGAATCCGGACCGGGATGCGCTGCACGACCTTGACCCAGTTCCCCGAGGTGTTCTGCGCCGGCAGGATGGCGAACTCCGAGCCGCTGTTGGGCGAGATGCTCTCCACGACCCCGTCCCAGACGCGGCCGGGATAGGTGTCGATGCTGACGCTGACCTTGTCGCCCGGCTTGACCCAGGTGAGTTCGGTTTCCTTCGGATCGGCCTCCACCCAGACGCGCTCCGTCGAGACGATGGCGAATGCCGCCGTGGCGGCGGCGAGATACATGCCGGGCTGGATCGTGTCGACCTGCGTGAGCACGCCGTCGAAGGGGGCGCGCAGCACGGAGTCGGCGAGCTGCCGCGCCGCCTCGTCCACCTTCGCCTGCGCCGAGAGATAGTCCGGCAAGGTCGTCACATCGATGTCGGAGCGGCCGCCCAGGCGGGCGAGCTGCACCTCCGCCTGGGTCCGTAGCGAGGCCAAAGCATGCTGGCTGGCAGCCAGCGCGAAGCGTGCCTTGTCATACTCGGCGCGGGTGCCCCCGCTCGTGCTCACCAGCGCCGCGGCACGGTCGTAGCTGGCTTGATCGGATTGCACCTCGGACTGCTTCGCTGCGGCATCTTGCAGCATGCGTGCGTAGTCGCGCTGCATGGCCTGGAGCCGAAGCGCGGTGGCGGCAAGCTCCGCCTTCGCCCCCGCAAGCGCTATGGCGAACCGGCGGGGGTCGAGCCGCAGCAGCACGTCCCCTTTGCGAACCAGCTGGCCGTCGGTGACGGGCACCTCCGCGACGATACCCGCGACATCGGTGGACAGCGGCTCCTTCGCGGCTTGCACATAGGCGTCATCCACCGTGACGTAGCGCCCACCGCTCAGCCAGAAAAACCCAGCGCCGACCGCGACCGCCAGGATGCCGGCCACCATCAGCATCGGCCCCAGCGCGTGACGGCTGATGCGGGGGCGGCGGTGACGGGCGCCCGCGTCGGGGCCGACGAGGCCCGATTCGCGTGAATGGGTCGCACTCTGTGACATCAGGCCAGTTCCCGCGTCTCGGCCGCCTCGGCCACCGCCTCGCGACGGGCCTGGGCTGAGCGGATCAGCGTGGCCTTCATGGTCAGCAAGGCCTCGGTCATCTGATCGAGCGCGGTGTCGTCGACGCCCTGGGCGAGCATCTGCATGATGTCGGCCCGCTGTTGATCGATCTCGCGCAGCATGGGAAAAGCGGGCGGGCGCAGATGCAGCCGCCAAATGCGGCGGTCGCGCGGGTCGGGCCGGCGCTCGACCATGCCGCGGGTCTCCAGCCGGTCGATCAGGCGAGCGACGGTGATCGGCTCGACCTCCAATAGTTCCGCCAACTCCTTCTGCGAGATGCCCGGCTGGCGTTCGAGCCAGATCAGGATGGCCCATTGAGCCCGCGTCATGCCGTGGCAGCGCGCGCGCTTGTCGGCGTCCACGCGCAGCAGGCGGGCCACATCGTGGAGCAGGAACAGCAGTTCACCTCGAAAGTCGGTCACTGGGCGCGAATCTCCGTCTCGCTCGCTTATTATAAGCAGCGTTATGATAACCGCTACCCGTTTTTGCATGCGAAGAACGCAGGACGGACCCTCTCGCCGGCCGGGCAGAGGCGGCCTAATGTCCCGGCGACGGATCCGGAGCCTGAAATGATCGAAAACGTGTCCCCCTCCCGGGCTTGGGAATCGCTGCGCACCGACCCCGATGCCCGGCTGATCGATGTGCGGACCGATGCCGAGTGGGGCCTGGTCGGCATTCCCGACCTGTCGGAGGCTGGGCAGGAGCCGATCCTGATCCCGTGGCAGCTTTACCCGACGATGCAGGTCAACGCCGACTTCGTGGACCATCTGCGCCGGGCCGGGGTCGCGCCGGAGCACAAGCTGTTCTTTCTGTGCCGCAGCGGCGCGCGCAGCATGGCGGCGGCCCAGGCAGCGGCGCGCGCGGGCTTCGCCCACGCCTCCAACATCGCCGACGGCTTCGAGGGTGTTCCCGACGCGGAGGGGCATCGCGGCACGGTCAGCGGCTGGAAGGCCGAGGGCCTGCCCTGGCGCCAGCGGTGAGCTCGGCCTAGCCTCGGTTCGCGACCAAGAAGGGAGTGTCCATCATGGCAGACGTGGCGACGCTGGAAGAGGGCCGGACGGTAGCGGTGGCGAGCGCGAAGAACCCGGTGCTGGTCAAGGGGCGGCGCGCGTTCTTCACCTACCGCGACCTCGGCGTGACGGCGGGCAGCAAGGGCCAGATGCGCGCCCAGGTCACCGCGACGGAGTCGGGATCGCAGCCGACCGGCTGGCACGTACACGTCTGCGAGTCCCAGTTCGTGTACGTGCTGAAGGGCTGGCTCGAACTGGAATTCGCGGACGGGCCGGTGCGGCTCGAGGCGGGGGACTCGATCTACATCCCCGGCGGGACGCCGCACAACGAGACGCGCACCGCCGAGGCGTTCGAGATTCTGGAGGTCTCCTCGCCCGCCGAGATGGCGACCAAGGCTTGCGATCCCCCTGGCCGGTGAACGGGCGACCCTTTCACCGTCATGCCCGCGAGTGCGGTTATCCACGTCTTTACCGGGCACCCGAAGGCCCCAGAAAGGAAGACGTGGATACCCGCATTCGCGGGCATGACGAATGGGGGGAGCGTTTTCCCGTCACCCGTTAGAGAATAAGGCGGGCGAGCAGGGCGTCCAGAAGCAGCCTCCCGGCCGGGGTGGCGCGCAGCCCGGCGGCATCGCTCTCCAGATAACCCTCGGCGACCGCGCGCCCGAGGATGTCGGGGTCGAGCGCGTCGGCAAGCGCCATCCCGGTGCGCCGGGCGAAGCGGACCGCGTCGATCCCTTCGGTCAGCCGCAGGCCCATCAGCAGCATCTCGCGTGCTCGCTCGGTTGGTACGAGGGTCTCCTCGGCGGCGGTGCCGTGCCCATGACGCTCGACCAGCGCGGCCCACTTCTCGGGCGCGCGGTGGCGGCTTGTGGCGCGGAGGACGCCGCCGAGGCTTAATCGCCCGTGCGCGCCCGGCCCGATGCCGGCGTAGTCGCCATAGCGCCAGTAAGCGAGGTTGTGCCGGCTTTCGGATCCTGGACGGGCGTAGTTCGACACCTCGTAGGGCAGCAGGCCGAAGCGCCCTGCTTCCTCTGTCGTCGCCTCGTAGAGAGCGGCGCCGGAGTCCGGGTCCGGCAACACGATCTCGCCGCGCCGGTGCAGCGTCTCGAAGCGGGTTCCGGGCTCGATGGTGAGTTGATAAAGCGAGAGGTGGTCGGCGGCGAGGTCGAGGGCGCGGCGCAGCTCGCCACGCCATGCCGGCACGTCCTGGCCGGGCCGGGCATAGATCAGGTCGAAGGAAACGCGAGGGAAGATGCGCCGCGCCGCGTCCAGGGCCGCGATGGCCTGCTCGGCCGAGTGTTGCCGGCCGAGCATCCGGAGCGCGTCGGGATCGAGGCTTTGGACTCCGATGGAGACGCGGTTCACCCCGGCGGCGCGAAAACCGGCGAGCCGGGCGGCCTCCACGCTCGTCGGATTGGCCTCCAGGGTCACTTCGAGATCGGGCGCGGGGTCGAACAGGCGCGTCGCGTCGGCGATCAGCGCGGCGGTGATAGCCGGGTCCATGAGGCTGGGCGTGCCGCCGCCGAAGAAGATCGACGCCAGACGCCGCCGCCCGAGCCGCGCCGCCTCCCAGGCCAGTTCGGCGCGCAGCGCCGTGGCGAAGCGCCCCTGATCGATGCGCTCGCGCACATGGCTGTTGAAGTCGCAGTAGGGGCACTTGGCGAGGCAGAAGGGCCAGTGGATATAGAGCGCGAATGTGTCCATCCCGTAGGAGATAGTCCCGCATGGCCGCAACCGACACCGCCGGCTCGGTCGAGCGCGTGCGTGCCGCACTCCGCGCGGCCGGGCATCCGGACAGCATCACGCAATTTCCAACCGGCACCCGCACGGCCGCGGATGCCGCGGCGGCGGTGGGCTGCACCGTGGCGCAGATCGCGAAGTCGATCGTCTTCCGCGCGGGCGCCCGGCCGGCCGTCATCATCACCTCCGGGGCCAATCGCGTGGATGCGCGACGCGCGGAGGCGGCACTCGGCGTGAAGCTCGCGCGGGCGGATGCCGACTGGGTGCGCGCCGTCACGGGCTTCGCGATCGGCGGGGTCTCGCCGGTGGGGCACCTGACCCCGCCGTTGCTGCTGATCGACGAGGATCTGCTGGCGCTCGACCCGATCTGGGCCGCGGCGGGTTCGCCGAGCCATGTGTTCCGCACCAGCGCCGCCGAGTTGCGCCGGATGACCGGGGCGGCGGTGGCGAGGGTGCGGGAGACCTAGCCGGAGGATTATTCGCTCGACCAATCAGCGCCCCGAATGAGATTAGGCACAAGACGATCTTTTGCGCCTAATCTCACTCGGGGAACGCTTAAGCCGCCGCGACGAGCAGGTATGACTGGCCGGTGGGCGTGGTGCCGAACGCGGTCGCCATCTTGGTGCCCAGTTCCGATGAGCTGTGGCCGGCCAGGGTGATGAAGGCGGCCCCACCGTTTTGATACGTCTCCAGGGTCAGTCCGGTGTAGCCGGGCACGCCCAGGCCGTCCTTGGCGGTCGCGGCAAGGTTTTGCGGACCGATGCCGTAGATGATCGCGAAGTCCCCCGAGTGCATGTTGGCGATGGTGTTCCACGTCACCGGGCTCTTGGACGCGTCCAGGAAGAACGCGTTCGCCCCGCCGTTGCTGCCAATCTCGAAATTGACCGTGCCGCCGGTATCATCCAGCACGTTGCTGCCGGTACCTTGGGCGCTGATGATGTCATTGCCGGTGCCGGTGGTGATGAACGCATTGGCCACCGAGGTGTTGAGGGCGAGGCTGTCGGGGGTGATGTCGGTGAAGCTGCTGCCATAGCCCGTCAACGGACTCCCGGAAGTCATGTCCTGGCCGGTGAACGTCGGCGGGGGCGGTGGAGGGGCCGGGGGCGCCACCGTGCTGCTGGTGAATGTTGCGGGCGTCGCGCCGGAGGTCGCAGGCGTCGTGCCGGACGTCGCAGGCGTCGTGCCGGACGTTACGGACGTCCCGCCGGATGTGGTGGGCGTCGTGCCGGATGGTCCTGATGGCTGTGACGGGATGGAACCGGCCACGAACGAATAGCTGGCCGCGTCGTCGTAATACGAAGCAAAGCCCACATTGTACAATCCGCTGACCGTGGGTGTATAGGTGATTTCCTGACCCCCGACCAAGGCCCGCGGCGGGATGGCCATCCCCTCCGGTCCCGCCAGGTCAACGAGCATCGGCTCGCTGCTGCTCTCCAGCGCGAAGGCATACGTGGTGCCAGCCAGCAGCATGGCATCGTAGCCAACCAGGTCAGACGACGCGACTACGTCGGAGTACGTCTCCCCGCCCAGGATAGCACCGCGATCTATAAACATTGTAGAAACCCTGTTCCCGTTTTGATCGCTGTAAATAACCCGATGTGACGGGTGCCGGTCAAGCCAAAACGTATCTAAAATGATAATATTCTGAGAAAAAACCGACTTCCAGTTGCTCCCTTGTGTGCAACCGGAATCGAAACGGACGGGCGCCGGGATTTTCACAGCCAAATGCGGGTGAAGCACTCACTGGTGCGGCAGGCTTAACCTTCCACCGCGACGGCACGAAGCGCGGCCACCGCCGCGGCCATATCCGCATAACGCAGCGTCAGCGGCGTCAGGCCGAAGCGGAGGATGTCGGGCGGGCGGAAATCGCCGATCACGCCACGGGCGATCAATGCCCGCATGATCGCCTCGGCGCGGGGGTGGCGTAGACAGACTTGGCTGCCGCGTGCCTCCGCCGCGCGCGGGGAGGCAAGCTCGAAGCCGAGGCCGGCGCAGTCGCGCTCGACCAGCGCGGCGAACAGTTCGGCCAGGCGCACCGACTTCGCCCGCACCGCCGCCCTATCGGCCCGGAGTGCGATGTCCACTCCGATTTCCAGCGCGGCCAGGCTCAGGATATGCGGCGTGCCGACCAGCGCGCGGGCAATCCCGGCAGCCGGGCGATAGGCGGGGTCGAACGCGAACGGGTCGGCATGGCCCATCCAGCCGGTGAGCGGCATCGCCGCGCCCTGGTGGCGCGGAGCAACATAAAGGAAACCCGGGGCACCGGGACCGCCGTTGAGGAACTTGTAGCCGCAGCCCACGGCGAAATCGACGCCGCACGCCGCGAGGTCGAGCGGCACGGCGCCCGCCGAGTGCGCCAGATCCCATATCATGACAGCGCCCGCATCGTGAGCGGCCCGCGTCAGATGCGCCATGTCGTGCATCCGGCCGCTGCGGTAGTTCACATGCGTCAGCATCACGACCGCGACCGACCCGTCGAGCGCCGCCTCGATGTCCTCGGCGTGGCGGATCTCGTGCCCACGCCCCAACAGCGCGGCCAAGCCCTCCGCCATGTAGAGATCGGTCGGGAAATTCCCGCGCTCGGACAGGATCACGCGCCGGTCGGGCCGCAGCGCCAGGGCGGCGGCGAGCGCCTTGAACAGATTGACCGAGGTGCCATCGCAGGCGACCGTGCTCGCTTGCTCGGCGCCGATCAGCCGCCCGATCTTCTCGCCCACAAGCCGGGGCAACTCCATCCACTTGTTGGTCTCCCAGGAGCGGATCAGGTCGCGCCCCCATTCCCGGGCGATCACGTCGGCGAGCCGCGCGGGCGTCGCCTTGGGCAGCGGGCCGAGCGAGTTGCCGTCGAGGTAGATCACGTCCTCGGCCAGTTCGAACAGCGCCCGAAAGGAGGCGAGCGGGTCGGCCGCGTCGAGCGCGGCGAGATCGGCTGTATCGGTCATGCTGCGCTCCGTGACGATCGAGACCACGGTAGCGGCTCAGGCCGGGGACGCGAACGCCCGCCTTCCCCCGTCACGCGCGCGTGCGTCCCAGCGCAAGGAGATATCGAAACCGAAGTCGTGCCGGCAGCGTTGCGGTCCCGCCATGGTCATTGCGTGTCCCGACTGCGGGACCATTCAACGTCTGCCCGTCTTGGGCCGGCACGGCCGCACCTTGTGCTGCCGCTGCGGCAAGGTGCTGGAGCGCGCCGCCGGGCGGAGCCTGAATGCCGCGCTCGCGCTGTCGTTCACGACCTTCCTGCTGTGGTTCCCCGCCAATCTTGCCACCTTGATGACGATACGGTTCGCCGGCATCGAGCGGTCGAGCCGGCTAGGCTCCGGCGTGGTCGAGATGTGGCACGAGGGATGGCCGTATCTGGCCATCGTGGTTGGACTGCAGGGCGTGGTCCTGCCGTTCCTGCGCTTCGGCCTGCTGGCCGCCGCGCTGGCCGCGGTCCGGTTGGAGCGGACGGGACGCTGGACCGGGCGGGTGTACCGCTGGGCCGAGCATCTGGATCTATGGTCGATGCCGGACGTGTTCCTGTTTGGCGCCGCGATCGGCTACAGCCGGGTGGCGGTGCATATCCCGGTCACGATCGGGGCGGGAGGCTGGTGCCTGATCGGCGCGGCGTTCTTCACGATGATGACACGCGCCAGCATCGACCGCGTCGTGGTCTGGCGCATGATCGGCCACCAGGAGCCGCCCGCGTCGGGGCCGCGTCTGGCCTGCACCGAGTGCGACCTGGTGCTGCCCGCGCGCCTCGCCGGCGGTCGCTGCCCGCGCTGCCTGGCGCGGCTGTCGCGTCGGAAGCCGTGGGCGGTCTCGCACGCGGCGGCGCTGGTGATCGCGGGATTCCCGCTGTTCATCGTCGCCAACTGGTTCCCGATGAGCGTGCAATACGGCCCCGGCCGGGCGGTGGAGGATCAGACGATCGCCTGGGGCGTGCTGCAACTGGTCGATGCGAATCTATGGGTGCTGGCCGCCATCATCTTCATCGCCAGCATCCTGATCCCGCTGGTCAAGCTGCTCAGCCTGAGTTGGCTGCTGTGGTCCATTCATCACCACTCCGACCGCCGGCTGGTGCTCAAGACCCGCGTGTTCCGGTTTGTCGAGGAGATCGGGCGATGGTCGAACATCGACGTGTTCACCATCACGATCTTCATCCCTATCTTTCAGATCGGCGGCTTCCTGAGCGTCCGCGCGGGCATCGGCGCACCCGCGTTCCTGGCGGTGATCGTGCTCACCATGTTCGCGGCTAAGCTGTTCGATCCCCGCCTTTTGTGGGACCAGGCCAGGGAGAACGCATGAGACAGCCTGTGTCAACGTCTCGGCTTTGGCGAGCGTCGCGCGGTCGCCAGGGCGGCCCCAAGGACGCTGCGCGCCGGCTGCGCCGGTCGCCTTCGGCGCTCCTTGACCCCGCCCTGGCGACCGCGCGTGAGGATGTGGCGGCCGGGACGAGGAGACAGCCGTTGCAGCCGAACCAAGAAACGGGGGTGGTTTCAAGCGGGATTGGCGGCACGGTGGACCGCGATGTCGTAAGGCATTCGGTCCTGCCAGGCGCGCCAGAGCACGCGGAGCCAGGCGCGGGCGAGGATGCGGATCGCATGGGGATGGTCGCAGCCGCGATCGCGGGCGCGCCGGTAGAGGCTGGCGGCCCATGCCGAGGCGTGGCGGGAATTGTCGGCAAAGCAGGTGACGGCGGCGCGGAGGCGGCGATTGCACGCCCATCGGAACACCACCGCGCGGCTTCTGCCCGACTGCCTGGTGACCGGCGCACAACCGGCCTCCATCGCGAGCGCGTCGGCACAGGGGAAGCGCTCGCGCACGTCACCCAGTTCGGCGGTGATCTGGGCGGCACAGATCTTTCCCGCGCGCGGGAAAGACATGACAATCCGTCCCTCGGGCAAGTCGGCGACGGCGTGCTGGAGGCGCGCACTCAGCAGCGCGATCTGCTCGACCAGACGGCTGAGGGTGGCGGCAAGCGCGCTGACGATCTCGCCACAGGCGTCCTCCTCGGCCGGGGCGCACAGTCCGGTGGGGGCGGCACGCAATCGGGCGAGCAGCTCGGTGGCGGAGCGCCGGCCGCAATAGCTGTGCTGCGCGAGAAAGCCGGCGAGGCGCTTCTCGCCCAGCCGCCGAGCGCTGTCCGGGGTCGGATAGCGGGCCAGGAAGGCGAGCGCGATCGGGCTGTCGAGATCGGCGAAGATGACGCCAGCCCCCGGCCAGAAGCGATCCAGTGTGGCACGCAACTGGTTGGCCAGCTGCACGCGGGTGGCGACCAGGTCGTCGCGGCCGCGCGCCAGCGCACGCAAGGCGCGGATCGCATCGGATTGTGGCTGCAGCGGCGCGAAGCGGTGCGCATCCGTGCGCAGCAGGTCCGCCAGCAGGCGGGCATCGCCGGCGTCGTTCTTGGCGCCGCTGGCCCGATAGCGCGGCCGACTGGCCTTTACCGCATTGGGGTGGATCGGAACCACCTTGTGACCCGCCTCGATCAGCGTATCGACCAGCAGACCGGACGGCCGCTCGATGGCAACGGGCAGCTCCGCGGGTGGCCCAAAGGCCGCCAGCTTGCGGATCAGACCGGCAAGGCCCTGGCCGTCATGGGCGGCCTCGAACTGGCCCGCAACACGGCCAGTCGCGTCCATGACGCAGACCGCGTGCGCGGTTCCACCCCAGTCCAGGCCAACCGTATAGGGCATTTCAACCTCCTGTCGGGCGGGTCTAGGTTCGCTCCGGTCGGGAGGTCTGGCGGGTCGCTCATCACTCGGCGCTCTGGGCGGCTATCCCTGGCGCATCAGCCTGTGGCCCGTCTGGACCTCCCGGCTCCCGCCGCGCGGCGGGTCTCATGCAGGCCGCACACCGGCAAGCGTCGCTGGCCGTCGCGGCAGGAAACCGGAAGCGGAAACCAAGCACCTCTCGCCACTCAGTCTCCACACGCGAGGGTGCACTGATGAGCGCCGACACGGGGCACGTGGCGCCGCCGAACGACGGGGACCCAGGTTCCGCCGCGCCCCGCGTCGCTCCCGAGCCGCCCTCGGCCAAGGAGCAGAAGAGCCGCTGGCCCGGCTGGATCTGGGGCATCCCGATCGCCGCCGTGCTGATCGTGGCTTGGCTCGCCTTCAAGCAACTCACCGCCAATGGTCCGAGCGTGACGGTCATCTTTCCCGGCGCCCATGGCATCAGCGCCGGCCAGACCGAGGTCGACTACGAGGGCCTCAAGGTGGGGGAGGTGGAATCGGTCCGCTTGGAAAAGGACCTCCGGCACGTACGGGCGGAAATTCGCTTGAGCGCCGAGATGGACGACCATATCGGGCCGGGAACCCTGTTCTGGATCAATGGCCCCAGCCTGAGCAATCTGTCGTCCATCCGGTCGGTGATCTCCGGCCCGACGATCGGGATGCAGCCGAGCCCGGGCCACAAGCAGGACCGGTACCAAGGATTGGCCGAAGCGCCGGCCATACCGGAGCCGGTGCCGGGCCGTCACTACGTGCTGCAGGCGAGCCAACTCGGCAGCGTCTCCCCAGGCTCGCAGATCAATTTCCATGATCTCAGCGTCGGAACCGTCGAAACGACGAAGCTGAGTTCCGATCGGCGATTTAACATCGAAATCTTTGTCAAGACGCCGTACGACGCACTCGTGCACGACGGCACGCGGTTCTGGAACGCAGGTGCCGTGCAGATCTCGATGGAGGGGGCGGGGCCGCGATTGCAGCTCCAGTCGTTGCCGTCCCTTCTGAGTGGCGCGGTGGACTTCGATACGCCCGCCGAAGCCGAGAAGCGGCCCGTTGCCGCCGATGGGCAGGTATTCCCGCTCTATGACAGCAAGAGCGACGCCAACTCCGCGCCTGGGCCGCGGGCTGTGCTGTATCGCGCGGTCTTCGGCCCGGAGGCCGGCGGGCTCGCGAAGGGCGCGCCGGTGAAGCTTGCCGGTCAGCAGGTGGGCTCCGTCCAGAGCGCCCAGCTTCAATACGACCCGGCGAGCGGGACGTTGCAGGAGGAGGTGACGCTGGCGATGGAGCCCTCGCGCATCGGACTGTCCGGCGGCGCGACGTGGCCCGCCAGCGGCCGCACGGCGATGGATGCGCTGATGCGCCGCCTGATCGCCGACGGGTTGCGCGCGCAGCCTGGCTCGGCGATTCCGTTGGTCGGCCCGAAGGATGTCGAGCTGAGCTTCGTCAGTCAGGCCAAGCCGGCAACCTTGCTCGCCGGCAGCCCGCCCGAGATCCCGGCGGCCTCAGGCGGAGCGGGGATCACCGGCCTCATGACGGCGGTCAGCGGCATAGCCGGCAAGCTGGACGGACTGCCGATCGACCAGATCGCCGATAACGTCCGCACCCTCACCGACCGGCTGGCGACCCTCAGCAAGTCTCCCAAGCTGACCCAAAGCCTCGACAGCCTGCATCGGTCCCTGGACAACGTCGAGCAGGTCACGAGTTCGACCAAGACCCAGGTGCCCGCGTTGCTCGCCTCGCTCCGCAAGGTGGCGGCCCAGGCGGATCGCACGGTCGCCGATGCGCAGCATCTCATCAGCGCCACGGCCGGGAACGGCCCGATGGGCACGAACACGGCGGCGCTCGGGCAGACGCTTTACGAGCTGAGCCGTGCGGCCCAGTCGGTCCGCGAGCTTACCGACTATCTGGACCGCCACCCCTCGGCCTTGATCCGGGGCCGCGGATGAGGGGGAGGGGAATGCGCACCTACGCGCCGATGCTGCTGGTTGTGCTGCTGGCAGCCTGCTCCAGTGCGCCCACCGACACCTACACGCTCTCGGCGGTCCCGCCCGCGCACCCGGCGAATTCGAGATCGCCCCTGCACCCGCCGCTGGAGGTGGGCGAAGTGTCGATTCCGGCCACGATCGACCGTAACGAGATCGTCCTGGTCGCGCCCGGCGATCGGCTGCAAGTCATCAGCACCAGCATCTGGGGAGCGCCCGTGCGGCAGTTGATTCGCCGCGCGCTGTCCGATGATCTTACCGAGCGCCTGCCGCCGGGATCGGTGCTGCCACCGGGCGATCCGGCGCCGGCGCGGGGCTTGCGCATCCTGACGGTGTCGATCGAGCAATTCTCCGGCGACACCGCCGGGCATGTGGTGCTGCGCGCCGCGTGGCTGCTGGCGCGCTCGGGCCAGCCCCCGTCCGGCACGCCGCACCGCGAGCGGATCGAGCTTGATGCCGGCGCGGGCACCGCGCGCGCGGTCGTGCCGACGATGAGCCGCGCGCTCGGTGTACTGGCGGACCGCATTGCCGCCGAGTTGTCCTAACCCTCCGCGATCACCCGGAGGCAGGGCGGATCGCCCTCGGGATCGACCTCCACTACGGAGCCATCGGCCACCGCCAAGGTGATGTCGATCGCGAACCCCGAGATCATGCTGAAACCCGCGAAGGCGGCACCCTGCACCATGATCGGGTTCACCGTGTTCAGCACCAGTGCGGCGGGCGCGATGCCCCGCGCCTGCATCTCATGCAGCATCCAGGCGGTGGCCACACCGCCCTTTGCCGCGTCGAGCACCAGGATGCGTCCGACATAGGACTGGCCGGCCAGCTTGTGCTCGGGGCGGGAGAAGACGCCGCGAACGCGGTCGAGATCATAGCGGGCGGAGAACCCGTCGCGGGCCACCAGCGCCCGGCCGCGCACTTTGACGCCCATTCCCGCTCTGGCCGGAAACACGCTCATGGCCCGATTCGTCCGGTGCAGGCGGCGGCCACGCAACGCTCCATCGACAGCAGGGCAGGGCGGTAGCCGTAGCCGCCGAGGATGTTCGTTAGCTTAGCGGAGTTCGTCGCCAGCGCCTGCCAGCCATTCGCCTCCGCCATCTCGCGCGCATAGCTCTGGTAGAAGCACATGCCGGAGAGCAGCAGCCCGCCCGCCGCCTCGATGCGCGCGGTCAGGCCCATGCGGTCGGCGTCCGGCTTCACCTGCGGGCTGGTGACGGCCAGCAGCGGCACGCGCACGCGCCGCCCGTCCAGCATTGCGGCGAGTGTCCGCAGCTCCATCAGGCTGAGCTGCGGGGCGGAGAATACCACGACATCAATCTGTTCGACGCCATCACTGTAAGCGTTCGCGAAGGCCCGGAGGTCGGCGGCGGCGACGGTCGCGCGTACGGCCAGGGAAGGATCGGCAACGTCCGAAAGACGCGCCGCCTCGGCGGTGACGCCGGGAATGTGGAACAGCGCCACCGATCCGTGACTCGCGAGCGCGGCGCCGAAATGCTTGAGCTGGTCCGAGCTGGGCGCGGACTCGATGCCGGTCAGCGCCGGCACCTGCCAGTAATCACCCGCCAGCCGCCCGACGATGCCGCCCAGCGCGCCCCATTCATGCAGCGCGCCCGGCGTGTCGGCGACGCGCACGGCGAGCGTCGCGCGCCGGTGGGCGTCCAGATGATACCCATAGCGGGGCGTGCGTCCGGTGAGCCCGGCGGCAAGCGCCGACGGCCCGCCCTCGAAGTTGGATCGCGCCCCGAGCACGCTGTTGGTGTAGATCACCACCCCGGTATCGCCGTAGGCCATGTGCTCGCCGCACACCGCCGGCATGATCGTCTGGTAGTTGATGCAGGTGTCGGTCATCAGGATGCCGAGCGCCTGAAACGCCGCGATGGCGCGCCGCTCCAGATCGAGCATCCAGGGTTGCTGGCGGAGCGTGGCAGCGGCGGCGAAATCGGTGCCGCGCGGATCGGTGATGGTGGGGATGCGGACGAGACGTTCGGGTTCGGGCAGCGCCGCCAGCCGCTCCAGCCACGCCACGCCGGCCGCGCCGAGGGATTCCGTGTCGGCCATGATGTGGGCTTGCGACACCGCGACGAAGTCTTGCGCGCCGAGATAGCGCCCGACCTTGACCTGATGCTCGATCGCCCACTGCCGCGCCCGGCCTTGGTCGCCGGCCAGCATGGCCTGTTCTTCATCGGTCAGCCGCATCCGAGCTTGTCCGGACCGTCCACTTGTCGCATCGTGAATTGCCAATCCCGTGCTGTAAAGCTCGCCACAAGATGCCCCAGGTCAAGCGCAGCCTTCAGGTCCACGGTCGTCGAATGGCCTATGTCGAGACCGGGCAGGGGGAGCCTGTTCTGTTCCTGCACGGCAATCCGACCTCGTCCTATCTGTGGCGCGACGTCATCCCTCCCGTCGCCGCCCATGCGCGCTGCCTGGCGCTCGACCTGATCGGGATGGGCGACAGCGAAAAGCTGACCCCGGCCAACGCCGACACCTACAGCTTCGCGGTTCACAGCCGCTTCGTTGACGGCTTCATCGTCCAGGCGATCGGCCCCGACGCCAAGGTGATCCTGGTCCTGCACGATTGGGGCTCGGCGTTGGGCTTCGACTGGGCGCGCCGCCACCCCGCGCGGGTGCGCGGCATCGCCTACATGGAGGCGATCGTTCGGCCGCTGACCGGCTGGGAGGAGTGGAACCCGGAGGCGGCGCGTATCTTTCAGGGCTTCCGGAGCGACAAGGGCGAGGAATTGATCCTCAATCGCAACTTGTTCGTCGAACGCGTGCTTCCCGGCTCGGTCATCCGCCCCCTCGGCGACGCGGAAATGGACGAGTACCGCCGCCCGTTCCTGCAACGCCACCACCGCTGGCCGACGCTCGCCTGGCCGCGCGCCATCCCGATCGCGGGCGAGCCGGCCGATGTCGCGGCGCGGGTGCGGTCCTACGCGGAGTGGATGGCGGGCAACGACATCCCCAAGCTGTTCGTCAATGCCGACCCGGGGGCCATCCTGATCGGGGCGCAGCGGGAGTTCTGCCGGGGCTGGCTCAACCAGCGCGAAATAACAGTGCCGGGCAAGCACTTCGTACAGGAGGATTCCGGTCCGGCGATCGGGACGGCTATCGCGACGTGGATGGAAACGCTCGCATAGCGGCAGACCCTACAGCACGTTTCGCCGGGCCAAATTCCGCATCAGCGCCGCCGCACCGAACCCCCACGGCTCGCACTGGTCGGTGGGGCGCATCCGGTTCACCAGACGGCCAAGCTCGGGCGCAGCGACTGTGACGACGTCTCCCGGCTTGTGGGTGAATCCCTGGCCAGGTGCGTCGCGGTCCTGGATCGGGGCGAACATCGTGCCCAGGAACAGCACCGCACCGTCGGGGTAGCTGTGGTGGGCGTTGACCATCTGCGCGACGAGATCGGTCGGGTCGCGGCTGATCTCATCCAAATGGGACGTGCCGTCCAGCCGGAACCCATCCTCGCCGTCGACACGCAGGCTGACCGTCGTCCGCCGCACGTCGTCAAGCCCGAACCCAGCGTCGAACAGGCGCAGGAACGGGCCGATGGCGCAGGAGGCGTTGTTGTCCTTGGCGCGGCCGAGCAGCAATGCCGAGCGGCCCTCGATATCCCGAAGATTCACGTCGTTGCCGAGCGTTGCGCCGACGATGCGCCCCGAGGAGGCGACCGTCAGAACCACCTCCGGCTCGGGATTGTTCCACGACGAGTCCGGGTGAAGCCCGGCGTCCATTCCGGTGCCGACCGCCGCCATCGGCTGCGCCTTGGTGAATATCTCGGCATCCGGCCCGATGCCGACCTCCAGGTATTGGCTCCAGGCGCCCTGGGCGAGCAGCACCTCCTTGAGCCGCGCCGCCTCGGCCGACCCCGGCCGCAGCCGGGCCAGATCCTCGCCCACCAACTGGCGCACTTCGGCCCGGATCTCGGCGGCGGCGGCCAGATCCCCCCGCGCCCGCTCCTCGATCACGCGCTCGACAAGGCTGACGGCGAAGGTGACGCCGGCGGCCTTGATCGCTTGCAGGTCGACGGGGGCGAGCAACCAGGGCCGGCCGGTTTCGCGCGTTTCGGGCGGTGTGTTGGCAAGCGCTTCATCCACGCTTCCCAGACTCTCGCCCGGCGCCGACCGCAGCGCCGCGGCGGGGTCGTTCGCCTCGCACAGATCGCGGATGGTGGGGAAAGCGGCGGTAACGTCGATCAGCTCCCCACCGCGCACCACGACCACGGATGGCCCGCCCACGTCCGGCCGCCAGACCCGCCCGACCAAGCTGACGGAGCCCGAAGCCTCGGGTAGCACGGGAGCCAGGGCTTGGCTGAAGTTCGTCATCGGCGGGTCTCCCACGGCTCCGTTGATCCCATTTGTTGATCCCATATAAGGTGCGTCAACGCAGAGGGACATCGCATGAAACGCCTGTTCGGCGGCGCCGCGGAGGCGACGCGAGAGAGTTTTCCGGTATCACACACCGACGAGGAGTGGCGGCGGCTGTTGTCGGCCGAGCAGTACCCGCGTGCTGCGCCAGCACGGCACCGAGCGCGCGGGCGTCAGCCCGCTCAATCGGGAGAAGCGGGCGGGCATCTTTGTCTGCGTCGGCTGCGGGGAGAAGCTGTTCGCCTCCAGCACGAAGTTCGAAAGCGGCACCGGCTGGCCAAGCTTCTTCGCCCCCTTGCCCGAGGGCGTGTCCACCTCCGAGGACCGCAGTTTCTTCATGACAAGGACCGAGGCCCACTGCAGCCGCTGCGGCGGGCATCTGGGGCACGTCTTTGAGGACGGCCCGAAGCCCACCGGCCTGCGCTACTGCATGAACGGCGCGGCGATGCGCTTCGACCCGGCTTAAATCCGCGTGTCGGGTCGATCACAACGCCCGCGTCATGACCGACCCCGAGCCGCCCGAGCCTCGCGCGAATCCGCTGCTGGTCGGCCACGCCGCCGCCGAGGCGACCCTGCTCGGCGCATTACGCGGCAGGCGAATGCATCACGCCTGGCTGATCACCGGTCCGGAAGGGGTGGGAAAGGCGACGCTGGCCTTCCGCTTCGCCCGCCGGGTTTTAGCGGGTGTACCGGCGAACGACAGCCTCGCGCTTGATCCCGCCGACCCCGTGTTCCGTCGCGCCATGGCCGGCGGGCACGCCGACCTGTTCACGTTGCAGCGGACCCCCGGCTCCGACCGTAAGAAGCTGCGCGCCGAGATCGTGGTGGATGATGTCCGTGAGGTCGGCGCCTTCCTGCGCCTGACCCCGGCCGAGGGCGGCTGGCGCGTCGTCGTCGTCGATCGCGCCGACGAACTCAACCGGAACGCCGCCAATGCCTTGCTGAAGGTCTTGGAGGAGCCGCCGCCGCGCGCCCTTCTGCTGCTGGTCTGCGCCGCGCCGGGGCGCCTGCCGGTCACGATCCGCAGCCGCTGCCGCCGCCTGCCGCTGCGCCCGCTCGGCGATGCCGATATGGCGCGGCTTCTGGCCCTCTATTTGCCCGATCAGCCGGAGGAGGAGCGCGACCGGCTGATTGAACTCGCCGAGGGCTCTCCCGGCCGGGCGCTCATGTTGCGCGAGGCGCAGGGGCTGGCGCTCGCCGGGCTGGTGGATCAGGTGCTGGCCGGGCTGCCGGAGATGCCGCGCGCCGGCTGGGAGTTCGCCGACAAGCTGGCGCGCGAGGAAGGGGCGTTCTCCACCTTCCTGGACTTGCTGCGCGCGGCGATTGCGAGCGCGGTCCGGGCGCACGCACGCGGCCGGGCCGACCCGGATCAGGCACGGTTGGTGGGCCTGCGCCCCCTTGATGCCTGGGGCGACGTGTGGCACGCGCTCACCCGTTTGCAGGACGAAACCCAGCGGTTCACGCTGGACAAGCGTCACGCGGTCCTGGCCGGCCTGCGTCTGCTTCGCGAACCGTCCCAAGGCACAGCATGACCCAGCGGACCTACATCACGACGCCGATCTATTACGTGAACGGCGCCCCGCATATCGGGCACGCCTACACCTCGATCGCCGCCGACGTGATGGCGCGCTTCAAGCGGCTGGACGGCCACGACGTGTTCTTCCTGACCGGCACCGACGAGCACGGCCAGAAGGTCGAGCGCGCGGCGGCCGAGGCGGGGTTGGACCCGCAGACCTACACCGACCGGGTTTCGGCCGATTTCCGCGACATGGCCGACAGGATGGGCGTGTCGTACGACGACTTCATCCGCACCACCGAGCCGCGCCACAAGGTCTCCTGCGCGGAGTTGTGGCGTCGGATCGAGGCCGCCGGGCAGATCTATCTCGGCCACTACGAGGGCTGGTACGCGGTGCGCGACGAGGCATTCTACGACGAATCGGAACTCACCACGCTTTCCGACGGCAACAAGGTGGCGGCCAGCGGCGCCCCGGTCGCTTGGGTGCGCGAACCGTCCTACTTCTTTCGTCTATCCGCGTGGCAGGAGAGATTGCTGAAGCTCTACGACGAACACCCGGACTTCATCGCTCCGCCAAGCAGCCGGAGCGAAGTGGTGAGCTTCGTCAGCCGAGGCCTGAACGATCTTTCCATCAGCCGCACGAGCTTCACTTGGGGCATTCCGGTTCCCGGCGCACCCGACCACGTGATGTATGTCTGGCTGGACGCGCTCAACAACTATGTCACTGCGTGCGGTTTCCCCGATGAGATGGCGCCGCGCTGGCCATTCTGGCCGGCCGACGTGCACATCGTCGGCAAGGAAATCATGCGCTTTCACGCCGTGATTTGGCCGGCCCTGTTAATGGCGGCGGGGCTTCCGGTGCCCCGGCGCGTGTCCGCCAATGGCTGGTGGACCGTCGAGGGCGAGAAGATGAGCAAGTCGCTCGGGAACGTCATCGAGGCGCGCCAATTGGCCGCGACCTACGGGCTGGATCAGGTGCGCTACTTTCTGTTGCGCGAGAAACCCTTTGGCGGCGACGGAACCCTGCGGTTCCACTCGCTGGTGACGCGGATCAACGTGGAACTGGCCAATGACTTGGGCAATCTCGCGCAACGCACGCTCACGCTGGTCGCCCGCAACTGCGATGGGAAACTGCCCGGAAGTGGACCGGTCACCGAGGATGATGCCGGGCTGCTGGACGCCGCGGCGGCGCTGCCCGATCTCCTCCGCGAGCGGATCGAACGCCAGGCGTTCCACGAGGCGCTGGAAGAGGTGTGGAAAATCGTCCGCGCCGCCAACGCCTATATCGACCGTCAAGCCCCCTGGGCGCTTGGCAAGTCGGACCCCCCTCGGATGGGCGTGGTGCTGCGCGTGCTGGCCGATGTGCTCCGGGTTATCGCGACGCTGCTTCAGCCGTTCATGCCCGCCTCCATGAGCCGGATGCTGGACCAGCTCGGCGTTCCGGGAGGAGCACGAGTTTTCGCCGCCCTCGCCACCCCGCTTGCCGAGGGAACAGCGCTGCCCCCGCCCGAAGGCGTCTTCCCCCGTTACGTCGGACAGGCGGCATAAGCCACAGATGCTGATCGATTCGCACTGCCACCTGGACTACTTCCCGGCGGCCGAACTCCCCGAGATCATGGCGCGCGCGGAGGCGGCCGGCGTCCACGAGGTGGTCACGATCGGCACCACGATGGACCAGGCCCCCTGCGCCATTTCGCTGGCCGAGGCGCATGGCAACGTCTGGTGTACCGTCGGCGTGCATCCCCATCATGCCGCCGAGGCGCCGATCCCGCATCCGGCGACGCTCGCCCGGTTGGCCGAGCATCCGAAGGTCATCGGGATCGGCGAATCGGGGCTCGACTACTTTTACGACCGCTCCCCGCAGGAGATGCAGCGGGAGAATTTCCGGGTCCATGTCCGAGCCGCTCGCCTGTCCGGCCTGCCGCTCGCCATTCACGCCCGCGACGCCGACGACGACATCGCGCGAATTCTGCAAGAAGAGCGGGATAGCGGCGGAGATTTCGATTTTCTCCTGCACTGCTTCAGCTCCACCCGCCGGCTCGCCACGCTCGCAGTGCAGATGGGCGGCTTCGTCAGCTTCTCCGGCATCCTGACATTCCCGAAATCCGGCGATCTCCGCGACATCGCCCGCGATCTGCCCATCGAGCGTCTGCTCGTGGAGACCGACGCGCCGTACCTCGCTCCGGTCCCGGTGCGCGGCAAACGGAACGAGCCGGCCCATGTCCGCCACACCGCCGAGGTGCTTGCGCGGGTCCGCGGGGTTTCGCTCGAAGACCTGGCCGCGATGACGACGGCGAACTTCCTGCGACTGTTCCGGAAAGCCGACTGATGCGAGTCATAATGCTGGGCTGCGGCGCCTCGGCCGGCGTGCCCACGATCGGCGGCGCCGATGGGGCAGGGGACTGGGGCGCCTGCGACCCTGCCGAGCCGCGCAACAGCCGCTCGCGCTCGTCCATCGTGGTCGAGGACGCGGCGGGGGCGCGGCTGCTCGTCGATACCACGCCCGACTTGCGCGGCCAGTTGCTGGCTTGCCGCGTGCCGCGCGTGGACGCCATTCTCTACACGCACGCGCACGCCGATCACATCACCGGCCTGGACGACGTTCGGATCCTGAACCGGATCGCCGGGCGCCCGTTGGAGGCCTTCGCGACAAGGCGCACGTTGGGCGAGCTGGCGGACCGCTTCGGCTATGCCTTCCGTCGTTGGGAGCCGCCGAACTTTCTCCGCCCGGTGCTGGAGCCCCGCGAGGTCGCGCCCGGACAGACCGTCACGATGGCGGGTTTCACGGCGCGCTTCTTCGAGCAGGAACACGGCTTCGCGCCGACCCTCGGCGTGCGGATCGGCGCGTTCGGCTATTCGACCGACGTCGTCAGCCTCGACGAGACAGCGTTGACCATCCTCGCCGGCATCGACACCTGGGTGGTCGGCTGCTTCTGCCGCGCCCCACACCCGACGCATGCCCATGTCGATCTCGTCGTGGAATGGGCCGCCCGGATCGGCGCGCGACGAACGGTGCTGACCCATATGGGCACCGACCTCGATTGGGACTGGCTGGCACGCAATCTGCCCACCGGCGTGAAGCCCGCCTACGACGGGCTGGTGCTACAGGTGCCCGGCTGACTTGGTCTCCATTTTCCATAATATCCCTTCTGCGACTCGCGGATGTAGGCGCAAAGCTAAACTGTCCTCTGTCCGCAAAGCAGAAATGTCAGCCTCCCCTGGTTGCGATCTGACCGGGAGACCCGGTGATCCTCGGCCCGGCCGGCACGGTTCACCTCTCGATCCTCGACTTCGCCGCCTGGGCCGGGTGGAACGCCGGCGAGGGCCGGCGCGGCCCCCCCGTCGTGCGCCCGGAGACCGTGCGCAAGCTGCATACCAAGATCATCGACACGCCCCCGAAACCCGGCGCCGCTCCCGGCACGCCGTCGCAGGGCGGCTACGGGCTCGGCTGGGGCATCGCGACCCTGCCCTATTCGCCGGAGCCGTTCGTGACGCACACCGGATCGAACGGGATGACTCTCGCGTTCATCATGCTGCAACCGACCCGCGACTTCGCCATGGTGCTCGCGACGAACGTCGGCGGCACGAAGGCGGACCAGGCTTTGAAGGGAGTCGCGCAGCAGCTCTACGGTCGCTTCGGCCCGGCTTAGTATCCGCGCTCGACATCGACCAGCGTCGGCGGGCGCCGTCCCTCCCGCACGGCGCGCACGTCTTCGAGGAATCGGTCCAGGCTCAATTCATAGTAGGTGTTTTGATCGTCGGCGGCCGTGTGCGGGCTGATGATCAGGTTCGGCGTGGTCCACAGACGATGGCCGGGGGGGATCGGCTCGGGATCGAATACGTCGAGCACGGCGCCCGACAGCCGGCCGGCATCCAACTCGTCGCACAGTGCGGCCTGATCGAGCAGCGGACCGCGCCCGATATTCACCACCCCGGCCCCGGCCGGCAGGAGCGACAGCCGCCGCCGGTCCATAAGGTTGCGCGTCGCCGGGGTGAGCGGGCAGGCGAGGACAAGGAATTCGGTCGCCGGCAGCACTCCGTCGAGCCCGTCCGAGCCGATCACCTCGGCGCAGTCGGGGTGCGGGGCGGGGCGGGCGCGCACGCCCGTCACGCGGAGCCCGAAGCGCGCGCCCTGCGCGGCGACCGCGCCGCCCAGGGCGCCCAGCCCAACGACCGTCAGTCGCCTGCCCGCCAGCACCGCGCCCCACAGCTTGTGCCAGCGCCCGGCGCGCTGATGGGTCACCATCTCCGGCACGCGGTTGGCGAGCATCAGCACCGCCATGATGCCGAACTCGCCCGCCTTGGCGGCGTGCGTACCGCGGTTGTTGAGCAGGGCGACGCCCTCGGGCAGCCAGTCGAACGGGGCGAGGTTGTCGAGTCCGGCGTTTTCCACGAACAGCAGCTTCAGGTGCGGCGCGCGCAGCGGCAGGAAGCCGACGAGCACGTCCTTGTCCGCGACCAGCGCCTCGGCCTCGCCGATCGCGGCGGCGAACCCCGCGCGATCGGGGGCGAAGCTGACCTGATGGGCCTTGGCATCCTCCCCGGCGCGCGCGCAGGCTTGCGCCCACATCTCCGGCGTGATCGGGGGGAGCCTGTCGTCGGGAGGGTTCTGGATGTGGATGCGCATGGCTGAAACCCTGCCATGCCGCTTCTGGCCGCGCTACCCGGCCGGGAAATCCACCACAACCCGCAGGCCGGGCGCGTTGTCCTCGATCGACAGGACCGCTCCATGGACGTCGGCCACCGCCTTGACCAGCGCCAGGCCAAGCCCGGTTCCGGGGCTGTTCCGGCTCGCGTCAAGCCGGACGAACCTGTCCAGCACGCGTCCGCGTTCCTCCGGCGGAATCCCCGGCCCATCATCGGCGACGACCATCCGCGCGCCCGACGCAAGCGGCCGCAGCGCGAGCAGCAGCCTGGCGCCCGGCGGGGTGTGGCGGAGCGCGTTCTCCAGCAGGTTCGCCGCCATCTGCCCCAGCATGTCGGCATCCCCCCTGACGCGAAGCCCTGGAGCGATTTCCACGGTGAGGGACCGGCCATCCTCTTCCGCGCTCGGTCCATATACGTCGGCGAGCCGCAGCAGCAGGCCGCTGAGATCCACCTCCCGGAAGCCTGCGCGCCGGTCGTTGCCCTCGATCTGGGCGATCCGAAGCAGCGCGTTGAAGGTCGCGATCACGGCGTCGCATTCGCCGAGCGCCCGTTCGATCGCGGCCTCCAACGCCCTCGGCGATCGCGACGACAGCAGCGCGCGATCGAGGTTCTGACGAAGCCGGGAAAGCGGGGTGCGGAGGTCGTGCGCGATGTCGTCGGTGACCTGGCGCAGGCTGTCGGTCAGCACGCCGATGCGGTCGAGCATCAGGTTCACGGCTGTCCGGATGGCGGCGATTTCGCCGCCGCCGACGGGGGGAATGCGCCCTTCCAGATCGCCCGCTCCGATGCGCTCCGCCGCCTCGGCGACGATCGCGACGCCCCGAAGTACGCGCCGGCTCACGACGTAGCCGGACAGCAACCCGAACAGCACGACGCCAATCTCGGTCCAAACCAGCGTGCCAAGGAAGGTGTCTTCCAGGTCGTCGAGCCGTCCCGGATCGCGGGCAACCAGCAATTGCCCGCCGTTCGGCAAGCTCAGCGCGAGCACGCGCAGCAGTCCGTCGTTCGGCTCCCCGGCGGCGTTTGGCTGCACATGCGCCCACCTCCAGCCGTCCGGCAAACTCATGGCCGGCAGATTGCCCGCCAGCTTGGCGCCGTCGGGCGCGGTCAGCAGGTAAAAGGCCTCGCCTCCACCCGTCGCCTCCGCGCGGCGCTCGACGGCTTGGCTCAGGCCCACCTGTCCCTGATCCTCCCGCGCTTCCAGCAGGGCATGAGCGTCCCCGGCGATGTCGCTGTCGATCTGCGACAAGACCCGCTGACGGGAGACCACGAATAGAACGGCGAATACCAGAAGGGCGACGAGGCCGAACGCGGCGGCGTTGGCGAGCGCGACCCGGAACGCGGTCGTGCGGAGCAGGCTAGCCGGGCGCGCGGATGACGTAGCCAGCTCCCCGGATGGTGTGGATCAGCGGCGCGCCGAAGCCACGCTCGATCTTGGCGCGGAGGCGGCTGATATGCGTATCGACCACGTTGGTCTGCGGGTCGAAGTGGAACTCCCACACGCCTTCGAGCAGCATCGTCCGTGTCACCACATGATCGGCATGGCGGAGCAGGAACTCCAGCAACTGGAACTCCTGCGGCTGAAGGTCGATCGGCTTAGCCGCCCGCGTGATGGTCCGCCGCAGCAGGTCCATCTCCAGATCCGCGACCCGGAGCACCGTCTCGACCTGACCGCCGCTCGGGCGCCGAGCGAGCGCATTGACGCGGGCGAGCAGCTCGCCGAACGCGAACGGCTTGACGAGGTAGTCGTCCCCACCCGCATCCAGGCCGCTGATCCGGTCGGGCACAGAGCCGCGCGCGGACAGGAACAGCACGGGAGTATGCACGCCCGCCCCGCGCATGGTCTTGACCAGCGCGATGCCGTCGATGCCCGGCAGCATCCGATCGACGACCATCGTATTGTAAGCGCCGTCCGCGGCCAGGAAGAGCCCGTCGCGCCCGTTGCCGGCGGTATCGACCGCGTGCCCGTGCTGACGCAGCCCGTCGGCGATGTAGCTCGCCGTCTCGGCGTCGTCCTCGACGACCAGGATTTTCACGCTCCGCTCCCTTCGGGGAAGGAGATGGCCGGCCGGCGCCGGCCGGCCATTCGACCCCATTTATACCAGGCCGCCTAACGATTGACCCTTCGCCGTCGTCATGGCCGGGCTTGGCCCGGCCACCCACGTCTTGAACAACCGCAAAGACGTGGGTGCCCGGCCTTCGCCGGGCATGACGAACGCATTATGGATCGGTCAGTGTCTAAGCCGGTTGGTATTAGTCGTTGTCGGCCGCGCCTTCACCCGTCTCGCCGGATGCCTTGGCGACCGTCACCTGGCTTTCGTTCATGCCATTGACGGTCACCGGCCGCAGACCCTCCTTGGTGGCCACCTCGACATTCAAAATCGGATGCCCATTGCGGATGGTGTAGCCGGCTTCCAGGGCGCGTCCGCCGGCGGCGTGCTCGGCCGCGCCGATTGCGTCCGCGAGCGTCACGGGCGCGGCGGTCACTTGCCCCAGTTGATTAGGCTGAAGATTCTCGAGCGCCTGCGCATTCGCCGGGGTCGTGCCCTGGACGGCGCCGGAGGCCGGATCGAGGCGAACCTCCTGAAGTCCCCCGTGCGAGGCGACGAGCACCTCGTAATAGGCCGCCGCGTTGCCCTGCTGCTCCAGGCCCATCGCCACCGCGCGACCGCCCGTGCTCGCCTCGGCGGCGCGAACCGCGGCGGCCGGGTCGGTCCTCGCTTGCAGGACGCCCGCGATTTCGGCGCTCTCGTCGGTCGTGGCGCTCGCGAAGGCCGCGCCCGCCCCGCCCAGGCCGACCGCCGTGACCAGCGCGGCCGCGAACAGGCCCGTCATCCATATCGTATTCTTCGGCGACATCTCTATGCCCTCTCTTTCCGGGAGGCTTCCCGGTCGAGCGGCACTATGAGGCCGGCCGCGTTCGCGCGACTTGGGCCGAACTATACGGATCGTTATCTTATGACGCAGCCGCAGTCGCCCACTCCCCGCTGCCCCCTCCCCCCGCCCCCTCCCGCAAGGGGAGGGGGAGCTGAAGACATGTCGGCTTACTCCTCCCTCCCCTTGCGGGAGGGGTCGGGGGGGACTTCAGAACAGCGAATACCCGCCGTCGATGACGAAGGTGTCGCCCGTGTGATAGGCGCTCGCCGCGCTCATCAGATAGACCGCGATGCCGCCGAAATCCGGCCCCGTGCCCCATCGCCGCATGGGGATGCGCGGCATGACGTTGTCGCGGAATTTCGGATTTCCGATGGCATTCGCCGTCATGTCGGTCTCGATCCATCCCGGCAGGATGGAATGCGCCCGCACGCGGTGCCGGGCCAGTTCGACCGCCAGCGCGCGCACCATGGAGATCATGCCGCCCTTGGTCGCGGCGTAGTGCTCGCTGCGCGGCGCCGCCTCGATCGCGGCGAGCGAGGCCGTGCCGACCAGCACGCCGCCGTCGCCGCGCTTCACCATGTGCCGGGCGGCGGCGCGGAACGTGTAGAACGCGCCGTCGAGATTGACGCGCAGCACGCGGCGCCATTCCTCGGCCGGCATGTCCATGAACGACCGCTGCCCGCGCCCCGAGACTCCGGCGTTGGCGAAGCAGCCGTCGATGCGGCCCATCCTGGCGAGCGTCTCCGCGAAACCGGATTCCACCGCCTGCTCGTCGCCCACGTCGCAGCGTAGCGCGAGGATGCGCCGCCCGGTCTTCTCCAGGGCGGCGCGGGCGCGCGCGTTCTTCTCCTCGTTGGTGCCCCAGATCGCCACATCCGCGCCCGCCTCGGCCACGGCCTGCGCCATGCCAAGGCCGATGCCGCTGTTGCCGCCGGTCACCAGCGCGACGCGGCCGGTCAGGTCGAAAGGCTGATAGGCCATGTTGGATCCTCGCGCTCCGGGTCAGTTGTCCAGCCGATAGAACCGCGTCGCGGTGGTGCTGAACAGCGCCGTCTTTTCCACGGCCGAGGCGCCGGAGGCGAGGCGCTTGAAGGCATTCCAGCACACGGCGTAGCTGTACGCCCCCTTGTCCACGGGGAAGTTACTCTCAAACATGCAGCGTTCGGCGCCAAACGCCTCGATGCACGTTTCCATGTAGGGACGCCACGCGTCGGCGAGATCCTCGGACGATGGCGGGTCCTGCCCCTCCTCGAAGCCGAATCCGTTGATGCGCATTCCCAGACCGCCGAGCTTGACATGCACGTTCGGGCAGGTCGCCAGCTCGCGTATCGCGGGCCGCCAGACCGCAAACACCTCCTCCCGCCGTCCTGCGTACCGGCCGATGCCAAGCGGCCCGCCCACGTGGTCGAGCACGATGCGCGCCTGGGGAAGTGCGCGGGCGAGCGCAGTCAGTTCCGCGATCTGCGGGTGGTAGAGCCACGCATCGAATGTCAGCCCCGCGCGGGCGAGCGTGGCGAGGCCCTCGCGGAAATTCGTGTCCTCCATCAGCTTGGGCGGCATCGGATAGCCCGGGTTCAGCATCACCGGGTCGTCGTCCCATGCCGTGATGTGGCGGATGCCGCGGAACCGCCCGCCGCCGGCGCGGATGTGCTCCTCCAGCACCGGCGCGACCCGTGCGCCAAGGCGCAAATCCGCGTGCCCCACGATGCCTGCGCAGACGCGCGCCGCGCCGTACTGGCCCGAGGCGCTCATCGCCGCCACGCCGTTGACGAACTCGGTTTCGCCTACCGGGCGCATCTCCTCCGGCCCCGCGGCGCGGTGGAAGGCACGGCACTGGACGAAGACCGTCCCCGTCACGTTGTGGCCGGCGTTGAGGTCGGCCAGGAGGTCGGGGAGCATGTAGCGCCAGTGCGGCCGATCCCACAGGTGGTGGTGCGGATCGACGATCGGCAACGCAGGCTCCAGCGGCGCCTCCGTGCGGCGGGCGAGCCAGTCCTCGCGCACCGGCAGGTAATGGCTGGTGGTCGCGGGGGCGTTGGTCGTGCTTGTCGTCGTCGTGCTCATGGGGTGCGTCCTCCTGTCGCCGAGTGGAGCCAATCGAACGTCCGATGTCCATGTCGGGGCCCATGGGGCGAGCCATCGGCCCGGCCCTTGGCAACCCGCATGCGTGATAGCCGTTCCTGTCGCGAACCTTTCGAATGGGAGATCGTCATGCGGGTCCCTGTCCGCCTCGCCGCTCTGGCCGGGCTGGCGGCCGGCCTTTGCGGGTGCGCCTATCCGGAGCCGGCGCCGTATGCCTACGCACCGGGCGCCTATCCGTATGGATATGATAATAGCCCTTACGACCCCGGCCGGCGGACGGCCACCGGCGCGCTGGTCGGCGCCGGGGCCGGGGCGGCCCTGGGCGGCCTCGCCGGCGGCGGCCGGGGAGCGGCGATCGGTGCGGCGGCGGGAGGTGCCCTCGGCGCGGTGGCTGGGGCGAGCAACGGTCCCGAGGAGGAGGCGCCGCCGCCGGATTACGACGGGTACGGCTACTACGGTCACGGCTATTGACCTGCCGCTCGGGGCAACACTCTGACGTTATCCCGCTGAAAACGCACCCACCGAACGAGCGGCTACGGAACGACACCCTCACCGGCGGCGTTGGGGAGGAACCGCGCACTCAGCCCGGAGGACCAATCAATGGGTCTCAAATACCTGCCGATCGCCGCCCTAGCGGCAACCCTTGCGGCCGGCCCCGGCCTCGCCCTTGCCCAGACCAGCGGCGGAACCACCGGCACGACCACCGCTCCGGCTGCCGCCCCCGGCGCGACCACCGCTCCGGCTGCCGCCCCCGGCGCGACCACCGCTCCGGCTGCCGCCCCCGGCGTCGGGGCGGGCGTGAACGGAAACGGGGCGGCAGGTGGGAACAACAACAATGGCGGTGGCGGCTCCTGGGGCTGGATCGGTCTGATCGGCTTGTTCGGATTGGCAGGGTGGCGCCGCCCGCGTTACGGAGCAGCCCCCCCGGTGACCGGGATCGGTTCTGGCACGGGGATCGGTCCGGGCCCGGGAAGCAACATTCCCTGATCCAGGCTTGGCCGCTCAGCGGCCAGCGGCGGCGACGGGGTGTCGCGATCGTAGCGGCGGCCCCGTCAGACGTCGCGTGCGCCCGTCGTCCGCGCGCGGAAGCCCTCGGGCACGGCGTGGCCGACATCGGTGTAGGCGCGCTTCACCGCCTCCACGCCGGGGCCGAACACCTGCTTGCGGTTCTCCAGAGCCCAACGGTTCGACGCCGACGGCATTTCCAGCGACCCCTGGAAGTGCGGCATGACATAGCGCGCGAACATCTCGTAGCTGCGCAAGGTCTGCTCGCGGTTCGCCCATTCATGGGCGCGGAACAGCACGCCGCCGAAGCCGCCCCGGCTCAGCTCGATTAGACGGTGGATACCTTTCACCACGGTCTCGGGCGAGCCGACCAGCGTGCTCCCCATCTTGACGCCCTCGCGCAGCGGGTCGTCCGAGCGGCCGGGCGGGCGGCCCAGCGTGTCCTCGAAGTAGGTCTGCGTCTCGATGCGCTCGGCGGCCTTCACCTCGCGCAGCGCCTGCTCGTCATCCTGGGCGATGTGCGCGTTGACCACCAGGCGCCATTTGCGCCGATCGGCGGTCCTGCCGGCCTTCGCAGCGGCGTCCTCGGCGATCTTCCACTGCTCGGCCAGCGCCTGCGGCCCACCCGGCAGGCCGGCGCCGATCGACAGCACGCCGATGCCGTGGGTGCCGGCGGCGATCATGCCGAACGGGGTGATGGTGCTCGCCACCGCGATCTCGAACAGCGGGTCGGAATAGGGCGCGAGATGCAGCCGCGCGTCGCGCAGCTCGAACCAGTCGGTCTTTATCGTGACCGGCTCCTCACATCTCAGGAGCCGCATGATGGCGTCCAGCGCCTCCATCATGCGCGGCCGCTGCGTGACGGCCTCGATGCCAAGCATGTGGGCATCCGACGTCAGCGCGCCCGGCCCGCAGCCCAGCATGGCGCGCCCCCGCGTCATGTGGTCGAGCTGCACGAACCGCTGGGCGACCAGCAACGGGTGATGATACGGCAGGCTGGTGACGCCCGAGCCGAGCTTGATGTGCTTCGTGCGCTCGGCCGCTGCGGCGATGACAAGCTCGGGTGAGGCGATCAGCTCCCAGCCGGCCGAGTGATGCTCGCCGATCCACGCCTCGTCGTAGCCGAGCCAGTCCAGCCACTCGATCAGTTCCATGTCGCGCGAGAGCGCAAGCGTCGGGTTCTCGCCCAGCCGATGGAACGGGGCGAGGAAGATGCCGAACTTCAGGCCGCGGTGAGACATGGGCGACTCCTTGCGAATGCGCGAACCTACAGAATGCGCCGGGCCTCTTCCGCATCGGCGGCGATTTGCGCCTTGAGTTCGTCGAGTCCGGCGAACCGCACCTCGGGACGGATGTAGTGATGCAACGCGACGCCCAGCTCGGCGCCGTAGAGATCGCCGGCGAAGTCGAAGATATTGACCTCCAGCCGGCTTTCCGGTCCGGCGTTGACCGTCGGGCGGCGGCCAATGTTGGCGACGCCCGGCCGCGTCGTGCCGTCCGGCAACCGGATTTGCACGGCATAGACCCCGCGCGCCGGCTCCAGATGACGGCCGAGCGCGATATTGGCGGTGGGAAAGCCGATGGTGCGCCCACGCTTGTCGCCGTGCGCGACCTCGCCCCGGATCGCCCACGGCCGGCCCAGCGCCTCGGCGGCGCGTTCGGGGTAGCCCTCCTGCAGCGCGCGGCGGATGCGGCTCGATGACAGCGGCCCCTCGGCGTCGCCGACCGGCGGCACCAAGGTCAGGCCCATTCCCAACTCCTCGGCGCAAGCCGCGAGGAAGGCCGAAATCGCCGCCCTTGCGATGACCGAAGGCGAAATCCGGGCCGCAGGCGAGGTGGCGCGCACCCAAACCCTCGTGCAGCACATCCGCCACGAACGCCTCGGCCGGCATCAGGCTGAAGGCGTGGTCGAACGGCAGTTCGTAGAGCAAGATCACCCCCAGCGCGGACACGGCGTCCGCCCGCTCCGCCGACAAGGTCAGGCGGAAGGGCGGGTCGTCGGGGCGGAACACCTCGCGCGGGTGCGGCTCGAACGTGAGGAGCGCGAGCGGCGCATGGGGCCGTGCGGCATGGGCGGCGCGCAGCACGGCCGCGTGACCGAGATGCACGCCGTCGAAATTCCCCAATGCCACGGTCGCGTGACGCGCGTCCGCGGGCAGTTCGCGCCAGTCGCGGAAGATGCGCATCAGTCGGGCGCGGGAACCTGGACCTGCGCCTCGCCCTCGATCACCACCTTGCCGGCGACGGCGCATGTGGTCTTGAGGGTGGCGCGTCGCTTCGCCGGATCGAGCGCGGTGACTTCCACGGTCGCCGTGACGGTGTCGCCGATCTTCACCGGCCCGCGGAAGCGCAGGCTCTGGCCCATGTAGATGGTGCCCGGCCCCGGCAGTCGGGTGCCAAGCACGGCGCTGATAAGCCCGGCCGACAGCATCCCGTGCGCGATGCGCTCCCCGAAGATCGACGCCTTGGCAACCTCGGCGTTGATGTGGACGGGGTTGGTATCGGTGCTGACCGCGGCGAACATCAGGATGTCGGCTTCGGTGATCGTCTTGCCGAGGCTTGCCGTCTGCCCGATCGCGAGGTCTTCGAAGCTCATGGGGCGTTCCGTTCCTGTTAGGCGAGGGTTTTGCGGGAACGGGAACGGCTGGTCAACGGCCGAGCGGCGGATAACTTACGAGTGCCCAACCGGTACTGGCACGCCCCTTGGGGCCGGTGCCTTGCGCTTTCGGTCGGCGGGCCCGCAACGGACCTGGAAGCGCCTTCTCCGCCCTGGCCTCGAGTTCCTCCTCGTGGCGACGGAAATAGATCCAGCCGACGATAATGATGATGCAAACGACGACGAAGATGACGATTCCGGCGATCTCCAACACGCCTTGCGACGCCTGCCCGAGCCCCCAGGCTCCAAGCCCCCATACGCACACCCAGACGAAGACGGCGGCCGTGTTGACGACGGCGAACTCCCGCCAGGGCATCGCGTTGGCCCCGGCCAGGAACGATTCCCAGGCGCGCAGTAGCATGATGAAGCGGCCGATGAAGACAATAGGCTTGCCGTGTCGCAGATACAGGTACTGGATGAATTTCAGGCGCTGCATGTTGATGTGTATGTAGTGGCCCCAGCGGCGAAGCGCCGGAAAGCCGAATTCCCGGCCGACCCAGAAGGAGAAATTGTCGCCGAGGATTCCGCCGCAGAACGAGGCGAGGAGCACCAGGATGATGTTGAGATGTTGGGTCTCGCCGGCGTAGATGGCGGCCGCGATCAGCGCCGTCTCACCGGGCACGAAAAATAACCCGAAGCCTTCCAGCGCGTCGAGGCCGAAAACGGCGTAGTAGCCCCAGGTCGAGATAATATGGTTGACGATGTGACCGAACAAGCGGGCGTCCTCGCAGTCTGTCGGTATCGCGAGCGCCGCGACAAGCGGATCTCGGGGCTTCAAGGGACCGCCTGGGCAACGCCGACGCGAGGCGAGCGTTCCGAACCGGGGAAAGCATTTCGCGGTGTTGCCGCGTGCTTGACGACGATCTACGGTCCTCTTCCCGCTCAGGGTCAAGGAGGTTTCATGGCGTCGCTGAAAGAGGAACTGGCGGGCATCCGCCGCGGCGCAGAGGGCGACGGCACCAAGCCCGGCCGCATCCCCGCAGAATTCCTGACCATCATGCATCGCGTAACCGCCGACCAGCGTGCCTCTGGTTTCCGTGATCGGATGCCCAGGCCGGGGCAGGCCGCGCCGGCCTTCACGCTGTCCAACCAGGACGGCGCGGCGATCTCATCGGCCGCCCTGCTGGCGCGAGGGCCGGTCGTCGTGTCGTTCTTTCGCGGCCAGTGGTGACCGTACTGTAGATCAGAGCTGTATGCTTTGAATGCAGTCGTTCCCGCCATCCGCTCGCTCAGCGCGGAGATCGTCGTGGTTTCTCCGCAGTTGCCGTCGTTTCTGCTTGACTTGAAGACCAAGCTGAAGCTCGGCTTCGACATCCTGCACGATGGAGGGAACAGGGTCGCCGAAGCTTTCGGGATCGCCATGCGGCTCCCGGATGATCTGATCGAGGTTTACCGCAGGATCGGCGTCGATCTGCCGCGCTTCAACGGCGACGAGACTTGGCGGCTGCCAGTGCCGGCCCGCTTCGTGCTGGCCAAGGGCGGCATCGTCCGCGCGGTTGATGCGGACCCCGACTACACGACACGACCGGAACCGGAGGAGACGGTCGCCGCGCTCCGCGCGCTCGGCTGAGAGCGCCCCCGTGCCGGCGATACGCCGGCTACGGGAACGTTCTCAAAACGCCTCCAAACTCAGAATCCCCTCGTTCGGGTCGATCTTCCCGAACACCCGCCGCGCCACCAGGTCGCGCAGCATGTCGGGCGTGCCGCCGCCCAACCCCCCGAAGCGGGCCGCGCGGAAGAAGCGGCTGACCGGGTATTCGTCCGTGTAGCCATATCCACCGTGCATCTGCACCGCGTGGCTGGTCACCGTGATCGCCATCTCGTTGCAATAGATTTTCGCCAGCGCCGCCTGCATCGGGTCGGGAAACTCGCCACCGCTCACGCAGGCGCGATAGAGGAGACTCCGCCCAGCCTCGATCTCCTTGTACATATCCACGAGCTTCCAGCGCAGCCCTTGGAATTCGGCGATCGGATGGCCAGCGACCTGGCGCAACTGCATGTAGCGCACGCACTCGTCGAACGCGCCCTCGGCCGAGCCGAGGCAGATCGCGGAATTCAGGCAGCGCTGCACGTTGAAGGCGTTGAACAGCTGCCGGATGCCGTTCTCGCGAACGATCAGGTTCTCGATCGGCACGTTCACATCCTCGAAGCGCACCTCCGACAGCATCTCGCCGCCCATCGTGTGGTACTTGGCCTCCGCGATCAGGCCCTTGGTGCCCTTCTCCACCAGCAGGCAGCCGATGCCCTCGCCGCCCGGGCGGCGATCGACGCGGGTGAACACGATGAACAAATCGCCCACATCGGCCCGGCTAATGAGCGTCTTGGCGCCGTTCAGCACGACGCCATCGCCACGAATATCGGCGTTCGTGCGCATCCGCCCCGCATCGGTGCCAGCATCGGGTTCGGTGATGCAGATGGCGAGCACGCACTCGCCGGCGACGATCCGTGGCAGGAATCGCTGGCGCAGAGCGTCGGGCGCGAAGTGGGAGAGGATGCGGCACTGCACGCCGATCTCGCCCAGCATCATCATCGCAGTTGCGTAGCAGCCTTTGGCGATCTCCTCCAGCACCAGCGCCAATTCCAGGGTGCCGAGGCCGAGGCCGCCATAGGCTTCGGGCACCGTCATGCCGGCGACACCGATCTCGGCGAGAAGTTTCAGATTGTCCGACGGGAACGTGCCGTCGAGGTAGCGCAGGGCGTCGGACTTGAACCGCTCCTGCGTCACCCGGCGCACGGCTTCGATCAGTTGCCGCTGCTGGTCGGTCAATCGGAAGTTCAGTCCCTCGACCGCCTCGGCGCCGCCGCCCGCGATGTCCATGTCCGGCCTCCCGTCGCCAGGAAAGTTCTGCACGCCCAGCCGGCCGGGTGCAACCGGCGGAGCCGGAGTGGTGGACCGGCATGATGAAGCCAGACGGCATTTGGTGAAAATAGGAGTCCTTTCCCCCATCCGCCCGTTGTCCACACGGCGCAAGGGACAAATTGGCGCCTTCGATCGGACTGCCGCCTATCAAGCTGTGCGTCGCCGGCTTCATGATGCTATCGGTGGTCTGCCTGCAAAGGCACACGTCTCGATCTTTGCACACGAAACAAGTGGGGAATTTCAAAGCATGTCCGATGTGATTGGTTCAGGCTCCGACACGCTTGTCTTCCAAATGTCGGGGGACGCCGACGGTCCTGCCGGTGTGTCGAGTAGCTATCCAGAGTTCACCGTCAACGTGGACGGTCAGCAGATCGGCGGTTTGCAGACAGTGACGGCGTCGCACGCCGCCGGGGAAGATCAGACCTTCACGTTCCAGGGCAATTACGCGCAGGGTCCTCACACGGTGACCGCGACGTTCGCCAACAACAACGGCACGCCCGGCGACAAGTCGAACGTGGACGACGGCGGCGACCGCAACGTCTACGTCGATAACCTGACCTATGACGGTCAGCAGGTCACGAACGGCACCGCGCCGATCTACGAATCACCGCTGTACCCGCCCAACGGCACCGATACGGTTCACCCTGGCAACGCCGTGTTCACCGTGAACGACACGACGCCGGTTCCGGCCGGCGCGCCGTCCACGCCGACCACCACCCCCTCGCCGATCGACTACGGCTCGGGGCCGGACTCGCTGACACTGAACATGGCCGAGGACCCCTACGCGGGCGACGCGCAGTTCAACGTCGCCGTGGACGGCAAGCAGGTCGGCGGCACCTTCACGACGACAGCCGTGCAGTGGGAAGGCCAGGAGCAGGCCTTCAACCTGCAGGGCGACTGGGGCTCCGGCGCCCACACGGTCTCCGTGACGTACCTGAGCAACACGGCCGGCGCCTTTGACGCCCAGGGCAACGCCTACGACAACGTCGATCAGAATCTCTACGTCCACAGCATCAGCTACGACGGCGTCCAGGCTTCGGGAGCACCCTGGGAGCTGTACTCCGACGGCACGCAGGATTTCAACGTGGCGGCCGGCGGGCAGCCCGGCGGCGGAACGACATCCGGCTCGGACGCGACGAATGCCGGCTCCACCGGATCGAGCAGCGGCAACGACACCACGACCACGACCGGGACGCTTCCGTCGAGCACCGGCTCGTCGTCGGACACGACCACCTCGACGGGATCGGGCGACGGGACCAACGCCACGATCACGCCAGG
Source organism: uncultured Pseudomonadota bacterium (assembly GCA_963756545.1). Classification (GTDB taxonomy): domain Bacteria; phylum Pseudomonadota; class Alphaproteobacteria; order Acetobacterales; family Acetobacteraceae; genus DATFDN01. The sequence continues at coordinate 244,201 of CAVWNY010000002.1, read as the reverse complement.
GACCCTCACCTCCGACGGATCGTCCCCGTCCAGCGACGGGACCTCGTCCGGGATGACCTTCGTGCCTCCTGCGGGCAGCGATACCGGCTCGACCGCCGCCCCGGCGGGCGGAACGAACGGTTCGTCCTCGCTCGACCTGTCGAGCGGGGGCCTCGACGCGAAGACGGTGACCGCCTTGCAACAGGGCGGCGGCTCGTCGCGGGTTTACGACGGAACTGGCGGCGGCAACCTTGGCGCAGGTCAGTTCTTCTCCACTCCCGACACCACGGGCTGGTCTGGCCTCCATCACGCGGGAAGCGGCGTCACGCAAGGGCACTGACGAACGATCCGCGCATCTCCCCCGCTGGCCGCGGGGGAGATGCGGTCAAATTCATCCGCCTCACCATGGCCGGGCCAAGCCCGGCCATGGTGGTGATCTCCTACTCCGCCGCCCGCCGGAAGCCCCGCGCGTAGCGCAGCAGCGCGTCGTTCGGGACCGGCTCGATCGGCGTGAAGTCCTGGTGCGCGATCCACTCGGGGCGCGTCGGCCTGCGAATGTAGTTCGAGACGGCGTTCAACGTGAGATACACGATCTTGCGCGGATAGGGTGTGATGTTGCCCGCCGAGCCGTGCACCAGATTGCCGTGGAACATCATCACGCCGCCTGGCTGCCCGATGGGCGTGACGATGCCGCCCTCGTCCACCAGGCGCTTCACGACGTCGTTGTCGAGCGTCCACAGCGGATAGGACGTCGTGCTGACGTCGTGCCCCGCCGCCAAGGTGCCGTGGCGATGACTGCGCGGCACCAGCATCAGCGGGCCGTTGATCGGCATCACCTCGTCGAGAAACACCGCGATGTTCATCGCCCGCGGCTCCGGCATCCCGTCGTCGCGCTGCCAGGTGCCGAAATCCTGGTGCCACTGCCAGACCTCGCCGTCGAAGGCCGACTTCGCGTTGATCTTAAACTGGTGCATGTAGAGGTGCTCGCCGAACACCTGCTCCACCGGCTCGATCAGCCGCGGATGCGCGCCCAGCAGGCGGAAGCCTTCGTTGTAGGTGTGCGCGGCGAACGCGGTGCGCGGGGCGCCCGATTTCTCGCGCCAGATCTCCTTGCGGTCGTCGCGGTAGATCGCCTCGGCCTCGGTGCGGAGCACCGCCACCTCGTCGGGGTCGAACGTTTCGGGCAGGAACAGCCAGCCCTCCACCTCGAACTGCCGGACTTGCTTGTCGGTGAGCCTCATCGTCGTGCCCTTTCATTCCGCCAGGAAACCGCCGTCCACCACCAACTCGGTTCCGGTGATGTAGGATGCCTCGTCGGAGGCGAGAAAGAGAATCGCGTTCGCGACCTCGTCGATCTCGCCCGCCCGGCCGAGCGGGATGCGCTTCATCATCTCCGCCCGCAGCGCCGGGTCGGCGGTCGCCCCGGAGGTCCGCATCGGTGGCATCCAGCCGGGATGGACGCTGTTGACGCGGATCTTGTCGCGGCCGAACTGCACGGCGGCCGACTTGCTCATGATCCGCACGGCGCCCTTCGAGGCGTTGTAGCTCATGTGGATGCGGTCCTGGCCGACGAAGCCCGAGATCGAGGACAGATTGACGATCGACCCGCCGCCCCGCGCGCGCAGCGCCGGGACGGCGGCTTGCATGCCGAGGAACACGCCGGTCGCGTTCACCGCCATTACCTTGTGCCAGGCGGCGGTTTCCAGCACGTCGGGGTAGGCGCTGCCGCTGATGCCGGCGTTGTTGACCAGGATGTCGAGCCCGCCGAAGTGCGCGGTCGCCGCCCCGATCGCCGCCCGCCATGCCGCCTCGTCGGTCACATCCAGGCGCTGGAAGATGGCCGGCCCGCCGGCGCCGGCGATCGCCTCGGCGACCGAGGCTCCCTCGCCCTCCAGCACGTCGGCCAGCACGACGCTCGCGCCCTCCCGCCCGAAGCGCCGCGCCGTCGCCGCCCCCATGCCGGACGCCGCGCCCGTGATCAGCGCCACCTTGCCCGCGAGCCGCATGTCGTCGTCTCCTTGCCCGGTCGTGTCGGGGACGCTGCCATGCCGGGGCCACTTTGGCTATCGGTCGGGTTCTGTCCCGGAGCACCTTGACGCGCCCGCCCCGGTAGCGCCCGATGCCCCGCTGGCGGCCACGACGAGAGGTGGAGGGATGCAGGTCACGATCCTCGGCGGCGCCGGTTTCCTCGGCCGCAAGCTCGCCGCGCGGCTGGTCCAGAGTGGCCGGTTGGGCGGCGATGAGGTGACGGGCCTCACACTCTTCGACATGGCCCCCTCGGTCGCGCCACCCGAGGCGCCCTTCCCCGTGCGCTGCCTGCGGGGCGACATCGCGGAACCCGCGGCGGCGGTGCCGGCCGGCACCGATGTCGTATTCCATCTTGCCGCCGTCGTCTCCGCCCAGGCGGAGGCCGACTACCCGCTCGGGCTGCGGGTGAACCTGCACGGCGCGCTGGCCCTGATCGAGACCTGCCGGCACATCGCGGCTGGCGGTGCGCGTGCGCCGCGGGTGGTCTTCACCTCCTCGGTCGCGACGTTCAGCGGCGGGCAGGACGCCGTGCTCGCCGATGACGCGCGCCAGGTGCCGGCCAACAGCTATGGCGCGCAGAAGGCCGCGGCCGAACTCCTGCTGTCCGATGCCTCGCGGCGCGGCTTCCTCGATCTGGTGTCCTTGCGGCTTCCGACGGTCATCGTCCGTCCCGGCCGGCCGAACCGCGCCGCCTCCAGCTTTTTCTCGGCGATCGTTCGCGAGCCCCTGCTCGGGCTTCCGACCGAACTGCCGGTGGGAGCCGATTTCGCCGCCTGGGTGGCGAGCCCCCGCCGAGCGGTCGATTGGCTGGTCCACGCGGCGGCGATGGACACCGAGAGCATGGGAATCGACCGCGGCGTCAATCCGCCCGGCCTCAGCGTGACGGTGGCCCACATGCTTCAGGCGCTCGACCAGGTCCGGCCGGGGGCATCGTCCCTGGTGCGCCACGTGCCCGATCCCGACGTCGCGGCCATCGTGGGCACCTGGCCGGCGGCGTTCGAGCCGATGCGCGCGCGCACCCTCGGCTTCGCGATGCACGAGCCGTTCGCCGATCTCGTCCGCGCCTTTGTTGAGGATGACCTCGACGCGACGCGGGCGGACCGCGGGACGCTAAGCTAAACGCCGAGTGCAGGGCTGACCTGCGCCATGGGGAAAACCGGCCCACGCGGTGTATCTTTTCGGTCACTGAACGATATTTTTACTGCATCCTAGGCGCGGCGGGGCTGTTCCGTCATTGATCGGCGCGCGCGCTGGTTTCAAGACTGGGCTGAAGGGCCGCCGGCCCGACCACCGGCGGCCAACGGCGATTCCGAACTCCTGGCCTCCTGGACGCTGCTCATGTCCGCTACCACTGGCGATCCGCCGCTTGGGACCGCGGCCCGCGTCGCGCCTGGGGCCGGAGGTGTGCCTGGGCGCGACCGGGCCGGCCGGAAGCTCCGCCGTGAAACCGGCCGGCGCCACAGAAAGCCGCTGGGCTTCGTGCTGCATGCGCCGCAAACGCTGCGCGCGCTGGTTCGGGCGGACGAGCTGGGACTCGTGGTGCTGGCGGCGATCGTGGGCGCGATCGCGGGAATCGTCGTCTATTTGATGACCGGGGCGGCGCAACTCGCGCATGTGCTGCTGTTCGACATTGGCATGCGCCAGCACCTGAGCGCGATGGCGCACGTCGATTGGCGCCGGGCGCTGGTGGTCCCGCCGCTCGGGGGCCTTTTCATGGGGGGTTTCACCCTCGGCGCCTGGTGGCTGTGGCGGCATCGCGCGATCGACCCGATCGAGGCCAACGCGCTGCATGGCGGGCGAATGTCGCTGAACGACAGCATCATTGTCATGCTCCAGACCATCATTTCCAACGGCGTCGGCGCCTCCATCGGCCTCGAGGCCGGCTACACGCAGATGGGCGCCGGGCTCGCCTCGCGCCTCGGGCGCAGCTTCCGGGTGCGGCGAAGCGATCTGCGCGTGCTGGTCGGTTGCGGCGCCGCCGGCGCGATCTCGGCCGCGTTCAACGGGCCTCTTACCGGGGCTTTCTACGGCTTCGAGCTGGTGATCGGCACTTACACGCTCGGCGCCTTCGCCCCCGTCGCCGTCGCCGCGCTGGTCGCAGTCTCGGTGCTGCACCTGATCAGCCGCTCGCCCTTCGATCTTCAGGTTGCGATCCCCGCGCTGATGCCCCAGCAATATCCGTCCATCCTTCTTCTCGGCATGGTCTGCGCGCTGGTCGGCATCGCCATCATGCGGGGCGTGACTTTGACGGAGGAGCTGTTCCGGAAAAGCCGCCTGCCCGCCAGCCTGCGGCCCCTGGTGGGCGGCGCCGTCATCGGACTGCTCGCGCTTGCCACCCCCGCCGTGCTGTCTTCCGGGCACGGCGCGATCGGCATGGTCATCTCCGCACCCTACCCCGTCGCCTGGGTGGGCGTGCTGGTCGTGCTCAAGTCGGTCGCCTCGGCCGTCTCCATCGGCTCGGGTTTTCGCGGCGGCCTGTTCTTCGCTTCGCTGTTCCTGGGCGCGCTGGTCGGCAAGTTCTTCGCCGGGGTGGAGGTCCTGGTCTTGCCCGCGCACGCCGCGCCGGCGGTGGTCTGCGCCGTGGTGGGCATGAGCGCGATGGCCGTCGCGATCATCGGCGCGCCCCTGACGATGGGGTTTCTCGCACTGGAGGCCACCGGCAGCCTGCCGCTTACGATCGCCGTGCTCGGCGCCGTCGTCGTCTCGTCGCAGACCGTGCGGCGCACATTCGGCTACTCCTTCGCGACCTGGCGCTTCCATCTGCGCGGCGAGGCGATCCGCAGCGCCGTCGATGTCGGATGGATGCGCAATCTGACGGTTGGCCGGATGATGCGCCGGGAGGTACGCACCGTGCGCGCCGAAACCCCCCTCGTCGCCTTCCGCCGCGACTTCCCGCTGGGTTCGACGCAGCGGGTGGTGGCGCTCGACCCCGACGACCGCTACGCGGGCATGGTCTATGTTGCCGAGGCGCACGCCGACGAGGCCGACGGGCACCATGTCGGCGACGTGCTCCACCACACCCACGACGTGCTACTGCCGCAGATGACAATCAAGGAGGCGGTCGGCGCCTTCGAGCGGGCTGAGGGGGACGCCCTCGTGGTGGTGGATGGGGCCGAGACCGGGCACGTGATCGGCCTCCTGACCGAGCAGCACGCCTTGCGGCGCTACAGCGAGGAGCTGGACCGCTCGCGCCGGGAGCTGTCGGGGGAGTAGCGGCGTTCAGGCCCGCTTGCGCGCCGGACGGGGGGCGGGTGCGGCGGCGGCGCGGGTCTTCACGGCGGCGGATTTCACGCGCGCCGGCTTCGCTCCCGCCGCTTTGGCCGCGGTCTTCCCGGGGGCCGGGGCGGCCGACCGGTCCGCGCTCGCGGCGGCTCGCCCGAGGCTCTGCTTCAACGCTGCCATCAGATCCACGACGTTATCGCCCCGCGGGGCATGCGGCTCGGCCGGCGTGATCCCCTCCCCGCGGAGCTTGGCGGCGATCACCTCTCGCAGCCGTGCTTCATAGCGGTCTTCCATGTCGGACGGCTCGAACGGCGCAGTCTGTCGATCCACAAGTTGCAGCGCGAGCTTGATCATCTCCGGATCGGGCGTCTCGTCGGCCGCCGGCTCGAACAGCGTCTTGGGATCATAAATGTCGCTCTTTTCGTGGAGCGTGTGGACGACCATGCCCTCCCGCAGCGGCATGACGGCCACGGCACGTTCGCGCCGGGCGATCACAACACGCGCCAGTGCCGCCTTGCCCGATTGCGCGATCGCCTCCCGCACAACTGCGTAGACGTCCTGTCCCGCCTCGCCATCCGGGGCGAGATAATAGCTCGTGTCGTAAAAAATCGGCGGGATGTCGGCGGAGTCCACGAACTTGTCGATGGACAGGACGGAGGAGGAATTGATTCGTGCGCGCTCGAAATCCTCTCCCTCCAGGATGACATAACGGTCCTTCTCAAACTCGTAGCCGCGCGCCAAGTCCCCGCGCGACAGCTCCTCGTCGGTTCCGGCATCCAACGTCACCATTCGCACACGATTGCCGGTCTTGGGGTTGATGAAGTGGAAATGCAGGTCGCCACTTGCGCGATGCACAGTGTGCAGCGCTATCGGGCACGAGACGAGGGCCAGCCGTAGATGCCCGCGCCAGATCGGCCTAGACGCCATTCGACCGTCCTCCATTCGCTTCTGCAACGCGCTCTCGCCGCACCCGGTTCCGCGCCCAGGGCACAGCAGCATCTCACCCGAAGTTGAGGCGCTCTTTCAAGACTGCGCTTTGCCACACGGTAACCGCGTGCTCATTCTGCCGGAGCACGGCGTCAAGCGGCGGCTTCAAAAGCGAGGGGGAATGGCGGCGCTTTTCAAACCGCAAGCCAATGTCGCGGCGAAACTCGGACTGATCGGCCTGACCGCGTTGGTGCTGGCCGGCATCGGCTGGTGGTGGGGCTACCCGCGCACCAACTACCGCCGCCAGGAGTTTTGGTACGTCCAGCAGCCGGTGCCGTTCAGCCACGAGCATCATGTGAACGCCCTCGGGATCGACTGCCGGTTTTGCCACACCTCGGTAACAAGCTCCAGCAACGCCGGCATGCCGCCGACCTATACCTGCATGACCTGCCACTCGCAGGTTTGGACCAACGCCCAGATGCTGGCCCCGGTCCGTGACAGCCTCGCGCGGAACGAGCCGATCCCCTGGCACCGCGTGTACAACCTTCCCGACTACGTTTTCTTCGATCACAGCATCCACATCGCCAAAGGCGTGGGCTGCGCCGAGTGCCACGGCCAGGTGAACCGGATGCCCCTGACATACAAGGCGGTGGATTTGGAAATGACGTTTTGTATCGACTGCCACCAAAATCCCGGTCCGCACCTGCGTCCGCGCAGCGAGATCTTCAATATGGAGTGGACCCGAAATGCGGCCACGCCCTCGGTGCGCACCTTGATGGCCGAATACAATGTCCGCGCCGGCGGCTCCCTGCTCGATTGCTCGACATGCCACCGCTGACCTCTCCGCCCCGTCCGATGGCCCCACGACAGTGGCGGAGCCTGGCCGAGTTGGAGAACGACCCGGCATTCCTTGAGCGCGCCTTGCAGGAGTTTCCGATCCTGGGCGAGGCGTTATCCGCCCCGCACAAGCGCCGGCAGGTGCTGCGCCTGATCGCCGCCGCGCTGGCGATCGGGGGACTGGCCGGGTGCTACGCGGGCGAGCCATCCGGCCACCTGATCCCGGCGGTCCGCAACCCGCCCGATATCGTCCCCGGGCTGCCCAACCATTACGCGACCGCCCACGTACTTGGGGGATACGCGCTCGGCACCGTCGTCACGCACCAGATGGGCCGGCCCATCAAGGTGGACGGCAACCCGCGCCATCCGTCGAGCCTCGGCGCAACCGACGCTCAGGCGCAAGCAGAGGTGCTCGGCTTTTACGACCCCGACCGCGCCATGGTCATCACCGACCCCGACGGCCCGGTGAGCCGGCAGACCTTCCTCGGCGCCCTCGTCGGAGCGCAGGGCGCCATCGCCGCCGCGCACGGGGCCGGGTTCCGCGTCCTGTCCGGCGCCACCAGTTCGCCCACCCTCACCCGGCTCCGTCAGCGACTGCTTGCCGCCTACCCCGACGCGCAATGGCACGTCTGGGAGCCGGTCAACCGCGACAACGCAACGCGCGGGACGATGCTGGCCTATGGCAAGCCGGTTGATGTGGTGCCCCGGCTGGCCGAGGCCGATGTCGTCCTGGGGCTGGACAGCGACCTGTTGAGCGGCGCGCCGGGCTGGGTGCGCGCGGCGCGCGATCTCGCCAGCCGCCGCAACCCGACGCGCACCAAGGCGATGAGCCGGCTCTATGCCGCCGAAGCCAGCCCGACCTTGTTCGGCTCGATCGCCGACCATCGGTTCGTCGCCGGGCCGCGCGAGCTGCACACGGCGGTCGTCGCGCTCGCAGACACTCTCCTGCATGGCGCGCCCGCCAATGCACCGGGCGCGCCGTCCTGGGTCGGTCCGGTGGTCGCGGATCTGCTGGCGCATCGCGGCCGGGCCTTCATCCATGCCGGACCCGGCCTGCCTTCGGAATCGCACGCGCTGGTGCTGGCGATGAACGAGGCGCTGGGCGGGCGAGGGACGACCTACGATCTGGTCGATCCCGTGCTCGATCAGCCGGATGTGCTGTCCGGCGAATTGATCGGTTCGCTCACCGCGGACATGCGAGCCGGTCGGGTATCCACGCTGCTGATGATCGACACCAACCCGGCCTTCACCGCCCCCGGCACGCTGGCCTTCACCGATGCCCTATCGCGCGTGAAGCTCAGCATCGCGCTCGCCAAGGCGCCAGACGAGACCACCCGGATCGCCACCTGGGCGGTGCCGATGACGCATGATTGGGAAACTTGGAGCGACGCGCGCGGCCACGACGGCACCGCGACGATCATGCAGCCTATGGCGCTGCCCCTGTACGAGGGGCTGAGCGCGGCGGAGGTGATCGGTCGGATTCTGGGCGAGACGCCGGCATCCGACCGTGAGACGGTGCGGGCGACCTGGCGCGACCTGCTCGGCAAGGGAGGCGGCTTCGAGGCCGCCTGGCATCAGGCGGTGGCTGACGGCATCGTAGCCGGTACCGCCAGCGCGAAGGCCGATGTCAGCCTGCGCAACCCCTCGGGCCTCTCGGCCCCGCCGATCCCGCCCGCGGGTCTGACCATCCGGTTCCGGCCCGACCCGAGCTTGTGGGACGGGCGGTACGCGAACAACCCCTGGCTGCAGGAACTGCCCGCGCCGCTCACCAAGCTCACCTGGGACAATCCGTTGCTGATCGCGCCCGAACTCGCTCGCCGCACCGGGCTGCGCAACGGCGACAGGGTGAATCTGCGGACCGGCACGGGCGCGATGTCGATCCCCGTCTGGGTGCAGCCGGGGCAGGCGCACGATGTCGTGCTGGTCTGGCTTGGCAACGGGCGCCGGGTCACCGGCGGCGTCGGCACCGAGGTCGGCTGGGACGTCTATCCGATGACCGGCGGAGATGGCTCGGCCGCGATCGAGAAGACCGGCGGCTCGGTCGCGCTGGCCAGCACCGACCATCATACCGTTCTGTTCCAGAACGAAAACGGGATCGTCCGGCACGCGACGGTGGACGAGTTTCAGAAGAACCCGAGCTTCGCCAAGGAGCCGCCGAAGCCGGAGATGTACCACCGCCGGCCCCCCGGCCCGGCCGCGTGGGCGATGTCGGTCGATCTGAATTCCTGCATCGGCTGCAACGCCTGCGTCATCGCCTGCCAGGCGGAGAACAACATCCCCACCGTCGGCAAGGAGCAGGTGCTGATGGAGCGGGAGATGCAGTGGCTGCGCATCGACCGCTATTACGAGGGCACGCCCGAGGCGCCCGAGGCCTTCTTCCAGCCGATGCTCTGCATGCACTGCGAGAAGGCGCCGTGCGAACTGGTCTGCCCGCCGGGTGCCACCGTCACCGACGCCGAGGGCTTGAACCTGATGGTGTACAACCGCTGCATCGGCACGCGGTTCTGCTCCAACAACTGCCCCTACAAGGTGCGGCGGTTCAACTTCTATCCTTACGCGCACGAACAGAACAGGCCGCCCATCTCGTGGAACAACAACGTCTCGGTGCGCTCGGGCGGCGTGATGGAGAAGTGCACATACTGCGTGCAGCGCATCTGGTCCGCGCGCATCATCGCCGATCAGGCGAACGTGCCGGTCGGCACGATCGAGGTCCGCACCGCGTGCCAGAGCGCCTGCCCGACCCAGGCCTTCACCTTCGGCGATCAGAACAATGTCGAAAGCGAGGTACGCTCCCGCAAGCAGAGCCCGCTCGATTACGCGCTGCTGGAGGACCAGAACACCCACCCGCGCACGACCTATGAGGCCCTGGTGCGCAACCCCAATCCCGCGATCGGCAACGAGGGCGCCGGATGAGCGATCTGCCGATCGTTAGTCCGACGGCGGGCGCGGGCGTCGCGCCCGCCGTCCCGCCCGGTCAGTCCGTGCGAGGCCTGCGCCTCGACGACCCGGCGCTGCTGCCCGGCCTGACTTTCGAGAGCGTCAGCGACCGGATCGCGGCCGTCGTGCTGCGGCGAAAGCCGTTCCTCTGGTGGTGGGCGGGGATGCTGTTCTTCACGCCCTGGGTGCTCGGGCTCGGGGTCGGGATCGCGTGGGTTTTCATCCGGGGGCCGGGCATCTACGGCCTCAACTGGCCGGCGATGTGGGGCTTCGACATCATCGACTACGTCTGGTGGATCGGGATCGGCTGCGGCGCGGCGTTCATCTCCGGGCTGTTCCACATCCTGGGCGCCGATTGGCGCGCCGGCGTGGGGCGGCTCGCCGACACGATCGCCGTGCTGGCCGCCGCCGCGTCGGGCGTGTTCCCGATCATCCATCTCGGACGCCCTTGGCTGTTTTATTGGCTCTACCCCTATCCCAACATGCAGGGCTACTGGCCGAACTGGCGCAGCCCGCTGCTGTGGGATTTCTGGGGCATCCAGAGTTTCCTCATCGTCGCCGGCGGTTTCTGGTTCCTTGGCATGATCCCCGATTTTGCCGCGTTGCGCGACCGGGCGCCCACGCGCGGGCGCGCGATGTTCTACGGCGTGCTGGCGCTGGGTTTCCGGGGCAGCGGGCGGCAGTGGCGCCATCACCGCGCGACGTCCGCCGCGCTCGCCGTGCTGCTGGTGATCGCCGCGTGCGACACCCACAGCATCGCCGCGCTCGATTTCGCGGGCGGGCAGACGGTCGGATGGCACACCACGATGATGCCGCCCTACTTCGTGTTCGGCGCGGTGCTGTCGGGCGCGGCGATGATCCTGTTCGTCGGCCTGCCGCTGCGCCGGCTGCTGCGGCTGGGCGAGATGATCACCGGCCGGCACGCCGACATGCTGTGCCGCATCCTGATTGTGAGCAGCCTGCTGATCACCTATGCGTACGCGATGGAGGCGTTCATGACCTGGTACGGCGCGGACGCCGCCGAGCGCACCATGTTCGCCAACCGCGTGATGGGCGACGACTGGTACATCTACTGGGGCACCATCCTGTTCAACTGCGTCCTGCCGCAGCTGTTTTGGATTCGCCTCCTGCGCATGATCCAGCCGGTGGTCTGGCTGATCTCCTTCTTCGTGTTGGTCGGCATGTGGTTGGACCCCTACAAGCTGATCCCGGTGAGCCTGCTGCGCTCGCGGCTGCCCTCGGCCTGGGGGCACTATCACGGCTCCTGGTTCGACTGGCTGACCCTGATCGGCAGCATCGGGTTGTTCTTCTTTCTGCTGCTGCTCGCGGTGCGCGTGTTGCCGATGGTCAGCATCCACAACGTGCGGCGTTTGGTGGTGGGCCGCGTGCGATGACCGCCCTTGTCGCGTCCTACGCGAGCGAGGCCGCCCTGGTCCGCGCCGTGGACCGGCTGCGCGCGGCGGGAATTGAGAAGACCGAGACCTTCGCGCCGCTGCCGGTGGAGCTGGACGAGCGGACGGGACGCGGCTCGATCGTGCCCGTGCTCGTCCTGGCCGGGGGCGTGTTCGGGGCGGGGTTCATGTTCTGGCTGGAGTGGCTGTCCACCGCGACGAGCTGGGGTTATCCGGTCGACATCGGGGGGCGGCCGGCCTTTTCCTGGCCGGCCTACATCCCGATCGCGATCGCCTTCGGCCTGTTGTGCGCGGGCGTCGCGGGGATCGGGGGCTTCCTTCTCGCGACCTCGGCTTGGCGGCTGTGGGATCCGCTCGACGAATTCGAGGCGATGCGCGGCGCCTCGCGCGATCGCTGGATCGCGCATGTCCATAGCGAGGACGAGCACGCGATCGACCGCGCCCGCGCCGTCCTCGGTGCGACCGGCCCGGTCGCGATGCGGATGATGTCGCACGATTTGGAGGAGGTGCCCGCATGAGGCGCGTGGCCCGCCTGCTGCTGCCTTGGCTGTTCTCATGCCTGGTGCCGGTCGTGCTCGCCGCGTGCGACGACATGACCGACCAGCCGCGCCAGAAGACCTACGCGCCCGAGGTGGCGCCGGTCCACCCGCCGAACGGCGTGGTGCAGTTCGAGGAGCGGGCGACGCAGCCGCCGCCGATGACACTCGCGCTGCTGCAACGCGGGCAGGAGCAGTTCCGCATTTACTGCACGCCTTGCCACGCCGAGACCGGCGACGGCAACGGCATGATCGTGCAGCGCGGCTTTCCGCACCCGCCGAACTACAGCACGGATGCCGGCCTGCTGCGCGCCCCGCCGCAGCACTTCTACGACGTGATCACGAACGGGTTTGGCGTGATGTACTCCTTTGCCGATCGGGTGAAGCCGGCCGACCGCTGGGCCATCGCCGCCTACATCCACGCGTTGCAGCGAAGTCAGCACGCCACCCTCGCCGATCTGACACCCGACGAGCGGACCCTGCTGCGATGACCCGGGACCGGCTGGAACGCGCCCTGTGGGGTCTCGGCGCATTGGGGCTGGTCGGCTCGGCGGTCGGCTGGGCGCTGTCGCCCGCGGTGTTCGGCACCGCCTGGCTCGCGGCGCTCCTGCTCTGGCTCGCCTGGCCGGTGGGCAGCCTCGCGCTGCTGCTGATCCATGCGCTCACTGGCGGCCGCTGGGGGGTGATGATTCGCCCGCAGCTCGCGATGGGGCTCGCCGCGGCGCCGCTCCTGCTGGTCGCGATCATCCCGCTGCTGCTGCTCGTGCCGGCGATCTACGCCTGGGCGCATCCCGACGTCGCCCACGCGCTCGGCAACACGCGCTACCTCAACCCGCCCTTCTTCTGGGGGCGCGTGGGCGGCGCGGTCGTGCTCTGGGTGGTGCTGAGCCTCCTCGCGCTGGTCATCCCCCGACGGCTCCTCGCCCCGCCGGGACTGGCGCTGCTGCTGCTCAGCGTGACCGTCGTGGCGGTGGACACGACGCTCTCGCTGGAGCCGCACTTCAACTCCACGATCTTCGGGATGGTGATCGCGGCGGAGTGGACGCTGTTCGCGCTCGCCATCGCCACGCTCGGCGCGGCGCTCGGTGCGCTCGCCGACAGCACGGGACTGGAAGCGGTGGGCAAGCTGCTGCTCGGCGTGCTGATCCTGTGGGGCTATCTGGTGTTCGTGCAGTTCCTGATCGTGTGGAACTCCGACATCGCCGCCGAGGCACCGTGGTACATCCATCGCGCCGAGCGCGGCTGGGGCATCGTCGCCTACATCCTGTTCGTGACCCACTTCGCGGTTCCGCTCTGCGTGCTGGTGTGGCCGCAATTTCAGCGCTCGCGCCGCGCCCTGATCGGGGTCGCCGCTCTGCTCATCGCGGCCGAAGTGCCGCGCGCGTGGTGGCTGGTGCTTCCCTCCGCCGGGCGGGGCGTCGGCTGGATCGACGGCGTCGCGATGCTCGCCGCCGTGGCGCTGGGGGCGGCGCTCACGCTGCGGCTGCCGCTCCTGCTGCCGCGGCTGGTCGCGCGGGAGGCCCGCCATGCCTGAAGAGATGATATCCATCCCGACGGCCCGCCGCGAGACGCGGGACGTCAGCGGAACCTTCATCGTGCTGGCCTTTCTCCTGATGCTATCCGGGCTGACGGTCGTCGGGCTGGTCTGCTGGTGGCTGTTTCCGCGCTCCCCGCGCTCGCAGCTGATTCCCTATCCGCTGCCGCGCCTCCCGTCGCCGCAGCTTCAGGCGGCCCCGCACGAGGACATGGTGCGGTTCTACCGCGAGGAGCTGGACCGGCTGAACTCGGTCGGCTGGGTCGATCGCGCCAAGGGGCTGGTCCATATCCCGATCGACCAGGCCATGCGCGAGGTCGCGGAAGAAGGCATCCAGGGCTGGCCGACGCCGGCTGCACCGGCCGGGGGCAAGCCATGAACTTTCAGCTCCCCATCGCGTCGAATTTCGCCGCCGAAGCCGACCACATCATGATCGCGCTGCTCGTGCTGTCGGGCGCCGTGCTGATCCTGGTGTTCGGCCTCATGGTGATCTTCGCGGTCCGCTATCGCGCGGGCAGCCCGCTCGATCGCGGCAAGCTTCTGGACAAGACCTGGCATTTCGAGGTCGCCTGGACGACGGCGACCATGGTGGGCTTCTTCGGCCTGTTCTACTGGGGCGCCTCGCTCTACCTGCGCGAGTTCCGACCGCCACCCGACACGGTCAAGATCACCGTCGTCGGCAAGCAGTGGATGTGGAAGTTCGAGCATCCGGGCGGGCAGAAAGAGATCAACGTGCTGCACGTGCCGATTGGCAAGCCGGTGCAGCTCATCATGACGTCGGAGGACGTGATCCACGACGTCGGCATCCCCGCTTTTCGGCTCAAGCATGATGTCCTTCCGGGCCGGTGGCAGACCATGTGGTTCATCGGCCAGGTGCCGGGCACCTATGACCTGTTCTGTGATCAGCTCTGCGGCGCCGACCACTCGCTGATGCGCGGGCAGGTCGTGGTGATGACCGCTCCCGCTTATCAGCAATGGCTGCAAACGAACGGCAGCTCGCAGGGCCTGGTGGCCGCCGGTGCGCGCCTGTTCGTCCAGCTCGGCTGCTCGGGCTGCCACGGCGGCAATGGAACGGTGCGCGCGCCGCCCCTCGCCGGCGTGTTCAACGGCCCCGTGCCGCTGTCCGATGGCACCACAGTGATCGCCGACGAGAAGTATCTGAGAGACTCGATCCTGTTCCCCAAGGCGCAGGTTGTCGCCAGTTATCAGCCGGTCATGCCTTCATTCAACGGCAAGGTCAGCGACTCCGACCTCGAGAAGCTGCTCGCCTACATCAAGTCCCTTGCCGCGGAGCCTGTCCGATGAGCACCACCACGACCATCGAGGCCCGCAAGGCCGAGGAGAGCTACCTCTCCGACAAGTTCACGCTGAGCAGTTGGCTGGTCACGTACGACCACAAGAGGATCGCGATCCTCTACATGCTCACGATCACCTTTTTCTTCTTCATCGGCGCCATCGGGGCGGCCGTAGTCCGCTGGAACCTGATCGTGCCGCAAGGCATGGTGGCTCCCGAGACGTACAACCGCATGATGAGCATGCACGGCGTCATGATGGTGTGGTTCTTTCTGGTGCCCGCCATCCCGGTGGTACTGGGCAATTTCTGCATTCCCCTGATGATCGGGTCGCGCGACGTGGCATTTCCGAAAATCAACCTGATGAGCTGGTACATTTTCGTCATCGCCGGCTGCGTCGAGTTCTACGCGATGTTCGTGGGCGGGGTGGACGCGGGCTGGACGTTCTACCCGACACTGTCCACGGGCTACTCCAACGGCTTCATCAAGGTCGCGGCGGCGGCGATCTTCCTGGTTGGATTTTCCTCGATCGCCACCGGCGTGAATTTCATGGTGACGATCCATCGCCTGCGCGCGCCGGGAATGACCTGGCATCGGCTGCCGGTCTTCATCTGGTCGCACTACGCCGTCAGCGTGATCTACGTGCTCGCGACGCCGATGCTGGCGATGACGATGGTGATGCTGTTCTTCGAGCGTCAGTTCGGCGTCGGCATGTTCGACCCGCAGATCGGCGGAGACGTGGTGCTCTATCAGCACATGTTCTGGTTCTATTCGCACCCGGCGGTGTACATCATGATCATACCGGGCTTTGGCGTGATCAGCGAGATCATTCCCTGCTTCTGTCACCGCCGGCTGTTCGGGTATGAGTTCGTGGTGTGGTGCAGCATCGCCATCGCGGTGATCGGCTTTTTCGCGTGGGGCCATCACATGTTCATCGCCGGCACTTCGATCTACTCCGGCCTGGTGTTCTCGTTGATGTCGTTCGTTGTCGCCGTGCCGTCCGCCATCAAGGTGTTCAACTGGGTGGGGACGATGCACAAGGGCTTCATCCGGTTCGACGCCCCGATGCTGTACGCGCTCGGCTTCATCGTCCTGTTCACCATCGGCGGATTGACGGGGCTTTGGACTGCCACTCTGGCAGCAGACGTTCACCTCCACGATACCTACTTCATCGTCGCGCACTTCCATTACGTCATGGTCGGCGGCATGGTGACGGCGTTCTTCGGCGGGCTGCATTTCTGGTGGCCGAAGATGACCGGGCGCATGTATCCCGAGACGTGGGGGCGTGGAGCGGCACTGATCATCTTCCTCGGCTTCAACATGACCTTCGCGCCGCAGTTCATCCTGGGCTACACCGGAATGCCGCGTCGCTATGCGACCTATCCGCCGCAGTTCCAAGTGCTGAACGTGATGTCGTCGGCGGGCGCCTCGATCCTCGCGCTCGGCTATCTCCTGCCGTTCATGTACCTGCCATGGTCGCTGTTCCGCGGCGAGCGTGTGGGACCCAACCCCTGGGACGCGACGGGACTCGAATGGCAGACCGCCTCGCCCCCGCCGTCGGTGAACTTCCTCGCCACGCCGATCATCACCACCCGCCCCTACGACTACAAGGAACCGGAGGTTCTGGAGCAGCAGCGGCAAAATGGCTGAGCCCGAACTCGTCGTCGAGCAGGAGTTCCAGTACTCCAGCCTGTACGACCAGGGACAGACCGCAATCATCGGAATGTGGCTGCTCCTTGCCCAGGAGTGCCTGTTCTTCGGCGGCCTGTTCCTGACTTGGATTTATTCACGCTACTGGAACCAGGCCGGATTCGATGCCGGGAGCCACGGCGCCCAGCTGTGGATCGGCACTATCAACCTCGGCATCCTGGTCACCAGCAGCTTCGCCTATGCCTGCGCGCTGGCGTTCATTCAGGCGGGCAAACCCAAGGCGATGATGTGGGCGCTGGTCGCGGTCATCGCGCTCGGAACCGCCTTCGTCGGGTGGAAGCTCTATGAGTACCACCTCGATTTCGTCGGGCATTTCTGGGTCAACGACCCGGACTTCCCGATCCACGGCGAGTTGGAGGGCGGCGCCAAGCTGTTCTGGGCCTTCTATTGGATCGCGACCATTCTGCACGCGGCGCATATGACGATCGGCATCGGGCTTGTGACCTATGTGATCTTGCGCGCGCGGCGCGGCCACTTCACCGCAACCTATCACGCGCCGGTGGAGGTGATCGGGCTGTTCTGGAGCTTCGTCGATATCATCTGGATGATCCTCTGGCCCCTGATCTACCTGATGGGGAGAATGCCGTGACGCGCGCGTTGGTGAAGCTGATCCTGGCCTGGGTTTTTCTGATGGCCGTGGCGGGCGGGGAGTTCGTGGTCAGCGGGATACAGATGCAAAGCGCGAATCGCCCGCTGCTGCTGCTCTTTGCCGCGACGATGGTCTTCACGGTCGCGATGATGTTCATGCATCTGGGCCGTGCGCCGATGGTGGCGAAGGGGTTCGCGGTCGCCGCCATCTTCTGGCTGATCGTGCTGTTCGGGATGGGCAGCATGGATGCGCTCACCCGGAGCTGGTACCCAGTCCAGCACTACAACCCTTACTGAGTGCGGCTCCGGGCCGGGCTTCAAGACCGCGAGACGGCTCTGCAACGCGGTCGGTGCCGCCACGTTCCCGGCACAGCGGAGGCCGGACGGCCCCACGCGAAGAGCCGGCAGGCGAAGGCGAGCTCGCGGGTGTGTGTCCCTTCGCCCCCGGCATTCCGCAACGATCACAGAGGTTCCGACATGAACAGAATGAAGCTTTTCGGCGCGGCTGGGCTGGCCGCCTCGCTCTTGGCCGCCCCGGCGTTTGCGCAGAACAGCGGCGCGAACGGCAATCTGAACAATCCCTCCAGCTACAGCAACGGTGGCAATTTCGCAACAAATACTGGGGCGAGGGGCAACAATAACGGCAACGGCGTCGGATTCTCGCCGAACACCAGCAATGTCGTCGGCAATGGGAAATATGCCAACATCGGCACCGGAGGGTATACCGCCGAGCAGACCTACATTCGCAACGGGAATAACAACAACAACGCGAACAACAATAACAATAATTGGCGTCCGTCGCAGCGGAATTCGGACCTCGCGGACAATGGTGATGCCCGGGCTAGCAAGGTCATCGGGACGGGTGTATATAATACCAACGATCAGCAGCTCGGCAGCGTTGACGATATCCTGATCGGCAAAAATGGCGTTTTCGCGGTTATTTCAACCAATAACAAGAAAGTTGCGGTCCCATTCAACCAGCTGAAATTCGGCAATGCGTCCAACGAGGGCAATGATAAGATCGTCCTCCCAAATGAGACGCAGGCGCGACTGAATACCATGCCAGTCCTGCACTATAATGAGACCAATTACCAGGGTTCGAAAGCCAACGCAAACAACAATAGCAACAACGGTGGCGTGTTCGGGAACAACAACAACGGCCGGAACGGCAACGGCGGTGGTCCCTTCAGCAACAACAACAATCGGAATAACAATAACGGCGGCTAACGGCACGTTCCGGCGGGAGGGCCTAGCCTCCCGCCGGTGCCCGGGACCGGGACGCGACACTGAGTCAAACGCCCGCCGGCACGTTCCATCCGTGTTACGGAGCCACGATGCCGATTGAACTCTGGGGGCATCGTGGCGCCCGGGGGCTGTTTCCCGAGAACACGGTCGAGGGGATCGCCGCAGCGCTGTCGCTCGGCCTGGATGGGGTCGAAATCGACGTCGCCCTGACCGCCGACGGCGTACCCGTTCTCAGCCACGACCCGTTTTTGTCGGGTGATATCGTGCGCGAGGCCGATGGTCGTTGGGTTGACGGCCCGCTGATCTGGTGCCTGCGCGCCGATGAACTGGCGCGCTTCGATGTGGGCCGAGCGCGGCCCGGCGGCATCACGGCCGCGCGGTTTCCGAAGCAGTCGCCGATCGACGGGGCGCGGATGCCCAGGCTGGACGCCGCGCTTTCCTCCGGCGCGCGCTGCCTGATCGAACTCAAGACCTTCCCCGACCGCCCGGCGGACACCGCCGCACCGGAGGCTATGGCCGAGGCCGTCGCGCAAGCCGCGGACCGGAGCGGGGCAAGCGCGCGCGTGACGGTCGAATCCTTCGACTGGCGCGGGCCGCGTTATCTGCGGCGCGCGCGTCCCGACCTTGCACTGGCCTGGCTCACGCGGACCGAGACCGAGCAGGCTGCGAGCCTGTGGTGGGACGGGCCAGCGCCCCAGGATTTCGGCGGATCCGTGCCGCGCGCGGTCGCCGCCGAGGGCGGTGGCGCCTGGGCACCCGAACATGGGACGCTGACCGAGGCACGGATCGAGGAGGCGCACGCGCTCGGACTGCGGGTCTTGGCTTGGACGGTGAATGATCCCGCCGACCTCCAGCGGCTGATCGCCTGGAAGGCTGATGGCGTGATCACCGATCGGCCCGACATCGCGCGCAGGGTGATGGCGGCCGCCGGTCTGCCACTTCCCCCGGCCAACATCCCCCCGCCCAATGTTCCCCGGGTCAGTTGGAATCCGGTTCGGTAAGGAAATTCTGTGCGGTTGCCCGCCCGATCAATGACAACAGCGCCGGGTCGCGCTCGGAGCCTTCGGCGGTGATCGCCTCCATCGGTGCGAAGAACTCGTGCGCGTGGGGCACCTGGTGGCGCGCGAAACCCGTGTAGTGGTCGCGCTTCAGCGCATAGAGCACGCGCAGGTCACGCACCGGCAGCACCAGCGGCAGGGCTGGCTCATGCGGCATCACCCCCGTTACCTTCCAGCGCGGGGTGAGATCCGCGGCATCCACCGGGGCGAGCAGCCACGGCACCGGACAGACGGCGAGCAGCGACTGAGTGCTGGGCGCGAAGCGCGAGCGCTTGTCGAGCAGGTTCTGGAGCGAGCCGCAGGCTTCGACGGCGAAGATATCCACGTACGGCTCCGCCGGAGTGCCGGCGAAGTTGAGCCAGAGCCCGTCGGGCAACGTGCGCAGGCGGTCGCTGCCCGGCAGCTTCAGGAAAGGATGGCAGGCGCTGAGGTCGGCCACCGGCCTGCCCCGAAGCCATGCGTGCGGGATGCGCGTGCGCGGCTGCAACCCTGGCGGGCTTTGCGGCCAGCCGCGGAGACGATCCTTAACCAAGCCGTCGAGGCCTTTGCACGCCATTGAGTGGTTTCCCCAGGGTCGTGCGGGTTTCAGAACCCCACAACCTCAGGTAGCATCATTCACCATGCGATCGCATTCGGGAAGATCGCGAAGGCGTAAATCATAAAAATTCAGCGGCGAGCGGAGCGAGGCCGGCACAGCAAGTGAGGGGATTCCCAATTCGTTCTGACATCAGGCCGATTGACACAGAATCGCCGGGACTGGGGAAGTCGAGCCACGCGCAAATCTTCTGAGTCGCTTGCGTCGTTCATTTAACCTGGATTATCAACCCGCTGTGCATCATGCAACTTCCGGCTCGGCTCATCCGTTGCGTTTCGGACAGCGAAATACCTCGCAGCCCAGGAATTCCAACGTCAGTTGCATGTGACTGCGCCGCGCCGGGTTGACAACGGCCGCCTCTGCTTCAGTGTGGGGCCGAGGCATGCGGCCTCAGCCCCGCTTTACACATCGAGGCCCGCCGCGTCAGGCGCGGCGCTCGATCGCCACGTAGTCGCGCTCCGTCGCACCGGTGTAGATCTGCCGCGGGCGGCCGATGCGCTGCTCGGGATCCTCCATCATCTCCTGCCACTGACTGATCCAGCCCACCGTGCGCGAGACCGCGAACAGCGCGGTGAACATGCTGGTCGGAAAGCCCATCGCCTTCAGGATGATCCCCGAGTAAAAATCCACGTTCGGGTAAAGCTTGCGGTCCACGAAATACGGATCGTTCAGGGCGATGTGCTCGAGTTCCATCGCCAGTTCGAGGAGCGGGTCGTTCATGCCAAGCTCCGCCAGGACGTCGTGGCAGGCCTTGCGGATGATCGTCGCCCGCGGGTCGTAGTTCTTGTACACGCGATGGCCGAAGCCCATCAGCTTGGTATGGCCCTGGCGGTCCTTCACCCCCCGCAGGAACTCGGGGATGTTCCGCTTATGGCCGATCTCCGCCAGCATCTTCAGCACCGCTTCGTTGGCGCCACCGTGGGCGGGGCCCCACAGGCTCGCGATGCCGGCCGCGATGCAGGCGAATGGGTTCGCCCCCGTCGAACCGGCCAGGCGAACCGTGCTGGTCGAGGCGTTCTGCTCATGATCGGCGTGCAGGATCATGATCAGATCCATCGCCTTCGCCATGGTTGGGCTGACGATGTAGCTTTCGGCCGGCACTGCGTTGAACATATAGAGAAAGTTTTCTGCGTAGCCGCGATCGTTGTGCGGATACATGAAGGGCTGGCCGATATTGTATTTGTGCGCCCAGGCGGCGATCGTCGGCATCTTGGCGATCAGCCGGAAGGCGCTGATTCGCCGATGCTCCGGGTCGTAGATGTCGAGGCTGTCGTGATAGAAGGCCGACAGCGCCCCGACCACGCCGCACATCACTGCCATCGGGTGCGCATCGCGGCGGAACCCGTTGTAAAACTGCCGGATCTGCTCGTGCAGCATCGTGTGGTGCAGGACGCCAAAGCTGAATGTCTTGAGCTGTTCGGCGTTCGGCAGATCCCCATACATGAGGAGGTAGGCGACCTCCAGGAAGTGCGAGTGCTCCGCAAGCTGCTCGATCGGATAGCCGCGATACAGCAGCACGCCGTTGTCGCCGTCTATGTAGGTGATCCGGCTCTCGCAGGACGCGGTCGCACCGTAGCCGGGGTCAAAGGTGAAGATCCCGAGATCTCCGTAGAGCTTTCGGATGTCGGCCACGGGCGGGCCGATGCTGCCCTCGATCAGCGGGAGGGTGGAAGACTTGTTGGACCCATCGAGCGTGATGGTGACCGATCGCTTGGCAGAGCCGCTCATGCTGTCCCCCGGGGGTAAGAATTCAGCGGCCTCAGGTCGCCGGCCGCACTCGCGACGAAATTATGGCCGCCCTGGTGCGCTGGCAACCTTCGCGCCTGCAGCAAATCGTCGCGACGGATCGCCGCGGGCGAAAACCTGATCAGCAGGATGCCGCCGAGCCCGAGGCGGGATCAGCCGACGTCACCGCCCGGCCCGGATCGGGCCGCCGCGCGAGACCACGACGGCCGCCGCCGCTGGGCTGACAATTTCGAGGCGCCGCCCGGTCGTGCGCGGTCCGAACGCCAGCACCAGGGCCCCCGTGGCCAACCAGGCCGCCGCTATATAGACGAACACCGCCAAATAGCCGAAGTTGGTGAACACCGAAGCAACGATGAAGGCGTTCGCCACATTGGCGATGCGCCCCAGGCTATAGGTGAAGCCAGTGGCGCCGTTGCGCATGTCCGTCGGGAATTGCTCCGGGGTATAGGCGTAAAGCAGGCTGGCGAAGGTCTGGATCAGCAGCCCCACCAGGAAGCCGAACACGACAATCAACGCCGGGACGAAGCTCAATCCGTACAGCAGCCCGCACAGGGCGATAGCGAATGCCGCCGCCGCCACCGTATGCTTGCGTTCGAACCGATCGGAGATCTGCGCGGCAAGCAGCGCGCCCAACGGGGCGCCGAGATTGCCGAGCGTCACATAGGTCAGGCTGTGCACCAGGGTGATGCCATGCTTCACCAGAAGGGTCGGCACCCACGCCTCGAAGCCGTAGAAGCCGAGCGTCTGCAACACCCAAATGGCCGCCAGCACCGCAGTACGGCGGCGATACTCGGGGCCGAACATCGCCGACCACGGCGCGCGGGGGGCATTGGCCACGGCCTGCGGGTGCGGCGGCGGCAGCGCGCCGTGCTCGCGTTCTACCGCCGCTTCCATTCGCGCCAGGCCGATTTCGGCTTCAGCCAGCCTCCCCTGGCGCGCCAACCAGCGCGGCGATTCGAGCAGGCCAGGCGATAGCGCGAGGAACGCGACCCCGACCGCTCCCCAGCCGAAGACCCAGCGCCAGCCCTCAGGCCCCGCCGGAACAGCGATCAGCGCGATCCAATTGGTGATCGGAATGGCGCACAGTGCCACCACCATCGCCCAGCCCTGCCAGCTACCGCGGCTGGATGCGGGAAACATCTCAGCGATGTAGGTCAGGGTTGTCACGATCCCGGCGGCCAGCCCTATCCCGGTGAGCAGCCGCCCGACTACCAGCCAGCGCAGGTCCGGCGCGACGGCGGTCAACACCGACGTGACCGAGGCGAAGGTCACGAAGGCGATCAGCGCCCGCCGCCGGCCGATCGCGTCCGACAATGCGCCACCGAACAGGGCGCCGATGAACATCCCGAGAAAGCTCGTCGAGATCAGCAACGCCACCTCATGAATGCCGATTCCCCAGGCGCGGATCAGCCCCGGCGCGGCCGACGGCAGGGTAAAGATATCGACGCTGTCGAAGAACAGCGGAAACGCCACGAGCAGGAGCAGGCGCCGGTGCAGCGCCGAGCGCGGCAGCCGATCTATCCGGGCTGCGATCAGTTCATCGTTCATGTCGGTCCGCAAGGCTCCCGGCCGGTTCGGTGGTGCCGGCGATGGTGATGCGGACGCCGTTCCATCTCCCGCGTCAGCGCTTGCCCCGCCGGCCGCCGACTTCTAGCGTCGGCTGCTATTTCTACCGGCAAAGAGAACCGGACTATCTCCCGGTGTCAAATTCAGGGGGTTCGGCACGGAAACAACGATGTCAACGACTCTGATCCTGACCGGCGACGTCAATCTGCTGAACGTCACCGATCCCGCCGCGCCGTTCGCCCGGCTGCGCGCGGATTTCGCCGCCGCCACGCTGATCTTCGGCAATCTCGAATGCTGCTTGTACGTTCCGCCGGGCGGGCACTCGTTCCATAGGGAGGGCTTCCACGCCGCGCCGGGACCGGCCGGGGAGGCGTTGGTGAATGCCGGCTTCGCCGCCGTCGGCGTTGCGAATAACGTCAACTACGGCGAGGCCGCGATCCTTGCCTCGATCGCGCGCCTCGATACGCTCGGCATCGCCCATACCGGAGCAGGGGCGAACCTCGCCGCGGCTCGCGCGCCGGCAGTCGTGGAACGCGGCGGGCGACGTTTCGGCTTCGTCCAGCGCAGTTCGGTCTATTGGCCCACCGATCACGCGGCTGGTCCGGACGTGCCCGGCATCGCGGTGCTGCCCGCGCATACCGCGTGGCAGGTGCCGATGCACAAGACGCGCCCGGGCATTCCGCCGCTCAACCGACCCGGACTGCCGCCGATCGTGCTTACCTGGGCCGATCGCGACGCTCTCCGCACTTTTTCCCAGGATATCGCAGGACTGCGCGTGTCCGCCGATGTCGTGGTCGCGTCCTGCCACTGGGGCCTCGGCAAGGAGCCGCTCGAATACATGACCGAGATCGCGCATGCCGCGATCGACGCCGGCGCCGATCTCGTAATCGGGCACGGACCTCACTTTGCGCTGCCGGTGGAGGTGTATCGCGGCAAGCCGATCTTCTACGGCCTCGGCAGCTTCTCCTTCCACACCGGTCACGGCGGGCGCGCGCACGGCGACTGGGTGGGGATGATGGCGCGGATCGCACTAAATGGCAGCGGCATCGCAGGCGCGAGCTTCCGCTTCGTGCGCCACAATGCGGCGAACGAGACGGTCCCGTGCCGATTGGACGATGAACGTGCGACCTTGGCGGAGATCGCCGCGGCAAGTGCGACCTTCGGCGCGCAACTGGCAGGCGAGGGCGACTGGGTGCGGGTGAGGCCGAACGGCTGACTTGCCACCCGGGGATCCGGTCGCGAGCAGCCTGGCTACAACGGAACGGAGCATCAGCATGACCATTGCCGAAGACATCGCCGAACGCATCCACCACTTCCACTACGCGGACCTGCCGGACGCGGCCGTGGGCTGGGCGAAGACCGCCATCCTGGACACGGTCGGTGTGACCCTCGCCGGTGCGATCGAAGACGCTCCGCGCGTGCTGCTCAAGGTGGACGGCGTCGCCGACGCGAAGGGACCCAGCCTGATCTTCGGCACCGACCAGCGCACCAGTGCGTTGGACGCGGCGCTGATCAACGGCGTGGCCTCCCATGTGCTGGACTACGACGATGTCTGCGTGGCTCTCGGCGGGCACCCTTCCGTGCCGCTGGTGGCGCCCCTGGTGGCGCTGGGGGAGGCGCTCGGGCGCAGCGGGTGTGACCTGTTGCTGGCCTATGTCGTGGGGTTCGAGGCGGAATGCCGCATCGCCCGCGGCGTGCACCACCATCATTACGACAAGGGCTGGCATCCCACCTCCACGCTGGGCATCTTCGGCGCCACCGCCGGTGCCGCCCGGCTGCTGGGCCTGAACGTGCAGCAGACCGCCGTGGCGCTCGGCCTGGCCGCCTCCTTCGCCTCCGGCATCAAGGCGAATTTCGGCACGATGACCAAGTCAATGCATGTCGGCCATTGCGCCCGCAATGGCCTGCTTGCCGCCCTGATGGTGCAGAAGGGATTCACCGCGAGCCCCCGCGCGCTCGATGCCGGGCAGGGTTTCCTGAATGTCTTCAACGGGGCCGGCACATACGATACCGAGCCGATGCTGCGGGACTGGGGCGCGCCGTTCGAGGTGCTCGGCAGCGAGCCCGGGCTGAAACCCTATCCGTGCTGCGGCAGCACGCATCCCTCGATCGACATGACGCTCGACCTGCGGCGCCGCCACCGCCTCACGCCCGACATGGCGGCGAAGATCGAGGTCATGCCGCACCGGCGGCGGCTGCCGCACACCAACAATCCCGATCCGCGGACCGGGCTCGCGGCCAAGTTCAGCCTCCAGTACGTGGTCGCCCGCGCGCTGGCGGATGGCGCCGTCCGCCTGGAGCACTTCGAGGGCGATGCCTATCTCGATCCGGCGGTGCGCCGTCTGCTGCCGCTGATCGAGGCACATCCCCACCCGGACATGCCGGACGACATGGCGAACCAGTTCGGCACGGAGGTGGTGATTACGACCCGGGATGGCCGGCGCCTAACGGCACGCCTCGACGACTATCGCCGGCACGGGCCCGGCGGCAATCCGATGAACGCGGACGAGCTGTGGATGAAGTTCAAGGACTGCGCCACGCGCGTGCTGCCCATCGGGCAGGTGGAACCGCTGTTTGACGCGCTCAACAATCTCGAAACGGTCGAGGATGTGAACGCGCTGACCGTGCTGCTGGAGAAGCGCGGGCTCTCAAGCTCGCGCGTGGCTTCAGCCCCGGCATCGTGAGGCGCCGCCGAACGTTCGCTACGGGCCGTTCTTTCGCTCAGTGGGCAAGCAATTGACGCAGTGTGCTCAAGCCCGGCCGGCCGCGACCCATTCCGGCACGTCGCCGTTCAGCCGGACGATGGCGGCGAACAGCCGCAGCGCGTCTCCCCCGCCCCGATCCTCAAGCCGCCCGGCGTCCAATTCCCGGGCGAGCAGATCAGCCTGTTCGGCGATGATCGTGGATGCCCGGCGCAGCGCCTCGCGCGAGAGTGCGAGCTGCAGCTCGTCGGTCATCAGAATTCCACTCGACCAGCATAGGCGGCTCCCCGCGACGCTACCGCCGTCCTGGCGCCTGGATGGGCCTGCGGTCACCCTCTGTTATGTCACGGGTCCGTTAACAGCCCCTTACAGCAGCCGCAATCGAACTTCCGGCAATGGCGGAAACGCCACGATCACCTCGCCCGGCCCGTCCAGCCAGATCGGCGGCGTCACGCTACCCAGCATGACGACCTGTCCAGCCCGCAGGCCGCCGAACACGGCCGCGACCTCGGAACCGGCGAGCCAGGCGAGGCAGTTCATCGGATGGCCCAGCAGGTCGCGCGCCAGGCCCTCGCCGCGCGTCTCCCTGTCAACCGTGATGCGCCCGGCCAGGCGCTCCATATCCAGCCCGCGCCAGTCTGAAACCCCGTCGGCGAGCACGGCGGCGGCATGAAACACCTGGTCGGCAATCAGCGCGGGCACTCCAAGCGCGCCGAGGTCGCCATAGCGGTTCTCCACCACCTCGATTCCCGCCATCAGCACGCCAACCGCTGCCGACGCCTGCTCCGGCGTGCAATCTCGCGCCGGCAGATCGCGGGCGAGACGGACCGCGAGTTCGCACTCAACGCCCGGATGGGTGAAACCAGCATAACGCAGCGCGACCTCACTCGGATGTACCCCGACCATGAATCCCGCGGCCGGCCCCGAAAGGCCAAGGTAGTCCTGCATCCGTCGCGCGGTCGCGCCGATCTTGAAGCCGGCGGGCGGATCGGCGCCAAGCCGCCGAGCAAGCGCACGCTGGGCCGCGGCACCTTCCGCCTCGGTGCGCGGTCCTATTGCCGCGTCCAGACGCTCGATCCGCCGATGCCCTTCGCGCAGCGCCAGCAGAGCCTCGGCCGTTCGCTCGGCGTCGAACCCATCCGCATCGGAGCCCGTCATGCCTGCCTCGTCAGTTCATACAGCGCCACCGCAGCAGCCGCCGCGACATTAAGGCTCTCCATCGCGCCCGGCGTGGCAAGCCCGGCCACCTCGTCGCACGTCTCGCGGGTCAAGCGCCGCAGCCCGGTCCCTTCAGCCCCCAGGACGAGGGCGACCCGCCGCCCGGCAAGCGTTGGCCCCGACAGCGGCGCTACATTGCCCGCGTCCAACCCGATCACCCAAAGATTGGCCGCCTTCAACGCGACCAGCGTGCGGGCGATGTTCACGGCCCGCAGCACCGGCACCGTCTCCAGCGCGCCCGAGGCGGCCTTGGCGAGCGCGCCCGTCTCCTCCGGCGCATTGCGGTCCTGCGTGATGACCGCGGCGACGCCGAACGCCGCCGCCGAGCGCAGGATCGCCCCGACGTTGCGCGGATCCGTCACCTGGTCCAGCACCAGCAGCGGGCCGGGCCGCTCGAGCGCATGCTGTAAGCTCGGTGTGCCCAGCGGGTCGGCGAGCAGCGCCAGGCCCTGATGCACCACGTCGCGGCCGAGGAGGTGATCAAGCCGCGCCCGCTCGACCTTTTCGGGCGGAACCGCCCAGGGCTGGCGCAGCCGCTCCGGCAGCGCCGCCGCCGCATCCTCCGTCACCAGCAGGCGCCGGAGCCGGCGGGCCGGATTGCCGAGCGCGGCGGCGACCGCGTGATGACCGTACAACCAGACCGTGCCGCGCGGCGCGTCCGGGGCGCGAGGAGGCGCGCCGCGCGACTCGTCGCGCCCCGGTTGGCCGTAACGCGCGCCGCCGATCCCCAGGCGCTCTCGGTCCCGCTCGCGCCCCTCCTGGGGGCGGCGGTCCGGATCGCGTCGCTGACTATCCGGTCCGTCGCGCCGAGGTGGGCCGCCCGGTCCGCGTGGCGGTCCACCCGGTCCGCGATGCGGACCATGACCGCCGGGCGGTCGCGCACCGCTGCGGTTATTTTGGGGAGGCTTCATACAAACCCTATAGCCCGCGCTCCATCCGCCTGCCCATACCCCCGGCGGCCAGTTCTCAGGTCACTCCAGTGCAGACGAAGTGCGGATTCTCCCACCCCGCCTTGCCGTACCGCAGCTTCTCGCCATCCAGCGTGCGGACGGTGCCTCCCGCTGCTTCCAGCAACGCCTGCGGGGCCGCTGTGTCCCATTCCATCGTTCGCCCGAAGCGCGGGTAGAGATCGGCGAGGCCCTCGGCCAAGCGGCAGAATTTCACGCTGGAGCCGAAATTGACCACCCGCGCGACCTTGCGCCCGGCCAGGAATGCATTAAGCCGATCGTTGTTCGCGTGGTAACGGCTGGCGAGCACGACCAACCCCTCGGCCGGCGGCATCCGCGCACGCACTGCGCGCTGTCCCGCCGCGTCGCGCTTCCACGCGCCCTGCCCCACGATGCCGCCGAAGAGCTCGCGCAACGCCGGCACGCCCACCACGCCGAGATGCGCGCGGCCTTCACGCACCAGTCCGATATTCACCGCAAACTCGTCGTGGCCGGCGGCGAACTCGCGCGTGCCGTCCAGCGGGTCGACCAGCCAATACTCGCGCGATGGCGCGGTGATCCGCCCGCCAGCGAACTCCTCCTCGGCGATCACCGGGATATCTGGCACCGCCGCACGAAGCCCAGCGACGATGATCGCCTCGGCGGCGGTGTCGGCCACCGTCACCGGCGAGGCATCAGTCTTGCGCTGCACATCGAAACCGTGCGCGCGCACGGCCAGGATCACCTCGCCGGCCTTGAGCGCGAGCCCGGCAGCGAGCTCCAGGAGTTCGGTATCGGTCATGGCCCGTGATAGCGGCGCGCGTGACGGGCGGCAAACGGGACCGCATCAGCGGACGGCGAGGATGTCGGCTGCTCCTTCCCGGCGGATAGGGCGAACTAGCCCTCCGGCGTCCCGTCCCGTCTGACGAGGCGTGGTCGAGCCGGAAACTCCACCCCGTCGTAGATCTCGGCAAGCGGCAAGGTAACGCCGAGGTCCGGCAGTTCGACCGCGCCGTCGAGTCCGTCGATGACGGCCTGGACCCAAGTTCGATCCGCCCCTCGCGACCACAGGACGATCTCGGGAGCGTTGGGCTCCACGACCAGGATGTAGTCGAGGGACGCGACCTGCCGATACTCCGGCAGCTTCTCGAAAGTGTCGAAATCCCGAGTGGTGGGGGAAAGAACCTCGATGACGGCCCGGGGAAGAGCGGCCTTCAACCCGTCCGGGTCCCGTCGTCCGCAATCGATACCCACATCGGGGCGCCGTATCTGCCCTGGCATTGTCTCGATGCTTCCCTCGCCGGTGAATGGGCGGCAGCCGCTGCCGCGCAGTTGTCCTCGCAGCTCGGAGAGCAAGTTCACCACGATATCGTCGTGGACGTTCCGGGCTCCCGCCATCAAGCGGATGGGAACACCACCGACAAGCTCGTAGCGGTCCTTCTGGCAAGCCTGCCATGCGAAGAACTGCTCCAACGTCCATGGTTGCCGCGCCGGGTCCGACATCTCCGAGCCTCCTCAGGCCACCTTACCATTCCTCGATTATCGTGAGCAGCCACGTACTATGCCGCCCTTGAGGCGACGCGCGCCGCCGCGCACACTTGACCCATGCAGGTCGCCCTCGTCGTCCCCGCACCGCTCGACACGCCGGTCGGCGGCTTCTTCTATGCGCGCCGCATGGTCTCCGGCCTGCGCGAAGCCGGCCACAAGGCAGACGTGCTGGAGATCGCGGGCGCGCATCCGCAGCCCCATGCGCCAGCCCGTGCCGCCGCCCGCGACGCCCTGGAGGCCGGGGCGCGTGGCGCGCGGCTGCTGATCGACGGCCTCGCCTTGCCCGCCTTCGTGGGTCAGGGCGACGCACTCGCAGCCACCAGCGCGCTCGGGCTCGTGCACCATCCCGCCGCGCTGGCGGACGGCGCCGCCGAAGACGACCGCCCCGGGCTGCGCAACGCCGCGCTGCGGCTATTGCCGCGCCTCGCACGGATCATCGTCACCAGCCAAACCGTCGCCGAACGGCTGGTCGCCGAGTTCGGCGTGGATGCAGCGCGCATCGCCACCGTCGTGCCTGGCGTGGACGACGCGCCGCGCAGCGCCGGCTCGGGTGGCCCGGGCTGCGCGATCCTGTCCGTCGGTGCCCTGATCCCGCGCAAGGGCCACGACGTCCTTCTGCGCGCGCTCGCGCGGCTGTTCGATCTCGACTGGCGCCTGACGATTGTCGGAACGGCCGCCCGCGATCCCGGGCACGCGCATTCGCTTGCCGCGCTCGCCGACCAGCTCGGGATCGCAGCCCAAGTGCGCTTCGCGGGCGCGCTGGAGAATACGACCTTGGATGCATTGTGGCAGGGGGCGGATCTGTTCGCGCTTGCCACCCATTGGGAGGGTTACGGCATCGCCGTCGCCGAGGCGCTGCGGCGTGGGGTTCCCGTCGCTCTCACCTCGGGCGGCGCGGCGGCGGCGCTGGTCCCGGCCGAGGCCGGCGTCGTTGCCCCGCCGGGCGATCACGAGCAACTCTCGAAGGCGATGCGCAGGCTGATCTTCTACGCGGAGCTGCGCGGCGAGATGGCGGACGCCGCATGGCAGGCGGGCCAAACACTGCCGGGCTGGGAGACGCAGGTACGGGCGTTCGCCGACGCCCTCGCCGGTTGATTGGAGGACAGGATGCTGCTGGGCGCGATCGCCGACGACTTCACCGGGGCGACCGACCTCGCCTCCATGCTCGTGCGAAACGGGATGCGCACGGTGCAGCTCATCGGCGTACCGAGCGCCGGCGACGACGTGCCGGACGCCGATGCGGTCGTCGTCGCGCTCAAGTCGCGCACCGCGCCCGTGCGCCAGGCGGTCGATGATAGCCTGGCCGCGCTGTCCTGGCTGCGCGCGGCCGGATGCCGGCAGGTCTTCTTTAAATACTGCTCGACCTTCGACAGCACCGAGAAGGGCAACATCGGCCCGGTGGGCGATGCGATCATGGCCGCGCTCGGCTGCGGGTTCGCGCTCGCCTGCCCGGCGTTCCCGGCGGCCGGCCGCAGCGTGTTTCAGGGCCATCTGTTCGTCGGCACCGCGCTGTTGAGCGAGAGCGGGATGGAGCACCATCCGCTCACGCCGATGACCGACCCGAACCTGGTCCGCGTGCTCGGCCGGCAAAGCGACGGCGCGATTGGACTGGTGCCATTCGCCACGGTCGAACAAGGCCCGATCGCCATTCGTCGCGTCATGACCGCGCTGAAGGAGCAGGGACGGCGCTGGGCGATCGTGGACGCGG
Organism: uncultured Pseudomonadota bacterium; assembly: GCA_963756545.1. Taxonomy (GTDB): domain Bacteria; phylum Pseudomonadota; class Alphaproteobacteria; order Acetobacterales; family Acetobacteraceae; genus DATFDN01. The sequence continues at coordinate 212,887 of CAVWNY010000002.1, read as the reverse complement.
TGAAGGACGAGCATCTGCGTGCGATCGGCGAAGCGGCCGACGGCCACGCACTCATCACCGGCGGGTCGGGCATCGCGATGGGCCTGCCGGAGAATTTCCGCCGTGCCGGACTGCTCGTCGCACACGACGATCCGGGTGCGCTGCCCTCGGTGGACGGCCCGTCGGCGGTCATCGCCGGCTCCTGCTCGCGCGCCACGCTCGGCCAGATTGCCGCCGCGCGCGGACAGGTGCCGGTCCTGGAGCTTGATCCGCTCAGCGAGCCCGACGCGCAGGCGCTGTGCGCCCGCGCGCTCTCGTGGGTCGGCGACAAACTCGGCGCGGCGCCTGTCGTCATCGCGGCCTCCGCCCCTCCTGACAAGGTGGCGGCCTTGCAGGCACGGCTCGGGCGGGACGAAGCCGGCACGCTGATCGAGCAGGCGCTCGCCGCGATCGCGGAAGGGTTGGTGGTCCGCGGCGTGCGCCGCCTGGTCGTGGCCGGCGGGGAGACATCCGGCGCGATCGTCGCGCGTCTTGGCGTGCGCAGGCTGCGCATCGGCGCCGAGATCGACGTCGGGGTGCCGTGGACCTATGCCGAGGGCAGCGCCGGGCCGCTCCTACTGGCGCTGAAGTCGGGCAATTTCGGAGCACGGGATTTCTTCCTGAAGGCGGTCGCGACGCTGGATCGGGGGGTGCGATGATCGAAAACGAACAGCGCCGGCAAATGGTCGAACTCGCCGGCAGCCTATTTGTCCGCGGTTTCTCGGTGGGTTCGGCAGGCAACATCAGCGTGCGCCTGCCCGACGGCTATCTCATCACGCCCACCAACTCCTGCCTCGGCCGGCTCGATCCGGCCCGATTGGCGCGCCTCGATGCAGCGTTCCGCCACGTTGGCGGCGATGCACCGTCGAAGGAGGTGTTCATGCACCGGGCATTCTATACCGCCCGACCGGATGCCGGAGCGGTGGTGCATCTGCACTCCACGATGGCGACGGCCGTGGCGTGCCTGCCCGATGCCGAGACGGCAATCCCGCCGCTGACACCGTATTTCGTGATGCGAATCGGGCGGCGGCTGCCGGTGGTTCCGTACTACCGTCCGGGCGACCCTGCGATGGAGCCCGCGATTCACACCGCCGCCCGGGACGCACGCGCCGTCCTGCTCGCCAACCACGGTCCGGTGGTGTGCGGCGAGACGCTGGAGGCGGCGGCTTACGCGGCCGAGGAGCTGGAAGAGGCAGCCAAGCTGGCGCTGCTGCTGCGCGGCGCGGCTGCGCGCCACCTCACGCCGCAACAGGTCGACGACCTGCTGGCGAAGTTCGGCTGAGATGACGTGCGCCGGCACGCGCGGGCCGAACCCGCGCATGCCGGCGGCAGGCGAAGCCTAGGCGGAAGCCCCTCAGTTCTCCTCGCCGTCGTGGGTCTCCGTCATGCCGTTGCCGTTGTGCATCTCGCTCTCCGGCATCGGCGTGGCGGCCGCCTTTCGGCGGCGCGGGGCGGACGTCTTGCGGCCGGCGGTCTTGGCCGCCGCGGCCTTGCGTGCGCCGGTCTTGCGGGCCGCGACCTTGCGTGTGCTGGTCGCGGCCTTGCGCCCGGGGGCCTTGCGTGTAGCCGTTTTGCGGGTAGCTGTCCTGCGCGTCGCGACCTTCCTTCCCGCCGCCTTCTTCGCGGCCGTCTTACGGGCCGGCGTCTTTCGCCCCGCCGTCTTCCTCGCGGCGGTCTTGCGAGTCGCGGTCTTGCGGGTGGCGGTCTTCTTCGCCGCCGTCCGCCCGGCCGTCTTCTTCGCGGTGGCCTTTCGCCCGGCGGTCTTGCGGGCGGTGGTCTTGCGGCCCGTGGTCTTGCGGGTACCCGCTCGCATCGCCATCGGCTGCGCGCGCGGCTTGTCAGTGCTGCCGTCTTCTGTGCTCACCTCAGAGAACTCCTGCTGGACGTGGCATGTGAATCGCCCCGGCGAGCGTGCCGACTGGACGCGCGATCGTGCTGCGCGTGGTCGGTTCGGGTCGGTGGAGCGACGCTGCGGTCAATAGACCGTCCTTCCGTTGTCGCAGGTCGCGCAAACCGAACCGTCAAGCACGAATCGCGCGCGTACATGCGTGACTCCGCTATCCCGCTTCCACAGGTTGCGTGTCAAACAAAAAGCATCCTTTTCTTCCCAGTTCCGAGCGAATTTCCGTCGCTTGTGATCCGGCTACGCGGCGCGCGCACACAAAGACCGCCGCGGTGCCTCCACCGCGGCGGTCGAAGTGCGCCTCGCAGACGTGGGTGAGCTAGCGGCGGTCCCTCAGCGGCACGAAGCGCATGTCCTCAGGACCGACGTAATTCGCCGTGGGGCGGATGATCTTGCCGTCGATGCGCTGCTCGATGACATGCGCGCTCCAGCCGGCGGTCCGCGAGATCACGAACAGTGGGGTGAACATTGCCGTCGGCACGCCCATCGTGTGGTAACTGACGGCGCTGAACCAATCGAGGTTGGCGAACATGCCCTTGGCGTCGGCCATCACCGCCTCGATGCGGTCGGCGATGTCGAACATCTTCATCGACCCGGCATCCTGCGACAGCCGCCGAGCCACCTCCTTGATGATCCGGTTGCGGGGATCGGAGACGGTATAGACGGGATGACCGAAGCCGATGATCACCTCCTTCGCGGCCACTCGCCGACGGGTGTCCGCCTCGGCCTCGTCAGGCGTGTCGTACCGCTTCTGGGTCTCGAAGGAGACCTCGTTGGCGCCGCCGTGCTTGGGGCCGCGCAGGGCGCAAATGCCGGCGCAGATCGCCGAGTATATGTCCGACCCGGTTCCCGCCACCACGCGGCAGGCGAACGTCGAGGCATTGAACTCGTGCTCGGCATAGAGATTGAGCGAAGTGTGCATCGCCCGCACCCACGCCTCCGACGGCGCGCGCCCGTGCAGCAGGTGCAGGAAGTGCCCGCCGATGGAATCGTCGTCGGTCTCGACGTCGATCACCCGGCCGTTGGCCGCGTAGTGGTACCAATAGAGCAGCATCGAGCCCAGCGAGGCCATCAGCCGGTCGGCGATGTCGCGCGCCCCGGGATGGTTGTGGTCGTCCTTCTCCGGCAGCGCACAGCCCAGCGCGGAGACGCCGGTGCGCATCACGTCCATCGGGTGCGAGGCCGCTGGCAGCGCCTCCAGGGCCTCCTTCACCGCCGCAGGCAGCCCGCGCAGCGCGCGAAGCTTGTCCTTGTAGGCGCGCAACTCCGCCGCGTTGGGCAGGGTGCCATGCACCAGCAGGTAGGCGATCTCCTCGAACTCGGCGGCCTCGGCGATGTCGAGGATGTCGTAGCCCCGATAGTGCAGGTCGTTGCCGGTGCGCCCGACGGTGCTGAGCGCCGTGTTGCCCGCCGGCACCCCCGACAGCGCGACGGACTTCTTCGGCCGGTTGGCGCCCCCTGTTTGGGTTGACGGTTGAGAGGTCGTCTGGGTGTCGCTCATGTCGTCCTTCTCCTGTTGAACCAGCATCGCCGGCAACGCACCCTACAAACTCCCGGTCATGCCCGGGCTTGGCCCAGGCACCCACGACTTTGCGGGCGAGGTGCAAGACGTGGGTGGGCCGGGCCAAGCCCGGCCATGACGGTGGGGATGGCTCAAAAAATCCCCGGCTTGCCCTCGACCAGTCGCCCGGCCGGGAGCGCGACATTCAGCGCGCCCAGTTCGCCTGCCGCCAGGCGCGGCAGATCCTGCACCACATCGAGGAACCGGTTCGCCTCGCGCGTCGAGATAACCCCGTCCGTCAGCTCCTGGAACTTGCGGATGTAGTCCTCGCGTTCGAACGGTCTCGCCCCGTTTGGGTGCGCGTTGGCGACGCCCAACTCGTCCTCAATTTTTGTGCCGTCCTGGAGGAACACTTCCACCCGCCCCCCGAACGCCAACTCGTTGGGATCGGTCGCATGATAGCGGCGCGTCCAGTCCGGGTCCTCGCGCGTCTCGATCTTGTGCCACAGCCGCACGGTGTCGGCCCGACTGGCCCGGCGCGGCGTATAGCTCTCCACATGGTCCCAGCGCCCGTCCTGCAAGGCGACCGCGAAGATGTACATGATCGAGTGGTCCAGCGTCTCGCGGCTGGCTTTCGGGTCCATCTTCTGCGGGTCGTTCGCGCCCGTCCCGATCACGTCATGCGTGTGATGGCTGGTATGGATCACAATGCGCTCGACCTGCTCCGGGTCGGGGATCCGCTCGCGCATCCGGAACGCCAGGTCGATCAGCGCCTGCGACTGGTACTCGGCGCTGTGCTCCTTGGTGTAGCTGTCGAGGATGGCACGCTTCGCCTCCCCGGGATCCGGCAATGGCACCTGATAGGCGGCATCCTTGCCGTCCAGCATCCAGGCGATCACGCTATCCTCGCCCTCATAGATCGGGCTCGGCGCCCCCTCCCCCCGCATTGCGCGGTCCACCGCCTCGATCGCGAGCTTGCCGGCGTGCGCGGGCGCGTACGCCTTCCACGAGCTGATCTCGCCCTTGCGGGACTGGCGCGTGGTGAAGCTGACATGCACCGCCTGCTGCACCGCCTGATAGATCGTCTCGGTGGGCAGGCGCAGCAGCGTGCCGATCCCGGCGGCCTGGGCGGGGCACAGATGCGCGATGTGGTCGATCTTGTGCGCGTGCAGGCAGATCGCGCGCACCAGGTCGATCTGGATCTCGTAGCCGGTGGCAATGCCGCGGACCAGGTCGCGCCCGGATCGCTCCATCACCTGCGCCACCGCCAGGATCGGCGGGATGTTGTCGCCCGGGTGCGAGTAGTCGGCAGCGAGGAATGTGTCGTGCATGTCCAGTTCGCGCACTGCCGTCCCGTTCGCCCAGGCCGCCCACTCGGGGCTGACCCGCACGCGCCCCGCCACGCCGAACACGGTCGCGCCGTCGCGCAGCGAATGGCCCAGCGCGGCGTCCCGCGCCGAGACCACCGGGCGGCGATTAATCGCGGCGATCGCGACCGCGGCGTTGTCGATCATGCGATTGACGACCATGGCCGTCACGTCCCGCTCGACCGGCGCCACCCGGTCGGCCGCGACGGCGGCGATCTTCCAGGCGAGCTGGTCCTCGCGCGGAAGATCCGCCTTGGATGGATGAACCCTGACCTCATGCAGCTTCATGCGGAGCCTCGAACGGTGGACGCTGTGGTCCGGCCTTCGTAAGATCGCTCGCCTGTGGCGGCAAGCAGGCCCCCGCCACCGCGCACCGGGGATGCATATATAAGTGTCTCAGCCATTCGACCGGGTGTTCGTGGGCGAGGTGGTCGCCGGCGACACCATCCTGCGACAAGGTTTCGTCGCCGCGCGTGGGGAGACCATCGCCGCCATCGGCCAGGGCGCCCCGCCACCGGCGACGGAGCTTGTCGATTTCACCGGCAAGCTGTTGCTGCCGGGCTTGGTGGACGGGCACATGCACACCTCCTCGGCGATCGGCTGGGCCGGGATCGAGGGGTCCACGCGCAGCGCCGCGGCCGGCGGGATCACAACCTGCTGCGACATGCCCTATGACGTGCCGCTTCCGGTGACCGATGCTGGCAAGCTCGCCGACAAGCTGGGCTGGGTGGAACGCACCGCGCATGTGGACATGGCGCTTTACGGCACCATCACCAAGACTGGCGGCGTGGACGCCATCCCCGAGCTCGCGGCGGCCGGCATCTCGGCGTTCAAGCTCTCCACCTACGAGTACGACGCGGTCCGCTTTCCGCGCATCGACAACCCGACGATGCTCGCGGCCTTCCGGGCGATCGGGCGCACCGGCCTGCCGGTCGCGATCCACAACGAGGATCAGGAGATCGTCGAGCGGCTGACCGAGGAGGCACGCGGTGCCGGCCGAACCGAGGCGATCTGGCATTGCCGGACCCGCCCGCCGGTGGTCGAGACCATGGCCGACCTCGCGATTTTTGAGATGGGCCGCGAGGCCGGGGCGCATGTCCATATCGCGCATTCCTCGCTGGCGCGCGGCTTCGAGATCGCCGCGGAGTTTCGCCGCGCGGGCGGGCGCGACGGGTTCGACGCGACCGGCGAGGCGTGCATCCATTATCTGTGCATGACCGAGGAGGACATCGTCCGCCTCGGCGGGCGCGGCAAGTGCAACCCGCCATTCCGCGCCGCGGCCGAGATCCCGCGGATGTGGGACGCGCTGCTGTCCGACCAGATCGCCTATGTCTCGACCGATCACGCCCCCTGGCCGGCGGAGAACAAGCGCGATCCCGATATCTTCGCCTGCGGCGCCGGGCTGACGGGGATGCAGAGCCTCGCCCCGTTGATGTTCACCCTGCTCGACGAGCGCGGCCTCTCGCCCGTCCTGATGGCGCGCTTCTGCGCCGAGCGAACCGCGCGGCTTCACGGGCTGTTCCCCAAGAAGGGTGCCATCCGGGTCGGATCGGACTGCGACCTCGCCGTGCTGGAGCGTGGGGATGTCACGTTCGATGAGGCGACGATCGTTGACCGGCCCGAGCTTCGCTGGTCGCCCTACCACGGGCGCCGGATGCGTGCCCGCGTTTGCGCGACCGTGCTGCGCGGGCGATTGATCTGGGACGGCGCGACGGTGCTCGCCACGCCGGGCACCGGCCGGTTCGTGCCGCGCCAGACGCGCTGAGGTGCGATGCGCCGGCGGGCGGCGCTGGCGGGGGTCACCGTTCTGGTGCTCGCGGGCGGGCTCGCCGGCATCGTCGTCCACCTGCGCCGCTACGTCGTCCCGCCCGATTGCCGCGACCCACGCACGCTCGCCCAGGTCGCCCCACACATCCCACAGGGAGAGCGCCTGGCGGGCATCCACGTGCTCGCCGGCGGTCCCCTCGCGTTTCGCTTCGTCTGCGAAGCCGACCTGGACGGCCCGCGTGCGATGACGGTGCACTACACCAGCCAGTTGACCGAGGGCGGGGCGCGGCATGAAGTGACCGTCTCGGTCAGTCCTGTCTTGATTTGGGAGAGGGTCCAGTGATCCGCACGATCAGCGTGGGCGCCGCCCAGATCGGCCCGATCCCCGCCGTTGGTCGCCGCCGTTGTCAGCGTTGACTCATCGGCAGGGGTGGAGATTCAGCCGCGCGTCGGGAGGACGAGGATGAGACTGCTCCGGTTGCTGGCCGCGACATGCATCGCGGTGCTCGCCTCTGCCGCCAGCGGGCGGGCGGCCTATCCCACGCACACCATCACCCTCGTCGTGCCGTATGCGCCGGGCGGGGCCACGGACATCGTCGCCCGGGTCCTCGCCGAGGAGATGCACAAGGACCTGGGCCAGACGGTGCTGGTCGAGAACAAGCCCGGCGCGTTCGGCATTCTGGCGATCCAGGACGTGGCCCGCTCCAAGCCGGACGGCTACACGCTGATGGTCGGCAATGTCAGCACCAACGCGATCACCCCGATCATCTACGCCAGCCGCATGGGAGTGAACTACCAGGAGACGATCCTGCCGCGCCGTTCGAGGTGATGCTGGCGGGGGGTTTCGGACTGGTGGGCGTGCTGTTCAAGAAGTTCGAGTGCTCGCCCGCGCCGTTGATCCTGGGCCTCGTCCTGGGGCCGGTGCTGGAGGAGAATTTCCGGCGATCGCTGGTCATTGCCGGGGGGGACCCGTCGATCTTCCTATCCCGCCCGATCAGCCTCGGCTTTCTATTGCTGACAGTAGGTCTGGTCGTGTTGTTCTCGATCTCCGGCCTGCGCCGCCGAGCCGCCACGCCCGCCGCCTGAGCCCCCCTTGTCCCGCGAGAATGGCGCGGGCAAGGTCGCGGGCGCCCGTTGGCCTGAACTTTCTCGCCGGCCAGTCTGGGACGGCCTCTCTCGCTGGGGAAATGACATGCAGCTCGCGCTTTCGACCTGGCAGGAGGTGGAGGAGTATCTCCGCGACTCCCGCGGCATCATCGTCCCGATCGGCTCGACCGAGCAGCACGGGCCGAACGGGCTGATCGGCACCGACCACCTGGACGCGGAGTTCGTCGCCAGGGGGGTCGGCGACAGGATCGGCTGCCTGGTCGCGCCGACGCTCGCCATCGGCATGTCGCAACACCATCTGGGCTTCACCGGCTCGATCACGCTACGCCCCGCCACGCTGATCGCGGTGGTGGGCGACGTCGTGCAATCGCTGCTGCGCCACGGCTTCGAGCGCTTCCTGTTCATCAACGGCCACGGCGGCAACGTCGCCACCGTGACGGCGGCATTCGACGAGATCTATGCGGCCGTGTCGCTGCGCGGCGAGACCTCACCGGTACGCTGCAAGATGACGTTCTGGTCGAGCGGACGGCGCTGCCGGACGCTTGCCGACGAGCTGTATGGCGATGCCAATGGCAGCCACGCCACCGCCGCCGAGGTGTCGCTGTCGCAGTTCTATGTCCCGCAGGCGATCAAGCACGCACAGATGTCGCCGAAAGTGGCGCCGAAGAGCAGCGGCTTTTACGACAGCGCGGATTACCGCCGGCGGTTCCCGGACGGGCGCATCGGGTCCGATCCGTCGCTGTCGTCGCCCGAGCACGGCGAACGGCTGTATGCCGCCGCGGTCGAGGACATGGCCGAGCTCTACGAGGCGTTCGTCGCCGACTGAGCGCACCAATGTGGATCGCCGCGCGGTATCATCAGGAGGATGCGCATGGAAAGCACGGTCGGGCAGATCGGGCTCGGCATCATGGGGGGTGCCATGGCCCGCAGCTTGCTGGCGGCAGGGTGGAAGGTTCACGGGTACGACCCCGACCCGGCGGCCGCCGCCAGCAGGACACGCGACGGCGTCCGGATGCACCCCGACGTTTCCAGCCTCGCGTATGCGGCGCCGATCATCATGACCAGCCTGCCGTCTTCGGCGTCGCTGCACGCGACTGCCGCCGCCATCGCCGCGTCCGGCGTCCCCCCGCGCACGATCGTCGAGGTCAGCACGATGGCGCTCGAGGACAAGCAACGCTTCGCCGACGCCGTGAGCGCAGCCGGGCACACCGCGCTCGATTGCCCGATCAGCGGCACCGGGGCGCAGGCCAAGACGAGAGATTCTGGTGATCTACGCGAGCGGCGACACCGCGGCGATCGAGGCCCTCCGGCCGTTCTTCGCCGCCTTCAGCCGCGCCGTGCATGACCTCGGCGCCTACGGCAACGGCAGCAAGATGAAGTACGTGGCGAACCTGCTCGTCGCCATCAACAACGTCGCCTCCGCCGAGGCTCTGGTACTCGGCATCAAGTCGGGCCTCGACCCGCACCAGGTCGTGGACCTCGTCATCGCGGGTGCCGGCACGTCGCGCGTGTTCGAGTTGCGCGCCCCGATGATGGCCGACCAGCGCTACGACGATGCCACGATGAAGGTCTCCGTCTGGCAGAAGGACATGGCGATCATCGGAAGTTTCGCGACCGCCCTCGGCGTCCCGACCCCGCTGCTCTCCGCCACCATCCCCGTCTACGCCAGCGCCATGGCGACCGGCCACGCGAGCCACGATACCGCGGCCGTCTGCGCGGTGCTGGAGCGCATGGCGGGCATAGAGCGCTGACTCATCCCACCTCCACCGGTTCGATGGCACGCAGGCGCGGCAAGACCTCCTGCGTGAACAAGCGGATGCCCGTCTTCAATTCCTCGTGGGTCATGAAGCCGGACCGCCCGATGAGCGAGAGGTGCCCGAAGCCGCCGACCCTGTCGTAGAACTCCATGATCTGACGATAGACGCTGTCGGGGCCGCCGGCGAAGAGGATGCCCTGCGCCATCGCATCCGCCGCGGTGATGGACATCAGCTTCGCGGCGTTCGCGCTGGCGGGGGCGACACCCTTTTCGGCATCGTGCAGGGCCAACCCGGCATCCGCCTGGGGCCGGGTGCGGTACAGGCCGGGGGCGGCCACCGGCGGCGCCGCGCCGGGGAGGAACTTGTTGTATTGCGGCGCCGACTTCAGGCTGGTGTTGAGAAACCACAGCAGCTTGCTGCCGACCGCGATCCCCTCCTCATCGGTATCGCCGACATAGACCAACGCGGCATAGGCGAAATTGTCGGTGGTCACCTTCGGCAGCCCGGCATCGGCGCGCGCCTGGCGGTGCGCGTCATAGGCCCGCTTGGTGCCCTCCGGCCCGCGCAGTACCAGGACGTGGCGCATGCCCCTCCGCCCCACCTCCGCCGCGCTGCGCGGATCGCCGGTCGCCGCCCACATGCGCGGATGCGGGTTCTGATACGGCCCTGGCCAGATGTTCACGTGACGATGGGTGAAATGCTTGCCCTCCCAACTGAACGGGCCGTCGTGCGTCGTCAGCGCCTTCTTGATGAGGTCGATCGCTTCCCAGTAGCGCTCCTCGTTGTTCACCGGATTGGCATTCGCGGACGCCATCTCCGTCCCGCCCGATTTCACGAAGCCGATGTCAAAACGCCCGCGGGAAATCACATCGGCGGTGGCGTATTCCTCCGCCACGCGGACCGGGTCGCGTCGCAACGAAACCAGGGTGCCAAGGCTGAGTACCCGCACCTTGCGCGTCTGCCGCGCGAGGATACCCGTGACCATCGGGTTGGCGCAGATCAAGGAATTGATGCCGGCGTGGTGCTCGATCGTGATGACGTTCATCCCGAGATCGTCGCAGAGCAGGAATTCGTCGAGCACCTCCTCGAACAGATTGGCCGCGACGCGAGGATCACAAAGCCGGTTCGGCAGGCTGGCGCGCACGGAATCCGCTTGATCGAGGATCTTCTTGTCGACGAACGGATAAGGAATTTCACACTGCCACCAGGCGTCCATGAGGTGTCGTTCTCCGGGAGAGAAGCGTCAGCGGTTCAGGAAGCGAACGACGTGATCGACGAAGGCCTCCGGCTGCTCGATCTCCGGGTGATGGCCGGCCCGCTCGATCACCGCGAAGCGCGCGCCGGGGATCAGGTCGGCGAACGCCTTCCCATAGTCCGGGCTGACGATCCGGTCGCTCGCGCCCCATATCACCTGGGTGGGCACGGTGATGCGTGGCAGCCAGTAGGACAGCCGAGGATTGTGCATGTACGGGTGCCATGCAAAGAGCGCGAGCGATTCCCAATTCCGGTGCCGCGTCATGAGCTGCATGTCGGTCATTTCGTCGTAGTCGGGCGCATTGCCCGGGTCGTGCCAGGCGCGCAGCTTCGCCTCGTTCGGGTGGGTATTGAAAACGTCCAGGATGTCCGGCGTTTCGCGGTCGCTGATCTTGATGCCCACGGCATCGACCAGCACGAGCCCCTCGACGTCGTGGCAGGATCGCACGGCGAGTTCGGCCGCCAGCCAGCCGCCGAACGAAAAGCCCAGCACCGTGACCTTGGGATACGGCAGTGCGTCCAGCACCGCGCCGTAGAGATTCACCAGATCGTAAACGCTCTCGAAATCCTTTGGCCGTGGGGATCGGCCGAAGCCGGGATGCGAGGGCGCGATGACCCGCGCATGCCGCCCCAACAAGTGGAGAAACGGCGCCGCGGGATCGATCTGCTGGAACCCGTGCAGCAGCAGGATCGGCTGCCCGCTCCCGTGCCCCACGACTTCCAGATCGACGCCATGCACGGCCAGCGTTTCGGCGGTAGGCGGCTCGGTCACGTTCGGCATGGCGTTCTCATCTCTGGAGGTGCTTCGATGCGGTGCCTCACCGGGGCAGCTCATCGTCGCGGGTTTCGCGCCCGATGAGCATCGCGATGATGCTGAGGACGGCAAAGCACGTCATGAACGCGGCGGCATTGTTGAAGGTCCCGAAGGGGACCACTAGCAGCCCTGCGACCAACGGGCCGAAGCTGGTGATGATGCGACCCGAGCCGTTGCAGAACGACACGGCGGTGGCCCGGACATGGGTCGGGAAGAGTTCCGGCAGATAGACCGCGTGACCGGAGAACACGCCGAACACGAAGTAGCCGAACACCGGCAGCAGGACCGGGTACCAAGTGTAGGTTTGCAGCCCGAGATACAGGAACAGCCCGCTGGCGATCGCCCCGATATTGAAGAAGATGATGGTCGGCTTGCGCCCCAAGAAATCGGCCAGGAAGCCGAAAGTGGCATAGCCGAAAATGCCGCCGACACCCCAGAGCGTCATGCCGTTTCCGACGTGACGGATCGCGGCGGCCCCGGTGATGCCTTGCTTTTGCAGCATCAGGCTCTGGATCGTCGGCAACCAGATCTGGCTAGTCCAGATAGACAGCAGGGTGCCGATACAGAACAACAGCCCGACGCCGGTGCTGAAGCGCAGTTGCCGGGAAAACAATTGCCGGAAGGGGAATTTCATGAACTCGCGGTCAGCCTGGCTCGCCGCCGGACCAATGATCTTCACCGCCGAGCGACGGTTCCGCACCGCGTTGAAGTGCTCCGGCTCCGGCATCCCGCGACGCAGCAGCAACAGCAGCAGGGCCGGCACGATGCCGACGAAGAATACGTACCGCCAGCCATACGGGCCAACGACACTGTAGATTTGTCCACCGATCAGCGACCCGAACGCGCCGCCGGTCATCATGAAGCCCAGCACCTTCGCACGGTTGGTGTGTGCGAAGGCCTCCGCCACCAGGGCGATGCCGACGATCACCTCCGCCCCCGTGCCGATACCGGCGAGGAAACGGAACAGACCCAGCTCGAAGAGCGTCTGAGAGAGGCCCTGGCAGGCCGTGAACACGCTGTATACCAAGATGCTGAGCGCAAGGGTCCGCAGCCGGCCGATATAGTCGGCGACGATGCCGAAAATGAAACCACCGAACGCCCAACCCAGCAGCCCGGCCATGGCGAGATAACCGCCGATGCTGCCAAGCTGCGCCGGGGTTGCGTCGCCGCCCAGCAACTCCGTCACCGCCGGCCGTAGCACGAAGGCGAACAGATTGAAATCGGTGGAATCCAGCGCCCAGCCGAGCCAAGTGACCAGAAACACCCGCCATTGATAGGAGGTCAACCCGAGCAGTGCGGGTGCTCTGTCATCGGCGACACGGCTGTCTGGCATCGTGTTCTTCCCCTCGCAACGGGCTCTCGCGGCCCAATCGAGAATTCGTGTGGCAAGCGGGGCTCCAGGTGCAACGCGCAGTCCGGATCATGCAGCCACTCGCGATAACCCTGGCACCAGTGAGCGACATCGCCAACATGGCGGTTGGATCAAGCTTTGATTTGGGCTGCCTACTTCCGGTGGAGCGTCATCATGATCGGCTGCGCTTTAGTCACATGAGCGAGAGATGGGAGGCGACAAATGGACACATCCGAACCGGAAGATCTGTCGTACCGCTACTTTCCGAACGATTACCGTTGGTCGCATGGCGTGCTGACCGCCATCAACAGCGCGCCCTGGGGCGGCGCGGAGATCGGCGAGGTGCATCGCGTCGGCTTGCGGTTGCGCGGGAAGGAAGGCGACGACAACGCCTGGTTCACTGCGTGGGCAGCCGAGGCGCGCAAGGTGGAGGAGGCCGGACGCAAACGGCTCGCCACCGGGCATCCGCGCAGCGCTGCCGCCTACCTGCGTCGTGCAGCGAACTACTACCATGTCGGCGAGCGCTTTCTCCAGCCCAAGACGCCGGAGAGCGATGCCGCCTACAAGCGCGGCGTCGACTGCTTCCGCGAAGCCGCCGGCCTGGTCGGCTCGCCGCGGGTCGAGCATGTCGAGATTCCTTACGAAGGCACCAGCCTGCCGGCGATCCTGGTGCATGCGGATTCGGCCGTCGCCGGCGAGGCTCCAGCCCCGGCGATGATCTATTTCGACGGCTTCGACGTCACCAAGGAAATCCAGTACTTCAAGGGCATCCCAGACTTGGCCGCTCGCGGCGTCGCCTGCCTGATCGTCGATGGCCCGGGCAATGGCGAGGCGATCCGTTTCCGCAATTTGCCGCTCATCGCGGAAACCGAGAAGTACGGCACGGCGGCGTTTGACTATCTCGCCGCACGCGGCGAGGTCGATGCCAAGCAAATCGGCGTCATGGCGCTGAGCCTCGGCGGCTACTACGCCCCGCGCGCCGCCGCCTTCGAGCAGCGTTATGCCTGCTGCGTCGCCTGGGGCGCGCAGTGGGACTACCACGCGATCTGGCAGCGCCGCTTCGACCGGCTGGCGCAAAGCGGCAACCCGTCACTGTCGGTTCCGTGGCAGCATCTGCTGTGGGTGTTCGATGTCGCCTCGCGCGAGGAGGCGATGGAGCGGCTGAAAAGCTTCCAGCTCGACGGCATCGCGCAGAAGATCACGTGCCCGTTCCTGATGGTGCATGGCGAGGGCGACGAGCAGATCCCGCTGGCGGTGGCGCGGCGATGCTTCGACGCGGTCGGGTCCGCCAACAAGGCGCTGCGGATCTTCACCCGCGAGGAAGGCGGCTATCATCACTGCCAAATCGATAACGTCACCATCGGCATCCACGCCATGTGGGACTGGATCGAGGACGTGCTGAGGCCGGGCAAACGGGCCTGATCGCACGGCGGCCATCCCGGAGCAAAGACCCGGTTAGGCGCCGCCGATCTGCGCAAGGTACCAATCGAGGATTTCGGCGCCGGTCCACATGACGACGCCTTCATGGCCGAGGATGTAATCGTACAGGGCTTCCAGATACTTGATCCGGTGCGGCACGCCCGTCAGGTAGGGATGAATGGAGATCGCCATCACCCGTGGGATCGTCTCGCCGTCCTGCCACAGCCGGTCGAACTGGTCCCGGCCGCGCCGAAGGATCTCGTCGGAAGGCCGCTGCTGCACGGCGCTCATGACCACGTCGTTGACCTCGACCGTGTAAGGCACAGAGATCAGGCGCCCGGTGCGGGTGCGGATCGGCACCGGCTGGTCGTCCAGCACCCAATCGGCGACGTATTCGATTCCGGCCTCGGCCAGCAGGTCGGCCGTGTCGTCCGTCTCGGTCAAACCTGGGCTCTCCCAACCGCGCGGCGGCTTGCCGGTGAAGTCCGCGATGGCTCGCATCGTGTCGGTGATGGCGGCGAGCTGGTCGCTTACCCGGTGCATCGGCTTCTGCACGAAGCCATGGCCCATGAAGTCCCAGCCGGCCTTCAGCGCGGCTTCGCAAACGGCGGGATACAGCCGGCAGACCGAGCCATTGAGCGCGAAACTCGCCTTCAGCCCGCGCTTGGCAAGCACATCGAGGAACCGCCACACGCCCACCCGCATCCCGTACTCGTGCCACGCCCAGTTCGGCAGGTCTGGCAAAAGTGGCTGCCCCATGGGGGGCGGCAGCACCGTCCGCGGCATCGCCGCCTCTGAGCTCCAGTTCTCGACATTGACGATGGTCCACACGGCGACCCGCGCGCCGCCCGGCAGGCGGAGCGCGGGGCGGTCATGGATGGGCGCATAAGGCACGCGGGCGCGGAATCCCGTCCCGGCGGTGTCGGCATCGATCGGCGTCATGACGAGGCCCAGGAACCGCGCGCCTGCACGGGAAGCCGCGCGAAGGCCGGCGGGGGAATGCGGCGCTTGGAGACGGCCTCATAGGCCGAGGCGACTTTCAGCAAAACATCCTCCCGGCCGGGCTCGGCGCGAAACACCAGCGAGAACGGCAGCCCGGGTTCGTCGAGCGCGGTGGGCGTGTTCGAATGCACGGGCTCATAGCGCCGGCGATCGGCGCTGAGCTGGAACACCGGATCGTAGGCGGTCTTGATGTAGCCGGCGGGGATCAGCACCTCGGTCAAGCCGGCATTCGGGCCGTTGAGCGATTCGGCGCATAGATTGTGGTAAGTACCGGGCTCGCCGGCGCCGCCGATCTTGCCGGGCGGCATCGGCGTGTGCAGCCGGACCAGCGCGTCCAGGTGATTTTCCAGGATCACCATCATGTCCACCCGGCGCAGCATCTCGCGCAGCATGATGCGCTCGTTGACGCCCTGGCGCTGGCCGTGCGGGTTGCGCATGTCCGTCACCTCCTCCCAGTTGCGGAAGGCGGCGCGCTGATCGTCGCCCCAGAACTTCGAGCGGGCGTTCAGCGTCGGGAAGTCGACCAGCGTTTCGGTGAACCCGCGCGCCTTCCAGTCGGCGGCCCGTCGCGACAGGTATTGCGGGATGTGGAAGCGGAATCCCATCGCCAGCTCCTGCTGCTGCACGGTGGCGATGTCGAGGTTCACCGGCGGCGTGATCCGTCCCTCCGCCAGTCCGACGAAATAGTCGATCGGCTGCATCTGTCCAGCGCCGAAGACCTGGCCGGGCACGAACTCCGTCGGCACGATGGCGGCCGCGAACTCCTCGAACAAGGGCTGCCCGTCCGGGCGGAGGCGAAACAGCAGTTCGGGCATGAGCAGGGGCACCAGCCGCGCCAGCGCGACGCGGAAATCGACCGTCATCCGCTCGACCTCGGGGTCGGGCGTCCACAGCGGATCGGAGGATTCCACCAGCGTCGCCCCGAGCCGGCCGCCCAGCATGGATTTGATCTCGGCCGAGGCGGCAAGCGGGATCGCCATCGACGAGGTGCGGCCCGGGACCAGCAGCATCAACTCGCGAATGACGCCGATGCGCATACCGGCGAGGGCCTCCTCCGCGCCCGACATCTTCGCGTGACTGGCATAGGGCGTCGCCAGCACCGCCGAACGCGGCACCGTCGTGAACGGGTCGCGCGGATCGTAATAGCCTTCGACCGGATCTTTCAGCGCGTCCAGCACTTTGGCGCAATCGGCGATGGTGCGGGCGAGGATGCCGCTGCGATCGACATAGATATCGGCGCCGATCGCGCCGCCGTCGAAGCCGAGCAGCGATTTGTGCGGCAGGATCAATGCGACGGAGTTGTGGTTGGCCGGCCCGCGGCAGGAGGCGCGCGTCTCCTCGCCCAGGCTGCACATCACCATGTTGGTGCTCACCGACAGCGCCGAGCCCGAACTCGACCCGAGCGAGGCCGAGCGCGTGGTGTCGTAGGGATTGCAAGGGTTGCCGGCCCAGGTGCTGCGTTGATAGCCGAGCACCGAGGGCAACACCTTCTCGGGCTTGTGGCGGCCGCCGGGGTCTCCGGCGCGGCCGTTGTATTCCGTGTTGACCGCTTTGGCGAAGATGATCGCGCCCTTATTGCGGAGCTGCTCGACCAGCACGTGGTCGCGCGCGGGCACGTCGATGTCGTATCCGGCGTCGCCGCCGCCGGTCGAGCGCATGTCCTTGGTGTCGAACGGGTCCTTGAACGAGAAGACGACGCCGTACATCGGCATCGTCGCGAGATCGGGGTTGCGCCCGTACGTCGCATCCAGCTCGGCCGCGCGCTCCAGCGCATCCGGCAACCGGCGGAACTGCTCGCATACCGGCGGCGCGCCGCGCGGCAGCGGTCCGTCCGACGGCCGGCGATCGAAATCGCCGCGGCAAGTGACCGAGCGTTCACCACGAATGTTGAGCGTGCCGAGCGCGTTCACCTGCCCGGCATCTGGTATCCCGACGATCATGCCGAACTGCTGCTGCGCCGAGGGATCGGACGCCGTCGCCTCCATGCGGCCGAACTCCAGCGGTGGCCCCTGATACTTGTCGAGATCGGGCAGGATGCTGGCCGCATGGACCGTCGCGGTCGGAAAACGCACCCGCGCCATGCCGCGCACCGCGCCGGTCGCTTCGGGAACTGGTGCGCCGTCTTCGGTTACCAGCATGCTGGCGACGCCATTATAGGCCCGCACCCGGTCGAGATAGTGCCGGACGACCTCGACGCACGTCGCCTGCCCCGCGCGGATCGCCTGGTGCAGCTCCTCGATCGTCGCCTCCTCGAGGTGGAAGGGCGTGGCCTGCGTCTCGGGCCGCTGCGTCATCTCGCGCCTCTTTCATGGTAAAGATCACCTCCTCGGAGCGATGCAGCCGGCACAATAGTAAATGGAGGGATCGCCTGACCCGGCACTCACGCCTTCATTGCCAGCAACGCCATTGCCACCCCCGCCTGACACGGCTCGATCACCCCAACCCCGGCCGCGTCTTCCACCGCCGCGCGATGGTGCGCCATGCCGGTGCATCCCAGGATCACCGTCTGCGCCCCCGCGCGAGCGCAGTCCTGTGCCGCGGCGATCAGCGCTGCGCGCGCCGCCTCAGGATCGAGCAGCGCGTCCATGCTGACGTTCAGCGCGACCTCGGCTGCCAGCCGGCCCTCCAGCCCCATCGCGCGCAGCGCGGCCATGTGCCGCGCCTTCGAGGCCTCGACGATCGCCACCACCCCGAACCGCTCGGCCCGCGCCACCGCCGCCGCCACGGCGCAGCGGAACACGCCCAGCACGGGCCGCGTCGTGGTCGCCCGCGCCGCCTCGATCCCTGGATCGGAGGCGCAGGCGATCACGTAGACATCGGCCGCGTCCTGCCCGATCCGCCGGCAGATCGGCTCCACCGCTGCGTGCCAGTCGCGCCACGAATAGATCGCCTCCGGCCCCTCCGGCAACGAAACCACATCCAGTGCCGGTCCACCCGGCCGCCTGAACGGGGCCACCGCCGCCGCGATCCCCTCGCCGCAGGCGGCGGAGCGGTTGGGATTGATGATCAGGATACGTGCCATGCGCGATCCTCCCGGCACGCGATCCTCCCGGCCCTGGCACGCCGGATCAAGCGTGCCGATATGGCGGGCGGCGACCGGCTGGGCTATGCCGGGTTTCGCCCGCACATCGACAGGTCTGTCCGCATGGCTCCAACAATCTGGCAACCCAACCGCGCGATCGCGGCGCCCGCGTGGCCCGTGCCGCCGCTCGCGACCGCGATCGGGCGCGGGATCATGGGGCACTGCCCTGCCTGCGCCAAACACCCTGCTTTCAACGGCTTCCTGAAGATCGTGCCGGCGTGCCCCGCCTGCGGCGCCCCGCTTGGCTCGGCCCGCGCCGATGACGCGCCCCCCTATTTCACCATCCTGATCGTGGGCCACATCGTCATTCCGCTGATGCTGATTATGCAGCGCGCGCAGAATCCGCCCGACTGGCAACTGTGGGCGATCTTCCTGCCGCTGACGGCGGTCCTATGCCTCGGGCTCCTTCGCCCGGTAAAGGGTGGCGTGCTTGGTGTGATGGTATCGATGGGAATGCTGACGAAACCCGACCCGGCCAAATGACCCCGACACCTTCTCCCTTCAGCACCGGTGACGCACACCTTGCGCGCGTGCTGCTGGAGGGCGAGGCGCTGACGCGCCTCTCGCCCCTCCAGGAGGCCGACCGGGCCCAGGCGGTCGCCGACCTCGCGGGCGACAGCCATTTCGCGCCCCTGACCGCAAAGCACGGGGCAGTCCGCGGCCCCTACGTCCTCCACCTGTCGATCCAGGAAGGCCGGCTGGTGTTCGACATCCGCCGCGACCCTGATGATGGGGCGATGGCGGTCGTCGCGCTCGCGCTCGGGCCTTTCAGGGGCCTGATCAAAGACTATCAGCTTCTCGTGGACAGCCACATGCAGGCCGTGCAGGAGGGGCGAGAGCAGCGCATCCAGGCGATCGACATGGGCCGACGCGCCCTCCACAACGAGGGCGCCGCCCTGTTGCGAGAGCGGCTCGCCGGAAAGGTCGCCATCGACTTCGAGACCGCGCGCCGGCTGTTCACCCTGGTCTGCGTGCTGCACCAGCGCATCTAGGGACCCACATGAAGATCGACGGCGTCGCCTACCGCTCAATCTGGCTCGATCCCGACGACGGCTGGTCCGTGCGGATCATCGACCAGACCCGCCTGCCCTGGGCGCTGGAGGTTCCCCGCCTGGAAACGCTGGACCAGGCGGCGCATGCGATCCGCGCGATGCAGGTGCGCGGCGCTCCGCTGATCGGCGCCGCCGCCGCCTACGGTCTGTGCCTGGCGCTGCGCGCGGACGCCTCGAGCGATGCGATGGAGCGGGCGGTTGAGGTGCTGGCCGCGACGCGGCCCACGGCGGTCAATCTGCGCTGGGCGCTCGACCGGATGCTGACCCGGCTGCGCAACACCGTTCCCGCCGACCGCGCTGCCGCAGCCTATGCCGAGGCCGGCGCGATCGCCGACGAGGACGCCGCCCGGAACGAGGCGATTGGCCGGCATGGGCTTCCGCTCATCGAGACGATCGCGCGCCTCAAGCCGGATGCCCCGGTGAACGTGCTGACCCACTGCAACGCCGGCTGGCTCGCCACCGTGGACTGGGGCACCGCGCTCGCGCCGATCTACAAGGCGCACGAGGCCGGCATCGCGATGCACGTCTGGGTGGACGAGACCCGTCCGCGCAACCAGGGCGCCGCGTTGACCGCGTTCGAGTTGGGAAAGCACGGCGTCGCTCACACCCTGGTCGCCGACAATGCCGGCGGCCACTTGATGCAGCGCGGCCAGGTGGATCTGGCCATCGTGGGCGCCGACCGCGTGACGCGCACGGGCGATGCCGCCAACAAGATCGGCACGTACCTCAAGGCCCTTGCTGCGGGCGACAATGGCGTGCCGTTCTGGGTGGCGCTCCCCTCCTCGACGATCGACTGGGACGTGGCCGATGGCCTCGCCGACATCCCGATCGAGGAACGCGCGGCCGCCGAAGTCACCGACATCACGGGCCGGGCGGCGGACGGGCGCGTGACGACGATCCGCGTTGCCGCCGAGGGCAGTCCGGCCGCCAATCCCGCCTTCGACGTCACGCCGTCACGGCTGGTCAGCGGCCTGATCACCGAGCGCGGCCGATGCGAGGCGACCACGGCCGGCCTGTTGTCGCTGTTTCCGGAGCGCGCGACCTGAGGGCATAGGGCAGCCAACAAGCTTACGTCTCCAGCACGTAGCTCCCGGGCGCATCCTGCAACGGCGGGTGCGCGGCGCTGCCCAGGGAAGGCGGTGCGCCCTTCTCGCCGGCGTGCGCGGCGAGCCAGTATGACCAGTCCGTCCACCAGCTTCCCTCATGGCGCTCGGCGGCCTTGCGCCACTGCACGGCGGTCTCGGCAGCATGCCCCTCGCCGGTCCAGTAGGCGCCCTTGCCGCCCGGCGGGTTGATGATGCCGGCGATGTGGCCGCTGGAGCCGAGGACGAACCGCACGCGGCCGCCGGCGAGTTGGGTGATGCGCCAGGCCGCCTCCCACGGCACGATATGATCCTTTTCCGCGCCGACCGCATAGATGTCCTGGCGGATGCGGCCAAGATCGATGGCCTCGCCCTTGAGATGGACCCTGCCGGGATGCACCAGGTTGTTCTCGACGTAGGTGTTGCGCAGATACCAGGCGTGCGCCGAACGGGCCATGCGCGTGCCGTCGCTATTCCAGTAGAGCAGGTCGAACGCGGCGGGCTTCTGGCCGAGCAGGTAGTTGTTCACCACATTCGACCAGATCAGGTCATTGCTGCGCAGCAGGTTGAACATGTTCGACATCTCGCGGCTGTCGAGATAGCCGCGCTCCATCATCTGCTGCTCGATGAAATCAATGGCTGGTTCGCCCAGGAACACGGCCGTATCGCCGACTTTTGCGAAGTCCTGCAGCGACACGATGAACGTCGCCGAACCGAAGCGGCCGTCGCCCTTGGCCGCGAGCCAGGCCAGGGTCATGGCCAGCAGCGTGCCGCCGATGCAGTAGCCCATCACGTTCACGGTCTTGCTGCCGGTGATCTCGCGGATGACGTCGCTCGCCGCGAGCGGCCCGAGGTCTATGTAGTCCTCGATGGTCGTGCCCTCCATCGAGGCATCCGGGTTGCGCCAGGACAGCATGAACACGGTAAACCCCTGCGCGACGAGGTAGCGCACCATGCTGTTCTTCGGCTGCATATCCATGATGTAGTATTTGTTGATCCAGGGCGGGATCATCATCAGCGGAACCTGATGGACCGTTTCGGTGGAAGGCGAATACTGGATCAGCTCGATCAGCTTGTTGCGAAAAACAACCTTGCCGGGCGTGAGGGCGAGGTTGCGCCCTGGTGCGAAGGCGGTGGTGTCCACCATGGTCAGCTTGCCCTGCTGGATGTCGCGCAGCAGGTTGCGCACGCCCTCGGCGAGGCTCGCGCCGCCCGTTTCCATCGCCCGGTGCAGCGCCACCGGATTCGAGGCGAGCAGCAGGGTGGGGCTCATCGCGTCCACGAATTGGCGGAGGTGGAAGTCGAGGCGCTGGCGTTCCGCCGGGCTCATGTCGTCGGCGTCACTCGCCTGGCGCAGCAAATAGTCCGAGGCGAGCAGGTAAAGGTCCTTCAGGGTGCGATAGGCGGGGTTGCCCTGCCACTCCGGGGCGACAAAGCGCTTGTCGGCGGCGCCGGCCGGAGATGGCGGCTCGTTTGGCGCTTCCAGCCCCCACCAGCGCTGCCCCATCTCGTTCCAGGTGTCCACCGCCGATTGCCAGAGCCGCGTGTTGAACTCCACGGCAGCCGTCATGGCCTTGTCGGGCCGGCTTAGGTTTCGCAGCCAGACCAGGCGGAGCGCGCGGGCGATCTCCGCCCAGTCCACCGGCACGACTTGGTGCAGCGGGTTCGCATTGAGCGCCTCCTCGGTCGCGCGCAGGATCGGGTCCTTGGCCAGCGTTTCTCCGAGCTGCCGCACCCCGCCTTGAAGCAAGCCGCCGGCGAGCTGGTCAGGCGACATCTGCCACCACCCCTGTCCGGGCGCGTCGCCGGGCGCGCCGATACCGCTGGCCAACGCCGACGCGGACTCGAACCAGGATGTCCAGAGGCCGAGCATCATCTCGGGACCCGGCGGAGTGGCGTCGGGCGTTGTGCCTTCCCTATCGCGCGCTCGGTCTGGTCGCGCCTCATGCGCCAGGGCGGAGGATGTCTCACGAGGTGGGCCTTCGGGGCGTTGACCTGGCATCTCTCATTCCTCCCAATGTTACCCGCCGCACTCCGCCCACAGGAACGGTCGCGCCTTCTCCGCAGCCAGTTCGATCCCCAGCCCCGGCCGCGACGGAATGGGCATCCGCCCGTTCCGCACATGCCGCTCCGGTGCGTCGTCGACGATCGCCCAGTGCTCATCCGGACGGTAGGGATACAGTTCCTGGATGAACGCGTTCGGCACGCAGGCGTCGATCTGGAGCGCCGCCGCAGTGGAAACCGGGCTGGCGCAGATATGTGGCTGCACGCGCATGCTGTAGGCTTCCGCCATCGCGGCGATCTTCTTCGTCTCCATGATTCCGCCGGTGTTGCCGATGTCGGGCTGCACGATGTCCGCCACCTGAGCCTCCAGCACCGGGCGGAAGGCGAACCGCGTATAGAGCCGCTCCCCCAGCGCAATCGGGATCGAGGTGGCGGCGGCAATCTTCTCCAGCGCGCCGATGTCGAACGGATCGGCCGGCTCCTCCACGAACAGGATGTCCAGTTCCTCCCACCGCTGGCATAAGCGGATCGTCTCGTCGGGCGTCAGACCGCCGGACAGGTCGAGCATGATCTCGACCTTCGGCCCGACGGCACGGCGCAGCGCCTTTACCCGCGCGTAGGCCAGCTCGGCAAAGTCGCGATCCACCATCCGCCGCGTCACATGCCTGATGCCGCCGCCCTCGCGCGGCACGGCAAGCGGGTAGCATTTCAGCGCGTCGTAGCCGTCGCGCAGCGGCGTCTCCGCCGCGCGGGCGAAATCGTCCGCGCTCAGCGCGCGGAAGTTCCAACCGTTGGCATAGACCCGCACATCATCGCGGAATGCGCCGCCCAGCAGTTCCCACACCGGCACGCCGAGCGCCTTGCCCTTGATGTCCCACAGCGCCGTCTCCAGCGCGCTGATGCCGGCGAAAACGATCGCCCCGCCCCCGCCCTTGGCCCAGAAGCTGTGGTCGTACATCGCCGACCAGGCCTCCTCGATCCGGAACGGGTCGCGGCCGAGCAGGATGTTTTCCGCCAAATCCTTGATCATTCCCGCGGCGGCGGTGGCGCCGTGGCCGTAGGCGATGCCGGCCTCGCCAATCCCGCGCAGGCCAGTGTCGGTGACGATTTCGGCCAGCACCGGATGCAGCCCCCCGGCCTGGATCAGATACACGTTGACCTGGACGACCTTCACGATGCCGAGCCCCCGAATGCGGTCATGCGCGAGAGCGTGCCACGCCGGCCGCCCTCCGTCACGGTCCAGCGACCGCCGAAATGCCGCTCCAGCCGACGCTGCAACAGCGAGAGAACGCCGGTCAGCAGCAGGTACCATATGCTGACCACCGACAGCACCTCGAAATAGCGGAAGTTGACGCTGTAGATGTTGGTGCCGGTTGCAAAGATTTCCTGCACGCCGATCGTGAACAGCAGTGACGTGGTCTTCAGCATGCTGATGACCTGGTTGCCGGTCGGCGGCACGATCACCCGCATCGCCTGCGGGATCACCACCAGCCGCTGCACCTGCCAGCGCGACAGGCCGAGCGAAATGGCGGCCTCGCGCTGCCCGCGCTCGACCGCGGCGAGACCGGCGCGCACGATCTCCGTCATGTAGGCGCCCTCGTTCACGCCGAGCGCCAACACGCCGGCGGCCAAAGCCGGCAGGTTGATCAAGCCGCCGGTCAGCTCCGACAGCGCGTCATACCAGAACACGATCTGCACCAGCGTGGGGACGCCGCGGAACACGGTCACATAGCCGCGCACGACCCAGCGTGCCGGCACCAGGGAGGAGGCCGCGCCGAGACCGCCCGCAAGCCCCAACGTGATGCCGATCGCCATCGCGGCGAACGTCACCCAGACGGTGATCCAGGCCGGTTCGAGGAAAGCGTCCGAGAACAAAAGGTTCCAAAAAACGCCGGCATCGAAGCGCATCGGAAATGATCAGCCGCTCTTGCGGATGTCGCCGTCCTGCAAGCCCCATTTGACGAGCAGCCTGTCATAGGTGCCGTCCGCCTCCAGCCTCCCCACCGCCTGGCTGACCGCCTGCTTCAACGCCACATCATCCTTGCGAAGCATGAGGCCGTCACGATGACGCGGCTGGCCCGGCGCCTCGCCGGTCAGCACGGGGCTGCCGATGGCGAAATCGCCAGGATTGCGCGCCACGACATCGACCGCCGGCGCCCAGTCGATGAACGCCACCTGCACGGTGCCCTTGCGAAGTTGCTCGACGATTTCGTTGTTGCTCGGCAGGATGCGCACCTCGATCGGCCGGCCGGCCGGGCAAGATGTCTTGTACTTTTCGATGTCGCGCGCCTCGACCGAGCCGGCGAGCACGGCGATGCTGTGACCGCACACCTCGCGCTCGTCCTTAAAAAAGAGCCCGCTGCC
Source organism: uncultured Pseudomonadota bacterium (assembly GCA_963756545.1). GTDB lineage: Bacteria > Pseudomonadota > Alphaproteobacteria > Acetobacterales > Acetobacteraceae > DATFDN01. The sequence continues at coordinate 188,043 of CAVWNY010000002.1, read as the reverse complement.
CTTGCGGACGACCATCCGTATTCCGCCGAGAAAATAGGGCACGAAGGCGAAGCTCTGCTCGCGCTGCTGGGTGATGCCGATGCCGGCGATCGCGATGTCGAACTTGTGCGCGTCAAGCCCCGGGAACAGCCCGGCGAAGGCGAGCACGGTGTAGGCGGGCTTGAGACACATCGTCTGCGCCAAGGCCGAGGAGAAGTCGTACTCGAACCCGGCGACGTTGATAGGCCGTAGATCGGACGCCGGTGGCGGGTTGTTGGTCCCGAAGGTGAGCTCGCCCGAATTGACCAACCCTGCCGGCATGGGCGTCGGACAGGCTCCGGTCTGCGCGGCACGGGCGCCGACCGGCAGGCCCAGCACGAGCGCGATGAGCGCCGCCGCGACGATGGATCGCATCAAATTCCCTCCCGGAACATCCGCTTTCCCGGCAGCGTAGAGACAGGGGCGCGCCTCTGGCAATCGGGCGAGCGCGGCTCACCCCGGCGCCGCGATCTCCTCCCATAGCCGGCGCGTCTCTCCGCGCGGGTCGCCTTCCACCCGGCACGTCGCGTCCAGCATCATCGTCGCCCGTACCTCGGCATCATACGCTGGCCAGTCGGGCTGCCCTGTGTACGCCGGCCGGCCGGTGCGGGCGAAGGCCGCCCAGGTCCCCGACGTGACTTCGGCCAGACGGCGCGCGGCGGGGCTGCCGTCGCCTGCGTTGGTCAGGTCGATTGTGTCGAAGGTGAACGGCACGTCCAGCGCGTGGGGCGCCCCGAGCCGCCCGCCGTACACCGGCGTGCGCCAGGCGAAGGAGTACATCCACACCGCCGCCCCGCCCTGCCGAGCCTTTCGCTCGGCGGCGATAAGCGAGCGGAGCCGAAAATTGGAGTCCGTCAGCGTCGCAATCAACCGCTCCGACGGGTCCGCGCCCGGCATCAACCGGCGGTACGTGTCGGCCACGCGCGCGGTATGGATCCCGGCGACCCCGCGCAGACGGGCAACCATCTCGGCCTCGGTCAGTCGACGCTCCCAAATCGCGTCGTCGTGGACGAGGAAGCTCACGGCCTCATCGGCGGTATCCCCGATGATCAGCGGAATGTCGGCCGAGATCGCCGGAGCCGTCGGGTGGAACGGGTGAGAAGGCACCACGGCGCCCGCCGCGCCATCGACCGTCGGACCGAACGGATAGCGGTCGAACAGCGGCCAGGGCGACGGACCCACCGCACGCTGGGCCGGCTCGATCGCGGCCAGCAATCGCGCGGCGGGCACTTGGCGGAGGCGGTGCACCTCCGTCCGGTCGATCCCCAAAGTGCGCAACACGGCCTCCGCCAGCCGGGTCGCGCGGTCCCGCTCCCGCAGGCGCACCGCCGCGCCGCTCTGCACAATGGCCTTGTGGAACAGACCGCGCGCCAGCGGCATCGCCATCAGCGTGCTGACCTTGGCGCCGCCGCCCGACTCGCCGAAGATCGTCACGTTGCCCGGATCGCCGCCGAACCCGGCGATGTTGTCGCGCACCCACTTCAGAGCGGCCACCATGTCGAGCGTGCCGGCATTGCCCGAGCGCGCGAATTCCGGGCCGCCGATCTCCGACAGATCCAGGTGCCCGAAGATGTTCAGCCGCTGGTTGACCGTGACCACCACGACGTCGCCGCGCCGGCACAGCCGCGAGCCGCGGAGCCGGACCTGGTTGGACGAGCCGAAGGCGAACGCGCCGCCGTGCAGCCACACCATTACCGGCCGTCGCGCCGCCGCGTCCAATCCGGGGGTCCAGACGTTCAGCGCGAGGCAGTCCTCGCTCTCGGGGGAGGGATCGGGCGGCCCCCACAATTCCGTCAGCTCCGCCCGGGTGGGAAACCCGACGCGCGATTGCGGCGCCTGCGTCCGGAACTCGGCCGCATCGCGCACTCCGGCCCAGGGCACGGGCGGGCTCGGGGGCATGAAGCGGTTCGCGCCATCGGTCGGCGCGCCGTACGGCACGCTCAGGAACGCCATCGTTTTTTCGATGACGATTCCGCGCAGCTTGCCCGCGCGTGTCTCCACCACCGGATCATTGTCCGCCATCGCCGCCTCCCCTTCGCTCACTCGTAGGACCAGTCTAATCCCTTGGCCACGCCGTGGTGCAAAGCAGGAGGACGCGATGCAGGAGCTAAAGGACAAGGTGGCCGTCGTGACGGGCGCGGGATCGGGAATCGGCCTCGGGATCGCCCGCGCCCTGGCCGGCGCGGGAATGAACCTGGTGCTTGCCGACATCCAGCCCAACCCGCTGGAGGAGGCCCGGCGGGCCGTGGCGGCGGCGGGCGGGCGGGCGGTCGCGCTGACCACAGACGTGTCCGATCCCGCTCAGGTCGCGGCGCTCGAACGGGCGGCGCAGGAGGCGTTCGGCGGGCTGCATGTCGCGGTGAACAACGCAGGCGTGGCGATGCACGGCACGCCGGTCGAGCAGGTGACGGCGGACGAATGGCGCTGGGTCCTGGGCGTGAACGTGCTGGGCGTCATCAACGGCATTCACGCCCTCGTCCCCGCTATTCGCCGCCACGGGCAAGGCGGGCACGTCGTCAACACCGCGTCCATTTCCGGCTTTTTCATCCGCCACGGCGCGAATCAAGGCGCCTACTCGATGACAAAATATGCCGTCGTGGCGCTGAGCGAGGCGTTGGAGCAGGAGCTGGAGGGTAGCGGCATCGGCGTCAGCGTGCTCTGCCCCGGCCCGGTGCGCACCCGCATCTTCGAGGGCGCGGCGACGCGGCCCGAGCAGTTCGGCGGCCCCTATGCGCGGCCCGCGCACGAGCGGGTGGCCGCGCGGATGCTGGGCACTGGCGCGCTCGACCCCGCGCAGGTCGGGGCGCGGGTTCTTCATGCGATCCAGCACGACGAATTTTACGTCTTCACCCACGGGGCGGAGCGTGCGGCGGTGCGCGCGCGGCATGCGCGCATCGAGGCGGCGCTCGACCAGGCGGATGCGTTCTGGGATCGGAATTGAGTTGATCCGGCGCGGTCCGGCGGCGAAAGATGCCCGCGCGTTCGTCTTGGAGTGGGGAACACCCGGATGCCGACTGGACCGGGCGGGTCGGTGCGCCTTCGGGCGCGCGCCGCCGCCGCGCTGGCGCTGCTGGCCGCGCTCGCCGCCTGTGCCGGGCCTGGATCGTACAACGCCGGAGGCGGATACGCGCGTCATCGGCAGTACGCGCCGCCCGGCCCGCCCGAGGACCCGTGGGGGCCGTATATCCGTGAAGCGGCGCTGCGCTTCGGCGTGCCGGAGCAGTGGGTTCGCGCGGTCATGCGCCAGGAATCGGCCGGCCGCGAGGATGCGCTGTCCTCGGCCGGGGCGATGGGTTTGATGCAGGTGATCCCCACGACTTACGCAATCCTGCGCGCGCACTATGGCCTCGGCGACGATCCCTATGAGCCGCACGACAACATCATGGCCGGCACGGCCTACATCCGGGAGATGTACGACCGCTACGGCGCGCCGGGGTTCCTGGCCGCGTACAACGCCGGACCGAATCGCCTGGACTCCTATCTGGCGGACGGCACCCCGCTGCCGGAGGAGACCGTCGGCTATCTCTCCAATATTGCTCCGCGTCTCGGCGGCGGCACGGCGCTCAGCGGCCCGCTCGCCGTGTACGCGGGGGACGCGGGGTCCGCCGCCCCGGCGCCTTACATGCCGCCCGCTGGCCCCGTCTCCCCGCCAATCCTGCTCGCCAGCGCCCCTTCCGGCCCGTGCGATCCCGATGCGGCGTTCGATCCCGACCGGCCCTGCACGCAACCCGCGCCGCAAGCCGAGTATGTGCCGATGCCGGCGCCCGTCGTGACCGCCTCCGCCGTCTATTCGCCCCCGCCCGCGTCCGGGGTGCTCCCGCCGGTCGTGCTCAGCCCTGCGCCGCGGTCGCGTTCCATGGTGCAACTCGCCAGCCTCGACGCCGCGCCCCCTGCCGGCAGTTGGGCGATTCAGGTCGGCGCGTTCCTGAGCCCGATTGCCGCCCGCGCCGCCGCCGTGGCCGCGCGCCGCACCGTGCCCGATTTACTCTCCACGGCCGCCATCGCGGCGCCGCCCACCAGCCCCTTCGGGGGCGCGGTGCTCTACCGCGCCCGGCTCGCGGCACTCACTCCGGAGACGGCCGCCCAGGCGTGTGCGCGCCTGTCCGCGCAGGGCACCGCCTGCATCACGGTGCCGGCGGGACATTGAGCGCCACAACCCTCGTAGAACGTGCTGATCGGCTTGACTTGACTGACCGCGCCTGTGTCACTTTCCGTTTCCAGGACGGACATGTTGTCGATGTCGATTACATGGACTATCACTAGCGGAGCGAAGCGGATCGCATGCCCATGCACAATCCTCCTCTCCTGGGGAAATCGTCCGCCGCCAGTGCCTAGAGCCGCTCGGCCTGAGCGTGACGGAAGCAGCAGAGGGCCTGGGCGTGACGCGGCAGGCGATGTCGGATTTGGTGAATGAGAAGGCCGGGATCTCGGTCGAGATGGCGATCCGGCTCTCCAGGGCCTTCGGGTCGAGCCCGGAGATGTGGCTCGGGATGCAGACGGCGTATGATCTGTCGCATGCGCAGGAGCGGATGCGGAACGTGAACGTGCGGCGGTTCGAGGCGGCGTGAAGCCAGGCCCCGGGTTCGCTCACTCGGCGGACGACAGTGGAGGAGCGATCTCCTCCAGCGACCGGCGCTCGGCTCGGATGCCGAGCGCCGCGGCGACCAGTGCGGCGACGACCATGAGCGCGGCGCCCAACTCGTAGCCCCACATGATCGAGGCCCGCGATCCGCTCTCGATCAGCGCGCCGAACAAGGCCGGCCCGCCCACGCCGCCGACGCCGGTGCCAAGGGCGTAGAACAGCGCGATGGCGACGGCGCGCACCTCCAGCGGAAAGCTCTCGCCCACCGTCAGATAGGCGGAGCTGGCGGCGGCGGAGGCGAAGAAGAAGATGATGGTCCACGCCCCGGTCTGCGCCACGGCGCTCAGCAACCCGGCGGCAAACAGCCAGCCGGTGAGCGCCATCAGGATGCCCGAGATCGCGTAGGTCGCGACGATCATCGGCTTGCGCCCGATGGTATCGAACAACCGGCCCAGCAGCAGCGGCCCGAGGAAATTGCCCGCCGCGAACGGCAGGATGAACAGCCCCACCTTGCCAGCGGGGACACCATAGAAATCCGTCAGGATCAATGCGTAGGTGAAAAAGACCGCATTATAGCAGAACGCCTGCGAGGCCATCAGCACGGTGCCGAGCACGGTGCGGCGCAGATAGCGCGTGAACAGCGTACGCACGCCGGCCGCGAACCACGATTTCACGTCCGTGCGCAGCCGGATGCCCGAGCCCGGCGGCACCGGCGGCAGTTCCCGGCCGGTCTCCTCGATCACGCGCCGCTCGATGTCGGCGACAATTGCCTCCGCCTCGCGGGGTTTTCCGTGCGTCATCAGCCAGCGCGGGCTTTCGGGAATCCAGCGGCGCAGGAACAGCACGAACAGCCCCAGGGCGCCGCCGATCACGAAGGCGGCGCGCCAGCCGATCTCGGGCGGGATCACGGCGGGATCGAGTGCCACTACCGCCCCGCCCGCCCCGATCGCGGCGCCGATCCAGAAGCTGCCGTTCACCACCAGATCGGTGAAGCCGCGCCGGCGCGCCGGGATCAGCTCCTGGATCGTCGCATTGACCGCGGCATACTCGCCGCCGATGCCCATGCCGGTGATGAAGCGGAATAGCGCGAACGACCAGAAGCTCCAGGACGCGCCCGAGGCCACGGTCGCCAGCAGGTAAACAACGACCGTCACGCTGAACAGCTTCTTGCGCCCAAGCCGATCGGTCAGCCAGCCGAACATCAACGCGCCGAGCACGGCACCTACCAGATAGGCGCTGGCGCTGAAACCGATATCGCTCGCCGACATCCGCAGCACCGGGCTTTTCACGATGGCGCCGGAGAGCGAGCCCACCAAGGTCACCTCGATCCCATCAAGAATCCAGGCGATACCGAGCCCGCAGATCACCAGCCAGTGGAAGCGCGCCCAGGGCAGACGGTCGAGGCGCGCCGGCACGTCGGTTTCGTACACACGTGTCGCGTCCGCGACGGCCTCGGGCATGGCGTCTTTGTCCTCCCCTGCTAGAGTTCGGTTTGGCACGAAGAAGGCAGGAAGATGGACGAAATATTCGCCGCATTGGAGGCCACGATCGCGCGATGGCACGGCATCGCGGCCCCGAACGAACCGGCGCGCCGCATGGCCGCCGACCTCGCGGCGGTGATCCGCGGCTTCACGGGCCTCCGCGGGACGTTGCGATTTGAAGATGAGCCATCGAGCTTCGAGGCGGCGCTGCAAGCGACGAAGGAGGGGGCGCGATGACCGGCCTCGCCGATCTTTCGCTGACCGAGGCCGCCCAGGCGGTACGCACCGGCGAGGCGACATCGCTCGAACTGCTGGCGGCGTGCTGGGCAAATCTCGAACGCACCAACCCGAAGCTGAACGCAACGATCTGGCTGGACCGGGAGGGCGCCGAGCAGGCCGCGCGCGGCGCCGATGCCGCCGTGCGCGCCCGCGCGCCTCTGGGGAAGCTCCACGGCGTGCCGATGGCGCACAAGGACATGTATTACCAGGCCGGCCATCCCTGCACCTGCGGCTCGCGCATCCGCAAGAATTTCCGGCCCGACTACACGGCCACCGTGATCGAGCGCCTGGCGGCGGAGGGAGCGTATGTGTGGGGCGGCCTCAACATGGCCGAGTTCGCGCAGAACCCGACCGGACATAACCGCGAGTTCGGCGATTGCCATAATCCGTGGTCCCTGCCCCACATCACCGGCGGATCGTCCTCTGGCTCGGGAGCCTCGGTCGCGTCGCGGTTCAACTACGCGGCGCTCGGCTCCGACACCGGAGGGTCCATCCGTTTGCCCGCCGCCGCCTGTGGGATTACCGGGATCAAGCCCACCCAGACCCGCGTGTCGCGGTACGGCGCGATGCCGCTGTCCTTCACGCTCGACAACGTGGGGCCGCTGGCGCGGACCGCGCGAGACTGCGCACGCATACTGTCGGTGATTGCCGGTCATGACCCGCACGACCCGACCAGCGCGCGCGAGCCGGTGCCTGACTACGAGGCGGCGCTGGACGGAGATTTGCGCGGCCAGCGCATCGGCATCGCCGAGACCTATTTCTTGGAGGGCGCCGATCCCGCCGTCGTCGCGGCAATGGAGGAGGCGGTCTCGGTGCTCGCCGCTCGCGGGGCGACGGTGCGCCGGATCGCGCTGCCGGTGATGGATGCCGTCGCCGCTTATGGCGGCATCATCTCGCGGGTCGAGGCGGCGGCGATCCATTCCCAATGGCTGCGCGAGCGGCCGGGCGACTACGCCGCGCATCTCTCGGCGCGGATGTATCCCGGTCTCGCTATTCCCGCCCCCTACTACGTCGAGGCACTCAGCCGGCGCGGCCCCGTTCTGAAGGCGTTCGCCGACGAGGTGTTCGCGCAGGTGGACGCGATCGCGACGCCGACCATCCGCACCCGCTTGCCGACGCTCGCCCAGACCGACATCGACGCCGGCCCGTCGGACACCGAGCCACGCTTCATGGCGGTTTCCGAGAACACGCGGCCCTTCAACTACCTCGGCCTGCCGACCCTCAGCGCGCCCTGCGGGTTCGACCCGAACGGATTGCCGATCGGGTTGCAACTCGCCGCGCGCCCGTTCGCCGAGGCGCGGCTGCTCAAGCTGGCGGACGCCTATCAGCGCGACACGGACTGGCATGCGCGGCGCCCGCCGGTACTCGACGCGTGAAGTTGCCGAAACTCGCCTTCATCGGGACGGGCGGCCCAATCGCCTCGGTCGGGCGCGATCCGCTCGACCTACAGGACTACGGAGCGACGGGAAACGTGCTGCACGTCGACGAGCTGTGCGCGCTTCCCCGAGATGGCGCTGGTGCTGCTCTGCGACCGCCTGCCGGAGGAGCACCCGGACCTCGCCGGCATCGTCATCGGCCACGGCACGGCGACCTTGGACGAGACGGCCTACGCCCTGAACCTCACCGCGAAGGTGGACATTCCCATCGTGCTGACGGGGGCCCAACGCCCATCAAGTGCCCTGTCCACCGACGCCGGCCTAAATTTGGTGAACGCGGCCCGGGTGGCGGCGAGCCCGCAGGCGCGCGGGATGGGCGTGCTCGCGGTGCTGAACGACGAGATCCACGCCGCGCGCGAGGTGACGAAAACCGCCACGCTGCGCCTCCGGACGTTCCGCTCCCCGGATTTCGGCGCCCTCGGCCATGCCGATTGAGACGCGGTCGTGTTCTACCGCCGGGCGTTGCGTTGCGCCGCGCAGATAACCGAGTTCGACATAAGGGGACTGGAGGCGCTGCCGCGCGTGGACATCGCGTATGCCCATGCCGATGCCGACGCAACGGCGGTGCGGGCCTTCATGAAGGCGGGGGCGCAGGGCATCGTCTCGGCGGGCTTCGCTCCCGGTTTTTCCACCCCCGCGCAGGCCGACGCGCTACGCGAGGCCGTCGCGCGCGGCATCGTCGTCGTGCAATCCACCCGGGCGGGAAGCGGGCGAACTTATCGCGGCACGCGCCTCCGGCAGGCGGGCTTCCTGGTCGCCGACAACCTCAACCCGCAATGTGGGCAACTAGTACATCGATTCCTTGGACCCAGCCGTATTGCTGGGGTTCCCTCGGTCATGGCGCATTCTGTACGGGTTCCGGTACAACTGGTTTCCGGGTGTCGGATCATGGCAGCACGGCGACGCGAGGTCGAGCTGGCCGTCTCAGCGGACGAGCTGGCGCGATTGCAGTCAATTGCGCGCTCACGCAAGGAGGCGGCGAGCCGGGTAGACCGGGCTCGGATGCTGCTCGCCTACCGCGACACGCCGTCGTTCTACGCAGTCGGGCGCGCGGTCGGCGTGACGCATCAGACGGTCGAGCGGTGCCTGGACCGGGCGCGGTGGCTGGGCGTCATGGCGGCGCTCGACGACAGTCCGCGTCCCGGGCGGGAGCCGGTGATCACGTCGGAGGCCAAAGCTTGGCTGATCAACTTGGCTTGCCGCAAGCCGGGGGAGTCGGGTTATCCGCATGAGCTGTGGACCACGCGGCTGCTGGCGAGCCACGTGCGCGACCATGGTCCGGCCGCCGGGCACGCCTGCCTCGCCAAGCTGGCGCAAGGCACGGTCTGCAAGCTGCTGGCCGCGAGCGACATCAAGCCGCACAAGGTCCGCTACTACCTTGAACGGCGTGACCCGGAGTTCGAGCAAAAGAAGGCCGACGTGCTCTGCGTCTATCGTGAAGTCGAGATGCGGCGTGCGGCAACGGACGGTAGTGGGGAGATGCTCGCCGTGATCTCCTATGACGAGAAGCCCGGCATCCAGGCGCTCGGCACCACCGCCGCCGATCTGCCGCCGCAGCCGGGCGAGCATGCGTGCCTGGCGCGCGACCATGAATATGTCCGCCACGGCACATTGTCGCTGCTGGCGGGCATCGACCTGCTGACCGGGAAGGTGCATGCGCGGGTCGAGAAGCGGCACCGCTCGGTGGAGTTCATCGCCTTCCTCAAGCAACTTGATGCCGCCTATCCCGGCGACACGGCGATCCGACTGATCCTGGACAACCACTCCGCCCACATCTCCAAGGCGACCCGGGCCTGGCTCGCCACGCAGCGCGCGGGTCGGTTCAACTTCGTCTTCACGCCCAAGCACGGCTCCTGGCTCAACCTGATCGAGGGCTTCTTCTCCAAGCTGGCCCGCTCCGTCTTGCGCCATATCCGCGCCGCGTCCCAGCAGGAACTGAAGGACCGCATCATGGCCGCCATCAACGACATCAACCGCGCACCGGTCATCCATCGCTGGACCTACGGCATCAACGAAGCCACGACCGCGATATGAGTCGCTCCTCGGAAGCGGTGTACTAGAAGATAAAGCTTAACGTCTAACCTAGCTCTGTCTTATCGCACTTGTAGGTTCGGGAGATAAATAACATGGCTTTCTCATACGATGTCATCGCTGATCCGTCAGTTGATCCTTCGCTGGTGAAGGATGCTAACTACGCTCTTAGCCAATGGTCCAATGTTCTAAATGGGCAAGGCACTTTGGTTGTCGATCTAAGAGTTGGTGCTACCCCATCGGGACGCGCTGATGCCGACGTAACTGGAGTTGCTACTGGAATTATTGATAACGGTCGCAATCTAACCACTTCTTCAGCCGCCTATGAATTAACTACCGGTCAACATGCGGCCAGCTTGCCGGATGGTACCCAAGCCGATGTGGTGGTAAATCTTTCACCGGATTACGTGCAAAATGTTTTGTATCCGGATCCAAATCCGTCAGCCACATCGGGCAGCACAGTTCCAGCAAACAAGACCGATGCAGTAAGTGCAATTGAACATGAATTGGGCCATGCTTTGGGCATTAACGGTTATTATCCAGTAACCGCTACCAGCACCAATGATTTGGGCGCATTTAAGTCAGGTTATGACAAACTGGTGCAATTTACCAATGGAGTGCCGACATTTGTAGGTCCTAAGCAGAAGCTACCAATAACGACCAACCATTGCCGATAACAGATTTCCCTGCTAGTAATCCAGAAAGCTCGCAAGACATTTACCATTTTGGCACGACAATTGATGGAGCATTCGGTAGTGATTTAATGACCGGCGCATATTATCAGAATGGACATTGCTATACTATATCACCGACCGATGCTGCGGTGATTGAAGATTCTACGGAACTATCAGCAGCCATACCGCCAACTACTACGCCGGTGACAAATCCAACTACTACTACTACTACTACTACTACTGTCACCACTCCCCCAGTCACTACTCCGCCTGGTACAAATCCTAGCACTACGGTTACGACGATTGTTAATCCTACTGAAACATCTAGCACTACACCGATAACAGCACAAAATACATCGGCAACAGTAACTTCCCCGCCGCCACCTTCGACAACTACAGTGGCCCCCATTGCCACACCTACAACCACACCTCCAGTAACTACTCCAACCCACACGGCAACTCAAACGCCGCCGCCTCCCGCGTTCAAGCCAAGCACCACTCCGGATGACAGCAATGTCGGCAACACGCCCACCGCCTTTAATGCCAATGAGTTCAATATCATAAATGTAACCGCCGGGCTAAATCAATCGGCCGGCGCGGCAATGGCATTCTTTTTTGATGGTAGTCATCTCGGCGACGATTTTGTCAAGTTAGGTTCAGCTATCTCCAGCGGCCAAGGTTCAATTGGTACAACTAAGCAAGTGATCACTGTTATGAAGCAATTGCTTTCAGCTTATGTAGCTGATCCAAACCTAGCTACCGGAGTATCAATTCCGGGCGGACCTACTCTAGCTATTCCAGGGCAGTTTGTGATTGATGTGGTCAATGATGGACTAAAGGCGATTAGTATTGGTAATGCCAATCTAGATCGTGGTTACGGTGGGGCGGTCAGTCAATTCTTTAATAGTTTACCGCCCGTCCTGCTAACGCATGGGAGTTAGGGTCAGAAGTCCCGCATCCTGCTGGCGTTGGCCGAGCGGATGTTCGGGAGTTATTAGGATGCGTCATCACAGGAAGCCCACATGAGCGTCACGGCCGCCCTCTGCGAAAAGATCGTTGCCACGGACTTCAGCGCCCTGACACCCGAAGCGGTGACGTCAGCGCGCCGCCTCGTGCTGGACGGGATTTCCGTCGCCGTCGCCGGCAGCCGCGAGCCGGCCATCCAAATTCTGGCAGACCACTACCGTAGCCTGGAGGGCCGTCCCGACGCCGTGGCGCTCGGCCTCGGCTTCCGCACGACGACCATCAGCGCCGCGGCGCTCAACGGGGCGGCCATGCATGTGCTCGATTTCGAGCCGATGTGGACGCCCGCCACCCACGCACTCTCCACCACCCTGCCAGTCATCCTGGCGCTGGCCGGGCCCCGGCGCCTCTCCGGCCGGGACATCGTGACGGCGCTGGTCAAGGGCATCGAGATCCAGGGCTGGATTCGCGCCGCCCAGCACAACCAGGAACACGGGGCTGTGCGCTTCCACCCGCCCGGCCTCGTCGGGCCAATGGGCTCGGCGGTGGCGGCGGGGCATGTGCTCGGCCTGAATGCAACGCAGCTCGCCTATGCCCTCGGGATCTCCGCCTCGCGCGCCGGCAGCGTGCTCGCCAATGCCGGCACAATGACGAAATCGACGCATTGCGGCCAAGCGGCGATGCTGGGAATGGAAGCGGCGATGCTGGCGGCGCGCGGCTTCACCGCGACGCCCGAGGCGTTCGAAGCGCCGCAGGGCTATGCCTACGCCTTTTACGGCGAGGATTTCTTCCCGGAGGACCTGTTGAACTTCGGCCCACCCTTCCGGGTGGTGGAGCCGGGGTTTGTCGTGAAGCTGTTCCCCAGCCAGTTTGCGACGCAGTTCGTCATCACCGCCGGGCTGGAGCTCCATGCGCAGATTCCCGATCCCGGCGCGATCCGCGCGGTGCGGCTGAAGGCGCCACGGATGCCGTACATCAACCGTCCGCGGCCGCAGACCGGGCTCGCTGGCAAATTCAGCGTCCAATACACGCTTTCCGCCGCCCTGCTGCACGGCCAGGTACTGATCGACAGCTTCACCGATAAAGCGGTGAATGCCCCCGACATCGTAAGCTTGCTGGACAAGGTCTCCGTCGACATGGTGGCGGAAATCCCGGCGCGGTTCGACAAGATGCATGTAGAGGCCGAGGTGGATCTCGCGGGCGGGCGCGTGCTGCGGGCACGCTGCGACGGCCCGCGCGGCATGTGGGGCAGGACGGCGCTGACCGACGAGGAGCACCTCGTCAAGGTGCGCGATTGTCTGTCGAAGCGGCTGACGCCGGAGAAGATGGAGCGATGCATCGCGCTCGCCCGCAGCATCGACGCGCTCGGCCCGGACGAGGTCGTGGAACTGCTCGCCATCGCCGGCTGCATGGCGTGACACAGCACCACCATGGCCCTCGTGCGTAGGAATGCGATGCCGTAATGGGGCTCCCTCCCTCGCGGCACGGAGTGATAGCAGGCGTTGCCCTTGGAATTACATCGCTAGGATGCGCAGCAGCGTCGCGTTGAATCGCTCGGCCGCCTCGTAGAAAACCCAGTGCCCGGCCCGCGGGATGACCTCGACCTCGGCGTCGGGGCGTGCCTGCCGCAGCAATGCGATGCGAGTGTCCAACAACGCACGATCGGGCATTTCGTGGTCGCCCCAGAACGCATGCACGTGTCCATGCACGCGCGGCAACGCCTCATGCAGCACTGGAGAGATCCACATGAAGCCGCTGTTGAGGCGGGCGCGCTGCGAGTTCTGCTCCTGGATCTCCAACGCCAGGGCATCGACGCTCGAAGGCTCGGCCAGCATCATGCGCAACAGATTTTCGCGATGCGCGGCCAGCCGTTCGGCACCGGCCTTGGCGCGCACTCTCACCAGTTCGACCGACCGACCCGGCAGGCCCAGACCGCCGGTGCCGATCAATGTCAGCGATCGGATGCGCTCGGCGGCGCTCGCCGCGACCAGGCCGGCGATCACCCCGCCGTAGGAGAATCCGGCCACATGAATGCGGGCCTCCGATCCAAGAACTTTGTCGAGTCCCTGGGAAACGAGTGCGGCCACCGACGCGGCACTGATCGGATCCGGCGCGCGTGCGGAATCACCAAGTCCGGGCAAGTCCGGCGCGATCACCGTATGGCTTTGGCTGAGCGCCGCCAGGTTGCGCACCCAGTGCCGCCACGATCCGGCCCCGCCATGCAGCAGCAGTACCGCGGGGCCGCCGCCCCAGCCGCGCCAAACCATCGCCCCGTCGCCGCACGGCGTTTCCCAGCGCCGCGCCGTGCGATCGAGCCGCTCCAGCAGGGCTTCCGCTCCCGCGGCATCCGTGACAGGCGCAGTGGATGTCGCGTCATGCGGGAATGGCAACGCATCTCCTCCTGTCGCCGTTGCCTCGACCTGGCGGTCCGAATGAGCCTCGGCAGCGTCGGGCACCCCAAGTGAGGTGTCAATGAGCGCGCGGCCGCACGAGGGTCGCGGCGGCAGCGGCATTTTGCTCTGGACAGTGCCGGCGTTTCGTGGGGTGCTAACGGCGACGATCGAGGACACGCCGGGAAACAACGAAGATGAGCACTTCAACCATCGCGGTAATGAGCTCGGCGGCGGCGATCACGGCGCCGGCTCTACCGATTGCCGGGTCACCGCTGGAGGCCATATCGCGGTGAGAGATCGATTCACCGCCGTTTTTCCCGGAACCTGAAACTTCAAGAAAGCAGCGAAAAGGAGTCCGCCATGCCCCTCACCACAGCACTCGGCCAGTTCGTCGCCGATCTGTCGCCGAACCGGTTGCCGGAGGAAGCGGTGCGCATTGCCCGCATGGGGTTCACCGACTGCGTCGGAACGATGATCGTCGGCCGTGGCGAGCCGTCCGTGCAGATCCTCAAAAGCGTGCTGGCGCCGGGCAAGGGCCCGGCGACGCTCTACTTCAGCGGCGAACAGAGCCCGGGACCGGAGGCCGGCTGGATCAACGGCACCGCTGCGCACGCGCTGGATTATGACGACGTGGCGTTGCAGGGCCATCCCTCCACCGTGCTGGTGCCGGCCATCCTGGCGGAAGCCGAGGTGCTCGGCGCCACTGGGCAGGACATGCTCGTCGCCTATGTCGCCGGCTACGAGACCTGGGCCGAGCTCGTGCGACGCGACGTGCCGAAGTTTCATCAGAAAGGCTGGCACCCCACCGGCATCTTCGGCGCGGTCGGCGCCGCGGCCGCCTGCGCCAAGCTGCGCAAGCTGGATGCGGCGCGCACGGCCACCGCGATCGCGCTCGGCGCCTCTCAGAGTGCCGGCATCATGGCGAATTTCGGCACCATGACGAAGCCGTTCCATGCCGGCCGTTCTGCGCATTCCGGGATGATCGCCGCACGGCTGGCCGAAGCCGGCTTCACCGCCAACACCGACGCGCTCGAGCATCCGCAGGGCTTCCTGAGCGCGGTCTCGCCGGAGGGCCGTCCCGATCGCACCGGCGATGGGCGGCTCGGCGAGGACTGGGCCATCGTCGCTCATGGGCTCAGCATCAAGAAATACCCGGCCTGCTACGGCACCCATCGCGCGATCGACGGCATGCTCGACCTGCTGGCCGCGCATCCGGTGAAGCCGGGGGATGTGCGGAAGGTTTCGGTGCAGTTCGGCACGTTTACCGCGAAGGTGCTGCGCAATCACCAGCCCGACACCGGGCTCGCCGCCAAGTTCAGCATGGAGTTCGCGATGGCGAGCAGCCTCATCGCCCACCGCGTGAGCCTCGCCGAGCTGACCGACCCGTTCGTGCGCCGCGCCGACGTCCAGGACATGATGCGCCGAGTGGAACTCGACACCACGGACGAGACCGACCCGGCGAACCCCGGCAAGGCGCCCTTCGAGCAGGTACGCATCGAACTCGCCTCGGGCCAGGTGATCGAGGGCCCGCGGGTTACGCACGCCCGTGGCCACGCCGAGCGGCCGCTCACGGAGACGCAGTTGCATGAGAAATTCGTGGACTGCCTTGACGCTGGCGCCTCCGCAATCCCGGCCGAAACTTTGTTCGGCCGCCTGCAATCCATGCAGTCCGTCACCGCTCGCGAACTGACCACCGTGCACTGATCGACGGTCGCAATTGGCCACGGGTCGCACCGTGGCCAGCCGACCTCGCCAGTGACCGGCGGACTTTGCATCCCGGCGGACCGCGCGCATAATGCCGTGATACCGCATCCGCCCGCGAGGGTCCGACGGCACCGGGCCAGCGAGTCCGCAAGGAGACAGTCTCATGCCAGGAAAATATCCCACGATCGTCTACACGGAAGAGGGCATGCGCGAGGGCATGCAGATCGAGGATGCCAACATCCCGGTCGACGCCAAAGTGGAATTGCTGGACGCCCTGTCGGAAACCGGGTTGAAGCAGATCGTGATCGGCTCCTTCGTGAGCCCGAGATACACGCCGCAGATGGCGCGGATCGACGAGATCGTCAAGAAATTCCATCCGAAGCCGGGCGTCATGTACACCGCGCTGGCCCTGAACGAACGGGGTGTGGAGCGCGCCAAGCAGTACTCGCCGCCGCTGACGATCGTTCGCAGCAGGCGGCCGCAACTGCGCGTGCATCAGTGCGACGTGTTCGTGCGCCGCAACACCAATCGCTCGCAGATGCAAGAGATGGCCTTGTGGCCGAAGGTCATCCTCAGCGCCGTCGAGAATGGCGTCAAGGAGGCCGGCATCGGCACGAACGCGACCTTCGGATCAAACTTCGTGGGCGATTTCAGCGTCGACATGACGATGAAGTTTCTGGAAAAGCAGCACGAGCTGTGGGACGCGGCCGGCATCAAGGTGACCTCGGTCAGCATCGGCGACCCGATGGGCTGGTGCCATCCGGTGAAGGTCGAGGAGATTTTCGGCCGCGTGAAGCGGCAGTGGCCGGAGGTCAACACCTTCAACGCCCACCTGCACAACAGCCGCGGCATGGCGATCACCTCGGCCTATGCCGCGATCAAGGCGCTCGACGGCGATGACACCTTGCACCTGCAAGGCACGATCGGCGGCGTCGGCGGCTGTCCTTACTGCGGCAACGGCCGCGCCACCAGCATGGCGCCGACCGAGGACTTCATGCATATGCTGGAGGGCATGGGCATCGAGACCGGGGTCGATCTCGACAAGCTGATCGACTGCGTCTGGATGCTGGAGAAGATGATCGGCCGCTACGCCTGGGGGCATGTCTCGCGCACCGGCCCGCGGCCGATCAAGCGCGAGCAGTTCTACGACGCCAACGCGCCGTTCGTGGAGACGGTCGAGCAAGCGAAGCACTTCAAGCTCGGGCCGGAGGCGTACGAAGGCTGCATCTATCCGTGGGACAATCCGATCTCCAGCCCGTACCTCGATCGGGCTCAGCAGGGTCTTCCGACCTACGAGGTGGATGGGTCCTGGCCGTGGGAAGAGGCGTTCTTCCCGAAGCCGCTCGTCATGGCCAAGTAGGAACCGCCGCGCCAGGAGCTGTCGTTGCCATGGCGGGCCGGCATCCGGCCCGCCATGGCTCGGAACCGAATGGAGCCGCGCATGAGCGAGACGAAGAGCCCGCTGACCGATGCGATCCAGGCGCTGATCGGCGTATCGGCGGAGAAGGTGGAGGCGAGCCCGCCCTGGGGCATCGAGCGCGAGGGGCTGCGCATCTTCACCAACGCGATCATGGATCCGGACCCGCGCTACTGGGACGACGCGTTCGCCAAGCGCACGAAGTTTGGTGGCATCATCACGCCGCCGATCTACTGCTCGTATATCGGGCGGAAGACGCTGGCCGGCGTCGAGGACCCGATCACACGGGCGTTTCGCGAGAACCCGGAGTCCGACGGCATCGGCGGGGTGCGCGAGGGCGGACCGGATCGCAAGGGCGCGCTGCCGCCGATCCCGACACCGCTGAAGCGAATCCTGAACGCCGGCAACGAGATCGAGCTGATCCAGTACCCGAGCCTCGGCGATCATATCTTCAGCCAGGCCAAGTACTCCGACATCAAGGGCCACGTCACCAAGGACGGCACTCCGATGCTCGTGGTCACGACCCAGACGACCTACACCAACCAGAACGACGACGTGCTCTGCATTCTGCGCGCGTCGACCATCCGCCGCTAGCCCGGGTCGCACCAGGAGGACCGCCATGGTGACCGCTGACGAGCTTCGCGACAAGGCGCAGCTTTTTTACGATGAGGTTCGGGAAGGACAGGACATGCCGCCCCTGGTGATCGGCCCGATGACGCCGACCCACCTGTTCCGCTGGAGCGCGGCGATCGAAAACTGGCACCGCATCCATTATGACCAGAACTTCGCGATCTACCACGACGGCCTGCCCAACATCCTGGCCCAGGGGTCATGGAAGCAGAGCATCCTGCCGCGTTACCTGAAGGATCTCTGCCTGCCGGATGGCTGGCCGTGGAAGGTGCAGTTCCAGCACCGGGCGATGATCGTGCCCGGCGATACGATCACGGTCTGGGCGAAGGTGACCGGCAAGCGCGAGGCGGACGGCCTGGGTCTGCTCGACATGGATGTCGGCATGAAGCTGCAATCCAGCATCGAGACCTGCCCAGGAACGGCGACCATCGTGCTGCCGATTCGCGGCGGCCGGCCGATCCCCTACCCGTTCGTGGCCCCGAAGGACGCATAATATACAAGAGGAGACGATATGGGACGTTGGATCGCGATCGGGAAGGCGCCGGGGTGGAATGACCTCGGGACATTTACTGAGGAGATGAAGGCGACGACCAAGTGGCGTATCGATCCGCGCACGACGATCACGACGGTGATGGCGCTCGGCGATGGACGCCTGCTGGCGGAATGCCACGGCGCCAAGCAGGAGGATTTTGACGCCTGGCTGCGCCAGAAGGGTTGGGAGGTGGAGAGCGTGACCCCGATCACGCACCTGGCGAAGACCGGAGAGGTCTGGAAGGTCGGTTAGCCGCTCAGTCCTGAATTTCCAGATAATCCGGATCCCAGTAGGCCAGGCGGCCTTGGCGGATGCGCTCGTCCATGCTCATGCGTAGCACCGGCCGCGGCTTGGTGGGTCGGGTGCCGATGATCCCGGCCTGCTCCAACGCCGCGTAGCGCGCGTCGTCGTAGCCGAGAATCCCCTGTAGCACGTCGCGGTTGTGCTCCCCCAGGGTCGGCGCAGGGCCGCGCACGGACAGCCGCGTCTTGCTCAGGCGCCAGGGCCGACCGATGATCGCCCGCTTGCCGATGCCGCGCTCGGGCGGGAATTGAATGGGTTCCAGCAGCCCACGCGCCCGCGCATGTCGATCCAGATGCATGTCCCGCGCATCGAAGACCGCACCGGCGCGAACGCCGGCGGCCTGCAGGCGCTCCATCGCTTCGGTCTTCGAGACGCTCGCCATCCAGGCGGCAATGATCGCATCGAGCGCGTCGTGGTTCGCCATGCGCTGGCTGTTGCTCGCGTAGCGCGCGTCCCGCGCCAGCTCCGGCTGCTCGATCACGCGGCACAGCGCCGCCCATTCCTCATCGTCGTGCACCGAAACGACGCACCACTGATCATTGCCGGCGCACGCATAGCACCCCTGCGGCGCCAGCCAGGGGTGACGATTGCCGATCCGTTCGCCGAGACGCCTGTTGGCCTCCCAGTCCAGGATGCGCTCGGCCACCATGAAGCAGCCCAGCTGATACATAGCGACATCGACCCAGAGCCCTTTTGCGAAACGACGCCGGTAGCGCAGCGCCAGCGTGGTGCCCATGACCAGCGCCCAGGTGGCGAGAAAGTCGACGAAGGACTGCCCCGCCTTGGACGGCACGCCGCCGCGATAGCCGGTGACATGGGCCAGCCCGTGTGTCGCTTCCTGCGTCGTGGCCTGGGCCGGGTACTGCGAATAGGGTCCCTGCTGGCCATAGCCGCTGCAAGACACCATGATCAAATCCGGCTTCAGTTTCGTCGCGTTCGGGTAATCAAGCCCCCAATTCCGCATCACCCGCGGGGTGAAATTCTCCATCAGGACATCGCCGACGCGGATCAGATCCTTCAGCACCTCGCGCCCCTCGGGGCGGCTCAGGTCCAGCGCGAGGGACTTCTTGCCGCGGTTCAGCAGGTTGAACGTGCTCGTCCGGTTCCACGGATCCTCGCCCGGCTCATTCTCCGGATACACTCCGGAAAACGCCCCACCGCGCGAGACATCGAGCCGCCCGGGCCCCTCGATCTTGATGATCTCGGCGCCGAGATCCGCCAGCAGGGCGGCGGCATAGGGCAGCGAGAACACGTTGCTGATGTCGATGATCCGCAATCCCGCCAGCGGAAGCCTCGTGGCCGCGTCCTCAGCTTGGATTTCCATCACCATCCGCCGTCGGTGCCTCAGATGACGCCGCGCGCCCGGAGCGCGCCGATCTCCGCCTCTGTGTAGCCCAGCCCCGCGAACACGTCCGCATTGTGCTGCCCGAGCAGGGGGGCCGGCCGGCGGCATGCCGCGGGGCTCGCGCTCATGTTCCATAGCCGGAAGGGGATCCGGATCCTGCCGATCACGGGATGCTCCACGTCCTGATAGAACTCCCGCGTTTCAAGCTGCGGGCAGGTCGCGAGATCGGCCGGGGTCTGCACGATCCCGAACAGCATGCGGAATTGCTCCGATGCCGTCTTGAACATCTCGGCCATGGTGCGATCCTTCGTTGCGTCCAGAATGATCGCATCCAGCGCGTGGCCGTTGGTCATCCGCTGCGCGGGGTCGGCGAAGCGCGGCTCCTTCAACTCCTCGCGGCCGTAGAAATTCGCGATGTCGTCCCAGGTGACGCTGCCGCCCTCCTGGCTGACGAAGTAGCCGTCCTTGCAGGGCGCCACCTGGCCGAACGAATTGCCCTCCGGCCGGCGCCTCCCCTGCACGCCACCGGCGAAGCTGTAATAGGGCTGATTGATCACCAGCGACGAGGTCACCACGTCTTGCATCGAGACATCGACGTGCTGGCCGATCCCGCTCATGTCGCGCGTCAGCAGCGCGAGGTTTGTCGCGAGCATGCCATTCATGCCCGCTTCGTACTGCGCCGGGAACCCGCCATGTTGCAGCGGCTCACGATCCGTCGTGCCGCTGATCGCCATGATGCCGCTGGTCGCGTAGGCGACGATCTCGCCGCCCTTGTAATGGCTGTACGGTCCGCTCTGGCCGAACGGGGTGATAGAAGTCATCACCAGGCCCGGATTTTCCCGCTCCAGCGTGGCGTGATCGAGCCCGAGCGAGGCCAGGTAGCCGGGCGGGAAGCTCTCGACGATCACGTCGGCGCGGCGCGCCAGTCGTCGGAAAATCTCCGTGCCCTGCCGCTGTTCCAAATCCAGGCGGACGCCGCGCTTGTTCAGGTTGAGCAGCAGGAAGAACAGGCTCTTCTCCGGATCGGGATCGTTCTGGAAGAACGGCGGCATGCGTCGGCCGCACTCGCCCCCCGGCGGCTCGATCTTGATGACGTCGGCACCGAAATCGCCCAGCAGCCGGGCGCAGAGCGGGCCAGCGATTCCCTGGCTGATGTCGAGGACGACCAGATCATCCAGCACCGCTGGCATCATCGTTCCGCCGACCTACGACGGGCGCGCATAGGTCTCGGGGCTGGTCAGGAACTTGCTGCGGCATTCCAGGCTATCGAAATAGAACCACTTGCCGTCATGGAACTGCCGGGTTCCCTTCGTCGGGTCCGTCTCCGAGGCCCCGTGCGCGGTGAGGCCTGTCGCCTGTCGCGCCGCCGCCTCGTCCACGGTTCTGCCGCATACCGGACACTGGGCCATGCCCGCTTCTCCCCTTGCTGATAGCGCCTGAATGCGGCGCCGGCTTGATCTCGCCTTACGCCTCGGCGACAACCGGCACCGGCCGTCCCAGAATGACGTGCCCCGGCCGGTCCAACAGCGCCTGGGCCACCTTGGCGCGATGCTCATAGGCGGTGCCCAGCCGCATGGTCCAGGCGCAGACGCGGCGATACCAAAGCTGCAGGTCGAACTCCATCATGAAGCCGATGCCGCCATGGATCCCCTGGCACAGGCGAACCACCGCCTCGCACTTCTCGTTGCAGAAGGCCTTGGCCTGCGACGCCTCGACGGCCGCCGGCAGGCCCTGATCCATCTTCCACAGCGCCTCGTAGGTCAACAGGCTGCCGCCGTCGATCCAGATCAGCATGTCCGCGCACATGTGCTGGATGGACTGGAAGGCCGCGATCGGCTGCCCGAACGCCTTGCGGTATTTGGACCACTCGATAGCCATCTCGGCATCCTTGCGCGTCGCTCCCAGCATCTGGGCGCACAGCAGCGCGGTGGCCTGTTCCAGCATCCGTTCCGCGAGCGGCGCGCCCTGGTTCAGCGCGCCGATCAGGCTGCCCCTCGGCACGCGAACATCCTTGAACGTCACCTCGCTCTGCTTGTCTTTCGCGAGGGTGACCAGCGGCACGTGCGACAGGCCGGCGCTCGTGGTGTCCACCAGGAACAGCGACAGGCCGGCGTCGGCGGCGGACGCCGGGGCGGTACGGCAGACCACCAGACAGTGATCGGCGGCGACGTAGTTGTCGACGAACATCTTTTCGCCGTTGATGACGAAGCCGTCGCCGTCCGCGACCGCCCGGCACCGCACCGCCTCGGGCAGCAGCCGCGGGTCCTTTTCATGAAAGGCCCAGGTCAGGACGGTATCCCCCGCGATCACGCCCGGCAGCACCGCCTCGCGCAATTCTTCATTGCCGTCGCGGGCGATCGCCAGCGCCGCCACCACGGTGCTGTGCAGCGGCAGCGGCGCCACGGCACGCCCGACCTCCTCCAGCACCAGGCCCAGATAGGCCAGCGGCAGCTCGCTGCCGCCGTATTTCTCCGGCAGAGCCATGCCCTGCCATCCGAGGTCGGCGGCTTGGCGCCACAGGGCCGGCGGATAGCCCTTCGCGTCCTTCTCCATCTCGCGCACCAAGTTCGTCGGGCACTCGGCCTCTAGAAATCTCCGGGCGGTTTCCCGGATCATCACTTCTTCTTCGCTCAGCGTCGTATCCATCGCTCGTCCTCGCCGGTGCCGCGCTCACTTCCTGGGCATATCGAGGCCGCGGCGCGCCACCTGGTCGCGCATGACCTGGGTGCTGCCGTGGTTGATGCCGGATTGGAAGGCGCCCATCAGGTTGTGGGCGAACACCCCTCGCTCGACCGCGTGCGCCGAGCCGTTCAGCAACTGGGCATAGGGGCCCAGCATCTGGCTGATCGCTTCCGTGGTCCGCACCCCGTGCTCGGGCGCCCAGACCTTTTCGGCCGAGCCCTCGTAGGTGAAGTTGCCGCCGTGCTCGACGATGGACATACTGCGCATCGTCATCAGCCGGCAGACTTGCGCTTCGATCCACAGTTCGGCGATCTTGTCGCGGATCGCCGGATCGCTCGCCGGCGAGTAGCCATCGAACTTGTTCTGCTTGACGAAGTTCACGATGTCCTCGTCGCGGCGCACCGAGATCAGATAGCGGGCGGCGCCCACCCGGTCCAGGTTCAGCCCGAGGGCGCCGACGCGCCAGCCCTCGTTCTCCCTGCCCAGCATGGAACTGGCCGGAATGCGCACGTCGTCGAAGAAGGTCTCGTTGGTCCGCGGCGTGCCGTAGGTGGTGCCGATCGGCGCCGGCGGATCGTTCTGAATGGTCCAGAGCGGACGGACGGTGATGCCCGGCGTGTCCATCGGGAACAGAAAGATCGAGATGCCGCGGTGCTTCGGGAGATTGGGGTTGGTTCGCGCCATCAGGTAGATGTGCGTGGCCATGTGGGCGGACGAGGTGTACATCTTCTGCCCATTGATCACGTATTCGTCGCCGTCGCGCACCGCCCGGCACTGCAACGAGGCGAGGTCGGCGCCCGCCTGCGGCTCGGTGAACCCGAGCGCGAACGAATACTCGCCGCTGATCAACTTCGGGATGTAGTGCCGCTTCTGTTCCTCGGTGCCCGCGGCAAGAATCGCCGGCGCCCCGCTGCCGCCCAAGCCCAGGGAGATGTTGGCGCGCGCGAACTCCTCCTCGACGATATATTGCGTCATGCGGTCGCCGCCTTGACCGCCGTACTCCTTCGGATAGCTGATGCCAAGCCAGCCGCGCTCGCCGATCTTCTTGAACAGGTCGTTGATGAGGTGCCCGGTGTGGCGGCCCGGACTAACGCCGAAGCCCTCGCTCAAGTCGTCCATTTCCGCGCGGACCGCGCCGGTCATGTTCTCGGCGATGAAGGCGCGGACGACGCGTCGAAGCGACTCTTGTTCGGGTGAGTATCCGAAATTCATGGCTTCATCTCCTTCGTCCGCCACAGAGTGCGAGCGAACCCGCCCACCGACGCCGTGCCACCGAGACGCAACCCGAAACTTACCGCGTGCCCCCGCGACGCGCAACTTGGCCGCCGGCGCGCTTCGAGGAAGCCGAACAGCGCAATCAGCCCGGGCTGAAGCTCGACCCATACAGCGCCCAACTCGATGAAGGCCGCCGCCGTGTGCATTGCCAACACCGGAAGCTGGGCCCTAGCATCGTCGGAAGGCAATTTGCATCGGGAGCGAATGGCATGATCACCAAGTTCGACAGCCTGTTTGCCGGGCATATCGATATGGACAATATCGGCTATGGCGGCACCCCGGTGAACGACCGCCGGTTTCCGAACGAGCAACTGGCGACGGTGTTCGGGAAGACCGAGGCGATGGCCAAGCTCATGGACCGCATGGGCTACAACGCCTTCTGGATGGCCGAGCATCATTTCCAGTCGGAGGGCTACGAGTGCATCCCCAACGTGCTGATGGCGGCGCTGCACCTGACGCACCTGACTGAGCGGCTGAAGATCGGGTGCGGCTTCAACATCGCGCCGATGTGGCATCCACTGCGGCTCGCCGAAGATTTCGCAATGGCTGATATCCTGAGCAAGGGTCGCATCACCTTCGGCGTTGGCCGCGGCTATCACACGCGCGAAGTGGAGACCTTTGGCGCGCCGCTCCTCGACCAGCCCGCCAATCGCGAGCTGTTCGAGGAGCAGGTGGACATCATCTTCAAGGCGTTCAATGAGGAGCGTTTCTCGCACAAGGGCAAGCACTACACGCTGCCGGCGGAGGTGCCGTATCGCGGCTATGCGCTCAAGGAGCTGACCTTGGTGCCGCGACCGCTGCGTCGTCCGGTGGAGTGCTGGCAGCCGATCCAGGGCGGCTCGGCGCGCGCGCTCGAGTTCATGGCCAAGCACGGCATCCAGGGCATGGTCGGCGGCGGCTCGGCCGAGGGCGGGGTGATGCACAAGGTGGCGGTGGCCTGGCGGGAGGCCCATGCGCGCCAGGGCCGGAACATCGAGCTGGGTGAGCGCCTATGCGTCGGCTTCCACTTCTACATCGACGAGAGCCGCGAGAGGGGGATGCGAGAGGCGGCGAAGTACTACGAGGAGAACATGAAAGTATTCGGCGAGCTGCGGCTCGTCCGCGGCATGACCGACGAACAGATAGAGATCATGCGCGATCCCGTCCGCGCGCCGCACGCCAAGCTGCCTCGGATCGAAGATGCAGTCGCCAATGGTGGGTTCCTGTGCGGCTCGCCGGAGCAGATCGTCGAGCATTTGAAGAAACTGGAAGCGACCTATCCGGCGCTAGATCGGGTGTCCGTGAGCCTGTCCGTCGGCGTGCCCGAGCGGGTCTGCCTGGAGCAGCTGGAACGCTTCGCGACCGAGGTGATGCCGGCGTTCAAGAAGGCGAAGGTCGCGGAGCCTGAGTTGGCGAAGTAGCGCGGGCTTCTTTGCGTTGCTGATCAGTACGAAGCCGCGCGTCCGGTTTTCGTTGCCGAGTCGGCCTATCTATCGCGGGGAAAAGCCCCGCGAGGGCGAGCGTCCGGTGCCGCAATCCTATGGATTCTTGCGCTCGGCTCCCCTTGCAGCCACGATGAAATGGAAGGCCAACCAGCAAACTGGGAGACTTGCGGATGCGACTGCAAAACAGGGTCGCCATCATCACCGGCGGCGCCCATGGCATGGGGGAGGCGGAGGCCCGCCTGTTTGCTCGCGAAGGCGCCAGGGTCGTCATCGCCGACCTGCTCCAGAGCGAGGGCGAGGCGGTCGCTGGCGAGATCCGAGCGGCCGGGGGTGAGGCGAGATTTATGCGAACCGACGTCACCAGCGACGCGGACTGGGAGGCGCTGATCGCCGCCAGCGGCGCTGCCTATGGAAAACTCGACATCCTCGTGAACAATGCGGGCATCAGCGGCAGTTCCGTCGGCGATCCTGACGGGATCGGAGGCTGGGAACGATTGCTCGCCGTGAACCTGACCAGCGTCTTCCTCGGCACGCGCCGCGCCGCCGCCGAGATGACCCGCACCGGCGGCGGTTCGATCGTGAACATCTCCTCGATCATGGGGATCGTCGGCGGCGCCGATGGCCATCCCGGCTATCACGCTGCGAAGGCGGCTGTGCGCAACTACACCAAGGCGGCGGCCGTTCGCTATGGACCTTCGGGCGTACGGGTGAACTCGGTGCATCCAGGCTACCTGCCGGTCATGCTGAACGGCACGAATGCCGGCAAGCGCGACAGCAAGATCGCTCTCACGCCGCTACGCCGAATTGGCGAGCCGATCGAGGTGGCTTACGGCGTGCTGTTCCTCGCCTCCGACGAGGCCTCCTTCGTCACCGGGGCGGAACTTGTCGTCGATGGTGGCTTCATCGCGCAGTAAAGCCTCGTCGCGCCGCCCCGCAGCAGCAGGCAGCGCCCGGGCACGAAGCGGATCCTCACCGCGCTGCCTTCGGCGACCAATAATTACGGAATGGTGGCGGGCCACGACCGATGATGATGAGCACTATGTCTACGCCATAGCCCTATGATCGGCGAGACGTCGACCTCTCATCGGCTATGCTCCATGCTCCGTCATCACTTCCTTTGCCAACTCGTCGAGACGGGCAAGCTCCGCTTTCGTTGCTCCACCGCCTCGGCTAGTAATTTCCCCTGCAATGCGTGCCAGCTCAGCATGGCGACCGTCTTTTGCGTCAAATTCTGGGATCGTGAGGTTCTCAATTACGCTCGTACCCAAGCTCAATAGGGCAGAGTATCCGCTGATCGCCGATGAGATCAGTGGAGCGTTGAGAATCCCTGTGAGAAATTGCGCTTCGCCAAGACTCTCCACCGGCACGAAGTAGAGCTTGTGGTCGGGAACGACAACCTTTTTCCCAAGGATGGGGTCATTGACCGGTCCCACATACGCCGCACAAAATCGGGACCCGGACATTTCTTTCCAGAGGACCTTGTATTTGCTAAATGTGTAAGGCCCTGTACTCCACGTGGACCAAAATGGCTGTTTAGCTTGGTATCGACGATAACTACCGCGTTCTTTGAGCCGGTCTTCGAACTCCGAGAGAAACTGATGAGTGCGCGGCGCGCTCACAGGAAGTCGTGGATCACCATGCATCCCGCGTTGTGGAACGATCACTTTGTAGTCGGGGTCAGTGACCGCGCGGAAGAGGCCGAGCCCTCTACCTCGCATCAAAGGAAAGACGTGCTCCGCTTCAACCTGCCGCCGAAGACGCGGCAAGCCCTCTTTTCGGCCGGCTCCGGGATCATTCGTCACCCAGGTGCGGCCCTGCGGCGCGGCTTCGGCTCGCACAAAGTACACACCGTTGAGATCCGTCGTGATCCCCTTTCTGGCTCGGTAATGAGCATCTTGGCCGGCATCAAACAAGTTTGCCCAGATCGAGTGCTCAGCCCTGGTCCCCTTCAGCCAAGGGCCAGCGTCGCTTCCTGGCACGGGCTTAGCCAGCAGGTCCTTATGTTGCATGGCTGCCCGAAACTCGTGACCGTCCGCATACGCGCAATTGGCCTTGGCACGAGGCCCGGGAATCCAAACCTTGTAAGGCACTGGGTAGCGTGTCGCAGCGCCCGCTTCGATGATCAACAGCGCGGGATGGTTGGTTACGCCGTCGAAGGGAGCCACCGCTTTGTAATCCTCTACCCCGAGAATCCGCGCGAGGGGCGTCCCGTCATGTCGCGCGAAACGGCGAAAGCCTTGACTTCAACTCATTAGAGCCTAACTCAAAAGCCTACGATCTGGCGAGCCGCCTGACGGCGATCTGGATGGAGGCGATAGCGACGAAGGCCGCCAGCGTCTCGGCGAGGTTCTCGAAGTCCTTGGCCAAGCGGCGGTTGCGACCGAACCAGGAGAAGGTGCGTTCGATCACCCAGCGCCGAGGCAGGACAACGAAGCCCTTCATGTCATCGGTGCGCTTCACGATCTCCATTCGCAAAGTCGGAACCTTTGCGACCGCCGCCTCGACCTGCCTGGCGTTGTATCCGCCGTCGGCCCAGACGAGTTCGAACCAGGGGAAGCGGCGGCGTATTCTGTCGAGCACCAACGCGGCTCCATCACGATCCTGGACCCCCGCCGAATGCACCACGACGCGCAGCGGCAAGCCTTCGGTGTGAACCGCCCCGGGTTTGCCGGAGGCTGTTGGGTTTGAGTTAGGCCGCCAGGGGTAGGCTCTCAGCTTGGTCATAGTAGCGCGCTTCGGCCTCCGCGGGAGGAATGTTGCCGATCGGCTCGAGCAGGCGCCGGTGGTTGAACCAGTCCACCCATTCCAGCGTGGCGAACTCGACCGCCTCGCGCGAGCGCCACGGCCCGCGCGGGTGGATCACCTCGGTCTTGAACAGCCCAATCACCGTTTCGGCGAGCGCGTTGTCATAACTATCGCCAACGCTGCCGACAGACGGCTCAATGCCCGCTTCGGCGAGGCGCTCCGTGTAGCGAATCGCAAGGTATTGCGACCCGCGGTCGCTAGTGATGAACCAGACCGTCGCCCTGGACCGGACGCCGTTCGTGCACTGCCTGCTCCAGCGCATCCAGCACGAACCTCGGCATGGGCCGTGCTGGATACGCGCCAGCCTACGATGCGGCGGGCGAACACGTCGATGACGAAGGCCACGTAGACGAAGCCCTGCCAGGTCGCGACGTACGTGAAGTCCGACACCCACAAGCTCGTTCGGCCGCGTTGCCTTGAACTGCCGCTGCACCCGATCGAGCGGACAGGGCGCGGCACGGTCGGGGATCGTCGTCCGCGTGCTGCGGCCACGCACCGCACCGCGCAGGCCCATGCGGCGCATCAGCCGCGCAACCGTGCAGCGGGCCGACGGCGATGTCCTCGCGCCCGAGTTGCCGCCACACCTTGCGCACACCATAGACGCCGGAAGTTCGCCTCGAACACGCGGCGGATCTCGGCGCTCAGCACTGCGTCGCTGCATGCCCGCGCCGAGGCTCGGGCCGGGTCCGATCGTTGCGCCTCGTGAGCGTGGTAGGTCGACGGGGCGATCGGCAGCACCTTGCAGATCGGCTCGACCCCGTACCCGCCGCGATGATCGTCGATGAACGCGATCATGGCTTCAACCGGCGGTCGAGCTCCGCCTGGGCAAAATACGCCGACGCCTTGCGCAGGATCTCGTTGGCTTGGCGGAGCTCGCGCTTCTCGCGCTCCAACTCGCTTGACCCGCTCGCGCTCGTCCGTGGTGGCACCGGGCCGCTGGCCCGTGTCGCGCTCGGCTTTGGCGCACCCAGCGACCGCAGCGTCTCCGCCGTGCAGCCGATCTTGCCCGCATCGAGCCGATCGCCGCCCACTGCGAGGCGTACTCGGCCCCGTGCTCCAGACCATCCGCACGCCCGCTCGTCGGACCTCGGCGAAAACTTCTTCGTTCGCTGTTGTTCCGTCATCTCCACCCTCTCAAGAGTTGGAGCCTCCGGCAAACCCGGAGCGGTTCAGTGTCCACCAGCGCGTGGATTCTGCGTCCCTTCAGCTTCTTGCCAGCATCGTAACCCACCGCGTCGTCTTTACCGCCCCCTTTTCTGCTGACTTCAGCGTCTGGCTGTCGATCACCCCAGCGGTCGGGCTCGCGTCGCGGCCAAGGCGCTCACGCAGGTTCGCGTGCAGCTCCGCCCAGATCGCCTCCCAGGTGCCCTCGCGTTGGAACATGCGGAAGATGTTGTAGACCGGCAAGGCGGCGGGAGATGGGGGGGCCGTTACGGCAAGCCGCCGAAGGGTAGACGCTGGCGTTATGGCTGAGCGCATCTCCGTTTTCGCGGCCGCCCGCCCGCCTTGCATCGGGGTGCTGCGGCGCGGGCCGCCCCCATTCCGCATCCGTCAAATCGCTCGGAAATCGGCCGCCTTCACGGCGATACGTCGCCCGATGCTCGATTCGTCCACATCCCATTGCACCACGCCGAAGTTGATCGGCATGGTGAATTATCCCGCTCCGAGCCGGGGCAATGGCTTTTGGGTCAGGCTCTTAGCGAATACGGTAGCGGTGATGAAAAATGCGAGGCGACCATCGGCCGCCAACCACTTCATGACAGCCTGAAACGTGATCACAGTCGATATGTCAAACTCAATCCCGCCCACGTAGCGGTCCCGACTGAACACGTTCATGGCCTGACAAGAAGGCTTGATAAATGTTGCATAGGCGGGCGGAAGATGACTCCATTTAACCCAGGGGGGATTACCAGCGATATGACTTACCCGAGGAATAGACCCGGCTGCCAAACGGTCGGCGAGAATCGGGCACCATATACCATCCCAATTTTGGCGGTGCAGATCGACTAAGGTATCCACAGTGGCCGTGAATCGGTTAATGGCGTCAGGCGATAGCCCAAGCGGCGCAAGTTCCGGCGTTAGTTCCGCCATCACCGCCGGAGTACCTACTTTGGCGGTAATCAGATGGCGTAGCTTGTCAAAAATTGGAAAGAGAAGGGAACTCCGCACGAGGCTAGCCGGAATCTCGAACGTTTGTCGCCTAACTCTGTTTGCAGCACATGAACAAAAAAATTGCCCGTTGGTTCGGCTGAATTTATCGCGTCAGCAAGAAATATAGGTAGCGTAATGGGTTGGTCTGGTTTCAACCGAGATGCCAACACAACCACTATTGATGCCTTGGACCGCCATCACGACATGGATTAAGTCACATTCCGTAGATATCGTAGCCTTCCGCACACTTAATTTTGCATTGTCGCGATATTAAGGAAGCGACGTTTGAGCGCTTCAAGGAGAAATGTTCCAGTGCCTCACGTTGGATCGCGAATGGTCTTTCTCGTCGCTCATCTTCGCCGAGCCGTGAAATCGTCGCCAACCAATCCGGCGTATACACTTCACCGAGAGCGTGCCGTAGTTCACGTGGCACAAAGACCTCGTAAATACCTTTGAAAAGATCGCGGACCGATTCGAGTCGCTTGCGGGCGAGGTCAAATGAAATGCCGCTGAGGCTGGCGATCAAGCGGCCCGACGTTGTTGCGTATTTCGCCACGAGCGTCGTCGCCTTACCGGAAAAAAAGTCACCCGCGACATGTTAATGATGCCGGCATCAGCGTCAGTCGTCGGGATTCCTAGGCTCACCCACGCTGCTGAAGTGGAGTCGTCGGGTCTGCAATGTCCTGCGCCGCATTCGGTAAGGACATTGCCGCGACAATCTTGGCAACAGCGGCAATATAGGTATGCAGCGCAAAGAGGTAAGCTGGAATGTCGTCCCCAAACCCCTCCCTGTTGCTAGCCAAGTCCGAACACCAAGTTGACGGCGAAGGGTCGGTTTCGATTCACTTTGACACAAATTGCCGAGGCCATTATGGTTGAAGAGGAGTGTGGTCTTGGTTTGGGCGCCGCCCTTAGACTTAGACGCACCGGCGACGCGGATAGCCCGGAAAAGTTGCGGAATAAGTTAGCACCAATAACGTCGAGTCCGGCCCGATAAGCTGGCGAAGAATCGCGGGGTGAACGAGAGGGCGCCCCTGGTCGTGTAGTAGACCCAAGAGGCGCTCTGCTGCGATTTGATCAAACGGCTGCAGGCGTTCCCAGCGCGGCCAGGTGGCATTTGTCTCCAACACCCGATGCACGCTCCGTGCCAGATAGTCTGGTCAGGGGCGCCGAAACGACCGTCCTCAGCTGCCGTCGACTGCCTAGTCGACCACTGCTCTTTGTGTCGAACCCCGAGGAACGCATCCCAAAGGACCGAAGCATCTCGTATTGGAAGTTCCACTCTGGCGCCGGGACCACGTCAACGAAACCGATACCGCCTTCCTCATCGCGCACAGCCCGATCAAGTTGTAGGTTGTCCGGGTTCGGAGGGTGTGCGCATTGCCGCTCCACGATGCCTGATTGCGGTAGCGGCCAGATTTTGTCCGTTGGACGGAACGTCCATCGACCTCACATTGCGGACGAGCCGTTCCGGCCGGAACTCTATTCCTTTCCCCAGCAATACCGCTTCCTGCCGTCACGTCTTCCCCTTTACTGCGACCCTAGGAGTTCGACACCTCGGCAACTATCTACGCGGTGTCTCGTTCACGTTAATTGATCATGGACCGCGCGCCTGACAAGCCAAGCAACTGACACCTCGCGACGCCCGGCCAGCGCGCAAAGCTCCGCGTAATCGCTAGCGTCCAACGCTAACAGACAGACGAGCTTCCTTGCGCTGTATTTTTGGGGCGAGCCATCGATGGTGTTTATTGCACCATATTACCTCAGTCGAGTACAAAGTGGACGCACGTGGCGCAAGGAACGGCTGGTAGGGCGGGCTAGCACTGGGACCGCAAGATAAAAGCGATGCGGTGGGGCGTGGGTTGACGATGGTGAGCGGCCCGAGACATAGGTGACACATCGTTCCGGACACATGGGTAACACTTCTCCCCTGCCATGCCTGGCGGGAGGTGTCGATGCCGTGGAAGGAGTGTTCGGTCATGGACGAGCGTCTGCGCTTCGTCGCCCGGCTGTTTGGAGGGCGAGGCGATGAGCGATCTCTGCGGGAGTTCGGGATCTCGCGCAAGACCGGCTACAAGATCTTCGATCGCTACAAGGAGGACGGGCTCGAGGCGCTCAGCGACCGTCGCGCCGGCCGGTCCGTACGCCAACCAGCTGCCGCGCAGATCGAGAGCCTCATCGTCGACTGCAAGCGGGAGAAGCCGCATTGGGGCGCCCGCAAGATCCGCGAGTTGCTGGTCCGGCAGCTTGCGACGGCGATTTCGCGTTCCCGCCAAAAGCACGATCCACGCGGTGCTCGATCGGCACGGCCTGGTCAAGCCGCATGGCCGCGCCGCGCCGTCGCGCCCAGGGCACGGCGTTGTCGGCAGGCGCTCGGCCCAACGATCTCTGGTGCGCCGACTTCAAGGGCGAGTTCAGGCTCGGCAACGGTCGTTATTGCTATCCGCTGACCGTCACCGATCACGCCTCGCGCTTCCTGCTCCTCTGCGAAGCCCTCGACTCAACCCGCGAGGTTCCAGCCATCGCCGCTTCGAGCGCCTGTTCCGCGAGCGCGGCCTGCCCGGCGCCATCCGCTCCGACAACGGCGTGCCCTTCGCCAGCCCCAACGTCCTGTTCAACCTCTCCAAGCTCTCCGTCTGGTGGCTGCGCCTCGGCATCGCCATCGAGCGCATCAAGCCCGGCACCCCCAGCAGAACGGCCGTCACGAGCGCATGCATCCGACCCTCAAAAAGGAAACGACCCGCCCGCCGGCATGAACAGCCTTCAGCAGCAGGCCCGCTTCGACGACTTCGTCGAGCGAGTTCAACACCGAGCGGCCCCACGAGGCGCTCGGCATGAAGCGCCCAGCCGAGGTCTACGCGCCCTCAGCCGCGGCCCTATCACGGCTTCCCGACCTCGCCTATCCGCTGCATGACCGCGACGTCCTAGTCACCGCCTGCGGGCGCATCTGCATGCACCGCAAGAAGATCAACATCTCCACCGTGCTCGCCGGCCAGACTCTCGGAATCAAGGAGGTCGATGAGGGCTTTGGCTCGTCAGCTTCATGCAGCTACGATCTCGGCTACATCGACCTGGAGCAAAAAACATTGCAACCCGTCGACAACCCGTTCGGCCCGAGGTTGTCACCCATGTCTTAGGAACGAAATGTCACCTATGTGTCCGGCTGGACAGGCAATGCTGGCGGATGGGGTGGGATTCGAACCCACGAACCCTTGCGGGTTGGCGGTTTTCAAGACCGCTGCCTTAAACCGCTCGGCCACCCATCCGGTGCGTCGATCCTACGCAGGCCTCGCCCTTCGCGCCACACGGCGTTGACAGACTTGGTGGGGGAGCCATTTCCTGGGTCACGCAGCATGGGCGGGTCCGCGAGCATGAAGGCGACTCGGGGGCGGGCTTGACGCTGCGGGGCGGCAATTTTGGTGGCATCGCCTGCGGGGCGATCGCCATCGCGATGTCGGGGCTGGCCCGCGCCGACCCCGCGCCGGCCCCCTCCCGCATCCTGACGCTGCAAGTCGAGAACGACGCCACCGCCGGCACCGACCGCTACTACACGTCCGGCCTGCGCCTCGGCTACACGACCCCGACCGAGGCGGTGCCCGACGCGTTTGCGCGGCTTGGGCGGGCGCTGTTCGGGGCGGGGCAGCAGCGGCTGGCGCTGGGCCTGTCACAGCTGCTGTTCACACCCAGCGATACCCAGATCTCGCCGCCCGACCCGCGCGACCGGCCCTATGCGGGGCTGCTGCTCGGCAATCTCGCGATGATCCACGACACCGATCGGGCACGCAGCGTGCTTAATCTCGATCTCGGCGTGATCGGACCGGGCGCGGCCGGGAGGGATGTGCAGAACGCGTTTCACCGTCTGCTTGGCCAGGGGCCGAACGAGGGCTGGGACAGCCAGCTTCCGAATCAGCCGGTGGTGCAGTTGCTGGCCAGCCGAATCTGGCGGCTGCCGCTCGCGAGTGCCGGGCCGCTGGAGATCGACGCGCTGCCGACGCTGACGGCCGGCGTCGGCACGTGGCGGATCTATGGCCTCGCCGGCGGCGAGGTGCGCCTGGGACAGGGGCTCGCCTCGGATTTCGGCGCCCCGCTCATTCCACCGGGCCTCAACGGCTGGAATGCCTATAACACCACACGCCCGTTCGCCTGGTACATCTTCGCCGGCATCGACGGTCAGGCGGTCGGCTTCGACGAGACGATCGACGGCGAGCCGTTCCGCGGCACCGCCCACGTCTCGCGCATTCCCTTCGTCGGCGAGTTCCAGGCCGGACTCGCCGTGATGGCGTTCGGAATGCGGCTCAGCTTCACCGACGTTCTCCGCAGCCACGAATTCCACGGCCAGCAGGGCGGCCCTTTTCAGTACGGCTCCGCAGCGGTGTCGTTCAAGTTTTGAGGAACATGACTGGTCGGAGCTCTAGCCCGCAACGGCATCTGCTTCCTGTCGCTCCCCGTGCTTGCAGTCTGCTTCCAGCCCGAGGGGCGTTGAGGGGCACCAGTTCTGCTTCGAGTCGCCCCTATCTCAGGCGAATATCTGGTGAACGTGAATGCGCTCATCCTCAGGCGCGCGCACTCTGAAATCCGGGTAGCCGCGCCAGCACCTCGAGCCGCAGGCGCGACAGGCTACTGCCGCGGTACGCGTGATCGTGCCGGGCGAGATAGGCGCGGAGCACGGGCGAGAAGGGTGGCCCGCGCAGCCCGGCGCTCATGCGCGCCGCCGCCCCGATGCCCCGCAGCGTTTCCTTTGTCAGGCCGTTGCGGGCGCCCTTCAGCGCATAGGCTGCCGCGCGCGGCAGCAGCCGCGGCCAGCACACGCCCTGCTTGCGCGCCACATAAAGCCGGTTGCGGACGAAGTGGAACCACCGCCCACCCGACCAGTCCAGGCGCCGCTCGGGGCTGACCTTGTGGCGCACCACGATGTCGCCGTGATAGCGCACGGCCCACCCGCGCGCGATCGCCCGCAGGCTGAAGTCCAGCTCCTCCCAGCAGAAGAACAGCGTCTCGTCATAGCCGCCGACCGCCTCCCACGCCGCCCGGCGGATGGCGTGCCCGGCACCGACGAAGGTGGCCGCCTCGAAGATCTGTCCCGCCCGGGGCAGCAGCGTCTTCGGATACCCCCACGACAGCAGATCGTCGGCCCCGGTCTGGTCCACCAGGATCCGGAACCCGATGGCGCCGAGCGTCCTGTCGCCATCGAGCGCCCTCACCGCCGCGGCCAGGGTGTCAGGAGTGTCGAAGGCGGCGTCGTTGTCGAGCCCGACGATCACGCCTCCGCGCCCGAGCGCTGCGCCGCGGTTGCGCCCGGCCGCGACGCCGAGATTGCGCCCGAGCGAAACCAGGGTCGCGTCCGCCCGGCCGGCGACCACGCAGGCGAGCCGGAGAAGGTTTTGCGGCTGGGAACCCTGATCGACGACAATGACATGGCGCCGCACGCCGCGCTGGGCGAGCGCCGAGAGAATGGCAGCCTCGGTTTCAGGCGTTCGATCGAGTGCCAGGATCACGACATCGGCGTCGTACTCGCCCTCGGGAGGGCCGGGACTTCCGGCGGCGATCCGCCACGCGCTCATCGCGGCACCGCGAGGTAAGCGAGGCGCTTCATCTCCTTGCGCCCGCGCGCGACGGATTCCAGGATCAGGCCGCAGGCCAGTGCGAGCATGGAGGCGAGCACCAGCCCCGTGGCAAGCACCGCGGTCGGCAGGCGCGGAACCAAGCCGGTATGGAGGTATTCGAGCACAACCGGCAGCCCCGCGCCGCCGCCGCCGCCCAGCAACAGCATGCAGCAGGCTGCGAAGAACCGCAGCGGGCGCTCCTCCTTCACAAGCCTGACGATCGCCCGCAGGATACGCAGCCCGTCGGCCCAGGTGCGAAGTTTGGAGGCCGAGCCGGCCGGGCGGCCGCGATAACGCGTGCGCAGCTCGCCGATGGGCATAAACAGCTCCAGGGCGTGGACGGTGAATTCCGTCTCCGTCTCGAACCCGGACGCCATGGCGGGGAAAGACTTCACGAAGCGGCGGCTGAAGGCGCGATAGCCCGACAGGACGTCGCTGACCCGGTTGCCAAAAATCCAGCGCACCATGCCCGTCAGCAGCGCGTTGCCGGCGCGATGGCCGCGGCGGAAGGCGGCCGGGCCGCCGCCCTCGCGCGTCGCCGTGACCATGTCGAGCTGGCCCTCCGCCAGCATCCGCACCATCATCGGCGCTGCGGCGGCTTCATAGGTGTCGTCGCCATCCACCAGCACGAAGACGTCGGCCTCCACGTCGGCGAACATTCGGCGCACCACGTGGCCCTTGCCTTGCAGGCGTTCGGTGCGAACCTGTGCGCCCGCGGCGCGCGCCATCTCGGCGGTACGGTCGCGGGAATTGTTGTCGTAGACATAGATGGCCGCCTCCGGCAGGCTCGCACGGAAGGCCGCGATGACGCGCGGCACCGCCGCTTCCTCATTGAAGCAAGGAATCAGCACGGCAACGCGCGGGCCGGCGGCGGCCACGATCGGGCGGCTCGCCCAGCGTTCGGTGAGCGGCGGCGCCGCCGACGCCACCGGGCGGGTAAGCCCGGTCTCCAGCAGTGCGGGCACCAGCGGTCTCAGTAGGCGTTCGTCATGCTGAGCATCGCACCCAGCGTGCGAAGGAGCAGGGAGAGGTCGAGCCAGACCGTCCAGCGGCCAATGTATTCAAGGTCGCACTGCACGCGCCGGACGATCTTCTCCTCGGTGTCCGTTTCACCGCGCCAGCCGCGCACCTGCGCAAGCCCGGTCATCCCGGGTCGCACGCGGTGCCGGGCGGGATAGAACGGCACGACCGTCTCGAAGGGACGGCCGGCGGCGCAGGTCCCGGGCGCGTGCGGACGCGGCCCGACCAGCGACATATCGCCGCGTAAGACATTGAAAAGCTGTGGCAATTCGTCGAAGGACGCGCATCTCAGAAAGCTTCCCACGCCCGTAACCCGCGCATCCCGGAGCGTGGCCTGCCGGCAGCCGGTCTGCTCGCCGGCCTGCTGGTGCATGGTGCGGAACTTGAGCGTCTGAAACTGCCGCCCCGCGAGACCGACGCGGCGTTGCCGGAACAGCACGGGGCCGGGGCTGTCGAGCCGTATCCACAGCGCGATCAGCAGCATCATCGGCCCAAGCAGGGTGAGGGCGACCAAGGCCACCGCGACATCCTCCCCCCGCTTCACCATCCCTCTCCAGCCGCCAAGCACCGGGTTCGCCAGCCAGCAGGCTTGCGGGATCGGCGCTGGCGGCGCTTGGCGCCATTGCGGCCGACCGTGCCACTGCGCGCGGGCCGGGGCCGGCGGTATGTCCGCCAACGCCGACCGCTCCATCACGTGTTCGCCCGTCTGGCCCATGCGCGCGCCCTTCTGGCTGAGGGCCGCCCCCTGGACGGCCGTCGCACGCTGTTATGCGGGAGAAACGGTCACCGTCCGGTTAACCGGATGGTGCCCTCAGGAAGACGGCCGAAGCGCTGCGCTATGTCGAGACCTGCTCCAGCACGGCCCGCTTGATCGCCGTGTCATGGATCAGCAGCGCCGGGACGATTGCGCCGGGCAGGACAATCCGAAGCGCGCCCTCGCCCGGTCTGCAGCACGGCCCCCCGCGTTCATAATGCCTCAACCCCTGCGCGCTAGCCTCTGTTCATGCGGCTCAAGCTGTACCTCGCTGCCAGCATGGCGGAGGCGATGGCGCGCGTGCGGGCCGAACTGGGTCCGGACGCGCTGATCCTCGCGACGCGGCGCGTCGCCGATGGCGTGGAGGTCACCGCGGCGCTGGAGCCGCCGCCGCCGCCGCTCGCCGCCCCCGATCCGGCACGGGAACGGCTGCTTGCGTATCACGATGTTCCGACCCCATTGCGCGCCGCGCTGGAGCGCGGATCGCTGGAGGCGGCGCTCGCCGCCGCGCTCGCCTTCGCGCCCCTGCCGCTCGACCGGGAAAGCCGCCCCGTGCTGCTCGCCGGACCGCCGGGCGCGGGCAAGACGCTCACCGTCGCGCGGCTCGCCACCCGCCTTGTCATGGCCGGCGTCAAGCCGCTGATCATCACCGCGGACGGACAGCGCGCGGGTGCGGTGGAGCAGCTCGCCGCCTTCACGCGACTGCTGGGGATCGAGCTCGTCGTGGCTAATCACCCGGTCACGCTTGGCCGCGCGCTGGCCCGCCGCCAGCCCGGCGCCCCGACGTTGGTGGATGCACCCGGAATCGACCCGTTCGACCCCGCGCAGCGCGATGAGATCGCCGTGCTCGCCGCCACCGGAGGGGCGGCCGTCGCGCTGGTGCTGCCGGGGGGGCTGCACCCGATCGAGGCGGCCGAGCTTGCCGGCGCCTTCGCCGAGGCGGGGGCAACGCACCTGATCGCCACCCGGCTCGACCAGGCGCGCCGGCTGGGCGGCGTGCTGTCGGCCGCGCAGGCAGGCCGGCTCGCGCTCGCCGAGGCCGGGATCGGGCCGGGCGCGGCCGACGGACTGGCCCCTCTCACGCCCAAGCTTCTTGCCCACCGGCTGACTGAGGCCGCGCAGCGCACATCGGAACCCAGCCCATGACCGCCGCAAGATCGCACCCCGCCGGCTACCTGATCGCCATCGCCTCGGGCAAGGGGGGCGTCGGCAAGACCTGGCTCGCCATCACCCTCTCGCACGCGCTGGCCCGGGGCGGACGGCGCGTGCTCCTGTTCGACGGCGATCTCGGACTGGCCAACGTCGACATCCAGCTCGGCCTGACGCCGGCGCGTGATCTGTCGGCCGTGCTGGCCGGACAGGCCACGCTGGCCGACTGCGTGCTGCACCACGAGCCGGGCGGATTCGACATCCTGCCCGGCCGATCGGGCTCCGGTGCGCTCGCCGCGCTCGACCCGGCGACGCTGGAACGCGGGCTCGTCGCACTTCGCGAGGCGGCGGCGCGCTTCGACGTGGTCCTGCTCGACCTCGGCGCAGGGCTGGAACGCGGCGTGCGCCGGATGGCCGCCCTCGCCGACCTGCTGCTGGTGGTCGCCACTGAGGAACCGACCAGCCTGACCGACGCCTATGCCGTGCTGAAGCTGCACGCCGCCGACCGGCCCGGCGGGGATGCGCGCGTGGTCGTGAACCAGGCCGCCTCGCGTGCCGGCGGGGAGCGGACGCACGCCACGCTTCAGCGGGCCTGCCACGCCTTCCTGGGCACGGCTCCGCCGCTCGCCGGCGTCATTCGTCGCGACGAGCGCGTGCGCGAGGCGATCCGCCGGCAGGCCCTGTTGCTGACCCGCCATCCCAACACGGTGGCCGCCTCCGATGTCGAGGAGATCGCCAAAATCCTGCTCTGATGTGATACAGCGCCCCCGAGGAGTGCCCCATGAGCCTGATTCGCGGCGGCAATCGCGATCTGCGGGTGGATTTCTTTCGCGGCCTCGCGCTGTGGTGGATCTACACCGACCATATCCCCGGCGACGTGCTCGGCGCGTGGAGCCTGCGCAACTGGGCGCTCTGCGACGCCACCGAGGTGTTCGTGCTGCTGGCCGGCTACGGCGCGGGTCTCGCCTACGGCGGAACATTGCGCCGGTCCGGCACGTTGCAGGCCGCGGCGGCGGTCGTGCAACGCGCCTGGACCCTCTACGTCGCCCACATCTTCCTGTTCGTGGTGTTCTCCGCTCAGGTCGGCTTCTCGGCCGTCGCGCTCGCTCGCGCCAACTACCTCGACGAGAGCAACCTCGATGTGCTGGCTCATCAGCCCTATCAGGCCCTGGTGGAGGCGCTCACCCTGCGCTACCAGCCCAGCCTGCTCAACATCCTGCCGCTCTATGTCGTGCTGCTGCTGTTGTTCGTGCCGGCGCTGCCGCTGCTGCGGTTCCCGCGCTTGCTGGCCGGAGCCTCGGTCGCGCTCTACGTCGCCGCGCGTGTCGGCGGTCTGAACCTGGGCTCCTGGACGGGAGGCGGGTGGTTCTTCGACCCGTTCGCCTGGCAACTCCTGTTCGTGGGCGGCGCGCTCCTGGCCTGCCATCCGGTCCGGATCCCGATCCCGGCACGCATCCTGGACGTGGCAGCCGGCCTCGTGCTCGCGTTCGGTGTCGCGGTGATCTATCTCGTCTGGCCCCACGCTTCGATCGGCTTCCTGCTTCCCCTGCCGGTGGTCCACGCGCTGCTGTGGATCGACAAGACCACGCTCGATCCGCTGCGCGTGGCCTCGATCGCGGCGCTGCTCTGGTGCGTCGTTCGGCTGGTGCGGACCGATGCGGCCTGGCTGCGCTGGCGAGTGGCGGCGCCTCTCGTGATCATGGGCCAGCACTCGTTGCCGGTGTTCTGCTGGGGCATCTTCATCGGCTTTTTCGGGCGTATGGCGCTGGAGTGGCGGGGCGGCCCGCTGATGCAGATCCTGGTGAACGCGGGCGGACTTGCCGCCATGGCGACCGTCGCCCTGGTCGCCGCCTGGTACGGCGCGCATGGCCGGAACGCGCGGAATGCTCCCGTTCCGGCACTTGGGGCGGCCCCTGGCCCTGCCCTCCGCCCACCCGCCGCGCCTCGCCCCGAGATGCGGCCCGGGTGGCCCGTATTGGGCCTGGCGCTCGCCTTCGCAATCTTGCGGCCCGGTGCCGCAACGGCCGCACCGCCCGACATCTGCCCCGCGGTCCCGGAGCTTGCCGCCGCGCCCGAACACCTCAACGCTTTCGCGCACGCGCTGCGGATCGGCGGCCCGGTCAATATCCTGGCGCTCGGATCGGCCAGCACGGCCGAGAGCGGGGAATCCTACCCGCACATAATGGTCGAGGTGCTGCGGGCCGCCCTGCCGCACGCCGAGTTGCGGCTGGATGTGCGCGGCAAACGGGGGCTGACCGGGGCCGAGATGGTCGGCCTGCTCTCCTCCGCGCTGGCCCAGCGCCGCTACGCGCTGGTGATATGGCAGACCGGGACGGTCGATGCGGTGCGCGGTCTGCCGCCGGAGGAACTGGCAGCCGCCCTGGAGCAAGGGGCGGGGATGGTCGCCGCCGCCGGCGCCAACCTCGTGCTGGTGGACCCCCAGTTCAGTCGCTTCCTCAGCGCCAATGTGGACCTGGCCCCCTATGAGCTGGCGCTGGACCGCACCACCGCGCTCCCCGGCGTGGTGCTGTTTCCTCGGTACTCCCTCATGCGGACCTGGACTGAGCGCGGCGGGCTGGACGTGGAATCCACCGCGCCGGCGAAGCGTCCCGTGACGGTCGCGCTCGTGCACGCTTGCGTGGGTCGCGCATTGGCCGATTTCGTGCTGTCCGGCGTGCGAGCGGGAGTACCCGAGCAACTAACGGCTCCCCCTATGGCTTCGGCGAGGGCGGACGCAGGCTCGCCAGCAGCGCGGGTATGAACAACAGGGTGCTCAGGAGCGTGCAAAGCAGGCTGATCAACAGCAGGTCGCCCATGCTCGCCGTGCCGGGATGGTGGGACAGCGCGAGCGAGCCGAAAGCCGTGGAGGTGGTCAGCGCCGAGAACAGAATGGCGCGCGCGGTGGGCGAGGCGAGCACTGCGCGCCGCCCGTCGCGCCAGTTCATCACAAAGTAAATGTTGAACGAGACGCCCACTCCCAACAGCAGCGGCAGGGCGATGATGTTGGCGTAGTTCAGCGGCAGCGGCAGCAGCACGATGAACAGCAGCGTCAGCAGCCCCGACATGAGCAGCGGCGCCATCACCAGCGCGGCGTCGCGCAGGGTTCGCAGCGCGACCAGCAGGATCAGCGCGATCGCCGCCAGCGCGTAGGCGGCGGCATCGCGGAACGCGGTCATGATGGTGATGCTGGTCTCCCGGATCGTCACCGCCGGCCCACCAGCGTCGGGCGCCACCGCGCGCACCTGATCGACGAAGGCGTTCAACTGGCTGCCGGTCTTGTCCGAGATCAGCTTCGGCGTGACCTCGACCCGAGCCCGCCCGTCGGGCAGCAGCCAATCGCGCTTCACGCTATCGGGCACCGAGGCCAGGGTCACGGGCTCGGCGCTGAGCGATAGGCTAAGCTGGGTAAGCTCGCTCGGAAGAAATCGGGTCAACGCCTCGTTGACGGCGGTCAGCACGGCGTCGGGCGCCGTTGTCAGCCCGCGCAGCGCTTGCGCGAGGGGGACCAGCGCCGAGGTCTGCGGCAGGTGGCTCAACGCCGGCTCGATCTGGTTGAGGGCGGCCTTCGCGGCCATGCGGATGTCGGCTGGCGTCGCCGGCGCGCCCGCCGCCGGGGCGGAGAGCGTCGGCTCCAGGATCTGCCGCGCATCCGCCAGGATCGCAAG
Source organism: uncultured Pseudomonadota bacterium (assembly GCA_963756545.1). Classification (GTDB taxonomy): domain Bacteria; phylum Pseudomonadota; class Alphaproteobacteria; order Acetobacterales; family Acetobacteraceae; genus DATFDN01. The sequence continues at coordinate 145,727 of CAVWNY010000002.1, read as the reverse complement.
CTTCTGCTCCTGGTCGGTCGGGATGAAGCTGTCGATCGAGCGGACGCTGAGCACGCTCGGGAGCGCGCGCAGCTTCGCCGCGACCGGCGCGACGGCCGCCACCGACGATTCCATCACATCGATGGTGTAGGGGTTCGTCACCGGCGACGCGATCAGGTCTTGCAGGGTCCGCATCGCCTCGGTGTTGGGGTTCTTCGTGTGCAGCGGGTTGGAATCGAAGGCGAGATGCGGCGACAGAACCATCGCCGCGATCCCTGCGCCGACGAAGGCGAACAGGATCGGCTTGCGGCGAACCGTCACGACCTCGTCCAGTCGGGCAGCCCAGCGGAAGCCGACCTCGGCGGCCTCTCCCGGCGGGCGAAACAGCGTGATCGCCGCCGGCAGGAAAGTCATCGTGCACAGAAAGGCGATCAGCATACCGACGCCGGCAATCAACCCAAGCTCGGCCACGCCCACGAAATTCGTCGGCACGAACGCCAGGAACCCAGCCGCGGTCGCGAAGGAGGCGATCAGGATCTGCACCCCGGTCCGCGCCGCGGTACGGCGCAGCGCATCCGGCAGATCGTCGATCTCGTGGCGACGCTCGCGGTAGCGCACGGCGAACTGAATGGCGAAATCGACTGCGATGCCGACGAACAGCACCCCGAAGCCGACAGAGACGAGGTTGAGCGTGCCAACGGCGGCGGCGGCGAACAGCAAGGTGAGCGACAGGCCGAGCGCCAGCGTCAGCAGGATCGGCACCATCAGCCGCCATGTCGTGACCGCGAGGAACAGCCAGAGCGTGATCAGCACGACACTCCCGAGCAGGCCCCAGAGCGCCCCCTCTGCGACCGACGCGAACTCCTCATCGGCCAGCGCGACCGAGCCGGTGATCCGCACCCGGGCCGCGCCGGATTGAACAAAGGGCAACCCGGCGGCCGCGCGTTGGATAGCGGCGACGGCGGTACCGCCCGGCTCCAGCGCGCCGAAGTCGAGCTTGGGCTGGGTCAGCACGAACACATACTTGCCAGCCAGGCTGGACACCCCGCCGCCCAGCAGTTTCTGCCACGACAGCGGCTTCGGGTGCCCTTCCAGGGCACTCTGGATCGTCCGCGCGAAACCGCGCAGCACGGGGTCATAGGGCGTGAGATCGGCCTGGCCGCGCGCGGCGCCCATGCCGAGCAGCGCCAGCGCGGAGAACAGCCCGCGCGCGCTGGGATCAGCCACGAGCTGGCCCAGGAAGGGCTGCGCGGCGATGAGATGATTCGTCAGCTCGGTGAGCTGCTTGGGATCGAGATAGAGCAGCCCCTCCTTGGCGAAGAAGGGAGAGGCGTCCGGGCGCGTGACCGTCCGGAAATTCGCCTTGTCGGCCGAGAGCTTGGCGGCCAGCGCGGTCGCGACGGCCTGCGCCTCCTCTTGTTCCTGGGCGTCGATCACGACGACGAGCAGGTCGCTGAACTGGGGAAAGTCGCGCGCGTATTGCTGCTCCGCCTGGCGCCAGGTCAGGCTGTTGGAGAACATCTTGTCGGTATCGGTGCTGACCCCGAGGTGCCCGGCCGCGTAAAGGCAGGACAGCAACGCCGCCACGAAGCCGGCGGCAACGACGAGGACGGCGCGGCGGCGGCATTCGTCCACCACGCGCACGAGCAGACTTCGGAGCGACATGCGGCGTGGGTCTTAGTGCCTCCGGGCCGCTCGGTCCATCGCCCCCGGCCCCGGCGCGCGGAGGCTCTTTGCTCCGTGAGCGGCCGGGGCCAAGCTGCCATCTCTTTCTTGGAGGTCTGCCCATGTCCGATCCCGTCCCGGCCCGCCAGCGCCCGCCCTTCCGCGCGGACCACGTCGGCAGCCTGCTGCGCCCGAAGGAACTCGCGGAGGCACGCGCGGCGCACAAAGCCGGGAGCCTGCCCGCCGAGGATCTGCGGGCGATCGAGGATCGCTGCATCCAGCGCGCAATCGCCCGGCAGGAGGAGATCGGCCTTCGCGCGGCGAGCGACGGCGAGTACCGGCGCGCGTACTGGCACTACGACTTTGTTTCGGGCCTGGACGGCGTGGAGATCTACGAGCCGGAGCAGAAGATCCAGTTCAAGGGCGCCGTCCTGCCGCACGCGCTGCGGGTGACCGGCCCGATCGCCTACCGCAAGCCGGTCATGGTGGACGATTTCCGCTATTTGGCCGGGCATGTGCATACCGCGATGCCGAAGCAGACCATCCCCTCGCCGTCCGTGGTGCATTTCCGGGGCGGGCGCGGCGCGATCGACCGGACTGCCTATCCCGAGCTGGAGCCGTTCTTCGCCGATCTGGGCGAGGCGTATCGCGGCGCGATCGGGGCCTTCGCCGAGGCGGGCTGCCGGTACCTGCAACTCGACGAGGTTTACATCGCCTATCTGTGCGACCCCGCCCAGGTGGAGGGGCTGAAGGCGCGGGGCGAGCATGTCGAGGGCCTGCTCGGCCTTTACGCCGACCTGATCAACCGCGCGATCGCCGGCCGCCCGGCGGAGATGACGGTCTCGATGCATCTCTGCCGCGGCAATTTCCGCTCCACCTGGGTCGCGGCGGGCGGTTACGAGCCGGTGGCCGAGGCGCTGTTCAACCGCATCGAGGCGGACGCCTACTTCATGGAATACGACACCGACCGCGCCGGCGGCTTCGAGCCACTGCGCTTCGTGCCGCGCGGCAAGAAGATGGTCGTGCTGGGGCTGGTGACCAGCAAGACCGGCGCGCTGGAGAGCAAGGACGAACTGAAGCGCCGGATCGACGCCGCGGCGAAGTACCTGCCGCTGGAGCAGTTGGCCTTGTCCCCACAGTGCGGCTTCGCGAGCACCGAGGAGGGAAATCTCCTGACCGAGGAGGCGCAGTGGGCGAAGCTGCGGCTGTGCGTGGAGGTGGCGCGGGAGGTTTGGGGGGCGGTGTGAAGGAATTCACCCGGTTCGTTGCCGGACCGAGGATCGAGGATAGCCGCTGCTATGTAGCAATGCGGCTGGCTTGCTCGCCTCCGGCTCCACGCAAACGCGGCAGGACAGATGCGCAAACGCCACGGCCGGAAAGGACCAAGGGACCGCATCAACCATCTTGAGGTGGTCGTCGATGCCGAGGAGCGCGCCGAGTTGCGAAGTCGCGAATTTTCGAGCAGTGTCGTGAACCAAGGGGGCTGGATCAAGCTAAACGGCTGGGCCACCAGACCAGTCGCACGGAACGCCCCATGCGGAGAATGAATCATGGCAGGCGTTCGTAAGGAAACCGATAGCCTCGGTGAGGTCGATGTTCCGGCTGACAGGCTTTGGGGTGCGCAGACCCAGCGTTCGCTTGAGCATTTCAGCATCGGCAAGGATTTGATCCCTCGGGAGATGATCACCTCCTACGCCATCCTCAAGAAAGCCGCTGCCATTGCCAATCAGGCGGATAAGCGGCTCGCGGACGAACCCTACAGGCTCATCGTCCAAGTCTGCGACGAGATCTTGGCGGGTCAGCATCACGACATGTTTCCGTTGCATGTGTGGATGACGGGCAGCGGCACGCAGTTCAACATGAACGTGAACGAGGTCATCTCCAACCGCTGTTGCCAGCTCGCCGGCACGCCGCTGGGAAGCAAGAGGCCGGTTCACCCCAACGATCACGTCAATATGGCCCAGTCGTCGAACGATTCTTTCCCTTCCGCCATGTACATCGCGGCGGCAGTCAATGTGAAGCAGCGGCTGATCCCGGCGGTGAAGGCTCTGCATGACGCCATCACGACCAAATCTGACGAATGGAAGGACATCATCAAGATCGGCCGCACCCATATGCAGGACGCAACGCCGCTGACGCTCGGCCAAGAGTGGTCGGGTTACGCGGGCGTACTCGCGGATGATGTGGAGCGGCTCGAGGCATCGCTGCCAAGCGTCTATCAGCTGGCGCTCGGCGGGACCGCAGTCGGCACCGGCATCAATTCGGCCCCTGGATTTGCCGAGGCTGCGGCGGCGCAGATTGCGAGGCTTACCGGCCAGCCTTTCGTAACCGCCCCGAACAAGTTCACGGTCCAGGGCGCACACGACGCACTGGTGCAGCTCTCGGGCACAATACGCACCCTTGCCGTGTCGCTTTACAAGATCGCCAATGACATCCGGCTGATGTCGTGCGGCCCGCGCGCAGGGTTTGCGGAACTGAACATTCCGGAGAACGAGCCCGGGTCCTCAATAATGCCCGGTAAGGTGAACCCGACCCAGGCCGAGGCGCTGACAATGATCGCGGCCCAGGTGATGGCCAACGATGTCGCGGTGGGCTTCGGCGGCGCCGGTGGATATCTCGAGATGAATGTCTATAAGCCGCTGATCATTTACAACATTGCCCATTCGATCACGCTGATGACCGATGGCTGCACGAACTTCCGCAAGTTCCTTGTCGAAGGGACCAAGCCTAACCTCAAGAAGATTGCCGAGTATGTGGAGCGTTCGCTGATGTTGGTGACGGCGCTCTCGCCGGTGATCGGCTACGACAAGGCTTCGAAAATCGCGCACTATGCCATGGACAACGACCTCACGCTAAAGGCGGCCGCGCTAAAACTTGGGTTCGTCACGGAAGCCGAATTCGACCGAGTCGTCGATCCTAGCAAAATGGTTCAACCGTACGTGGCGGCGCAATGAGCCGGCGACCTTTCGTGGCGTCGCGATGAGCGATCAGCGAGCCATCGAGAAGGTCGGCCGGAACGCGCTTGCGGCCCAGGTCGGCCAGCGATTTACCGCCGACTGGACCAGCGACGACCATCGGGCCCGCAGACTTTTTTCCGAGGCGATCGGCACCTTTGGCCTGACATTTGTCTTGTCGGGCGGGGCGGCGATCCTCGCAGGCTACGGCGGCGCCTCGCTGGCCCCGTACCAGTTCGCCTTTACCTTGTCCGCAGTTTCGGCATTGTGGCTCGTCGCGGCAGTGTATTTCCTCGGCGACATTTCGGCCCATTTCAACCCCGCGATGACATTCGCGTTCACCCTTCGCGGCGATATGGGCTGGCCCATGGCGCTAGCCTACTTCATCGTTCAGTTCGTAGCAGCAACGGCCGGGTCGCTGGTCGCGGCGGTGCTGTTTGGCCACGGCGGCAATCTCGCCGCGACGATCCCCCAGCCCGGTCAATTGTGGCAGGCAGCCATTTTCGAAGCAATCCTCACCTTCGGAATGGTGCTCCTGGTGCTCAGCATGGCCAACGGGCCGAAGCTTAACGGCAGCTTCGTGCCGATTGCCGTCGGCGCCTATGTTATGGCGGCAGGAACGATGGGCGGCCCATATGAGGGAGCGGCGTTCAACCCGGCTCGGGCGTTCGGCCCGGACGTCGCCCGCGGCGATCTGTCGACCTACTGGGTTTATCTGCTTGGTTCGCTGATCGGCGTGCTGATCGCCGTAGCAGCAGCGAGCTTCCTCCGAGGACCGGCAAAAGCTCAGGAGGCCGAGGCCGCGATGGGCACCCCGCTGGATCGGAGATAGAAGGTTCGCTGCTCAACGACTGGCGCTCTGACGGCGCGATGCTGGGGAGGTCTATCCGTCACTCACATTTCGCCCGCCGGGACGTTCCCTCTGCAACCCTTCCGCCCGTGGAGCGTTCCCCGCCCGTCACCGAGAACTCTGGGCGGAGTGAGGGATGCCGAAACTGCGGGTGGCGATCGCCGGGGTCGGGAACTGCGCGTCCTCCCTGGTGCAAGGCGTCACGTTCTACGCCGAGGCCGATCCAGCCGAGCTTGTTCCCGGCCTGATGCATGTCGCGCTCGGCGGCTATCATGTGCGCGACGTCGAGTTCTCCGCCGCGTTCGACGTCACTGAGGGCAAGGTCGGGCGCGATCTTGCGGAAGCGATCGGGGCCGAGCCGAACAACACGCACGTCTTCGCCGAGGTCGCCCCGGCAGGCGTCGTTGTCCATCGCGGCCCGACGCTCGACGGCATCGGCCGCTACCTGCGCGACACGCTGCGGGAATCCGACGTCCCGGCGGCCGATGTGGCCCGCATCCTGCGCCGCAGCGAAACCGACGTGCTGGTGTGCTACCTGCCGGTCGGATCGGAGAAGGCCGCGCGGTTCTACGCCGAAGCGGCGCTCACTGCCGGCTGCGGTTTCGTCAACTGCATCCCCGTCTTTATCGCCTCTGACCCCGACTGGGCCGCCCGGTTCGCCGCGCATGGCTTGCCGCTGATCGGCGACGACGTGAAGAGCCAGGTTGGTGCTACCATCGTGCATCGGATGCTGACCCAGCTTTTCCGGGAACGCGGCGTGCGCGTCGATCGCACCTACCAGCTCAATTTTGGCGGCAACACCGATTTCCTGAACATGCTGGAGCGCGACCGTCTGGAATCGAAAAAGCTTTCCAAGACGCGCGCCGTCACCAGCCAACTGGGCACGAAGCTGCCGGCCCGCGATGTGCATGTCGGGCCGAGCGACTACGTCGAGTGGCTGAGCGATCGGAAATGGTGCTACATTCGCATGGAGGGCACCACGTTCGGCAATGTGCCGATCAACTGCGAGCTGAAGCTGGAGGTCTGGGACAGCCCCAACTCCGCCGGCGTGGTGATCGACGCGGTGCGGCTCGCCAAGCTCGCGATGGACCGCGGCGTCGGGGGCGCGCTGAGCGGGCCGTGCGCTTCGCTGATGAAAAGCCCGCCCCAGCAGTTCTCCGATCACGAGGCACGCGCGCTGACCGAGGCATTCATCGCCGGCGCATGACCACCTTCCACCTGATCCGCCATGCCTCCTACGACCTGCTCGGGCGGGTGCTGGCCGGACGGACCGAGGGCCATGCGCTGAACGAGGCGGGTCGGGCGGAGGCGACGCGGCTCGCCGAGACGTTGGCCGCGCGGCCCCTGGCGGCGGTCGCCGCCGGCCCGCTCCAGCGCGCGCAGGAGACGGCCGCGATCATCGCCGCGCCGCATCGGCTGGAGGTGTTGGAAGTCCCCGGCCTGAACGAGATCGACTTCGGCGAGTGGACCGGGATGGCGTTCGAGGCGTTGCACGCCCTCCCCGCCTGGATCGCCTTCAACGCCTTCCGCGCCACCGCCCCGATTCCCGGCGGCGAGACGATGCTCGCCGCGCAATCCCGTGCGGTGGCGGCAATCACGGCGCTGGCGGCGCGGTTTCCCGATGCCGAGGTCGCGGCGGTGAGCCACGGGGATATTGTAAAGGCGCTGGTGGCGCACGCGCTGGGGGCACCGCTCGATTTGTTCCACCGGCTTGAGATAGCGCCCGCCAGCCGCAGCGTGATCGTGTTGGAGGCGAGCGCGGTGCGGGTGCTGGGGGTTAATGTGCCGGTTTGAGCGGCAGTGGTCAGCTTGAATCTCGGGTTCTGCTCCCTCATAGACACTTGCGGCGTTGCCTGGACCTAATACCAGCCGCCGCCTCCGACAGCGGCCGGCGACCGGATACGCTACGCTATCCCGTCCTACTTCCTCTGCTATCTCTGACCAGCAAGAACACCCTTCCATCCCAAAGCCGGAACGGCCGCAATCCCTCGTATTCAATCCGGAACCCATACGCCTCCGCCCATGCCCGCGCCTCGGCACGATCCGCCTCCACCCCCCGATACGACAGATTGAAAATCGCCATTGCCCCATCCGGCCGCAGTATGCGGGAGGCATCCGCAACGTGCCGCTCCGCAACCCCGGCAGCGACAAGATACGGAAAGCTATCCACCGCCAGCAACAGATCAAACAGCCCTTCCGCCCCCGCGATCCCCCGCCCGTCCGTCACCGCGAATCGCAGTCGGCCGTCATTGCCATGCCGCCGCCGCGCCTCGGCGATCATGCCCGGCGCGATGTCCAGCCCGAGCACCGAGCGCGCGCGGCGCAGCGCCGCCGCCACGCGGCCGATCCCGCAGCCGAGGTCCAGCACGTCGCCGTCGGCCAATCCGCGCGCGTCGAGCCATCGCACCAACTCCGCCGTCGCGGCGTCCAGCAGACCCGGATCGCCCAGCGAGTAGGCGGCCACGCTCGCCTCGGGCGAGATCGCGGCGGCGCGGTCGAAACCCTCGCGGAAGACGGACAGTGCGCCCGCCCCGGCCGCCTCGTGGTCGATCACGGCGGCGGCTTCGGACAGACGGGCGAGGCCGGCCCGCGCGCCGAGCAGGCGGCGCAGTTCATCAGCCCCCTCCACGTCTTCCAGCCGCGCCGCGATCGCATCCGGAGCGATCCCGGCCAGCACCAGCCGGGCGATCGCCACCGGCGCGGAGATGCGCCCCGCGAGGCACAGCGTCACCGGATCGTCGTTCATTCCATCCGCAGCAGGCGCGTCGCGTTCATGCGGGCCGCGCCGCCCCAGGCGTATTTGTAGGCTTCGCCGCCGCGCAGGAAATGGATCGCCCGGCCCTCCGCCCGCGCGTGCTCGATCAGGTGTCCAAGCAGGATCGTGCCGGGACTTTCGTACGCGAACCGGGGATCGAACCCGCTCACGTACAATAGCAGCCGATCGGGCGCGAGCAGCGCATAACACCCGGCGGCGATCTCGCCGCCGATGCGCAGCAGCGCCAGCCGCAACGCACCCGCTTCAAGCAGGGCAGGCGCGGCCAGAAGGCGAAACGCCGCGACCCGCAAATCCTCCTCGCTCCAGCGCAGCGCGTGCAGCCGCTCGAACGCGGCGAGCGCGGCCTCCAGTGTGTCCGGCGTCGCGACCTCGACGCGCCAGCCGCCCCGGCGCTCGGCCCGGTGCCGGGCCTGGCGGATGTCGCGCAGTCGCCCCGGCGGGAGCGGGCCGGAAAGAACGGGGCACGGATCGGTCTCATGGAGGCTCGCGCGCCAGCCGGGCGGGGTCGGCGTGGTCCGCAACGCGGCGTCTGGCGGCAAATCGGTGAGGTCGCACGCCGTCGCGCCGGACGCGTCCAGCACGGCGGCGAGCAACGCCGGCGCCTCCGCGCCTAGCGCGTCGTGGTAATCGGTGAGGCCCGCCCCCATCGGCAGCAGCGTCCCCCCAAGCAGATAGCAGGCGAGCAGGCCCGTTGCACCGGCACCATCGCGCGCCACCGCCACGACCGGCTGCCCGGTGCCGAAGCAGCGCCACCAGGCGAACATCCAGGCCGGCGACTGGAACGGGCTTTTCCCGGTGCGACGCCACAAATCCCGCCACTCCGGCGCAAGGTCGCGCAGCGGGGCGTCGTCGATGATGGTTTCGACCCCCATCACGCTGCCGCCGCCAGCGCGAGCCGGTCGTAAAGCCGCAAATAGGCATCGGTCATCGCCTCTTGCGAGAATCGGGTGCGCGCTACCCGCCGGCATGTCTCAGGATCGATCTCATGCGCGCGACCGATCGCGCGCGCCATTTCGTCGCTGTCGCGGACCAGGAAACCCGTCACGCCGTCTTGCACGATCTCGGGCAGCGCGCCGGCGAAAAATGCGATGACCGGCGTGCCGCACGCGGCGGCCTCCATCGCGACGAGGCTGCTCGTCTCCGCAGCAAGGCTCGGGACCAGCAGGCAACGCGCGGCCGAGAGCAGCCGGCGCTTGCGGGCGAAGCCCACGGGACCGATCAGGCGGCCCGAATCCAGTCGGGGGACGATGTCGCGGCGCACATACGCCTCGTGCGCCGCATACGGAAACGTCGCGCCCGCCACGAGCAGCCTGATCCCGGCGCGACGGGCCGCATCCAGCGCGATGTGCTGACCCTTCTCCGGGCACAGCCGGCCGAGCGTCAGCGCGAAGCCGCGCCGCGCGTGTCGCGCCGCGCCCAGCGCCGCCACGGGCACCCCGTTCGCGATCGAAGGCAGGAGCGCGCGCGGGTCGGCCAGAGGCCGCAGCGCCCGGTCCTGGGTCTCGGAGACGGCGTGCAGGAATGTGTTGCCCCGCGCGGGATGGAGCGCCGGTCGCGGGTACCACTCGGGCGGCAGGTGCAGCGTCGCCAATGCCGGCGGGCCGGGCGGTGGCAGGTAGTCGGCGAAGTCGATGCCGTGCAGATGGATGAGATCGACCCGCCGCGCCGCCAGAATGCGCGCCATCGCCGCGCGCACCGCTGCGTGCGCCCGCGCCCGCGCCGCGTCGTCGATCGTACCGCGCGTCGCCGGAATGGCGAGCAATTCGCCCGCGACCGACGATCCCTCGCAAGCAAGCACGATGGACCCATGCCCCGCGTGCGTCAGCGCCGCGTCCAACGTTGCGAGCACCTGCTCCGCCCCGCCCACCCCGTCCGCCGACACCGGTGCGAACGGAAACGCCACACTCAGGATCGTCAGATTCCGCACGAAGCGAGCGCCTGCTTGGCGAGAACGCGCCAGCGCGCGCCGTCCACTCCCCAGTTCTGCCGCTCGTACCACAAGAGACCGGGGTTCGGCGCGACGCTGAAATCGTAGGGCGGGGCAAGGCGGAATGATTCGCTTTCCATGCCGCGGAACGGCGCCAAGGTCGCGCGCTGGGTCACGAAGCAGTCGAGCATCGCCTCGCGCCGGGCGCGCTCAGGCGCGGGCAAGGTCGCGACCAGCGCGGCGGGCTCGCCGAGGAACCCGCCGACGACCGTCTCGCCGGTCAGGGTGGCGAAATAGCCCGCCATCTCCAGCAACGCCGGCGGCGGGTCGAGCGTGTGGCAGGACAGGCGCGCGACCAGGCACGCGGCGTCATGATCGGGGTGGCCGCCCTCGTACGCGTGGGTGAGAACGCAAGCCGGACGGAAGCGCGCGAGGAGTTTTGCCAGCGCCGGGATGAGGGCGGGCATGGACAGCGCGGCCTCCTGATCCGGCGCGCCCAGTTCGGCCAGCTCGGCCGTCACGTCGCCCGCGTGCAGCGCCGCCCGAAGCTCTGCCCGGCGCGCCGCCGCATAGCTCAGCGCGTCGGCGAAGCCGGCCCGGTGGGCATCGCGCAGGTCGCGCGGCGCGCCGTCGGTCAGATGCACGATCAGCAGCTTGCGGAACAACGAGAGCGAGGCGCCGGCGCCGATCGTCTCGTCATCGGGATGCGCCGCGAGCACGACGACCGGCGCCTCGATCGGCGCGCGTGCCTCCAGCGCCCCCAAAATTTGGCGTGCGGCGCTCATCCGTAGCGGCGCAGCATCGCTGCGCAGAACGCGGCGAACTCCTCCGGCTCCTGGGGTGGTGCTGTGTAGTGCGGCCAGACCCCGCGATGCTCGGGGGTGAAGCAGAAGGTGACGGTGACGCGGAAGTCTTCCAGCGCGCGCATCTGGCGGTCGAACCACGCCTCGGCGTTTGGGCGGAACCAGTCGGCCCAGGAGAGGCCCGTGCGAAGATCGGTCGCGCCGAAATCGCGCAGCCAGCGTACCGCGTCATCCAGCCGGTGGTCCTCGAAGTGGAACCACTGGCAGATGCCGAACGCGGGGGTCACGTCATGGAAGGCGCGCGCGGCGAGCTTCGCACGGCCATGCTCGTCGAGCAGGCCCATGTGGAAATGGCGGTAATAGGAGGAGCCCTCCGCCTCGCGGTGGCGCGTCGTCGCGGGCCAGGCGGCGGGGAGATCGTAGAGGCTGTACCAGTGGATGCGCGGCGCGCGGCCGGCCAGCAGATCCGCGCTGCGGCGCAGCCCCCATTCCTGAACCTCCTCGGCACCGAAACTGGAAGCGCCGACTTCGGAGATCCACACCGGCAGATCGGTGGCCGCCTGAATCACCGCGAGCTTGGCCGGCCATTCGTCGATCAGCCAATGGTTCCAGTCGAGCGGGAATCCGTGGACCGCGACCGCGTCCAGATGTTCCAGGACGCCCTGCTGGTCCATCAGGCGGATGAATTGCGGATCGATCGGCGACATGCCGCCCAGGACGCGGGGCAAACCGGGCCGCTCGGCGGCGATCGCCTGTCCGGCCAGGCGGGCCATGCGCGCGAAGATGGCCCAGCCCGGATCGGATTCGAAATCCCAGTGCGACTTGTTGTTCGGCTCGTTCCAGATCATTGCCGCTTCGATCATCGCTCGGCCGCTCCCCGTGCCGGGTATACCGCGCCGTATCCTGCCCACGCGCGCGCGACGCGGCGGCACACGTACACCTCCGCCTCCGGGTGGCTTACTACATTGAAGCCGGCGCTGCGCAGCATCGCCTCCGAGCAAGCGCGGTTCGGCGCCCACCAGTTCGTCGGATCGTGCGAATACTCCCGCTCGATGAAGTGCAGCCTCGGATAGCCGGGGTCGTCGAAAATCGCCGTTTCCGCGAATTCGTAGTCGGGAGCCACGGGTGCGATATCCTCGCTGCCTCGCTGCATCGACTGGAACACGAACAGGTCGCGGACAACGTGCTCATGGATCAGATCGAGCGCCAGCAGGGGATGGCGCAGGTGATACAGCACGCCGAAGAAGAGCACGATGTCGAACCGCTCCCCCAGTGCGCCGACGTCATAGACCGAGAGATTGCGGAACTCGATCTCCAGCCCTTCCACCTCGGCCGCGAAGCGCGCCTGCCGCAGATAGTCGTCGTCGAAGTCGATGCCGAGCACGCGCGCCGCTCCGCGCCGCTTCATCTCCATGCTGTAGAATCCGCCGTTGCAGCCGATGTCGAGCACACTGCGCCCGGCCAGATCGGCGGGGATCGCGTCGGCGAAGTGGCGCCATTTGATCATCGGGTAGTCGCCTAGGAAGTGCTCCGGCGCCGTCGCTACGCCTTTGAGGCGCAAATTGTGGAACCACGGGCCGAGTGCGCTGGCGCGTTCGCGGATACGGTCCTCGGTCCAGTCGCTCATGCCGGCGCCTCCGCGACGCTCAGGAGCCGCATCGCCTCGCGATAGCCGTGCAGGGTGCCGACATCCACATAGCTCTTCCCGGCGCGCACTCCCCACGCCTCGCCGCCCTCGGCCAGCCACGCGTTGACCAGCGTGCCGATAAACTCGTCCCGCCGGTCGCGCGCCCGCCAGAGCGCGTGCAGCGCAGCGAGCGTGGCGCCGGGGAGCTTGAACGCGCCCCAGATCCATCGCGAGGCGGGCGATTCCGCCTTCACCTCGATGGCGGCGACCCGGCCGGAATCGTCGGTCAGCACGGCATCGAACAGTTCCGGCCGGTCCACCGGGAACAGCAGGAACGAGAACCGGTCGTCGGCCAGCGCGGTCAGCGCATGATCGGGAAACCAGATGGTGTCGGGCAGGCCGACGATCACAGGCTCGTCCGGGGCGATCAGCGGCAGCGCGCGGAAGATCGCGTCGCATAGGCCGCGCGCCTCGTTCTGGATCGCGTAGGCGACGTGCGCCCGCCCGTAGCCGCCGCCGTAGTAGCGCAGGATGTCGGACTTCCAGGGCGAAATGACGAAACAAATCTTGTCGGCCCCGGCGATCACCATGCGGTCGAGCAAATACTCGCTCACCGCGCGTGGGCGCAGCGTCGCACCGTCGCCGCGCGATCCGACGGGCAGCAGCTCCTTCGAGAACGCGAGCGGCTGGATGCGCGTGCCGGCGCCCGCGGCCGGGATGATGCCCCACATGCTCAGACCCTTTCGCGCATCGCGCTTTCCAGCGCGGCGACAAGCTCGCCGGCGCGTCGCTCGGCCGTGTGCTCCGCGAGAACTCGCGCGCGCGCGCGACGTGCCACAGTGGCGAGCGCCGGCGCCGGAAGATCGAGCGCGGCGAGCGCGTCCTCGGTCGTGCGCGCGATCAGGATTTCGCCGCCTGGCTCGAAGAAATGATCCAACCCCTGCCACCAGTCCGACAGGATCGGGATGCCGCACGCGGCCGCCTCGAACAGCCGCCCTGACGGGCAGAACCCCATGCGCGCCATCGCCGCACGGGTCACATTCAGGGTGAGCCGGCCCGAGGCGTAGAACGCCGGATGCTCGGCCGGCGGCAGATGGCGGACAAAGAAGATGTTGGCACTCCACGGAAAATCGGCCGGGTACTGGGCGCCGGCGATCAGGAAGCGGCGCTCGGGGCGACGCCGCGCCGGTTCGATTAGCAGGCGCTCCAGTGTCGCCTGCCGGTCGGCGGCGAAAGTGCCGATATAGGACAGGTCCGCACCGTATTGCGAGGCGGGCGCGGCCGGGCGGTGCAGCGCAGGATCCACCGAGCCGTACAGCGGCGCGGTCCGGCGCGCGCCGAGACGCGTGCGCAGCGCGTCCAGCGCCGCCCCGCCCGTGTAGCTCAACACGAGGTCGAAGCCGCCGAGGCCCTGGAGTGGCAAGTACTCGACATCCTCGCCGGCCTCCAGTCGGGCCAGTGTGATCGGGGTGTCGAGATCATAGAAGCAGCGCGCCGCCGCGCGGCTGTCCAGCACGAGATCCGATGCCGCCCGCCCATCCGGGCAATACGACGTGACGAGCGCGGCGTCGGCGTCGGCGAGCGCCCGCCGGGCCTCGGGCAAGGCCGCCGCCCAATCGGGATAGAGCACGAGCCGCGCCTCACCGGGCAGCACGGCGAGGTCGCGATTGTCGGCGTACCACTTGGTGTCACGCTCGAAGAACGTGACACGGTGGCCCGCCCGCGTGAGGGCGCCGATCAGCCCGCGCCAGAGGGCGGCATGGCCGTTGCCCCAGGAAGAACTGACCGCGAGGCCGAACACGACGAGCTTCATGCGGCAGGCTGAACGTTCCACGACAGCGCCCGTTTCAGGGCCCGCGCCATCAGCACGCGCGCGTGATACAGGTCGCGCGCAACCGCCCGCGGAGCAAGAGCCGGAGGAACCGCGCGCATCGCTCAGTGCGCCTGCTTCACCCCATGGCCGGCCTCCTCGATCCGCTCCGACAGGCGGCGGCTCAGGAAGGCCGTGACCGCCGTCTCCTCCGCCGACAGACCCGCACCAGGTTCGGCCAAGCGCTCATCGGCCCGGCGCTTCAGCGCTTCAAGCAGCGAGCCGTCGAGGTAACCATCGAAGATCGCGGGGTGGATGTAGCACTTGCGGCAGATCGCGGGGGTGTTGCCCAGCATCCGCGACACGGCATCGACGGCCTGAACGACGTTCTTCCTGGCGCCGGCCTTGGTGTCGAACGCCGCCAACTCGTGCAGCGCGAGTGCGGCGAGATTGGTCGCCGCCCAGGTGCGAAAGTCCTTCGCCGTCACCTCCTCCCCGGCGATCTCCTGGAGATATTCGTTCACGTCGTGCGAGTTGACGGCGTGCGGCTCGCCGTCTGCGTCGAGATAGTGGAACAACTCCTGGCCGGGCAGGTCCTGAAGCCGGCGCACGACCCCCGCGAGGCGGCGGTCGTTCAAGTCGATGTGGTGTTCCAGCCCGTGCTTGCCACGGAAGTCGAAATGGAGCTTGCCGCCCTCGACCTTCACGTGACGCTTCTTGCGAAGCGTGGTCAGGCCGAAGCTCCTGTTGGCTTTGGCGTACTCCTCGTTGCCGACGCGCATCAGCGTCGTCTCGAGCAGACGCACGATCGCCGCAACGACCTTCTCGCGTGGCAGCCCATGGCGTCTCAGATCCTGGTCAACGCGCGCCCGGATCAGTGGCAGGACGCGCCCGAAGATCAGCATCTTCGTGTACTTCGCCTCGTCGCGCACCGCGCGCCATCGCGGATGGTAGCGATACTGCTTGCGCCCGCGTGCGTCGCGGCCGACCGCCTGCAAATGCCCGTTCGGGTTCGGGCATATCCAGACGTCCTCATAGGCCGGGGGAATCGCAAGCTTCTGGATGCGCCGGATCGTCTCCTCATCGGTGATGGCCTCGCCGTCGGGGTCGAGATAGCGGAAGCCGTTCGGCATGCGGACGCGACGAATCCCCGGACGGTGGTCGCTGACGTACCGCAAATGGGCCGCCTTCGCTGCGGCCTTCAAATCCTCGACGGAGGTCCCGCTTTCGGGAACCTCCAGGCTGAGTACGTCGGACATAGGGCAGCGTCAGCCCGCGGCCTCGGCGTGCTGCGCCATCTGGAGGTGCTTCTGGAGCACCGGGACCGCGGATTGGGCGAGCTGCCGCAAGGCGGGGTCCTGGGTCGTCTGGACCTCCTGCATGAACTCCTGAATCGCGGTGCGGTGGTCCTCGACTTCTTCCTTGGCAAACTGCTGGTCGAATTGCGCCCCGCTCAGCTTCTGGAGTTGCTGCTGTTCTTGCTTTTCGTCGGCCGCCACCGAGTTCGGCACACTGAAGCCCTGCTGTTGCGCGAGCTGCTTCAGTTCATCGTTCATCTTGGTGTGATCTGCGATCATCGCCTGGCCAAGCTGCTTGACGGCGGTGGTAGTGCCCTTCTCCTCGGCCATCTGGCCGGCCTGGATCTCGGCGAGATTGGTCTGCGCGGCCTTCTTCACGAACGTCTCATCTTGCTGGGAGAGCTGCGCCGCGCTGGCGCCGGCCGCGAAGCCGAGCAGGCCGGCGGCGGCGAGCGCGAGAGAAAGTTTGTTCACTGGCCAGATCCTTCGGTGATGGCGGTGCCGCCCGGAACGTATTCCCCGCCGGGTGGTTCCAGCGCGAACGCTATCGCCTTGCCGGCGTTCGGCTCGCATTGCAGGAGACGAGCGATGGCGGGCGGTGTCGAGCAGCTCACAGAAAAGGGCGTGCTGAACGGGGAGTCTCCGCTGTGGAGCCCCGCCACCGGCCGGCTGTTCTGGGTGGACATACGCGGCCCCGCGCTGCACGAGTTCGATCCGGGGACGGGGACCGACCGCGCTTGGGAGATGCCGTCCTGGATCGGGGCCTGCTATCTCACCCAAACCGGGGCGGCGGTCACGTTGCGGGGCGGCCTGTTCCTGTTCGACCCCGCGTCAGGCGCGCTGACCTTCGGCGCCGGCGCGCCGTTCGATGCGCGCCGGTTCATCTTCAACGACGGCCGCTGCGACCGGCAGGGACGGCTATTCGCCGGCCCAATGCTGATGCCGCTGCCGCCGGCCGGGCAGACGCCGGACACCGAGGGCGCGCCGCTCTGGCGCTATGACGGGGCGGGAACCTGGACGCCGGTGACGCCGCCCGTGAAGCTCTCCAACGGCCTCGCCTGGAGCCCGGACGGACGCGTGATGTATCATTCCGACACCTATCGGCAGACCGTCTGGGCCTGGGACTACGATCCGGCGAGTGGGGAGGCCACCAACCGGCGGGTGTTCGTCAAGGTGGAGGTTCCCGGCGCCGACGGTCCGGACGGCGCCGCCGTCGATCGCGACGGATTCTATTGGGTCGCGGTGTTCGGCGGCGGCTGCCTGCTGCGCTTCGACCCCGACGGGCGGCTGGAGCGGCGGATCGATCTGCCCTGCCGCTATCCCAGCATGCCGGCCTTCGGCGGCGTCGGGCTGGACGCGATCTACGTCACCTCGGCCAATTACAAGCTGAGCGAGGCCGAGCGGGCCACCAAACCCCAGGAGGGCGCGCCGTTCCGGCTGCCGGCGCCGGTGCCGGGGCTGGTGGAGGCGGTGTTCGGGGGAGGGTAGGGTTACCTCCGTCCGCGCCTGCCCCCATGTTCCGGCGGCAAGCCGACGCGAGGACATTCCGCATGGCCGAGGCCGCGAACCTGCTCCGCCAGGAGACATCCCCCTACCTGCTCCAGCACGCGGACAATCCGGTGCATTGGCGGCCCTGGGGCGCGGCGGCGCTGGCCGAGGCGCGAGCGGCGAACAAGCCGATCCTGCTCTCGATCGGCTACGCCGCCTGCCACTGGTGCCACGTCATGGCCCACGAATCCTTCGAGGACGCGGAGACGGCGGCGGTGATGAACCGGCTGTTCGTCAGCATCAAGGTAGATCGCGAGGAGCGCCCGGACATCGACCATCTCTACATGTCGGCGCTGCACGCGACCGGCGAGCAAGGCGGCTGGCCACTCACGATGTTCCTCGCCCCCGACGGATCGCCGTTCTGGGGCGGCACCTACTTCCCGCCCGAGCCGCGCTGGGGCCGGCCCTCGTTTCGTCAGGTTTTGCAGGCCGTTTCGGACGCCTATGCGGCCGACGCCGACATGGTGCGCCACAACACGGCGGCGCTGCGCCAGGCGGTGGCCCGGATGTCCGACCCCAAGCCGGGCGACCTGCCCGGCCCCGCCGCGCTGGACGCGGTCGCGCGGGCGCTGCTGGGGATGACCGATCCCGATCAGGGTGGCCTGCGCGGCGCGCCGAAGTTCCCCAACCCGCCAATTTTTCGCTTTCTCTGGCAGGATGCCTTCCGCACGGGACGCGAGGCGGGCCGGGCGGCGGTGCATCTGATGCTCACGCGAATGTCGCAGGGCGGCATCTACGACCATCTCGGCGGCGGTTACGCGCGCTATGCGACGGATGCGGTGTGGCTGGTGCCGCATTTCGAGAAGATGCTCTACGACAACGCGCAGCTTCTCGAGTTGCTGGCGCTGGCGCACGCCGACCGCGCCGAGACGCTGTATGCCGCACGCGCCGAGGAAACCGTCGGCTGGATGGTTCGCGACATGACCGCCGACGGCGCCGCCTTCGCCGCCTCCGAGGACGCCGACAGCGAGGGCGAGGAGGGTCGATTCTACGTCTGGACGGAGGCCGAGATCGACCGACTGCTCGGCGCCAACTCGGCCGCCTTCAAGGCGGCCTACGACGTCACGGCCGGCGGCAACTGGGAGAGCCACACCATTCTGCGCCGCCTGACGCCGTTCGGCGATGCGGCGTACGAGGCCGTGCTCGCCCGCGCCCGTGCCGTGCTGTTTGATGCCCGATCCAACCGCGTGCGCCCGGGACGCGACGACAAGGTGCTGGCCGACTGGAACGGGCTGGCGATCGCGGCCCTGGCGCGCGCCGCCGCCGTGTTCGGCCGCCCCGATTGGCTCGCCCGCGCCGGACAGGCATTCGACGACGTGCTGGCGCGCTCGGGTGCGCCGGACGGGCGCATCCATCATGCCTGGCGCCTGGGCCGCGTGACCGCCGCCGGCTTGTTGGAGGACCAGGCGGCGATGGCGCGCTCGGCGCTCGCGCTGTACGAGGCGACCGGAATGCCGGAGCGGCTGGGCCAGGCCGTGCGGATCGCCGACGCGGCGCTGATGCATTTCGCCGCCGACCCAGGGGACGCGGGCGGCGGGTTCTTCACCAGCGCCGACGATGCGACCGACGTGCCGCTCGCCCGCCCCCGCACCGCGGGCGACAACGCGACGCCCTCCGGCAATGGCGTGATCGCGGAGGTGTTCGCCCGCCTCTATCACCTGACCGGCGCGCCGGTGTGGCGCACGCGCGCGGAGGCGGTGCTGCGCGCCTTCGGCGGCAACCGCGACCAGCTCGCCGCCATGCCGACCCTGCTCGCCGCCGCCGATCTGTTGGAGGAGGCGGCGACGGTGGTGATCGCCGGCCCGCTTGACCACCCGCTGGGAGACGCGCTCGCCGCCGCCGCGCTCGCCGCGCCGGACCCGGCAGTAATCGTGCTGAGGGCGGAACGTGCGGACGCGCTGCCGACCGATCACCCCGCGCACGGCAAGCCGGCCGGCCCTGCGGGTGCTGCCGCTTATTTGTGCCGGCGGCAGGTATGCGGGCTACCGCTCACCGACCCGGCGGCTCTCGTGGCGGCCCTCCATGCACGGGGCTGAGCCGGCCGCACCAGCGAGACCGGCGTGGTGCCGGGAAAATCACGACGTCTGTCAATTCCGCTCAGGCTCGAATGTCTGATGGGCGAAGGGTTGCGAGCAACGGCATGGGCCGGCGTGTCTAGATCTTGGAGGGGCTGCGGAAGCCTCGCGTGTCTCGCCGCAGCCTCCTGAGCCAACACCAACTTGACAGCGGCGGATGGCCGGTCTGCCATCCGCCCGGCAACACGAGCGGCCCCGCTTGCCCCAGCTTTCGCTGCACAGCCCGATCGGTGACCTCACCCTCTCGGAGGAGGCGGGCGGGATCGTCGCGCTCGACTGGGGCTGGGGGCGGGATCAAGCCGAGACGCCGCTGCTGCGCGCGGCACGGGAGCAGCTTTTCGCCCATTTCGACGGCGCGCTCACCGCGTTCGATCTGCCGCTCGCCCCCGCCGGCAGCGCCTATCAGCGCCGGGTGTGGCAGGTGCTGCGAGGCATTCCCTACGGACAGACCCTCACCTACGCGGCGATCGCCGCACGAGCCGGGGGTGTCGCGCGCGCCGTCGGGCAGGCCAACGGCCGCAACCCCATTCCCATCCTGATCCCGTGCCACCGTGTCGTGGCCGCCGGCGGACTCGGCGGCTACTCGGGCGGCGAAGGGCTCGACACCAAGCGCTGGCTGCTCGCCCTCGAAACCCGCGCCGCCCGAGCCACCGATGGAGAGAACGCATGACCAAGGCGATCCGCATCCACGCCTATGGCGGCCCCGAGGCGATGAAATGGGAGGACGTGCCGACGCCCGAGCCTGGTCCCGGCGAGGCGCTGGTCAAGCACGCCGCCGTCGGGCTCAACTACATTGACGTCTATTTCCGCACCGGCCTCTACAAGGCGCCGGGCCTGCCCACCTCGCTCGGGGTTGAGGGCGCGGGCACGGTCGCGGCGATCGGCCAGGGCGTGACCGAGGTGGCCGTGGGCGACCGCGTGGCCTATGCCGGCGGACCGCTCGGGGCCTACGCGACCGAACGCGTCATCGCCGCCGATCGGCTGCTGCAATTGCCGGCGGGGATCGATTTCCAGACCGCCGCCGCGATGATGCTGCAAGGCATGACGACGCAATATCTGCTGCGGCGAACGTACCGCGTGAAGGCGGGCGAGACCATCGTGGTTCATGCCGCCGCCGGCGGCGTCGGGTTGCTGCTGTGCCAGTGGGCCAAGCATCTGGGCGCCACCGTGATCGGCGTCGTCTCGACCCAGGAGAAGGCCGAGATGGCGAAATCCTTCGGCGCGGCGCACGCGCTGGTCGGCCCCGCCAACCTCGCCGCCGAAGTCAAGCGCATCACCGGGGGCGCGATGGTGCCGGTGGTGTATGACAGCGTGGGCAGGGACACGTTCATGGCGAGCCTCGACTGCCTGGCCCCGCTGGGGCTGATGGTAAGTTTCGGCAGCGCCTCCGGCGCGGTGCCGCCGCTCGACATCTCCGTGCTCTCGGCCAAGGGCAGCCTGTTCCTGACGCGGCCGAGCTTGGGAAGCTACACGACGCGCCGCGCCGACCTGGAGGCGTCGGCCAAGGATCTGTTCGAGGTCGTGGGATCCGGGGCGGTGAAGGTGCAGGTCAACCAGACCTTCCCGCTGAAGGAGGCGGCGCGGGCGCACGAGGCGTTGGAGGCGCGGCGGACCACCGGGAGCACCGTCCTGCTGCCCTGACCCGCGCGGGAAGCGCTTCCCCCGCTGCCCCCGCCGCCCCATCCTGCGAGCATGAGCCTTCGCGCGACCGAATCGGGCAGCCAGATGCGCGTCTCGCGCCAGTCACGAATCACCGCGCTGATCGTGGCCTGCGCGCTGTTCATGCAGAACCTCAATTCGACGGTCATCGCGACGGCGCTGCCGACGATGGCGAAGGCGTTCGGCTCCGACCCGGTGCGCATGAACGTCGCGCTGACCGCCTACCTGCTCAGCGTGGCGGTGTTCATCCCGGCCAGCGGCTGGATGGCCGATCGCTTCGGCGCGCGCAGCGTGTTCGCTGCCGCCATCGCCGTGTTTACCGTGGGATCGGTGCTGTGCGGACGGGCCGACACGCTCGGCTTCCTGATCGCCGCCCGCGTCCTGCAAGGCGCGGGCGGGGCGATGATGGTCCCGGTCGGCCGGCTGGTGCTCCTGCGGACGGTCGCGCGGAGCGAGTTGGTGGCTGCGATGGCGTGGCTGACGGTCCCTGCCCTGCTCGGCCCCGTGCTCGGTCCGCCGGTGGGCGGGTTCATCGTCACTTACGCCTCTTGGCGGTGGATCTTCGACATCAACGTGCCGATCGGCATCCTGGGCATTACGCTCGTGCTGCTGTTCATCGAGGAGGCGCGAGAGCCGCCGCCCGGTTCTTTCGATGCGCGCGGGCTGGTGCTGTCGGGACTGGCGTTGTCGGGCCTGATGTTCGGGCTGGAGACGGCTGGGCGCGGCGTGGTTGCGCCGGCCGTCACGGCGGGGCTGGTCTCGGTGGGGCTTCTGGCCGGCGCCCTCTACCTGTGGCACGCGAAGCATCACAAGGCGCCTCTGCTGGACCTCTCGCTGCTGCGGCTGCCCTGCTTCGGCGTGGCGCTGTCGGCCATGATGCCGTTCCGTATCGGCATCGGCGCCATCCCGTTCCTGCTGCCGTTGATGCTCCAGGTCGGCTTCGGGCGCTCGGCGGTGCAGAGCGGCATGATCACCTTCGCCAGCTCGGCCGGCGCGCTGGTGATGAAGCCGGTCGCGCAGCGCGCGCTGCGTCTGTTCGGATTCCGCAACACTCTCGTGTGGAACGCGGGTGTCTCGGCCGTCATGCTCGCGCTATGCGCGGCGTTTCGTCCCACTTGGCCGGCGGCGGCCGTCTACGCCGCGCTGCTGGTGGGCGGATTTTTCCGCTCCTTGCAGTTCACTGCCTACAATTCCCTGGCCTACGGCGACGTGCCGCGAAATCGCGTGAGCGCCGCGACCAGCCTCTACACGGCCGCCCAGCAGCTCGCCTCCACGATCGGCATTTCGGCGGGCGCGGCGGCGCTGGAAGCGGCGATGGCGGCGACCGGCCATGCGGTGCCGACGAGCTGGGATTTCAGCGTGGCGTTCCTCGCCGTGTCGGTGTTCACCCTCGCCGCCGGCCCGATCGCCTTGCTGATGCCACGCGACGCGGGTGATGATCTTGCGGGCCGCCGACGCGCGGTAGCTCCGGCACGGCCAGTACCCGCCGGGGCGGCGCCGGAGCCGGCGGAGTAACTCGCCGCAGGCGGAACGGCGCCCGTTCCCTGACGTTGCAACCCCATGTCGCTGCGGCGCCGGCTGTTGAAGTTCCTGCACAGGCGCCTCCGGAACGAGGCGCTGCCGGTGCGGCTGGCGTTTTGGGATGGCGAGGCGTTCGACTTCGCCCCGGCGCCCACGGTGACGATCACCCTGCACTCCCCGCGCGTGCTGCGCCTGTTCCTGACCGGCGACATGGGGCGGCTGGGCGAGGCGTATGTTCGCGGCGAGATCAGCGTGGAGGGCCGGCTCCAGGACGTGCTGCGGCTGGGCATCCGCATCGCCGAGCGCGTCGGCCGCTCCCCCCTGCTGCGCCGGCTGGGCGCGGCGGCGGCGCGCAGGCCGCGTTTTCGCCACTCGCGCAGGCGCGACGCGCGCGCGATCGGCTATCATTACGACGTGTCGAACGCGTTTTACGCGCTGTGGCTCGACCGGCGCATGGTCTACTCCTGCGCCTATTTCCGAACCGGCGACGAGGACATCGACACCGCCCAGGAGCAGAAGCTCGCGCATATCTGCCGCAAGCTGCGCCTGACAAAAGGCGACAGCCTGCTCGACATCGGCTGCGGCTGGGGCGGGCTGCTGATCTGGGCGGCACAGCACCACGGCGCGCACGGCGTCGGCGTGACGCTGAGCCGTGCGCAGGCCGAGCTGGCCGAGGCCCGCGTGGCGGAGGCGGGGCTGCGGGGCCAGGTGGAAATCCGCCTTCAGGACTACCGTGACATCCCAGGCGCGGCGTGCTTCGACAAGATCGTCTCGGTCGGGATGGTCGAGCATGTCGGCACCGCCAACCTGCCCGCCTATTTCGGCGCCATCGCGCGGCTGCTGAAGCCGGGCGGGCTGCTGCTGAACCACGGCATCACCGTCGCCGACCGGAACGGGCATGTACAGGGACCGCGGGGCGGCGAGTTCATCGACAATCTCGTGTTTCCCGGCGGCGAGTTGGCGCATGTCTCGCGCGTGCTGTTCGAAATAGCGGGTGCCGGCCTGGAGATGCTGGACGTGGAGGATCTGCGGCCGCACTACCCGCGCACGCTGCTGCACTGGGTGCGCCGTCTGCAGGCGGCCGAGCGGGCGGCAGTGGCGATGGCCGGCGTCGAGCGGTATCGCATCTGGCGCATGTACATGGCCGGCATGGCGTACGCCTTCGACGCCGGATGGCTCGGCGTCGCGCAGGTGCTGGCGGTGAAGCCGGCGGCGGACGGCCCGGCCGCGCGCCCCTGGAGGCGCGAATATCAGTACGGCGCGGCGATGGGCACGCCGCTCGCCGGGCGCCTGGACTGGGGCGATCTCTAGCCCCCGCCTACCCCCGGCGCGGCGCGCAGGCGGCGGACCTCGAAGATCTGCCAGACGAGCAAGATCGGGACGGCCAGCGTCAGGTCGCGCGCGCGTCGGAGCAGAGAGACAGCAAGCGACATCTCGGGAGGGATGCCGAACAAGACGCCAAAACCCGCATAGCTCGCCTCCTGGATGCCGGCGTTCACCGGCACCAGGAACGCGAAGGCGGCGATGCCCGACAGCAGCGCCTCGATCGCCAAGGCGGCATCCACGCGGATGGGCACGCCCAGGACCCGGAAGGCGATCCAGTCGGCGAACCCGCTCGCCAGCCAGCCGAGCAGATGCAGCGCGAAGCTGCCACACAACCGGCCCGTGTGGCGATAGAGCGTCATCATCTCGGCGTGCAGCGCCGCCAGCCGCTGGCGCGCGCCGCCGAATCGGCGCCCGGCGATGCGCTCCGCCAACCGCTCGAATAGCGGGACCGCCCCGTGCTGCAGCGAGACGAACACGAGGATGCCGAAGATCGCCAGCCCCAACCCGATTTCGATCGGCAGCGCGATGTGGCCGGCCTTGGGGACGCGGGCGAGCAGGATCGAGAGGCCGATGCCCACGAAGACGAGTTCGGCCAGGAACTCGGCGGTCAAATCCACGATCGTAGTCGCGGTCGCGAGAGACCATGCGAGGCCGTGCAGCATGACCGCGCGGGCGCCGAAGACGAACCCGCCCACCTGCGAGAAGGGCAGGCAGTTGGCCGAGGCGTCGCGCACCATTCGGCCCCAGATGAACAGCAGCGGCCGGCGCACCCCGCGCGCCCGTGCGATCTGGTCCCAGGCGAGGCCCAGCGGGAGGAAAAGCACGAGTTGCCAGAAGCAGACCAGTGCGAACCCGGACCAGCCGGCCCGGCTCACCGCCGCCGCGACCTTGCCGAAGCCGAAGGAGCCGATCAGCAGAGTGGCCAGCAGCAAGCCGAGCAGCGCGAGGGCGATCGAGAGCTTCTTCAAAGCCTGGGAACACCTTCGCCCGCTGTCACGGCGGCTCTACACCCACGCACCCGCCAGCAGCTATACACGCGGCGCTATGGATGGCAGCAAGGATGGGGCAGGCCGTGGCCGAGGCGGACGGACCAACGCTGGTGACAGGCGCGACGGGCTTTGTGGGCTCGGCGGTCGCGCGCGCGCTGGCCGCGCGCGGCCACCGGCTGCGCTTGCTCGTGCGCCCGACCAGCGATCGGCGGAACCTGATCGGGTTGGACAACGCCGAGCCGGTGATCGGCGACCTGACCGATCCCGCGAGCCTCGCCCGCGCCGCCGAGGGTTGCCGCACCGTCTTCCATGTCGCCGCCGATTATCGCATCTGGGTGCCGAATCCCGACGCGATGCTGCGCGCCAACGTCGATGGCACGGTGGCGATGCTGCGGGCCGCGCAGGCGGCGGGGGCCGAACGGATCGTCCATTGCAGCTCGGTCGCGGCGCTCGGACTGACCAAGGACGGCACGCCGGCCGATGAAAGGACCCCGCTCGATCCCGCTTCGATCGTGGGCGTGTACAAGCGATCCAAGCACCTCGCTGAGCAGGCCGCGCTCGACCTCGCCCGGCAGGGCGTGCCGGTGGTGATCGTCAACCCGGCCGCCCCGGTCGGCCCGCGCGACATCCGTCCCACCCCGACCGGTCGGATGATCCGGGACGCCGCCGCGGGGCGGATGCCCGCCTATCTCGACACCGGGCTGAACGTCGTCCACGTCGACGATGTCGCCGAGGGACATCTGCTGGCGCTGGAGCGCGGGCGGGTGGGCGAGCGGTATATCCTGGGCGGGGAGAATCTGGCGCTGCGCGAATTGCTGGCTCTGGTCGCCGGTGTCGCCGGGCGCCGCCCGCCGACGATTCGCCTGACGCACGAGATGATCTGGCCCGTCGCGGCGGCGATGGAGACGTTGGCGCGGGTTGTGCCGTTCGAGCCGCCGGTGACGCGCGACCATCTGCGGATGGCGCGCAAGAAGATGTTCTTCTCCTCGGCCAGGGCGATGAGCGAACTCGGCTATCGCCCGCGCCCGGCGATCGAGGCCGTGCGCGACGCCATCACCTGGTTCCGCGCCAACGGCATGTTGCGGGGATGATCGCCGTCGCCGCCGTCGCGCTGCTGATCTGGCTCTACCTTCTTCTCGGGCACGGCCGGTTCTGGCAGGCCGGCCCGGTTCTGCCGCCCGCGCGCCCGGCGCGCGCGCCCACCCTCGCCGTGGTGGTCCCGGCGCGCGACGAGGCGGGGGTGATCGAGGCGACGCTGCGCTCGTTGCTGGCGCAGGACTATCCTGGGCCGTTCCGGGTGATCCTCGTCGATGACGAGAGCACCGACGGCACCGGCGACCGCGCCCGCGCGCTGGCCGATCCGCGCCTGACCGTACTCGCCGGCCAGCCCCGGCCCATGGGCTGGAGCGGCAAGCTGTGGGCGCTGGCGCAGGGCATCGACGAGGCCGGGGACGCCGCGCTGATCCTGCTGACCGACGCCGACATCGTGCATGATCCGCGCCATCTCTCCGCCCTCGCCGCGCGGGCCGAGGGCTTCGATCTCGTGTCCGAGATGGTGGAGCTGTCTCGCGCGAACGGCACCGAGGCCGCGCTTATTCCGGCCTTCGTGTTCTTCTTCCAGCTTCTGTATCCGTTCGCTTGGGTGAACGATCCGCTACGCGCGACCGCCGCCGCCGCCGGCGGCACGATCCTGGTGCGCCGGCGCGCGCTGGCGCGGATCGGCGGGATCAACGCCGTGCGCGGCGCGCTGATCGACGACGTGGCGCTCGCCGCCGCCGTCAAGCGCGGTGGGCCGATCTGGCTCGGCCACAGCGCGCTGGCCCGCTCGGTCCGGCCCTATCCGCGGATTTCCGACATCTGGCGCATGGTCGCGCGGACGGCCTACGTGCAGCTTCGCTTCTCGCCGCCGCTGCTGATCGGCTGCGTCGCGGCGATGGCGCTAACGTTCCTGGTGCCGCCGCTCGCCGCGATCGGCGGCCGCGGCGCGGCGCGGGCCATGGGGGCGGCGGCCTGGGCGGGGATGGCATGGTCCTATCTGCCCACGCTCCGGCGGTTCCGGTTGTCGCCGCTCTGGGCGCCGTTCCTGCCGCTGGTCGCGGCGTTCTACACGGCGGCGACGATCGGCTCGGCCCTGAACCATCACCTGGGGCGCGGCGTGGTGTGGAAGAGCCGCGCGTATCAGGGCACGGCATGAGCCTTGGCATTGTGTTACCGCGGCGAGCTTCAGCGTGATCTATCGAAAGAGCAGTAAGCACTGCGAGCCGATTGCCGCGCAGAAACCTGGAACAAAATGCCCTCGATGGAGCGAAACAAGCGCCCAGAGGATGCTGGATGAGAGCGAAGGCATGGGTGAGAAGCGGGTGAATACTCGCTATGGTCTCGCTTTCGTGGCCCAGCGGACACACGGCAATGAGTGGCACGGGTACCCGGAAGCATGGGACAAGATCGACCAATCTATCCGCGATCGGTGGTTGGCCCAGGGTCGGATCAAAGGCAGGGATCTACGGCGGTGGTGGACCCGCTCGAATATAAGCGGCGCCTGGAAGGAGCTTGACAATGGCGATTGAGGAGCCGTTCAAGCGCTTTGGGCACCCGAGTCGCTTCGCGCTGGAATTGCGCCTGCTGCCCGACCCGGACCCCGAAACCGAGGCTCCGGCGGCTTCGGTTGGTTCGTGGGGACAGTGGAAGCTGTGGGTACGAGGTGTCAACCTATGTGAGCACCTGCTGGCCCTCGGCTTGGATGAGGTTCTTCATCAGGATGCAGTGACTTGGTACCTAGCCCCACTGCTCCATTGGTTTGCCAAAGCTTGGATGCCCATTCTGCACGAGGAACGCTTACCTGGCCCGGTCCGCCATGCGCGCGACGCCCGGAGTGCATATTTGAGCATGCTGAGCAGCCGCATGGACGATAGGGCCGTATTCGGCCCCTGGCACGACTGGGCCTCCCGCCACTCGCTGCGATGGGCAGCAGAGGGCGGACTGACGCCAGATGTATTCCTCCGCCGACTTGGCGATGACGTGGAGATCAGTTGGGGCGATCGCGGGCAGCCCGGCGGCGAAGCGGCTGAGTTTCATTTGGAACCCGGCGTGGCGCATGCGCCGGTGTCGGAAGTGGCGGCAGCTTTGGACCAGGCCCTCGCCTGGGCCGCGAGCACGCCGGCATTGCCGATGCACCCCGTGCGCCGAGGGCTGCGCAGCGCGATCAAGACGCGGCCCACTGCGCGGGAGGCAGACAGGTTTTTGGCTTGGTATCTCGACGGACGGGAAGAACCGGGGCGACAAACCGAGCTGCTGCGGTATGCCGCATCGACGCTTGGCTGCGAAGCGAATTTGCGGATGGCGGCTCCGGTGCGTACGCACGCGATGGACAGCATGTCGCCGGCCGTCGCGATGTTCGGTGCGCTCTCGCCCAGAATGTCCGAAGCCGCGGCAGTCGCGTTGCTCGGCCAAATGATCGCCGCGCGGGACACATCGAATGCCAGCCTAGCCATTGACCGGCACGTCAAGGATTACCCCGCGTGGCGCACCCCTTACCCGTGGGAAGACGGGTACGTGCTCGCGCGCGATCTGCTAGACGAGATGGATGCCGTGCCGGAGGCTTCGTCACTGGAACTCGATACTCTACTCGACCGCCTTCAGGTGGTCCGCCGACAGGCTTCACTTAGCGAAGACGGTCCGTTGGGCGTCGCGCTGGCCGGCCAAGGTGTCCGTCCAACCATCGTCGTTAACGTGGATCATCCGACGAACCGGCACGAGTTTGGGCGGCGGTTCACCTTGGCGCATGAACTTTGCCATTTGCTCTATGATCGAGACCGAGCCAAGCGCGTCTCGCACAGCAGTACGCCCTGGGCGCCGGCTTCAGTGGAACAGCGCGCCAATGCATTCGCGGCCATGCTGCTTATGCCTCCGGAGGTGATCAGCCGCACCTTTCACCGAGACGCTCGTGGCGTTAACTTGGATGGTGTCCGACGAGCCGCAATGGATATG
The DNA here is from genome assembly GCA_963756545.1 of uncultured Pseudomonadota bacterium. Lineage (GTDB taxonomy): Bacteria > Pseudomonadota > Alphaproteobacteria > Acetobacterales > Acetobacteraceae > DATFDN01. The sequence goes on along the minus strand of CAVWNY010000002.1, from coordinate 116,933 downwards.
CGGGTAGGCTTACGGGCGGCAATCCAGCACCTTTCCAACCTCGGCGAGATTAATGAGGACGACCGTTTGCGGCTGCTTGATGAGGTGTCTGAAAGCCGCGGCTTCCGCACTTTTTAGGGCATGACCGGGTGCGCGTCAGTCGAGGCGTGGTCCGGCAAGGACCGCGGCGACGAGAACTTTCCCGTAGGCTCGGTGCTGATCCGCCCGGCATTGCGTGCGCACGTGCATGCCTTCTATGCGTTCGCGCGCAATGCCGACGACATCGCCGACAGTCCGGATCTGGCGGACGCGGAGAAGGTGGCGCGGCTCGACCGGATGGAGGACGTGCTGCTGGGGCGTACCTGAGACGGGCGCGCCCTCGGCGCTGCGGCTGCGCGCGAGCCTGGACGAGACCGGGGTGACATCGCGCCACTCGTGCGACCTGCTCGTCGCATTCCGCCAGGACGCGACCAAGCGGCGTTATGCGAGCTGGCCGGAATTGTATGACTACTGCCGCTTCTCGGCGATGCCGGTGGGCCGGCACGTGCTCGACCTGCACGGGGAGGACGCCGCGACCCATGCGCCGTCGGACGCGCTCTGCGCCGCCCTGCAAGTGCTGAACCACTTGCAGGATGGCGCGAGCGATCTGGCGGCGCTGGATCGCTGTTATCTGCCGCAGGATCTGCTCGCCCGGCACGGCGCGGCGGTCCAGGACCTGCGCGGGCCGGCGGCAACCCCCGGATTGCGGCGCGTGTTCGACGCGTTGCTGGACGAAGTGGAGGCGCTGAATCGCGCCGCCGCCACCCTGCCCCGCCGGACGCGCGACCGGCGGCTTCGCGTGGAGACGGCGGTGATCGTGGGCCTCGCGCGGCGGCTCGCGCGGCGGCTGCGCCACGCTGATCCGGTGGCGCGGCGCGTCGCGCTGACCAAGGCAGACGCAGGCGCAAGCGTGCTCGCCGCATTGCGGTTCCTGCGATGAGCACACCTCTCGGCTGCGCGCAGGTGGACCTCGACGCGGTGGAGGCGGTGGTGCGCGGCGCCGGCACGTCGTTTTACCGTGGAATGCGCGTGCTGCCACCCGATCGGCGCCATGCGATGTATGCGATCTATGCGTTCTGTCGGCTGGTGGACGACATCGCCGACGAGGCCGGCGATATCGCCGAGAAACTCCGGCTTCTGGCGGAGTGGCGCGCGCGGATCGGCGGACTGTTTCGCGGCGAGGCCGACGGGGCGGTCGCGCGCGTGCTGCGCGCCGCCGCCGAACGGTTCACACTGCGGCAGGAAGATTTCATCGCGGTGATCGACGGGATGGAGATGGACGCCGCGACGGCGATCGTCGCGCCCGACCTCGTTACGCTCGATCTTTATTGCGACCGCGTGGCGGCGGCGGTCGGGCGGCTGTCGGTGCGCGCCTTCGGCGACGCCTCCCCGGCGGCCGACCGGGTGGCGTACGCGCTGGGGCGGGCGTTGCAGCTCACCAACATCCTGCGCGACCTAGCCGAGGACGCGGCGCGCGGGCGCCTCTATCTTCCGCGCGAGTGGCTGGATGCGGCTGGGGTAGCGCATGACCCGGCCGCCGCCCTCGCGGCACCCGGCCTGGGAGCGGTATGCGCGCGCGTGGCTGATCTGGCGCGCCAGCATTTCCGCGCCGCCGAGGCGGCCATGCGCGAGTGCGACCGGCGTGCGATGAAACCCGCGCGCATGATGGGCGCGACCTACGCGGCGATCCTCTCGCGCCTGGAGCGACGCGGCTGGGATCGCGTGGGCGAGCCGATCGCCTTGCCGAAGGCGCGGAAGGTCTGGCTGGCGCTCCGATACGGGTTGCGATGAGGAGAACGCGATGGCCCGCATGAATCCGCTCGGTGAGACGGACATAATCGGCCTGGTGGACCTTCAGCCGACCTTCATGGCGGGTGGCGAGCTGCCGGTGCCCGACGGTGCTGCGGTGCTGCCGGTGATCAACCGCCTTCTGGCTCGCCATTTCACGCATGCCTTCGCGACTCAGGACTGGCACCCGCCCGGGCATCAATCCTTCGCCAGTTCCCACCCCGGACTGAAGCAGTTCGCGACGATCTCCATGCCCTACGGCCCGCAAACCCTCTGGCCGGATCACGCCTTGCAGGGCAGTGCCAACGCGGCGATCCACCCCGACATGGATCTCGCCAAGGTCGAGGTGATCATCCGCAAGGGGTTCGACCGAACGGTCGATAGCTACTCCACCTTCTTCGAGAACGATCGCCGCACCGCCACCGGCCTCGACGGATGGCTCCGGCAACGCGGCTTCCGCCGGGTCTTCCTCGCGGGTCTCGCGACCGATTTTTGTGTCGCCTGGTCGGCGGAGGATGCGGTTCGCCTCGGCTATGACGTGTGCGTGATTGAAGATGGGTGCCGCGGCATCAGTCTCCCGACGGCCGAGGGTCGCACGACCCTCGATGAGGCCCGCGCCCGCCTGCAAAGCCTGGGCGTGACGTTCATCAGGAGCGCCGATCTTCCGGCCTGAAAGGAATGGCCGCCTATTATCGCGAAACGGAAATCACGACGCGCCGGCTCTCTTGCCGTGTCTCCACATACCCGACCGAGCCAGACGCCGCCTGCTGGATTCGATTTGGCGGCAAACCATCGCGCTGGAGCTGGTCGGCCACGACCTGCGCGCGCAATTGGGTGAGATAGGCGTTGGCCTGAACGCTGCCGACCGGATCGGCAAAGCCGGTGACGAGGATGTGGGCGTTCGGATCGGCCTCCGCAGTCGTTGCGGCCGTGCGGATGACTGTCGCCGCCGATCCGTTGATGGCGGCTGACCATTCGGGAAAGAACACGACGAAATCGCGGGCCTGCCCCGGCGCACCAGTGGCGGCGAGCGGCATTGGCGGGGTGCTCGCGCAGGCTCCCAGACAGAGCAGCAACAGGATCGGACCGCCACGCATCGGCAACACTCCAGGATGGGCGGGCATGTTAGATCGGGGCCGGAAAATTGCAAACTCGGAATGCGGTCCTTCTCAATCGGCGTCCCTTGCCTTCCGCCCCTCCCGCATGCGACAGCCGACGAAACCGCAGGAGGATATGATGGAGCGCGATGTCGTGGTGGTTTCAGCCGTTCGCACCGCGATCGGCGATTTCGGCGGCGGGCTGAAGGACGTGGCGCCCACGGAACTGGGCGCCCAGGTGGTGCGCGAGGCGCTGAGCCGGGCCGAGGTCGCCGGCGCCGAGGTCGGGCATGTCGTGTTCGGCAACGTCATCCACACCGAGGCGAAGGATATGTATCTGGCGCGCGTCTGCGCGCTGAACGCCGGGGTGACGCAGGACGCGCCGGCGCTGACGCTCAACCGGCTGTGTGGCTCGGGACTTCAGGCGATCGTCTCGGCCTCCCAAAGCATCCTGCTCGGCGACACCGACATCGCGGTCGGCGCCGGGGCGGAGAGCATGAGCCGGGCCGCCTATCTCTGTCAGGGCGTGCGCTGGGGCGCGCGCATGGGCGACACGACGATGATCGACATGATGCTCGCCGCGCTGCATGATCCCTTCAACAACATCCACATGGGTGAGACGGCTGAGAATCTCGCGGAATCGCACCAGATCACGCGCGCACAGCAGGACAATCTGGCGGTGGAATCGCACCGGCGCGCCGCCCGCGCGATGAAGGAGGGCCGCTTCAAGGAGCAGATCCTTCCCGTGCGCCTCAAGACCCGCAAGGGCGAGACGGTGTTCGACACCGACGAGCATGTGCGCGACGACGCCTCGGCCGAGGCCCTCGGCAAGCTGCGCGCGGCGTTCCGCAAGGACGGCACGGTGACGGCGGGCAACGCGTCGGGGATCAACGACGGCGCGGCGGCGGTGGTCTTGATGGAGGAGCGGACGGCGGAACGGCGCAATGCCAAGCCGCTCGGCCGGCTGGTCGCCTATGCGCATGCCGGCGTCGATCCGAAGGTCATGGGCATCGGCCCCGTGCCGGCAACGCGCGCGGCGCTGGAGCGGGCCGGGCTGAGCCTCGCGGACATGGACGTGATCGAGTTCGAACGAGGCATTCGCGGCGCAGGCCTGCGCGGTGGCGAAGGACCTCGGCTTCGACCCGGAGAAGACGAACCCGAACGGGTCCGGCATCTCGCTCGGTCATCCGGTCGGCGCGACGGGGACGATGCTGACGGTTAAGGCCCTGTACCAGTTGAGACGCACCGGCGGACGGTACGCGCTGGTGACGATGTGCATCGGCGGGGGACAGGGGATCGCGGCGATCTTCGAGCGCGTTTGATCCCAGCCCGCCTAATGATTGACCCTTCGCCGTCGTCATGGCCGGGCCTGGCCCGGCCACCCACGTCTTGAACAACCGCAAAGACGTGGGTGCCCGGCCTTCGCCGGGCATGACGAACGCATTATGGATCGGTCAGTGTCTAAGCCGGTTGGTATAAGACGGGACTACCACGGAGGGCGCGGAGAGAATCGTCTCCGTGTTCTCTGTGTCGCTGTGGTGATCCTTGCTCAACCCCGACTCAGCACGTCCCGGATGACCCGGGCGAGTTCTGCTTGCTGATAGGGCTTCGACAGCATCGGGAGGTCGACCGCCTCCCCCGCGGCCCCGGTTACGCTGCCGGCGGTGTAGCCGGACGTGAGTACCGCCTTCAGGCCCGGTCGTCGGGCGCGCGCGGCGCGGACCAGTTCGACGCCGCTCATGCCGCCGGGCATGACGACATCGGTCAGCACGAGGTCGATCGGGTGCGTGCCGGGTGCCTCCAGCACGTCCAAGGCTTCCGGTCCGCTCGCGGCGGCGAGCGTGGCGTAGCCGAGATCTTGCAGTTGCGCGATGACGAGCTCGCGGACATCGGGGTCATCCTCGACGACCAGCACCTTGCCGGACCCGCCCGGCGTGTCGCTCTGGGACGAGGCGCGCGGCGCTTCGGCCTCGACCCGGGGCAGGTGGATGCGGATGATGGTGCCGGCGCCCAATGCGCTGTCGATCGTGAGAAATCCGTCGGACTGCCGCACGAACCCGTACACCTGGCTCAAGCCGAGCCCGGTGCCCTTGCCTGGCTCCTTCGTGGTGAAGAAGGGCTCCGTCGCGCGCGCCAGCACCTCGGGTGCCATCCCGCAGCCGGTGTCGGCCACCTCAATGACGACGTAGGCGCCGGGCTGCGCCTCCGGGAAGCCGGCCGCCGTGCGCGCATCAAGCGTGAGATTCGCGCTGCGAACCGTGAGATCGCCTCCGGCGGGCAGCGCGTCGCGTGCGTTGACGATCAGGTTGAGCAGGGCGGAGCCGAACTGCGCGGGATCGACGTGGCACGCTCCCGCCTCCGGATCGAGCAGGAAATCGACGCGGACCGCCTCGCCAAGCATGCGCGCGGCGAGCACGTCGGTACTCGTGGACGAGTTCGTTGATCGGCCGTATTTCGGGCCGCAGGGTCTGGCGTCGCGCAAAGGCAAGAAGCTGGCTGGTGAGCTGGGCGCCGCGCGCGGCGCCCTTCTGGGCCGTGGCGACAATGCGCCGGAGGCGTTCATCGCCGGCGACCGCGCGCGAAAGCAGGTCGAGATTGCCCATGATGATGAGAAGCAGATTGTTGAAGTCATGGGCCACGCCCCCGGTGAGCTGGCCCACCGCCTCCATTTTCTGGGCATGCCGCAGCGCATCCTCGGCCGCGCGCCGCTCCGCCACCTCGGCCGCAACCCGCTGCTCCAAGCTCTCGTTCAGAAGTCGAATCTTCTCATCGGCAAGCCGCCGGTCAAGGGCCACGCCCAGCAGGTTGGCGACCCCCTGCAGGAAGTCGGTGTCGTGCTCGGAGAAGGCGCCCGGCTCCTCGCTGTCGGCCTCGAGCACGCCGTAGGGCCGGCCTTCACCGAGTAGAATGACGTTAACCGCCCGTTTGACTCCGTGGCGCACGAGCAGTTCGGGCGTGCGGAACCGATCGTCGTCCGAAAGATGGTTGGAGATGACGGGTTTACCGGTATGCAGGGCGTAGCCGCCGGGCGAGTCGAGATCGGCGCCGATCGTCGCGTGCCCGACCACCCCGGCTTCCCAACCAACTCCCGCGCGCACGAGCAGGCGGTTCTGGTCGGGGAGGTACTCCAACACCTTACAGTAGCGGGTTTCCAGACCGAGCGCCGTGAGGCGCGACGTCTCCTGCAACAATCCGAGGAATTCGAGGTCGGAGAGCGCGTGGCGGCCGATCTGCGCCAGCAGCGCCTGCTGGTGCAGGCGTGACCGAAGTTCGTCTCGATCTCGCATCGCGAAGCTCCGTCAATCGTCCCCGCCACGCTGGTGGGCCGGGCCGTAGTCGGTGAGGTTCAGGGCGGTGTTGATGAGCGCGAGATGGGAGAACGCCTGCGGGAAGTTGCCGATCAGGCGCTGGGTTCCGGGGTCGTACTCCTCCGACAGCAGACCCACGTCGTTGCTCAGCGCCAGCAGGCGCCGAAACAGCGCGGTCGCGTCGTCGTGGCGGCCTTGCAGCGCCATGTTGTCGGCCAGCCAGAAACTGCACGCGAGGAACACGCCCTCGCTGCCCGCCTGGCCGTCCGTGGACTCCTCGGGAAGATAACGCAGACAGAGGCCGTCATGCATCAGCTCGCGCTCGATCGCGACGACGGTGCTGCGCATCCTGGCATCGGTCGCCGGCAGGAAGCCGACCAGCGGGATCATCAGCACACTCGCGTCGAGCTTGTCGGAGCCGAAGCTCTGCACGAAAGCCTGCTTTTCGGTGTTGAAGCCCTCGCGGCAGATGGTCGCGTGGATTTCGTCGCGCAACGCCGTCCACGCGCCCAGCCGCTCCACCGGACCGCGCCCCTCGGCGCCCTTCACGATTCGATCCATCGCGACCCAGGCCATGATCTTGGAGAAAGTGAACTGCTGGCGCGGGCCGCGCACCTCCCAGATGCTCTCGTCGGGTTCCTTCCAGAGCGCCATCAGGTGCTCGACGATCTCGGTTTGCAGGTCCCACGCCTCGTGCAGCGGAGCGAGGCCGCCGCGGCTGCTTTCGAACAGCGCGTCCACCACTTCGCCATAGACGTCGATCTGGAGTTGCGTGTGCGCGGCATTGCCGATCCGCACCGGCTTGGCGCCCTGGTAGCCGGCGAGATGCTGCGCCTCCCATTCGACCAGGCGACGCTCCCCTTCCAGACCATAGATCGTCTGGATCTGCCCCGGACTGCCGGCGACGCTGCGACGCAGCCATTCGCTCCAGGCCCGCGCCTCCTCGCGGTAGCCGCCGTGCATGAGCGCCAACAGAGTGAAGGTCGCGTCGCGCAGCCAGCAGAAGCGGTAGTCCCAGTTGCGCGAGCCGCCGAGTTGCTCGGGCAGCGACGTGGTCGGCGCGGCGACCATGCCGCCGGTCGGCGCATAGGTTAGCGCCTTCAGCGTCAGCAGCGAGCGTTGCACCTGATCGCGCCACGGACCCCGGTAGGTGCCGCGCCGGCACCAATCGTCCCAGAATGCCTCGGTGGCGTTCAGCGCCGCCTCGGGATCGGGCACAGGCGGGGAGGGCAAATGCGAAGGGCCGTGCGCGAGGACGAAGAACTCCTCGGTGCCGGCGTCCACGGAGAAGTCCGCCACGGTGGTCAAGTGGCGTCCCTCAAGCGGCACAGTGCTGTGCAAGACGACGAGCGACGGCCCGGCGATGGCGCGCACGCCGAACCCGGTGCGCAGGCGCGTGACCCACGGGATGATCTCGCCGTACTCGAAGCGGAGCGCCAGGTGGAAGCGCATGGCGACGTGACCGCGCAGGCCGCGCACGACGCGCACGATCGAGGAGACGCCGGCCCCCATCGGCATGAAGTCGATCACTCGGACCGCGCCCTCATCGGTCTCGAAGTCGGTTTCCAGGATCAGCGTGCCCGGGCGGTAACGGCGGGTGATGCGCGCACCCTGGTCGGGCGGCGCGATACGCCAATGCCCGGCACGGGGCGTGTCCACCAGCGCGGCGAAGCAGGCGGGGCTGTCGAAGCGCGGCCAGCATAGCCAGTCGATCGAGCCCTGACGGCTCACCAGCGCGGCCGTCGTGCAATTGCCGATCAGCGCGTAATCCTCGATGCGGGTCGCGAAGGGACCGGGGTTCGCCATGGTCAACCGGCCCGCCCGAAGGCGCGTCCGCCTGCGTTGTCGGAGCACCAGCAGGTGGTGCCAATCGCGACGCGCGTTTCCATCGGACAGACATAGGCACCCGCGTAGCACGTGGCGGCGGCGGAACTGCGCCGCGGATAGGCGGGCGGCGAGTAAGTCACAGGCGGCCGGGGTACGTACCAGGGGGGAAGCGGCGGCGGCGTGTACCAGACGGGCGGCGGGGGGTAGTACACGGGTGGCGGGTAGTAAAAGACCGGCGGCGCCCAGAGGGGCGGCGCGAACCCGAAGAACACCCCGACGCGCGCCTGCGCCGGTGGAGCCACCGCCAGCGCGGCCAGCGCGACCCCAGCTCCCAGCGCGATCGACGCAGGCCTGCCCCAAGGCAAGCTGCGATGGCGTCCCCTCATGGCCCGCTCCGTCCCAATTGTTGCTCGCCGCGCGCATGTAGAGCGCGCAGCAGGCCCGTCCAATTCACTACGCGGCGCGGATTCCCCGGATTTTCGGCCGAGATCGCCGCCGCCACGGCGGTCACCGCCGGCCGCCATGTCGTCCAGGCCGTGGGCGCGGTGACCGGCATCGCCTGCGCTCGCGCCGCTTTGCCTGGATGGGGGTTTCGACCTGAAACTTTGTCACTGTCGCGTGACCCCTTCGTCGATACGGCGCCGCAGCAGGCGCAATTCGGCCCACGCGGCACGGCGCCCGTCGGGATCTGCGCGCAACTGCGCGGGGGTGGACATCGGCAGACAGGGAAGCGGGATTTCGCGGCCGGGCACGCGTGCGTCGGTGAAGCGACCGCGCGGGGGGCGGCGCTCGCCGCCCAGCAGCGCGCGCGCCGGCAGCGGGCCGAGCAGGACCGCGAGGCGCGGGCGGGCCAGCGCCACCAGGCGGTGCAGGAACGGCAGGCAGATCGCGAGTTCGGCCGGGCTCGGCGGGCGGTCGCCGGGCGGGCGCCATGGGATGAGCGGCGCGAACAGCAAGCCCGCGCGCGTCAGCCCGATACTGGCGAGCATGGCATCGAGGAACGCTCCGGGTGCGCCGGTCATCGGCCGTCCGGCGCGATCGTCGTCCCCGCTCGGCGGCGGCCCAACCAGCAGCACGCCAGAGGCCGGATCGCCCTCGAACAGGATCGGCGCCGTCGCGGTGTCGCGCAGGCCGATGCCCTCGAACGCGGCAATCGCCGCGTGCAAGGCTTCCAAGCTATCGGCGGCCTCCGCCGCAGCCCGCGCGCGCTCGGCAATCGGGGGTTGGGACCCCACGATCCCCGGCACGGATGACCGCGCCGGAAGACTCGATGGCGGAAAACTCGGCCCCGGCTGGCCGAACTGGGGTCGCGGCGCGGCGGCGGGCGCGAGCCGGTCCGTCGGATCGTCGTCCAGCGCCTCGTCCGCGCCCCACGCGATGAGCAGGCCCAGCGCGGTCAGTGCATCCGCATTCATGCCCCTGTGTTGCCCAGTCGCGCGGCCTTGTGCAACGGCGCCGGTCTTCTAGGTTGGGTCTTCTGGTTGGCTTTGCCCAGGGGAGAGCAAGTGATGACGGAGGATCTCGGCCCGCGCGAGGCGATGGAGTTCGACGTGGTGATCGTCGGCGCGGGACCGGCGGGGCTGGCAGCGGCGATCCGGCTCAAGCAGGTCGCGCCCGACGCCACGGTGTGCGTGGTCGAGAAGGGCGGCGAGGTCGGCGCGCATATCCTCTCGGGCGCCGTGGTCGAGCCGCGCGCGCTGAACGAGCTGATCCCCGGCTGGAAGGAACTCGGCGCGCCGCTCGACACGCCGGCGACCGAGGACCGCTTCCTGTTTCTCACCGCAACGAGATCATACCGGCTGCCGACGCCGCCGCAGATGCACAACCACGGGAACTACATCGTCTCGCTCGGTGACGTCGTGCGCTGGCTCGGCCGGCAGGCGGAGGCGGCAGGGGTGGAGATCTATCCCGGCTTCGCCGCTGCGGAGGTGCTGGAGGAGGACGGGCGCGTGGTCGGCGTCGCCACCGGCGACATGGGTATCGGCAAAGATGGCCAGCCCACCGGCAGCTTCGCGCGCGGCATGGAGCTGCGGGCCGCCTACACGCTGTTCGGCGAAGGGTGCCGGGGATCGCTGTCGAAGCACCTGATGGCGCGCTTCGCCTTGCGCGACGGCGTCAGTCCGCAGACCTACGCGCTCGGCGTGAAGGAGCTGTGGGAGGTTCCCCCCGAGACGCACAAGCCGGGCCTGGTCGAGCACACGATCGGCTGGCCGCTTGATCGCGCCACGTATGGCGGCTCGTTCCTGTACGAGTTCGGCGCCAATCTCGTCTCCTTCGGCTTTGTGGTGGGCCTCGACTACTGGAACCCGTGGCTCAACCCGTTCGAGGAGATGCAGCGCTTCAAGACGCACCCGGCGATCCGGGGGTATTTCACCGGAGGGCGGCGCATCTCCTACGGCGCCCGTGCGCTCAGCGAGGGCGGATACCAATCCTTGCCGAGCCTCACCTTCCCCGGCGGGGCCCTGATCGGCGACGCGGGCGGCTTCCTGAACGTGCCGAAGATCAAGGGCACGCACGCGGCGATGAAGTCCGGCATGCTCGCCGCCGAGGCGGTGGCCGAGGCATTGGCCGACGGCCGCCCGGCGGTGCTCGCGCGCTATCCCGCCAAGCTGCGCGAGAGCTGGCTATGGGACGAACTGCGCGCGGTGCGCAACATCCGCCCGTCCTTCGCCAGGTTCGGCCTGCTCGGCGGGCTGGCCTACTCGGCGCTGGACACCTACGCGTTCCGCGGCAAGGCGCCGTGGACGGTCCGCCATCGGCACCCCGACAACCAGACGCTGATTCCGGCCGACAAGGCGCCGCGGATCGCCTATCCGCGCCCGGACGGGCAGCTCACATTCGACCGGCTGTCGTCGGTTTTCATCAGCAACACCAACCACGAGGAAAATCAGCCGAACCACCTGCACCTGCGGGACCCTCAGCTTGCCATCACGGTGAACTGGGAGGAGTACCGCAGTCCCGAGACGCGGTATTGCCCGGCCGGCGTCTACGAGATCGTCGGCGCCGAGGAGGGCGAGCCGCGGTTGCAGATCAACGGGCAGAACTGCGTGCATTGCAAAACTTGCGACATCAAGGATCCGACGCAGAACATCGACTGGGTGACCCCGGAGGGGGGCGGCGGGCCGAACTACCCCGGCGGGATGTGAACGGGCTTTTGAAAAGTTTTGCCCTGCTCACTCAAATCTCGGTGACACGGTGGCGGGTGTCTTGATAGCGTAGGCGCCATGCCGCTTCCTTGTCTGATCTTCCGCCCCCTGTCGCGCACCGCAACCCTCGCGCTTCTCTCCGCCTCCCTCCTCGCCGGCACCCCTGGCCTGCCAGTCGCGCGCGCTGCGAGCAGGACCCCGGGCTCCTCTGGCTTGTACGGGGATTTCCTCGCCGCGCAATTCGCGACGGCGCAGGCCGATCCCGCCGCCGCATCCGATGCCTATCTGCGCGCGCTGGAGCAAAGCCCCGACCAGCCCGATCTGCTGCGCCGGGCGTTCCTCGCCAGCATGCTTGCTGGCCGCTCGGAGGCCATGGGGCTGGCGCGGCTGCTGCCGGGGGATCGCACCGCGCAGCTTTTGCTCGCGGACGCCGCCGCGCGGTCGGGGGACTGGGCCGGGGTGGAGGCGCGGGCGCGCGCCCTGCCCCGCGACGGGCTGACGGAGGTTCTGCGCCCGCTGCTGATCGCCTGGTCCGAGCAGGCGCGGGGCCGGACCGACGACGCACTCGCCGGCTTGCGGAAGCTCGCCGAGGCCGGGCCGTTCCGCGCGATGTTCGCCCTGCACGCCGGCCTGATCGCCGACCTCGCCGGGCGCGAGCCGGAGGCGGCGAAGTCGTTCACCGTGGCGGAGAGCGCGGTCGATGCACCCAGCCTGAGGTTGGCGGAGATGCTGGCAAGCTTCGACGCCCGGCACGGTCATCAAGGCGCCGCGATGCGCGTGCTGGCCCGCGCGGCCGACACCGCCCCGGAGGTCGGGCTTGTCCTGCCCCGGCTCTCGGCCGCGGCCGCGCGCCCGGCCATCCGCGGCGCCGCCGACGGCATCGCGGAGGCGTACCTGGCCGCCGCCGGATCGCTGCGTCTGCAGGACCAGGGCCAGGCATCGCTGCTGCTGCTGCGTCTCGCTCTCGACCTGCGGCCCGATTTCAGCGCGGCACGGCTGCTCGCCGCCGACTTGCTGGAGTTGCGCCATGAGCCGCCGGCCGCGCGTGCGCTGCTGGAGGGCATCGGCGAAAAGGACCCTCTCTCCCCGCTGGCGCGGCTGCACCTTGCCGGGCTGATGCAACGCCAGGGTGATCTGACGGGCGCGATCGGCGAGCTGGACGCGCTTGCGCGGGACTGCCCGCAGAGCCCGCTGCCGCTCGCCGAGAAGGCCGGGCTGCTCCGCGGCAAGGGGCGGTATGCCGAGGCCGTCGCCGTCTATGACCAGGCCATCGCGCGGGTGCCCGCGCAGCCTGAGGCCGCCGACTGGGCGCTGTTCTACGAACGCGGCGTCGCGCGCGATCAGGCGCATGACTGGGCCGGCGGCGAGGCGGACCTCCAGCACGCGCTGGCGCTGTCGCCGGACCAGGCGATGGTGCTCAACTATCTCGGCTATTCCTGGGCCGAGAAGGGCGAGCACCTCACGGAGGCGCGGCGGATGATCGAGAAGGCCGTGCAGGCCGAGCCGACCGACGGGGCGATCGTCGACAGCCTGGGCTGGGTGATGCTGCGCCAGGGCGACGTGGCGGGCGCCGTGCCCACACTGGAGCGGGCAAGCGAGCTGATGCCCGACGACGCGACGGTGAACGGCCACCTCGGAGACGCCTATGCGGCGGCGGGGCGTCGGCTGGAGGCCGGGTATCAGTGGCGGCGCGCACTGATGCTGCACCCGGAGCCCGAGGAGGCGGAGAAGCTGCGGACGAAGCTCGACGAGGCGCCGCGGCAGGCGGCTGTGATGGTGCCGAAGGAGTAGGAGCGTCAGCGATGCCCCTGCCCCTTCGCTAAGGCACGAAGCTAGGCCGCGAACCAGTCCATCGCTGCCGCGACACCCCCGCGGCCATGGGGGACGCCGGCCACCCGCAGGCTCATTTCCACGGCGGTCAGCGCGCCCAGCACCATCGCCTCGTTCAGATCGCCCAGATGGCCGATGCGAAACACCCGTCCGCCGAGCGGACCCAGGCCGCCGCCGAGAGACACGTTGTAGCGTTGCCGCGCCGTTCGCCGCACCGCCTCGGCGTCGTGGCCGTCGGGCATCCAGATCGCGGTCACGGAATCGGAATACCGCGCCGGGTTCGTGCAGAACAGTTGCGGACCGGTGTTGCCGGCCCAAACCTGCGCGGCGCGGCGAACGCCTTCCGCGAGGTAATGATGGCGGGCCACGACATTGTCGATCCCCTCCTCCTCGATCAGCCGGAGGCCTTCGTGCAGCCCGTAGAGCGCGTTCACCGGCACCGTGCCGATGAAGCTCATGTGCGGCTTCTTGGCCTGCATCAGCGTCCAATCGAAATAAAAGCGCGCCAGCTTGGCTTGCTTGTGGACCGCCATCGCCTTGTCGGAAACGGCAGTGAAGCTGGTGCCCGTGGGGCACATCAGCCCCTTCTGGCTGCCGCCCACCACGCCGTCGATGCCCCAGGCATCCATGCGAAACTCGAGGCTGCCGAGCGAAGAGATCGTATCCACGAGGAGCAGCGCCGGATGCTTCGCCGCGTCCATCGCGCCGCGCACCTCCTGGACCGGGATGAACAAACCAGTCGCGGTCTCGTTGTGGACCACGCAGACGGCGCGGATCGCGTGCGCGCTATCCTCGTCCAGCGCCGCCTTGACCTGCGCGACATCGACGCCATGCCGCCAGTCGGCGGCGACGGTCCGCACCTCCACCGCGTGCGCGGCGGCCATGCGCGCCCACTCTTCGGAGAAATAGCCGGACTCCAGCACCAGGATCGTGTCGCCCGGCGAGAGCAGGTTGGTGAGCGTTGCCTCCCACGCCGCGTGGCCCGAGCCGGTGTACATGAACAGATGCTGGCCGGTGCCGAGCACGCGCTTGAGGCCGGCGACAACCTCGTGGTACACGGCGATGAATTCGGGGTCATGGAAGTCGATCGTCGGGCGGTCGATGGCGCGCAGCACCGAATCGGGGATGTTCGTCGGGCCGGGATTGGCGAAGAACTGGCGGCCGCGAAGGACTTTCGGATTGGTGGCGCTCACTGACGGCTCCTGTTACGTTCCCACTCCCAGGGCATCGCCTTCCCTCGGTCCATAGTCAACGCCGAGGTGGCCGATGATCGCCCTGGCGGCGGCCGGATTGCGCGCCTTGAAGCCGCTGATGACATAAAGAAAGACGTCCCGGCCGCCTTCCGCCCACTGGGACGCGCGACGGGCCCAGGACTCCAGCCGATCGTCGGATACCCCTTCTGCTCGGCCTCGCACGTTCCCATGATGCGGGTATAGACGAAGGGCGCGGTGATGTCGGCGATCTGCGGAAAATCGCAATCCCCGGCGATCACGACCGCGATGCCGTACTCTCGGGCCAGCGCGATGAACTCCGGCGACCGAAAACTGTCATGGCGCACCTCGACGGCATGGCGGATCGCTTTCCCCTCGACGGATCGTGGCAGGAGCTTGAGAAAGCCTTCGAAATCCACCGGATCGAATTTCTTGGTCGCCATGAACTGCCAATTGATCGGACCGAGCTTGTGCTTCAGTTCCATCACGCCGCTGGCGAAGAACCGCTCGATGGACGCCCCCGCCTCCGCCAGAACGCGGCGATTGGTCGCGAAGCGAGGTCCCTTGACCGCGAAGACGAAGCCGTCCGGCGTTTCGTCATGCCATTTGGCAAAGCTCTCCGGCTTCTGCGATCCGTAATAGGTGCCGTTGATCTCGATCGAGGTCAGGTTGCGGCTGGCATATTCCAGTTCGCGCTTGTGAGGAAGACCGTCCGGATAGAACGAGCCACGCCAAGGCTCATAGGTCCATCCGCCGACCCCGACCCGGATGCGCGAGCTAGCATCACTGGGCACGTTTGGGATCTCCTTCCCGCCATTCCTGCTCGATGCGCCGATCCCTCCACCCGCTCGGGTCACACTCGCCTAATTCGGTGGATGGTGCTGGTCCGTCCTCTGCGGCAACCCGGCAAAAGACACGCGGCTATCGACCGAGACGGCGGGAGAGCGGCGAGTGAAACCCGTCCTCTGGCGCGAGCTATTGACCAAGCGCGCGATCCACCTTTCGGCCGACGCTCTGGGCCGGCCCCTGCGGCGGGTTCAGCGTGTCGGATGCCTTCTGCGCGGCATTGTCGATGCTGCTGCCGGCCCGTTCGGCCGGCCCCTCCTGCTGACAGCCGGCCGCGAGGAGCAGAGGCAGCACACCGGCCACCATGAGAAGCTTCTTCCGCATCAACCGTCCTTTCTGGATGCCAAAAATCGCGCGCACGCCGGTCTCCGCCGCCGGACGTGCGCGCACCGGCTCCTTTAGGTCGAATAGTCCGAGAACGCCACCCCGCCATAGCGCGCGCGGTAGTCCGTCTTGACGTTGACCAGCGCCACCATGCCCTCGTCCACCTTCGCCTGCGCCCGATCGAGTGCGGGGCGGATGTCCTCGGGGCGCTCCACGAACTCGCCGTAACAGCCGAGCGCCTCCGCCATCTTGTCGAAGCGGGTGTAGCCGAGGTCGCGTCCGGGCTTTTCGCGCTTGGGGTCCGCCGTCCAGCCGCCGTTCAGGCTGATGACAACCAGGATCGGGATGTGGTGGCGTACCGCCGTGTCCAGCTCCATCGCGTTCAGCCCGAACGAGCCGTCGCCGTGGACCACGATCACCTGCGTGTTGGGCATGGCGACCTTGGCCCCGAGGCCGAACGGCAAGCCGACGCCCATCGTGCCGAACGGGCCGGAGTTGAGCCGGTGCCCTGGTGCGAAGGTCGGCATTGTCTGGCGGCCGAAGTTCAGCGTCTCCTGCCCATCGACGCACAGGATCGCGTCGCGCTGCATGAAGCCCTTGATCTCCTCCAGCAGCCGCACCGGATGGATGTCGCCGTCCTCGGCGTAACGGTTGCCGCCCGCGCTCGCGCGCTTGGTCGCCTCGCCTTCTGCGAGCGTCTGCCGCCACTTCTTGTAAGTATCGGTGGTGACGCGCGTGCCGATGCCCTCCAGCACTTGGCGCAGCACCATCTTGCAGTCGCCGACGATGGGGATGTCCACGCCGCGCGCGGCCGTCGCGATCTCCTCGGGGTCGATGTCGATGCGCGCGATCGTCGCGTGGGCGCCGAAACGCGGCGGCGCGGCGTGGCCGATGATGTAGTTCATGCGCGTGCCAAGCACGACGATCAGATCGGCGTCGCGGAACGCCGTGCTGCGCATGGGCAGATAGGAACACGGATGGTCGTCCGGCACGACGCCCCTGCCCTGCGGCGTCGTGTAGAACGGAATGCCGATGCGATCGACCAGCGCGCGCATCTCGTCCCACGCCCGCGACCAGATGACGCCGCTGCCGGACACCAGCAGCGGCCGCTCGGCCTTGGCCAGCGCGTCGATCAGCCGCCCAACCTCCTCGGGGTTGCCGAGCGGGCGGGAATCCAGCAGCGGACGGCCCGCGAAGCTCCAGTCCACCAGACCCTCGTCGATCTTCTGATAGAGAATATCGCCCGGCATATCGAGATAGACCGGACCCGGCTTGCCCGACATCGCCTTCTGGAACGCGAAGTTCACCTGCTGGGGGATGCGCTTCAGGTTGACGACGCGGTCGGTGTATTTGCAGACGCCCTTCATGAATGCGACCTGGTCGATCTCCTGGAAGACCTGCCGGCCGAACTGGCTGATCGGGCTTGATCCGCCGATCGCAACGACAGGCGCGCAGTCGATCAGCGCGTTGGCGACCCCGGTGACGAGGTTTGTCACGCCCGGACCGCTGGCGGCCATGCAGACCGATGGCTTCTGCAGCAACCGACTATACGCCTGGCACATGAACGCCGCCGCCTGCTCGTGGCGGACGTCGATCATGCGGATGCCCTCCTTGATGCAGGAAGATTCGGCCAGCAGCATCGGCCCGCCCATGATGTAAAAGAGGTCCTCGACGCCCTCCTTCTTGAGGCATTTGGCCAGGATCTCGGAGCCGGTCAGTTCAGCCATCTCGTCGTCTCCCCATGAAGCGGTGTGATAATTCCCACGAAGCGCGTCGAGTCACCCCACCACGCCGCCGCCGCGCAGATCGCCCACCGCGTCGGCGCCGAGGTCGAGCCAGCCGCGCAGCACGTCGTCGGTGTGCTGGCCGAGCAGCGGCGCCGGCTGCAGCGCGGGCGGGCGGCCCGCGAAGCGCACCGGCCAGGCCGGCATGGTGTACTCGCCGGCGGTCGGGTGACGCACCGTCTGCATGATGCCACGCTGGCGGAACGTCTCGTCGGCCAGCAACTCGCCCGTGTCGAGCACGGCGCCCGCCGGAATGCCGGCCGCGCCGACGATGCGCATGGCCTCCTTCTTGTCGTGCTGGCGGGTCCAGCCGGCCACCATCGCGTCCACCTCCGCCTCATGCTCCAGCCGCGCCGCCGAGGTGTCGTAGCGCGCATCGCCCAGCAGGTCCTCGCGGCCGATCACGCCCAGAAGCCGGCGCCAATGCTCCGGGTTGGCGCGGCTGGTGTAGATGTAGACGTAGTCATTCGGGCCCCCGCCCTTGCACGGGTAGATACCCATCGGGGGATTCCTGGCCAGCACGCTGCCCGCCCCCGCACGTTGCGCCGCGCGTGCGGTGCGCGTCGTGGTCGCAAAGGCGCCGCGCTCGAACTGAAACATCGCGTCCTGCATCGCGACCTGCAGATGCTCGCCGGTGCCGGTGCGCGTGCGCCGGTAGAGCGCGCCGAGGATCGAGATGGCGAGCAGCATCCCCGTGCCGGTGTCGCCGATCGTCGGTCCCGGCTTCAGCGGTTTGCCGCCGGCCTCGCCGGTGATGCTCATCGGCCCGCCGCAGGCCTGCGCGATCATGTCGAAGGCAAGGTTTTTCTCGAACGGCGAGCCCTCGCCGAAGCCCTTCACCTGCGCGTAGATCAGTGCCGGGTTCACCGCGCGCAGCACGTCCGCGCCGAGGCCCAGCCGCTCGATCGCGCCGGGCGCGAAATTCTCGGCGAAGACGTCGGCCTTGCGCGCGAGTTGCTTGACGAGATCGAGCCCGCGCGGATCCTTCAAGTTGACCGTGATGGATTTCTTGTTGGCGTTGTACTGCAGAAAGTAGTGCGCGTCCTGTCCGGGGGGAGGATTGATGGACCGGCCCGGGTCGCCGCTCTTCGGGTTCTCGACCTTCACCACCTCGGCGCCCAGCCACGCGAGCACCTCGGTGCAGGACGGGCCGGCCTCGAACTGGGTCAGATCCAGAACCCGCACGCCGGCAAGGCAGTCTTCACCGCTCATAGGACGCATTCCTCCTCGACTTTCGAGGAGCCTACGCCGCCCGGAGCGGCAGCGTCGAGGGCAGCCGGCTATCGGCCGCCCTGGCGTCGTCCTATGTCGCCCGCGCTGGGGCCATCCGCGCGCGGCCCGTCCGACGCGTGCGGGCCGGCGCATCCGCCGCCCGCTCCTCCAACCCCAGCAGCGCCCGATGCAACGCGGCAGCACCAGGCATCGTGAAGGACCCGGGCCTCGCGTTGGGGCTGGTCTCGGCCAGGGTCGCCGTGATCGACCGCAGCACGTCGCCGGCCTCGATCGGGAAACCGAACACCGCCCCGAATCCCGCCTGTCGCACCCGTTCGGCCGGCGCGCCGAGATCGGGAACCAGCGGCAGCAATCCGTGGGCAACCGCCTCGCTCAACGTATAGCAGTAGGTTTCGGGCCAGTTGTGCAGGAACAAGGCGATGCGGCCGTCGGCCTGGGCCAGCAGGTCCGGCAACTCCCAAGGCTCGTACGCGCCGGTAATCGCCACATTGCCGACGGCGCGCAGCTCGGCGTCGATGTTGGTGTGCCCGATCACCCGGAATCGCAGGTCCGGGTGGCTGAGCCGTGCGTGGCGGGCGATCTCGAGCAGCTTGGCGGAGCCCTTGTGCGGACCGATCGCGCCCAGCAGCACCACCTCCCGCGCCGAAGCAGCGCGTGTCGCGGCGGGAACGGCGCGGGCCGGCTCGGGGTGCGGGGCGACCGTCACCGACAGATCCGGCCAAACTCGGCGCAGATGAGCGGCCGCGCTCGTCGAGGGCGCCACCACATGGCGGAATGCCCCCAGCAGGGCGCCGAACGCCGCCCGGTGCGCCGCCGGGGCCAGCGCATCCAGGCGCGAGGCCTCGTGCGCGCCCGCGGCGGCAACGCAGCGCTGGCAGGTGTCGGCCCCGGCGACATCGCAGAACCGGTCGGCGGCGTCGATCATCGTGACGCGCGGACAGATCGGATAGAAGTCGTGCGCGTAGTAGATCGCGTGCCGCCCGCTCGCCCAGGCGGTCAGACCCGTCAGGAACGCCGGCGGGAAGCCAAGCATCTGATGGACGAGGACCCGCGTGATCCGGGCGGCCGACAGCAGCCCGAATAGGGCCTCGGTCTCGTCGAAGCCGAAGACGGCGCGCAGCGCCGGCGCGCCGGCCTCCAACTCGATCATTCCGTCGTCGCGGCAGCTCAGAGTCAGCCTGTGCGCCCCGCCGTAGCCCACCGCCGTCTCGATATCGTCCACCGCCCGGCGCGTGCCGCCGCCCAGCCGGTTGGTCACGATCAGGGCGAACGAGGCTCCGGCCGCGCCGGCCTTGCGAAGCCGCGCGGCGTCGAGTGGCCAGCGGGCGCGCCGCAGCCCGTCGGCGCGTTCAAACTCCATCACGACTTGCGCGTATTCGGGATACATCTGTCCCAGACGGGCCAGGTTCGCCTCCGCCAGGACCGTTTTCTCGGCTCCGAACGACACGCTCTCGCCGTGCTCGACGAAGGCTCCGGCCGCGGCGACGTTGCGAAAGCCTCGGTCGGCTACGCGCTGGCAGAGATCGTTCTCCTCGCCATAGCCGCGGCCGAACACCTCGTCCAACGTTCCCGTCAGCTCCAGCACCGTGCGCCGGATCAGCATGCAGAATCCGTGGCCGGTCGGCACGTCCACCACGAGGCCGCCGCTGGCCTCCCGCGCCACTGCGGCGACCTCGGCCCAGTCCATGTCATCCAGCGCCGCGTTCGGCAGGCTCGGATGCGGGTAGGAAAAGATCGTGGCGTTGTTCGACAGCGCGGTGACGGTGCCGATGTCTGGCGCCGAGCCGGCAACGCGGCACAACTCCTCGAACACGCCGGGGAACACGCGGGTGTCGGAATTCAGCAGCAGGATGTCGCCCCGACGGCACGCCGCGATGCCGCGATTGGCAGAGCGGATGAAGCCCTGGTTCTCGGCGTTGCTGAGCACGAACACGTCCGGTTCGCGGCCCAGTCGCTCCAGCATCGTGTCCATCCCCGCGTCCGGGGAGCGGTCGTTAACCAGCACGACGGCGTCGCGGGCAGGATCGCGAGCGGCCAGCACGCTTTCAACGCAGGCGCGCGTGACCGCGACGTCGCGGTAGACCGGGATCACGACGACAAGCCGGCGCCCGCCGGCCGACGGTGGCACGGACGCCGAAGCGGCCGGCGCGATGCGTGCGCGTGCGCGTGGCTCACTGCGCCGGCGCCGGCCGATGAACTCGGCCAGGGCGCTCCGCAGCAGGGCGCGGTCGGCGGCAGACGCCGCCGCCAGGTCCGCCTCGGCGCGCTGGCCGATCCGCCGCGCCGCCTCGATCGCGACGAGCCTGTCATCGATCACCAACGGTCCGTCGAACAACTCGGCATCCGTGCCCGCCAGCCGGAACGAATAGGTCGGGCGGGCACCCGCCAGAGAATCCGGCACGGGGTCAGGCGCGGGATCAAACGCGATGTCGAACCCGACGCGCCACGACCGCGGATACCGATGGCGCACGTCCTCGCGCGGCAGCGCGCACGTACCCACCCCAATCGGCGAGCTGTCGCGAAACACCTCGATTTCCAGCACCCGGCCGGGCGCATCGGGCGAGAGCAGCCAGCCGTTGCAACGGGTGGGGCTGAGCATGTCGAGATAGCCGTCCAGCCGCATGGCGCCGTGTGCCTCGGCGAAGCGTACGCCGCCGACGAAGGCCCGCACGATCAGGTCGGACCGGCCGAAGCTCGCGGGGCCGAGCGGGATCGAGAAACGAGCGGGCGCGCGGTCCGGCCCACCGTCCGGGTCCCGCACGGCGTCGGCCTCACCCACCAGCACCCCGTCCTGGTCCCGCAGCTCGACGCGCGCGCCGCGACTGGTGTCAGTCCGTTCGGCCACCCAGCCGCTGACCACCCCGTCCGCGAGCGTCAGCGCGCCGTCATAGAGCCCCTGGCCCACCGGGACCGGCGAGCCCACCAATTCCGCCCCGTCGGCGAACACATGCAGAGCATCCGTGATCCCCAGTCCGCGCACGGCGACACGAAATCCGCAGGCGGTGCGGTCCAGACCGAGGCGCGCGAGATCCGGGCGCTCCTGATCGGCGGCGCCGCGCCCAAGCGTCCGGCCGGCCGCGTCGCGGACGATGATGCTCGCCGCTCGGGGTCCCTCCGGCATCGCCCAACCGCGTACGACGGGACCTTCAAGAGCGTCGACGAACCCGACCGATTTCGGCATTTTGCCGCGGCGCCCTTCGAAAATCGCGCGGCCACCCAATCTCCCCGGCACGAAGTCGTGTCGAATTGATGAACATCACGCGATAGAACTCACTAAAAAGGGAGTTACCACGCCGGCATTTGAGTCCGCAACCTATCCCATCAGGCTGGGCTCGGTACCATACCCACGATCACCGCCACCGTGTCGATGCGGCTACCGCGCATGACTCGCGCCTGCACCGTCCGGCCGGGTCGCACCGCGGCGATAAAGCCGCGCAGCGCACCCATTCCGCTCATGCGAAGGCCGTCAAGCGCGAGCACGATGTCGCCCACGCGCAGCCCGGCGGCCTCCGCAGGACCGCCCGGCGCGAGTCGCACCACGCTACGGGCCGATTCCTGGCCGGCCCGGGCGCGGAGCGACGCCGGCACCGCCGTCGGCCGGAACGCCACTCCGAGCCAGCCACGCCCCGCGCTTTCCAGGGCACGCGCGATCGCCGCGCTGGGCAACAGCACGCATCCGCCGTCCGGAGCGACCAGCCCCATCCCGAGGAGCCGTCCCGCCGTATCGAAAACCGGGCCGCCCGTGTCGGCCGGCGCGATCCGCCCATCCAGCAACGCGCCGTGCACCCCCACCCGGCGGACCAGCATCAGCCGCGCGATCGGGCTGGCATCCGCGCCGACGCCGAGGCTCAGCACCAAGGCGCCCACGCGCGCCACGTCCAGCGCCGGCAGGACCGTCGTTGCGGGCCGGCATCCGGGCACGCGAAACGCGGCAACCCCCGACGGCTCCGCCGCGCCGGCGCGTTCGGCGCGGAGCATGGGCCCGCCAGGCAACACCACCGTGATCTCGCGGGCCGTGCTCGTAGCCGGCGCGGAAGTCACTATCAGCCCGCCGCGCCAGACGAAGCCGCTGGCCCGGCGGTCGGGACCAAGCCGGATCGAGGCGAGCGCGGGGGACGCCGCGCGCACCATCGCTGCGAGTTCAGCCGAAACGCGGCCAAGCAAACCCAACCCGACGTCGTGCATCCCGATCCCACCGCCGAACATGCTCCAGTCTGACCTGGACCGGCTGAACGAATTGTTGAGACGCCCTCAGCACCGGCGCGGCTGCGGGGCGAACTGCGTCATTTTCGCGCGCATGACGAAGTCGCCGAAATCCATCGTCATGTCGTCGCCGACGCCGTTCTCCCAGTAGCGCATCCCTACCTGGTAGTCGGGAATCATGTCCTTCGAATCCCAATCATAGAAGGCGACATGCACCCGTGCGCTGGGGAGCTTCGACAGTATGGGCCAGCGGGTCGGTTGCGGCCTGTCCCACTGCGTGATCACGATGGCGCTGTATTCGGCCCCGGTTTCGGACGTGCCGTCGAACAGCGGCAGGTTCAGAAAGCGTCGCCTTTCGCGCGCGGCCTGGAGAATCGCCGCCGTGTGGGCCATCGGAAACAGCGTGCCGCGCGGAAGCGGGATGCTGGCGCGCCGCGGCCTGGTGTAGCGCGCCACGCCGGGGCCGCCGCCCGGCTCCATGCTGGCGTCGCCGTCGGTCTGGCTTGTCACCGCCTCGTCGGTGGTCTGCTTCATGTGGAAGCGCAGACGCCGCCCGTCCTTCGATTCCCAGGTCGCGTAGTCCGAGATCATTTCCACGGTCTGACCCTCGGCGTTGGTGATCCGCATGTCCAGCCGCTGGCGCACCGCCCAGCCGTCGCAGGCGTCGAGGACCTCGTAGCCCATCGTCCCGTGCGCCGCGACCACGTCCCCGCGGACGTGATCGAGCGTCATGGCGTACAGCGCCTTGTGCGCCGCCAGCGGCACGCCGGGCGGGGCGGCCAGGGCCGGCCGGGCGAACAGCAAGAGGGCGGCCAGCGCAACGAGAAGGCGCATGCAGGCGCTCCAAGGTGGGAAGGGGAAGATACCCGGTTCGGAAAGATACCGGCGTCCGCCGTCGCTTTGCCAGCCGGGGCGCGCCCGCACCGGCCTCAGCGCACGCTCCAGGCCGTGCTCACGCCGCTCCCGGCCGGGGCGCAAGCTCGATCCGGAGCGCCAGCTCCTTGAGCCGCGTCGGGGGCACGGGGGCCGGCGCGCCCATCATCAGGTCCTGACCCTGCTGGTTGAGCGGGAACAGGATCACCTCGCGAATGTTCGGCTCGTCGGCCAGCAGCATGACGATGCGGTCGATCCCCGGCGCCGAGCCGCCATGCGGCGGCGCGCCATAGCGGAAGGCGTTCAGCATGCCCCCGAACCGCGCCTCCACCTCCCGCTCGGTATAGCCCGCGATCTCGAAGGCCTTGAGCATGATGTCGGGGCGATGATTGCGGATCGCTCCCGAGGACAGTTCCACCCCGTTGCAGACGATGTCGTATTGGAAGGCCTTGATCGTCAGCGGGTCCTGGCTCCGCAGCGCCTCCATCCCGCCCTGCGGCATCGAGAACGGGTTGTGGCTGAAATCGATCTGGCCGGTTTCCGCGTTCAGCTCGTACATCGGGAAGTCGGTGATCCAGCAGAAGCGGAATGTCCCGGATTCCGTCAGCCCAAGCTCCTGGCCGAGACGGGCGCGCACCAGGCCGGCGAATTTCGCCGCCTCGTCGCGCTTGCCGGCAGTGAAGAACACCGCATCGCCCGCCTCGAGGCCGCAGGCGTCGCGGATCGCTGCGGCGCGCGCCGGCTCCAGGTTGCGCGCGATCGGTCCCTTCGGCCCCCCCGCGTCGAAGATAATGTAGCCGAGGCCGCCGGCACCCTCGGCCTTCGCCCAATCATTGAGCTTGTCGAAAAAGCTGCGGGGGTTGGCGCCGGCGCCCGGCGCCGGCACGGCACGCACCACGCCGCCCGAGGCGGCGATGCGGGCGAACAGCCCGAAGCTCGATCCGGCGAATTGCTCCGTCACGTCGCTGATGCGCAGCGGATTGCGGAGATCGGGCTTGTCGGTGCCGAACTCCAAGAACGCCGCCTCATAGGGGATGCGCACGAACGGCGGCGGCGAGACGGCGCGGCCCTCGGCGAACTCCTCGAACACGCCGGCGATGATCGGCTCGATCGTGGCGAACACGTCCTCCTGCGTGACGAAGCTCATCTCGAAGTCGAGCTGGTAGAACTCGCCCGGAGAGCGGTCAGCGCGCGAGGCTTCGTCACGGAAGCACGGCGCGATCTGGAAATATCGGTCGAACCCGGCCACCATGATGAGCTGCTTGAATTGCTGCGGCGCCTGCGGCAGCGCGTAGAAATTGCCCGGATGCAGGCGGGACGGCACCAGGAAGTCGCGCGCACCCTCGGGGCTGGACGCGGTCAGGATCGGCGTCTGGAACTCGGTGAACCCGGCCTCGATCATGCGCCGACGGATAGAGGCGATCACCTGCGCCCGGAGCAAGATGTTCCGGTGCAGCTTGTCGCGGCGCAGGTCGAGGAAGCGGTATTTGAGCCGCAGCTCCTCCGGATAGCGCTCCTCGCCGGCCACCTGCATCGGCAGCACCTCGGCGGCCGACAGGACGTCAAGCTCGCACGCCCGGACCTCGACCTCGCCCGTGGGCAGGCGCGGGTTGACCGTGCCCGCCTCGCGCCGGACCACGTCCCCGGTGATGGTGACGACGCTTTCGGGCCGGGCGCCGTCGGCTTGCGCGAATGCCGGGCTGCCGGCCGGAAAGACGCATTGCGTCAGCCCGTGATCGTCGCGCAGATCGATGAACAGCAGCCCGCCGTGATCACGTTTGGAGTGCACCCAGCCCGAGAGCCGGGCCTTCTGCCCCGCATCGGAGGCGCGGAGCGCGCCGCAGCTATGGGTGCGGTAGGCGTGCATGAGGGTGATCCCGGCGGGGCTGGAAGGGCCGCAGACAAGCCTCGGCCCCCTCGCCAAGTCAAGGCCGCATGGACGTCGGCTTTTGCCTATCCCCCTCGCACGTGTAGAAACCGTTCATGTCCCGCCCGCCTCGTCCCGGCTTTCCTTCCCCCGCGCTGATCGAGACCACCGAGGCGCTCGATGCCCTGTGCCGGCGGCTTGCCGCCGAGACGTTCGTGACCGTGGATACCGAGTTCATGCGCGAACGCACCTACTGGCCGGAACTCTGCGTCGTGCAGCTCGCCGGGGCGAACGAGGTGGCGGTCGTGGACGCCGAGGCGCCGGATCTCGACCTTGCCCCGCTCGGGCGGCTGCTCGCTGACCCCGCCGTGACGAAGGTGGTCCATGCCGGGCGGCAGGATGTCGAGATTTTCGTGCTGAAGTTCGGGGCGGTGCCGACGCCGCTGTTTGACACCCAGATCGCGGCGATGGTGGCCGGCTTCGGCGACCAGGTGGCCTATGACGCCCTGGTCTCGGCCCTGGCCGGAGGACATATCGACAAGGCGCACCGCTTCAGCGACTGGTCGGCGCGCCCGCTCTCGCCCGCGCAGATCACCTACGCCGCCGCCGATGTGACCTATCTAAGGGTGGTCTACGAGAAGCTGCGCGAGCGGCTGGATCAGGATGGGCGGCTCGAATGGGTGGGCGAGGAGATGGCGACCCTCGCCGATCCAGCGACCTACCGCGCCGACCCCGAGACGGCGTGGGAGCGGCTGCGCCCCCGCGGCAATAACCGCAGATTCCTGGGCATGGTGCAGGCGCTCGCCGCCTGGCGCGAGCGGGAGGCGCAGCGGGCCAATATTCCCCGCCAGCGCCTGGTGAAAGACGAGACGCTGATGGAGATCGCCGCCAGCGCTCCGGACACGCCCGAAGCGCTCGCACGCGCGCGCGGGATCACCCGCGGCTTCGCCGAAGCTCGGATAGGCGCATCCCTGCTCGCCGCCATCGCGGAGGCGCGGGCAACACCGGACGGAGAGTTGCCCGAGGCGTTGCGCGGACGCGACGCCGCCCGCCCCTCCCCGGCGCTGGTCGCGCTGCTCAAGGTGCTGCTCGCCGCCAAGGCCGAACAGCACCATGTCGCGGCGCGGCTGGTGGCCGGCACGGAGGAGATCGAGCGTCTGGCCTCGGGCGAGGATGCCGAAGCCGCCGCCCTGCACGGCTGGCGGCGCACGGTGTTCGGCGAGGATGCCCTGGCACTGCGGGCAGGCCGGGTCGCGCTCGGGGTGGACGGCAAGCGGGTCAAACTGATCGCGGTCTGAACATCGGATCGGCGGGCCTCCGCTTGAACCCGGCGCCCTGGCGGCCTAGCCTGCCGGCTTGGCGCAGCTCGCCTCAGCTTTCCAACGGTAGGCAGGCGAAATCCCCGCCCTTGGTGCCCCACAGGAGGATCCGACCATGAGCGAAGAACGGCCCGTTTTGACCACTCGCCAGGGCCATCCCGTACGCGACAACCAGAACCTGCGCACGGTTGGCGAGCGGGGTCCGGCGACGCTGGAGAACTATCAGTTTATCGAGAAGATCACGCACTTCGATCGCGAGCGCATTCCCGAGCGCGTGGTTCATGCTCGCGGAACCAGCGCGCACGGCTATTTCAAGTCCTACGGCAAGATCGGCAACGAACCAGCGGCGAAATACACCCGCGCCAAGGTGCTGACGCAGGCCGGAAAGCGCACGCCGCTTTTCGTGCGGTTCTCGACCGTGATCGGCGGCAGGGGTAGCCCGGAGACGGCGCGCGATCCGCGCGGCTTCGCGGTGAAGTTCTACACGGTCGACGGCAACTGGGATCTGGTGGGCAACAATCTCCGCATCTTCTTTATCCGCGACGCGCTCAAGTTTCCGGACATGGTCCACGCCTTCAAACCCGACCCGGTCACGAACCAGGAGGAGCCGTGGCGCTTCTACGACTTCGTCATGCACACCCCGGAATCGCTGCACATGGTGACGTGGGTCAAGAGCCCCTGGGGCATCCCGGCGAACTACCGGGAGATGGAGGGCTCGAGCGTCAACACCTACAAGCTGGTCAACGATTCCGGGGTCGCGCACCTGGTCAAGTTCTCCTGGGTGCCGAAGCAGGGCGCGCGCAACCTCACAAGTGCGCAGGCGGCCGAGATCCAGGCGAAGGATGTCGGGCACGCCACCTGCGATCTTTATCAGGCGATCGAGCGGGGCGAGTATCCGGAATGGGAATTCTGTGCTCAGATCATGTCCGACGACGACCATCCGGAACTGAGCTTCGATCCGCTGGACGACACCAAACGCTGGCCGGAGGACAAGTTCCCGCTGCTGCCGATCGGGCGGATGGTGCTGGACCGCAACCCCGATAATTTCTTCGCCGAGAGCGAGCAATCCGCGTTCGGCACCGGCGTGCTGGTCGACGGCATCGACTTCTCCGACGACAAGATGCTGCAAGGGCGGACGCTGTCATACTCCGACACGCAGCGCTATCGCGTCGGGCCGAACTACCTCCAGCTGCCGATCAACGCGCCGAAGGGAACCAAAGCGCGTACCAACCAGCGGGACGGACAAATGGCCTTCTACGTGGACGGCGCCGGCGAGAGCAAGCACGTGAACTACGAGCCCAGTGCCATGGGCGGGCTGGTCGAGGCACCGAAATCGGGCGCGGAGTACCGCGAGCCTGTCGAAGCCTTTTGCGGCCGCTACGACCCAAGCCGGACCGAGGATGACTACGCCCAGGCCGGCGAACGTTACCGCACCTTCGAGGACTGGGAGCGCGAGGACCTGATCGGCAATCTCGTCGCCGACTTGAAACAATGCCCCGAGCCGATCCAGCTCCGCATGGTCTGGCATTTCTGGCATTGCGACCAGGACTACGGCCGGCGGGTCGCGGAGGGCGCCGGCATCGACTTGGAGAAGGCCAAGGCCCTGCCGCCCTTGCCGGGCAAGCCGGCGCCCGGAAAGCGCCGGACCACGCCGACCCGCCCACCCGGCGCGGAGAGCAAGGCCGCTGAATAGCCGCTGATCTCAAAGCGCAGCCCGCGCCCGACGGTAAGCCGCCGGACGCGGGCACCCGGCCGGAAGGCGGGACGTGATTGCTGGCACGGCATCCGGCAGCGGTAGTCCGGCATCACGCGACGAGCCGTTAGCCTCCTTGCCCCGCGCGCGATCCTGACCTATTCCGCCAGGCCGATGAACCGGGTCCGGAGGAATACGTCATGCGACTGCGATCCGCCTTGACTGGAATGGCCGCGCTGGGCGCCCTTGCGCTTTCGCCGTTTATCCCGGCGCGCGCCGCTGAAGCACCCGCGACCATCACCATCGGCAGTCTCCACGCGAGTTCCGGCCCGTTCGCGGCCATCTCGATGCCGGTCTATTACGGGCTGAAGCTTTGGATCGACCAAACCAACGCGGAGGGGGGCGCCTTCGTGAAGGCGTTCAACAAGAAGATCCCGCTCAAGCTCATCAGCTACGACGACCAGAGCAATCCGGCGACGGCGGCGACGCTGATCAACCAGCTCATCACGCAGGACCACGTAAACATGCTGGTCAGCGACTCCGGCTCCGTGCTGACCGCGGTCGCCGTGCCGATCGCGCACGAGCACAAGATGTTCCTGTTCGATCCCACCGGAACCGGTGCGCCGTTCTTCACCAAGGACAATCCCTATATCGCGCTGCTCGCCGACCCCGCCTCGACCATCTGGCCGAAATACGCGACGGACTTCCTGAACAACGAGGGGCCGCAGCACGGACTAAAGACGGTGGCGATCCTCTACGCCACCAACGATTTCACCGGCACGCAAGCGGCCGCCGTCAAGAAGTTCATCACCGAAGCCGGCAAGCTGAAGATCGTCTATGACCAGGGCGTGCCCACCAGCACGTCGAACTACACGGTCCTGATCAACAACATTTCGGGCAAGAACCCGGACGCGGTGCTGGAACTTGGCTATCCCGGCAACGACATCGCCTTCCTTCGCAATCTCCAGGATTCCGGAGAGCGTTTCAAATTCCTGTTCGCCGTCTATCCCGGCGCGGAGCCAGAGGAGCTTTTGAAGAACGTCGGGATTGACGGCCTGAAGGACGTGTTTACCTACGTCACCGGCGCGGAATACGCCTACAAGGTCACTACCGGCATGGATTTGCCGCAGTACAAGGCGGCCTGGACCAAGGCCTATGCCAACACTCCCGGCGCGGCGTTCGGTCTCAACGCCGTTGCCGGCTACACGGTCGGCATCGTCTTGCAGGAAACGCTGAACCACGCCGCGAGCCTTGATCAGATGGCGCTGCACGACGCGGTGTTCGGGTTATCCGATAAGCTGACCACGCTCGCGGGTCCGTTCAAGCTCGACGACACCGGCGCGCAGATCGGGGAAATCACGCCGCTTGGTCAGGTTGAGCCAGATGGCAAGGGCATGAAGCTGGTGGTGGTGTACCCGCACGATCTCGCGACGGGGCAGCCGGTGATCGGGAAGTGAGCTTCGGAGGCATGGGGGCGGTGCTCCCGAGCCCTCCCCCCGCCCTCCTCCCGCAAGAGGAGGGGAAGAAGGTGCCGCGCTTCTTACTCCTCCCCTCCCCTGACGGGAGAGGTCTGCTCCGGCCGCAAGCAGGGTAGCCCATGCTCGTCTCCGCCATCATCGAGGGTGTGTTCTTCGGGCTCTATTTCACCCTGGTCGGGCTCGGACTCAATCTCGTGTTCGGCGTGATGAAGATCGTCAATCTCGCGCATGGTGACTTTCTTATGCTCGGGGCGTACGGGGCGTTCTGGTTGTTCGTGCTGCTGAAACTGCACCCGCTCGCCTCGGCCGCGCTCATGCTGGTGGCGCTGATCCTCGCCGGCATCCCGATCTACTACCTGATAGTGCCGCGGCTGATGCGGGCGCGCGACACCGAGATGCTCTCGCTGATCCTGTTCTTCGGCATGTCGCAGATGATCGAGGCGATCGCCTCGATCTTGTTCGGCAACACGGAACGCTCGATCCCCGCGCGCATCTTCGGCGTCGGCCCGGTGGAGATCTTCACCGCGCGGATGCCGCGCGCCTGGGCCTACAGCGCCGCCGTCAGTGCGGTCTGCGTCATCGCGGTCTATGTCTATCTCTACCGCACCCGGCTCGGCACGCTGACGCGCGCGGTGATGGTCTCCCGCGACGAGGCGCTGGCGACCGGGATCGACATCCACTTCGTCTCGGCGATCGCC
The DNA here is from genome assembly GCA_963756545.1 of uncultured Pseudomonadota bacterium. Classification (GTDB taxonomy): domain Bacteria; phylum Pseudomonadota; class Alphaproteobacteria; order Acetobacterales; family Acetobacteraceae; genus DATFDN01. The sequence continues at coordinate 86,390 of CAVWNY010000002.1, read as the reverse complement.
TTCGGCATCGGCATCGCGCTCGCCGGCATCGCGGGGGTGTTCGAGCCATTCATGCTCGGCAGCGTGACGCCGAGCCTCGGCGTCGGAATCAACATCGCCGCCTTCGCGGTGATCGTCGTGGGCACGCTCGGCAACCCGCTCGGCACCGTGCTGGGCGGCCTGATCTACGGCATCTCGCTGATGCTGATGCAGACCTATCTCAGCTCCTGGGCCAACCTGCTGCCCAACCTTCTGCTGATCGCGGTCCTGCTGGTCCGCCCGGAGGGCCTGCTCGGCCGGCAGGTGCGGCGTGCCTGAAGCCGGCGGGAATCGGCTCGCCCGCGGGCGGCGCAACATCGGCGGGCACGTCCTCGGCGATACCGCGGTCGCCCTCGTCGCCATAGCAGTGATGGGGTTCGCGCGCGGCGTCTATTCGAACGAGCTGCTGTTGTTCAACTTCATGGTGTTCATCACTCTCGCGCAAGGACTGAACGTCATCTACGGCTTCACTGGATATCTGCCGTTCGGTTATGTCGGTTTCTACGGTGCCGGCGCCTACGGCTTCGCGCTCGCCGTGATGCACCTGCATGCCGGCCCGCTGCCCGCGATGCTGTGCGCCGCCGCCGCCGCGCTGATCCTGGGCGTCATCCTGCTCCCCCTGCTGCGCTTGACCGGCGCCTACTTCGCCATCGCCAGCCTGGCGGCGGCGCAAGCCATCTATGAGATCATCGCGAACCCGACCTTGCAGGACATCACCAAGGGACCGTACGGCGTCTCGCTCAGCGGCGTGTTCGCTCCCGCCTTCTCCTACTACGTCGGCCTGTTCGTGATGGCACTGGCGCTGCTGCTCGTGGTGTTCCTCCGCAACTCGCGCTTCGGCCTGTCCTTGCAGGCCATCCGCGAGGATCCGGTCAGCGCCGAGATGGCGGGCGTCGCCGTCGTGCGCGGGCGCATCATCGCCTCGCTGCTCTCGGCGCTCATCGCCGGCCTGGCGGGCGGGTGCTTCGCCTGGCACATTTCGGTCTTTTACCCTGACAGCGCCTTCGACCTCGGCATCTCGATCTTCGCGGTGGTCTTCGCGCTGTTCGGCGGCATCACTACGCTGATCGGCCCGCTGCTGGGCGTGCTGATCCTTTATGGCGTGTACAACTGGATCGGCATCACGGTGCCGCAGTATTTCCAGCTCATCTACGGCGCGCTGATCATGATCCTGGTGCTGTTCCTGCCGAACGGCCTGGTGTCGCTGCTGACCAGCCGGGGCGTGCGTGTCCCCTGACCCGCTGCTCTCCGTCGAGAACGTCGTCAAGCGGTTCGGCGGCTTCCGCGCGCTGGATCAGGTGAGCTTTCATCTGCGCGCGGGGGAGGTCCTCGGCCTGGTGGGGCCGAACGGGTCGGGCAAGACGACCTGCATCAACGTCATCTCCGGCCTCTATGCGCCCGATGGCGGGCGCGTGCTCTATCGGGGCCGCTCGATCGGCGGCACCGCTGCTCATCGCCTCGCGCGACAGGGCATCAACCGCACCTTCCAGTCGCCCAAGCCCTTCCTCTCGCTGACCGTGCGCGAGAACGTGGAGATCGCGGCGACTTACGGCAACGCGGGCGAGCCGCCCGACCTCGACGACCTGCTCGCCTCGCTCGACCTCGACGGCTTCGCCGAAAAGCCGGCGGGGGAACTGAACAGCGCGCAGCAGAAGACACTCGATCTCGCGCGCGCGCTTGCCACCTCCCCCCGGCTGTTGCTGGTCGACGAATTGGCGGCGGGCCTGAACCCCGCCGAACTGGGCCGCATGGCCGATCAGTTGCGCATTCTGGCCGGTCGGGGCATGGCGCTGCTGGTGGTGGAGCACCTGATGGGCTTCATCGACCGGGTGACCGACCGGGTGGTGGTGATGGCGGCGGGCAAGGAGTTCTTCGGCGGCACCCTCGCCGCCGCGACCAAAGACCCCGAGGTGATCCGCGTGTTTCTGGGCGGCGGACATAGTGGCTGAGCCGCTGCTCGCCGCCCGCGCCATCGAGGCCGGGTATGGACAGGTGCAGGTCCTGTGGGGCGCCGGGATCGACGTGCGCCCGCGCGAAAGCGTCGTGCTGCTGGGCGCCAACGGCGCGGGCAAGACGACGCTGCTGAAGGTGATCGTCGGCCTGGTCCCGGCCTGGCGCGGCCAGGTGCGTCTCGCCGCGACCGACATCACCGCGCTGCGCACCGATCGTCGCGTCCGGCGCGGCATGGCCTACATGTCGGAGCTGGGCGTATTTCCGGGCCTCTCGATCGACGAAAACCTCCGCATCGGTGGCCAGTTTGCCGAGCGCGCGTCGCTGGCCCGCCGGCTCACGGAGCTGTATGGCGTCTTCCCCGACCTCGCGGCGCGCAAGCGCGCGCTGGCGGGCAGCCTCTCGGGCGGGCAGCGCAAGATGCTGGGCATCGCCAAGGCGTTGGCCTCCGGCCCGCGCGTGCTGGTGATGGACGAACCCTCCGCCGGGCTCTCGCCGCTGTTCGTCCAGCAGGTGATCGAGGTGCTCGGCCGCTTCCGGGCCGAGGGGCTGGCGATGCTGATCGCCGAGCAGAACGTCGCCTTCCTCGATCTCGCCGACCGTGTGTTCACCCTGGAGGGCGGGCGCATCCGCTTCGAGGGCACGGTCGAGGCGCTGCACGCCGACGACGCGCTCAACCGGGCCTATTTCGGGCTGGCGTAGGGAGTGATTGACGAAGCGTTCAGCAGTGCCAACGATAGTGCCGGCCGCGATTTGAGGTGTAACAGGAATGTCAGGCAGCGGAAACGGCACGGACCTTGGCCATATCGTGGCAATGCTCGGGGACGTGCTGGAGGGACAGCGCGAAATCCGAGGGATCCTGAACGAGCATACCCGAGTCCTGAACGAGCATACCCGCGTTCTGAACGAGCACTCCCACATCCTGAACGAGCACACCCGCGTCCTGAATGAGCATACGCTGAAGCTTCATGACCACGACCGCCAATTCGACGGCTTGACAAGCGACGTCCACTCCCTGCGCGAGGCGGTCACGTCCTATCACGCCTCGGTTCTCGGGCACGGCATCCTGATCAGCGAACTGGATGCCCGGGTCAGGCGGATCGAGCACCATCTGGATCTGCCGCCCGCCGCCTGATACGGCCCTATTCCGCAAGGTCCGCGACTTCTCTACGTTCGGACCAAGGATCAGGGAGGCGCCCATGCCCGGCAACCCGGCCTATCTGTCAGGCCTGGACAAGAACGCGGCCAACTTCACCCCACTGAACCCGGTCACGTTCCTGGAGCGTGCCGCCGCGCTCTATCCCGCGCGGGTCTCGGTGATCCATGGCGAGGCCCGCTTCACCTGGGCAGAGACCTACGCCCGCTGCCGCCGCCTCGCTTCCGCGCTCGCACGGCGGGGGATCGGGCGCGGCGATACCGTTGCGGTGTTGCTGCCCAACATTCCCGCGATGGTGGAGGCGCATTTCGGCATTCCAATGCTGGGCGCCGTGCTGAACACGCTGAACACGCGGCTTGACCCGGACACGATCGCCTTCATGCTCCGCCACGGTGGCGCGCGAGTTCTGATTACCGACCGGGAATTTTCCTCTGCCGTCGGCCGCGCGCTGGCCGCGCTCGACGAAAAGCCTCTCGTGATCGACGTCGATGATCCCGCCGCGCCGGGCGGCGCGCGGCTGGGCGAGACGACGTATGAGGCGTTCCTGGAAACCGGCGATCCAGACTACGCCTGGACGAACCCGCCCGACGAGTGGGACGCGATCGCGCTGAACTACACCTCGGGCACCACCGGCGACCCGAAGGGCGTGGTGTATCACTACCGGGGCGCCTACCTGAACGCGCTCAGCAACATCGTCAACTGGAACATGCCGCAGCATCCCGTCTATCTCTGGACGCTGCCGATGTTCCATTGCAACGGCTGGTGCTTCCCTTGGTCGATCGCCGAGCGGGCGGGCACCAATGTCTGCCTGCGCCGGGTGGAGGCGCGGGCGATCTGGAATGCGTTCCGCGCGCATGGCGTGACGCACCTCTGCGGCGCGCCGATCGTCTATTCCACCATCATCGATGCCCCGCCTGAGCTGCGCGCGGGCGTGACGCATCGCATCGCGGGCCAGATCGCCGCCGCCGCACCGCCCGCCGTCATCATAGAGGGCGCGGAAAGCGCCGGCATCGACCTCACCCACGTCTATGGCCTGACCGAGACCTACGGCCCCGCCGGGGTCTGTGCCAAGCAGCCGGAATGGTCCGACCTGCCCTTGCCCCGCCGCGCGGAACGCAACTCCCGCCAGGGCGTGCGCGTGCCGATGCAGGAAGCGATGGCGAACCTCGACCCGGAGACGTTGGCGCCCGTGCCGTCCGACGGGGAAACGATGGGCGAGATCATGTTCCGCGGCAACATCACCATGAAAGGCTACCTGAAGAATCAGGCGGCGTCCGAGGCGGCCTTCGCGGGGGGATGGTTCCACACGGGCGACCTCGCGGTGACGCAGGCGGACGGCTACGTGAAGATCCGCGACCGCTCCAAGGACATCATCATTTCCGGGGGCGAGAACATTTCCTCCCTCGAGGTGGAGGAGGCGCTCTATCAGCACCCGGCGGTGATGGGCGCGGCCGTCGTCGCGCAGCCGGACGCGCGATGGGGAGAAACTCCGTGCGCCTTCATCGAGCGGAAGCCCGGCTCCAACGTTGGCGCCGACGAACTTCGCGCCTTCTGCCGCGAGCTGCTGGCGGGCTTCAAGGTGCCGAAGACATTTATCTTCCGCGAGTTGCCGAAGACTTCGACGGGAAAGATTCAGAAGTTCGTGCTCCGCGAGATCGCGAAATCGGCCAGCGCGATCGGCTAGCGGCGCCGACGCGCCGAGGCATGGCCCAGGAGCGGCAGGGTCACAGCGAAGGGACGTACCCTTTCCGCGGATATTCCTCCCATGCCTCGGGCAGTGGCTTGTGCGCGAATTCTTTGTACGGGTGCTTGCGCAAACGCTCCACGTCGATCTCGACGCCGAGGCCCGGCGCGGTCGGCAGCTCCGCCCAGCCATCCTCGACCTTGATCCGCGACGTCGCCACTTCGCCGCACATTTCGGCGAAATTGACGAAATACTCGGCGATGCGAAAGTTCGGGATGACGGCGCACACATGCACCGTCGCGGCGAGTCCCATCAGCACGCTATTGTAATTATGTGGTGCCATCACCACGGCCTGCGGCTGCGCCATGGCGGAAATGTCCATCAGCGCCGTGATCCCGCCGCAGGCGCAAATGTCAGGATTGAGAATGTCGGCGGCGCGACGCTCCAACGCGTGGAAGAACTGTTCCTTGGAATATAGCGCCTCGCCGGTGACGATCGGGATCGGCACGGCGCGGCGCACCTCGGCCACCAACTCGATATTGTCGGCGAGGCATGGCTCCTCGTACCAGGTAATGCCGAACTCGACCAGCCTCTGGCCGATGCGGATCGCGTGCGAGGGCGCGAAGCGGCGATGCGCCTCGATCAGCAGCTCGAACTCCGCACCCATCGCATCGCGCATGCGGCGCACAAAGTCGATAGCGAAATCCTCGTCCTTCGGATCCACATGGCTACGCCACGGGCCAGGGAAGGGGTCGAACTTCGCCGCCGTGAAGCCCATCGCCTTGAGCTTGAGCGCGCGCTCGATATTCTCCTCGATCGTCTTACCATGCGACCAGCCATTGGCGTACACACGCACCCGTTCGCGCGATTTGCCGCCGAGCAGGTTATAGACCGGCTGGTTGGTCCGCTTGCCGAGAATGTCCCAGAGCGCGATCTCGATCGCACTCCAGGCGGAAAGCAGCTCCATCGACACGCGACGGATGGCGAAATCCTCAAACAGGACCTGGCCGGTGTGGCGGATCGAATAGGCGCTGCGGCCGATCACGTACTCCGCCATGCAGTGGATGCATGATTCGATCACTCGCTCCTTGCCGCGGGTGACGTAGGCCTCGCCCCAGCCATGCAGCCCGTCCGCGGTCTCGACGCGGCAGAACAGCAGGTTCTTGCCGCTGGCGGGATGCAGCAGGAAGGTTTCGATGCGCGCGATCTTCATTCGTTGCGTTCCTTGCGTCAGGCGGTGTCACGTGTGAGATCGAACCAAGAACACGAGCCTCCGGATCCCGGCCCGGGCGCTGGTATTCCTCTGGCCGGGGGTGAGGAGTGCCGGCGACAGGGAGGACACGGAAGGCTACTATCGGCTCCAAGGACCGGGAGAAAACGAACCATGAGACGGACATCACTCATCGCTGCGCTGGCGCTGCTCGCGGGGATAGTGGCGGCGCACGCGGAGGACACGGGAAAGCTCAAGGTGGGCGTCCTCGTCACCCTCTCAGGCCCCGGCGCGGTGCTGGGCCAGCAGGTCCGCGATGGGTTCAATCTCGGCCTCGCCGAGCGCGGCGGCAAGCTGGGGGGGCGCGCAACCGAGGTGGTTGTCGTGGACGACGAATTGAAGCCGCAGCTCGCCGCTGACAAGGCGAGGAAGCTGGTCGAATCCGACAAGGTCGATTTCGTCGTCGGGCCGATCTTCTCCAACGTGCTCGGGGCGATTTTCCGCCCGGTAACTCAGGCCGGCGTCATGCTGATCAGCCCGAACGCCGGCTCCTCGGCGTTTGCCGGCAAGGGATGCAGCCCGGACTTCTTCGTCACCAGCTATGAGAACAATCAGGTCCATGCCGTGCTGGGCGAGTATGCCCAACAGCAGGGCTACAAGCGCGCCTTCCTGATGGCGCCCAACTACCAGGCGGGCAAGGACGCCGTCGCCGGCTTCAAGAGCCGCTTCAAGGGCGAGGTGGTCGAGGAGGACTTCGTGCCGCTGAACCAGGTCGATTTCCAGGCCGACCTGTCGCGCATCGACGCGGCCAAGCCCGACGTGATCTTCGCCTTCATGCCGGGCGGCCTCGGCGTCGCCCTCGTCAAGCAATTCCGCCAGTCGGGTCTGGCCGAGCAGATCCCGTTCCTCTCCGCCTTCACCGTCGATGAATTGACCCTGCCCGCCGAGAAAGACGCCGCGGTCGGCCTGTTCGGCGGCATGACCTGGGCGCCCAACATGGACAACCCAGCGAACCACAAATTCGTCGCCGACTTCCTCGCGGCCTACCACTACGTCCCCGGCTCCTACGCGATGCAGGCTTACGATGCGGCACAGGCGATCGACGCGGCGCTGCGCCACACAGACGGGGCAACCGCCGACAAGGACAAGCTCCGCGCGGCCATGCGGCAGGCCGACTTCGCCTCGCCGCGCGGCGAATTCCGCTTCAACACGAACGGCTACCCGATCCAGGACTTCTATCTCGTCAAGGCGGCGAAGCGCCCCGACGGGCTTTATGAGACCGAGATCGTGAAGAAGATCTTCTCCAACCAGGCCGACAACTTCGCGCGGGAGTGTCCGCTGCACTGAACGCCGTCATGCCGACATCGCTCGTGCTCGTGCAGGCGCTGAACGGGCTGCAACTCGGTGTGCTGCTGTTCCTGATCGCCGCCGGCCTGACCCTGGTGTTCGGCGTGATGGACTTGGTGAACCTGGCGCATGGCGTGCAGTACATGCTGGGCGCCTATCTCGCGGTCACGGCGGCTGCGCTCACGGGCAGCTTCCTGCTGGCGCTGCTGCTCGCCGCCGTGGGCGCGCTCGCCGCCGGCGCGCTGCTCGAACGCTTGGTGTTGCGCGCGCTGCTGGGTCGCGGGCATCTGGATCAGGTGCTCGCCACCTACGGCCTGATCCTGCTCATGGAGGAAGGCGCGCGGATGATCTGGGGGCCGGCGCCGCTGTCGCTCGCGCTGCCCGCATGGCTCGACGGAACGGTGTGGCTGCCGGGCGGCATGCTCTATCCGGCGTATCGGCTCTTCCTGCTGGGCGCCGGACTCGCGGTCGCGGCGGCGCTGTGGCTGGTGATCGATCGCACGCGCACCGGAATGCGATTGCGCGCCGGGGCGGCGAATCCGGTGATGCTGGCCGCGCTCGGCGTCGATACGCGGCGGCTGTTCTCCCTGGTGCTGGCCGTCGGCGCGATGCTCGCGGGCTTCGCCGGCGCGCTCGCCGCGCCCATCGTCTCAGTCGAGCCCGGCATGGGCGGCAACGTGTTGATCCTCGCCTTCGTGGTGATCGTGGTGGGCGGCACGGGCTCCATGCGTGGCGCCTTCGCCGGGGCGCTGCTGGTGGGGATGACCGACACGCTCGGACGCATGGGCCTGTCAGCGGCGCTGGGTCACGCGCTCAGTCCGGCAGCCGCACGCCAGGCGGGTCCGGCGCTGGCGTCGATGCTGATCTATCTCGTGATGGCGGCGGTTCTCGCCTTCCGCCCGCAGGGCCTGCTCCCGGCGCCGGGACGGGCGTGAGTTCCGAACGTGGCACGAGCGCCCGACCCCTCCCCCCGACCCCCTCCCGCAAGGGGAGGCGGAGAAGCAAGCAGCGCAAGAGAACCTTCCCTCCCCTCGCGGGAGGGGTTGGGGGAGGGATCGCCCGGCACGCGCGCCGGGCCTGGGTCCGCCTGGTCCTGGGGGTTCGCCGCCCTGCTCGCTGCGCTGGCGCTGGCGCCCATCGCGGCGCGGGCGCTCGCCTATCCCTACCTGGTTTCGCTCGCGGGCCGCGCCACGATCCTGGCGGCGGCGGCGGTGTCGTTGCAACTCGTCGTCGGACTGGCCGGGCTGGTCAGCCTGGGCCATGCCGCGTTTCTCGGGATCGGGGCCTATGCGGCGCTGGCACTGGCGACGATGGGGCTGAACGAGGCGGCGGTTTCGCTGCCGGTCGGGATCGCTGGCGCGGCGGCCTTCGCGCTGGGCACGGGGCGGCTCGCGCTGCGGACGCGCGGCGTCACCTTCATCATGATCACACTGGCCTTCGCGCAGATGGCCTATTTCGTCGCGCAGTCCTTCGAGGTGCTGGACGGCGACGACGGTGCCCCGCTCGATCCACCGCGTCTTCTCGGCACTTCCGTCCTAGACGAACCGGCCACCCTGAACGCGCTCGCGCTGATCGTGCTGGCCTTGCTGGTGCCCGGTTCGCGTATCCTCGCCGCCTCGCGGTTCGGGCGCGTGCTGCGCGCCGCGACCGAAAGCGAGGCGCGCGCGACCGCCGCGGGCTTTGATGTGCGCCGGACACGGCTCGCCGCCTACGTGCTGGCCGGCGCGGCAGGCGGACTGGCGGGCTGGTTGCTCGCCGTCCACGCCGGCTTCGTCAGCCCGGCGATGCTGGAGTGGCGGCTGTCGGGCGAGCTTCTGGTCATGGTGATCCTGGGCGGCGTCGCCAGACCGGAGGGCGCGGCGATCGGCGCGGTCGCGGTCGTCGCCGCCGAGGAGGTGCTTTCGGGCCTGACCAGCCATTGGCGCCTGATCTTCGGCCCGCTGGTGATCGCGCTCGTGCTGCTGCGCGGACGGCGGCTGGTCCGCCGATGATCCCGGCGCTGGAACTGCGCGGGCTGCGCCGGACCTTCGGCGCTCTGGTGGTCACGCGCGACGTCTCCCTGACGGTTCAGCCAGGAGAACTACACGCGCTGATCGGCCCCAACGGGGCCGGCAAGTCCAGTCTCCTGGCGCAGGTCGCGGGCACGCTGCGCGCGGATGCGGGCCATGTCCTGCTGGACGGACGCGACATCACGCGCGCGCCGCCGCACCGCCGCGCATTGGCCGGATTGGCGCGTACCTTCCAGGTGAGCGCGCTCGGCGCCGGCCTGTCGGGGCTGGAGAACGCCGCGCTCGCGGTGCAGGCGCGGTCGCGCCATCCGCTGCATCCGCTCCGTCGGGCGCATCCCGATCCCGCGCTGGAGGCGCCGGCGCGCGCGGCGCTCGCCGCTGTCGGCCTGGCCGCGCGGGCCGATGCGCCGGTGCGCGACCTGTCGCATGGGGAGCGCCGCGCGCTGGAGATCGCCTGCGCCCTGGCGGCCGCGCCGCGTTGCCTGCTGCTCGACGAACCGCTCGCCGGGCTCGGGCCGATCGAGGCAGCCGGCATCGTCGCGCTGCTGGGCGGATTGAAGGGCCGGGTCGCGACGCTGCTGGTCGAGCACGACATGGTGGCGGTGTTCGCGTTGGCCGATCGGGTCTCGGTGCTGGTGGAGGGACGGGTGGCCGCATCCGGCCCGCCTGAGCGCGTGCGCTCCGATCCGACGGTGCGGGCGGCCTATCTCGGAACCGACGAACCCCTTGCGTCGCTTGCCGGGTCGCATGAGGCTGGCGCACCCGAGCCCGCGAGGAGCACGCCATGAGCCCTACCCCGCCCCCGATGACAGCCGGCGTGACCGCGTGTGGCAGCAGCGTGGATGGGATCGTCTGGAACATCCTCGGCCAGACGTACACGCCGCTGCATCGCACCGAGTCCAGCTTCTCCTGGCACGCGAAGTTCCCGCCCGGCACCTTCGTGCCGCCGCACATCCATCCGACGCAGGAGGAGCTGATTTATGTCCTGTCCGGCCGCTTCGACCTGCTGCTGGACGGCAGGCCAGCCGGCGCGGGGCGCGGGGACCTGATCCGCCTGCCTCGCAACGTCCCGCATGGCATCTTCAACCGGAGCGAGGCAGACGTGACCTGCCTGTTCTGGGTATCGCCCACGCGATCGCTGTGGGAGCTGTTCGAGAAGATCACCGACCTGCCGGATCCGGCCGAGGTGGTGCGTCTGGCCGGGCAGCACGAGGTGCATTTCCTGCCGCCGGGCTGAGGCGCCGGCTCAGTCCCCACTGGCCTCCAAGAGGGCGGCCGGTTCGCTCCGCCGCGCCACAGCCGCCTTCGCCGTGCCGCGGACCGCCTCGGTCACCCGCTCGGGCGCGGTATGGTGGATCATATGCCCCGCCCCCGCGATGCGGCGGAACTCGCTCCGCGGGATGTCGGCGTGCAACTGCCCAGACTGGCGCTCGGTGGCGACGATCCTGTCTCCGGTTCCCCCCATGATGACGACAGGCATCGTCAACTCGCCATGCCGCGCGAGAAGCGCGGCGGCTCCCGGAATCATCAGCGCGGTATCGGCCGCGCTCGCCCTGATCTGCGAGGGCCGCAGCGCCATCGCCGTCGGAAATCCATCCCGGAAGGCCTCGCTCACCGGAGCCGGCTCGAAGAATTTCCGGATCGCGCGGGGAGCCAGCACCCAGCCCAGGGGAGGCAAGATCGTGTATCGTATGATGTCGCCCAGCACCGGTATTGCGAGAGCGGCCAACAGCAGCACATCCGCGCGCAGGGTCGGGACGTAGTAGCCGGACAGCAGCACGATCGCCGCCGTGTCGAGCGGGTGGTCCAGCGCCATCGCCAACGCGACCAGCGTGCCCCAGGAATGGCCGACAAGGACCGGATCGCGCACGCCCATCTGACGCAGGGCCTCGTGCAGCAGCTCGGCCTGCGCGCTGGCGGTCCAGATCATGCCGCGCGGCCGCTCGCTGTGGCCGAAGCCGGGGCGGTCGAACGCGATGACCCGGTGATCGCGCGCAAGCAGGTCGAATACTCCGCTGATGATGAAATCCTCCACCATCGCCCCATTGCCGTGAATCAGGACGATGGGCCTGCCGCTGCCACGCTCGACGTAGTGCAGGCGAACGCCGGCCACGTCGATGAAGTCACCCAGCGGCGGATGCGTGGCCTCGGTGCGACGGGCCACGAGATGATTGACCACGGCCGCCGCGCACAGGGCGGCTCCGGCCAGGACCACCCACTCGCCGCGCCTTCTCCGCCTTGAATACGAGGACATCAAATACGTTCGGATCCATAAACCAAGGGCCGCCGACACGGCGGACGCTGAACCGAATGTCACGGCCCAGCGGGCCTTAACGCCCTGACCGGTTGAAAGTGCGGGGCTCCCTCTCAACTTCTCGTTCGTCGTCCCGCCAACCGGTGGTGCGACGGGTCCGGGCCCCTCTGGCAGCCGAGGCGTCGGCTGCGATGTCGGATTTCCAAACTGCTCTTGCGCGACGCAGCGCAACGCACATGGAAGATCCGCATGTCTGCCCGGCACCATATGATCTATAATGGCAACGCGCCTCTCTCGATGCGTCTGCGGGCGCTCTGCAAACCAGTCGAGGGCGCGGTCCCGATCGGAGAATTGGCCGACGCCGCCGGGAAGGGCGCGACGGCGCTGCTGCTGTTCCTGTTCGCGATCGCCTCCCTCGTGCCGGGGGTCGCCCCGGCCTTCGGCGCCGCGATCTGCCTGCTATCCCTGTCGCTCTTGCGCCGGACCGAGGCGATGTCCCTGCCCGATGCGCTTCGCCGCCGCACGGTCCAACGTGAACGACTGGCCGGGTTGCTCCTGCGCTGGCTTCCCCGCCTGGAGTGGATGGAGGCCCGCCTGAAATCGCGCCTGCGGTGGATGACGCGCGGCCCCGCGATGGTCGCGGTGGCCCTGGCCTGCTTCATCAGCGGGGTGTTGATCCTCCTGCCGATCCCGTTCGGCAATGTGCCCCCGGCCGCCGCCGTCCTGTGCCTCTCGCTCGGCGTTGGCGCCGCCGACGGGCTGCTGATCCTGGGCGGCGTGGGCATCTTTCTGTTCGCGTTGGGTTTCGACGTGGCGCTGATCGTCGTCTCCTGGGACGCGATCGCCGCCTTGCTCGCGGCGGTCATCTAGGGACCGAACGGATATGGAATGGCTGTCCGATCCGCAGGTCTGGGCGAGCTTCGTCGCGCTCTCCGCGTTGGAGATCGTGCTGGGCATCGACAACCTGGTCTTCATCGCGATCCTGGCCGGCCGGCTTCCGGCCGCGCGGCAGAGCCGGGCGCGCAAGCTCGGCCTCAGCCTGGCGCTCGGAACCCGGCTTGCCCTGCTCGCCTCGATTTCCTGGCTCGCCCACCTCACCGAGCCGGTCTTCTTCCTGGCCGGTCGCGGCTTCTCCTGGCGCGACCTGATCCTGGCCGGCGGAGGCGCCTTCCTGCTGTTCAAGGGCACGCGGGAAATCCACCTCCGGGTGGAGGGCGAGGACGCCGGTGGAGCGGGCGCCCGCGGCGATGTGAGCTTCGCGGCCACGATCGTGCAGATCGTGCTGTTCGACGTCGTTTTCTCGCTGGACAGCGTGATCACCGCCATCGGCATCGCCGAGCACATCTGGGTCATGATGGCGGCGATCGTCGCCGCGATGGCGCTGATGCTGGCCGCGTCGGACGCGCTCGCCTCCTTCATCGAGCGGCATCGGACGGTGAAGATGCTGGCGCTGTCGTTCCTGCTGCTGATCGGGATGACGCTGATCGCGGACGGGATGGGGTTCCATGTGCCGCGCGGCTACATCTACGCGGCGATGGGATTCTCGATACTGGTCGAGAGCCTGAACATGCTCGCGGCGAAACGCCGCCGGTCGGAGGGTTGATCGAGATCGCCGCTACGTCCCGCCGGGTTCGCTCCGCGCGATATGGCGGATGACACGGGCCGGATTGCCGGCGACGACCGCGCCGGGTGCCACACCGCGCGTGACCACGCTGCCGGCGGCGATGACAGCCTCATCTCCGATATTGACACCGGGGAGCACGATGGCGCCGCCGCCGATCCAGGCGCCGTCGCCCACCCGGATCGGCCGCGCGGATTCCAATCCCGCCCGGCGCTGCCCAGGATCGAGCGGGTGCGTGGCGGTGTAGAGTTGCGCCGCCGGCCCGATCTGCACGTCGTCCCCGATCACGATCGGCGCGCAATCGAGGAACACGCAGCCATAGTTCACGAAGAGGTTGCGGCCGGCCCGGATGTTGTAGCCGTAATCGCAGGCGAACACGGGCTCCAAGACCGCGCCCTCGCCCAGCTCACCAAACAGCCCGCGCAGCAGCGAGAGGCGGTGGGCGCCGTCCGCCCCTGAGGTCGCGTTGTAGGCGCGCAGGAGATCCTGGGCACGCAGACGCTCCGCGACGAGTTCCGGAGCGGACGCCAGGTAAAGCTCTCCCGCGAGCATCTTGACCTTCTCGGATCTGCTCTCGCTGTTCACCGGCTCCATGCTCCCAGATGGACGCGATGGTCGTAATGCGCGTCGTGCTCGACAGCAACGCCTCCTCAGCGATCTCTGGCCAGGTCACGGCGCACCCGTGCCGGTCTGGTTGCGACAAACAGTATCCGAGAGGGTGCTAATCGCGCTGTGCTTGACTCAATCGCGCGAGCGTCCGTGATACTTGAGGCTTGGAGCGACGAACCCTGGATTGTGGAAGGTGCGGCTGTTCGGGTTTCGCTCGTCTGCTTCTCGAAGTCGTCACAACGCTGATCTGACAGAGCGAAACGTTGATCTCACTCGGGCTACTCCATTGGCTCGGAATGAAGGTATTGCGTTCGATGGAATTTACAAATGATTGACCGTTCGCCGTCGTCATGGCCGGGCTTGGCCCGGCCACCACGTCTTGAGCGACCGCAAAGAGCCCGGCCTTCGCCGGGCATGACGATGATGGAATTGGCACGAAAAGTCCGCCGGCAAGCCCATTTAACCCAATCCAACGCATCACCCGCCGGCGGATAAATTGCTTGGCGGGTGGCGCGCGCTCCCCTTACCCCCGCACCCGCGATGCCAGCAACTCGCCCTGGCTCTCCAGCACCGGATAGGCCGCCGCCGCGACCAGGTGGGCGTTGACGCGCTTGAGGTCGCGGATCATGTCGAGATGCAGCGCGCTCGTCTCGGCCGTCTCCACGCGTCCCGTGCGAAGTCGCTCGAAATGCCCTTCGGTCGCCGCCGTTTCCAGGTCCCGGAACCCCTGCTTCTCGGCCGCCAGCAGGCGAGCGGCGCGGGGATCGTCGCTCATGAACACGATGGCAGCCGCGCGGAGGTTGGCGGTCAGGCGCTCCATCATGCCGACCAGCTCGGCCCGCCCCTCGGGAGAGAACGAGAGGCCGCGCTTCATCAGCTTGGCGACTTGGGCAAGCAGGTTGCGCTCGATCACGTCGCCGGCTTGCTCCATGTTTGTCGCGAAGGCCATCACCTCGGCCGCGCGCCGCCGGTCGGCCTCGGTCATCGTCGTGATGTCGAGCGAGGTCAGGTAGGTCTTGATCGCGGCGTTCAGCGAATCCAGCACGTCGTCCAGCCGCCGCGTCTGCGCAATGCGCTTGCGGTCGGCCTTCTCCAACGCGGCGCGCAAGCCGCCCAGCATCGCCTCCAGCGCGTCGGCGAGACGCAGCGCCTCACGTGCCGCCGCGCCGATGGCAACGACCGGGGTCGCGCGCGCGGCTGGATCGAGATAGGCTGGCCGTGACGGGTCCGTCGCCGCCTCGCGGGACGGCAGGAAGCGCCGCAGCAGCGCCGCATAGGGCGAAAGCAGCGGCAGGAACACCATTGCGGCAGCGAGATTGAAGAAGCTGTGGAAGTTGGCGACCGCCCGCGCCGGATCGGCGTCCACCGCCACCAGCAAGCGGGCAACCGGCGTCAGCGCGACGAGCACGCCGGCGCAGCCAAGCACGCGGAATCCGAGATTGCCGAGCGGCAGGCGCGCGGCGGCGGGGTCGGACGCGGGTGCGCCCTCAAGGCACGGATTGATCGCGGTGCCGAGATTTGCCCCGAGAGTCATCGCCAGCGCGATCTCCAGCGGCATGACGCCGGTGGTGGCGAACGACATCACCAAAAGCACGACGGTCGCGCTGGAATGCGCCGCCCAGGCGAGGATCGCGGCGAGCAGCATGGCAAGGACCGGCTGGCCCGCCAGCCCGCCGGCGATGAAGCGCAGGCCCTGCGTCTGCTCCATCGGCGTCATCAGCGCGAGCAACTGCTGAAGCGCCAGCAGCACGAGGCCGAGCCCGATCGCGGTGCGCCCCAGATCGCGCCAGCGCGTCTCGCGCCCGCGGCGGAACATGACGACGCCAACGAGGATCAAGGCCGGTGCCGCGCCGGCGACGTGCATCGAGAGCACCTGCACGATCAGGGTCGTGCCGACATTGGCGCCGAGCATGACGCCAAGTCCCGGCACGAGATCGACCAGCCCGGCGGCGGCGAACCCGCTCACCATCAGCGCCGTCGCTGTGCTGCTCTGGAGCAGCGCGGTCACGCCCAGGCCGGCGAAGAAGCTGTTGACCCGGTTGCGAAGCGCGGACCCGAGAACCAGGCGGAGCCTCGGGCCGAACGCCCGCTGCACCCCGGTCTGCACCATATGCACGCCCCATAGCAGCAGGGCGACCAGACCGGCGAGATCAACCAGGGTGAGAGAGAGGTCCATCGCGCCCCCTCCTGCCGGGGCGGCCTAAATCTGGTCCGGGGCGTCGGCAGCGTCTAGCATCCGAATGAGCCCGTTTCGAGGCCTGGAAGACCGATCATGAGAGCGGTGCGGATCACGGCGTTCGGGGACGTCGATACGCTGGAGCTGGCCGAGGTCGCCGAGCCGGTGCGGGATGCCGATATGGCTGTGGTACGCATCGAGGCGGCCTCCATCAATCCCAGCGACGTGAAGAACGTTGCCGGCGCGATGCGCCAGACCACGCTGCCCCGCATCCCCGGCCGCGACTATGCCGGGGTCGTCGAGCAGGGCCCGGCCGAGTGGATCGGCGCGGAGGTGTGGGGCACGGGCGGCGACGTCGGTTTCACGCGGGACGGCACCCATGCCGAGCGCATCGCGGTCCCGATCGCCAGCTTGCGACGCAAGCCGGAGAGGTTGAGTTTCGCCGAGGCCGCCTCGGTTGGCGTCAATTTCATCGCCGCCTGGTGTGGTGTGGTCGAAGCCGCCGGCCTTTCAGCGGGCGAGATAGTGGCGATCATCGGTGCCGGGGGCGGAGTTGGCGGCGCCGCCGCCCAGATCGCCGGGCGCCTCGGCGCGCGGATCATCGGCATCGACCGCCGCACCCCGCGTCCGGACGCCCCGGTCCATGATCACGCCGAGCGCCTGATCATCGGCGCGAGCGATATTCCCGCGGCAGTGCGCGAGGCGACCGGCGGCACGGGCGCGGACGTGGTGTTCGATGCGGTTGGCGGCGTCATGTTCCGGCCCGCGCTCGCCTGTCTGGCGTTGCGCGGGCGGCTGGTCGAGATCAGCGCGACCGGACAGCGCGAAGTCAGCTTTGATCTGGCCGACTTTTACCACAATGAGAGCCGGTTGTTCGGCGTTGATACGCTGAAACGTGATCTCGTCGCCTCAGCGTCCATCTTGGAGGCACTCGCGTCTGGCTTCGAATCCGGCGCCTATCGCCCGGCCCCGCTCGCGGAGGTCCTCCCGCTAGCCGGCGCACGCGAGGGTTATCGCAAGGTGGCCGACGGCGCGATCGGGCGGATGGTCATCAGGCCGGCTAGCCTCGATCCGACAGCCTGCTAGGCTCGCCGGCATGGACCATGCTCGCATCGCCGCCAACGGCATCGAACTGCATGTCGCTCGCCTTGGCGCCGGTCGGCCCCTGCTGCTGATGCACGGCTGGCCGGAGTTCTGGTGGACGTGGGAGCCGGCGATGCGGCGCCTCGCCGGCCGGTTCCATCTGGTCGCGCCGGATTTCCGGGGCTTCGGCGAAAGCGACAAGCCGGACGGCGATCGGCCATCCTCGGACGCGGGCGCGTCGGTGCTCGCCTCCGACATGCTGGCGCTGCTCGACACGCTCGGCATCGACCGGGTCGGGCTGGTCGCGCATGACCTCAGCGCGCCGGTGGCGCAGGAGATGGCGCGGCGCGCGCCGGAGCGGATCGCCGGCCTGTTCTGCTTCGACTGCCCGCATCCGGGCATCGGACGCCGCTGGATCGAGGCCGGGCATGTCCGCGAGATCTGGTACCAGACCTTCCACCAGATGCCTTTCGCGGCCCGTCTGGTCGGCGCGTCGCAGGAGACGTGCCGCCTCTACTTCGAGCACTTCCTGCGCCACTGGTCGGTGCGTCAGGACTGGGTGGACGGCGCGCTGGATGCCTGGGTGGAGAACTTCATGCGCCCCGGCAACCTGCAAGGCGGGTTCAACTGGTACATCAGCCAGAACGCCGCCCGCCTCGCCGCCATGCGCGGCGAGCGGCCGAATCTTCCGAAGATCACGGTGCCCACATGCGTCCGCTGGGGCGACAGCGCCGTGCTGCCCTCTGCCTGGGGCGACACGCTGGGCGAGACCTTCGCCGATCTCGACTTTGCTCCCCTCCACGACACCGGCCACTTTCCGCATCGCGAAGACCCCGACCGCGCAGCGGCGGAGATCGGCGGCTTCTTCGATAGGGTCTGGCCGGGGTAGCGCCCCACCCCCGAGGCTTTCGGCCCGGCCTTCCGTGGTGTAGAGCCGCCCATCGCCGCAGCCGGAGCCCAGATGACCGCCCCCTTCGCCGCCGCCGCGCTGGAGCCCGAAGCCGACGGGCCGCTGGTGATGGCCCTGCCCAAGGGGCGCATCCTGGCGGAGTGCGGCGAGCTGCTGGAGCGCGCCGGGATCGTGCCCGCCGCCGACTACGCCGACGAGAGCAGTCGCCGGCTGCGGTTTCCCACCAGCGAGCCGGGGCTGCACGTGGTGCGCGTTCGCCCGTTCGACGTCGCGACCTTCGTTGCCTTCGGCGCGGCCCAACTCGGCATCTGCGGCGCCGATGTGCTGATGGAGTTTGACTACCCGGAGATATACGCTCCTCTCGACCTCGGCATCGGACGCTGCCGCGTGGCCGTCGCCGAGCCGCGCGAGACCGCGGGCAGTGACGATCCCACCCGCTGGTCGCGCGTGCGCGTCGCGACCAAATACCCCAACATCGCGCGCCGCCATTTCGCCGGGCGCGGCATCCACGCCGAGGTTGTCGATCTGAGCGGGGCGATGGAGCTGGCGCCCTCGCTCGGGCTCGCCCGGCTGATCGTCGATCTGGTGCAGACCGGCTCCACCTTGAAGGCGAACGGGCTGATGGAGACCGAGGTGATCGCGCCGGTCACGAGCCGGCTGATCGTCAACCGCACCGCGCTCAAGACGCGTCCCGAGATCATCGGCGCCTGGATCGCGCGCTTCCGCGCCGCCCTCGGTGAGGCCGCGTGAAGCGGCTGTCCACCGCCACGCCGGGCTTCGCCGCCGCCTTCGACCGGCTGCTCGCCGAAGCCAGGGATACGACGGAACAGGTGGATCGGGCCGTGGCGGACATCATCGCCGCGGTGCGCGCGCGCGGTGATGCGGCGGTGATCGACTACACTGCCCGCTACGACCGACTGAGCCTGACACCCGACCGCATGCGCGTGAGCGAGGCCGAGGTCGATGTCGCCGCCGGCACCTTGACCCCGACCTTACGCGATGCGCTCGATCTGGCGGCCACGCGCATCGAGGCGTTCCATCGCGCGCAGCTTCCGACCGATCTGCGGATGACCGACGGGGCCGGCCTGACCTTGGGGATGCGGTGGGGTGCCCTGGACGCCGTCGGGCTCTACGTGCCGGGCGGCAAGGCGGCCTATCCGTCCTCAGTGCTGATGAACGCCATCCCGGCGCGCGTCGCCGGCGTCGGACGCGTGGCGATGTGCGTGCCGAGCCCCGGCGGCGTGCTGAACCCGCTGGTGCTGGCGGCGGCACGCCGGGCGGGGGTCGCGGAAGTCTACCGGGTCGGCGGAGCGCAGGCGATCGCCGCGCTGGCCTACGGCACCGCCTCGATCGCCCCGGTCGATCGCATCGTCGGCCCCGGCAACGCCTATGTCGCCGAGGCCAAGCGGCAGGTGTTCGGCCGCGTCGGCATCGATTCCATCGCCGGCCCGTCCGAGGTAGTCGTGCTCGCCGAGGCGGCGAACGACCCGCGCCTGGTCGCGGTGGACCTGCTGGCCCAGGCCGAGCACGACGAAGCCGCGCAAGCCATCCTGATCGCCGACGATGCGGATTTTGCGGACGCCGTCGCCGCCGCCGTCGGGACCGAGCTGGCGAACTTGCCGCGCGCCGCCATTGCCGGCGCGAGCTGGGAGGCGCACGGCGCGATCATCCTGGTGCGCGCCTGGGACGAGGCCGTTGATCTGGTGAACCGGCTGGCTCCCGAGCACCTCCAGATCATGCTGGGCGACCCGGAAACGGTGTTCGCCCGAATCCGCCACGCCGGCGCGGCCTTCCTGGGCCGCTTCTGCCCGGAGGCGCTGGGCGACTACGTGGCCGGCCCGAACCATGTGCTGCCCACCGCGCGCACCGCCCGCTTCGCCTCCGGCCTCTCGGTGTTCGACTTCCTCAAGCGAACGACCTGGGTGAGGACGGAAGGCGCAGGCTTGGAAGCTGTCGGACCGGCGGCGGTCGCGCTGGCCGAAGCCGAGGGGCTTCATGCCCACGCCCGGAGCGTGGCGTTGCGGCTCGCTCCGGGGTCTCCCGCTTGACCCGACGCCGGACGGCTTCCATGGTGCAGTCGAAAATCAGCTATTCGCACGAGGCTTGATGTCGAAAGAAGACATGATCGAGTTCACCGGTACGGTGACCGAGTTGCTGCCGAATGCGATGTTCCGGGTTCGGTTGGACAACGAGCATACGATCCTGGCGCATACCAGTGGCAAGATGCGGAAGAATCGCATCCGTGTGCTGGCGGGCGACCGCGTGAACGTCGAGATGACGCCTTACGACCTCTCCAAGGGCCGGATCACCTTCCGCTTCAAGTGAGCCGCCCGAAGCTGATCCTCGCCTCCGCGAGCCCGCGCCGGCTCGCGCTCCTGGCGCAGATCGACGTCGCACCGGACGACGTCGTCATCCCCGACATCGACGAGACGCCCCGCAAGGACGAGGTGCCGCGCGCCTACGCGCAACGCGTGGCGCGCGCCAAGGCCGAGGCTGCCTCTGTACCGTCGGCGCTGGTCCTCGCGGCGGACACCGTGGTGGCCGCAGGGCGGCGCATTCTGCCGAAAGCCGACACCGAGGAGCAGGCGCGGATATGCCTCGCGCTGCTGTCCGGGCGGCGGCATCGGGTTTTGACGGCGGTGGTGCTGGCCGCCCCCGACGGACGCCGGACAGAGCGACTGGTGACGAGCGTGGTCGGGTTCGCCCGGCTCAGCCCGGCGCAGATCGACGCCTATCTCGCGACCGGAGACTGGCGCGGCAAGGCGGGCGGCTATGCCATCCAGGGCCGTGCGGCGGCGTTCGTCCGGTTCCTCTCTGGCAGCTACTCCAATGTGGTCGGGCTGCCCTTGTTCGAGACGGCCCAGCTTCTTCGCGGGACCGGCTGGCTGCGGCCGTGAGCGTCCGGATTCTGGCCGCCTGCGGCCCCGGCGAGGTGCGCATCGCGGCCGCGGATGGCGACGACCTGCTGGACTACGCGGTGTGGCGGCCCGGCGCGCCCGACGGCGTGGGCGACCTCCATCGGGGCCGCGTCATCGCCCGCGTGCCGGCACTCGGAGGAGCATTCGTCGCACTGGACGGCGCGGAGGGTTTCCTGCCCGACACCGAAGGCGCCGCCGACGTGACGGAGGGCGCGATCATCGCCGTCCGGGTCACGCGCGCCGCGCAGGCCGGGAAAGGTCCGCGCCTGACGAAGCGGGTTTCGGCGGCGGACACGGCCGGCCTGGGCGCGGGCCGGCCGGCGCTGCTGCGGCGTGGCCCGACCGGCGTGGAGCGCCTGGCGGCGCTCTATCCCGATGCGCCGGTGCAGGCCGGCGATCCCGCGCTGGTCGCGGCTCTGCGCCCCGTTCTCGGAGGCCGGATCGCTGTGGCGCGCGGACTGGCCTTCGACGATGCCCTGGAGGCCGTCATCGCCGCCCTGGCGGAACCCTGGGCCATCTTGCCGGGCGGCGGGCGGCTGTCCGTCTATCCGACCCCCGCGTTGACCGCGATCGACCTCGACGCCGGCGCGGCGTCGGCCGGCCGGGTCGGTAAGGGCATGGCGCACCGGATGCTCAACGAGGCGGCCCTTCCGGTGCTCGCGCGCCAGATCCGGCTGCGGAATCTCTCGGGCGCCATCCTTGTCGATTGGGCCGGCCTGTCGCCCCGACGTCGCGCCGCCCTTGGGCCCGCGTTGGCGGCGGCGCTCGCGCCCGATCCGCTGCGCCCGAGGCTGTTGGGCTTCACCGGCCTCGGGCTTGCCGAGATCGTGCGCGCGCGCGTGCATCCCCCGCTGCACGAGACGCTTTCAGGCCCTCACGCGGCGGGGCTGGCCGGCCTGCGCCGACTGGTTTGCGAGGCCGCATCCGATCCATCTTGCCCGCGCGCCCTCCGCGCCGCGCCTCCCGTCGCCGCCGCACTCGCCGCCGACCCGGCCGCGCGCGCCGACGTCGCTCGGCTGACAGGCCGCGACCTCGCCTTGCGCGCCGATCCCGCCTTGGGAGCCGGGCAGTGGCATGTCGAGCCCGCGTAGCCCCTGCCAAGAGGTGACGCCCTGCCTATGTGTGCAACAGGAACTTGAAGGAGGAAGGCGGTGAACGAGGAGCTTGCGACCCTGGGCGGCGGGTGCTTCTGGTGCCTGGAAGCGGTGTTCAAGGACCTTCGCGGGGTGAAGCGGGTCAAATCCGGCTACGCCGGCGGGCGCGTCCCGAACCCGACGTATAAGCAGGTCTGCGCGGCCAACACCGGCCATGCCGAGGTGACGCAGATCGCCTTCGACCCGGAAGAGATCAGCTACGCCGACCTTTTGCGCGTGTTCTTCGCCATCCACGACCCGACGACGAAGGACCGGCAGGGCAACGACGTCGGCCCGCAGTACCGCTCGATCATCCTCACCCACTCGGACGCGCAACGTGAGGCCGCTGGGGCGGTGATGCGGGAGATCACCGAGGCCTGGCTGTGGGCCGCCCCGCTGACGACCGAGGTGCAGCCTCTCGACCACTTCTGGCCGGCCGAGACGGAGCATGACGACTACTTCGCCCGCAATCCGTGGTCCGGCTATTGCCAAGTCGTCGTCGCGCCGAAGGTCGCGAAGTTCCGCAAGCAATTCACCGATCGGCTGAAGCGGGCCGCGGCCGAGTAAGACCTGACACGAAACGACACGGAGAACAGGCGGGTGCTGACACTCTACTTCGCTCCCGGGTCGAGTTCGATGGCGCCGCACATCGCGCTGCACGAGATCGGCGTGACATTCGAGAGCCGGCCGCTGTCGCTTGCCCGGCAAGAGACCCGCGAACCCGGCTATCTCGCGATCAACCCCGAGGGCAAGGTGCCGACGCTCCTGATCGACGGCCGCGCACTGACCGAGGTCGCCGGCATCCTGTTCTATCTCGCGCGGCGCTTCCCGGAGGCTGCTCTGCTGCCGAAGGGAGACATCGAGGCCGAGGCGCAGGCCGTATCCTGGATGTCCTTCATCGCCGCGACACTTCACCCGGCCCGGCGTGGCGGCATCGATCACGCCCGCGCGGTCTATGGCATCGCCGACCGGCGACTGGGAACTCGGGAGTGGGCGCTAGGACGCTATTCGATTGCCGACATCCACCTGTTTCGGCTGTTCTGGCGTTTCCGCAACGCGCTCAATCCGGCCGCGGGCGAGTTTCCCAACCTCGCCGCGCATCACGCGCGCATGATGGCGCGGCCGGCGGTGCGGAAGACCTGCGAGATCGAGGCGACGATCGGCTACGAGCTGCCCGCCTAGCTCCTACAGCGGCAGCGCCCAGCGCCATGCATCCCACTCCGGCGCATACGTGCGGGGAGTCTGCGCCGGATTGCGGTTCGCCAGCGGGCGGGCGTACAGCGGGTGCTTCATGCTGCGCACCTCGTGCTCGATCGTGAAGAGGGGCTTGTTCGTGTCGACGTCTACGATGTCGGTAAAGCGATACTGGTGCTGATCGCTTTCCTCGGTGATCAGCCCGCGCTCCAGCAGCTTGCCGTGCGGGCCGGAGAAATCGGCGAGGCTGATCTGGATGTGATGCCCGTCATAGGCTGGCAGCTTCGCCTCGGTCTCGCGGAACAGGATCCGGTTGCCATCGCCCAACGCCGCCCAGGCGTGTGCGCCTCGCGGGTCTTCCGCCACCCCGGCGATGGCGCCCAGGATTTCGCGATAGAAGCGCGCGATGGCGTGCAGCGACGTGCCCGTCGGCACGCCGCATTCGACATACGGCATCCCCAGCGTGATCCGCCCGAAGCGTGTGACGTCGGGGGCGTGCAGCCGAAGGCGGTTGCCCCACGGGCAGGTCGTCTCCACCGCGTCATTGGCCGCCCGATAGCTGAACTTCGTGCCCTCAAGCTGCGGCGCGACCTTCGCCAGCCGCGCCAGCAACGCTTCGAGATCGGGAACCACCAATCCGGTCGTGCCGCGCACCACCTGGGGCGCGCGCGTCGGCAAGTGGAACTGCGCACGGCCCACGTTGATCCACATGTTGTCGGTGCCGGTCATCAGATAGGGGTCGCGCGTCAGTCCCAGGCCCGAGACATAGAACAGCGTCGCCAGATGCTGATCCGGCACCGTGACATTCACGTGGCCCAGCTCGACGATGTTGCCCAGATCCTCGATCGTGCGATCGTAGGTCGGCTGCGTGGCGGCATCCATGTCCCTAGCTCCCTCTCTGCCCGACAATCTCGTTTGGCGCATGATACCGTCGCGCGACGCCCCTGAGCAACCGCACGAATGGAGGGAACGATGGCCGCCACGCCTGCCATGAGCTGGGACGAATGGGCTCGCCTGGACGGGATCGCGCTCGCCGATCTGGTGCGGGCGCGCAAGCTCACGCCGGCCGAGCTGGCTGCGCAGGCCGCCGCCGGCCTGGCGCGCGTCAATCCGCGGCTGGAAGCGGTGATCGAGGTGTTCGACGACGTGCTCGCCGAGCCCGCCACCGACGGCCCCGACCAAGCGGGGCGCCTGCACGGCGTTCCCATCTTCCTCAAGGATCTCGGCTCGGGCCTAAAGGGACGCAGCCAGGAAGCGGGATCGGCGCTGCTCGCCGGCACCGTGCTTGCGCAGACCGATCCGCTGGTGACGAACTATCTCCGCGCCGGGCTGATCCCGCTCGGCCGCTCGACCACGCCGGAGTTCGGTCTGACCTTCGACACCGTCACGGACTATCGCGGCGGCGTGCGAGTCTCGCGCAATCCCTGGCGCCTCGACCGCTCGCCCGGTGGCTCGTCGGGCGGGTCGGGCGCCGTGGTCGCGGCGGGCGTGACGCCGATCAGCATGGCGACCGACGGCGGCGGATCGATCCGCTTCCCGGCGGCGTTCTGCGGCCTGGTCGGGCTCAAGCCCTCGCGCGGACGCGTCGCCCCGCCGCTCGCGCGCAACGAATACGTGACGCGAACCAGCGTCGAAGGCGTCGTCACCCGCAGCGTGCGCGACACGGCTTGCGTGTTCGATTACATCACGCGCGGACCGAACGGCGGCTCGTTCATCCGCATGGCCCCGCCCGCGTCGTCGTATCTCGGCGCCGTGCAGTACGATCCTCCGTCGCTTAGGATCGCGCTCTCCACCGGCGACTGGGGCCGCACCTCCCGAACGGACCCGGAGATAGCGGCCCGTGTACGTGAGGCGGCGAGCGCGCTGGAGGCGCTCGGCCACCATGTCGAGGAGATCGACGACCGCGCCATCTGCGCGTGGGAGACGCTATGGCGCGGCTACATGACCGGCTGGATCGGCAGCCGACTCGTCTTCGCCACCATGGCCGCGAAGCGCGGCCTCAATGACCAGCAACTGCGCGAACGGCTGAACCCGATGACGTGGCGGCACTACCTCGCGGCCCGGCAATACTCGGTGCTCGACATCTTCGAGATGATGGACGCCAACAACACCGTCACGCGCCAATGGGGCGCGCTGCTGGAACGCTACGACGCGCTCCTCTGCCCCACCGCTGCCGTCCGCGTGCCGGAAGCGAACGGCCCCTATGGGCTGCTCCGCGACGAGGAGCTTGACCCGTGGATCACGCGGCTGGCGGATGCCGCGCGCTACACGATGCCGGCCAACGAGACGGGATTGCCGGCGATCTCGTTGCCGGCCGGCCACGACGCGGAGGGGCTGCCGATCGGTGTGCAGCTTTATGGCGATTTCGGGCGCGAGGATTTGCTGTTGCAAGTCGCGGCGCAGATCGAGCGCGCCCGCCCCGACTGGTTCGGCGCGATCCCGCCCGCGCATGTCGCCCGCTGACCCAGGCCCCCCTCCCTCTCGCGCAGCGCGGGGGCGGGAGGGGGGCCGAAGGGCCGAAAGGAAAAGGGAGTGAGCCTTGTCAGGCAGAGGTCCCCTGGCCTGATTCCGCCGTCGCGGAAGCCTGTGACCCGCCTTGGCCCTCCGTGCGCTGCTGCTGGTCTCCCGTAAGCTGCTGTTGGCCGCCCGCCTGCACCGGGATTTTCTTCGATCGCTCCTGCGCCTTGTTCTTCGGCAGAGTGATCGTGAGCACCCCGTTCTCGAAGCTGGCCTTTACCTGATCCGCATCAACCCGACCCGGAAGCTGCACGCTCCTTTGGAAGGTGCCGAAGGCCCGCTCAGTGAAGTGCGTGTTCTCGCGCTCTTCCCTCCGCTCGAGCTTCTTCTCCGCACGAATAGTAAGCACGTCCTCGTCCAGCGCGACTTCGATATCCTTTTCCGCGACGCCTGGCAGCTCGGCCGCGATGCAGATCGCGTTCTCCGTCTCGCGCGCGTCGATCCGTGGCATCAGGAACGCGCCCTCCGCACCCGCGCCGCCGAGGAGCGGCATGCCTTCGCCCCGAAAGACGTCATCGAATATCCTGTTCACCTCGCGCTGAAGTAACTGGAACGGGTTAGCGGCAAACCCCCGTTCCATCAGTCCGCCGGAGCGCGACGGCGTTGTCAGCACACGCGCCATTTCAAACCTCCTGCTGGTTAAGGTTCCGCGACATGGCACGAGGACGGCCGACCGGGAACACCGATTGGGCGCTCCATCGCGCCTGATCCTCGGGCTTCGCCCGGAAGTTTGAGTGCCAGGGCCGGGGTTCAACGGCGCGCACACGGCCGGCGCCTCAGATCGACGTGAGGCTCCTGCCGTCCCGCCGGACCCGCAGGGCGCCCCCGCGGGGAGCGCACACTTCCGTCGGAAGCGACGGCCGGGCGCCGCTAAGCCGCCTTCGCCTCTCCGAACAGTCCGCCCAACCGCGCCAGCGCCGTCAGATGGTGGTCGGCGTCGCCGAACATCTGGTCGATCATGGTCATGCGCTTGAAATAGTGCCCCACCTTGTATTCCATCGTCATGCCGATGCCGCCGTGCAGTTGCACCGCCTCCTGTCCGACATGCTTGCCGGAGCGGCCGATCTGCACCTTCGCCGCCGACAAGGCCCGGCGCCGTTCCGTGGCATCCGCCTCGCCGGCCATGACGGTCGCGAACAGCGCCATGCTGCGCGCCTGCTCGACGGCTGTCAGCATGTCCACCGCGCGGAACTGCAACGCCTGGAACGATCCGATCGGTCGACCGAATTGCTGGCGCGTCTTGAGGTAGTCGAGCGTGATCTCCTGCATTGACGCCATCACTCCGACCGCCTCGGCGCACAGCGCCGCGGTCGCCTCGTCCACCACGCGCTCGACAATCGGGAGCGCCCCGCCCGGGTCGCCCAGCACCGCCTCCGCCCGCGCGCCCGCCAGGGTAACCTCGGCCGCGCGCAGTCCGTCCTGCGTCGGATAGCCGCGCCGGGTCACGCCCTGCGCGTCGGCGTCCACCAGGAACAACCCTGTGCCCTCACGGTCGCGCCGCCGACCCGCGACGCGGGCCGTCACCAGCAGCTTGTCGGCGCAGTCGCCGTGCAGCACGACGCCCTTGGCCCCGTCCAGAATCCAGCCGCCGCCCTGCTCGCGCGCCGTGGTGGAGACATCGGCGAGGTTCCACCGCGAATGCCGCTCGATATGCGCGAAGGCGAGCTTCAGCTTGCCCTGCATCACCTGCGCGAGCAGCTCCGATCGCTGTTCGGCGCTGCCGGCGCGGTTGATCAGTCCGCCGCCCAGCACGACGGTCGCGAAGAACGGCTCCAGGATTAGCCCGCGCCCGAACGCCTCCATCACGATCATCATCTCGGCCGCGCCGCCGCCGAAGCCGCCCAGGCTCTCCTCGAACGGCAGGCCGAGCAGGCCAAGCTCGGCGTATTGCGACCACAGCCCCGCGCTCCAGCCGTTCGGCTCGGCCATGTACTTCTTGCGCTGCTCGAACCCGTACTGATCGGCGATCAGCCGATCGACGCTGTCCTTGAGAAGCCGCTGCTCCTCGCTGAGATCGAAGTCCATGTGCTTTCCCCGGCGATGCGCTCTCTTCATTCGTCATGCCCGGCGAAGGCCGGGCACCCACGTCTTCACTCGCGGCCACGAAAGACGTGGGTGGCCGGGCCAAGCCCGGCCATGACGGCGGTTGCTACAATCCCAATATCGCCTTCGCGATGATATTGTGCTGGATCTCGTTCGATCCCCCGTAGATCGAAACCTTGCGGTAGTTGAAATAGGCCGGCCCCGCCGCCCCCGCATAGTCCGGGCCGAAGGCCGGCTCGTTCTGCCCCTCCTCGGGCGGCTGGTAGGGCATCACGTAGGGCCCCACCACCTCCATCATCAGCTCCGTCAGCCGCTGCTGGATCACCGAGCCGCTGAGCTTCAGGATCGAGCTGGCCGGGTTCTGCCGCCCCTTCTCGCGCTTCCTCTCGTCGGACACGACGCGGAGCTGCGTCATCTCCAGCGCCTTCAGCTCCACCTCCACTGCGGCGAGCTTCTCGCGGAACTTCGGGTCCTCGATCACCGGCCGATCGTCGGACCGCTCCATCGCCGCCAACTGCTTGATGCGCGCCACCTTCGCCTTGGAGGCCCCGACGCGCGCGATGCCCGTGCGCTCGTTTCCGAGCAGGAACTTCGCATAGTCCCAGCCCTTGTTCTCCTTCCCGACGAGGTTCTCGGCCGGCACCTCGACGTTGTCGAAGAACACCTCGTTCACCTCGCGGCCCCCGTCGATGGTCACGATCGGGCGGACCGTGATCCCCGGCGTCTTCATGTCGACCAGGATAAACGAGATGCCCTCCTGCTTCTTCGCCGCTGGATCGGTGCGCGCCAACACGAAGATCCAGTCGGCGTACTGCGCCAGCGTGGTCCACATCTTCTGGCCGTTGATGACGTATTTGTCGCCCTTGCGCTCGGCACGGGTGCGGAGCGAGGCGAGATCCGACCCCGCGCCCGGTTCGGAGAACCCCTGGCACCAGAAATCATCGGCGTTGGCGCAGCGCGGCAGAAAGCGGCGCTTCTGCTCGTCGTTGCCGAACTGCGCGATCACCGGGCCGACCATGGTCACGTTGAAGCCGATCGGCGGCGGCACGTGCGCCTGCTGCATCTCGTCCTGGTACATGTAGACCTGCACCGGGCTCCAGGGCTGGCCGCCCCACTCCACCGGCCAGTTCACGGTCGCCCAGCCGCGCGCGTTCAGGATGCGCTGGGTGGTGACCATGTCGTCCTTGCTCAGGTGCTCGCCGTCGCGCAGCTTGGCGCGGATCGTCTCGGGAACCTCGGTGCGGAAGAACCGGCGCGCCTCCTCGCGAAAGGCAAGCTCGTCCTCGGTGAAGTTCAGGTCCATGTGGCGCTCCCCACGTCTGTGGTGGCAAGGTTGCGGTTCGGCAAGCCCGGCGTCAATCGGGTCGGAAACCACAGGAGGGGCGGGTCATGGAGCGTTTCGATGAACGGCGCGTCCTGGCGAACGTGTTTCGCGCGCGGGCGCGGGCGCAGCCAGGGGCGACGGCGCAGATTTTCCGCGACCGAATCACGACCTACGCCGAGCTGGATCGGCGTGCGAGCCAGGTCGCCAACGGGCTGATCGCGCTCGGCGCCCGTCCCGGCACCCGGGTGGGTTATCTTGGCAAGAACTCTGATCTCTTTTTCGAGCTGCTGCTGGGCGCGCTGAAGGCCAATGTGGTCCTGGTGCCGGTGAACTGGCGACTTGCCCTCCCCGAGGCGGCGGCGATCCTCGCCGATGCCGGGGCGGACCTCCTGTTCGTAGGGCTTGGCTACGCGCCCATGGTCGAGGCGATCGCGGCAGCCGGCCATGACCCAAGCAGGCATATCGGCATGGATGTAGCCGCTGCGCCATGGCCCGACTTCGCCACGTGGCGGGACGCGCAGTCGGACGCCGATCCGATGCTGCCGATCGTGCCCGAGGATACGGCGGTCCAGCTCTACACGTCCGGAACGACGGGCCTCCCCAAGGGCGTGGAGCTTACCAATCGCAACTTCCTGGCGTTTCTAGCGGATTACCGGAGCGGAGGGCTCAACGGCATCGGCTCGGCGGACGTCGTGCTCACCTGCATGCCGATCTTTCACGTGACCGGCACGAACGTGGGCATGATCGCCCTGGCCTACGGCTGCACGAACGTCGTGATGGAGGAGATGAGCATCCCAGGGCTGCTCGACCTGATCCCCCGCCATGGCGTGACTTTCGCGATCCTGGTCCCGGCGGTCATTCTCGCCCTGGTGCAGCATCCGGACGCCGTGCGCGCGGACCTCCGCTCCCTGCGACGCCTGATGTACGGCGCCTCGCCGATTGCCGAGGAAACGCTGCGGCGGGCGAAGGCGCTGCTGCCCGATGCCGAGTTGTGGCAGGTCTATGGCTCCACCGAGAGCAACGCCACCGGCACCACGCTCGCACCCACATTCCACGAAGGCCCGGGCGCCAAGCTGCGCTCCTGCGGGCAGCCATATCGCACTGTCGAGATGCGCGTCGTCGGTCCCCTCGGCGACAAGCTGCCCACCGGGGAGGTGGGCGAGATCGCCATCCGCGCGGAGGCGGTGATGAAAGGCTACTGGAACAACCCCGAGGCGACGCGGGCGGCGTTCTTCGACGGCGGATGGCTGCGCACTGGCGACGCCGGCTACTTCGACGCCGACGGCTTCCTCTACATCCACGACCGCATCAAGGACATGATCGTCTCGGGTGCGGAAAATATCTATCCGGCCGAGGTGGAGAACGCCCTGTTCGGCCATCCCGCCATCGCCGACGCGGCGGTGATCGGCGTGCCGGACGAGCGATGGGGCGAGGCGGTGAAGGCGATCGTCGTGCTCAAGTCCGGCCAGCAGGCGACGCAAGATGACGTCATCGCCCATGCCCGCACCCGCATCGCCGGCTACAAGCTGCCCAAATCCGTCGATTTCGTCGCCGCCCTGCCGCGCAACCCGAGCGGCAAGATCCTCCGCCGCGAACTGCGCGCTCCGTATTGGGCCGGGCGGACGCGAGGGGTGAATTGACCTCGCGCGCGGATGCGTCGCTCCCGATCGCCGCCTCCCCTCCCGCCCGTTCGCTCGTCGGAAGGCGGCGGCGCGGAGCGCGGACCCTGCTGCCGTTCCTGCTGCTGACGCCCTCGCTCGTCTGGCTCCTCGCCTTCACCTACTGGCCGCTCGTGCAGGTTCTCGTGCGCTCATTTTGGGCGAACGGGTGGAGCGCGGGGAACTACGCGCGGCTGTTCGCCGACGCGCACTTCACCCAGGCGGTGGCCAACAACCTGATCTACGCGGGCGGCACCATCGTGCCCGCGCTCGCGCTCGCCCTGCTGTTCGCCCTGGCGCTCGCCGAGGCGACGCCGATCGCCCTGGCGCTGCGCGCGCTGTTCGTGCTGCCGCTGATGATCCCCCTCGTCGGCGCGGCGGCGCTGTTCAGCTTCATCCTGCTGCCCGGCGAGGGGCTGCTCGACACCTATCTCGCCCCGCTCGGGCTGGGCGCGGCGAACTGGCTGGGCGATCCCGCGCTGGCGCTGCCCGCCATCATCGCGATCACGGTCTGGAAGAACACCGGCTATTACATGCTGTTCTTCCTCGCCGGCCTCGCCGCAGTGCCGCGCGACCTGCTGGACGCGGCGCGCATCGACGGCGCGCGTGCGTTCGCGCGATTTCGCCACGTCACCCTGCCGATGCTGGGGCCGACCTTCGGCTTCGTGCTGCCCATCGCGGCGCTGAACGCGGTTACGCAGATCGACCACGTCGTGACGCTGACGCAGGGCGGGCCGTCGGATGCGACCAACCTCGTGCTGTACTATATCTATCAGCAGGCCGAGCAGAACCATGATTCCGGTCTCGCCGCCGCCGCGACGGTGCTGAGCGTCGCGGCGCTCCTGGCGCTGACGGCCGGCTCGCTGCGCGCCACCGATCGCGGCCTGCACCATGCGTCGTGAGCACGCCCTCCGCCTCGTCGCCCTGCTCGCGGTGGGCGCGGCCGCGCTGCTATGGGCAGTCCCGTTCCTGTGGATGGCCGTCGCCTCCCTCCGCCCCGGTCTACCCTCCGATGTCGCCACGCTGATCCCGCGCCCGCCGCTTGGCATCGGCAACTACACCGAGGCGTGGACCAGCGGCGATTTCCCGACCTGGTATGTCAACACGGTGGTGGTGTGCGGCGGCATCCTGATCGTGCAGGCGGTCGGCGCGTCGATGGCCGGATACGCCTTCGCCCGACTCCGGTTTCCCGGGCGCGAGGCGTTGTTCGCCGCCTTCCTGCTGCAACTCCTGCTGGTGCCGACCTTGCTGATCGCGCCGAACCTCTCCACCATCGTCGCCCTAGGCCTCTATGACCGGCTGCCCGGCATCATGGCGCCCTACTTCGCCTCGGCGTTCGGCACCTTCCTCATGCGCCAGGCGTTCCGCGCCATCCCGCGCGACTACGAGGAGGCGGCGATGCTCGACGGCGCCGGCTCGCTCGCGCTGATCCGCCACGTGCTGCTGCCGCTGGCCCGACCCAGCCTGACAGCGTTCGCCATCGTCTCCGTCACCTTCCACTGGAACGAGTTCCTCTGGCCGCTGATGGCGGTATCCTCGCCGAGCCGGCAGGTTCTGACCGTCGGGCTCGCCTCATTCGCGTCGGGGTCGGAGGCGGGCGGAGAATGGGGCGTGATCGCCGCCGGGACGGTGCTGGTAGCCGGTCCGCTGCTCATCGCCTTCCTCGTATTCCAGCGTCGCTTCGCCTCATCGTTCGTGTTCTCGGGACTGAAGGGTTAGGGGAGATAAACGAATGCAGATCACCCGCCGCGCCGCCCTCGTCGCCGCCGCCGCGTCGAGCGTGGGCCTCGCGCGCCGCGCCGCCGCGGCCGCCCCGGTCGAGATCGAGATGTTCTTTCCAGTGCCCGTCCAAGGCAAGCTCGCGGTCGAGATGCAGCGCCTGATCGGGCAATTCAACGCGCAGCAGCAAGGGGTCAGGGTCACGCCCGTCTACACGGGCAGCTACGACGACACCAACGTGAAGACCCGCGCGGCCATCGCGGCCGGCAAGCCGCCAGGTGCAGCGATCATGTCGGCCAATTTCGTGCGGGAATACGTCATCGCCCGGGCGGCGATTCCGCTCGATCCGCTGATCGCCCACGACAACACCACGCCGCAGGCCTTCATGCAGCAATTCTGGCCGGCGCTGCGGCTGAACGCCACCGACCAGGGACAGGTGTACGGCGTGCCGTTCCAGAACTCGACGCCGCTGCTCTACTACAGCGTGCCCGCGTTCGAGCAGGCGGGCCTCGATCCCGCGCACCCGCCGGCCACCTGGCAGGAATGGGTGGATGCCGCGCGCAAGATCACCAAGCCGAACGGCGAGCGGCACGGCATCGTCTGGCCGAACAGCTACGATTATTGCGGTTGGCTGTTCTCCACCCTCGCAATGGCAAATGGCGGACAGTACTATAACACGAGCTTCGGCGGGCAGGTTTACTACGATGACCCCTGTACCGGCGCCGCGCTCCGCTTCGTCGATGATCTCGTCCACAGGCACAAGGTCATGCCCTCCGGCGTGCTGGACCCGAACGGCACGACGGGGGCCTTCTTCTCCGGCCGCGCCGGCATGATGCTGCTGTCCACCGGCGCGCTGAGCTTCGTGCGAGAGGGCATGAAGCAGCCCTTCCGCGTGGCCTACGTGCCGCGCAACATCCTCAACGCCGCCCCGGTCGGCGGCGGCAGCCTGATCATCCCGACGGGCAACACGCCGGAGCGGCAGGAGGCGGCCTGGACCTTGATCAAGTGGCTGACCAGCCCGGCGATTGCCGGCGAATGGAGCCGTTTCACCGGATACTTCGCGCCCAATCGCGCCGCCTACGACATGCCGGAGATGAAGCAGTACATGGCGAAAAACCCCGAGGCGGGCGTGGCTCTGGAGCAGCTCAACCAGTACGGACGCGGCTGGTTCGCGACCTACAAGACGGTCCCGGTGCGCAAGGCGATGGAGGACCAGGTGCAGGCCGTGGTGAACGGCCGCGCCAAGCCCGACGCGGCGGCGGCGCAGGCCCAGCACGACGCCGACGCGCTGCTGCGCCCCTATCTTGAGCAGACCGCGCTCAAGCTGCCCGCGTGAACGCCATGCTGATCGCACAGCTCACCGACCTGCACGTCCGCCCCGTCGGGCGCGCGGCGAGCCGCGTGGTGGAGACGACGATGCTGGCCGAGCGGGCGTTCCGCGCCGTGATGGCGCGCCCGCCGCTGCCCGACGCGGTGCTGCTGACGGGCGACCTGACCGAAGCGGGCCTCGCCGAGGAATACAAGGTGCTCGCCGCCCTGCTCGCCCGCACGCTGCCCCTGCCTGTCTTCACCATCCCCGGCAACCACGACCAGCGCGCGCCGATGCTCGCCAATCTTCCCGGCGTGCGCCAGGAGGATGGCTTCGTGCAGTACGTCGTGGAGGAGTTTCCGGTTCGGCTTGTGATGCTGGACACGCTCGTGCCCGGCGCGGGTCACGGGGAGCTGTGCGAGCGGCGCCTCGCCTGGCTCGACCGCACGCTCGCCGCCGCGCCGCGCAAGCCGACCTTGATCGCGATGCACCACCCGCCCTTCCTCTGCGGCATCGTCCACATGGACAAGATTGCGCTGCGCGGGCGGGAGGCGTTCGCTCAAGTGCTCGCCCGCCACCAGCAGGTCGGCCGGATCGTCTGCGGCCACGTCCACCGGCCGGTGACGGCGCGCGTGGGGGACGCCGTCGCCTCCATTGCGCCCTCCGTCGCCCAACAGATTGAACTCGACCTGCGCCCCGACGCGCCCTCGGCCTTCGTGTTGGAACCGCCCGCCTACCAGCTCCATCACTGGTCGGCCGAGCACGGCTTCGTCACGCATACGGCGCTGGTGGAGAGCTACCCCGGCCCGTTCCCGTTCCTCACGGAGGCGGGGTAACCGTCGTCAGCGGTTCACCTCTCCCATGAGCGCCGCCCATCCATCCATCACGGGCACGATCGCATCCGTCTTCTCCAATTCCAGGCTGAACACGACCCGCGACACCCCGAGATCCTGGTATCGTTTCATCAGATCGGCGTCCCGCTTCGGGTTCCACACCGTGATCGCAATCGTGCTTGGGTCGCGCCCGGCCTCCGACGCCATCTTGCGGAACTCCGGGATCATGTCGGCGATCTCGGTGTAACCGGTGCGCGCGGCCTGCGGAATCCAGCCGTCGCCGTAGCGGATGGCCCGGCGCGCGGAATAGGGGAACGCCCCGCCGACGATCACCGGCGGATGCGGCTTCTGCACCGGCTTCGGCCAGCTCATCATCGGGCCGAACTTGACCAACTCGCCGCTGTATTCGGCCTTCGGCTTGGTCCAGATCTCCTTCATCGCCTCCACCCGCTCGCGCGCCAGCTTGTGACGGGTTCCGAAGACCGTGCCGTGGTCCTCCATCTCGTCCTGGTTCCAGCCGTTGCCGATGCCGAACAGGAATCGCCCGCCGGAGACCTGGTCGATGGAGGCGACCAGCTTCGCGGTCTGGATCGGATCGCGCTGCGTGACGAGGCAGACGCCGGTTCCGACCTTGAGCTTCGTGGTCGCCATTGCCGCCGCGGTCAGCGTGACGAACGGGTCCATGGCGTCATAGTACTTCTTCGGCAGGTCGCCGCCCCCCGGAAACGGCGTCTTGCGCGTGAGCGGGATGTGGGAATGCTCCGGTGCCCAGACCAATTCAAACCCCCGCTGCTCCAGCGCCTTCCCAAGCTCGCCGGGGGCCATGGAATAGTCGGTGAAGAACATCGCCGCGCCGAAATCCAGCATTGGTGCCTCCGTCAGATGAACACGACCCTACTTACACCGTAAGTGGCGAGCATCACCCGACCACTTCGATCCCCGCGAAGAAGAACGCGATCTCCACCGCCGCGTTCTCCGCGCTGTCGGAGCCATGCACCGAGTTCGCCTCGATGTCCTCGGCGAACTGCGCCCGGATGGTGCCCGGCGCGGCCTTCTTGGGATCGGTCGCGCCCATCACCTCGCGGTTGCGCGCCACCGCGTTCTCGCCTTCCAGCACCTGCGCGACCACCGGGCCGGAAGTCATGAACGTCACCAGACCCTGGAAGAACCCTCGCTCCCGATGCACGCCGTAGAACGCCTCGGCCTGCGCCGTCGTCAGATGCAGCCGCTTCTGCGCCACGATCCGCAGCCCCGCCTCCTCCAGCGCGGCGTTGACGCGCCCGGTCAGGTTCCGCCGCGTGGCGTCCGGCTTGATGATGGACAGCGTGCGCTCGACCGCCATGACGGCCTCTCCTTCCGATGCTGGGTGAGGATCGGCCGGCTCAGTAGGCGTTCCCTCGCCGGCGGGCAACTGCTAACCCGCCGCGCATGTCCCTTCTGGTGATTTCGGGCGCGGTCATCCGCGTGGGCGGACGCGCGCTGCTCGACGGCGCCGACCTGACGATCGACCCCGGCCGGCGCATCGGGCTGGTGGGCCGCAACGGCGCGGGAAAGACCACCCTGCTGCGCGCGATCGTGGGCGACGTTCCGCTCGACGGCGGCGAGATGCGCCTGGCCAACCGCGCGCGGCTCGCGACCGTCGCGCAGGAGGCGCCGTCGGGCGAGGAGAGCCTGCTCGCGACCGTGCTGCGCGGCGACCCCGAGCGGCTCGCCCTGCTGGACGAGGCCGACACCGCCGCGCCCGAGCGGCTGGCCGAGATCCACGAACGGCTGCGCGCCATCGGCGCCGACGCCGCGCCCGCCCGCGCCGCCGCGATCCTGGCGGGCCTCGGCTTCGACGAGGCGGCGCAGGGTCGGCCGGTGTCGGGCTTCTCCGGCGGCTGGCGGATGCGCGTGGCGCTGGCCACAGCCCTGTTCGCCGCCCCCGACCTCCTGCTGCTCGACGAGCCGACCAACCACCTCGACCTGGAGGCGACGCTCTGGCTGGAGACGTGGCTTTCGCGCTTCCCCGGCGCTGCGCTGATCGTCTCGCACGATCGCGGCCTGCTTGATCGCGCGGTGCAGGCCATCGCGCATCTCGATCGCGGAAAGATCACGCTGACGCCGGGCGGCTTCGAGGAGTTCATCCGCATCCGCACGGAGCGGGCTGCCCAGCAGGCGAGCGCCGCCGAGCGGATCGCCGCCGAGCGCGCCCACATTCAGAAATTCGTCGATCGCTTCCGCTACAAGGCGAGCAAGGCGCGGCAGGCGCAGTCCCGCCTGAAGGCGCTCGCCCGGCTGCCGGTGATCGAGACGGTGATCGAGGACGCGCCGACCCGCTTCGCCTTCCCCGAGCCCGCGCGCATCGCGCCGCCGATCGTGGCGCTGGAGCGTGTCGCCGTCGGCTATGGCGGCGCGCCGGTGCTGCGCGATCTGTCGCTCACGGTCGATATGGACGGTCGGATCGCGCTGCTCGGCGCGAACGGCAACGGCAAGTCCACGCTTGCCCGGCTGCTCGCGGGCCGGCTGGACCCGCTTGCGGGCGAGATGCGGCGCGGCCCGAAGCTGCGCGTCGGCTACTTCGCCCAGCACCAGATGGAGGAGCTGGTCGAGGCCGATTCCCCCCTCGCCCACCTCGCCCGCGTGCTGCCGCGCGGGACAGCGACGCAGCTCCGCGCCCAGCTCGCGCGCTTCGGCCTGGACGCGGACCGGGCGGAGACGCCGGCGGCCAGTCTGTCGGGCGGCGAGAAGGCGCGCCTGCTGCTCGCCCTCGCGACGCGGGACGCGCCGCAATTGCTCATCCTGGACGAGCCGACCAACCACCTCGACATCGACGCGCGCGAGGCTTTGGTGAAGGCGGTGGCCGACTTCCAGGGCGCGGTCCTGCTCATCACGCACGACCCGCATCTGGTCGAGCTGGTGGCCGACCGGCTGTGGCTGGTCGCCGACGGCACCGCCCGCCCCTTCGAGGGGGATTTGGACGATTACCGCGCCCTGCTCGTCGAGCGCGCCCGGCCGGCGAAAGCGGATGCGGGCGGCGGGCGGCGGGAGGAGCGGCGCGGCAGGGCCGAGGCCCGCGCGGCACTCGCGCCCCTGCGGCGGCAGGCGCGCGAGGCCGAGGTGAGGCTCGATCGGCTGGCGGCGGAACGCGCGGCGGTCGAACGCGCGCTCGCCGACCCGCGCCTCTATGCCCCCGGACGCGGCGCCGACATCGCCGCCGTCAACGCCCGCCTCGCCGCGATCGCGCGCGAGGCGGCTGCGGCCGAGGCGGCATGGCTCGCGGCGCAGGAGGCGCTGGAGGCGTGAGGGTGGGGCCAATCACGTTGGGGCATTCCCTCTCAACTTAACGCCTTTGTCACTCGATTCGACTCCATTCCTCGGATTAATCTCGAATGGAAAATAAAATCCGAGCCGGCTCGCGCGGAAAGCTCGAAAGGATCGCATTGCATGGCGAACATCACCTTCGTCGGGACCGGCGTGGCGACCGCCGGAACGTTCGCGGCGGGCGGTGCCGACTGGAACACGGGCACGAACTGGTCCGGCGGGATGGTGCCTACCGGCGCTGACACCGCGGTGCTGCCGGGCGGAACTGCTGCCGCGAACGTCATCCTGAGCGGCGGCTCTTATACCGTCGCGAACGTCGCGATCGACTCAGAAAATCTGTTTGTCGGCGCCACCGGAGATTTTGGCGGCACTGGTGCGGGTAATCTAACCGCAACCGGCACGATCTCGGTGGTTAATGGCTACAACCTGGTGAGCGTTGCCGGATCGACAATCACGGCCACCGGCGGCTTTTCCATCGGATCAGGCGTCGAGATGGGCGGCGGCGGCACCTTCAACGGTCCGATTATCAACGCGGGAACGGTTCGCGCCGACGGCAATGATTTTGCGCTCGGCGCGATGATCGTGAATGCCTCCACGATCGCCGGTCCGGGGACGATCGACATTTTGGCTGGCTCCACCCTGGAGCTGAATGCCCCCACCTCGCAGTTGCTCCATATCGACAACAGCCACGGCACCATATTGGGTACCGCAACCCTGGAGCTGGACCAACCGGCCACTTTCGCGGGCCCCCTCGTTATCGGAGCGGGCGATACGCTTGACCTGTTCCTCCAGGGGCAGACGATCAGCGGCGCCACCATCAACAGCGGCGGGACGTTGGTCGTCAGCGAGGGCGGGACTACCGAGAGCTTTATCCTGCAAGGCGGCAGCTATGCTGTCTCCCCGGCCACCTCGTCGCTGCCCGGCTATGCCGAACTGACGCTCGGGGTCGTCTGCTTCGCCCGCGGCACCCGAATCGCCACATCGACCGGCCCGGTCGCGGTCGAGAACCTGACGGCCGGCGACGGCGTGGTGACGGCGCGCGGCGAGAGCCAGCGCATCACCTGGATCGGCCGCCGGCGCGTCGATTGCCGTCGCCACCCCGAACCGCACAAGGTCTGGCCCATCCGCATCCGGGCCGGCGCCTTCGCCCCCGGCGTGCCGGAGCGCGACCTTCGCGTCTCCCCCCAGCATGCGATCTTCGACGAGGGCGTGCTGATCCCGGCGCGGTTCCTGGTCAACGGCAGCACCGTCACGCAGGAACACGCGGCCAGCGTGGAGTACTTCCACGTCGAGCTTGAGCGCCACGACATCCTGCTCGCCGAAGGGTTGCCGGCTGAGAGCTACCTCGACACCGGCGACCGCGCGACGTTCGAGAATGCCGCGGGCGCGATCGTGCTGCACCCGGATTTCGCGCGCTGGGCCTGGGATGGGCAGGCCTGCGCGGAGCTGAAGGTCATCGGGCCGGAACTCGACGCGGTTCGCGCCAAGCTCGCGCAGCGGGTCGAGGCGATCGCGGAGCAGGTCTCAATCGCAAGCTGATACCAGACTTCCCTCGCCCGCCCCCGGATCCCTCCCACAAGGGAGGGGTCCGGGGGCGTTCTCCACAGCCTCTGCATCTGCGACGGCTTCGTGCCGACCGCGCGGCCGAGCCGGAACCTCGCCACGCTCAGGTCATCGACCAGCCGTGGCTCACGTTCAGCGACTGCCCGGTCAGCGCGTTGCTGGGGAAGGCGGCGAGCCACAGCACCGCCTCGGCCACGTCCGCCGTCGTCGTGAACTCCCCGTCCACCGTGTCGCGCAACATGACGTCGCGCACCACCTGCGCCTCGGTCAGGCCGAGCGTGGTCGCCTGCTCGGGGATCTGCCGCTCCACGAGCGGCGTGCGGACATAGCCCGGGCAGACGACGTTCGCGCGCACGTTGCGCGACGCGCCCTCCTTCGCGACGACCCGCGCGAGGCCCAGCAATCCGTGCTTGGCGGTCACGTACGGCGCCTTCAGGCGCGAGGCCTCCTTGGAATGCACCGAGCCGATATAGACGATCGCGCCTCCGGTGCCGCACGCGTACATGTGGCGCAGGCACGCGCGCGTGGTCAGGAAGGCACCGTCGAGATGCACCGCCAGCAGCCGGCGCCAGTCGGCGAAGGCGAACTCGTCCACCGGCGCCACGATCTGGATGCCAGCGTTGCTCACCAGCACATCCACGCCCCCGAACCGCCGCACCGCCTCGGCGGCGCCGGCCTCGACCGCGCCCTCGCTCGTCACGTCCATCGTCACTCCCAAGGCCGAACCCCCCGAGTCGGTGATCTCGCGGGCCACCGTTTCCGCCGTCGCGGCATCGAGGTCGGCGATGACGGCGTGCGCCCCCTCGCGGGCGAACGCGCGCGCGATTTCCCGCCCGATCCCACTGCCGGCGCCCGTCACCAACGCCACCTTGCCCGCGAAGCGTGCCATTTCCTGCTCTCCCGTGTCCTAACGCCCCGTCCCGCTTATCGCCTCCGGCGACACATCGGCGACGGACACCTTCACGCTCCGGGTCTGACCATCTCGCTCGACCGTCAGCGTCGCTTCGTTGCCGATGCCCACCGCGTCAAGTCGCCCGCTCAGCTGCGCGACCGTATGGACCTCTTGGCCATTCACCGCCGTTATGACGTCGCCGATCGCGCCCGTGCTCAGGTCAACGCCTTGCAGGCCGGCGCGCGCGGCTGGCGTGCCGGGCACCACGCGCAACACGATCACCCCGGACAGTCCGAGCTGCGTCGCGAGCGCCGGATTGGCCGAGACGATGCCGATGCCGGGCGTCGGCGCGCTGCCGGTGCTGATGATGCGCGGCACCACGCGGTTGACCGTGTCCACCGGGATCGCGAAGCCGATGCCGGCCGAGGCGCCCGAGCGGGACAGGATCGCGGTATTCAGCCCGATCATATGACCGGCCGAATCGAGGAGCGGGCCGCCGGAATTGCCCGGATTGATCGGCGCGTCGGTCTGGATCACGTCGGCGATCTCGGTCTGGGTGCTCTCCGGCAGGCGCCGGTGCAGCGCGCTGATCAGGCCGGAGGTGAGGGTCTGGTCCAGCCCGTACGGGTTGCCGATCGCGAACACCGACTGACCCACCAGAAGCCCCTTCGAGCTGCCGATCGGCAGCGGCCGAAGCGGAGCACGAGGGCGCTGCAGGCGCAACACCGCGAGATCGTAGGCCGGTGCCGAACCGATCAGGCGCGCGCGGACCAGCTCACCACCGGTCAGCCGCACCCCGAACGCGGTCCCCCCGAGGATCACGTGGTTATTCGTGACCACGTCGCCCGCATCGTCCCAGACGACGCCCGACCCGGTTTGCAGCACGAACTCGCCATTCGCCTCCATCACGGGGGCGCCGGCCCGCGCATAGACGTGCACGACCGAAGGCGAGGCCAAACGGAAGACGTCGATCGCCGTGCGTTCCGCCCCGCCGAGCGAGCTTCGCGGCGTCACGGTTCGCGGCAGCGTCGCGGCCCACCACGCATCGACGATGTACGGCTCGACCACCCAGACTGTGAGCAGCACCAGCAGCCAAGCGATCGCGATCCGCAGGAAGCCGGGGGTCATGCGCGTCTGTCCCAGCCCGGCCGGGGATCGTCAACCAGCCGGAACGCCACAGCTGCGTGACGAGCACGGACCGCCTTAGTCGTCGCGGTGGACGCGTTCCATCCGCTCGTGGCGCTCCTGCGCCTCGATCGACAGGGTGGCGATCGGACGTGCCTCCAGGCGCTTCAGGCCGATCGGCTCTCCGCTCTCCTCGCAGTACCCGTATGTGCCGCTTTCGATACGCTGGAGCGCTTGATCGATCTTGGCAATCAGCTTGCGGGCTCGGTCGCGGGTACGGAGTTCAAGCGCGCGGTCGGTCTCGACGCTCGCCCGATCCGTGATGTCCGCCTCGTGGATGCCCCCTTGCGACAGGCTCATCAACGTCCCGTCGGCTTCCCGCAGCAGACCGGTGCGCCAGCGCAGCAGCTTCTGGCGAAAGTATTCGGCCTGGATCGCGTTCATGAATTCTTCTTCCTCGCTGGGCAGGTAGTCCGGCGGAAGAGTCACCATCATGTGAAATCGATCCTGTCTTCCGTTGCCGAACCGTCCTCGCGAGGACCGGAATGGCGCGGCTTATAGCTGCGCCGCCTGCGCCCGCCAAGGCTGATTAACAAGGGTTGGCCCGTTGGCCGGGAACCTCTTTTTCGGATGTCACGTCGGCGTCTCCTCGGCGGACCGTGCCGCACTCGTATCGGGTTGCCGACGGGCGAGCTCCACCCTCGCCCGCAGCGTGATCGCCCTCAGAATCCGATCAAGGCCGAGGTCCAACGCCGGGGGCAGGTCGGCGGTCAAGGCCGCGAGCCGTGCCATAACGTCGTCCGAACCGCCGCCTGCCAGCAGGGCGCGTTGCAGCGCGGCCAGGGCCGCCAGGATGTCCTGCCCCCGCCGGCGCGCCGCCCGGTTGCGCGGTGCCTCGGTATCGGCTTCCTGCAAGACGAGCAGCCCGGCCAGTGCAGCCGCCGCCTGCGGCGGCTGGCCGGATGAGACGGTCGATGCGGGCAACGCCGCGCCGGGCATGGCGAACCCCGACAAGGGCAAGCCGGCGCGCGGGCGCGCTGTCAGCCCCGCCGCCGTCGCCCGCTCCACGCCTCCCACATCCATCATCCACCCGGCTCCTTTCGCCGCCCGGTAGCTTCTGCCGGGTCGGCATCCGCGTCGGCCTCCGCCCGCCCCGCCCTGTCCGTGCCCGCGAGAGCTGGCATGGAGCTTGCGACCAAAACGACCAACCCTGGCAGAGTGGCGGCAAAACGTTACGATGCCTTTACCGGGAGCCCCGCCCTTGCGCGCATCGCGCCTGCTTTTCCTGATCCCTGTCGTGCTGGCGCTGAACCCGCTGGCCGCCGCGGGGCAGGTCCGCATCAAGGACATCGCTGATATCGAAGGGGTGCGGCCCAATCAGCTCATTGGATACGGGCTGGTCGTCGGGCTGAATAACACCGGCGACAAGCTTGATAATGCGGTATTCACTCGACAATCGCTGATCGGGATGCTGGAGCGGCTGGGCGTCAACACCGCCGATCAGGCGGCCAAGCTGGAGACCAAGAACGTCGCGGCCGTCATGGTCACGGCCGACCTGCCCGCCTTCGCCCGCAGCGGCAGCCGCATTGACATCGCGGTCTCCGCGCTGGGCGATGCGACCAACATTTCGGGCGGCACGCTCCTGGTCACGCCGCTGCTGGCTGCCGACGGGGACGTGTACGCGGTGGCGCAAGGGGCCGTGGCCACCGGCGCGATCGCCGCGCGCGGCGCCGCCGCGTCCGTCACGCGCGGCGTGCCGACCTCGGGACGCATTTCCAACGGCGCCACGGTCGAAAAGGAGACGCCATTCCGGCTCGACAAGAGCACCGGCGTGTGGCTCGGCCTTCGCAACCCCGACCTGACCACGGCGCGGCGCATCGCCGCGGCGATCAATGCCGTCGAGGGTCCGATCGCGCACGCCACCGACCCGCGCACCGTGCGCGTCGATCTGGCCGGCCGCGATCCGATCGCCACCCTCGCCGACCTGGAGGACCTGCGGATCCAGCCCGACAGCCCGGCCGTGGTGGTCATCGACGAGGCGAGCGGCACCGTGGTGATGGGCGCCAATGTGCGGGTCAGCACCGTCGCGATCGCTCAGGGCAACCTGACGGTGCGCGTGACCGAGACGCCGGAGGTCAGCCAGCCAGCCCCGTTCTCGAACGGGCAGACCGTGGTGGTGCCGCGCACGCGGGTGCAGATTGACGACCAGCACAACAACCGCCTCGGCATCGTGCCGGGCAGCGTCAGCCTGCGCGACCTGGTGCAGAGCCTCAACGCGCTCGGCATCGGTCCGCGCGACCTCATCACCATCTTGCAGTCGGTCAAGGCGGCCGGTGCCCTGCAAGCCGACCTCGAGGTGCGCTGATGCGCGGCCCGGCCCCATTCGCCTCCCCCGCGCTCGCCGGCCTGGCCGCGGCGTCCGGACCACCGGGGGACCCCCAGCGGATGCGCCAGGCCGCGACCGAGTTCGAGGCGATGGCGATCGGCGAGATGCTTTCGCCGATGTTCGACACGGTGGACGGCGCGCACGGCCTCTTTGGCGGCGGCGACGCGGAAGCCGCGTGGCGTCCGATGCTCGTGCAGGCGATCGGCAAGCAGATGGCCCAGCACGGCGGCCTCGGCCTGGCCGATGCCGTGTACCGCGCGCTGATGCAGGCGCAGGAAGCAGGACAGGAGGCAAGGCGGTGAGCACGACCTTGATCGATTCCATGGGACGGCTCGCCGACGTGCTGGCGCGCGAGAACGCGGCTCTGGCCGCGCTCGACCTGTCGCGCGCCGCTTCCATGCTGGCCGAGAAGCAGGACGCCGCTTCCGCCTTCGCGCGCGCCTGGGAGCAGGCGCGCGCCGCCGATACCGTGCCGATCGCCGACCCATCCCGTCATGCCCGGGAAAGCGGGCATCCAGGCCCACGCGCACCAACTTCCGTGCCCTCCGCCCTGGATTCCCGCTTTCGCGGGAATGACGACATCGGGACCGGCGCGCGCGATCTCCTGGCGCTCGCGCGTCGGTTGGAGGCCGCCGCCGCCGAGAACCGCCGACTGCTCGAGCGCGGGATTGCCGTGCAGGGCCGTGTGCTCGCCGTCGTCGCGCGGGCCGTGCCGCGCGCGCTGGGTGCGAGCCCCTCGCCCTACGGCGCGCGCGGCACGGCACCCCCGCCCGCGGTCCGCGCCCCCCTCGCCCTGTCGCTGCGCGCCTGAGTAACTCTGTCAAACCGCGCTTAGACGACTGGCGATACTTGACGCACCGTGTAGGCGGACCGATCACCATCCTCATCCATATGGATGACCACACCAAGCCCAACGGCCTCATCCAGGACGGTCAGCTTTCGATAAAGGCCGTATTCTCGACCAGT
Source organism: uncultured Pseudomonadota bacterium (assembly GCA_963756545.1). Taxonomy (GTDB): domain Bacteria; phylum Pseudomonadota; class Alphaproteobacteria; order Acetobacterales; family Acetobacteraceae; genus DATFDN01. The sequence goes on along the minus strand of CAVWNY010000002.1, from coordinate 41,480 downwards.
ATGGATTCCAAAGTCGAAGGTATCCCCAGGTCCGAACACGAATGGCCAGCGCTCGTCCGATTGGGTTATTGCCGCCCCGCTCGCCAGAATGCTGTTCGGCTAGCAGGAGCGCGCCGCCTTGCCCCGGCCTACAGATGCGCGGCCACATCCATCCGTTGATGGAGGATGCGAACCACGTCGCCCAGCCCAGCCTCCGTGATGCGGTAGAACAGGACATGCGAGGCAACGGCCAGCTTGCGATACCCCGGCCGGATCGCATCGATGGGACGGCCCCGCTTGCTGCCGTCTGCCAGTGCGGCGCAGGCATCGCGGACACCCAGCACGTAGCGATCGGCTTGCTCCTCGCCCCATGTGCGGGCGCTGTAGTCCCAAATCTGTCCGAGGTCGGCTCGGGCGGCGGGAGATAGAACGTAGCCCGTCATCCCGGCCGCGTGCCGCGCTTCTCCACCAGGAAGTCGTCGAAGTCGAACGGCGTCGAAGGCCCGCTCCGCTCGCCCTCGATGAGCGCGGTCCGCAAGGCTTCCAGCTTGATTTCATGCTCCTCCAGGAGCCGCAATCCCGCGCGGACTACCTCGCTCGCTGAACCATACCGACCGTCCGCAAGCTGCCGGCCCACGAAGTTGCTGAAATGCTCGCCCAGCGAAATGGACGTGTTCTTACTCATGCGTCCTCCGATCCACGCCTCCTCCCTTATACCAAAAATTGGTACCAGGAGAAGCAGAAGGGTTAGGGTGGAGAGACCAAGATTTCGATCCCGCCCGCTTCCGCGTCCTCACGTTCCCGTTATTTGCGGTTCTCGCCGGCGCGGCCTCCGATAGCACCCCGATGCTCGGGCGCCGGTGCCCGCCGGCACCCGCGCCGAACGCGCAGGGAGGCGCCCAATGTCCGGAACCCAAGACGGCAGAAGTCCCCGCTCGGTGGCCCTGGTGGGGCCGTACGGCGGCGGCAAGTCCACGTTGTTCGACGCGCTGATGGAGGTCGCGGGCAGCCCGGTGAAGCGCCCCGCCGACCCGCGCAACCGCCCCTCGACCACCGAGCTTCGCGTCGGCCACTGCGCCTATCTCGGCGATAACTGGTCGGTGATCGACTGCCCCGGCTCGGTGGAGTTCGCGCTGGAGACGGAAGCCGCGCTCACGGTCGCCGACATCGCCGTGCTGGTGTGCGACCCGCTTCCGGCCCGCGCGATGGCGGCCGCCCCGCTCCTGAAGCGGCTGGCCGAGCAGGGCGTCCCGCATATCGTCTTCATCAACCGCATCGACACGCTCGACGGCAGCCTCGCCGACACGCTGGCCGCGTTGCAGGCCTACGCGCGTTGCCCGCTGGTGCTGCGCCATGTGCCGATCACCGAGGAGGGCCAGGGGGGCAAGAAGGTCGCCGGCTACATCGACGTGATCAGCGATCGCGCCTATCGCTATCGCAAGGGACAGGCCTCCGAGCTGGTCCAGATCCCCTCGGAGATGCGCGAGGTGGAGGCGGAGGCCAAGTCGAAGCTGGTCGAGGTGCTGGCCGATCACGACGACGCCTTGCTCGAAAAGGTGCTGGAGGACGTGCAGCCCAGCTCCGACGAGATCTATCGCGATCTCCGCAAGGATCTGGCGGATGGCAACGTGATCGAGGTGATGCTGGGCGCGGCCGAAAGCGCCGGCGGCGTGCGCCGGCTGTGGAAGGCGTTGCGCCACGACGCCCCGTTCGCCGCCGAAACCGCCGCGCGACGCGCCATCCCGGCCGACGGGCCGCCGCTCGCGCAGGTGTTCAAGACCGTCCACGCCGGCCACACGGGCAAGCTCTCCTACGCGCGAATCTGGCGCGGCACGATCAAGGACGGCGTCACCTTGGGCGGCACGCGGTTGGGCGGCGTCTACCACGTTCACGGCGGCGAGCTGGTCAAGGCGCCCGAGGCGGAGGCGGGCGACGTGGTCGCGCTTGGCCGGCTCGATGGCGTGCCGACGGGCGCGGCCGTGTCGCCCGGAGCGAGCGGGCTGGAGCCCCTGCCCTTCCCCGAGACCGCGGCGCCCGTCTATGCGCTTGCCATCGCGACGGTCGATCGCAAGGACGACGTGAAGCTGTCGGGCGCGCTCAACAAGCTCGTCGAGGAGGACCCGACTCTCAGCGTGGAGCACGGGCGCGACACGAACGAGACGGTGCTGCGCGGCCAGGGCGAGATCCACCTCAACACGGCGATCGAGCGGCTGGCGCGCAACTACGGCCTGAAGCTGACGACGCAGCGCCCGCAGGTCGCCTACAAGGAGACGATCCGCCGCGCGGTGCATCAGCACGGGCGGCTGAAGCGCCAGACCGGCGGGCACGGCCAGTTCGCCGACGTGGAGATCGACATCGCCCCGCGCGAGCGCGGCGCCGGCTTCGCCTTCATCGACAAGGTCGTGGGCGGTTCGGTGCCGCGCAACTTCATCCCCGCCGTCGGCGAGGGCGCCGAGGAGGCCGCGCGCAAGGGGCCGTTCGGCTACCCCGTGGTCGATATCTCGGTGACGCTGACCGACGGAAAGTTCCACTCGGTGGACAGCTCCGACATGGCGTTCAAGACGGCGACCGCGATCGCCATGCGCGAGGGCCTCGCCGGCGCCGACCCGGTGATGCTGGAGCCGATCGACCATGTGACGATCAGCGTGCCCAACGAGTTCACCGCCCGCGCCCAGCGCCTGCTGAGCGGCAGGCGGGGCCAGATCCTCGGCTACGCCGAGCGCCCGGATTGGCCGGGCTGGGACGACGTGGAGGCGCTGGTGCCCGAGGCGGAGCTGCACGACCTCATCATCGAGTTGCGCTCGCAGACCTCCGGACTGGGGACGTTCCGACGCCGATTCGACCATCTCGCCGAGACGCGGCTGGAGGCGCGGCGCGGGGCGGCTTGAGTAAGGCGCGGCCCGCGCTCAGCGACCCGGCTCGGTCCCGAGCCCGAGCTGGCCGCTCCTGACAAGCGTATCGTCCGCGTTTGGTGGCGCGCCGTCTTGCCCTGACCAGAACTCGCGGCGAGATAGTGGCCGGAGGATCAGCATGACCCAGTCCATGGCCTCGCTGGCGCGCGCCCAGGCTTTCTGCGACCGCTTCGGGCTGCGCATCCCCATCCTGCTCGCGCCGATGGCCGGCGCCTGCCCGCCGGCGCTCGCCGCCGCGGTCGCCAACGCCGGCGGCATGGGCGGCGGCGGTGCGTTGATGATGCAGCCCGATGCGATCGCCGCCTGGATCGGCACGTTCCGCGCCGCCAGCAACGGCGCGGTGCAGCTCAATCTTTGGATTCCCGACCCGCCGCCCGCGCGCGACGCGGAGCGGGAAGCGCGGGTGCGCGATTTCCTCGGCGGCTTCGGTCCCGCCGTGCCGGCGAGCGCGGGCGACGCGGGCTTGCCCGACTTCGCCGCCCAATGCGCCGCGCTGCTGGAAGCCGGGCCGGCGGCGGTGTCCTCGATCATGGGGCTCTACCCGCCCGAGTTCGTCGCCGCCCTGAAGGCGCGTGGGATCGCCTGGTTCGCCACCGTCACCACGGTGGCCGAGGCGGAGGCGGCGGAAGCGGCGGGAGCGAACGTGATTGTGGCGCAGGGCGCCGAGGCGGGCGGCCATCGCGGCGCCTTCTGGGCGGGCGATGCGGAGCGCCGGGCCGTCGGGCTGTTCTCGCTCCTTCCGGCGGTGGCGGATGCCGTGCGTGCGCCCGTGGTGGCGACGGGGGGCATCGCCGACGGGCGGGGCGTGGCCGCCGCCCTCGCGCTCGGTGCCAGCGCCGCGCAGATGGGCACCGGCTTCCTGCGTTGTCCGGAAGCCGGCCTGCATCCGGCCTGGGCCGAGGCGCTCGGCCGCGCCCGGCCGGAGGACACCATGCTGACCCGCGCCTTCAGCGGCCGCGCGGGCCGGGCCATCGCCACGGACTACGCCCGCGCCGCCGCCGCGCCCGGTGCCCCCGCCCCCGCGCCGTATCCGGTGCAGCGCGGCCTGACCGGGCCGATGCGCGAGGCGGCGCGGACGGCGGGCGACGTGCAGCGGATGCAGGCCTGGGCGGGCCAGTCCGCCGCGCTCGCGCGCGCCGAGCCGGCCGGCGAGGTCGCGCGCCGGGTCTGGGAGGAGGCGCGCGCGCTGCTCGCCTGAGCCGACGGGGCGCGGCAATCACCGAAGATCAGCGGTGCTCGGTCGCCTCGTGCCAGCATTACCTTCATCGTCATGGCCGGCGAGGCCGGCCACCCACGTCTTCTTCGGGCCACGAGTAAAGACGTGGGTGCCCGGGCCAAGCCCGGCATAACGGGAGTGGATTGATTTCGAGCATTTAATAGAAACAAGACAATTTCAAAAACCACGCCGCTTTCCCGGGACCTGGTCGCGGCTCTAGGATGTCGCGCGGGGGAGGGAACGAGCGAATGTCCGAATACGACTACATCATCGTCGGCGCCGGCTCGGCTGGCTGCGTGCTGGCGCACCGGCTGACCGAGGATCAGCGTACCCGTGTCCTGCTGCTGGAGGCCGGGCCGCGCGACAAGAACTTCTGGATCAACGTCCCCGTAGGCTTCACCAAGCTGCTCAACCATCCGGAGCTGAACTGGAACTTCGCCACCGAGCCCGAGGCGAACGTCAGCAACCGCTCGATCCCGATCCCGCGCGGGCGCACCCTCGGCGGCTCCAGCTCCATCAACGGGATGCTGTATGTTCGCGGTAACCATCTCGACTACGACACCTGGGCGCAGTTTGGCAACCGGGGTTGGTCCTATGAATCCGTGCTGCCCTATTTCCGCAAGTCCGAGCATTTCGAGGGCGAGGAACACCCGGCGCGCGGGCGGAACGGCAAGCTGAACGTCGCTTCCATGCGCGAGAACAACGAGGTGTGCGACGCCTTCATCGCCGCCGCCGTGAACGAGGGCTGGCCGCGCAACCGCGACTACAACAACGGCGAGCAGGAAGGCTTCGGGTATTTCCAGGTGACGCAGAAGAACGGCCGGCGCTGGTCGACCGCGCGGGCGTTCCTTGATATCGCCACCGCCAAGCGACCCAATCTGCGCATCGAGACCGATGCGTACGCGACCGCGGTGATCCTGGACGGACGGCGCGCGGTGGGCGTGCGCTATGTCCAGCATGGCCAGCCGCGCGAGGCGCGCTGCGGGGCGGAGGTGATCCTCTCGGCGGGGTCGGTTAAGTCGCCGCAGATCCTGGAATTGTCGGGCATCGGCGATCCGGCACTGCTGGCCTCGCTTGGCATCGAGGTGCGCCATGCATTGCCCGGCGTCGGCGAGAACTACCGCGACCACTACGCGCCACGCATGAACTGGCGGGTCAAGCTGCCGGTTACGTTGAACGAGCACACGCGCGGCGTCCGGTTCGCGCGGGAGATCGTCAAGTACTTCGTCCTGCGACGCGGCATCCTGACCTACACCGCCGGCATCGCCTACGGCTTCATCAAGACGCGGCCCGAACTGGAGGTGCCGGATGTGCAATATCACTTCGCCCACGCGAGCTACGGCAGCGCGGCGACCCGGATCCTGGAGCGCGAGCCGGGGATGACGCTGACGGTCTATCAGTGCCGGCCGGAATTCGAAGGGCTCCATCCACGCCCGCTCGCCCGATCCCCAGGCAAAGCCGGCGATCCGGCCGAACTTCCTGGCCGAGGAGATGGACCGGCGGGTGCTGATCGATGGGATGAAGCTCGGCCGGCGCATCATCGGGAACAAGGTGATGGACAAGTACCGCGCCTTCGAGATGAACCCCGGCGAGAAGGTGCAGTCCGACGCCGAGTGGCTGGAATTCGCGCGCGCCAACGGGCAGACCACGTACCATGTAGTGGGCACCTGCAAGATGGGGCAGGACAAAATGGCGGTGGTCGATGACCGGCTGCGCGTGCATGGCATCGACGGGCTGCGCGTGGCCGACGCCGCGATCATGCCCACGATGGTGTCGGGCAACACCAACGCCGCCGTCATCATGATCGCCGAGAAGGCCGCAGATATGGTGAAGAAGGATGCTTCCGCCGTCACCGGCGCACACGCGCGTGTCGCCGCCTGAGGCGTGGTCTGCGGGTGACAGCCTGCCTTGCAATGCGACATCAACCTTGACCCGCCGCGCACGCGCGGGCTAAGCGGTCACGCATGAGGAACGTTCCAGGCTCGGTCGTGCCTCCTCTCATTCGGGTCATCCCCTTCAGGAACAAACAGAACCATGAAGATGAAATTCGCCGGCACCGTCGCCATCATCGCCCTGCTGGCGGCCTGCTCCAGAACGCCCGAAACGGCCACGACCGGCGCCGTCAATGGTGCCGGCGCGGGGACGAACGCGGCGGGCGCGATCCCGGGCAGCCAGCAGGATCTGGAGGCCAACGTCGGTGATCGCGTGTTCTACGCGTTCGACAGCTCGAAGCTGACGCCGGAGGATCAGGGCACGCTCGACCGACAAGGCGGGTGGTTGCAGAAATATCCGCAAGTTCAGGTGCAAGAAGCCGGCAACACCGACGACCGCGGGACCGAGGAATACAACCTCGCCCTTGGCCAGCGCCGCGCCAACGCCGCGCGCGACTACCTCGTGGCGCGCGGCGTGAACCCGGCGCGCATCGATACGATCAGCTTCGGCAAGGACCGTCCGACGGCGCTCGGCGACAACGAGCAGGCCTGGGCGCAGAACCGCAACGCCACCACCTCTGTCCGCTGAACCTTCGGCTCCGAGCCGCCTGGCCCGGGTCGGCCCGCCGGGCCGGAGTCCCGGTTTCGGCGGCGCGACGCATGGCGTAGAACACCCGCCCGAGCCAGGAGAACTCGCATGACGATGCGCGCGGTCTGGGCCGGGGCGGTCTGCCTCGGGCTGTTGGTAGGCGTGGGTGGGGCGGGCCCGGCGGCGGCGCAGATGGAGACGCGCGAGGGAATTGCCTTGCAGAACCAGATCCTCGAACTGCAACGCGAGATCCAGGTTCTTTCGCAAAGAAATGCGGGCGGCGGCTATCCTGCCTACCCGGCCCCGGGTGGCTATCCGCCGGCGTCCTCGACCGCCAACAGCGACATCGTCACGCGGCTGCTGACCCGGGTGGATGCGCTGGAGGGGGCGGTGCGTGAATTGCGCGGGCGGGTGGAGGAGCTGAACAACCAAATCCAGCAACAGACGGCCCAGCTCGGCAAGCGGCTCGACGACTTGCAGTTCCAGGTGCAGAACCCACAACACGCTGCCCCGCCGAGCGCCGCCGTCCCGACGGCCCCCCCGCCCGGTCCGCCGCCCGCATCGCTGGTGACGCCGCCGCGTCAGGCGGGGACCCCGGCGCCTGCCCGTGGCACGCCTGAATTCGCGTTGCAGGAGGGCGACGCCGCGCTCGCGCGGCACGATTATGCCGCCGCCGAGCAGGATGCCCACGGCGTGCTGGCCAATCGCGCCTCGCCCCGCGCCTACGACGCGCAGTTCCTGCTCGCGCAGGCGCTGCTCGGCCAGAAGCAGTACTCCCAAGCCGCCATCGCCTTCGACGATACCTACAATCGCCAGAAGAAGGGAGCTCACGCTCAGGACGCGTTGCTTGGCCTCGCCGACGCCCTCGTCGCCATCAACGAAAAACGGGCCGCCTGCGACACCCTGACCAAGCTGCGTTCCGAGTTCCCCGCTCCGCGTGCCGATGTGCGCGACCGGGCGGCACAGGCCGGCCGGCGTGCCGGCTGCAAGTAGCCTCGCCCGCCGGCGTTTCCCGGTGCCCGGGCACTGTGTCCCCTCTCCCTGAGCAAGCTGTCGGGCTTATCGTCGCGCCCGCTGCCTTCGCGGCGCTCATGGCCCCGCTCGGTCCCTTCGAGCCGCATCCCCGGTTGGCCGTCGCCGTCTCCGGGGGGGCGGACAGCCTGGCCCTGGTGCTGCTGGCCGACTTGTGGGCGCGGCCGCTTGGCGGGGCGGTGCTCGGGTTGATCGTCGATCACGGGCTGCGCGCGGAGTCCGCCCGGGAGGCGAAAGACGCGCGGGCCAAACTCGCCGCGCGGTCCATCGAAGCCCGCGTGCTGCCCGCAGCGGGCCTCCGACACGGCTCCGCGATGGCCGCGCGCGCACGGGCGGCGCGGTATTCCTTGCTGCGCGACGCCTGCGCCGAGGCGGGCATCGTCCACCTGCTGCTGGCCCAGCACGCCGCCGACCAGGCGGAGACCGTCATCATGCGCGCGCTGTCGGCCAGCGGACCCTCCGGGCTCGCCGGCATGGCCGCGCTGATCGAGGAAGCCGGGCTGCGCCTGCTTCGTCCGCTGCTGGGCATGCCGCCATCGCGGTTGCGCGCCACGCTTCGGGCCGCGGGCCTGGGTTGGGCCGAGGACCCGTCGAACGCCGATCGCAGCGCGCTACGGCCCCGGCTGCGCGCGCTCCGCGCCGATCGGGCCGGAACCGGGCCTGCCACGGCCGCGCTGGCCGCCGCAGCGCGCGCGACCGGCAGGCGGCGTGCGGTCGTGGAGGCGGACGCGGCCGATTTTCTCGCCGGCCATGTCATGCTGCGGCCCGAGGGCTTCGCGCTGCTGCCGGCGATGCCCATGCCCGCAACCGCGCTGCAGGCCCTGATCGCAACGGTCGGAGGGAGCGCGCGCCCCCTTTCCGGCGCTGCCCTGCGCACCCTTGCGGCCGCCCCGCGGCCGACGACCCTGGCCGGCGTGCGGCTGCTCGCGGCCGGTCGGCTGGGCTCTGGCCTGCTGGCGGTGCGCGAGGCGGTCGCGATGGCTCCGGCGGTGCCGGCGCGGCCGGGGGTCCTTTGGGACGGGCGGTTCCGTCTCGCCGACGGGGCAAGTCCGCCGACCGGGGCGGTGATGGGTGCGCTCGGAGCGGCAGCAGCCGCCCTGCGAGGGGCATCCGATCTGCCTTCAGCGGTGCTCCGCACGCTGCCCGCTCTGTGGGATGACGGCCGTCTGCTTGCCGTACCGCATCTGAGCTGGCCGAATCCGGCGACCTGCGCGCTCCTCCCCGTCCTGTTCGCCCCGGCGCGGCCGGCCGGCGCCGCGCCCTTCGTCCCAGCAGGCGTTGCCGCCTGAGCCGCGGATTGGGGGTGCGAAAACCTCGCGCGCACCCTATGTTCTCCATCCTGGCAGCATGGCCGCCGGAGCGGCCGCCCACTCGACCGCCGGCCCGGGATGATACTAAAACACGTGGCGGGCCTTGGAGACCTGAGCGACACATGAGCAATTTCGGCCGGAACCTTGCGCTCTGGGTGATCATCGCCCTGCTGCTCGTGGTGCTGTTCAATCTGTTCCAGCCCGGCGCGAGCCACAGTTCGGCGACGCAGGAAGCTTATTCCGACTTCATCACGCAGGTGAATGGCGGGCAGGTCCGTGATGTCGTCATCCAGGGCCGCACCATTTCAGGCCAACTGAACGACGGCCGCACGTTCGAAACCTACACGCCCGAGGACCCGACGCTGGTCAATCGGCTAACCGACAAGGGCGTGCGGGTCATCGCCAAGCCACGCGACGCCGACGTGAATCCGTTGCTTCACTATTTGTTGTCCTGGTTCCCGATGCTGCTGCTGATCGGCGTCTGGGTGTTCTTTATGCGCCAGATGCAGTCCGGCGGCGGTCGGGCGATGGGCTTCGGCAAGTCGCGCGCACGGCTGCTCACCGAAAAGCAGGGCCGGGTCACCTTCGACGACGTGGCCGGCATCGACGAGGCCAAGGGCGAGTTGCAGGAGATCGTGGAGTTCCTGCGCGACCCGCAGAAATTCCAGCGCCTCGGCGGCAAGATTCCCAAGGGCGTGCTGCTGGTCGGCCCGCCCGGAACCGGCAAGACGCTGCTTGCCCGCGCCATCGCCGGCGAGGCGAACGTGCCGTTCTTCACCATCTCCGGCTCCGACTTCGTGGAGATGTTCGTGGGCGTCGGCGCGTCGCGCGTGCGCGACATGTTCGAGCAGGGCAAGAAGAACGCGCCCTGCATCATCTTCATCGACGAGATCGACGCGGTCGGGCGCCATCGCGGCGCCGGGCTCGGCGGCGGCAACGACGAACGCGAGCAGACGCTGAATCAGATGCTCGTCGAGATGGACGGTTTCGAGAGCAACGAGGGCGTCATCCTGATCGCCGCGACCAACCGCCCCGACGTGCTCGACCCCGCGCTGCTGCGCCCCGGCCGGTTCGACCGGCAGGTCGTCGTGCCGAACCCGGACGTGAACGGGCGCGAGAAGATTCTTCGCGTCCATATGCGCAAAGTGCCGCTGGCCTCCGACGTCGATCCGAAGGTGATCGCGCGCGGCACGCCCGGCTTTTCGGGCGCCGACCTCGCCAATCTGGTGAACGAGGCCGCGCTGCTGGCCGCTCGCATGGGCAAGCGCGTGGTCGCGATGTGGGAGTTCGAATCCGCGAAGGACAAGGTGCTGATGGGCACCGAGCGCCGCAGCCTGGTGATGAGCGAGGCCGAGAAGCGCATGACCGCCTATCACGAATCCGGCCACGCGCTCTGCGCCCTGCACGAGCCCGAATGCGATCCGGTCCACAAGGCCACCATCATCCCGCGCGGCCGGGCGCTGGGCCTCGTGATGAGCCTGCCGGAAGGCGATCGCTACTCGAAGAGCAAGTCGAAGCTGCTGAGCGAGCTGGTGATGGCGATGGGCGGGCGGGCCGCCGAGGAGATCATCTTCGGCCCCGACAAGGTCTCCAACGGCGCCGCCGGCGACATCAAGATGGCGACCGATCAGTCGCGGCGGATGGTCACGGAATGGGGCATGAGCGACCGGCTCGGCATGATCGCGTACGGCGACAACAGCCAGGAGGTGTTCCTCGGCCACTCCGTGACGCAGAGCAAGAACGTCTCCGAGGCCACCTCGCGCGAGATCGACGCCGAGATCAAGGAGATGATCGACCACGCCTACGCCAAGGCGCGGCGCGTGCTGACCGAGAACATCGAGGAGCTGCACCGCCTCGCGCGCGGGCTGCTGGAGCACGAGACGCTGTCGGGCGACGAGATCCGCACGATCCTGCGCGGCGAGCCGGTGATCCGGAAAGTGGTGGACGAGCCGGCGCCGGAGAACCGCCGCGCCTCGGTACCGACCACGGCCCGGCCGGCGCCGGTGCCGCCCGCCGGCGGATTGGGGCCAGCACCGCAGCCGGGGTAATGCGCGCGGCGGGGGTTCACGTCCCCCCCTGGGCCGGCCTTCCCCTCGACCGCCCGCGCGTGATGGGCATCCTGAATCTCACGCCTGACAGTTTCAGCGACCCGGGGGCCTACCCGGACGCGCCGGTTGCCATCGCCGCCGGGCTCGCGATGCGCGACGCCGGGGCCGACATCGTGGATGTGGGGGGCGAGAGCACCCGGCCCGGCGCGGCCCCCGTCACGGCCGAGGAGGAGCAGGTCCGTATCCTGCCGGTGATCGAGGCGCTGGTGCGGGCGGGCGTGCTGGTCTCGGTAGACACGCGGAATGCGACGACGATGGCGGCGGCGCTGGATGCGGGCGCGCGGATCGTCAATGACGTGTCGGCGCTGTCCCATGACCAAGCTGCCGCGCCCCTGCTCGCGCGGCGGGCGTGCGCGGTCGTGCTGATGCACATGCGGGGCGATCCGGCGAGCATGTCGCGCCTCGCCGCTTACACCGATGTTCCCGCCGAGGTCACGCGGGAGCTTGCCAACCGGATCGCCGCCGCCGAACGCGCCGGCATTGCCCGCGCCCGGCTCGCCGTCGATCCCGGCTTCGGCTTCGCCAAACGGCCGGAGCACTCGGTTGCGCTGCTGCGCGGCTTGGCGGCTTTGTCCACCCTCCGCCTGCCGATCGTGGTCGGTGCGTCACGGAAGGGCTTCATCGGCCAACTCACAGGCGTGCCCGATGCCCGCCGGCGCGATCCCGGCTCGCTCGCCGCCGGCTTGTTCGCGCTCTCGCAGGGCGCGGTGATCCTGCGGGTGCATGACGTTCCGGGTACGGTCCAGGCACTGAAGGTCTGGGCCGCTCTGACGCGATGAGGTTTCGCTTCCATCGGCCGGCCGCGGCGGAGTAAGGGCAGTGCCCGGTCTGCAACGTTCCTGGAGTGGTCATGACCAACGCCCGGCGGCTCTTCGGCACCGACGGCATCCGCGGCACCGCGAACATTGACCCGATGACGGCCGAGACGGCGCTCCGGCTCGGCCAGGCGGCCGGGCTCATGTTTACCCGCGGCAGCCACCGCCATCGCGTGGTGATCGGCAAGGATACGCGCCTTTCGGGCTACATGATCGAGCCGGCGCTGACCGCGGGGTTCGTGGGCGCCGGCATGGACGTCACGCTGGTCGGACCGCTGCCCACCCCGGCGATCGCCATGCTGACACGCAGCCTGCGGGCCGACCTGGGCGTGATGATCTCGGCTTCGCACAACCCGTTCGAGGACAATGGCATCAAGCTGTTCGGCCCGGACGGCTTCAAGCTCTCCGACGAGACCGAGCGGAGGATCGAGGCGCTGATGACCTCCGACCTGTCGGGCGGCCTCGCGCCCTCCGCCCAACTTGGCCGCGCCGCGCGCCTCGACGATGCGCCCGGCCGCTACATCGAGGCCGCGAAGGCCACGTTCCCGCGCGGGCTGGTGCTTAACGGGCTGAAAATCGTCGTCGATTGCGCCCACGGCGCGGCCTACCGCGTGGCGCCGACAGTGCTGTGGGAACTGGGAGCGACGGTCATCCCGGTCGGCGTAGCGCCCGACGGATTCAACATCAACAAGGGCTGCGGCTCGACCGTGCCCGAATATCTGTGCGCGCAGGTGCTGAAGCACCACGCCCATCTCGGAATCGCGCTCGACGGCGACGCCGACCGTGTTCTGATCTCCGATGAGCACGGCGCACTCGTCGACGGCGATCAGATCCTGGCGCTGATCGCCCGTTCCTGGCACGGCGCTGGCCGACTGAGGGGCGAGGGGATCGCCGCCACGGTGATGTCGAATCTGGGGCTGGAGCGGCTTTTGAGCCAGCTCGGCCTGGGGCTGGACCGCACCCAGGTCGGCGATCGCTATGTTGTCGAGCGAATGCGCGAGCGGGGGCTCAACGTCGGCGGGGAGCAGTCCGGCCACCTGATCCTGTCGGACTTCGCCACCACCGGAGACGGTCTGGTGGCGGCGCTTCAGGTGCTCGCCGTGCTGATCGAGCAGGACCGCCCGGCGAGCGAGGTCTGCCGCGTGTTCACGCGCCTGCCGCAGCTTCTGCGAAACGTCCGGTTCGCCGGCCCCTCCCCGCTGCGCGCCACGCCCGTGCAGGAGGCGGTCGCCGATGCGGAGGCGCGGCTGGCCGGAATCGGCCGCCTGGTGATCCGCGAGAGCGGCACCGAGCCGCTTATTCGCGTCATGGCCGAGGCCGAGGACGACGCGCTGGTGGCCCAGGTCGTGGCCGAGCTATGCGAGGCCATCGCCGCAAGCGCCGCGCTGGGCGCCGACGCCGCGTGACGCGGCTCTCCGGCCGGGTGCTTGTCGTCGCCGGATCGGATTCCGGCGGCGGCGCCGGCATCCAGGCCGACGTGAAGACGATCACCGCGCTCGGCGCTTACGCGGCGACCGCGATCACGGCGCTGACGGCGCAGAACACGCTCGGCGTGCAGGGCATCCTGCCGGTGCCGCCGGACTTCCTGGCGTGGCAGATCGAGGCCGTGCTGGACGACATCGGCGCCGATGCGATGAAGACTGGGATGCTGGGCGGCGCCGCCGCCATCGAGCGGGTCTGTGACACGTTGGCTGCGCGCGCGGGGGTTCCGCTGGTGGTCGATCCGGTGATGTTCGCCAAGGGCGGCGCCCGGCTGCTGGCGGCCGATGCGGTGACGATGTTGAAGCGGCGGCTGCTGCCCATGGCCGCCGTCCTTACCCCGAACCTGCCGGAAGCCGAGGCGCTGGCCGGCATGACGATCCCCGACCTGCCCGCCATGCGTCACGCCGCCGCCGCGTTGCTGACGCTCGGGGTTCCGGCCGTGCTGCTGAAGGGCGGGCATCTTCCGGGCGAGGCGGTGATCGATCTGCTCGCCACCGAGGACGGGGTGGAGGAGTTCGCCGCGCCGCGTATCGCCTCGCGCCACACCCATGGTACCGGCTGCACGCTGGCGAGCGCCGTGGCCGCCGGCCTCGCGCAGAGGCTAAGCTTGCGTGCGGCCGTCCTGCGGGCACGCGCCTATGTGCGCGCGGCGATCGCCTCGGCCCCTGGGTTCGGCGCGGGCAACGGGCCGCTCAACCATGCGGTGACGGTCGATCCCGGCTTGCTCGCCTGATCGCGGGAGACGCATAGCCGTCCGTCAGCGTTCCCAGGAACGCGATGATGTCGCCCATCTCTGGCTCCGAGAGCGCCGGACGGTCCCGCAGGCCGAACGGCGGGTCGGTGTTCAGGTTGCTCCGGTATCGCACCGGCAGATCGTCATAGGCCCGTACGCCGCCATCCCGGTCTCGTGGATAGAACCGACCGGGGTTCGTGTCGCGCGCGGCATAGAAGCGCAGCACCTCCCGCAGATCGTGATATTTGCCGTTGTGGAAGAACACGTGTCGCGTGGCGACGTTGCGCAGGCTTGGCGTCATGAACAGGCCGCAATAGGCACCCCGGTCCCTGAAATCGCTCCGCAGGGGCCCGCACAATCCGAGGTCGAACCAGGATGGTCCGCGTTGGCCGGGATCGCCCGATTGCGCGGCACGCCCAGCGCGACGAATCCGTAATCGGTGAACTGCGGCGGCGTGCCGTCGGCGCCGCGTGCGCTGATATGGCACTGCGCGCAATGGCCCTTCGCCGGGTCGTTGAACAGCGCGAGACCGTGCGCCTCCTGCTTCGTCAAGACGGCGCGCCCCGCCAGGAACGCGTCGTATTTGCTGCTGTACGGATAGAACTCCACCGGATTCTGCTCGTAGACCTCGAGCGTCTTCGCGATCGCGTCGAATGCGCGACTTGGATCATCGAACACGTCGTCCCCGAACGCCTTCCGCAATGCCGGCGCGTATGGGGCGATGCGGGCCTTGGCCGCGACCTGTGCGGGCCCCGGATTGGCCATTTCGAAAGGCGAAAGCAGCGGGATGCGGGCCTGGGCGGCGCCCCGATCGACGCGCCCATCCCAGGTCAGTCCGCCGGTCGGCCCGTTGTCGATGCTCTCATCGCCCTCCTCGTCGGAGTCGAAATAGTGCTCGGTGAACGGCGGGGAGGCCTGGATGTAGGTGAGCGAGGGAACCGCCCGCAGACCCGGTTGGTGCAGGTCCGTCCCGCCAAATTGCACCGCCCGCGCGTCGGGCGGCCCGAAATGGTGCGCCGGGCTGTGGCAGGAGGCGCACGAGAGCCTGCCCGATGCCGAGAGCGTCGGATCGCGGAAGACGCGTCGGCCGATGTCCGTCATCAGCCGCACTCGGCGGAACTGCTCGGCGCGCGACATCGGGCCTGTCGCCTGTGCGTGCAGGCCAGCGAGGGCCACCGCCAGGGCGGCCGGCAGGAGAAGCCGCAACGTCAAACCATCACATCCCCAGGCTGGCCCGCGATGCCGGTTTGCGTTTTAATCGCTGCCAGGCCGTGACGCGAGGACGACATGAGGACGTTGCCGGCAATCGCCGCGGCCGGGCTGGCCGTCTGGTCTTATGGAGTGCCCGATCGCGCGATAGCGCAGCCGCCGCCTGGGCTGGACCGGATCCAAAACGTTGTCGTGATCTACGCGGAGAACCGCAGCTTCGACAATTTGTATGGTGCGTTCCCCGGCGCCAACGGATTGGCGAATGCCGCCCCGATACCGCAACTCGATCGCGACGGCACCAAGCTGTCGCAGCTTCCTCCGGTCTGGGGCGGGCTGACGGCGAAGGGCGTGACGCCGGTGGTGACGCAGGCGATGACAGAGCACATGCCCGACCAGCCGTTCGAGCTGGATGCCCCGAGCGGGCTGGACGTCAAGCTCGATGAGACCACGCATGATCTGTGGCATCGGTTCTACCAGAACCAGATGCAGATCAACGGCGGCCGTAATGATCGCTTTGTCGCCTTCGCCAATTCGGGCGGTGAGGTGATGGGCTACTACGACGGCGCCCGTCTGCCGATGTGGGACATCGCCCGGCGCTACACGCTCGCCGACAATTTCTTCATGGGCGGCTTCGGCGGGTCATTCTTCAATCACATCTACTTTGCCTGCGCCTGCGTGCCGATCTACCCTGGCGCTGACACCAGCCCTGCCAAGCCGTCGATCAGCGTGGTCGAACCCGACGGAGTGACGCTGAAACTCGCCGAGGACTCGCCACGATCGGCAATCGACGGGCCGCCGAAATTCGTCTCGGACGGCAATCTCACGCCTGACTTCTATGCCGTGAACACGATGCAGCCGCCCTATCAGCCAAGCAAGATCGCGCCCGCGCCCGGCGGCGACCCGGCCTATGCGGACGTTGCCAGCCCGTCGGTTCTGCCGCCGCAGACCGAGCGGACGATCGGCGATCTCCTGACCGCGAAGGGCGTGAGTTGGGCGTGGTACGCCGGCGCCTGGCAGGCGGCGCTCGAGGGCAAGGGCGGCCCGCCGGTGCCGAACTTCCAAACCCACCACCAGCCGTTCAACTACTTCGCGGCCTATGCGCCCGGCACACCGGCGCGCGCCGAGCATCTGCGCGACGGCGGCATAGGCGGGGTAGCGTTCATTGCCGCGATCGACCAGGGCAAGCTGCCGCAAGTCGCGTTCTACAAGCCGCAGGGCAACCTCAACGAGCACGCGGGATACGCCGACGTGATGGAGGGGGATCGGCACATCGCCAATGTCATCGAACATTTGGAGCACAGCCCGCAATGGGCGCACCTGCTCGTGGTGGTGACCTATGACGAGAACGGCGGGTGGTGGGACCATGTGGCGCCCCCCAAGGCCGACCGCTGGGGTCCGGGCACGCGCATCCCGGCATTCGTCATTTCGCCCTTCGCGAAGCGAGGCTTCGTGGACCACACGCAGTATGATACAGGGTCCATCCTCCGCTTCATCACGGAGCGGTTCGACCTGCCCGAGCTTGCCGGCCTGAAGCGGCGCGACGACGCGCTTCGGGCAAGAGGTGCCGCGCCGATGGGCGACTTGACGAACGCGCTCGTGCTGCAGCCTCGCTAGCCCACGGCAGGCGAAGGACGGTCCTTGACGTTTCGGGCGTGACTGCGCGAATATCGGCGCGGGCCACGCCCCCCCACCGGGGCGCTTCTCTTCTGAAAGGGAGAGTTCATGATGGCGCTCCCCGCCGCGAAGCCGGCTATCCGCCCGGCTAATCCCAATTTCTCCTCCGGCCCCTGCGCGAAACGTCCCGGCTTTACCCTGGATGCCCTCAAGGCGTGCCATTTCGGACGCAGCCATCGCGCCGAGGCCCCTAAGGCACGGCTGGCCGAAATCATCGAGCGGTCACGCGCGATTCTCGGAATGCCTGCCGCCTGGCGCCTTGGCATCGTGCCGGCCTCCGACACCGGCGCCATCGAGATGGCATTGTGGTCGCTGCTCGGCCCGCGCGGAGTTGATGTGCTGGCGTTTGAAAGCTTTTCCGAGGGCTGGGCCAGCGATGTCGTGAAACAGCTTCGGCTGGCTGATGCGCGCGTGCTGTCGGCGCCATACGGGAGGCTGCCGGACCTCGGCGCCGTCGCTTTCTCCCACGACGTCGTGCTGACCTGGAACGGCACCACATCGGGCGTGCGCTTCCCCGACGGGAACTGGATTCCCAGCTCGCGTGAAGGGTTGGTGATCTGCGATGCCACGTCGGCCGCGTTCGCGATGGATCTGCCGTGGGACAAGCTCGATGTCGTCACCTGGTCCTGGCAGAAGGTGCTGGGAGGCGAGGCGGCGCATGGGATGCTCGCCTTGTCGCCGCGCGCCGTCGCCCGGCTTGAAAGCTACGCTCCGGTCTGGCCGATGCCGAAGATCTTTCGCCTAACGAAAGGCGGCAAGCTGATCGACGGAATCTTCAAGGGCGAGACGATCAACACGCCCTCGATGCTCTGCGCCGAGGATGCGCTGGACGGGCTGCGCTGGGCCGAAACCGCCGGCGGGCTGGATGGATTGATCGCGCGCAGCGAGGCCAACCTCACCGCCGTCGCCGACTGGGTCGCGCGCACGCCCTGGGCCGCCTTCCTGGCCGAGGACGAGGCGACACGCTCGTGCACCTCGATCTGCTTGCGCGTCGATCCACCCGGACTGGCCAAGGGAATCGCCGCCCTGCTCGACAAGGAGGGTGTCGCCTACGACATCGGCGCCTATCGCGACGCTCCTCCAGGTCTGCGCATCTGGGGCGGCGCGACGATCGAGGCCGCCGACATCCGCGCCCTGTTGCCGTGGCTCGACTGGGCCTTCGCCCAGGTCGAGGCCGGGCACGCCACCCGTCGAGCCGCAGAATAACCCCCCCCTCCCCCAACCCCTCCCGCAAGGGGAGGGGAGAAGACAGGGTGGTGCCTTCCGCTCCCCCTCCCCTTGCGGGAGGGGATCGGGGGGAGGGGTCACTCGCACAGATCCGAATTTCACAGAGTGCCCCGATGCCCAAGGTCCTGATCTCCGACAAGCTCTCCGCCGCCGCGGTGGACATCTTCACCGCGCGTGGGATCGACGCCGACGTGCGGCCCGGCCTGTCGCCGGCTGAGCTGCGCGCCATCGTCGGCGAGTACGACGGCCTCGCCATCCGCTCCGCCACCAAGGTCACGCGCGAACTGCTGGATGCGGCGACGCGCCTCAAGGTGGTGGGCCGCGCGGGCATCGGCGTGGACAACGTCGATGTGCGATCCGCAACAGCGCGCGGCGTGGTCGTGATGAACACGCCGCACGGCAACGCGATCACCACCGCCGAGCACGCCATCGCCATGATGTTCGCGCTCGCCCGCCAGATCCCCGACGCCTCCGCCTCTACGAAAGCAGGGCGATGGGAGAAGAACCGCTTCATGGGCGTCGAGCTGACCGGCAAGACGCTCGGCTTGATTGGCTGCGGCAACATCGGCTCAATCGTGGCGAGCCGCGCCGTGGGGCTGCACATGAAGGTGCTCGCCTTCGACCCGTTCCTGTCGGAGAAGCGCGCCATCGAGTTGGGCGTGGAGAAGGTCGAGCTGGACGCCCTGCTGTCACGCGCCGACATCATCTCGCTCCATGCGCCGCTCACCGGTTCCACGCGCGACATTCTTTCCCGCGAGGCGATCGGCGCGGCGAAGCCGGGCGTGCGCATCATCAACTGCGCCCGCGGCGGCCTGCTCGACGAGGCGGCGCTGGCGGACGCGATCAAGTCCGGGCACGTCGCCGGCGCGGCACTCGACGTGTTCGAGACCGAGCCCGCGAAGGACAGCCCGCTGTTCGCGCTGGAGAACGTGGTTTGCACGCCGCATCTGGGCGCGGCGACCGCCGAGGCGCAGGAGAAGGTCGCCTTGCAGGTCGCCGAGCAGATGAGCGACTTCCTGCTGACCGGGGCGGTGGCGAACGCGGTCAACATGCCGTCGGTCTCCGCCGAGGACGCGCCACGCCTCAAGCCGTACATGGAGCTGTGCCTCCGGCTCGGCGCCTTCGCCGGGCAATTGACGCGGGCGCAGGAGGGCGTGATCCGCCGCGTGGTGATCGAATACGAGGGCCATGCGGCCTCGCTCAACCATCGCCCGCTGACCGCGGGGGTCCTGGCCGGCCTGCTCGCCCCGGTGATGGAGGGCGTGAACATGGTCAACGCCCCGATCGCCGCGCGCGAGCGGGGAATCGAGGTCGCCGAGACGGTGCATGACCGACCGAGCGAATATCAGACGTTGGTGCGCGTGACGGTGGAGGCCGACAAGCTCACCCGCTCGGTCGCAGGGACGCTGTTCGCGGGATCGCGTCCGCGCATCGTGGAGATCAAGGGCATCCGCGTGGAGGCCGATTTCGCGCCGCACATGCTGTACGTGACCAACCAGGACAGGCCCGGGTTCATCGGCCGCTTCGGCGCGACGCTCGCCGGCGCGGGCATCAACATCGCAACCTTCCATCTCGGCCGCGCGGAGGCTGGAGGCGATGCGATCTGCCTCGTGTCGGTGGACGAGAAGGTGCCGGAGGACGTGCTGGAGATGGTCCGGACGCTGCCGCTGGTGGTGCAGGCGACATCGCTGGGATTTTAACGGGGAGCTTGACCCCGGCCTTCCCCGCTCCGTGCGTCCGGCCCCCCTCACGAGCGATACTGGCGGGCATGAGCCTCAGGACGGCATCCAATGCCCCGAAAACCCGTCCACGCCCGCCAGCTTAAGACCGACTCTGCAAGTAGGTTACTGCTGCTTGGGCTGAGCTTGCACCTGGCCATCCTGAGAGACCGCGACCTGGTATTGCTGCCCGCTCTTCGCGGCTGTGCCAGTGAATTCTTGCCCTTGCTTGCTCAACTGCACCTGACTGTAGCCCTGGCTCTGTAGCATCTGCTGGGCTTGTTGCTCCGACATTTGCGAGGAGCCATTGGAGGAGGAGCCGCTGGACGCGGACTGGCTGCTGGACCCGGACTGGCTGCTGGGCATCAGATTGACGTCGAGCGCTGACAAGGTTTCCTGATCGAGTTGCCCGGATGGCTCCAGACCCTTCGAGACTTGGAAATTGTGGACGGCAGCCGAGGTCTCCCGGTCCCAGAGGCCATTGACAGGGCCTGCAGCGAATCCCTCCTTGTTGAGCTTCTGTTGAAGCGCCATCACCTGCTTGGTTTCAACTTGAACCGGAACCACGACTTTCTGTTGCTGTATCATTTGGCTTTCTCGATTCTGGCTCTGCTGAGCCATCGCGGGCGCCGCCGCAAGCGCACACCCCGTGAGAATAGCCGCAAGAAGATTGCGATTCATGCTGTTTCCCTTCTGTGCGAGTACGAGCCGCACTCCGAAGCACAAGCCCGCAGAGTCAGAACCGCTGTTCAAATGGCGGGTTCTGTAAAACAGGGAAACGAGAAAGGCTTTTTGCCGATTCTGACGGTCACGAATGTCTGACGAGAGCGGCACTTCAGAGCCGGCGCTCAAGACGATGCAGTACTTTCCGAACACATATCCGACGTTGGTGGGCGCCTCGAACCTGGAACCACCCGCCCGCCGTCGCGCCTACATCCCCAGCGCGCGGCGGTACACGTCGAGCATCAACTCCTGCTCCTCGACCTCGGCGGGTTCCTGCTTGCGAATGCGGATGAGTTGGCGCAGCACCGTCACGTCGAAGCCGGCGGACTTGGCCTCGGCGTAGATGTCCTTGATGTCGCCGGAGAGTGCCTTGCGCTCCTCCTCCAGTCGCTCGATCCGATCGACGATCGAGCGCAGTCGGTCGCCGGCTATACCGCCGGTCTCGGGCTCAGTCGTGCTGACTGCTGCATCCAGCGCCATCTTTGTCTCCGTGCAGGCAAGGCCGGAGTGGATAGCGGGGCGGCGCGCGCCCGGTCAACGCTGATGTTTCGCCTGCCACTCCTTGTAAGGCATTCCGTAGACGATCTCGCGCGCATCCGGATCGGCGAGGGGGATGCCCTTGAATTCGGCCGCCTCGCGGTACCATCGGCTCAGGCAATTGCGGCAGAACCCGGCCAGGTTCATCAAGTCGAGATTCTGCACGTCCGTCCGCTCGCGCAGGTGCTCGACCAGACGGCGGAAGGCGGCGGCTTCCAGTTCGGTGCGGGTGGCGTCGTCGAAACTGGGTGCGGGCATGAAGATCCTCCTGTTTTCGTTCTCGCTAGATGGCGCGCCCGGCGCGGCTTCGCCATACTCGGCACAAAGGGGATCGGCATGGTCTGGGACGATGCGCGGGCGCGGGCGGCGCTGAGGGCGATCTTCGACGGCGCCATCGCGGCGGCCGACCCGCGCCGGATGATCGCCGCGCACCTGCCCGCCAAGCCGCGCGGGCGCTGCGTCGTGGTGGGCGGCGGCAAGTCGGCGGCTCTGATGGCCGCGGCGCTGGAGGCGACCTGGCCGGACGTCGCGCTGGAGGGCACCGTCGTCACCCGCTACGGCCACGCCGTTCCCACCACGCGGATCGAGGTGATCGAGGCCGCGCATCCCGTTCCCGATGCCAACAGCGAGAGCGGCGCGGCGCGGCTGCTGGAGCGGGTGCGCGGGCTTGGCCCCGACGATCTTGTGCTGGCGCTGATCTCGGGGGGCGGGTCGGCGCTGCTGGCACTGCCCGCGCCGGGCCTCACCCTCGGCGACAAGCAGGCGGTGAACCGCGCCCTGCTCGCCTCCGGCGCGACCATCGGGGAGATGAACACCGTCCGCAAGCACCTCTCCGCCATCAAGGGCGGCCGGCTGGCCGCCGCAGCCGCACCGGCAACCGTGGTTACGCTCGCCATCAGCGACGTGCCGGGCGACGACCCGGCGGTGATCGCGTCCGGTCCGACCGTTCCCGACCCCACGACCTTTGCCGAGGCGCGCGCCCTGCTCGCCCGCTATCGCATCATCCCGCCCCCGGCGGTCGAAGCGCATCTTGCTGCCGGAACCGCGGAGACGCCCAAGCCGGGCAGCCTGCCGCACGCCAGCTTCCGGCTGATCGCCACGCCGATGATGGCGCTCGCGCGCGCCGCTGAAATCGCCCAGGATCTCGGCATCGCACCACTGGTGCTGGGCGATGCGCTGGAAGGCGAGGCGCGCGAGGCCGGAATCCTGATGGCGGGCATCGCGCGATCGGTGAGCGGCCACGCCGCCCCCCTGCCCGCCCCCGCCGTGCTGCTCTCCGGCGGCGAGACGACGGTGACGATCGGCGCCGATAAGGCCGGGCATGGTGGCCGCAACACGGAGTTCCTGCTCGGTCTCGCGGTGGCGCTTCAGGGCACGCCCGGCATCTGGGCCGTCGCCGGCGACACCGACGGGATCGACGGCACCGAGGATGCTGCCGGCGCGATTGTGGCGCCCGACACGCTCACGCGCGCCCGCGCCGCCGGCATGGATGCCCGCGCGGCGCTCGAGGCGCACGACAGCTACACGGTCTTCGCCGCGCTCGATGACCTGATCCGCACCGGGCCGACGCTGACGAACGTGAACGACATACGCGCCGTCCTGATCGCCTGAAGGAACCCTTGATGTCCGTCCACCCCAAGATCCGGCGACGCCGCCGGACGAAGATCATTGCCACGCTCGGCCCGGCATCCTCCACGCCCGAGATGCTGGCCCGGCTTTTTCAGGCCGGCGCGGACGTGTTTCGCCTGAATTTCAGCCACGGCACGCACGAAGATCATGCCACGCGCTTCGCCATGATCCGAGAGCTGGAGGACCGCTTCGATCGACCGGTCGGCGTTCTGGCCGATGTGCAAGGTCCGAAGCTGCGCGTGGGCCAATTCGGCGGCGGACGCGTGCACCTCCAGTCGGGCCAGGGCTTCCGCCTCGACCTGAACCCGACACCCGGCAACGCCAACCGCGTCAACCTGCCGCACCCCGAGATCATCGCGGCCGCCGGTATCGGCGCCACGCTGTTGATGGACGACGGCAAGCTCCGCGTGCGCGTGACGCGCAAGCGCGAGGATGCGCTGGAAACCGAGGTCGTCGTGGGCGGCCCGCTGTCCGACCGCAAGGGCGTGAACGTGCCCGACGTCGTGCTGCCGATCCCGGCGCTGACGGCAAAGGACCGCGCCGACCTCGCCTTCGCGCTCGATCACGGGGCGAGCTACATCGGGCTGTCATTCGTGCAGCGGCCGGAGGACGTGATCGAGGCCAAGCGCCTGGTCGACGGCCGGGCCTGGGTGATGACGAAGCTCGAGAAGCCGCAGGCGCTGGAGAACCTCGACGAGATCGTGCGGCTGTCGGACGCGGTGATGGTCGCGCGCGGCGATCTGGGCGTGGAGCTGCCGCCCGAGGAGGTGCCGCTCGCGCAGAAGCGCATCGTGCGCGCGGCCCGCACGATGGGCCGCCCGGTGGTGGTCGCGACGCAGATGCTGGAGAGCATGATCGCCGCACCCGCGCCGACGCGCGCCGAGGCGTCCGACGTCGCGACCGCCGTGTTCGACGGCGCCGACGCGGTGATGTTGTCGGCCGAAACGGCGGCGGGCCAGTACCCGTACGAGGCCGTGAATATCATGGACCGCATCATCGCGCGCGTCGAGCAGGATCCGGGCTGGCGGGCGATGATCGAGGCAAGCCGTCCGGAGCCGGAGGCGAGCGCCGCCGACGCCATCGCCGCCGCCACGCGGCAAATCTGCCATACCATCCGCGCCGCCGCGATCGTCGCCTACACCGCCTCCGGCGCCACCGCGTTGCGGGTTGCGCGCGAGCGCCCGGAGGCGCCGATCATCGGCTTCACCCCGCACATGGAGACGGCCCGCCGGATGGCGGCCGTGTGGGGCGTGCATCCGGTGGTAAGCGCCGACGTCCATTCGCTGAGCGAGGCGGTCAATCGCGCTGTACGCGCGGCGGTGGCAGAGGGCTTGGCCAGCCACGGGGCGGAAATCGTGGTTGCGGCGGGAATACCCTTCGGGCACTCGGGGACGACGAACACGGTGCGGGTGGCGGGGGTCCGGTAGGGAGCCGCTGTCATGTGCTCTGAATGACCAGCGGCACTCACGCGAACGTGGGCGCCATCCCCTTACTTTTTTGTGCATCGCAGCATAGCTATGGACCACGGCCGTTAGCCGTGACCAGAAGTCCCGCCAGATTCGGTGGGCAGATGCAAAGGTAACCGAATGTCATATGAAACCGGATTCGCTCCGTTCTCGCGCCGCGCCGCCGCAGCTACTAGCTCGTCCATGACCGCTCCGCTTTTTGACTGGATGTTGATAATGCAGCGCCAGATGCTGTCGATGCAGGAGCAGGCCCTCAGCCTCTATAGCCTCCCCGCGTCGTTCGCCCGCGGCGCCCAGGCAGCCGGGTACGGGGCGAAGGCCGCCGCCCAGACCTCCAAGCGCAACGAGGAGGTGGTGGCTCTCGGGCGTGAGACGCTCAATGTGGAAACCCGCGTCATCAACCAGGGCACGACGCGCGTTCGCCGCTTCGTGGTCGAAACGCCGGTCGAGGAGAAGGTAGCCCTGCGCCAGGAGCGCGTCATCGTCGAGCGCCGCCGCCCGGTCGCGGTCAGCAACACCGGCGACACCCTGGTCGAGAAGACCATCGAGATGTCCGACACCAACGAGGTGCCGGTGGTCTGGACGAAGCTCGAGTTGGCCGAGGAAGTCGTGCTCCGCCGCGAGGTGAACGAGCGCATGGAAACCGTGCGCGGCGTCGTCCGCCACGATGAAGTCGAGATCAACGAGATCGGTCACAAGCAGGCTCCGGCCATTGCGCCGCGCCCGCAGACTTCGAACCAGACGACCGCGAGCCAGACGCCGGCACAGTCCGGAGCGCAGGTCGAGTCGCCCAAGACTCAGGCATTGCTCGCCGAGGCAAAGACGACGTTCGGCGGCCACGACGGCAAGCCAGGCGATGCCAAGCCGGGCGAAGCCTCCAAGGCGGCCGTCGAAAACAAGGCCAGCGCGGGCCATGGCAACGAGGCGGCGCGTTCCGCCAAGAATTGAGCGGTCCGCTACGGATACGAGCAAGAGGGGGCTTCCGCCCCCTTTTTTTCGCCGTTCAATCCAGCGTATTGGCCAGCCACGCCGTCATCACCGCCGCCCCCGCCAGGAAGTCGTCGATCGTCATCGCCTCGCGCGGGTTGTGGCTGCCATTCTCGTTGCGGACGAACACCATGCCCATTGGCACCCCCGCCGCGGCGAATGCAGCCGCGTCGTGGGAGGCGGGGCTGCCGAGTTCGATCGTGGGCACGCCAAGCGCGGCGGCCGCCCCTTCCAGACCGGCCTTGATCGCCGGATCGACCGGCCCGATCGCGGCGGCGGCGCGCGGCCCGAGATGGAAACGCACGCCCCGGCGCTGCTCGATGCCGGCGACGATCGCCCGGACCTCGCGCTCCAGATCGGCCAGCACCACCGCGTCATAGGCGCGCACGTCCAGGCTGAAGTGGAATTCGCCCGGCACGATCGTCAGTCCGTGCGCGGCGGGGTCGGTGTGGAATTGCCCGATCGTGCAGGCCATCGGGACGCCGCTCGCGTCGCGCTCCTCCCACAGCCGATCGAGCGCCATCGCGAACTCGGCCCCGGCCAGCGCCGCATCGCGCCTGAAGCGCCGGGGCAGGCCGACATGGTCATGGCTACCCTCGATCCGCGCGTCGGGGAAACGGAAATTGCCCGGAATGCCGGTGCAGATCGCCACCGGCTTGCCGGCCTCCACCAGGCCCGGCGCCTGCTCGATGTGCAACTCGACAAAGGCCCGCAGCCGCGCGGGATCGAGATGCCGGGCGCCGGCCGCGAGCCGGTCCGGATCGCCCCCGCACGAAGCGACATGCTCGGCCAAGGTTTGCCCGGTGTCGCTCCGCCGCGCCTCCAGCGCACCATTCGGCAAAAGGCCCAGCGCGCCCCGGCTGCCGATGTAGGAGACCTGGAACCAGATGCTCTCCTCGGCGCGAATCCCCATTACCGTCAGATCGCAGGATGGTGCGACGCCTAACCGACGAAGCACCGCCACCGCGACCAGTCCCGCCACGACGCCCGCCGCACCATCGAAATTGCCGCCGTGCGGGACGGAATTGAGATGCGATCCCACCATGACCTTGCGCGCCAGGCGGTCGCGCCCCGGCAGGGTCATGTAGAGATTAGCGGCGGCATCGTGGTCGATCTCCAGGCCCAGGCGCTCGGCCTCGGCGGCGATCGTGGCGTGCGCGCGCTGCTCGCCCGCGCCGTACGGGTCGCGCGAGACCCCCGGCGCGTCGGCGCCGTCCTCGCGCAATCGATCGAACAGCGCGACGGCCCGCCCCCGCTCCGCCTCCACCGCCGACAGCAGCGTGGCTGCTTCGATTGCCGCCATCCCTCCTCCTATGCGGCGAGCCGTCGCACGTCGATGCGCGGCTCGCCCGCGCGCACTGTGATCTCGAAATGGTCCGCCTGGACGACTTCGAGCACGTTGCGCGGCCTGTGCGCCACCACGTTCAGGCCGCCCGCGTGGCGAACGCTATCATAGAGGATGCCGGCGCCGCCGGACGCCCGCACCGCCTCCCCGAGCACCTGGGACGCAGCGTAGCTGTCCGGTGCGTAGATGTCCGGTCGGGCACCCGCCTGCCCGCGAAGGTCAAGATACCCGCCGGCGAGTTGCGCCGTGTAACATCGGTATTGCCGGCCCATCTCCGCCCGCGCCGTGGCGACCGCCTCGCGTCGCAAGTGGTGGCCGACCTCGGCCGCCGCCGTGTTCAGCGCCGCCGAGGCGTACCATGCACCGAGGTCGGGGCCGTTAAAGCGCATCCCGCCTGGCGCGGCGTGCAGGAAAGCCGCCATCACGATGCTGGCGTTCGCCCGCCCATACACCCACTCCTCGCGCGGCAGGCGGGCGACGCGCTCGGCCAACAGCCGGTCATTGGTCCAGCCCACAAGCTCCATCACGGCCGCGAGGTCCGCCGCCGTGGCGACGGTATCGAACAGCCCGATCGGCGGGAATCGCGAGGGGATCAGCCGAAGGGTTGGCCGCGGGGCCGGCGCTTCCGTCACGCCACGACGATGTCGGCGTCCGTGTAGGGCGTGAACGCCGAATCCACGGCGTTCGGCTGCATATAAAGGCCGCCCCGCGCGGCGTCGAGAAAGCGCCGGACGGCCAGCAGCCCGTCCTGGGTGCCGCTCGTCACCAGGGCGATCGGCGGCCGGCCGCCGAACACGATCCCGGCGTGCGGCCGGCGCAGCCAGTCCGTGCCCTCCTGCTCGGTGGCGTGCAGGATGCGCAGCGCCTGATAGATGCCGAGCACGGCCGAGAGCCGCACCAGCACATCGACATCAAGCGTGATCTCGCCATGCGCCCGCACCGTCCGCGCCCAGTTGTGGTATGTGGATCGCGACGGCAGGCCGAGCACCAGCCGCCGCTCCTCCTCGGTCAAGTCCCACAAATCGGCGATGGCGAGGAAAGTGCGAAGAGCCGGGGCACTCAGGCGCCGACGGTTCTCAGGCGAAAACCGAGATAGGTCGATCCGGTCCGGGCCTCGCGCGATCGCCGGGCGCGCAATTCGGGCCGCGTGTGGCATGGCCTGCTCCGATGCAGATTTGGATATAGTCCAAGCTTGGACGGATTACAATACTGCCTCCGGCTCCTCCAACTCCACGCTCAGCGCGCGCAGCTCCGCCGTATGCCGGTGAGAAGTGCGGCCCGCGCGCAAATCCTCGACGCCGATCCGCTCCACCATCTCGCCGCCCAGCATCACGCCGATCATCGGGCAGAGATGGGCCACGACCGGCAGGTTGTGGCTGACCAGCACGTAGGTCAGTCCGCGCCGGCGCTGGAGATCGACCAGCAGGTTCAGCACCTCGGCCTGCACCGACACGTCCAGCGCGCTGGTCGGCTCGTCCAGCAGCAGGATCTCGGGTTCGGCCATCAGCGCGCGGGCGATGGCGACGCGCTGACGCTGGCCGCCCGAAAGCTGATGCGGGTAGCGGAACCGCGCCTCGGGCGGCAGCGCCACCTCGGCCAGCGCGCGCGGCACGCGCTCCTCGACTTCCCCGATGCCGTGGACCAGCAAAGGCTCCGACAACGCCCGATCGACCGTCTGCCTGGGATGCAACGAGCCGTATGGATCCTGGAACACCATCTGCAGGCGCCGGAAAAACGCGCGCCCCCGCCGCTGCCCGAGCGCCTGGCCGGCGACGCGCATGACGCCCGACCAATCCGGGTTAAGACCAGAAAGGGCGCGCAGCACGGTCGATTTGCCGGACCCGCTTTCGCCCACGATGCCGAAGCTCCCGCCTCTCGGGACGGAGAAGGAGACGCCGCGCACAGCTTCGGTCGCTCCGAAGCGGACGCGCAGGTCTTGCACCTCGATCATCGGCGCGCCTGCTCCGCCCCTCATGTCGCCGCGGGCATCACCGTCCCCAACTCGGACGAGGTAATCGGTTCGGCGCGGATCACCACCAGGTACATCAGCGCGGATACAACCCCGATGCCCGCGCTCACCAGCAGCGCGGGCACGAAGCTGCCGGTGGCCTGCACGATGAACCCGGTGATGGTAGGCGCCAGCGCGCCGCCCAGATAGCCGCCGAAATTCTGGATGGCGCCCAACGAGGCGGTGCAGTTGGATGGCGCGGCGACACTCGCCAGCGCCCACGACATCCCGCTCGCGCAGGCCCCGAACATCAGGGCTGCCGAGATGCACGCCACGGCGATCGTGTTGCTCGGCGTCTCCGCCGCCACAACGGTGAAACCCGCCATGCCCAGCAATCCGACGATCACCGGAATCTTGCGGCTGTTGATCGGGGAGAACCCGGCCGCCATCAGCCGGTCGGCGATGGCACCGCCGCCGATGCTGCCCACCACGCCGAACGCGAACGGGATCGCCGAGACCCATCCGGTCTTCGGGATCGACATGTGGCGCTGAATTTCGAAATAGCCGGGCAGCCATGCCAAATAGAGCCAGCCCATGTACACCACCCCGAAGAACCCGAGGATCAACCCCCATGTGGTGCGGAAGCGGAACAGCTGCCCCCACTCGCGGAGGGTGACGCGAGTGGCGACGGGGGCCTCCTCGCCTTCTTGTAGATAGCGCCGCTCCTCGGGTTCGAACGCGTATTCGGCGGCGTCGCGGTATTTCACGTACCATGCCGTAGTAACAACGAGCCCGGCCACGCCCATCACGATGAACATCCAGCGCCAGCCGAACGCCAGCATCAGCGCGGTCAGGATCGGCGGCGCGATGGCCGGCCCGAGGGAGGAGGTACAGTTCCAGATCCCGGTGGGCAGCCCGCGATCGCGGACACCGTACCAGTCTCGCACCACACGCACGGCGGACGAGAACATCGGCGCCTCGCCCATCCCGAGGAATACGCGGGCGAGGGAGAACTGCCAAAAGCTGGTGACAAACCCCGCCGCAGCCTGGGCCAGCGACCACAGGCCGAGCCCGCCGGCGAGAAGCCGGTGCGGCCCGACCCGATCGACCAGCGCGCCGCCCGGTAGTTGCGAGAACGCATACGCCCACAGAAACGCCGAGAGCAGCACCCCCATATCCGCGATCGAGAGACCAAGCTCCTGGCGGATCAGCGGGTTGGCGATCGAAAGCGTGGAGCGGTCCAGATAGTTCAGCGTGCCGGCGATCACCAGCATCGTCAGCGCCGATCGCTGCACCCGCCGCAGGCGAGGGGAGGCTTCGGTTCGGGCCATGACTGTTCACCCTGACGGCGTCATCCCGACCGTCCTTTGCGAAATTCTTTGCCATTACGGCCAGGAAGTCCAGATCATCATGTCCCGACCCAGGCCGGATCGCGCGCGAGCGTCGCCAGCGGCGCGCGCGGGTGGATCAGCGACGGCAGGCATGCGAGCAGGCCGCGCGTGTAGGGATGGCGGGCTCGCGCCAGCTCCCCGGCCGGCAGTTCCTCCAGCACCCGTCCGGCGTACATCACCATGACCCGGTCGCAGAAATGCGAGACCAGCGGCAGGTCGTGGCTGATGAGGATGAGCCCCATGCCGCGCCGTGACACCAGGTTTTCCATGAGGCGAAGGATTTCGGCTTGCACCGTCGCGTCGAGCGCGCTTGTCGGCTCGTCGGCGATCAGCAACTCGGGGTTGGGGGCCAGCATCATCGCGATCATCACCCGCTGGCCCATGCCGCCCGACAATTCGTGCGGATAGAGGCCCGCGACGCGCGCGGGATCGCGGATCAGCACCTGATCGAGCAGGTCTATCGCCGCCCGCCCCGCCCGGCGGCGCGACCCGCCCTTGTACTGCCGCCATGCCTCCGCCACCTGCGCGCCCGCCGTCATCACCGGGTTGAGCGAGAATTTCGGGTCCTGCAGGATCAGCCCTGCGCGGCGCCCCCGGATGCGGCGCATCGCCCGCTCGCCCGCCGTCAACACGTCGATGCCGTCGAAGGCGAGGCGCTCGGCCTCAAGCTTCGCGGCATCCGGCAGCAGCCGAAGGATCGCGCGCGCGGTGAGCGACTTGCCCGATCCGCTCTCGCCGACGATGCCGAGCTTCTCGTGCCCGAGCGTGAGCGAGACGCCGCGCACCGCCTCGGCCACTCCCGTCGGCGTCGAGAAGCCGATCCGCAGCCCGCGCATCTCCACCAGGAGGCTCATCGCTGCTTCGGGTCCAGCACGTCGCGCAACCCGTCGCCCAGCAGATTGAACGCCAGGGCCGCCACGAAGATGGCCACACCGGGGATGGTCGGCACCCACCACTGCTCCAGGATGTAGCCGCGCGTGGCGGCGATCATCGTGCCCCATTCCGGCATCGGCGGCTGCGCCCCCATGCCGAGAAAGCCCAGGCCAGCGGCGGTCAGAATGATCCCGCTCATGTCGAGCGTCACCCGCACGATCACCGAGGAGACGGCGAGCGGCATCACGTGACGGAGCACGATGCGCGGGGCGCCCGCGCCGGTCAGGCGCACGGCGGCGATGAAATCGGCGTTGCGAACGGTCAGCGTATCGGCGCGCGCGAGCCGCGCATACGGCGGCCAGGCGGTCAGCGCGATCGCGAACACGGCGCTGGAGATTCCCGGCCGCAAGGCGGCGACGAACGCCAGCGCCAGGATCAGCCGCGGAAACGCGAGGAACACGTCGGTCACGCGCATCAGCAGCCGGTCCGCGCGCCCGCCGAGATAGCCCGCCACGCAGCCGACGATCAGCCCGACCGGCGCCACCATGCCCACGACCGAAACCACCATCCCCAGCGTGATCCGCCCGCCATACAGCAGCCGCGTATAGAGATCCCGGCCCAGTTCATCGGTGCCCAGCCAATGCTGCCACGAAGGCGGGGCGAGCCGGTCGGCGAGATTCTGCGCGTCCGGGTTCTGTCCCGTCAGCACCGGCGCGGCGAGCGAGGCCACGATCAGGATCAGGACCGTCACAAGCCCCGCCAAGGCCAGCCCGTTGCGGTGGAACAGCAGCCAGGCCCGGTACCGACGCCCCCACGCCGCCTGCCGGCGCGAGGCCGGCGCATCGGTCAGCAGCCACGCGCGCGTTGTCACGAGCCTTCCCCCAACCCCTCCCGCAAGGGGAGGGGGAGTAAATGCTGGTGGCTTACTCCTCCCCTCCCCTTGCGGGAGGGGCTGGGGGAGGGCGCGCGGGTCACCGACTTTGCCCGTTGGACTCATCGCGTCCGCGGGTCCAGCATGCGATACGACAGGTCGGCGAGCAGGTTGAGGATCACGTAGATCAGCCCGATCACCAGCGTCGCCCCCAGCACCGCGTCCATGTCGGCGTTGAGCAGCGAGACGGTAAGATAAAGCCCGATCCCGGGCCAGGAGAACACCGTCTCGGTCAGCACCGCGCCCTCCAGCAATCCGGCATAGGCGAGGGCGAGAACCGTGACCAGCGGCACGGCAATGTTGGCGAAAGCGTGCCGCCAGAGGATGCGCGCGCTCGACAGGCCCTTGGCCCGCGCGGTGACGATGTACTCGCCCGCCAGCGCGTCCAGCATAAAGGCGCGTGTCATGCGCGTGATGTAGGCGACGCTGAAGTAGGCCAGCACGAGCGCGGGCAGCGCCAGATGCGCGAGCGCGTCGCGGAACACAGCCCAGTCGCCGGCAAGTCCCGCATCGACCACCAGCATCCCGGTCACGCGCGGCACCATCCCGTCATACACAACGTCGATCTGCCCGGTGCCGGGCGCGATGCCGAGCTTGGCGTAAAACACCAGCAGGAATACCAGCCCGAGCACGAAGACCGGGATCGACTGCCCGGCGAGGCTCACCACGCGCACAACATGGTCGAACCGCGATCCCTGGCGCGCGGCGGCGAGCACGCCGGCGGGAATGCCGATGGCAATGGCGAGCAGGATGGCTGCGGTCGCCAGCTCGAACGTCGCCGGAAAGTAGGTGGCGATGTCCTCGGTCACGGGATGCGTGGTCATCACGCTGCGCCCGAGATTTCCGTGCAGCAGGCGGGCCAGGTAGATGCCGAACTGCACCGGCAGCGGCCGGTCGAGGCCAAGCTCGCCGCGCACGCGGGCGATCACGTCGGGCGGCGCATGGTCGCCCACGATGGCGATCACCGGGTCGATCGGCATCACCCGCCCGATCAGGAAGGTGATGAGGATCAGCCCGAGGAGGGTGATCGGGACCGACGCGAAGGTGGAGACCAGACCGGAGAGCCGACGACGACCACGCACAAACCGCCGCACTCCGGAAACCGGAGAGGGCGGGACGGCGGGGGCGTCGGCGCCGCTCAAGTCTTGCGGATGCCGGCGTAGCGCGTGAAGTCGGGCATGGCGCCGACCGTCATCCCGGTGACATCCTTGCGCATGGCCGCGACGGCGTTCCTCTGCAGCATCATCGCGAACGGCGCGACGTCCCAGAACTGCTGCTGCATGTCGCGATACATGCCGATGCGCTTGGCGCTGTCGATCTCCTTGGCAGCCATCTCGGCCTCCGTCGTGAGCTGCTTGTTCACGAAGTGGCTGCGCCAGGCGAGGATCTTGAGCTTGCTGTCGTCGCCGTCGTCCGGATTGGCGCAGAACGCCTGCGCGTTCGAGTTGGGGTCGAAGTAGTCCGAGCCCCAATACAGCATGGCAAGCTGGTGCTGGCGGGCGCGCGTCTTGGTTATGACCTGCTTCTGCTCGCCCGGCAGAAGCTGCACCTTAATGCCGATCTTGCCGAGGTCGGCCTGCACCGCCTGGGCCACCTGGTCGAACGGCGGCGCGGAGATGAAGTCCATCGCGGCCGAGAACCCGCCCGGCAGGCCCGCCTGCGCCATCAGCGTCTTGGCGCGGCCGAGATTCTGCTCGAACGGCTGATCGGTCAGCGCGCCGGGGATGCCCCGCGGCAGGAAGGCTTGCTGCACGATCCAGGTCATCGGCGTGATGTTCTTGGCGATCGCCGCGTAGTCGATCGCCCACTTGATGGCCTGCTGTACCTCGGGCTTCGCAAGCTGCGGCATCGACTGGTTCATCGCGATATACAGCGAGGTCGCCTGCCCCGCCGCCTCGGAGTGGAAATTCGGGTTGTTCGCCACCGACTTGAGCTGATCGGCCTGCAGGTCGCGCGCGATATCGACACCGCCTTTTTGCAACAAGAGAAGCTGTTCGGACGGGTCTTTCACATGGCGCAACACGATGCGCTTGACGCCGGCCGCGATGCCGGAGTTCGGGTTAGCGTCCACGATGATGTGGTCCGATGCCTGCCAGGAGGTGAGCTTGAACGGCCCCGCGCCGGCGCTGTGGGTCTTCAGCCAGCCATTGCCGAAGTCGTTGTTCGCGGCGTGCGCCAGCGCCGTCGCTTTGTCGACGATGCTGCCCACGTTGGCCGAGAGGCAATAGAGCACGAAACTCGGCGCCTGCTGGGCCGGCAATTCCATGACCAACGTATGCTCGTCCGTGGCGCGGATCAGCTTCTCGACGTTGCCTTTCGTGTAGCCGAACTGGGTGATGATGAAGGCCGGCGTCTTGTTCATCTGCACGATGCGCCGCAGCGAGAATTCCACGTCGGCGGCGGTGACGGGCTTGCCGGATTCGAAGCGGGCGGACTTCGTGAGATGGAAAGTGAACGTCATCCCGTCCGGGCTGACCTCCCACTTCTCGGCGAGATCGGGGGCGATGCGGGTGGGATCGGCCGTGTCGGGCACGATCAGCTTGCGGTAGCAGTTGCCGTCCACCTCGTTATCGGTGAACTCGTAGGATTCCGCCGGATCGAAGCTGATCACGTCGTCGATCTGCTTGGCCATCACCGCGATGCCGGGCGGCGTCTGGGCGCGCGCCGCGCCCCAGGACAGGGCAGCGGTCCCGGCCGCGGTGGCGGAGATCAGGGCACGACGAGTGAGCATGATGCGGTTCCGCGGTGACGGTTGCAGGGGCGGCACCATAGCCGGCGCGCGAGGAGCCGCCAACGGGTGGCGGCGGCGAATCAAACCCCCTGGTAGTCGGCCACGGCGGCGAGAAGGCTGGCGTGCACCAGGCCGAGGGGAATGTTGCCGAGCATCACCCCCGATCGCGCGTCGATCTCCTCCGGGAATAGACCGAGATCATTGCCGTGTCTCAAGCCGGCGTCGATGATCCGCCGCCCCCGGTCGAGGTCGCCGCGGGCGATCCAATAATGCGCCACCCAGAAGGTACCCACGAGGAATGCACCTTCGCGCCGCGCCGCTTTCGAACTTTCCAGATGTCGGTGGTAGAGATCGCCGCCAGGGCTGAACTTCCGTTCGAGTTCCCGCATGGTCGCATCCATGGCCGGATCGTCAGGCTTGGTGAAGCCCCAGACCGGGAACAGCGCGGCCGAGATATCGACCGCGCCGCTGCCCGCGAACGCGGCGTAACCGCCGTCGGCGGTGCGGCATGACTGTGCGACGTACGCGCAAATCTCCTGCGCCGTCGCGCGGTACCTTTCCGCTCGTCCGGGTTCCTCGGCGAAAGGTGCGAGTCCCTCGAGCGCGCAGACGGCGAACGCCTTGCTGGCCGTGAACTGCTGCTTTTTCTTCTGCTCCCAGATTCCATGATCGGGCCGCGACCAGTTCTCGGCCAGGAAGTCGGCGACGGCCGAGACCGTTTCCCAATGCTCGCGGGGAGCGATCCGTTCGTAGAATCTCGCGCGCGCCGAGGAGAAAGTTTGCCATCGAGCCGAGCTGGAGTTGCTTGGCCGCCTTGTTTCCCATGAAGTTCGGCCGGCTGGCGCGGTAGCCGGCAAGGTTGAGCTTGGCTTGCATGGGAACCCGCTCGCCGCCGACGGCGGACACGGGGTCCAGCACCTTTCGGTAGCCGGTTCCGCGCAGGCCGGCGACAAACCCGAGATGGCGGCGGGCCTCTGCTCCGTCGGGCTCGAACCGAACCAGGGCGCGAACCATCAAGCCGCTGTCGCGCAGCCACGTATAACGGTAATCATAGTTCCGCTTGCCACCGGGGACCTCCGGCAGTGACGTCGTCACTGCGGACGCGATCGCGCCCGTTTCCTCATAGACGAGCAGGCGCAGCGCGCGCAGCGATGACCGGACCTGCTGCTTGTAGGGTCCGTCGTAGGAGCAACGCTGGGCCCGCTCGCGCCAGCCGGCGAGCGTTTCGGTGAGCCATCGCTCCAGTTCGGACTCGGTTGCGAAAGGGGTGGCGGCGGCGGCGTCCGACAGGACCGCCCATGATTTCTCGCCCTTGGCGATTTGGGTCTCGATGGCGCTGCCGCGAATGCTGACCGGATGCGACGCTTGCAGGTGAAAGCGCTCGTCGATCGCCACCCGGTCGGGAGTGGCCTGGCGGAGATGCGGAACCCGCCGGCCATAATCGGGACGGGGAGTGAGGACAATGCGCAAATCGGCGGGCGCGGCGGTGAATGTGCGGCAGATCGTCCCCCGTGGCACGCCCTGGCGTGACAGGTTCATCCAGTCGGTGATGGTGAACGGTCCGCGGTCGTGGTGGAGAACCGTTTCCAGCACGCCGCTCTCGTCGATATAGCGCCGCTGCTTCGGTTTCGCCCCCGGCAGAGCGATCCGCCACGAGCCGGCGACCGCGGGATCGAGCAGAGCCCCCAGCAGACTTGGCGCATCGAAGCGCCCCGGACAGTACCAGACGATCTCGCCGGCGCTCGTGATCACCGCCGCGGTATGGCGGTCGCCGATGATGCCCAGATCGGCAATAGGGGGATAGGAGGAGCCGAGTTCGGGCGAAGCGCTCGTGGCGAAGCAAATCGCTCCACAACTGGTGGGCGTTACGACGAAAGTCCATTACTGTCTCCGCTTCCAGGATGCTCGGTCCGCTTGCGAATCGCCGACTCCGAAACGCATTCCGGGTTCGGCCGATTGCCCTGTCCTCGTCGGCCTCCCCGCTTTGTCATCGCGAGGTCTGGCGCTCCACGGCGGAGGCGGCTCCGAGCCAAGTCGCCATCTTTGACACCAGGCATCGGTCGAGCCACTATTCGGCCGGTTTGAAATAATTCTCGTTTTGGGAGCTCGTGATTCCCCCTCTCACGGATTCACGATGACGCCGTGACCGCCCGATGACGACCGCGGAGCCGGTCCATGTCATCGGCGCTTCGGGTCGATCGGGCGCGGCGCTCTGCCGCGCGTTGCTCGACGCGGGGCGCATGGTGGCGCCGGTGGTGCGCGACGCCGCGCGATGGGCGGCGACGGGACTCGCAAGCACGCCCCATCTGGCGGATCTCGCCGACGCGGGCGCCCTGTGCGCGGCCCTGGCGGAGGCGACGATGGTGGTTTCCTGCGCCCACGCGCGCTATGCCGCCACCATCCTGGCAGCCGCTCCGGCCGGGGCGCGGTTCGTACTTCTTGGCAGCACGCGCCGGTTCACTCGCTGGCCCGACGCGCACGCCGCCGGCGTCATCGCGGGGGAGGCAGCGTTCCTCGCGGCCGCACGGCCGGGCGTGATGCTGCACCCGACGATGATCTACGGCGCGCAGGGGGAAGACAACGTGCAGCGCCTCGCCGCGCTGCTGCGCCGCTTGCCGATCGTGCCGCTCCCCGGCGGCGGGCGCGCGCTGGTGCAGCCGATCCACCAGGGCGACGTGACCCGCGCGATCCTGACCGCGATAGACCGGACATGGGACGCCCCCCGCGCGCTGGTCGTCGCCGGCCCCGTTCCCCTGCCCTATGCCGACTTCGTCCGCGCCGTCGCCGCGGCGGCCGGGCTCTCGCCGCCGCGCATCGTCGCGGTCCCCGGCCGGGCGCTGGCCGGACTCGCCCCCCTGCTCCGCCTCCTGCCCGGCGTGCCGACCATCCGAGCCGCCGAGGCGCGGCGCTTGCTGGAGGACAAGGCGTTCGACATTGCTCCGATGCGCGCGCAACTCGGCATCGAGCCCATCTCGCTCGCCGAAGGTCTTGCGCGCACCTTCGTCCCGCCGCACAACAGAGGCTCGGTCACGCCGGAGCCCGAACCATGCCGATCATCAACCGCATCGCCGATTTCCACGAGGAGATGACCGCCTGGCGGCGCGATCTTCACGCAAATCCCGAGCTTTCGTTGCAGGAAGTCCGCACCAGCGGCGTCGTGCAGGACAAGCTGCGCGAATTCGGCGTGGACGAGATCATCACCGGCCTCGCGCGAACCGGCATAGTCGGCGTGATCCGCGGGCGGGATTCGGCAAACAGCCGAGCGATCGGGCTGCGCGCCGACATGGACGCGCTGCCGATCGAGGAAGCGACGGACCTGCCCCACGCTTCGCGCAACCCGGGCGTCATGCACGCCTGCGGCCATGACGGGCACACGACGATGCTGCTGGGCGCGGCGAAATACCTCGCCGAGACCCGCAATTTCGACGGCACGGTGTACCTGATCTTCCAGCCGGCCGAGGAGAATTTCGGCGGCGGCGAGATCATGGTCAAAGATGGACTGTTCGAGCGCTGCCCGATGCAGCAGGTCTTCGGGATGCACAACTGGCCCGCAGCTCCCGCCGGAACATTCCTTTGGCGCGACGGCCCGATCATGGCGGCCGTGGCGACCATCGAAATCACCGTTACCGGCAAGGGCTCGCATGGCGCGTATCCCCACCAAGGCATCGACCCGATCGTCGTCGCGGCGCAGATCATCACCGCGTTCCAGACTATCGTGGCGCGCGGCGTCGATCCGGTGGAAGGCGGCGTCGTCACCATCGGCCACATCAACGGTGGCCACACCTACAACGTGATACCCGAGACGGTGCGCATGAAGGGCACCGCGCGCTGGTTCAAGCCGGCGGTGGGCGACAAGCTGGAGGCGGGCGTGCGCCGGCTGGCGACGGGGATCGCCGAGAGCTTCGGCGCGCGCGCCGATGTCGTGTTCAACCGCGCCTACCCCGCCACGGTGAACGACCCCGACGCAACGCGCCTGACGCTCGATGCCGCCCGGGCGGTGGCCGGCGAGCAGCGGATCGATCCGATGCGCAACCCGACGATGGGGGGCGAGGATTTCGCCTTCATGCTGCAAGCCAAGCAGGGCAGCTACATCCTGCTGGGCGCCGGCCGGAGCAAGACCGACCCGATGCCCCACCACCCGTGCTATGACTTCAACGACGAGATCCTGCCGGTCGGGGCATCGTACTGGGCGACGCTCGCCGAGCAGCTTCTGCCGCGCCGCGGCTGAAAGCCTGTCTCGGAATGAGACCGGAACGCGCCGGGTCTCGACTCCAGGCCGATATTCGCACCGAACCTTTGCACACCCTACTACGTTAGAATTGCTGGGGTGGAAGGCGGATGGAGAATTCTTTATTTATGGATGATCACGTTAAACTGACTAGGGTGGTGGAAGGTTGACCTTCGTAGTATGCCTACCACTATGGCATTTTAGGAGCGCCAATAATTCAGTCTACAGGACACTCGTGGGAGACTTAAAATGGCAGGTGGAGTTGGAGTTTGGCCTATAGCCCGCAAGTCAAGTTGGTATTGTGGCTGGAATCTTAGCTCCAAATTCGGTAATGCAGGCTGTAGCTTCAGCGACTCCCATCGTCATACCTCATGGTATTAACCCTCCGAGTGTTCCACCCATCGGTACGCAAGTCGTTATTGCTGGACCAATCTATACAGTGACCGCAAGCAAGCAAGACGCCAACAATTCTAGTTTGACTTTACTTATGACGTGGTTAGTGACTAACAACTCAGATTACGATCTTCAATTCCAGGTCAATTTTACAGAAGTCTCGTCTAGCAACATTCAAGGCACATTCTTCGTAAGTGCCTGATCTTATCGCTGTACTCGGTTCTAACTTGCTATACTTGGTTATAATCGGAGCTCGAATACGATGAAGATGAATGTTATAGTTGAGAAAGATGGGAGAATAGTCGGGTACGAGCCCACAGAAAAATCAATCGAGGCGGGCACCCTCAGATCATCTATTTTTCCAGCAGAACATCAGATACTGCACACAATTGATGTTGACGAGAATGACGCTTACGTTTTCGTAAACGACTTTCAGCGGGTGTTTCGGGATGGATATATAGAGACAGGCTCAGGTCAGCCGATATTTCGGCTGCGTCGTGTAGCATCACCGACACTCCCGTTACCTCCACCCCGGGATTAGCAGAGACCCCACACTGGCGGGCTTTTCCGCATCGGGCTGAATCACTCGGCCCTATGCCAATCCACGAGCAACCTGACCTTGCACCAGATGGGCGCAGATCGCGGAGCGGAAGCGGCGCAGGCATCAGCTTGAACCCACAGGCGGAACAAGGTGAACGTGAGGACTCGTTTGCGGTTCATCGGGGCTGCCCTTCGTCGGCGGTCACGCTGCCGTCACCGACGGCGGCGAGTTGGTGTCGGCTACGGGAGCCCTGCCGTCGCGCGCGCGAGACGACGTGCGCCAGGAGGTTGAGCAGCAGGCACACGACCAGATGCAGCGGTGCAGGAAGACGGTGGCAAGTGACGAGCCAAGCGGTTGTCACTGCCGCCGACAAGGCCGTCCGCGCCTTACTGCTGGACGAGGGGCTTGCACGCTGGAAACTTGATCTTCGGTGTGCCGCCGCTTCGCCCAGGGTCCGAGTGGATCAGACCAGCCGGCACAACGCCGAAGTCCTAAGTTTTGCACCTTCGCGCGGACCTTTCCCAGAGCTGCCCTCAGACCCGGCCCTTCGTTCTTCATTGCAATTGAATTGCGAGGCAGGCTCGAGGGCGGGTTCAGCCCGCGTCGGTCGCGTGCGTCCGCAGGTCATCCAGCTCGCAATAGCCGAGCGCGCTGACTTCGGTGGCCCGCAGCACCACGCGCGGCGCCCGCTCCGCCTCCAGCGCCTCCTGCCACCTTGCAGCGCAGAGGCACCAGCGATCCCCCGGTTTCAGGCCCGCGAAGCCGAACTCCGGCCGGGGCGTCGACAGGTCGTTCCCGCACGCCTTGCTGAAGGCGAGAAACGCCTCGGTCATCTCCACGCAGACCGTGTGGCAGCCCAGGTCGTCGGGGCCGGTTTCGCAACAGCCCGTCCTGTAGAACCCGGTTTTTGGCTGGAGGGAACAGATTTCGAGCGCCGTGCCCAGCACGTTGCGCGCCCGCCCGCCCCGCCGTCCGCCATCGTTCGCATCGAGCGGCATCGCCGCCTCCTGTCTTGCCGCGTATCAACGGCCCAAAATCCTGACCTTGATGCCGTCATCCCCGCGAAAGTGGGAATCCAACAGGCGAGCCGCACGAAAAATGGTGCGCATGGGCATGGATTCCCGCTTTCGCGGGAATGACGGGATAGGTCACTCTTGATCTCAGGCGAAAATCCCCTCTCGGAGCCCTGTGTCAAGTCGCCCCCGTGCGTCCTGGCCACCATCGCGGCTATGCT
Source organism: uncultured Pseudomonadota bacterium (assembly GCA_963756545.1). GTDB lineage: Bacteria > Pseudomonadota > Alphaproteobacteria > Acetobacterales > Acetobacteraceae > DATFDN01. The sequence continues at coordinate 588 of CAVWNY010000002.1, read as the reverse complement.
GGCGATCGGCGCGAGAAAGGCAACCGAGATGGGCCGGCTGAAATTCGGTCTCTGCTACATCCCCGACTATCACGCCGAGACCTCCGGCTCCTGGCGGGACTGGTACGAGGGCATGATCGCCGAGGTGAAGCTGGCCGAGCGCCTCGGCCTCGATGGCGCATGGTTCGCCGAGCACCGTGTCCCCGGCTTCGCCTTCGGCAACCCGGCGCTGTTCATCGCCGCCTGCGCGCGCGAGACCAGCCGGATCCGCCTCGGCTCCTCGGTGAGCCTGCTGCCGCTCAACAACCCGGTGCGGCTCGCCGAGGACTACATGCTGGCGGACGTGCTCTCCGGCGGCCGGCTGGAGCTGGGGGTCGGGCGGGGCCTCTACAAATACGATTACGACGCGTCCAACGTGCCGATGGCGGAGAGCCGCGAGCGCTTCGACGAGAACCTCGCGATCCTGCGCGCCTTGTGGGCCGGGGAGAACGTCACCTATCGCGGCCGCTGGACGACGCTGGAGGCCCACACCGTGGCGCCACGCCCCGCGCAGCAGCCGGCGCCGATCTGGGTCGCTGCCATCCGGACCGAGGAGTCCTACCGCTGGGC
>CAVWNY010000001.1:0-1054651 GCA_963756545.1 uncultured Pseudomonadota bacterium | reverse complement strand
ACCTTGCCAAGGTTGGGGTCGAGGGTTCGAATCCCTTCGCCCGCTCCAGTCGCCCTCCGTCGAACCACTCTCCGTCTATGCCGGACCGCGTAAAAGGGCCAGGTTCCACCAGGGGTTCGCGGCGCCGGCTTGATACTGCACGTCCGAAATGATCGGCGAAATCCCTCTCTGGGGGCCGGTCTCTCTCCGGAGCTTGGGACTGCCCGGATTTAGTCTACAAGCTTTTTCCTGAGCTGCTGCAGGCATTTGGCGGAATGTGCCGGTCGTGGAGTTCGCGATCCGTTCGCCTCTCCAAAGCGCCAGACTGACTCTCGCTTCAGGCCCAAATCCCCGAACCGGCGGGGTAAACTCACTGAGCGCGAGATCTGGTCCGCATTTCGGATGCGACCTACCCGCCTCGGCATAAAGGGGTTGGCCGGCGCGATGGGGGGTGCTGGCCGCGGGTCCATTGTTAACGTCTCCTCGGTCGCGGGCCTGCGCGGCTCCCCAGGTGCCTTCGCGTACGGCGCCACCAAATGGACGCTGGGCGGCATGACAAGGCCGCGGCAGTCGACCTCGCGTCGCGCAACATCCGAGTGAACTCGGTCCATCCCGGGCCGATCGACACCGAGATGCTGAAGGTGCGGACGCCCGAGCAGAACCCAGTTCGCCTGCAGCAGGTGCCGATGAAGCAGGTGGGAACGGCGGAGGAAGTCGCGAAGCTGGTCCTGTTTCTGCTGTCCGACGACAGGGCCTACATCACCGGCGCGGAGTCAGCATCGACGGTGGCATCTCTCTATAGCGGTGGCGTTGTACTCAGAACGCGATGACATTGAAGGCTACATCCGGCATGCTCGGCCTGGCACGAGTTGCAAGGACGCCGCTGGCTTATGTCGCCAAGCTTTTTCGACCATCCGATCCTCAACTCGCCCTATGCAGCGCCCACCCAGCATCACGCGCTGGATGCCGACGGGCAGCCATTGGACCTTCCGCCCGTTGCAGGTCGGCGGCGGTCGGAGTTGCTGACGCCGGTCCCGAAGCCTCGCAAGAAACAGCGCAAATCGGAACAGGCGAGCTTCGTGCTGCCTGACGCAAAGGACCTCTCGACGCCAGAGCAGGAATACACGACCAACAATTTGATCAACGACATACGCAGCCCCGTCTCAAGCTGGCGGACGCTGCCGAACCCGGCGGACTGGGGCGTCACACCCGCCACCCAGCGCCTGCTGCTACATTGGCGGCGCCATCAGTTCCAGACCGTCACGCCGTTCTTTTGCCAAATCGAAGCCGTCGAGACGGCGATCTGGCTCGCTGAGGTCTCGCGGCGAGATCGGCGATACGAGCGGTTCCGCAAGCACCTCCAGAGCGCCAATGAGCAGGCGAACCCTGACCTTTTCCGCATCGCCCTCAAGATGGCCACCGGCAGCGGCAAGACGGCCGTGATGGCGATGCTGATCGCCTGGCAGACCGCCAACGCGGTGCGCACGCCCGGAAGTAGCCTGTACAGCCGTGGCTTCCTGGTCGTGACCCCCGGCATCACGATCAAGGATCGGCTGCGCGTCCTGCGCCCGAGCGACCCGGACAGCTACTACCGCGGGCGAGAGCTGGTACCGGCCGACATGCTGCCGGACATCGATCGATCGAAGATCGTCATCACCAACTACCATGCGTTCAAGCCCCGCGAGACGCTGGAGATCAGCAGAACCGGCCGCTCGCTTCTGCAAGGCCGCGCCGCACCGCCCGACACGGTCGAGAACGACGGCCAGATGCTGCATCGGGTCGCGAATGACCTGCTGGGCTTCAAGGGCGTCGTCGTGCTGAACGACGAGGCGCATCACTGCTACCGGGAAAAGCCGGACGGCGACGAGGAGGTTTCCTCCGACGAACGGGAGGAAGCGAAAAGCAACAACGAGGCGGCGCGGCTGTGGATCGCTGGACTGGAGGCGGTCAAACGCAAGCTCGGCATCACCGCCATCTACGACCTCTCGGCGACGCCCTTCTTCCTGCGCGGTTCAGGTTATAGAGAGGGCACGCTGTTCCCCTGGACGGTCAGCGATTTCTCTCTGATGGATGCGATTGAGTGCGGCATCGTCAAGCTGCCGCGCATCCCGGTCTCCGACAACCTGCCCGGCGCCGATGTCCCGATCTATCGGAATTTGTGGGACCACATCCGCAAGGACATGCCAAAAATGGGCCGCGCGAAGGGCGGCAAGGGCAACCCCCTCGCCCTTCCGAACGAACTGCAGACCGCGCTCTACGCGCTTTACGGCCACTACGAAAAGACGTTCGAGGAGTGGGAGCGGGCCGGGATCGAGGTGCCACCCGTCTTCATCGTGGTGTGCAACAATACCTCCACCTCCGAGCTGGTCTATGAATGGATCTCCGGCTTCGAGCGGGACGGCGAGGATGAGCAGAACCGCTTCATTGACGGCCACCTCACACTGTTCCGGAATTTCGACCAGCATGGGGCGCGTCTCGCGCGGCCGAATACGCTGCTGATCGATAGCGAGCAGGTCGATTCCGGCGAGGCACTGGACCCTGCCTTCCGCACAGCAGTCGGCCCTGAGATCGAACTCTTCCGCCGCGAGAAGACGCAGCGCGAGGGCGCGGGGGCGGGCGCGGAGGCCATCTCTGACGCCGAGCTGCTGCGCGAGGTGATGAACACGGTTGGCCGGAAGGGCCGGCTCGGCGAGACGGTGCGCTGCGTCGTTTCTGTCTCCATGCTGACCGAGGGCTGGGACACCAACACTGTCACGCACATCCTCGGCGTTCGGGCGTTCGGAACTCAGCTTCTGTGCGAGCAGGTGGTCGGGCGCGCGCTGCGGCGGCAATCCTACGACATGAACTCCGATGGCCTGTTCGACGTGGAATACGCCGACATCATGGGCATTCCCTTCGACTTCGCGGCCCAGCCCGTGGTCGCCAAGCCGAAGCCGCCCAAGCCCACGACGCGCGTGCAGGCGCTGAAGGAGCGCGCGGCGCTGGAGATCACCTTCCCCCGCGTCGAAGGCTATCGGGTGGCGCTGCCCGACGAGCGCGTGGAGGCGGTGTTCACCGCGGATTCGCGCCTGGAGTTGACGCCCGAGAAGGTCGGCCCCTGCCGCGTTCTGCTGGAGGGGATCGTTGGCGAAGGTGTCGAGCTGACGACGGCCGTGCTGGAAGCGGTGCGGCCGAGCGAGATCAGCTATCACCTCGCCAAGCACCTTCTCTACAACCAGTTCCGCGCCCCGTCCGAGCCGCCGAAGATGCATCTGTTCGGGCAGATCAAGCGCGCCGCGAAGCGCTGGATCGACGAAGGCTACCTGGTACACCGCTTCCGAGGAGCGACTCATATCGCGGTCGTGGCTTCGTTGATGCCGTAGGTCCAGCGATGGATGACCGGTGCGCGGTTGATGTCGTGGATGGCGGCCATGATGCGGTCCTTCAGTTCTTGCTGGGACGCGACGCGGATATGGCGCAAGACGGAGCGGGCCAGCTTGGAGAAGAAGCCCTCGATCAGGTTGAGCCAGGAGCCGTGCTTGGGCGTGAAGACGAAGTTGAACCGACCCGCGCGCTGCGTGGCGAGCCAGGCCCGGGTCGCCTTGGAGATGTGGGCGGAGTGGTTGTCCAGGATCAGTCGGATCGCCGTGTGCTCGCCCGGCTGCGGCGGCAGATCGGCGGCGGTGGTGCCGAGCGCCTGGATGCCGGGCTTCTCGTCATAGGAGATCACGGCGAGCATCTCCCCACTACCGTCCGTTGCCGCACGCCGCATCTCGACTTCACGATAGACGCAGAGCACGTCGGCCTTCTTTTGCTCGAACTCCGGGTCACGCCGTTCAAGGTAGTAGCGGACCTTGTGCGGCTTGATGTCGCTCGCGGCCAGCAGCTTGCAGACCGTGCCTTGCGCCAGCTTGGCGAGGCAGGCGTGCCCGGCGGCCGGACCATGGTCGCGCACGTGGCTCGCCAGCAGCCGCGTAGTCCACAGCTCATGCGGATAACCCGACTCCCCGGGCTTGCGGCAAGCCAAGTTGATCAGCCAAGCTTTGGCCTCCGACGTGATCACCGGCTCCCGCCCGGGACGCGGACTGTCGTCGAGCGCCGCCATGACGCCCAGCCACCGCGCCCGGTCCAGGCACCGCTCGACCGTCTGATGCGTCACGCCGATCGCGCGCCCGACCGCGTAGAACGACGGCGTGTCGCGGTAGGCGAGCAGCATCCGAGCCCGGTCTACCCGGCTCGCCGCCTCCTTACGTGAGCGCGCAATTGACTGCAATCGCGCCAGCTCGTCCGCTGAGACGGCCAGCTCGACCTCGCGTCGCGGTGCTGCCATGATCCGACACCCGGAAACCAGTTGTACCGGAACCCGTACAGAATGCGCCATGACCGAGGGAACCCCAGCAATACGGCTGGGTCCAAGGAATCGATGTACTAGTCTGCACCGGCGGCACCACGCCGGCGATGGTCACCTATCGCGAGCTGGCAGACCAGGCAGCCGAGCTGATCTTCCTCGCCAGCCAGCCGGCGGCGCCCGCGCCGAGCGAAATCCTGGCGGTGCTCGATCCGTACACGCCGCGGGGAGCAGCCGCTTCGTCAACTTCGCGACTTCGAAGCCGCTGTACACGACGAGCAAAGAGCGCTGCCATGTGAACCACGTCGTGCTCGACAGCGACTGGGAGGCGGAGTTTGCCCGCGTGGCCGAAGGGCATCCGCGCGTGGTCGCCTACGTTAAGAACCAGGGCATGCAGTTCGAGATTCCGTATCGTGATGGCACCGAGCATCGCCGCTACTGGCCCGACTACATCGTACGGGTCGATGACGGAGGGCCAGAGCCGCTCAACCTCGTGGTTGAGATCAAAGGCTTTCGCCGCACGGACGCGCAGCTCAAGGCCGAGACGATGCGCAAGCTCTGGGTGCCCGGCGTTTTAACAATCTGGGCGGCTTCGGACGCTGGGCCTTCGCCGAGTTCACCGAGGTATTTGAGATCGAGGCAGCGTTTGGGCGACTGATCAACTCCGTGACCCAACCCGCCACCCTGCTTACCTAATCGAGGGCCGCCGATGCCACGCCTGCCGAAATCCCCCAAAGGCCCACGCCCTGTCGAGGTGCTGGTTCATGCCGACATGCGCCGGAACATCCCGACGGCGGAGTTCCAGTCGATCGCTCAACGGATGGAGGAAGATGCGCCGATTAAGCCCGCGCACTATGCGCGAGCGAGGCCGCTGCCGCGCGGCGAAATCGGGGAGCGCGATGCGGACCTCGATCCGCAGATCATCTGGCGCGGCGTGCGCATCCGGCTGACGGACGAGCAGCGGGCGCAGTTGCAGGAGACGGGCGAAATCGAGCTGGACGACGCGCGGCTTGTCTGGCGCGGCAAGGACGTGCGGGACTGGTCCGACCTCGTGGTCAACCCGCCTCCCATCTACGTCCAGGAGAAGGTCCACCCGAAGGCGATCATCGACGGGCTGCGGAAGGAAGCGCGCTCGCGGGCGGAGGCGGCGAGCGATGCGCCCGACATGTTCGCCGACTTTAACGGCCTGACCGATCCCGAGGCGCGGCTCGAGTTCTATCAGCACGACCAGCACTGGTCGAACCGCATGATCCTCGGCGACAGCTTGCAGGTGATGGCGAGCCTCGCCGAGCGCGAGGGGCTGCGCGGCAAGGTGCAGTGCATCTATTTCGACCCGCCGTATGGGATCAAGTTCAACAGCAACTGGCAGGTCAGCACGCTCTCGCGTGACGTGAAGGACGGCAAGCGGGAGGATGTGTCGCGCGAGCCGGAGCAGGTGAAGGCGTTCCGGGATACGTGGAAGGACGGCATCCACTCGTATCTGACGTATTTGCGGGACCGGCTGACGGTGGCGCGGGAGTTGCTGACGGAGAGCGGGTCGATCTTCGTGCAAATTGGGGCCGAGAACGTTCAGCTCATAAGAATGCTCTTGGACGAAATCTTCGGAGCCGAAAATTTTGTGGTGGAAATTGTCTTTAGTAAGACAAGTGGATCAACCGGTGATTTCCTAAGTCCTACGCTCGATCGCGTTCTTTGGGCGGCACGCTCAAAAGACGCATTGAAATATCGCCCTTATCTTTTGCGGAAAATACCGGGAGAAAAAGGAGGGACCGGATATAAAAACGCACGTCACATTGATGGGCGCATTAGAAGCCTAGCGCCTGGAGAGCAGGGGATCCAGAATCCGGTCACCGATACCTGGCGGATTTACTTCAGAGATAATCTAACCAGTCAAAGTGTCGGAAGAGAGAAGGGGGAGGGCGCCGCTTCCTGGTTTCCTGTGAAAATTGGCGGCAAGACTTACCGTCCATCTCAAACGGTCCGGTGGAAGACTAACCAGCGCGGTATGCACCGGCTGCTGATGTCAAGTCGCATCGAGGCGAGCAGCAACAACAATCTTGGATACATACGCTATTTGGACGACTTCCCAGCGTACTCCCTTACTGACCTTTGGCCAGACACTCTTGGACAGAATCAGCTAGGGGGTGAAAAGCTATACGTAGTGCAGACTGCCCTCACCGTCGTCCAGCGCTGCCTTCTCATGACCACCGACCCCGGCGATCTCGTCCTCGATCCCACCTGTGGCTCCGGCACGACCGGGACTGTCGCCGAACAATGGGGTCGGCGCTGGATCACCATCGATACGTCCCGCGTGGCCCTTGCCCTAGCGTGTACGCGAACTCATGTCAACGAAATATCCCTACTACCTGCTGGCGGACAGTCGTGATGGCCATGCTAAGGAGCAACAGGTCTCTGGCCAAATCCAGTCCGACACGCCGACGCACAACGACGTCCGCCACGGCTTCGTCTATGAGCGCGCGCCGCACGTCATGTTGAAATCCATCGCTAACAACGCGGAGATCGACGTGCTGTGGGAGGAGGCCCAGGCTACGCTTGAACCCCTGCGGGAAAAGCTTAGCACCGCCCTCGGTACCGCCTGGGAGGAGTGGCAAATCCCGCGCGAGGCGGATCCCGCCTGGCCCGCCGAAGGGCGCGCTCCGCGCCGAGATTGACGAGGAAGCCTGGGCCACGCTCTACCGCGACACCTCCCGCCCGTTCCCGCGCCCGGCCATGGGCCGCATTGCCGTGAAGGTGATCAACCATTTCGGCGACTAGGTGATGAAGGTGTTTACCGTATGAGCGCCGGGTGATGAGCGTGGAATTCCGCATCGCCGACAGCTTCACCGCCGCACTCGCGCGCCTCGCGTCACCGGAGCAGAAGGCGGCGAAGACCACGGCGTTCGATCTGCAGATGGACCCGTCCGCGCCCGGGCTGAAGTTCCATCGCATTGACCGTTCGCGCGACCCGCATTTCTGGTCGGTACGCGCCAGCGGCGATCTCCGAATCATCGTCCACAAGACCGAGGCGAGTTTCCTGCTGGCCTATGTCGGCCACCACGATGAGGCCTATGGCTGGGCCGAGCGCCGCAGGATCGAGGCGCATCCCCGCACGGGTGCAATTCAGATCGTCGAGGTGCGGGAGCGGGTGGAGGAGATCGCCTCTCCCGCCGAGCCGGTCGTCCCGGCACCGGCGCCCCAGGCCCGGCTATTCCGGTCCCTTCCGGCCGACGAACTGCTTGCCATTGGCGTGCCGCCGGACTGGGTAGAAGACGTGCGGGCCGCGACCGAGGACGGGTTTCTGGCGCTCGCCGACCACCTTCCTGCCGAGGCCGCCGAGGCGCTGCTGGAATATATCGGCACCGGGCGCTTTCGCCCGCCCGCGCCCGTCGAGACGCCCGATCCGTTCACCCACCCCGACGCGCTCCGCCGCTTTCGTGTGGTGGAGAACCAGGCGGAGCTGGCGCAGGCGCTGGATGCGCCGTGGGACCGCTGGGCGGTGTTCCTGCATCCCGCCCAGCAGGGCATCGTCGATCGGGTCTATAACGGACCGGCGCGGACCTCGGGCTCGGCCGGCACTGGCAAGACCGTCGTCGCGCTGCACAGGGCGGCTCGCTTGGCACACCAGGCGCCGGACGGCCGCGTGCTGCTGACCACCTTCTCCCAACCCCTGGCCAACGCGCTGGCGCGCAAGCTGGCCGTGCTGCTTGGGCCGGACTCCCCGGTGCTGCGCCGGATCACCGTCGCCCCGTACCGCAGCGTCGCCGATGAGCTCTACCAGCTCGCGTTCGGCCGCAGGGCTATGGTGGCGTCGGACGAGCAGGTTTCCGACGCAGTCGCGAAGGCTGCGGAATTGGTCGGCGCCAAGGGCTTCACGCCGCGCTTTCTGCTCTCCGAATGGCGGCATGTCATGGATGCCTGGCAGATTGCCGATATCGCGGCCTACGCGCAAGTGCCGCGGCTCGGCCGCAAGAACCGCATGAGCGCGGGCCAGCGCGAGCGGCTTTGGCCGGTGTTCGCCGCCGCGCGCGCCTCACTCGCGAAGCGCGGGCTGGCGACCTGGCCCGAGATCTACGCGCGGGCCGCCGCCCACTACGCCGGCCGCCAGGCCAAGCCGTTCACCCACATCGTGGTGGACGAGGCGCAGGACCTTGGCGTGGCGGAACTGCGGTTCCTGGCGGCAATCGCCCCGGTGGCGCCCGACGCGCTCTTCTTCGCGGGCGACCTTGGCCAGCGCATCTTCCAGCAGCCCTTCTCCTGGAAGGAGCTTGGCGTCGATGTGCGCGGCCGGTCTTCGACGCTGACCGTCAACTACCGCACAAGTCACCAGATTCCGCCGAGCCGCGGATCGCCTGCTCCCGAGTACGGTTCGCGATGTGGAGGGCAACGCCGACGAACGGGACCGTACTGTCTCGGTGTTCAATGGGCCGCCGCCCGACATTCAGCAATTCGGCAGCGAAGCGGCGGAGCTGCAAGCGGTCTCGGCGTGGATTGCGGCGGCAGTAGCGGACGGCATGCTCCCCGCGGAAATCGGTGTCTTCGTTCGCTCACGCCCCCAACTGGCGCGTGCCCGCGCAGCGGCCGAGGCGGCGGGCTTGCTGTGGTTCGAGTTATCCGAACGCGAGCAGGAAGTCTCGGGCAGGATCGCGATCGGCACGATGCATCTCGCTAAAGGGCTCGAATTCAAAGCCGTTTCCGTCATGGCGTGTGACGATGGCGTGCTGCCGCTACAGTCGCGCTTGGAGGTGGTGGCTGATGAGACCGAACTTGACGATGTTTACGAAACGGAGCGCCACTTGCTCTACGTGGCCTGCACACGAGCTCGGGATCGACTGCTGATTTCTGGGGTGCGTCCGGTTTCGGAATTCATCCAGGACGTGCAAGCAAGCCTGTGAAGGTGATCTCGCCGATATTGCGCCTGGAGCAGGCATGGTGATTCAGGATCGTCGGAGCGGTGAAGAACCGTGAACGGCATCGCGCATGTGTAACGACTTCGGCAACCGAATCTCTTATCGCGCCTACGTCGAGGAGTTCAGCCATCTCAAGCTGCCCCTGCTATTCCCGGGGGCGGACTCGGCGCCCAACATGGAGCCGCGCGAGGTTCTCCCGCAGTTCCCGTGCTGCGGAGGTCGCCGTTTCGGAGCTGAATGAGCACGTAGGAAGAACGCCCCTCCTCGCTTCGAAAGGCCCTTCTTGCCCAAACGCCCCTTGCCTCTGATCCCGGCGGGGCTGCTGGTTCAGCAGATCCTGCCCACCCCCGACCGCATCACCATTATCACCCGTCCACGCCAAAGATCGGCGGCCTGTCCGGACTGCTCGGCCCTATCCCGGCGGGTGCATAGCCGATACGAGCGGACCCTCGGTGACCTGGCCTGGCAGGGCGGGCCGGTGATGCTGCGCGTCCAGGCGCGGCGGTTCCGCTGTCTCAATATGGCCTGCCCGCGGCAGACCTTTGCCGAGCGCCTGGTCGACATCGCCGCCGTGGCGGCGCCTGGCGACGCGGCCATCCCTACGGCACGGTGCTGGTCGACCTTGAGCGGAATGCCGTGGTGGATCTGCTGCCGACCGGCAAGCCGAGACTCTCGCAGCTTGGCTGCGCCAGCATCCTGGTGTCGAGATCATCGCACGCGACCGCGCCGGCGCCTATGCCGCCCGGCACGGTGCCCCTGATGCCGTTCAAGTCGCGGACCGCTGGCACCTGCCACGTAATCTCGGGGACGCCATGCAGGCGCTTGTCGATCGGCCTGGCGCTGTAGTTCGCCGCACCGCCCGGCACATCACTGATGGGCTGACCACCACCACCACGGCAGCCGCGCCGCCAGCACCGCGCCCGCTGAGTGCGGCGAAGCGAGCAAGCCAAGCGTCCTTCGCGCGCAGGCAGGCGCGCTATGAGGAGGCTGCCCGACTCCGGACACCCAATACGAACCTCGCCCCGGGTGGGATCAGTCAGGAACTCGATATCCCTAATTCCCTGCTTGAGTTCGTCGAAGATGACCTGCCCGCGCTTGAGCAAGGCGCGCGCGTAGACCGTCGGTTCGATCCCGCGGGGGCTGCGATCGAGGAGTGGAACCTCCAGAGCACTTTCCAGATTGGCGACTGCTTCGGACACCGCGGGCTGCGACATTCCAAGATGCGCGGCGCCCTTGGCCATACTGCCCCACTGCACGACCGCGGACAGAATGTGCAGGTCCCGCAGTTTGAGACGCCTGCCAAGCCGGGTCTCCCAGTCTGCGGGTCATCTGACCATCGGAATTGCCTATAGGGATAGAGGAAAAAAGGCACTTCCGCTTATTACATGTGTCGTCGACCGTCGGTCAACGCGGACGCGCGAACTCGCTGCCGCCTCCGGCGGCGGAACTCCGGACGCTTCGCAAGGAGGAGTAAATGCGACAAAAGATGATCGGTACTGTGGTCCTTGCCACGTTGGCATTGCAGGTGCCCGCGTGGCAGAGCGCTGCTGGGGCGCCGCAGAGCGCGTCCGATCTTGTCGGAACCTGGAAACTGGTGTCGTCTGTTACGGAAAGGGTGGAAACAGAGTTGAGCAGTTTGGGCCTGGCGCCAAAGGGATGCTGAGCCTCGACGGCCGCGACAATTTCATGCTGGCGATCATCGGATCAAACCTCCCAAGATTTGCCTCAAACAACCGCGCGGATGGGACGCCGGAGGAGAACAAGGCCGTGATCGGGAGAAGTATTGCCATGTTCGGCATGTACGCGGTCGACCTGAACGAGAAAACGCTCGCCTTCAAAGTGGAAACTGCGACGTTTCCAAATTGGAATGCGACAGAACAACGTCGAAAGCTGGTCGTCGTTAGCAGGGACGAACTCAAGTATGTTACGCCCACAGCTTCGAGCGGCGGCATCGGCACAGTCATCTGGAAACGCATGCAGTAGCGCGACCGGCCTTGAAGAGAACGTCCGGTTTCAGCACACCCCACTCCAAAAGCGGACCGGCAGAAAGCCACCCATCTCGGTCGGCCGCCGCCAGGATAGCGGCGTCCGCTTTCCGAAACCCGACGACGGTGCGCGGACGACCGCGATGGGCGCATGGCGGACGTGGGCAGCTCGAGGCTCCTACGTCCGCTTTCCACCTACCTCGGTCGGTCCCCCGCCATGATGCTACGTCAGCTTTTTGGAAGCCGAGCACGTTGTGCTGACAATTGAAATGGGCGCAAAGCAGCCAGCAATGCCACTAAGCGCACTTACAAGCGTACTACATCCGCTCCCCGCCAAGGCCGAACCGGCCCGCCATTGCGGCGGGGTGACGGGCTCAAGCCGTTTCAGGCTGACTTGATCCTGCTCAAGCGGACGATCGGGGAGCTGTGATGGGCGCGCGTCGGTCCACCAAAGAGCCAGCTCGAGGCAACCATCCCTAGCTAGATAACCCCGCTCCCACGCAGCCGTGCCACGCTACCTGAGTCCAGCCCACAGAGTTCTACCAGCACATCGCCCGAATGCTCACCCAGCAATGGTGGCCGTGTCACTTCCACTGGCGAGTTGGATAATTTTATGGGGCATCCGACCGTCTAGTACGTCCCCCGCGTCGGGTAATCGACATCGACGATCACCTCCCGCTCGCGCAGATGCGGGTCGGCCAGCAACTCGCCCGTATCCTGGCACGCCCCGCTCGGTACGCCCGCCTCGCCGAGGATCCGCATCACCTCGTGCTTCGTCCGCTGCTTCGTCCAATGCGTCACGATCGCTTCCAAGGCCGCTCGGTGTTCCCACCGAGCGTCGGGGGTGGCGAAGCGGGGATCGTCGCCGAGGGAGGGCTGACCCATCGCATCGATCAGTGGTTTCCACATCTGCGGCTGGGCAAAAATATAGACGTAGTCGTTCGGGCCACCCGGTGCGCAATGGAACGTCGTGCCCGGTACCGTCCGCCCTAGCTGATTGCCGAGGCGTGGCGGCGGATGGCCATAGCGCTGATGATCGCGCAGGCTGACGCGCACCAGGTTGACCACGGCGTCCTGCATGGAGACTTCGACGTGCTGGCCCTTCCCGCTGGCGTGGCGCTGCTGCAGCGCGGCCAGGATGCCGATCGCCATGTGCATGCCGGTGCCCGAATTGCCGATCGCGGGATAGACATAGGTGGGCGGGTTCTCCGGGAAGCCGGTCACCGCCATCGCGCCACCCATCGCCTGGGCGATCGGCTCGAAACTCTTGAAGCCGCTATAGGGACCGTAGGTGCCGAAGCCCTTGATCGTGGCGTAGACCAGCCGCGGATTGATCTTCGCCAGCGCCTCATGGCCCAGACCAAGCCGGTCCAGTGCACCGGGGCCGAAATTCTCCAGCAGGACGTCCGATTGGGCGATGACCTTGCGGAACAGCTCCTTGCCGTTCTCGGTCTTCAGATTGAGCGTCAGGCTGCGCTTGTTCGCGTTCAGGATCAGGAAGAACAGGCTGTCGCTGTCAGGCTTGTCGCGCAGGTTGGTGCGGGCGACGTCGCCGCCTTTCGGTTCCTCCAGCTTGATCACGTCAGCACCCAGGAATCCAAGGATCTGCGCGCAGGCGGGCCCCGCCTGATTATGGGTCATATCGATGACGCGAATGCCGGAGAGTGCCTGGCTCATTTCTATTCCCTTCGTTGGTGAGGCAGCTTCTTCCAGGACAGTCCCGGGTCAGCTGACCTTCTCCGTTCCGGTTTTCGACCGGCCCTCGGTTTCGGTGGTTCAGCCTAGCGAACGGCAGAATTTCGGAAACCCGTTCTCGGCACGTAAAGGACTGAGGTGGCGCGAATTGGACCTGAGCCGAGTGGCCATTGAACTCCCACCTCGGTCGGCCCCTCGCCAGCATGCTACGTCCGCTTTCAGAAGACCGACACGGTGCGCTGAGGACCGTGATGGGCGCAAACATCCCATTCAAGATGTTCGAGCGTACGACTGCTTCCACCAAAAGCGGACCGCCAGTCGCGGATACCACAGGTTGTGCTTTCCATTACGCAGGCGAGCGGAGCGCGTCCACCGATATGGAATTTCATCCAGATGCTCTCGCGCCGGATATCGTCGAGGCTGTACTCGACGGACGGCAGCCGCCCGATCTGGGTCTGCCGCGGCTGACGCGTCCGTTTCCGATCGCATGGTCGGAGCAACGGCGGCTGCTAAAAGAGAGCTCTGCAGAGTGACGACGCCCAAATTCGGCCTCGGCCATTCGGCCGCGAGAGCGCCGAGCAGTCGAGAGCGCTTCTGCCAGAACACGCCTGCCAGCTCACAACCAAGAGCCGACTTCTCTAGAACTGGCTCCGGTGGCCGGATGTGGCCGGCTGCAGCCTGTCTGATTCGGGCAAAGGACATGCCGAAGCGGACATCGGGGACTTGCCAGCTGTCCTGAGGCACAGCCAAAATGTCGCTACGTAGCTACGTATCGGGTGGGGGTTCATGAGCTGTCTGTTTATGCGAGTGCGCTAGGTGACGCCGGGCTCAGTCGAGCATCTTGTTATAGCGGGCGCCGGCTTCTCCCATAACGTTGGACTTCCGCTCGCAACTGGCTTCACGCGCAAACTCCTAGATGTAAGGCCTCTAAAGAGTGACGGCCCGAGCGCGATTCTAGTTGAGGCTATAAGATCATTCGTCGATCACGTCTTCGGCGGCGGGATAAATCTGTCCTCAGATCAATGGCCTCAGTTGGAGGATTTATTCACCACGATCGATCTAGCTGCTAACACCGGGCATAATCTTGGCACTGAATACTCAGCTTCCGATCTCAGGACAGTGCGAAGAGCTTTGATCGTTCGTCTTATCCGTATGCTTTCGATCGCCTTCCGAAAGAGACGCAAAGCACCCGACGAGCCATATAGCAGAGTTGTAGAGCTGCTGGAGAATATCCAAACCGCCTCGGTCGGCTTCCTGAGTATGAACTGGGACACAGTCATCGAAGAGCTGATCATCGAGAAACAAGGCGCCCATTTGGTCGATTACGGCTGTGGAGCGATCGCTGCCGAGTTTGTAAAAGGCTCGGTTAGGCTAAGACGCGGGCGGCCTCCGGCCAACTCGGTTACGGTTTTGAAGCCACACGGATCCGTTAACTGGATGTACTGCGATGCCTGTAGTCGGCTTTTCTGGTTTCCTCCATCGAGTGCTGAACAAATTGCAAATAGACTTTTCCGCGAATCTGACGGGATTGTTGTAGAACGGCTAATCGACCGCCGACCTAAGCCCCCGATACGTGCTGCTGTCTGCCCAGGCTGTAATGCAGATGCACTTGGTACTCGCTTTGCAACGTTCAGCTACCGCAAAGCGCTTGAATTCCCGATGCATCAAGCGACCTGGAGCAGAACTGAAGAGCTTCTGCGGGAGGCTAAGACCTGGGTCTTCATCGGTTACTCGATGCCAGCTGCCGACTACGAGTTCAAGCATCTACTCAAGCGCGTGCAACTCTCTCGGCGGAGCAAGCCAAAACTGCTTCTCATAACGAAAGCGCCTCCGGACACGACGATTAAGAACTCGACGATTGAGAACTTTAGACGATTTTTTGGTCCTAACGCGCTTCCGAAGCACAACATCCTCGACGGCGGAGTGGACCGTGCGACGATCGGCCGCCTTCGGCAACTTGGCGTGATCCAATGACCCTGCGATGGCTGCTTCCCATCCACGACAGCCGAGGACCGCCGGGCACGTTTATGCGTTTACGTCCGCTTTCGGTAATTGAACCTCGTCAGCTTAAGCGACCGCTGTGGGCGCAAATCGGCTTGACTGGATCTGGCCGAAAGCAGCCGGTCCGCTTTTCGGCGGCATCCGGGAAAGCGGATGTCGGGGCGGCAGCCCACGCTTGGCGGCTCTCGACCCAAGCCGGTCCCTCAAGCAGCCCGGCGCAGTACCCGGAACCGGACTCTCATCTCCGATCAGCGTCTACGGCTTCGCGAAAATGTCGGTCATCCGCGTGCTACAGTTGACGCTCCGGAACCGGGCGTCGCGGCCGACGCAGGAAGAAACCTGCGAGCATCGCATCCCGGCTGGCGTCATCCTCGTCGAGTGCGGAGAGCACGAACTGTTCGCACCACTCTCCCGCATGAAAATGCAGCCACGCGAGGCGCTGCGCGAAGATCACGAGACTGAACCGTCGATGATTTCCGGGGAGAGAGAGAACCCGGGTAGCCATAGCAATCCACGCCTCAGGCAAAGGCTCATTGCCTTTCATCTCCGGGAGGAGAGGGTCACCGAACAGCGCATCGCAAAGATGGCCGGCGGCGGAACCGACTGCTTCGTCGGGCCACCTACGCTTCTCTCCAGCGCCCTCGGGCGCGGGGTTGGCAGCAAGTGCGTCGACCAGTTTGCCTGAAATGATCCCGAAAGCTTCACAGTCTCGTTCTAAGAGAAGCTTGTGCGCGCTTTCGAGCCAATAGCTTGCCGGCCGCACAATCCCGGCCAGAGGTAGTGCGGCGAGCCGCCTGGCGATGAGCGCTGCGAGCCCCGGCTTGTCCGTTCGGCGCGCGTTGCTCTGGAGGAAATCCGTCCACGCCGAACTGACATCCTTCCCTCGCAAGCAGGCGCACCGGGCACCTGTCGGAAAGTCCGGCTAGAGGATCAAATTCCTTGAGCACGCCCCACGTCCGGCCCCGCCCTTAGATGGCCCACGAAATCAGGTCCGCGATAGGAACCGCATCGACATTTCCGAAGGATGTGTCGGTGATGACTAATCCGCCGCGGCTGTCCCGTGAATCAGCAGCATGCACCGCCGCCTCCTTCGCAGCTTCGGGGAGCAGCGCCGCAAGCCGTTGGGCCCCGCGGTCGAGCTTCTCGCTGATAGCGCAGCCTCCCTGGCGTAGCCATTCGATGCGTTCGTGTGTCGCCCAGGCCTTGTGCTTGCGGCTGTCGGCGGCCGAAGCGGATCTATGGACGGCGAATCCTCTTCCACGAAGTTTGCCCGGGTCGGGCGCGCGTAGCGCATTGTCGGGTCGAAAGTGCAAAGCCAGGAGGCGGGGAGGGCAGACTTTGCGATGGCCCGCGCGTCCTCCTCGGTCATGGCGAGTGAACGACTTGTCCCCGCTCGTGGGGTTGGAGCGCTGGGGGACCTTTCTCGCCTCACCGCAGAAGTCTCCGCTGCCATCTTGCTGGATTCCTGGCGCGTTCCGCCCACGCGCTGAGTGTGTTCCAAAGCGGAGCATGTCCGTGGGTTGAATCGTAGGCAACCGCGGTAACGCCCTTTTGCGACCAGAGAGCTTTTGCTTCGTCTGGGCGGCCGGTTGAAAAGCATAGAGGCGTGACGGGTTAGAGTAGGCGCTCCGACTTAAAGCCTCGAGGAGATATTGCACGGGCGGATCGTCGGCCGCGTAGCCGACGAAAATGATGCGATAGTTGTCCATGACATTGCGAATGAAACCCGTGGCCCATCCCTCGGCTAGAGCGTAATCCGAGCGAACCAACTCGGGGGGATTCCCCGACGCGGCGCTATTGTGGTTCACCATGCTGGCTGGACGAGGGGGCCAGCGAGCATGGCGAAAACCTTATCCCGGGACCTGCGCGTCCGCCTGATCGGTGCGGTCGAAAGCGGTATGTCACGGCGTGCTGCCTCGGAGCGGTTCGCCGTCGGCGTGGCGACCGCCATACGCTGGGTTCGCGAGTTCCGAATGTAGGGGGCAACTGCCGCGCGGCCCGAAAGGCGGCGATTAGCGGTCGCACCGCATCGAGGCCTATCGCGACGTCATCGTCGGTGCGATCGAGGCGCGGGTGGACATCACTCTGGTCGAGCTGGCCGAGATGCTCCGGCGCGAGCACTGTGCCTCGTTCGCGTCCAGCACAATCTGGCGGTTCCTGGATCGCGACGGCATCACCATCAAAAAAACCGCGCACGCCAGCGAGCAGGACGTCGCCGCACGGCGGCAGGCCTGGTTCGATGCGCAACCGGACCTTGATCCCGAACGCCTGGTCTTCATCGACGAAACCGGTGCCTCGACCAAGATGGCGCGGATGCGCGGCCGCACCAAGCGCGGCGAGCGGTGTCGCGGCGCCGTTCCGCACGGGCACTGGAAGACCACGACCTTCACAGGCGCCCTCCGGCTTGGCGGCATGACGGCCCCCATGATCCTGGACGGACCGATGAACCGGGACGCCTTCGAGGCCTATGTCGAGCAGGTGCTGGTGCCGACGCTGCGTCCCGGCGAGGTCGTCGTCATGGACAACCTGCCGGCGCACAAGCCCGCCAGCGTCCGGGAGAATCGCGGCCAGGCGCTTGCTGATGGGATTGGCTCGGTGCCATGCCAGGATCTCGGCATCGACCTTGTTGATCCGCCTCTCGAGGTCGTCGAGCTGCTCGACGAGCAGCGCAAGCACTGTGCGGGCAGGATCGGGGACGGTGTCCTCCTCCAGGTGCGCTCGCAGCCGCCCGATGTGCCAGATGCCCTGCGGCTCGCAGATACCGAACTCCGCCAGAAGCCCGCGCAGCGCGTTGACGGCTTGGGTGCGCTGGCGGACGAGCAGCTCACGCGTCCGGTGCATCACGAGAGCCGCCTGCTGCTCCTTGGACTTGACCGCGACGAAGCGCATGCTCGGCCTGGTCACGGCCTCGCAGATCGCCTCGGCGTCGGCCGCGTCGTTCTTGCCGCGCTTGACGTAGGCCTTGACGTAGTGCGCGGGCATGAGGCGCACATCGTGCCCGAGCGCCCGAATCTCGCGTGCCCAATGGTGCGCGGTTCCGCACGCCTCCATGCCCACCAGGCACGGTGACAGCTTGGCGAAGAACCCGATGACCTGTGCCCGGCGCAGCTTCTGGCGCAGAATCACGGCTCCGTCCGGTCCAACACCATGGATCTGGAAGACGTGCTTGGCGAGATCGACGCCGATCGTGGCAACCTGCATGGCGGATGGCCTCCTCGTGGTGTGCTCGACAGCTCCCACCTTGGCACGACGATGCCGGTCAGGGGCCATCCACCCCATCGGCCTCGGACGGGCCGATGTGCAGGCCGACGATCTCGCGCTTACCCTCGGTGTTGTCGGCCACAGCGATTATCGCGGCGACGGAGACGATCCGTCCGCCCTCGCGCTGCTTGAGGTAGGTGGCGTCCAGCCAGAGATACGGCCATTCGCCGACAAGGGGGCGATCGAGGAAGGCATTGACGCGGTCATCGATGTCCTTGCACAGCTTGCTGACGGTGCTCTTGCCGATGCCCGAAAGCCCCATCGCCTGCACGAGGTCGTCCACCCGCCGGGTCGAGACGCCGCTGACCCCAGGCGCCTCCTGGATCACCGCGACGAGGGCCTTCTCCGAGGTTTTGCGGGGCTCCAGGAAGGGCGGGAAGTAGCTGCCCTGCCGCAACTTGGGGATTTGCAGTTGCAGACCGCCGAGGCGGGTATCGAGCGTCCTGTCTCGATAGCCATTCCGATAGGTGATGCGCTCGCCGGACCGCTCATGCCGCCCGGCGCCGATCCGCCCCTCCACGTCCGTCTCCATCAGCAGCTGCACCACGGCCTCGGCCACGCTGCGCAGGAAGTCGCCATCTCCGGCTTTGGCCAGCAACTCGGCCAGCGGTAATCTGTCCTCGGTCATCGGGTTCTCCTGGCATCAGGTTGAAGTCTCGCAACTCCACCCTAGCCGGCCGATCCGATGGCCACCTCCACCTACACCGTCGTGGACTCCGAATTTATGGAATGGCCCGCCCCTCTTCTCTGCCGGACTACGCTGGCAGAGCAACCGGGGATGAGGATTGGATCGATGCAGATCGCGGTGCTGGGGATCGACTTGGGCAAGAACAGCTGCAGCGTGGCGGGGATGGATACGACGGGGCGTATCGTCCTGCGGCGACGCATGCACCGGGACAGCTTGGTCAAGCTCGCGGCAGGACTGCCGGCGTGCGTGGTGGCGATGGAGGCGTGCTGCGGCGCGCACCACCTCGGCCGCGTGCTCCAGGGCCATGGCCACGAAGTCAGGCTGATGTCGCCGGAATACGTGCAGCCCTACGTCAAGGCGCAGAAGAACGATGACCGGGACGCGGAGGCGATCGCCGAGGCGGCAACGCGGCCGACCATGCGGTTCGTCGAGCTCAAGAGAGAGGTGCAGCTCGATATGCAATCACTGCACCGCGCCCGCGATCGGTTGGTAGGTCAGCGGACGGCGCTAATCAATCAACTGCGGGGCGTGCTTCTCGAGCGCGGCATCGTCGTCCCCCAAGGGCGGCGCAAGCTGGAGCTGCAGCTGGACGCGCTGATGGCCGAGGAGGAAGTGCCGCTCAGCCCGCGGGTCCGAACACTGGTCAACGACATGCGGGCGGAGTGGCGCGAGCTGGACCGGCGCATCGCGTTGCTCGATGACGAGTTCGCGGCGCAGGCCCGCGATGACGAGACCTCCCGCCTGCTGGCGACGATCCCGGGCATCGGCGTGCTGAACGCGACGGCGTTGGCGGCAGCGGTCGGCCGTGCCGAGACGTTCAACCGTGGCCGGGATCTGGCGGCGTGGCTTGGGCTGGTGCCGAAGCAGTTCACCACAGGCGGCAAGCCGCGGCTGCGGGGCATCAGCAAGCGAGGCAACGTGTATCTGCGCAAGCTGCTGATCCACGGCGCCCGCGCGGCCCTGCCGTCGTTGTCCAGGAGCGTGACGCCGCTCGGCGCGTGGCTGCGTGGCCTGCTCGCGCGGGCGCACGTCAATGTCGCCGTGGTGGCACTGGCCAACAAGCTGGCTCGGATTGCCTGGGCGGTGCTGCGAAGTGGCCAGAAATTCGAGATCAAGGCTGCAATGGCATCGACGTAGCCAAAGAATCAGTCGAGCGCGCTGACCCGGCGCGAACGGCTGAGGAGGTCTGCGGGTGGTGGAAGCGAGATGGCCTGACAGTTGATCGGCGTGCTGGAATCCTGGTGGTGGAAACGGCGCTGCGACGCCGCCGAATTTATGAGGACCAGGACGTGCGGAGCTCCATCTTGGCCAGGGCTGTGCCCTGAGACCGGATACGTTGGCGCAGACTGCTCGGTCCGGATCGCACAAACCACTTGCGGACGGGGCGGGCCATACGTTCCACCACGTCCTCGGACGCTACCACCGCGCAAGCGCTGGCCCAGCGCGCACGGATCATTCTGGCTTGCGCTGACGGGCTGGAGAACAAGGCGGTGAGCCGCCAGCTTGGCGTGCATGCCATGACGGTCGGCAAGTGGCGCCGGCGCTTCCTCGCCCAGCGGGTCGAGGGACTGCGTGACGAACTGCGACCGGGCACCCCGCGCACAATCGAAGACGCCCGGGTCGAAGCGGTGATCACCCGCACCGACGTCGTCGGGCTATATGTGGCGCCACCGGAGCACGCCTTGGTGCTCTGCGTGGATGAGAAGTCGCAGATCCAGGCGCTTGATCGCAGCCAACCGGTGTTTCCGATGCGGCCTGGTCAGTCGGAGCGGCGCAGCCATGACTATGCCCGACACGGAACGACGTCGCTGTTCGCCGCGCTCGACATCGCCACCGGTCAGGTGATTGGCCAGTGCTATCCGCGCCATCGTGCCACAGAGTTCCGGCACTTCCTCGATGAGATCGAAGCGCGCGTGCCGCACGATCTCGACGTGCATCTGATCTGGGACAACTATGCCACGCACAAGACCGCGCTGATCCGCAACTGGCTGGCAAAGCGGCGGCGCTGGCATGTGCACCTGACCCCGACCAGCAGTTCCTGTTTGAACCAAGTCGAGCGCTTCTTTGCCCTGCTCACCGAAAAGCCGATCCGGCGTGGCGTTCATCGCAGCGTCGCGGAACTCGAAGCAGCGATCACAGCCTTTCTTGACAAACATAACGCCGAGCCGAAGGCCTTTCGCTGGGTCAAGTCCGCCGACGACATCCTCGCCGCCATCGAGCGCTTCTGCATCTACAACACCACATCGATATGACGTGGCGGACTTCTGGTTCAGGACACTGGATAGGCGCGGCCGAACTCGGCGCTCGATAGGACAAAGCTTCCTCCAACGGAGCTTTTGGTAGGCACCATCGAATACGCCGTGGAGATGAACGATGCCGTCGAAACTGGCGATCTCCCGGAATTGCGGCAGGCGTGCCGGCGTCCAGACGGTGGCCTTCGGGGCGGCCGCTTCGAACAGAAGATCGAAATTGATTGTGATAAGGCGGACCTTTCCGTCCGTGTTGCGGCAGAGGTCGAGCAGAATTTGGTGCGCCCGAAGGTCCACATCGGCTGGAGGGCGGAGAACGTCGCCGACGGCGCGCTCGATGTCCGGAACGGAAAAATCCCGCTCCAGCACTCCAAAAATCCGGTCGGCGGCGATGACAGAGCCGACGCCGGAAATCGCCCCGAGATTTTTCGATGCTTCGACCAGTTTACTGGCAGGGCTGTCTGGGAGTGCCCGGAGTTTGGCCAGAACTGCCCGAGCGAGGCCGAAGAAATCGGGCAGCTTGGCATTTTCGCGGGATATCCCTGCTCGCCATCCCGCTCGCGCTCTTGACCGGTCATCGCGCCACCGGCCGCGCGCTACGCCGCGTGGGCCTTTTGCGCACGCCTGAGGAGACCGCCCCGCCTGCCGTGCTGCGCCGCGCCACCGACCTGCACCAGGCGGCGATGAGCGGCGCCGGACCGACAGGCGTGCGCCGCCTGTTCACCGACCCGATGCTGCTGTCCGCGCATCTGTCCATGCTGCCACCGCCCCGCCGGCGCCGCGAAGGCCCAATCCCGCTGGCACTGGTGGTGGGTCGGGCGAGGCTGGAGGAGGCGGACACGCTTGACGAGGCGTTGGATGTGATAACCCGAGCGGAAACGGGCTAAACGCGGAATGTTAGAAGCGTCTTCCTGAACAGGGCAACATTGGTTACTTTCCCAAGCCGCACATCTTGTCAGGTAGACCTCCACCCCGCCGGCGGAAGCATGGCCGGTGAACGGACCGTTCGGCATCACCCGCCAGGCGGCGCAAACACCGATGATGTCGGGGGCGAGCAGCGTTAGGCATAGCGTCTTCGGCGCGCTTCTCTTTGCGCAATGCAGCTTCGTTCATGGAACGGTTTGTGCGAAGGCCGCGACCTGCTTGCCTGCGGCCCTGCACCCGGACGTAGAAGGCCCTCAGGAGACCCGGCGTCACCGCTGCCGACCAGGCTGCTTCCACCAGCATCCCATGCGCGCGGCGACTTGTTCGCCAAGCGCGCGGTGCTGATGGCGGATTGGGCCGCGTTCTGCGCCAAGCCGCCGGCCGGCGCGGTGCCGCTGCGCGCGGCGGGCTGAAAACGCAGTTTCAGAGGTGCTCCCCACCTAATCCGGCTAATCCACCTATGAGTCGAGGTGATGAGGGTGACGGCGCGCGCCGTGCCAGTGCCTAAACCCACTGGTGGAATGAGCGTTCCCAGCGTTCCGAGCGTTCGGGTGATCGCCCCGGCCTGACACGGTTGACTCTGTTGACACAGTGGCCCGGGAAATGGGGCAGCGCACGCGGAAGTTGTTCACCCGAATCGGGTGCGTGAGCTCCGATAGACTTCTATCGACGGGGCTAGGTCTGGCCGCCGAACGCCCGGAACTCCGAACGGGCTGCCCCGTCGCCTTCCTATCGGAGCGCGCATCGGAGGCGCTTGTGACCCCGGAAGACATGCTGCCTTTTCAGGCTCTGATGAAGAAGGCTGTCAATGACCAATTCGAGAGACTCCGAAACGGCTGGTTGAACACAGGCAATCCTACATTCGTGTGGGACGCGGTTCGATTTTACACTCCGCTGCAGGTAGCGCATTACCCCGTTCCCGTGCGTTTGCCCGAGTGTGCATGGATTATCTGATCTTTTGCGCCGAATTCATTAAGAACTTGACTCAGGGGATACACCCGCGCGGCTCATATGAAGATGAATATGGAAACCTGATCGGGACGAACGATTCTCTGGACGATCGCCAAAAAGCAGAGGTGCTCTCTTATACCAGCCGCCGAAATCCTTGACTCTCCTCCGGGATTCCCGAATCGGCGAGACTTCGATTCTGTGCCCCGGGCAATTTGTGGGGGCTAAAGGGTGGGCAAGGCGGTGGAGATCACACGCCTGGAGACATCTCCGGTGGAGCTGCGCAGGCTGGCATCGAAGACCCAGGATGGACGCGTGGTGCGACGGCTGCTGGGGATGGCGATGCTTCTGGAAGGCAGGTCGCGCGGTGATGCGGCCACGGCGAGCGGGATGGATCGGCAGACGCTGTGTGCCTGGGTTCATCGCTACAACGCCGAAGGTGTCGGTGGACTGGCGCCTCGCCCGATTCCAGGTCGGCCGGCGGCGCTGACGGCTGAGCAGATGGCGGAGTTGAAGGAGCTGGCGATCGAAGGGCCGAATGTCGAGCGCGACAAGGTCGTTCGTTGGCGCTGCGCAGACCTGCGATTGGTGATCGCCAATCGGTATTCGGTCGAGGTGCACGAACGAACCGTGGGCAAACTGCTGCGCCGACTTGGCCTAACCCGGCTGCAGCCGCGGCCCTATCACCCGAAAAAGGATGCCGCCGCACAAGAGGCGTTCAAAAAAAACTTGCCTGAACTGGTAACGGCGGCGCTGCCGACCTCGGCGTCAGGCAAACCGATCGAGTTGTGGTTTCAGATGCTATGGGGCAAGACACCGCCCGGGCTGACGGTTCAGACTGGCAGGCGTCCGCAACCAGACCGGGAGCCTGCCACCATGCCGTGCGAGAGCACCATCCATGTCGCCATCGAGCTCAGCGTCTCGTCATGGCTCGTCGCCACACGCCTGCCCGGCGCCGAGAAATCGCGGCTGTATCGCATTGAAGGGGGCGACAGCGCGGCGCTGCTCGCGCTGTTCGCGGAGCTTCGCCCGCACGCCTCCACCAAGCTGGGCGGGGCCGCGGACGTGGCGTGCTGCTTCGAGGCCGGGCGGGATGGGTTCTGGCTGCACCGATTGCTGACGGCGCACGGCATCGCCGCCTACGTGCTGGACGCGACCAGTATCCTGGTGAACCGCCGCGCGCGCCGGGCCAAGACCGACCGGCTCGACGCCGAAGGCATGCTGCGCGTGCTCGCCGCCTGGCTGGGTGGCGACCGCAAGGTATGCAGCATGGTGCGCGTCCCCACGCCGGACGAGGAAGATGCCAAGCGCCCGCACCGCGAGCGCGAACAGCTCGTCCAAGAAAAGCTGCGCATCGAGAACAGGATTGAGGCACTGCTGTTCACGCAGGGCATCCGGGGAAGGCCGTCGCTACGCTCGTGGGAGCGCGAGGTCGCCGAGTTGCGCACCGGCGACGGACGCGCGCTCCCGCCGTTGCTGCGAACCGAACTCGATCGTCTGCGGCGTCGGCTTGTCTTGATCCTGGAGCTGATCCGCGAACTTGAAGCCGAGCGGACTGAGGCACTGGCCGCAGCGGCTGATGACGCGATGGTCCGGAAGATCACTGCGCTACAGCGCATCCGCGGCATTGGCGCGAACTTCTCCGCCGTGCTCGTGCGCGAGGTGCTCTACCGCTCCTTCGCCAACCGCCGTCAACTCGCCAGCTACGTCGGCATCGTGCCCATGCCCTACCAGAGCGGAGGCATGGACCGCGACCGAAGCATCAGCCGCGCGGGCAACCCGCGGGCGCGCACGACCCTGATCCAGCTCGCCTGGCTGTGGCTGCGCTACCAGCCGGGTAGTGCGCTCGCCGCGTGGTTCCGCGAGCGCGTCGGCACGCTGGAGGGGCGCACGCGGCGGATTGCCATCGTCGCGATGGCAAGGCAGTTGCTGATCGCGCTCTGGCGCTACGTCGAAACCGGGGTGCTGCCGGAGGGCGTCGAGATCAGAGCAGAGGCGGTGCTGACGGCATAAGACAGAAAGGGTTGCCGCAGGCGGACTCACCGCCGGCGGCGATGCGGGGAGCGCGACCGTCTTCTTCTTTGGTGCTTTGTGGCGCCGCGTTTCAGGTGCGTCGCGTCTCACCGGGGCAACGCCTCGTGCATGAGGCATTATGGTGCGGGTCCGCCGAAGAACCCGACCGCATGTAAGGTGACGCAGCAGCCGCTGCGATGCAGGACAGCCCCGGACCTAAGGAAGCCGGAACATTGATGATCGAGACAGGAGACGCCATCGCGAAAGTCGTTGACAGCTGAACCTTCATGTAAAGATGAGGCCCGCGTGGGTCAGAAGGGTACCCTGGCGTATCTCTGGGCGTTGCGTGGCTCGCGCCCTGCGGCGGTTCGGGATAATCGGCATGACTCCGCCTATTTGTTCGGTGCGGTTTGCCCGACCCGTGCGGTTGGTGCCGCGATCATCATGCCAGCCGTCAACAGCGAGGCAATGGCGGAGCACCTCCAAGAGATCAGCACGCAAGTGTTATCGGGCGCACATGCGATCCTGCTGTGTGACAGCGCCGGATGGCACCAGAAGGGCACCCGCCTGAACATCCCAGAGAATATCACGCTGCTGCCGCTTCCGCCGTATTCCCCGGAACTCAACCCGATGGAAAACATCTGGGAATACCTGCGCGCCAACCAACTGAGCATGTTGGTCTGGGATAGCTACGAGGCGATCCTTGCTGCCTGCAAGGAGGCCTGGAACTTTCTGATTCAAAATCCAGAGCGTATCAGGTCTATTGCGCAACGGGATTGGGCAAGCGTCAATCTTTAGGGCGACTGGTATTACGCTTTGGGATTCACCCGACCGGGCTGGAACGCGTTTAGCCAACGGGCCACCCTTGATCAGACAAAATGGATGGTAAAGAGGTATAAGGAACTTCGGAAATCGAGTGTTTCGACAGCGAAAGCCATGGCGGAAGTCATGGACGTGTACGGCTACGAAAACGAGCGGAGCGTGCGGCGACGCTTCGCGGAATGGAATCGCACGTATGGTCCGTGCGCCAACGATGACCGGATGATCGGACCAGACCTGCCCCACAGGAACGGTCCGGGACGAACCAAGCCGGCAGTTGCGCCCTGATAGAGCCGGAGAACGCGCTGTAGATCACTCGGCACCTTCAACGACTCGCAGGTGCCAATATGGACTCTCCCGCCCGCAACGCCGCGCGTGAACGCGGCCCCGAGCGCAAGCGCAGCAAGCCCGAATACGTCCCGGATGACCCGCTGCTCGCACCGGCCGAAGCCGCTGCCGAGCGCGGGCAGGCGATCAGCACCTTTTGGCGAGACGTGAAGGCCGGGCGGATTCCGCCAGCCTACTACGTCACCCCGCGCTGCCCGCGCTGGCGCCGATCCG
This sequence comes from uncultured Pseudomonadota bacterium, assembly GCA_963756545.1. Classification (GTDB taxonomy): domain Bacteria; phylum Pseudomonadota; class Alphaproteobacteria; order Acetobacterales; family Acetobacteraceae; genus DATFDN01. The sequence continues at coordinate 1,028,294 of CAVWNY010000001.1, read as the reverse complement.
AAATTCGCGCCGCGCTTGAGGCCTGCCGCGCCCCCGTCAACGCCGCATAGCGAAACCGCCGGCCCCTGCTGGGAACCGGCGGGCTGATTGTCTGAATTGTCGGGTTGCATCGGCAGGATAGGCAATCAGCGCGTCAAGGCCAGCGCGGGGGCGGTTGAAAGACCAGAACTCAATGCACCTTCCCGCGACGAACCATGTCCCTACGCCCGGCCCTCGCCTGATGCTGCTGCCGAACCTGCACGACGCTGAAGGCGAGCCGCGCCCCGCACTGGCGATCGGGCGCGCCCTTGTTGTGTTCCGCGACATTCCCGAAGCGCTGGCGGCGCGGCGCGAGATGGAGGCGGGCCGATGAACGACAATCATCCGCCTCCGCGCCCCTCTCGCGAGCGACCCCGCCCGCCAATCGACGCGGCCGTTCTCGACGCCATCAAGAAACTCGACGCGTACCTCTTCGCCACCCCGGCCGGCAACGATGACGAAGCGGACATGCAGCTTCTCGACGCCGTCCGCCGGCGGTGCTGGCTCGCTGGTGCGGAGTTCGACGAATGAACGCGCGCGACCTCGCGGGCCGGCTCGGCCTGACCAAGCGCCCGCGTTCATGGCGCGGGCGCTGCCCGGCCTGCGACTATGCGGGCGAGACGTTCAGCGTGCGCGAGCGGCGCGGCGGGCTGGCGTCGCTTTATTGCGCCAATGGCTGCGACCGCGATGCCCTGGACGATGCCGCGAACCGGGTCATGGGCGGGGGCTGGCAGCCCCCGGAGCGTGCCGACGCCAACGACGAAGCCGTCATTCGTGCCGCCAAGCAGGCGCGCGCCTTGGCCCTGTGGAACGGCTCGGAACCTGCCCCTGGCACGCCCGCCGATACCTACCTGACGGAGCGCGGCCTGCCCGGCCGCGCCACCTCGACCGCGCTGCGATTCCGGAGCGATGTGCCGCACCCGGAAGGCGGGCGCCTGCCCGCGCTGATCGGGTTGGTAAGGGATGCGGCCGGGGCGCCGATCGCGGTGCATCGGACGTATCTGCGCCGTGACGGGAGCAAGGCGGACGTGACGCCCGCCAAGGCATCGCTCGGCCCAGTGGGAGGCGGGGCGATCCGGCTCGATCCGATCGCCCCCGAGCTGGTGATCGGCGAGGGGATCGAAAGCAGCGCCAGCGCCGGGCGCCTGCTGGGCCTGCCGGCGTGGGCCGCCTTGTCGGCCGGCAATCTCGCCCGTGGCCTGGTGCTGCCGCCGGAGGCGCGGGCGGTGGTGATCGCCGCCGACCCCGACGAAGCCGGACAGGATGCCGCCCGCGCTGCCTGGCATCGCTGGACGGCCGAGGGAAAGCGAGTGCGGATCGCCACGCCCAACGGCTCCGGTGATTTCAGCGACATGGTGCGCGCGCGGGAGGCGGCCAATGCCTGACGCCAGCGGCTACACGATAGAGAACGAGCCGGCGGCCGAGCCGTGGCCCGATCCCGACATGAGCGTGCTGCTCCTGAACCGGCGCCCGCCTCCGGCATTGCCGTTGGACGTGTTCGGCCCGGAATGGCGCGCCTGGATCGAGGGCGCCGCGCGTGCTGCGGCTTGCCCGCCGGACTATGTGGCGGCACCGCTGCTCGCCAGCGCCTCGGCCCTGATCGGCAATGCGCGATGGGCACAGGCAACGCCTGGATGGGCGAAGCCGCCGCATCTCTGGTGCGGTGTGGTTGGCGATTCAGGGGGCGGCAAGTCGCCCGGCTCCGATGCGCTGATGCGCGACGTGCTGCCGGTCATGGAGGCGCGCATGAGCGCGGACTTCCCCGATCGGTTGCGCGACTGGAAAGTTTCGGCCGAGGCGCACGCGGCTGCTGTGGAACGGTGGAAAACGGATGTACGGGAGGCACAGAAGAAGGGTTGTCCGGCGCCGCTGCCGCCGACCGGGGATGCCCCCGAGGAACCGCAAGCGCCCCGGCTGCGGCAGAACGATGTGACCATTGAAAAGGTCGCGGGCCTGTTGGCCGGCGCCGCCCCCAAGGGCTTGCTGGTGGTGCGCGATGAACTGGCCGGCTGGCTGCTCGGGATGAACAACTACAACTACGCCGGGCGGGCGTTCTGGATCGAGGCGTATGGCGGTCGGCCGTATCGGGTGGAGCGGCAGAAATTGCAGCAGCCGATCGACGTGCCGCGTCTAGCCGTTGCCGTGACGGGCGGAACCCAGCCGGAGAAGCTGGCGACGCTTTTCGCGGATGCCGATGACGGCTTGCTTGCACGGTTCTGTTGGTTCTGGCCGGACCCGGTGCCGTTCGCGCTCGGACGCAACACGCCCGCAACTGGATGGGCGACGGATGCGCTCGACCGGCTCCGCCTGCTCGATCTTTCGTCGGGGGTCGCGCCGGAGGATCGCTCCCGGCCGATTATGGTGCCGCTGGCCGAAGCGTCGCTTCCGAGGATCGAGACGTTCGCGCGCGAGATGCAGGAGTACCAGCGCGACGCCGGCGGACTGATGCGATCCGGGTTCGGCAAGGCGCGGGGCACGGTGCTGCGGCTGGCGCTGGTGCTGGAATACCTGTGGTGGTGCGCGCAGTCGGGTATGGAGGCGCCGCCCGCCGTCATCTCGGATCGCGCCTTCCTCGCCGCCGCGACGCTGGTTGCGGACTATCTCATGCCGATGGCCGAGCGCGTTTATGGTGATGCCGCTACGGCCTCAGAAGATCGGAACGCGGCGAGTTTGGCTCGGTGGATCAAGCGGAGACGTCCGAACGACGTGCATGTGCGCGAGGTGCAACGCCAAGCCCGCTTGCCGGGCCTCACGACGGCGGACGCCATTCATGCTGCCTGCCGCCTGCTGGTGGAAGCAGGCTGGTTACGCGAGCCGGCGCCCGGCGGGTTCCAGAAACGGGCGCGGCAGGCATACGCGGTTAACCCGGCGCTGTGCGGTGAGGCGGCATGAGCCGGTGGTCCGAGGCGTTCCATGCCGCCATCGCTCAGGCGGACAGTGTTGACTCACTTGACACTCTAACGCGTGCGCCCGTCCCGGCAGAGTACAGTGGCAACACTGTCAAGAGTGTCGAAACCGGGGCCAACCCGACGCAGCCGCCAATGCCGCACCTGGCGATCTTTGACGTTCATTCTGGGGATGAAGAAATCGGGCTATGCGCCAGTGCCGCCCCGGCATCGGCCACGACCTCGGCCCCGAAAGCCCCTATGCCCGGTCCGGAGCCACCGGCCGATGCGGCCGGCCCCCTCGGTCCCTGCCCGGATTGCGGCGCGGGGCTCTGGTGGCGCCTGTCCTTCTTGTCCGGCGGCCCCCGACCGTGGACGTGCCAAGCGTGCACCCCGCCCAATCCGAGAGATTGGATAAGACGGGTCCGCTGCCGGATCGGCGGCACCCTTTTCCCTCCATTCTGGGGATGCACAAAATCCCGGAATTACGTAGCAGCCTCACCTCACGGGAGCGACAGGTCCGCCACCGTAAAAGCCGCTGCCAAACAGAAAATACAAGAGGAGAATCACCACAAGGATGACGAGTAATCCGCCACCGTAATGCCGTCCGCCATGGGGGTCCCTTCTGCTCATAGCGAGCGCATCAGCGCCGCCTGCTTGAGCACGGAACGTGCCTACCGGCCAAGCAAAAAGTGGCAGTGGGGCTAGCCTAGAGCATCGCAGTCAACCCGACCGTCTCGGCAACGCCGTCTAGTTTTGACACAGCCCGGCGTAGCACAGGATTTCCTCCTCTCAGCGAAGGCAAGGACGCTCTCCCTGCGTCGATTCTCCGCATGACCGATGAGGAAGCACATGACCAATTCGTAGCAATTCGGTTCGCGGACAATGGTGGGGCCGCTTTCTGTCCCCGATGCGAGTGCACGGCGGTTTACGCCTACGCCGTCCGCCGCATCTGGAAGTGCAAGGCTTGCAGCCATCAGTTCAGCGTCACCAGCGGCACGATCTTCGCCAGCCGCAAGCTCCCGATCCGGGACTATCTCGCTGCCATCGCCATTTTCGTGAACGGGGCCAAGGGCATCTCCGCCCTTCAGCTCGGCCGCGACCTGGACGTGCAGTACAAGACCGCCTTCGTGCTGGCGCACAAAATGCGCGAGGCGATCGGCGCCGATCTGACCGGGATCAAACTGGGTCGGCGTCGTGGAAGTGGATGGCGCCTATTTCGGCGGCCACGCCCGGCAGGAGAACGCCAAGGCGGACCGGAAAGACCGTCGACTGGCCGAAGAGCAAATCGGCAAGCGGCAGTCAGTGGTGGTCGCCCGCCAGCGGGACGGCCGGACGGTCCCGATCGTGGCACCCACGGAGAGCGCGGCGGTTCCGGCGCTGCGCCAGATCGTTCTGCCGGGTGCTGTCGTCCACGCCGATGAGGCGCCGGGCTGGGATCGGCTTCACGCCTTCTACGCGATGCGCCGGATCAATCACTCGATTGCGTTCAGCCTGGACGGCGCTTGCATCAATAGGCGGAGTCCTATCTCGCGCCTTCGCCGGGCCGAGATGGGCAGCACCACCAATCAGCGGGAAGTATCTCGGCTTCTACGCTCGCGAGATGGCTTGGCGGGAGACAACCGGCGGCAGGCCAGCGGGAGCCTACATGAGATGGCGGCTGGCGCGGCGCTGGCCGGTCAGTCGTGTGTGGGCGGGTTATTGGCAGAGGCATTGATTTGCGGGCACTGATCGCCCGGCATCGAGTGCATCGGCTCTATCGTTTTTGCTGCGTCTGAGGGCAAATCGGTCATAGGTTCTGGGTTCGATCGAAGCCAATGATCGAGCGAGGCTTGGAATGTCAGCCACCAGCGCTAGTCTCGGCGAGTAGGGGAATCCGCTCAGTCTCGGTCCTTTTGGATTATGCTGGCCGGATTGTTGATCTTTGCTGCACCGGAAGTAGTGCCCGCCATTTACGGCCGTACCGCCTCCGCATCATTAGCTAAGGACCTTGTTGAGCGATTTGGCGGCTTTGGCCGTCGCGCTCGTGGGGCATTGTGTTTCTTCTTGCGAGGAACACGGCCCCAGGTTTCCCCAGGGCCGCACTCCGGTTTTACAACGCGTCGGCGACGATCATGGGCCACTCCGTCCGCACCCAGAGATACCCATAGAGAATGTCAAGGCAGGTGATTTCCTGGTCGGTGCCGACCGCATACTGCTTCACCATGCGCATCGACACGCCATCGAGAACCTGGCGGCCAACCTCAACGTTGTTCGGCTTGATGAGGTCGGCGGTCGCCATCGTCACGGCGCCCGGCGCGAAAGCGATGTTCTTGCGGAACACGCTCGAAGCCGGGTGGACGAGAGAGATCGCCGCGGTATTGGCCGGAGACACGTCCACGGTCTGATACTGCACGGCGCCGGCGATGATCGCGCGGTAAATCGGGATCGAGGTCGCGCCGCTCGCCACGTTCGCAGCACAACGAACTGAGCGAGAGTGCCGTTGCTCTGGTTGGTGATGCGGTTGACGGAGTGAACCCCGGCGATGGTGATGATGTCGCCCTGGTTCAGCGTGCCGGTGATCGCGTTGACGACCAGCGTGGTGCCCGTCTGGCTTGCGCCGTTCATCGTACCGGAGGAGAAAGTGCCGGTCGTGTGCTTGATGACGGTCTGATCGCGGAGCCAGTCGAAGCCGAGCGCGTTGCGCATCGCGCCGGTGCGATACTGCTTGGAAACCGCTTGGCTCGGGTTGAACAGCCCGGACAGGGCCGAAACCACGCGCGCATCGGTCTGCGGGTCGGTGACTATCATCCGATCGACCGTATTGGCCGAGAAGATGTCCAGGATGGCGTTCGCCTGGAGGATCGTCGAGGCGGTCGGGGTGACGATGACGCCGCCGGACCCGTTGTCCACGCAGTTGGACACGCCGCCCTCGGAGCTCGACATCACGTCAACCGCGACGTAGCCGGCGAGCTTGTTCACGGCCGGGCCGAGATACCGCTTGCTGAACTCGTCCACGCTCATCGTCATGTCAACCGACGTGAACGACATGTCGATACCCTTCTGGGTAGCGAGCGTCATCGTCGTGTTATTTTCCGTGACCGTGTTTACGGAGGTCGCCGCGCCCGTGCGCACGTTGCAGTCGTTGGGCAGGCGGATGCGCAGGCTGGAGCCGATCTTGGGCCAGAAACCGCGTAGCTGTCGTCATAGTCGGTCGGGACGGAATTTCAGGAGAACACAGTAAAATCCTCTAGTATACTCGAACTCGCTATCTTGTCTTTACGCCATCACTCAATGAGTTGTTGGGAAACCGGACATTTACCTTGGCTGAATGTTGAATAGTCGCACGCTCACAGTTCTGCGTAGTCACGCCGCATGGCTTGACCCGCCATGTGTGGCCTGCTCATACATTGCTTGTCGGGAACGTATTGGCCATGGTATAAGAGCGCATGAACAAGAGATGCGCGACCAGTATTCCAGGCACTTACACAATCACTAACTCAGTGACCGCAACCGTCTATGTCGGGCAGGCTATGAACATTCGGAAGCGATGGCACGCCCATCGTTTCTCGCTTACAGCCGGCACGCATAGGAACTGCTTACATCAGCGGGCATGGGCGAAGTAAGGGGGCAGAGGCGTTCGTGTTCGCTGTGCTCCGCGATCTCAGTGCCGTGCCAACGGCAGAGGTCGCGTCCACGCTCAATGAAGCAGAAATTGAGGCGCTTACCTCGTTCCAGATGTTTCATGGAAGCCGGCTTGTCAGGGACCGTAGCTTCGGCAGAAACGCGGGCGCTCCTGTCGGCGCACCACAAAGCGCAGTGGCCGATCCTCAACGGCGGGCTATGCGTCTTGCGTCACTTCGCAAGGCCATAGGCACCGCAGAGTTCCGCGAGCAACGTAGGCTTGAAAACACCGAGCGCGCGCGACACCCCGAATACCGCAAGAAGCAATCCGCTATCACCCGCGAACGATGGGCAGACCCGAATACAAAGCGCGGCTGGGTGCCAAGAAACTCGCTAATTGGGCAGACCCGCATACCGCACTTAGAATTACCTTGTGCCAGCAGCAAAGCGAGCCCCAGCGGCTGATTGGGGCGAGCAATCCTCTGGCACTGGCTCGAAAAAACATACGTTGCAGCATAGATTTGTTGATAAGGGCGTTGTCACCATTCAGGGCCCAAAAACCATGTCCGTTTCGAATACTGGTGGCCTCGCCCCGCTTCCAACGTTATTTGCCGTGAAATTCGGGGCGGTCTCGGGCCAGGATGCCACCGCCGACCTAAACGCAGCCGCGCAAAGCATTCCCAATTCGGGGGGAGTTCTGGAATTACAGGCAGGTGCGACATATTATCTTTCGAGCAGCCTCAATCTGAAATCGAACACGATCCTTGAAGGAAACGGCGCTATCCTCGTCGACGATGTCCCGGTCTCGGAGGATTTCTGCGGGTTCCCCTCTATCCACAACTCGAACTTCAACGCCACGACTGTAGTGGATCATAACATAACGGTCGAGGATCTCAACCTGGACTATGCGTACGTTGATGGAGGTGGATCCCACGCAATCAACTTCCGGGAGGCATCAAACATCGATGTCTACTTAGTGACATTCAATGGCGGTAACGACGCTACCGCATTCGAAGCCACCTATGACTTCATTGTCAACAATTGCACTGCCTACAACATCTCAAATGCAGCCTATGACAATTGGGAGGGTGCCAGCGACGCGACTGTGAAGAGCAACAGCACGGCCTATCTTACGGGGTCGGGCAGCTATCTCGGCATCCTTTTCACGGGTGTTGGAACCTCCAGTGATGACCAGAAATGCAATGACGTCGGGCGACACCGCTTTCAACGACACAATTTACAACGCCGGCCAAGCCGGGATATGGGTTTGTGCGTTGGGCGCGGAATCGGCCGTAGACAATGTAAGTCTAATCGACAACACCGTTTATGGAGGAAGCAATTCGGGCGCGGGGATCGGGGTCTCCGGCGCCGGTAGCAATTTCCTCTTGCTCGGAAACACCATTGCGTCGATCAACGGCAACAATGCAATCTTCATCCGGCCGGGTGAAGGCAACACCCCCAGCAACGTAACTACCAGGATAATACCCTTACCGGCGTCCTAACCCCGGACGCGTCCGTGGCAGCTATTCAGGCGCTTGGCAACAATATAACGATCGCCGACAACACGTCGACCGGAGGCGATTTCCCGTCGCTCATTTGGGCTACAGGTAGAATGCCGCTATTTCGAACAACATTGGGACCAACTCCTGGAATCGACACCAGCGGTGCGACAAATCCGCAAATACTCGGCGGTGCGAGCCCCGATATCCCGTTTGGTTTAGAGATGTTCGGCGGCGCGGTCGATCAGAACGCGGCGGTGGGCACGATCGTCGGCTACGTCACAGCGGTGGATTCGACTCCGTCTGCCGCCTTGACCTACTCCCTGATTGGGGATTTCGAACAGCCTGTTTAAGATAGATTACAACCAAGGCACCATCAGGCTTGCCAAGGCGGGCGTGCTGAATGCAAGTTCGTCACCAGCGGAAATTCTGACTGTAGGCGTCGTTAACGCGAATGAGGCGGCGATCGAAGCCTCTTTTGTCGTAACTGTGCTGCCGGCCACCGAATCCAGTGCCGGGAAAGGTATCCCAGGAAGTTGGCGCCGAACTCCTCCAACACTCTGACAATCTCGGGTCCAATCGGCGAGGCCAGTCTCGTATTTGACGCAAGCGGCCAGCTGAGAGGGGCTACGAACACCCAGGGTGCAACCACATTCTTTACCTACGCCCCCGAAGGCCAAATTCTGAGCTGGACGGCGGGCCGTGGCCCGCGTTGATAACCCCTTCCGGTAGCGTGGATGGTGAGACCGTCGTTATCGGTAGCGTGGCCGGCGGCGTGGCCGGCGATATACTCCGGCTCGTGCAAGATAGCGTCGCCCTGGGTACTGTCAGTCTCGGCGCTCCGGGCTCCGAAGGTGCTCAGTCGATCATATATCGCGCACCCGCGGACATCGTCGCGTCTGCCGTCGACAGCATCTCCTACAGCGTCATTGACACGGCAAACAATCAGATCGCGACTACATCGGCGAGTGTCGAGTTAGACCGCGGCGCCGTCGTCATTCAGACGGCCGGGCAGGCCATCCTCGCCGCCGGGCAGACCGCCGTCGTCGACACCATTGTCGCCGGTCTGCCGGGCGATGTGGTGACGCTCACGCAAACCGTTGCGGGTCATGGTACATTCACGCTAATGCAAACCGTCATCGGCGGGGTGGCGCAACCAGACCAATACAATGTCGTCTACACAGAAACCGGCGCACTTACGGCAAGCCAAAGCGAAACCGCAACATTCCAGGTCTCGGATCGACCAGGCGGCACAGTGGCGCGAGCCACACCCACTATTCTGCTGGACGCCGGACCGAAGATCACCCTCAGCTTAACCGGCGTGCATGCGACGTCGGGGCAAACTGTCACGATCGGAACGGTTCAGGCTGGCCTCGCGGGGGATGTCCTGACCATTAGTGGTAGTGCCGGAGGCAATGGGGCACCTTCGCACTTAGTCCTTCCTCAAACTCGTATCAAATCCTCTACACTGCACCGGCCGTCATACCAACCGATGGCGTTGTGTCGCTCGGCTATACGATCTCAGATCAAACGGGGAAAAATACCGTCAGCGGCTCGGCTTCGGCCATTGTGACCAACCCGTTGCCGACCCTAGTCGAGCGACCGGCAACCGTGATAGAGCGTGGACAGTCGATTGTGATCGGCACGGTCACCCCAGACTTGCCCAACGACACCCTGACCGTGACCCCCACCTCCACCACCCGGGGGACTATTGGCATTGTCGCCGCTGGCGACGCGGACCAGGTCGTTTACACCGCTCCAGGTTTGATCGCCTCGAGCGAAACGGATGACGCCGGATACACCGTGACCGACGAACACGGCGGGTCGGTCACTGGCGCAGCTGCCATCACGCTGGATAGTGGCCCAACCCTGTCGCCGACCGCCCCGCGTTCCCTTGTGAGAGGCCAATCGACGGTCCTGGGGACCGTGATCCCCGGCCTCCCCGGCGACCAGGAGACCCTGACCCAAACGGGCTCTATCCTAGGGACTCTCACATTGGTGGGCAGCAAGGTCGTCTACACCGCACCTGCGAATCCAACGGCCACAGGAACCAAAAACGTATTGTATGAGATCAGCGACCAGCACGGGGACGCCACAGCGTCAGGCTCCGCTTCGGTGAAGGTGCTGGCCGCGATGCCGATAAGCAGCAGCGCACCCATAACCAGCCTGACAGTCGGAAATTTCATCGATCTGATTGGTGGAGTCACCAACCATGACTTTTTTGGCGCGAGCTCGGTCGTGTTGCTCGAAGCGTCGGCCTCCCCGACGATAGTCGACCGATCGAAGGGACTGCTGATCGATATCGCGTCGGCCAGTGTGTCGGCGACCGTTCAAAACTTCATGGCGGAGGACCGGAGTATCGTCGATCTGCTGAACGGTGTAGGCGGCGACCCGACCCCCGCAGCAGCGCGCGCTGCACTGACATCCGACGGGCACGGCGGTGCGCAGTTAGCCTTTGGTAAAGGCCTTATCGACTTTGCGGTACGCCTATAACCTCAATCTCCCAGGCTCGTTTCCGAATTCCTATAATCGTCGCGCCAACGTCCAGGCGACGATTGGACGATGGAAATAGGGGTAGTGCCCGTCAAGGTGATGGAAATTCCGGTGAAGCCTGAGGCGGCCACGGATCAGGCAGCCACGGTGGAAATCTGGTTTGGCACAACGTCGATCAATGGCGGCGTGAGTTCGGCCATCGCTTCGGTCTGCATGTAGCGGTGCTGGGGTTGCCATTCGTCGTTGGCCTCCAGCAGCACCGCGCCGATCAGACGGATGATGGATCCCTCGTTGGGGAAGATGCCAGAGCCTGTCCTCGGGCAGGCGAAGCCTGACCCGTGGGACATCGGCGCGGCGTTTGACCTCCTTGTTCAACCGCTCCAGCGGGTTGGTATCGGGTATGCCGGTGCTGGCTTCCGTCGTCCCCGCTGCGAGGCGGGCGCGTAGTCTCCGGGCAACCGGGACAGGGGAGCCTGGAGCACGGAAGGTGGGCAGGCCGTTCCACTTCATGAGCCGCGAGCTCGCGCCAGTATCTGGCCGCTCCTGCGACCAACCCGGTTGCGCTGCGAGCGCGAATCCGTAGGTGTCGTGTTGTCCCCGCCTGCTCCGCTGTGAACAGGAGGAGAGGCATGAGGGTGATCGCATTGGACGAGCAGCGCAGCTTCGCCCAAGTGGCGGAGCTGGAGGACGGCGCGTTGCGGCAACGCGGACGGATCGACCTGGTCCGCGACAAGGTGCTGGAGTTCGCCCGAGCGCTGCGGCGAGATGACGAGGTTGTGCTGGAAGCGACCGGCAACACGATGGCGATCGTGCGGTTGCTGAAACCCGCATGTGGGTCGGGTGGTGATCGCCAATCCCTTGCAGGTGCGGGTGATCGCGGAGGCCAAGGCCAAGACGGATCAAATTGACGCGGCAGCACTCGCCCGGCTGCACGCGGCCGGCTATCTGCCGGAAGTGTGGCAGCCGGATGACAAAACCGAACCGCTGCGCAACCTGGTGTCCCGCCGGGCAACCATCGTGCAGAGCATGACGGTCACGAAGAACCGCATCCATGCGGTGCTGCACGCCAACCTGATCCCACCGTTCTCGGGCAAGCTGTTCATGGCGCCCGGCCGCAAATGGCTCTGCTGGACAGCCCCTGGCTGAACACGAGCGGGCGGCGGTACCGGTGCCTGGCGGGGCTTGACGCCATGGAGCGGGAGCTGACGGCGGCCGAAGCGGCGATTATACGCGGTTTGTCAGCGCCTGGGCGGAGAAGCCGAAGCCGGGCCATGCACGAGCGTCAGACGGCGGCGCGGGGGCAAAAGCAAGGTAGGGCGAGCGGAAGAAAGATGCGGCGGCTGGCCGGCTCCAGGCTTGTCCAACGCATCCGAGGAGCTATTTGCGGCCCGGTGCTGGACGGGAAAACCATGTGCGAGCACATCGGCCTCGCTCTCGTCGATGAATGCGCCGAGCTTCGGCCATTTCGTCCGAAGTTGGTCGGCGACGTGGCGCAGCGTCTGGCTGGCGCTGGGGCGATCGGGTTGGATGAACGCCTGGCGTAAAGCGGCCGAGACCACGCCGCGCTGCGCCTCGGGCACGTAGGACAGCGCGTTGCGCATCCAATGCACCCGACAGCGCTGCCAGCTGGAGCCCATCACGCGCCGGATCGCCGCCTTCAGCCCCTCATGCGCGTCGGAGATCACCAGCTTTACGCCGCGCAGGCCGCGGCGGACCAGCGATGCTCTTGAGGAAGGCCGACCAGAATGTCTCCGCTTCCGACGGGCCGATATGCAGCCCGACGATCTCGCGCTTGCCGTCGGTGTTCACCGCCACGGCGATTATCGCCGACACCCTCGCGCTGCTTGAGGTAGGTGGCGTCGAGCCAGAGATACGGCCATTCGCCGACAAGGGGCGATCGAGGAAGGCATTGACGCGGTCATCGATGTCCTTGCACAACTTGCTGACCGTGCTCTTGCCGATCCCCGACAGCCCCATCGCCTGCACCAGGTCGTCCACGCGCCGGGTCGAGACGCCGCTGACCCAGGCCTCCTGGATCACGGCCACCAGCGCCTTCTCCGATGTCTTCCGGGGCTCGAGAAAAGGAGGAAAGTAGCTGCCCTGCCTCAGCTTCGGGATACACAGCTGCAAACTGCCGACGCGCGTGTCGAGCATGCGGTCGCGATAGCCATTCCGATAGGTGGTGCGGGCCGGTCCGCCGGATCGCTCGTGACGTCCGGCGCCGACGGCGGCCTTTCCACATCGGCCTGTGCGGGCGGCCGAAACCGGATCGCCATCACCCTGCGAGTGCGCAGACCCGGCTGCGATTGGCGACGGTTGCCAAAAATCTCGCCCCCTTTGCTGCCATTTGCGGCAAGTTGTCTGGAACGGACGGCGACGTCTCCGGCAGCCCGACCGTCATCTCGATGACGTGAGCCGTCCCGGCGGCAGGCTTCCAGACGACGTTCAACGAGGCGTCGACCGAGGCTTGATCCTTATCCGAAACGCTTCCAGTTGGGCCTGGGTCGGCGCCTGGCACACGGCCTCGCCGCTGACAGGCCCGCATGCGGTTCCATCGACGAACGCGGCCGAGTAATTGCACTCGAACGCCAACGCCGCCTCGCCGGTCAGCCGCACGCTGAACCCCAACAGCGGCAGCGCCATGCCGCGACTGCCGCAAAATCCGCCCCCCTTGACCCAGGGGGAACGCCAGTTTCGTCCCGAAAAGGGCCTGGTATTCCAAATCTTCCGCCGCGATCAGGTTCGGCAAAATGCGAAAACCTTCTATCCAGCGCTGGCTGCCGCGTTCCCCGATCCATTCGCCAACGCTACCGGCGACATCGCCGATCCCATAGAAGTGCGCAACGATCTCGCCGCGCGAATCTGGTGTGTGGTCGCGGACAAAGTGTCTGCCCCGCCAGCCTGCAAACGCAGCACTCGGATAGGTAGCGGGGCAGCCGTCGGCACGGCGTCTCGATAAATAGTGACAACGATCGTGGCGCTGAGCGCCAACACCCGCACCAGGACGGCGCCCCCATCGAGCCAGGCGTCGGTCCGGAAGGTAGTGATGCGCAACGAGTTCGGTTCGGACCCGGGCGCTGGCGTGACGCACACATTCGGCAAGCCGGCGACCTGATCAGGCGCCGGGGAACCCTCGGCCGGATACAGGCAAAACAACCCTTGATCCAGCGTCATCATGTGCGCAGAAACACGTAGCTCGATAACCAAGTCCGACGTCTCCTAGCTCCGCATAACTCGACAAGCCGCTGTTGCAATGCTAACGCTCGTGATCAGGAGCGCGATGATGGTCAAGCCTTATATCGACAAATGTGTGAACTTTGTCTTCTTTGACAATGCTGAGTATCATCTTGGGCATTCCAGTGAACTGCAAGGGCGTGATCCCCGGTTGCCAGGAATTCCCCGTTCGTCAAATATATCGAGTATAGCCCGTCACGCCAGTTCACGGCGCATCGTCGACTTTCCGAGATCGGCCAGGAAGCAGGGTTTTTGCCGTTTGGCCTGTATGGCAATCCGACCAACTGGACCGGTCGGGACGGCACCGGCGCGCCGGGAGTTCTACCTATTTGACACAACTGCCGCGGGTAATGGATGAGCATCGCAAGCTGCGCGTGCTGTTGGACTACTCCTTTGAAGCAGGTCTCGGAGAGGGCTCTTTTTGATGGCATGACGGAGTTTGTCCGCAGTCTCAACATCGATCCGTCTCGCGTGGTCGCGCTGGTGTCAAACCACGGCATTGAAGCCCGCTATGGGCGATATCTAAAGAAAATCAACCATGTCGGTGCGTGCTTTACAATAATCGGCGAGGACTTCTGGCTGATGTTTTCCGGCCTTGAATACAGGCACAAGCATTGGCCGGACATAGCCGACCGAATTGTATCGGCGGCGGATGCGGAGCGGTCGAAGACGAAAATGCGCGCAAAAAAATTCCTCCTTTTTAACCAGCGGCTGGGCTGTCACCGTCTCCTCCTTTCTTGCATGATTGAAGACTTGGGGTTGCGAGACCAAGGATTATCTCGATGCCGTCGCAAAGATACCACGGCGACTGGAGCCCCGAAGACCATTACCTTGACGCCATTGGAGCCCAAATGACGCCGCGGATGTGGGACAAGCTCCAGCGCGCTAGAGCGAGAACACTTCCCGACGCTGCCGTGGGTGGTCGACATTGAAATGGGGCAGAACAGCGGACAACCGGAGCAATTCCTGTTTGAGACGCAATCCCGCGATTTGTTCCTGAACACCTATCTGCAAGTCGTCACCGAGACGGCCATGGAGGGCGAGCACGAGGACACGTTCATCACCGAGAAAACGTGTAAGGCAATCGCCAACCTGCAACCGTTCCTGGTATTTGGCCACGCGGGCCATCTTCATCGCCTTGCCCATCATGGTTTCGTCCGGCTCAAACTGTTCGACGAAGCCTACGACGCCGCCGACAGCCTGGGCGAGCGGCTCGAAAAGCTGTTTGCGATGATGGCGCAGCTTGGAGCGTGGTCGACGGCCGACGTCCATGATCGGTATTATGCCGAGCTCCCGCGCCTGCATTTCAATCAGCACCGGTGGCCCGAATATCCTGCTGTTTTCGGCAAAGCGATGCTCGTGATACTTTGCAGAAGCGTTATGGGTCTAATGGGCCCGCTTTTCTTCATCGGAGACCCTGCACAATGTTGTCGTATCTCAGAAAGGGTTTGGGCTCCCGATCGCCTCCTCGACCTCTGACCACTAGCCAGACCATCCGCCGACCGACGTCGAGCCCGCCAGCCGCTCCGCCAACCCCGACCCCGCTTTCAACGCCTTCACCCCCCCCGACCCGCCTGAATCAATAGCCGCGGAACACATCGAGCCGGATTTCCAATCAACCCTCGACCACGCGCTCGCCGCATACGTGCAACAGGATTGGCCGGAAGCCATCCGCCGCTTCGACGACCTGCGACTGCGGTTTCCCGACGATCTTACCGGCTATCGATATGTCGGCGATCTCCTGTTCGCGCAAGGAAGGTTCGTTGAAGCGGATGGTATCATCCGTGAGGGCATTACGATTTCCCGGAGCCCTTATTCCGCTATCTCCTATGCCTGGGCGGCGCATCTCAAGGCCGATCAGACCGGCGAATGGGGCGAAGCCATCGATCGCTGGCGAGGGCTTGCAGCGACGTTTTCAGCCACCCCACTGGGACCGACGATGGCGGGGTTTGTGCTGACGCGACATCTGGGCATGTACAACGAGGCGGAAACTGTTTTGTTGGACGCGATGCGGCGCTTTCCCGACGAGATTGACATAGCCGTGCAATATGCCCGTGTCGCCCACTTTCGCCAGGACTGGGAGGAAGCCATGCGGCGCTGGGACGCGTTGCTCGTGCGGTGGCCGGAGGCGCAGGAAGTGGTGGACGGCCGCGGCGAGACGGAAACGCGTCGGCGATTGAGCGAAGCTGGAAAAGCCCGACGAGTTTGGCCCAACCCCTGCGCCGATCCCGTGCCGCAGACCGAAGCGGAGATCGCCCGGCACGTCTTCATGCGGATACAAGTTTGGGCGAAAACTGCGAATTTGGCTTGGCGCAACGCCATTTTGGGGCGGAACCGCTAGGACTGCTCCGATGGATGGCATCATCGCCGGACCAACTTTGCCTGGCGCTGGAACACGAGTTTGCCGGGTTGGATGAGGGCGAGGACTATGAACTCAAAATGAGCGGCCCTGAATACTTCCTCCATGAGAAACGCTACCAGATGGAGATGCATACGTTCATCCTGAAGAGCGAGTATCAGGGCACACCGGATCAGCTTCATAATCAACTGACCCGGCGCATGCGTTACCTCAAGCGCAAGCTCATCGACGACCTTCGCGCGGCCGAAAAAGTGTTTGTATGGCAAAGCGGAATTGGCTCGTCGCTGAGCGACGAGACCGTTGCGCGAATGCACCGGGCGCTTCAATTCTTTGGTCGCAACACGCTGCTGATCATACGCAGACATAATGACCCGACGTGGGCGCCTCATGTCGCGCTGAGTCGCGCAGGGCTTCTCGTAGGTTCGCTGCATCAAATCGAACGAATTGGCGGATCGGACCGCATGTCGTCGCCGTTCACCGCTTGGCTGAGCGTGTGCCGCGCCGCCTTGGAACTGCGGGCCGAAACATTCATCCGTGAATTGCGTTCGGGCGCGTGCCGCGATCAAGGCGACAGAATGAGGATTGCTGTTTCGGCGGCACAGGGCGCGCGTGGGCAAAGCTGGTAAGGTTCTGGCCGCGAACCTTGGCTGACATGGCGCGAAGCTGCCAAGATTGAGGTTACAGGTTGTCGCTTGCAGCCTGAGCTTTTCCATCCGTCGAGAGCAGCGAAGGATAGTGCCCGCCGATCGCACGGTTATGGGCGATTTCGATATCGTCGCCCAGGGCCTGGATGAGCGCCGTATCTTGCGTGCTGCACCAGGCCAGGCGGTTGCCCGAGAAACGGATATTGCGTGGCCGGTTCCAAGTGTCCGGCCGAGTGAACAACGCTTGCCCGCCTTGAACGCCTGCAATGAGGTTGTCCGATACGCGAAAATCGTCGACGGCGCCGGTGGCGCCGATGCCATGGGTTTTTCTTCGCAGCCGTAGACACGATTGCGATACAGCTTGATGTTCGAAACGGAAGAATATTGCGACAGCGAGCATGCCAGATCCCAGCCTGCGTGGGAAAGCGAATGACGTTGTCCGTCGCGGTCAGATCGCTCGCCTGTTGATGATCGTTCGGTCCGCGCCGACGCCGGTGAATAAGATGCCATACCCCTCCGTGCATAGTGCGACGCAGTTGCGCACAACGCATCGGCTGGTGCCCTCCCAGTGGTCGAACGCGCAATTCAGCGTCCCTTGCGCAACGCAGTCTGCGACGTTGGTGTCCCGACACGCCACAAGGGCTGTGCCGTTGTCGCCACCTAGAAACCAACATCCTTTGACGACCACACCCTTCACTTTCCGCAACTCGATTGCGTGAGACCCGCCTGTAACGGATCCGAGGTATTCGAACGCGATATTCTCCACGGTGATGTCATGGTCGCGCGTGACCGCGTCATCCTGCCCCACATTACTGACCAGCGGGTGGCTTTCGGATGAACTGGTGTCAGCCACGCTGAAGATCGTCGCCTCTGGTCCTGTGAGGGTCGTGGTCGATTTCAGTGTGAGGGGACGGGTGATCCGGTACGGCCCCGGGGCAGGTACAGCACGCCGTTTTCGGGAAGGGCTTGCGCGGCACGGTTCAAGGCCACTGTCGCGTCGGCTTCGCCATCACCGATAGCGTCCGGAAAATCCGCAACATTAACCAACGAGCCGCCATGCAGCAAAATCGGCGATGACGCCAAGGACGCCTTGAACAGGTGCCGTCTCGGCAGTTTGCAATTTATCAATTTGTTGATCCCCTTCATGCCAGTTGTCTTGACGGATGCTAGGTGTATTATCCCTCACACGCTGAGAGCTGTCAGGAGGCAGAATGAACAAATCGGTTAGGGAACAGCGCCGATCGGTATCCCAATCGGTTGGTGCCGCTTTAGACGACCTACCGTCACACCAGTTTTTTCCGGTGCTCGACGATTTTCTAGACTATATAGACACGCCTACCGACAAGTTTGGCGGGCCGCGCAAGGTGCTAGTCAGCCTGGATTTGTTGCGGTGCCTGATCGGCCTTGCTGCGGGTGAAATAGCCTATGATGAACGATACTATCGCGAGCGCTATCCAGATCTGAAACGCGCGGCGGAATCCGGCGAAATTGCCGACTTGAAAACGCATTTTATCAGTCACGGTTTTTTTGAACGGCGGCAGGCCTGCCCGCGGCAAGCGGCGCCGGTCGATGAGGAATGGTACCTGTCTACCTACCCGGACGTGGCAAAAGGTCTCGCCGAGGGACATGTCGCCAGCGTGGCCGATCACTACCTCACAACCGGCCGCCGAGAAGGGCGGCTTCCCGCTGGAGACCTTTCGGACGCCATGTTGGCGCTGATCAAAGCCCTGCACCCGACCGATCTGTGACGGGGCGCCGTATGACGGCTGTAGCGGTGGCAGGGCACCCGTTTTCATCCATCGGCATGGGCGAACAGGTGCGCGCCGGGTATTCGGCTTTGACCGCGGTCGGGGTCGACGCCAAATTCTACGATATCTTTCGGCATTCAGAACGATCGGATGTTGATTTCCGGCAGCTCGTGTCACCGAACGAAATTCAGAACCTGAATAATCATGGGGTGCGCATCTTTCATATCAATGGCGACGAAGTCGACCCGGTTTGCACCGCGCTGACGGAGCGCGGCGTGAACTTTCGTTCGGACTACAACATTATTGTGCCCGTATGGGAGTTGCCGGTCTATCCCAAGCTCTGGAAGCCGAAGCTGGCAATGTTCGACGAAATCTGGGCGCCGTCGCATTTCGTTCGCACGTCGCTCAATGCTGCCGGACTTCGCAGCCATCACGTTGGCCAGGCGGTCGAGAAATCCTATCCCGTCCTGTTCGGCCGCCGCTACTTCGGCATTCGCGAATCCGCATTCGTTGTTCTGAACTTCTTCGACACGCAATCTTATCCGAAGCGCAAGAACCCGGAAGGCATTCTCGAGCTGTATCATCACATGCGCAAATCCTTGCCGTTTGACGACATCCAATTCGTTTTGAAAATGCGGGCGGGTGACGCGGCGGTGACGAATGTCGATGCCGTCATGGGAATGTCCCTTCCGCGTGACGTTCATGTTTTGACCAATAACCTGACCTCTCATGAGGCGTTCAGCCTACTGTCCGCGGTCGACTGTTTTGCCTCGCTCCACCGTTCGGAAGGATTTGGCCGCGGGCTGGCCGAAGCGATGTGGCTCGGCCGGCTGGCCTTGGGCACCGGCTGGTCAGGGAACCGTGACTACATGACCAAGGACAGTTCGCTGATGGTCAATTACCATCTTGTCGACGTCAACGACGGCGACTATCCGCAAGGCAAAGGGCAGCAATGGGCCGAGCCTGACATCGACCACGCAGCGTTCTTGTTGAAGGCGGTCATTAATGATTTTGCCCGCGGGCGAGCGATAGCCCGGCGAGCGCGCATCGCGGCGATCCTGAACTGTAGCAACCGTGCGGTGGGCTTGCGGATGGCGGCCCGGTTGTCTGGTCGCGATATCGCCGAAGAGCGGAAGCTTTCGACGCGAGCTGCTTGAATGACAAGCGCAGATATTCGGGAATTGCTCGCCTCGCCGTTCGTCGATCTCCGGTACCTGTTTCGCGGCTATGGATTGCGTCGGCACGACGTGGCCGAGTTCGCTGCAGTGTATCAAACCATGGGGCTGCTTGATCGCCCTCCCCTGTCGCCCTACTTCCACGCGCGCTGGTACCTTCAAGAGAACCCGGATGTTGCGATGTCGGGCGATGATCCGTTGGTTCATTTCATCCAGTTAGGCATGGCGCAGCGGCGCTCGCCGCATCCTCTGATCAGGCTGGACTATATCGAACAACAACGCGGCAAGTTCGCTCGGGGCATTGCCGGGCTCCACGAGCTGGTCGCGGCGTTGCGCGGGGGAACCGTGCAACCATCGCCCTATTTCGAGCAGGAGCAATACATTTCCGCCAATCCCGACGCCCATGGCTTTGTCACCGGGCCGCTCGGTCATTTCATCGAAGCGCCTGATGATGCCTGCGTCATGCCGTGCCAGCTTTTCGACACGGAATTCTACATATCGCGCTACCCGGACGTCCCGCGGTCACGGCGTGACGCGTTCCTCCATTTCTGTGCCGTTGGGGACCTCGAGCGGCGCTTGCCGGGTCCGAAATTCGACGCCGACTGGTATTATTACGGGTCTGGCGATCTCGCCAAAGCCAACGTGCCGCCGTTGTATCACTATCTCGAGTTCGGCCGCGCTGAAGGCCGATCGCCGTTCAACCCCACCGGCCGCTCCGTCGGGCTGTCGGTCCAGTCCGCGTCGCCAACCGGCGGGGTGCGGATCGCGCATCATCAAACCGGCCGGGAGCGCTATGAAGGGCTACGCGCCAGCCTGGAGGCCGCGCGCTCACGGCGTTTGGCGGCGGTCGCCGAGCGGGAAGTGCGTCCCGTAATCCTAGACGCACCGAACAACGTGCCGAAGTTCACGGTGCCCCACAGCCCGGCCCCTAGGTTTCGATAATCATACCGGTTTATAATGAGTTCCGCGTCACCTTGGAATGTCTGCAATCGATCGCTCGAAGCCATCCGAAAACGCCGATCGAGGTTATAGTCGGCGACGACTGTTCCACGGATCCCGCAGTGAGCAAGCTGGCCACTATTCCTGGACTGATCTACGTTCGCCACCGCGCGAACCTCAATTTTCTGCGCAACTGCAATGCATTGCTAGCCGCGTGTCGCGGCGAATTCTTGATGCTGTTGAACAATGATGCTCAGGTGTGCGAGGGCACGATCGATGTGCTCTGCCGCGCGCTGGAGTGCGACCAGACGCTGGGAGTGGTCGGGCCGAAGATTTTTTCCCCAACGGGCGCCTTCAAGAAGCTGGCTGCGCGATCGCGGCACACGCGGCCACGGAGATGGTCGGCGTGTTTGGGTCCCCTTCTGATCCGGACTACAATTATGCCCGCGACGTGGATTACGTGTCCGGTGCGGCGCTGATGGCGCGGCGTTCGTTGCTGGGAGAAATCCTGTTCGATGACGACCTGGCGCCGGCGTATTGCGAGGATCAGGATCTGTGCCTGCGCATCGCAGCAAAGGGTTATCGCATCCGCTACCTCCCCGAAGCGGTCGCAGTCCACCATCTCAGCGTAACGATGGCCGACCACGGGCTGAAAATGCAGCGCATCGTGCGAAACCAGCACCGGGTGTTCGCCAAATGGCACGACCAGCTCGCGGAGATGAACCGCGTGCGGGTGATAGCCTTTTACCTTCCGCAGTTCCATCCGATTCCTGAGAATGATCTTTGGTGGGGGAAAGGCTTTACCGAGTGGACCAACGTCTCCAAGGCGTTGCCGAGTTACCGCGACCACTATCAACCCCATCTGCCCGCTGATCTCGGGTTCTATGACCTGCGCGTGCCGCAGGTCTATCATGAACAGGCAAACCTCCTCCGCCGGTATGAACTGGAAGGGGTTTGCATCTACTACTACAACTTTGACGGCAAGCCGTTCTTGTCGCGACCGCTGGAAACCATTCTTGGCAAGCCAGATATCGCGCTCAAATTCTGCTTATGCTGGGCAAACGAGAACTGGAGCAGGCGGTGGGACGGCGGCGATCGGGAAGTGCTGCTCCAGCAACGTTACGATGCGGATACGATTGAGGGGGTCTTGCAGGACCTGCTCAGGGCGGCGCGCGACTCGCGCTACCTTACCGTCAATAAGCGTCCCCTATTTCTGATTTACCGGCCGATGATTATACCGGAAGTGGCGAATTTGGTTGCGCGGTTTCGGGCGCGGGCGCTATCGGAACTGGGGGTGGACTTGCATGTGGTTTTCGTCGAGAGCATGGAGTTGTTTGGCGGAAAGGTTGATCCGCGCGCCTACGGCTTTGACGCCTCGGTCGAATTTCCGCCGCATGGCTTGGCCGAGCCCGCGTCCGACTCCCGCGACATCCTGAAGGATGGATGGGCTGGGCATCGGTATGACTACGAGCAAACTATCCAAAGGGCAATTCTGCGCGCGGGGGTCGGCTGGCCACGCTATCCGGGCGTGTTTCCCTCGTGGGACAACACAGCGCGGCAACCCTTGAAGGGCACATCGTTCGATAATGGCTGTCCTGAGGCGTTCAAGTTCTACGTCGAGGAGAAGATTGCCGAATGCCGGAGACTGTTCGTCGGCGACCAGCGCATGGTGTTCGTTAACGCCTGGAACGAGTGGGCGGAAGGCGCCCATCTTGAACCTGATCTTGCCTACGGCCACGGCTGGTTGGAGGTCATCAGAGATGCTATAATTCAGTGGCCCGGAGCAGTCTGATGGGCACGGGAGGAGCGACGTTTTTGGAAGTCAAAGGCAACTGCCCGATCTGCGGACCAGACGCGTTGTTTGTCGCCAGGGACAGTTGGTTGCGCGACAGTTTCGCATGCACCCGCTGCCATTCCCTGCCGCGGGAACGCGCCCTGATGGTGGCCTTGAACATGCACGGCCCGGACTGGAAGGACTTGGCGATCCATGAATGCTCGCCGGTCGGCGGGGGGTGAGCAGCAAGCTGCGCACCACCAATAAAAGTTACACGTTCTCGTACTTCGACTTCAACACCGCGCCTGGGGGTGCCCATTTCGTCGAGGGCGCAACCAACCAGAATATTGAAAACATGACGTTCGACGACGAGGTCTTCGACCTTTTTCTGGCGCAGCACGTCTTCGAACACATCTTCCGTCCCGATCTGGCCATCCGTGAGATCGAGCGGGTGTTGAAGAGGGGCGGGTTATGCGCGACGACGGTGCCGATGGTCCATTTGTCGCAGCCCAGCGAGCGCCGGGCCGAGCTTGTCAATGGTGAAGTCAGGCATCGGAAGCCCCCGGCTTTTCACGGCGATCCGGTCAACGCCGACGGGGCGCTGGTGACCTTGGACTGGGGTTACGACGCGTGCGCCTACCTCGCTGGCTGCGGCAACCTGCGGGGCGCGCTGTTGGTCGTCGACGACCTATCGCAGGGCATCCGCGCCGCCTACAATGAGGTTCTTGTCTTCAAAAAAGGCCTGCACGTCGCCGAAACGGAGATCCGCAGCTAGGTGTTTAGCCCCGGATTTGATGGCGCGGATTGAGGGTGAACCGTTTCGGCTCTTTCGTCCAGCGCTGGCAGATGAACTCGTGAGGCCTGACACCTTTGAGGGTCTTCAGGCGACGGCCGAAATCGTAGGCGCGGACAAAGAGATCGAGATGCTCCGCAAGCGGCTCGTGGCTGTCATATTGGTAGCGCTGGACGACGGCTTCTTTGATAGTCCGGCTCATCTCTCGACCTGTCCGTTAAACCGGCATGGCGGCTTTGGCGCCTTGATGTTCAGCTGACCCGGGCCGGTCGGCGTTATGGTGACACCATCCGGGACACGGGGCGCTGGGAGCATGCGAGTGCGGGCAGGCCGACCCTTGAACCATGGGCTGCGAGCCCGAGCCGTTATCTGGCCGCTGCCCCGCGGCTTGCCCGGGTGCGCTGTAAGCGCGGATCCGTAGTTACCGTGTTCCCTCCGTCGCATATTCCAGCAGGCTTTGCCTGCCGGAACCTGATGCGGCTCCGCCCGCCAGCTCCCTTCGGTGATCGCCAACCCGCGCCAGGTGCAGCTGATCGCGGAAGCGCGCATCAAGACCGACGTGATCAACGCAACCGTGCTGGCGCGGCTTTACGCCAGTAACTTCCTGCCCGAGGTCTGGGTGCCAGATCAGCGGACCCTGGCCCTGCGTCGGCAAGTTACACGACGCAACCAGATTGTGCGCCAGCGTGCTCGCTTGAAGACCATCATCCAATCGATCTCACGCCTACCTCGTGCCGCCATGCCCGCACGCCGACCTGCTCGGATGAGAGCTTTGGAGCGGATATGCTCGGGCACGAGATCGGCATGCTGTCGGAGGCGGTAACTGGCGCCCTCGATCTGGACGACAACGGGCTGGTGCAGGAGGCGGTCCAGCAGGGCGGTGGCGACAACCGGGTCGCCGAACACCTCGCCCCACTCGGCGAAGCCGCGGTTGGAGGTGAGGATCATCGCGCCGCGTTCATAGCGGGCGGTAGCTGGCAAGGTCCGGCGGCGTAGCCGCTGCAAGGCCAGCGGGTGTTTAACCAGCTGGAAGACAAGTTGCCGCCGCCGGGGACGACCGGCAGATAGCCGATCTCATCGACGATCAGCAGCGCGGGCAGCCGCAAATAGAACCGGGGCTTCCCGCGCAAGCTGCTCTCGGCGTTTGGCCTTGACCAGAGCGCTGACGAGGTCGGCCAGGGCGAGGAAGTGCACGCTGCGACTGCTTTCACGGCCTCGACACCGAGCGCGACCGAAACTGGCCCAACCCTTGCCGTCCGATGAGGAGGATGGCTATAGCGCGGCACCTGCGCGAGCACGATCGCCTCTAGCGAGGATTCCGTGGACCCGTGGAACGCGAGCTCGCGCGCGACACGCTGGCCGACCCCGATGTGAAGCGACTTAGGACCATCCCGGGCATCGACATTGTGATCGCCATCGGGTTGCTGGCGGCGATCGGCCCCATCGACCGCTTCGCCGGCCCTGACAAGCTGGTTGCCTATCTCGGCTTGAACCCGAGCGTGCATCAGTCCGGCGAGGGGGTGGCCCGGCACGGGCGGATCACCAAGCAGGGTCGGACGCACGCGTGCACCATGCTGGCAGAGGCCGCCTGGCAGGCCGTGCGTGGACCCTGGAACTCTATCGCGGTCCTTCTTCGAAGCCGGATCGCTCGTCGACGCGGCAACCATATCGCCGCAGTCGCCGTCGCGCGCAAGCTCGCGGTCATCCTCGGCACCTGCTCCGGCGGGGCGAGAACTACGCCTGGGTGCGACCGGCGCTGCACGCCAAGAAGCTGCGCGATCTCGAACTGCGCTCCGGCCAGCCGGCCCGCCGAGGTCAGCGCGGACCGCCCATCGTGCACGTTTTTCGCCCGCACCTGCTTGAGGAAAGAGCGCAGAGCTGAGCAGGCCGAGACTGCCTATCGCCGGCAACCGACGGCTGGACGCGAACTCGGGCCGAGGGGACGACGGGCGCCGCAAAAGAGGAGCGACGCTGAGGCTGCGCGGCCGGACTTTCTCCCCTCGCGCCCGGCCCTTTGCCGCGCGGTCACCCATGGGCAACCGGAAAATAGCATCGGATCACGCGAAGGGGACTGTTCAACCTCATCCGTGGTCCAAGGATGATTGACCTTGGTGCAGCGATGCTGGATGCGGGGTCCCGCGACAGCGTAGGCCGAACATGTGCGTGGCGAACTGCGCGGTTAGCCCGTCGGCTGCCCGTCGGCGTAGCGCGGGGAAAGCGGAACTGGATACCGTTGTCGGTCAGCACCGTGTGGATCTTGTAGGGCACGGCGGCGATCAACTCGGTGGGAAGGTCGACGCAGTAACTCGATTGGCTTTGTCGACCAGCCTGATGAGGTAACGCGCCGGGCCCGGTTGATGCCGACGAAGAGAAACACTTCGCCCCCGGCCGCTTGCACCTCGGCGATATCGATGTGGAAGCAGCCGATCGAGTAAGGCTTGAACTCCTTTTTGGCGGGCTTGTTGCCTCCAACATCCGGCAACCATGCCATGCCATGCCGCTCCATATACCGATGCAGAGAGGATCGTGTCGAGGGTGCAGAGGCTCATTTGCAGCGCATAGAGGCAGTCGTCGAGTGGGAGCAGCGTATGTTTGCGGAATGCGATGACCATGGCCTCGTCTTCGGCGGTACAGGATCGTCGAACGACAGTCTTTCGGCCAGTTGGGCGATCAGGGGTTGTGGTGCGGCCGCGCCACTTCGCAACCGTCTTGGGGTTTTTGCCATAGCGCGTGGCCAGCGCCCTCAGGCTCTCTTGACTTCCTTGTATGGCTCGACGGACGGCCTCCGTCGTCGTGGCTCTGCCGCGTAGAACCTGGCCCATAGTGCTCCTTCCACTCACGTGAGGAAAGTGCACCATCAAATCCCCGGACTAGACATCTAGGGCCTGTCGTCAACTCCTACCAGTCGCTTCCCAATTCCGCGCCTGCTTGGTGAGTTCGGATTTTTACATTTGGCGGTAATCAGCATCACGTGACGAAATAGCCGATTCCGGCGCGGCGGGTCTTCCGATTCGCAGGCGGTCAGCTTTGGGGAGCTGACCGATGCGCCGCTACGGACTTCGCGACGACCAGTGGGACCGGATCAAGGACCTGTTGCCGGGAAGCGAGGGGTGGGTCGGCGTGACCGCGGCGGACAACCGCCTGTTCGTTGAAGCGATACTCTACCGCTACCGAGCCGGTATTCCCTGGCGCGATCTTCCGGATCGCTTCGGCGACTGGAAGAACACCCATCGGCGTTTCAGCCGCTGGGCGAAATCCGGGCTCTGGAAACGGCTGTTTCAGCATCTCGCCGCCGATGCCGACAACGAATACGCGATGCTCGACAGCACCATTGTGTGAGCCCATCAGCACAGTGCAGGCGCTAAAAAAAAGACGATGAGGACCAAGCCATCGGGCGCTCGCGGGGCGGATTGAGCACCAAGATTTATACCATGGTCGATGCGCTCGGCAATCCGGTCGGTTTCCATCTGACCGGTGGCGAGGCGCACGACCTGGTGGGTGCCGACCGCCCGTCGCCGGGATAGGGCAGGCCGACGCGTTCATCGCCGCCAAGGCTATTCCGACGCCGACGAGCGGGTCATTGAGCCGCTGGCGGAAGCGGGCAAGACCGTGGTAATCCCGCCAAAGGCTAATCGCCGGGTGCCCCGCGAGATTCGATCGCCATGTCTACAAGGAACGCCACCTGATCGAGAACTTCTTCGCCAAACTCAAGCAGTTCCGCGCCATCGCCACACGCTATGATAAGACCGCGCGCAACTTCCTCGCTGCCGTCTACCTCGCCGCCAGCGCAATTTGGCTCAATTGACGACAGGCCCTAATACTCGGGACCAAAGTTGAGCGAGGGAATGCTCCAGCAACGGAAATCGACCATTTTGACCAGTCTGTCGCCGCCTCGCTCAATCACGAATTGTCGATAAGCATTCCATGAGCTGATGTGACAGAGGAAAAGCTTTTTGCGGGTAATGAACATTGGCACGAAGGCCGACCCTTTGCTGTCGAGCGCCGTGTAGATGCCCTCGGTGACCCCTGGCCAATCCGGATGGAAAATATCATCTACAATGATGATGCCCTTGCCCGAGGTTAGCCTGCTCGCGGTCATAAAGTCATGAGCTGAATGGAGCGGGCTGTGACCCCCGTCCACGCTAAACAGCGCAAAGTGACCATAATCACTGACAATCCCCGCTAAATCTTGAGAGTTCAAGTCGAGACTGTCTTTCGACAGCAACTTGACGCTGCCAGGATTGTAAGCATACATCGCGATATTTGCTTCAGCATATCGCGCGCTCGCTTCGCGCCCTGAAATCGCTGACGTTCCTCGCCTGATCTTCGAAGAGATCGATGCCCAATGACACAGTCGGGCAAAGGATGTTGTGAAGGGCGATGAGATATTTTGCGTGATGAATTCCGATCTCACAGACGCCGCCTTGTTCGTGAACCTGCTCAAAGAGCTCCTTGAAAACTGCCATAAACCGTACCACGGAACCTTTCTGCCCGGGCCATCCGTCGATGGGATCAAACCCCTGGTCCATGTATCGCGCGAACAGGTCGGTCATGCTCTTTACGTACCCAGAATTGCTAAACCGCGAAACTCGGCGTGAGGCGCTTTTGGTGGACGGCGCTTTTGGTCCAGATGAACGGGCGGGCATCCTCGTTGTAGCTGGTGATGAAGTTCTCGATTGAGCCACACAGGTTGTCGAGGATGACGTGGATCTCCTTGCCCTCATATTGCTTGACGACCTGGTTCATGAAGTCACGGAACTCCAGCCGGCGGCGGCGTTTGTAGTGCTTGTTCCGATGACCTGGCCGGTGCCGACGTTGAGCGCGGCGAACAGGGTCGAGGTGCCGTGTCACTTATAGTCATGCGATTGGCCGGTCATGGCCCGGCCATTTGGCAGCTTCAGGTATCCCTGAGCCCGCTCCAGCGCCTGGATCGATGGCTTTTCATCGACCGAAAGCACACCGCATTGATCGGCGGGGCCATGTAAAGCCCGACGATTTCAGCGGCCTTTGCTCAGACGAGGGGTCCGTGCTTTGGCACCAGGATTTGCGGCCGGACAGGTCGATCTTCTGGGCGCGCAGGACCCGCCAGATATACTGCTCGTGGATCTCCACAAGTTCCCGTGCCAGCAGCGGCGCCGTCCAGTTGGAATAGCCAGCGGGTGGTGGCTTATCCAACAGTGCCAGGATGCGCTGCCCGTGCTCAGGGCCATACTTGGGCTCGTTGCCGCGCTCACCGGTCTCACTCAGGCCTGCCATCCCCGCGCTGGCATAGCGGACCCGCCATTTGGAGGCGGTGCCTGGCGTGCACCCGACTTCGCGCGCGATCGCGCGAGACGCCTTGCCGCCGCTCGCCAGCAGCACGATCCGTGCGCGATCTCGCATCCGGGCCTCGGCCTCGCAGCGGGAATGATCTTTAGTCCGCCTACAAGTCATGACTTGCGCTTCAGCGATAGTGCGTAATACCTCTACCTTTTGCGGCCAGCATCTGCTGGCAGACGCGATAGACATCGCCTGGCGGCAAATCCTGCATGCATGCGTGCCGACGATGGCAGTCGGAAATCCGCTCGAGATAGCAAGGGCTGCAATGCATTGACCGGCCCACGGTGACAGCCAGTTGGCCCAAGTGGCCCCCATTCTCGCGCATCGATGACGCCAGCGATCGATCCTGAGCCGTGGGAACCGACAACCCGGCGGCGAGGTGATGTGGTCCGCTGTTGTTGCCAATCATCAAATCGACCGACGCCAGGACATCAACCAAGTCCCAGAGCGCGGTCTTGCCCACTAAGGGGGACAGCTCATGCCGCGCCGCTGACATGACTTTCTCGGCGAGCCCGGGATTCGTCCTCGGCACCGACGAGTATGATATTAGCGCCGTCCCGTTCGATCAGCAAGTCCGCGAGCGCCGCGAAATGTTCGGCGGGCCATAGCTTGATCGCCGCGCCGCCGCCCGGCTGCATCGCGACCAACGCTGCCCTGGGAGGACCCGCCACGGCGTCCGGCGCCGGGTCCGCAGGGGCGACGACCCCAGGCATCACCGTGCGGCCGCGCCGACAGGCGAGCGCAACCGCTTCCACCAGATGCAGCAGGGCGTCGGCGGCATGGGCCCGCTTCGTGCGACCATCCGATGGTTCAACGTCGTTTCCACAGCCACGTCGAGCCAGGAATACCGGTTCTGAATATCATACCCTGCGAGCCAGGTGGCGCCGGTGTATCGCAGGACGTCGCGGGTCTCGAACTGCTGCCTGAGATCGATCGCTATGTCGAAGTCACACGGCGCAAGCCCGTGTTTTCAAGATCAGCCAATCTGGATTTCCCAAGCCTCAGCGGGCCGTTTGACGACCGGGGGTGAAAGAAGTTGAACTCCAGAATGCGGTGCAGACCGAAGCCATCGCTTGCGCCAAGGGGGCGCAGACCGAGGACGCCAGCACCGTCAGCTCGGCCGTCCGAAACAGTTGCTTGAGCCGGTCGATGGACGGCATGGCAGTGACGAAATCGGCCGATATGATCGAGTTTCACAACGAGAACGCGCTTTGGCTCACCGATTGCAGCGGATGGCCAACGTGCAGCGTTTCCACCGGCTCCGCGGGCTGGCCGCCATCCCGCGTTGCTCATGGACCAGATGCGGATGCGAATAAGGATCGCCCAGGGCAATCTGCTCGCACCACATCTGGTTGAACCCGCGCCGCGTCGTAGGCGTCCGGCAACGTGTCGCGGCTCGCTCCTCATGATGCCGTCGACCGGCGTATGCGGCGTGATAGATCACCCGCAACCGGCCCGGCGACATCATAGAGCAAAAATCAGGCTCATTATCGACGACGAGGTGGCTCTCATCGAAGCCGCCGGAACATGCTCAAACGTGGCGCGGCTGACCATCATGCAGGCCCCCGTCACGCCAATGACCTCGCGCTGGGTCGTAATAAGGGGGTCCACGTAAGGATATAGGCCGCGGAAAACACCTCGATGCCCGAGCCCCTATACAGCACGAGACCGGCGTGAGAAACCTTGCCGTCCGGGGACCCCAGCAGCGGTCCGAGCAACTCCGACGTCGGGGCGCTGCGCGTGCTCCAGCAACGCATCGGGCCGATGCGGATCAGTGACTTCCATATCGTCGTTCAAAAAACGGAGTATCACCGCATGCCATGGCTGCCGCCCGATTGTTGCCGCGCGACCAGTTAAATCGTCTCGGAGAGTTTCCGATCACGTCGGGCATTGTCGTGCAGCCACTTCCTAGTCGCCGGATCACGCGTATCGTCAATGCAGACGATTTCAAAGTTGCGATAGGCAGTGCGCTCACGGATTGACGCGACGAAAGTGCACGGACAAGGTCCACGACACCAGCCGTCGGAACGATGATCGAGACCTTGGCCTGCGGGTGCGGCGACGAAGCCCGCCTGACGCGAAAATGGCGAGGCGTCGAGCCGTCTTCCACGACGCCCGCGATGCCCAGCCGCCGAGAAGCGAGCGCCGGAGCGCGCCTTTCTCGGTGGTCGCATCCTCTGTCTGCGCTCACGCGATGGGCACCTTCTTAATCTGGCAACTCGCCTCGCCTTGTCGGTCAGTTGCAGTATCAGATCGATAGTCGCTCCAGCGAGCAGTGTCCGGACCCCGGGACGCAGATCGCCGACCAGGTGGGGCCAGAAACGCCACGAGCGCCCGCAGAAATCTGTGGATAGCAGGAGATAGGGCGGCCCGCTCCGGTTCCGGAACCCACGCTTTCCCGGCCGCGCCCGCGCTCATATCTGCGCTCATCGCTGTAAAAAATCTGCGCCAGTCCGGATTCACTGACGCGCCCAGCGCCATCTCCTTGCAACGCATCGCCACCAAGCTCGTCGCCAGCGCGAAGAAAGCAGGTCAAGGCGTTGCATGCCATGACCGTAGCGACAATTTCGGCAATAGCGATGACCGCGACATCCGGCTCGCCGCCCACCGCCTCCACGATAGCTTCATGCGCCACCAGAAAGCACGTTATGAAGAAGCCGCCGCATCGGAAAAACCTGTCTGCGCACGCTGCGCAGCGTGACACTAGCGCTGTTTCGATTCAGCCCGCGATGAGTTTTTGGGTCTGCGACGAGCGCAAAATTGATGGCCGCGTTTTGCGCCTCGCATATTCGTCGTTTCAGATCGATTTCGGCTTACGCGACCTTGCGCCGGATAAGGCGATAGGCTGCCTGGGTCGGCTCTTTGACCTTGAACGCGAACTGCACTACTGGCGCATTCTTTCGCCTCCTGTCGCAAGTGAGCAGCTCGCGCGAATGCAGCCCACGTGCACAAGGTCCCGTAACGATATCGTAAAACCGCACCGGGCGGCCTGTGGTATGTGAAAATACATGATTCCGATATCAGGACGACGCACCCCATAAGTAAACAATCTCGACGAAAACATCATTCAGAAAAGTCGCTATTGTAGCGATTTCCGTCGGGCGCAATCGCCCATCCCGAAATCAACAACTCGGCGTCGACCGGCACACTCCCAGGCCTTCTCAATCACCGCCGGATGATCCACATGAACTTGAATAGCCCTTTATCTTTATTGAGCCCGGAGGCCGACCGTCGACGCTTCCGCGAAGCATCCCGACCCTCTGACCGCCCCGTGAAGATGTAATCGATGAACGGGTTCGCCCCTGCTTCCGCCAGCGTCCGGATTGCGTTCAAGATAGGCCGTCATGCTGAACCACGACGAGTGATCGCGGCATTCGCGCCAGCCGCGGGTGCAAAAATGGACGAACAGATAAAAGTTGCCCAGATCGTGATTGTCAGCCCAGTAGAACGTCTCGTCGAAAAAACAGCGGGTGAATTCGGCCTCGGGCGGAAGCACGGGTTCCTGTTCTATCCGAACAGCGGCGACGACCGAAAAGTAGTGTAATTGTCGCGCTTGCCCGCAAAACATAATGGATCA
This sequence comes from uncultured Pseudomonadota bacterium, assembly GCA_963756545.1. Lineage (GTDB taxonomy): Bacteria > Pseudomonadota > Alphaproteobacteria > Acetobacterales > Acetobacteraceae > DATFDN01. The sequence goes on along the minus strand of CAVWNY010000001.1, from coordinate 996,234 downwards.
GTGGATTAACCCTGCTCACTGCGGTTAAGTCCAGGAATAAGTCAACGGATCCAGCAAGATGGAAAACCAGCATAGATCCTGGAGTCCACCACAGCGCCATTGCCGATCTGACAATAATGTGCAAATTCGTCAATTGCCGACTTATGTCAGCATAACGGAACCGGTAATACGTGAAATCAAACGCTCTTGATACTGCTTCGACACTGATTTCTGATCGTCATCCATCCGTTTACGCAGCCTCCAGACTGGCGACATTTCCAGTGTCCTTGGAACAAGGCAATGGTTGCACACATTATCGTGTCAGAGTTCAGGGTTTCTTAATCCCTCAGCCTGGTGTAATCATCGCCCCCGGCCAGCCGTTGCGAGAGGACAAAAAATAGGAGTGCGTGTAGCAGAAGGGTTGGATGGTGGCTAGTTGGCTCAATTCAAGGGGCGCTCGGGCATGATGCCCACAACGTTTTGGCATTCGCGCAGCGGTTTGCTGATTTTATCAAGCTCGCCGTTGCTGAATGGCTCCAATCACGTGGCGCATCCTCCGACGGTGGCGGGTTCCAGCGGCGACAACCCGCGCGACACGATTACCGCCCTGGGTCGGGCGCAGACACGATAACCGCCGACAGCGGTGATCGTCACCGCGACAGCGCCCCGACCACCTCAACGATAACCGGCGCGACCGGCAAACAGACGCTTTTTGGCGGGACCGGGTCCAACCTGGCATTTGTAGGCGGCACGGGAGGACGCGTCGGTCGCTGGCGCGATGAGCGCCGCCAACGCGTCAACGGCCGCAAGCACCAACCAGACGCTGACGGGCGGGAGCAATGCTGGCAACGTCCCGTTCACGTTTGTGCAACATGACACCAGCGCCAGCAACCTGATCAGCAATTTTTCGATCAACGGCCAGCACGAGCCATAGCAGCCAGAACATCGCCAGCAGCCTGCAACATCAAACGGTCGGGCCAGGCGGCGTCGACCGCCATGCCGGACGAAACGAAACCCACCTTTACCGACCGACAAAACTGCAACACTAGCGGGCCGGTGGCGGCGCGCATTTCGCGCCTCGGCTGCGCCTGGATACCCAAAGACCCATGGTTTCCCGACCCCTGGGTCTATGTTCCAGGCAAATAAATTCTCCGACCATGCCGCTGACCTCTTGCTCCAAGACCCTCAGCACGTGAGGCGATGGCCGGGCGCAGACTTCGCGACCCATTTTCAGCTCCAGGGAAACCGATCAGGGCACGACGCGAGTGAACACGGTGCTCGGCCTTGGAGCGATCGACAGCATCTTTAGGCCCCCAGACCATGACGGTGCGCAAGTCCGTATGTTTCTAAGGACTCTCTGATCAAGTCGATCTCGACCCGGTCACGGACCGGCCTGTAGAGCCGATTCGGGGCAACCGGTGGAACCCGATATGCGGCAGGCGACATTGGCGAATGCAGGGTTCGAGCGGTACGGCAAGACGACGCGTCGGGCGGCATTTCTGGCCGAGATGGAGCGAGTGGTGCCGTGGCGCGAGCTGTGTGCGCTGATCGAGCCGGTGTATCCCAAGCCAGGCAACGGCCGCCCGCCGGTAGGGCTGGAGCGGATGCTGCGCATCTATTTTCTGCAGCAGTGGTTCAACCTGTCGGACCCGGCGGTAGAGGAGGCGTTGTATGACTCGGGGACGATGCGGTGCTTCGCCGGCATCGACCTGGGCCGCGAGGCGGCGCCGGACGAGACGACGGTGTGCAAGTTCCGCCACTTGTTGGAGCAGCACGATTTGGGACGAAAGCTGTTCGAGCAGGTGCATGAGCACCTTGAGGCGCGTGGCCTGAAGGTGAGCAGGGGCACGATCGTGGATGCGACGATCATCAGCGCGCCGAGTTCGACCAAGAATGCCGCCAAGGCGCGCGATCCGGAGATGCATCAAACCCGCAAGGGCCAGCAGTGGTATTTCGGGATGAAGGCGCATGTCGGGGTGGACAGCAGGACGAAGCTGATCCACTCGGTGGTGGCGACGGCGGCGAATGTACACGATGCCACTGTGCTGCCTGACCTGCTGCACGGCGAGGAAACCCGGGTATGGGGGGACCAGGCCTATCGTGGGCAAAGCGAGGTGATCCGCGAGCATGCCCCGAACGCCAAGGACTTCACCAATCGCCGGTGTCGGCACCGCGGCCTGGTCGATGAGGGGGAGAAGGCGCGTAACCGGACGAAGTCGAAGGTGCGGGCGAAAGTCGAGCACAGCATTGGGGTGATCAAGCGCGTGTTCGGGTTCGCGAAAGTGCGTTACCGCGGCCTGGACAAGAACGCACACCGGCTGTTCGTGAGCTGCGCGCTGGCTAATCTGTTCATCGTCCGCCACCGATTGTTGCCCGCCTGACAGGCGTAGTGCGTCCGAAACACGGCCGCACATCCCGCGAAGGTCAATATGCCGCGACCGCGGCATTCGACCGGCGACCGTTCATCGCCATACGATAGTTTCCGCAGCCGACACCCGCCGGACAAGCGCCGGATCGACCTCCCCGCCCGCCCCCCTTCAGCACGCACTGGGCAACGTAATATCAGTCATGCCACCGCGCCAGCGCATGTCGTCACGACATGGCGCGTCCATCCATGCCAAAGATAGGGCCGCGGCGGCAGCGCCGGCGTCTGTCGCCGGTTGTCGTTGGCACGGCACGCAGCCTTCCTGAAGGATGGCGTGAACCGCGATCCCAGAGGTCCCGCTCCGCGATCGCCTGGTGCTCGCCCGATCGGGCCGCCCCTTGTGGACCGCCTCGCCCATACTTGCGGTTGTTCATCAGCTTGTGCATGTCGCCTTCTCGATCGGCTTGCCGCGCTTCATCGTCACGCCCTCGGCGCCGAGCGCCCGCGTCGCTCGCGCCCGACCGATCTCCGCACAACCCCGCGAACACGCCCGGCCGTCGCGGCCTCCACCTCGTCCACCACCAGCTTCGGTCGCGGACGTCATAGCCGAGGCGCACGCGCGCGACCATCCACATTCCCAGTGCACGCGAGGCGGCGAACTCACGAGGATCGCTCGCCGATCACTTCGCGCTCAAACTGCGCGAAGGATCCAGGATATTGAGCGTCGCCGGCCCATGCTGGTCATAATCTCAGAAGGACTGCATGATGGAGACGAACGTCACCCGTGCGCATCGGACGCCTCGACCAGCTTGGCGGAATCCGAGCCACGACCACGATAGAGTCGTGGCTCGGAAGCATGTACTCGGGCCTGTCGTCAATCCCGACCAGTCGCTTCCCAATTCGGCGCCAGCTCGGTAAGTCCGGATTGCGACATTCGGCGTAATCAGCGCCACGTGACGGAATGGCCATCCCGGCGCGGCAGCTTCTACGTTCGTAGGCGGTAGTTTGGGGGGCTGGCGATTCGCCGCTACGGACTTCGCGACGACCAGTGGGACCGTATCTCGACCTGTAGCCGGAAAGACGAAGGTGGTCGGCGTGACCACGCGGCACGAACCGCCTGTTCCTTGAAGCGGTACTTTACCGCTCCGAGCCGGTATTACCTGGCGCGATCTTCCGGATCGCTTGGGCGACTGGAAGAACACCCATCGGCGTTTCAGCCGCTCGGCGAAATCCGGGGTCTGGAAACGGCTGTTTCAGCATCTCGCCGCCGATGCCGACAACGAATACGCGATGCTCGACAGCCCCGTTGTGCGAGCCCATGGCACAGTCCAGGCGCTAAAAAAAAGACGATCCGGACCAAGCCATCGGGCGCTCGCGGGGCGGTTGAGCGCCAAGATCATACCATGGTCGATGCGCTCGGCAATCCGGTCGGTTTCCATCTGACCGGTGGCGAGGCGCACGACCTGGTGGGTGCCGACCGCCTGTTGCCGGATATGCAGGCCGACGTGTTGATCGCCGCCAAGGCATTCGACGCCGACGAGCGGGTCATTGAGCCGCTGGCGGAAGCTGACAAGACCATGGTAATCCCGCCAAAGGCTAATCGCCGGGTGCCCCGCAGAATCGATCGCCATGTCTACAAGGAACGCCACCTGATCGAGAACTTCTTCGCCAAACTCAAGCAGTTCCGCGCCATCGCCACACGCTATGATAAGACCGCGCGCAACTTCCTCGCTGCCGTCTACCTCGCCGCCAGCGCAATTTGGCTCAATTGACGACAGGCCCTCGACCTACTTTGGCACTTGTTGCTCAGGGCCGGTTATCTGCCGGCCTTCTCGGGCCAGATGGGCCGCCCAAAGAGCGTGGAGCCGATCGCCACACGGCTACTGCAGGCGCGAATCGGTTGGTCTCGTATTTCCGCGACAAGATCTCCGTCCTGCCGCGCGAACGCAAAAGGCTGCTTCGGGCCGCCGGTGTTCCGCCGCTCGTAGAACGCGGCTGCCGGCACGATGCGGCGGCGGGCGCAGAATGCGGCCTTGAACATGCCCGACGTCGCGGCCGTCTGGCGCGGGCGTTGATCGGGCGCTGGGCCTTGGACGGGTCCCTCGTCCAGTCGGGAAGCAGGCCCCATTTCAGGAGGTCGAGATGCCGCCCGCCGTCAGGATGCCGGCGGACCACCATAGCGTCCTGGCTGGGCGCGAGGTTCCAGGTCGGCGCGGCGTTCGGCAGCGGGTTCCGCGTCTGGAACAGCCGGGCGATGGCTTCCGGGGGGAGCGTCGAGGCGAAGCGTCCGCACATTTGCGACGATGTGGGAGCGGCAGAGCGCCGCGCACAGAGCGGCAGGGGAGGGGTGGTCAGCGGCGCGGAGCCGCCCACTGCCGCGCGCGCTGGCTACAGGCAGCCCGCGGGGCTCCACCCACGCGCGCTACAGGAGGCGTGGGGCTCCACGCTACCATTGCACCCTCGACGCGAAACCGGGCGATATGGGCTTCCCCACGCCCCCTGGATGACCCTTCGTCCAAAACGCCGCGCGCGCGGCTGGTACCTCGGAACAAGGAGGGTGAGGCGGTGAGGGCGGCGGTTCAAAGTCGATCGGAATCCGCACAGAACAGCGACCTGTGCGACGGGAACGCCTAGCGACCATCCACTTGGGGGTAGGCTCGGGGGTTGGCTCGCTATGGTGGAAAACAAATCAAGCATTCTTAGTCGCTTACCACCCAACGCTGGCGGAGGGAGTGGGATTCGAACCCACGGTACACGTTAACGCACACACGCTTTCCAAGCGTGCGCCTTAAGCCGCTCGGCCATCCCTCCGGACCCGCGTCTTATACCAGCGCCGCCCCGCGGGCGTCTATCGAACCATCCCAAGTTACCTCGTTCAGCCCGGCGCTCTCGTTTTCCCTACCGACATGACCCGCGTTATCAGTATGATCCTTGTCTGGCCCGAAGCGGATCGGGAGACGCGCAAGGGGGGGGACGGGCATCGAGGCGTTCATCACCCGGTGGCAGGCTTCGGGTGGAGCCGAGCGCGCGAATTACGTCCCGTTCCTGTCCGAACTCTGCGACCTCCTCGGTGCGCCCCGTCCGGACGCGCGGTTGGCGGAACCGGCGACTACAGGTTCGAGCGCGGCGTAACCCGGCACGAGCGGGACGGCACCACGAGCACGCGCCGCATCGACCTCTACAAGCGCGGCTGCTTCGTGCTGGAGGCGAAGCAGGCGCAGGACACGCCCCGACAGGCCACCCTGTTCGCCGGCTCCGAGGCCGAGCGCCGCGCGACCATCCGCCGCTCGCCCGGTTGGACGCAGGCGATGCTGCGCGCGAAAGGGCAGGCGGAGAACTACGCCCGCGACATCCCGCCCGAGGAGGGGTGGCCGCCCTTCGTCATGGTCTGCGATATCGGCTTCTGCATCGACCTCTACGCGGACTTTTCGGGCACCGGGAAGCACTACGCGCAATTCCCGGACCGCGACGGCTTCCGCATCTACCTGGCAGATCTGCGAAAGACGGACATCCGCGAGCGGCTGCGCGCCATCTGGACGGACCCGCTGAGCCTCGACCCGTCGCGCAAGCGCGTGCAGGTGACGCGGGAGATCGCGGCGCTGCTGGCGCGGCTCGCCGCCGACCTGGAAGCCCGCAAGCACACGCCCGAAGCGGTGGCGACCTTCCTCATGCGGAGCGTGTTCAGCATGTTCGCCCAGTCCGTGGGACTGCTGCCGAGCCGGGGGGCGTTCACCGACCTGCTGGAAGCGTGCCGGACCAACCTACCCGCTTTGGTTCCCCTCGTTGGGGATATGTGGCGGACGATGGACAAGGGCGGGTTTTCCTCCGGGCTGCGCGCCGATCTGCGCCGCTTCAACGGCGGGCTGTTCGCGCCGGCCCGCACGGCGCGGTGGAGCCGCTGCCGCTGAACCCCGAGATGCTGAATCTGCTCATCGTCGCCTCGAAGCGGGATTGGTCCGGCGTAGAGCCGGCGATCTTCGGCACGCTGTTGGAGAACGCGATCAACACGCGCGAGCGCGGGCGCCTCGGCGCGCATTTCACGCCGCGCCTTCGTGGAACGCCTCGTGCAGCCCGTGCTGATGGACCCGCTGCTGACGGAGTGGGACGGCGTGAAGGCGTCCGCGCTGCTCAAGGCGGAGGCGGGCGACGCGGCCGGCGCGGCGGATGTCATCCGGGGCTTTCACGCGCGCCTCTGCGCCATCCGGGTTCTCGACCCGGCCTGCGGCACCGCCAATTTCCTTTATGTCGCCTTCGACATGATGAAGCGGCTGGAGGGCGAGGTGCTGGATTTGCTGGCCGACCTCGTGGCCGGCGAGGGCGACCGGCTCGATCTCACGCAGGCCACCGTGGACCCGCACCAGTTCCTCGGGCTTGAACTCAATCCCCGCGCGGTGCCGGTGGCCGAACTCGTCCTGTGGCTCGGCTGGCTGCAATGGCATTTCCGCAACCGCCCGGGCCGGGAGGTGCCCGAGCCGATCCTGCGGGACTTCCACAACATCCGCCACGCCGACGCCCTTCTCGAATATAGCGCGGAGGAGGCGATGGAAGGTGTCACCCGCTGGGGCGGCCGCACCCGGACGCATCCGATCACCGGCGAGAGGATTCCCGACGAGACCGACCGCGTGCTGGTCATGCGTCCGTTGCGCGCGAAGCCGGCGGTCTGGCCCGAGGCCGACTTCATCGTCGGCAACCCGCCCTTCATCGCCGGGAAAGATTTGCGCGCCGACCTTGGCGACGGATACGCGCAGGCGCTGTGGGCCGCCTACCCGAAGGTGAACCGGAGCGCGGACCTCGCGCTGCATTTCTGGTGGAAGGCCGCGCAAGTGGTCGCAGCCGGAAAGGTCAGGCGTTTCGGTTTCATCACCTCGAACTCGCTTCGGCAAGTGTTCTGCCGCCGCGTGGTGGCCGACGCACTGGACGCGCGTGCGCGGGTGCATCTCGTCTTCGCGGTGCCCGATCACCCGTGGACCGACGGCGCCGGCAGCGCCGCCGTGCGGATCGCGATGACGGTCGCCGAAGCCGGGCAGGGGGATGGCGTGCTGGGGATCGTCACGGGCGAGACCGGCGGCAAGGATGGCGTGCCCGAGGTGGCGTTGGTCACGCGGGCGGGACGTATCAACGCAGATCTGACGATTGGTTCAGACGTGAAGGCCGCGAAGCCGCTGCGCGCGAACGAGCGCATCGCCTCTCCTGGTATGAAGTTGCACGGGGCGGGCTTCATCGTGTCCCCGACGCAGGCTCAGGCGCTCGGCTTGGGTAAGGTAGCGGGGCTGGAAAAGCATATTCGTCGGTATCTGAACGGGCGTGATCTCCAGCAGCGATCGCGCGGCGCGATGGTGATTGATCTGTTCGGGTTGACCGAGGACCAGGTGCGGCGGCGCTTCGGCGCCGTATGGCAGCATCTCCACCAAACGGTAAAGCCCCAACGTGGCGCCATCGCTGACAATGGGCCTGACGCCGCCCAATACGCCCGCGAGTGGTGGCTGTTCGGAAAGCCAAGGCCGGACCTTCGCCCTGCTATTAACGGCCTTGCTCGCTACATCGCCACAGTAGAGACGGCGAAGCACCGAGTATTCACTTTTCTGCCGTGCGAGATGATCCCGGACAACAAGTTGATCGTCATCGGGTCGGATGACGCGGTCCTTTTGGGCGTCTTGCAGAGCCGGCATCATGTTGCGTGGATGCTGGCTCAAGGCAACTGGCTGGGCGTTGGCAACGACCCGGTTTATGCCAAGACCCAATGCTTCGACCCGTTCCCCTTCCCCGATCCGCCCCCGTCCCTGCGTGCCGAAATCGCCAACATCGCGGAGGAACTGGACGCCCACCGCAAAACCCGCATGGCTGCGCACCCGCATCTCACCCTGACGCGCCTCTACAACGTGCTGGCCGCCATCCGCGCGGGCACGCCCCTCTCGCCCGAGGAGCGCGACATCCACGATGCCGGAGAGGTGACGATCCTGCGGGCGCTGCACGACGGCTCGACGCCGCCGTGGCCAATTCCTATGGCTGGCCGCGCGACCTGCCCGATGCGGAGATCCTCGCCCGGATCGTCGCCCTCAACGCCGCGCGCGTGGCCGAGGAGGCGGCGGGAACGGTGCGCTGGCTGCGGCCCGCCTACCAGGCCCCGGCGCAAGCGTTCCGCGCCGCCCAGCAGACCGCGCTCGCGGTCGATTCCGATGCGACAGCGGCCGAGCGGGGCTGGCCGAAGGATGAGCCCGCCCAGTTCGTCGCGCTCCGCGCCGCCCTGCGCAGCGGCCCCCTCGCCGCCCCCGACATAGCCCGCCGCTTCAAGGGCACCCCGCGCGGCGACCGGCTGCCGAGAATGCTGCAAACCCTCGTCGCCTTGGGCCAGGCGCGGGCGCTGGAGGGCGGGCGCTACACGGCCTGATCGGAGCGCATCGCCACGCCCAATCGCTCGGCGGCGTCATGCAGGCGCTTGTCTCGCGTCCACAGCACGGCGTCCGGCGTCAGGCGCACCGCCGCGAGCAGGTGGGCGTCAATATAACCGATCCCGATTCCGAACAATCTGTGCCTGCCGATGAAATCCAGGGCTTCCTGATCCGTCGCGACGGTTGCCTGCGGCAGACGTCGCATGGCGGCCAAGATGAGATCGCGCCGTCGAAGACCTCCCATGGCAACCTCTCCGAGAACAAGGGAATGTCCGAGAACCCTCCCGTTGTTCAGAAGGTTGATGAGCGTGTTATCCGATACGTGCCAATGGTCGATCCAAACCGACGTATCGACTAGGATCACGCCGGCTCGGACCTCCGGCGCGGCGGAGCCGTAGCATCGGGGTCACTGCCGCCCAGGCGTGCCAGTCGTCGCGCGCTTTCCCGCTCGATCAGCGCTTTCAGCGCCTCCCGGACCAGGGCCGATTTCTCCTTGAGGCCGGTATAATCCCGCGCCGTCGCCAGCAACTCATCATCGATCGCGAGGGTCGTGCGCATCACCGTGGCTCCTCCTGGGAGGAATGGAATTTGTCGTCATTCGATGCCGATTTCAATGCCCCGCCCACTTCAAGCGTCCATCTTCAGCGCCGCCAGGAAGGCCGATTGCGGGATCTCCACCTTGCCGAACTGGCGCATCCGCTTCTTTCCCTCCTTCTGCTTGTCGAGCAGCTTGCGCTTGCGGCTGATGTCGCCGCCGTAGCACTTGGCGGTCACGTCCTTCGACAGCGCGCTGATCGTCTCGCGCGCGATCACCCGCCCGCCGATCGCGGCCTGGATGGCGATCTTGAACAACTGGCGGGGGATCAGTTCTTTCAGCTTGCCGCAGATCGCCCGCCCGCGCGTCTCGGCGAGCGCCCGGTGCGCGATGAAGCTCAGCGCGTCCACCGGATCGCTGTTCACCAGGATGGAGATCCGCACCAGATCGCCCGGCGCGTAGCCGTCCATCTGGTAGTCGAAGCTCGCATAGCCGCGGCTCACCGACTTCAGGCGATCGTAGAAGTCGAACACCACCTCGTTCAGCGGCAGCCGATAGACCGCCATCGCGCGATTGCCTACATAGGTGAGGTCCACCTGCTCGCCGCGCCGATCGTTGCAAAGGTGCAGCACCGCGCCCAGGTAGTCGTCCGGCACCATGATCGTGGCCCGGATCCACGGCTCCTCGATATGGTCGATCACGCTGCCGTCGGGCATGTCGGCAGGATTGTGCAGCTCCTGCACCTGCCCGTTCGTGCGATGCAGGCGATAGACCACCGAGGGCGCGGTCGCGATCAGGTCGAGGTCGAACTCGCGCGCCAGCCGCTCCTGGATGATTTCCAGATGGAGCAGACCCAGGAAGCCGCAGCGGAAGCCGAAGCCGAGGGCGGCGGATGTCTCCGGCTCGTAGTGGAAGCTCGCGTCGTTCAGCCGGAGCTTGCCGAGGCTCTCACGCAGCTTCTCGAAATCGTCGGCATCGACGGGATAGAGCCCGCACCACACCACCGGGACCGAGGGCTTGAACCCCGGCAGCGCCGTCGCCGTGGGCGCGCGGTCATCAGTGATGGTGTCGCCGATCCGGCAATCGGCGACGGTCTTGATGGCGGCGGTGATATAGCCGATCTCGCCCGGCCCGAGATCGTCCACGGGGATCATCTTCGGGCTGAACACGCCCACCTGCTCGACCGCGTGGACCGCGCCCGTGGACATCATGCGGACCTTCTGGCCGCGCTTCAGCCGCCCGTCCTTGACCCGGACCAGGATCACGACGCCCAGGTACTGGTCGTACCAGCTATCGACCAGCAGCGCCTTCAGGGCCGCCGCGCCATCGCCGCGCGGCGGCGGCAGGCGCGCGACCAGCGCCTCCAGCACGCCCTCGATGTTGAGGCCCGTCTTGGCGCTGATCTCCACCGCGTCGGACGCATCGAGGCCGATCACGTCCTCGATCTGCTGCTTCACCCGCTCGGGTTCCGCTGCCGGCAGGTCGATCTTGTTGAGCACGGGCACGATCTCGTGGCCGGCGTCGAGCGCCTGATAGACGTTGGCGAGCGTCTGCGCCTCCACCCCCTGACTCGCATCCACCACGAGCAGGCTGCCCTCGCAGGCGGCGAGGCTGCGGCTCACCTCGTAGGCGAAATCGACATGTCCGGGCGTGTCCATGAGGTTCAGCTCGTAGACGCGTCCGTCGCGCGCCGTGTAGGCGAGGCGGACGGTCTGCGCCTTGATGGTGATGCCCCGCTCGCGCTCCAGCTCCATGTTGTCGAGAACCTGGTTGGTCATCTCGCGGTCGGGCAAGGCGCCGCACGCCTGGATCAGCCGGTCGGCGAGCGTGGACTTGCCGTGGTCGATATGCGCGATGATCGCGAAGTTGCGGATGTGGTCGAGGGGTGTTTCGGTCATTTACTCGCTCAGGGGCGTCGTCGGGGCAGAGATAGGGAAACTCGCCGCCAAACGCCACCGGAGCGAACTCAGCGCAAGCTCGCCCCCGTCGCCTTCGTCACCGCCGCTACCACTTTACCGGCCGCCATCTCGATCTCGGCCTCGGTCAGCGTGCGCTCGCGCGGCTGGAATACCACCTCGACGCCGAGCGAGCGCTTGCCCTGCGGCAGCGGATCGCCCGCGTAGGCATCGAACAGGGTCACCCCGCCCACGAGCATCCGGTCGGCGCCCCGCGCGGCGCGCAGCACCGCCTCGGCGGTCACGTCGGCATCGACCAGGAACGCGAAGTCGCGGCGGACGGGCTGGAACGGTGGCAGGTCGGGCGCGGCGCGCTTGCGCCGCTTCGGGTCGGAGACCGCATCCAGGAACAGCTCGAACGCGCAGGCCGGGCCGGCGAGGTCGATCGCGGACAGCACGCGGGGGTGCAGCTCCCCGAACGTGCCGAGCACCGTCTTCGGCCCCTGGCGCACGACGCCGGAACGGCCGGGGTGGTAGAATCCGGGCGCGTCCGGCGTGACGCTCAGCGCCTCCATCGGCACGCCGAGCGCGCCCATCGCCGCGAAGAGGTCGGCCTTGGCATCCATCGCATCGACGCCGCGCGCCGGCTCGATCGCACTTCGCGGGGTCGATCCGGCGCGCAGCCCGGCGGCGACCTGGCGCTGGCCGTCATTGCCGAAATCCTGGCCCGACCTCGAACAGCGCCACGTCGGGCCAGCCGCGCGCGGCGTTGCGCTGCGCGGCGAGCGCCAACGTGGCGACCGGGGTGGGACGAAGCTGATCGAGGTCGGCGGCGATCGGGTTGCCGAGCCGGAGCGTCTCCGGCGTGTCGCCGAACAGCGCGGCGCGATCGGCCGCCATGAAGCTGAAGGTGACGCACTCGGCGAGGCCCTGCGCGGCCAGGGTGCGCCCCGCCAGCGCCGCGCGCCGCTGCCGCGGGGTCAGGATCAGGGGCGGGACGGGCGCGGGGCGGGGCAGGGAAACCGGCGGAATGGCGTCGAGGCCGCGCAGCCGGAGAACCTCCTCGATGAGGTCGCATTCCGGCTCGATCAGCGCGCAGCCCTCGGCGGCGCGGACGGCGGCCTCCGGATCGAGGTCGGCGCCCTGGTCCAGCGCCACCCCCGCCGCGATGTCGTTGCGCCAGGAGGGGACCGCGACCGTCACGTCCGCGGCGTTGCGGGTCCGCACGGCGAAGCCCAGGTTTTCCAGGGCCGCGACCGCCGCGTCGGGCGGAATGTCGGCCCCGCCCAGCCCGGCTAGGCGCTCGAAGCGCATCGTGGCATCCCGCCGCCAGTCGGGCGGCCGACCGGCGAACACCACCGCGCCCGGCTCGCCGCCGCACAGATCGAGAATCAGACTGGTCGCCGCCTCGATCGCGTCGGGCATCAGGGCGGGGTCAATGCCGCGCTCGAACCGCTGGCGGGCATCGGAGACGACCTGGTGACGGCGTCCGGTCAGCGCGACCCGGACCGGATCGAACAGCGCGCACTCGATGAACACCGAGGTCGTGGCCTCGTCGCAACCGGTTGCCTCCCCGCCGACCACGCCCGCCATCGACTGCGCGCCGACCGCGTCGGCGATGGCGCAGTCCTCCGGGGTCAGCGTGTAGTCGCGGCCGTTCAGCGCCCGGAAGCTCTCGCCGGCTCCGCGCCGCAGCACCAGCGAATTGCCGGCCACCTTGTCGGCGTCGAAGACGTGCAGCGGACGGCCGAGATCGACGGTGAAGAAGTTGGTGACATCGACCAACGCGTTGATGGGGCGCAGCCCGCCGGACGCCAGGCGTTCGGCCAGCCACGCCGGGCTTGGCTGATTGCGGACGCCCCGGATGGTGCGGCCCAGAATCCACGGGCACGCCTCCGGCCACTCGATCCGCCAGCGCAGGCCGCCCTCGAAAGCGGGGCGCACCGGGGCGGGCGCCCATGGCTTCAACGCGCCCAGCCCGGCGGCGGCGAGGTCGCGGGCGATGCCGCGCACGGAGAAGCAGTCGCCCCGGTTCGGCGTCACGCTCACGTCGAGCACCGGGTCGTCCAGCCCGGCCCAGGTCGCATAAGCCATGCCCACGGGCGCATCGGCGGGCAGATCCATGATGCCGGAATGGTCCTCATCGAGCCCCATCTCGCGCGAGGACAGCAGCATCCCCGCGCTCGTCACGCCGCGGATCTCGCTCGCCCTCAGGACCGTCCCGCTTTCGGGGATGACGCTGCCGGGCGGCGCGAAGACTCCCTTCATCCCGGTGCGCGCGTTGGGCGCCCCGCATACCACCGAGACGATGCCCTGGCCGGTATCGACCGTGAGGGCGCGCAGCCGCTCGGCGTTGGGGTGCGGCGCCGCCTCGATCACATGCGCGATCCGGAAATCTGCCAGCGCGGCGCCCCGGTCGGCGATGCCGTCCACCTCCAGGCCGATGCGGGTGAGCGTCGCGGCGACCTCCCCGACGCCGGAATCGGTGTCGAGATGCGTGCGCAGCCAGGAGAGCGGAACCTTCATCGCCCGGCCGCCTCGTGCAGCATCGCCGGGGCGAGCGGGTTGAAGCCGTAATGGCGCAGCCAGCGGATGTCGGATTCGAAGAAGGGGCGGAGGTCGGGGATGCCCTGCTTCAGCATGGTGACGCGCTCGATCCCCATGCCGAAGGCGAAGCCCTGCCACTCCCTCGGATCGATCCCGACATTGGCGAGCACGCGCGGATGGACCATGCCGCTGCCCAGGATCTCCAGCCAGTCCTCGCCCTTGCCAAGCTCCCCCGATCGCCGGTCCCAGCCGATATCGACCTCCATGCTCGGCTCGGTGAAGGGGAAATAGCTGGCGCGGAAGCGCACCGGCAGATCGGCGAGGCCGAAGAATGCGCGCAGGAAGTCGATCAGACAGCCCTTGAGATGGCCGAGCGTGATGTCGCGGTCCAGCGCCAGCCCCTCGACCTGGTGGAACATCGGCGAGTGCGTGGCGTCATGGTCGGCGCGGTAGGTGCGGCCGGGCACGATGACGCGGAACGGCAGCTTCCGGTCGAGCATCGCGCGCACCTGCACGGGCGAGGTGTGGGTGCGCAGCACCGGGGGCGCCAGATTGTCGCGGGCGGGCAAATAGAACGTGTCCTGGTCGTCGCGCGCCGGGTGGTGCGCGGGGATGTTGAGGGCGCTGAAATTGTGCCAGTCGGTCTCGACGTCGGGGCCTTCGGCGATCTCGAAGCCCATCGCGCCGAAGATCGCCGCCATCTCCTCCATCGTGCGGCTGATCGGGTGAATCAGGCCGACGGGGCGGGGACGCGGGGGCAGGGTCGGGTCGATGCGCTCGTCGGCGAGGCGCGCGGTGAGCGCGGCCCCCTCCAGGGCGAGGCGGCGGGCTTCGATGGCAGCGCTGAGCGCGTCCTTCGCCTCGTTCAGCGCCGCGCCGCGCGCGCGCCGCTGATCGGGTGGGGCCTTGCCGAGTTCCTTCAGCAGGGCGGTGAGCCGCCCGCTGCGTCCCAGCACGGCGACCCGCACCGCGTCCCACGCCCGCAGATCTGCGGCGGCGGCGAGCGCGGCGTCGGTTTCGGTCTTCAGCGCAAGGAGGTCGTCGGTCATTGGAGTCGCTTCCACGTCATGCCCGGGCTTGGCCCGGGCACCCACGTCTTCACCGGGCGCAGCGCAAGACGTAGGTGGCCGGGCCAAGCCCGGCCATGACGGTCATGTCAGCTCAGCGCCGCCTGCGCCTTCCGCACGATCTCGGCGAAGCTCGCCGAATCGTCGTAGGCGATGGCGGCGAGCACCTTGCGGTCGATCTCGATGCCGGCCTTGTTCAGCCCGTCGATGAAGCGGCTGTAGGTCAGCCCGTGCTCGCGCACCGCCGCGTTGATGCGCTGGATCCAAAGCCCCCGGAAGTCGCGCTTCTTGTTGCGCCGGTCGCGGTAGGCGTATTGCAGCGACTTCTCCAGCCGCTCCAGCGCGATGCGGTAATTGGTGGACGAGCGGCCGACGAAGCCCTTGGACTGGGCCAGGACCTTCTTGTGCCGTGCGTGCGTGGTGACGCCGCGCTTGACGCGAGCCATGCCGTGTCTCCCTCAGCCCAGCCCGTAGGGGGCCCACTGCTTGATCGTGCGGGCGTCCATCGGCGTCAGGGTCTGCATCCGCCGATTGCTGCGCTTGGCCTTCTGTGTGCGGGCCGAGAGACAGTGCCGCTTGCCGCCCGGCCCGGCCTTCACCTTGCCGGTCGCGGTGAGCTTGAATTGCTTCTTGACCGAGGACTTGGTCTTCATCTTGGGCATTTGATTCTCCTTGTTGCCTTCGGCCCGCACGGGCGAGCGTCGCGGCCGGGCATGCCCTACAGGCCCGGACGCGCGAACGAAGCCCGGTCGTATAGCGGGCCGCCCCGGCTGGCGCAACCGGCGCCACGAAGGGTAGTGGGTCGATTTGCAGGCCCGAGATGGGTGGCCACCAGACAGTCACCCCTTCGACACTAAATTGGAATTATATTTGGTGCCTGTGGCGATAGGCGATGCTCCTCGGCAGCGTCGCGGGTATTGGTGCGAACGACCAGGTAGTAAGCTGGTCCCATGCACAGGTCATCCCGAGAGCCACCCGCAGCCTTTTCGATAGCGCAGGAAATCGATTGGGTGGCTCCCTGGGTCGAAGTAACCCTGCGGGTCGAGTTACCATTTTGGCTTATGACTGATAACGCGACCATGCCCATCGAGGTTAATGGTCATACGTTTCCAGTTGCGATAAGCGGAGAGACTTTCGAGCTTCATGGCGGAGATGAGGTAAGAGCCTGACCCAAAAGCCGTTGCCCCGGCTCGGAGCGGGATGATTCACCATGTCGATCAACTTCGGCGTGGTGCAATGGGATGTGGACGGATCAGCATCGGGCGACGTATCGCCGTGAAAGCGGCCGATTTCCGATCGATTTGACGGATGCGGAATGGGGGCGGCTCGCGCCGTTGATCCCCGATGCCAAGCCGGGCGGGCGACCGCGGAAGACGGAAATGCGCGCAGCGATGAACGCCATGCTCTACCTGCTTCAGACCGGCTGCCCCTGGCGCTATCTGCCCCGCGATGGCTTCCCGCCGCGTTCGACGGTCTACAACATCTTCCGCATGTTCCAACGCGAGGGCACCTGGGAGGCGATCTTGGCGGAGCTGCACGCGAACCTGCGTGAGCGCCTTGGCCGCGACGCGAGCCCGACCGCTGGGGTGATCGACAGCCAGACGCTGAAGTCGGCGGAAAAGGAGGCGGTAAAGACGATGCTGTAGGTTACGATGCCGGCAAGAAGCTGAAGGGACGCAAGATCCACGCGCTGGTCGACACCGAAGGCTTGCCGCTGCGCGTCGTAGTGCATTCGGCGGGGGTCCAGGATCGTGATGGAGCCGCGTTGGTGCTCGACAGAATACGCCGCCGCTTCCCCTGGCTCGAACTCGTCTGGGCCGATGGCGGATACAACGCCAAGCAGGTCGAGGCGGCGGTCGCAAAGGTTCCGAGCCTGCGAATGGAGAACGAGCGAGACATATTCGTTGTCATATCGTTGCTTGTCATGAATTCTCGATTAGAACTACGAGATAGACACTCGTGGCAGCATCAGCCATTTCTTGGCTCCTTGAGGTCAAAACGTGCCAGCCATTTAACATCTACCAGAGCAATCGACAATTCTCCTGGCGAACCCCCGCGACTGGCGAAATGCATAGCAAAAAATCAAGAATTTTGCGGCGTGCCTGGAAGGGGAGGGTTCTCAGAAAAGTGTGCCGAACCTTCCGGTAGGGACACCTAATCCGTATCGCCTAGCGACTTACGATTATTTTCCGTTTGAGATTGCTCCTTGGGACGTGCCTACCTGGTATATTCAGCGAGATGGTCAGATCCACCGTTGTTTCCTCGTTCCCCGCGGATGGGACCATCGGGCGTGGTGCACGGATTGGATACCAAAGCTAGCTTCTACAAGCTTATGAGACGCTAATTACAGGACGGAATTTCTGGGCGCGGCACTCTAAGGCGAGCTAGAGCTTTTGGATGCACTAAATTTGATGGAGCGAGGCGATTATTCAGGCGCCCTTCGCCGCGTCACTAGCCATCGAATTTGTTGTTGGGCAGCCTTCGCGTGGAAATCGAAAAGGCTGAAGGCAAATCCGCAGCGGCGAAGTTCCTTGAAGCGACGCGGATGCAGTTTCCGGCGCGCGTCAAAAAATACGAGAGTTGAGCGGACGGTCGTTTACACGGGGTAGCGCCCTAAAAGATATTCGCGATCTGCGAAACCGCATCGTGCATGGCGGTTATCGGATAACCTCAGGCGAACGTGGGGACGCTCAGCGCAAAGTTGATACAGGCCGGTGGATATTCAATTGGTTCGAGGACGACGAACAGCGGCGCAAGGTCCGAGAAGGCCGGATCAGCTTTAGATCGCTTGGCCGGGCATTACATACGGTGTTTTTCGGAGTGAAATTACACCGAAAGCATTGTTGTGTCGCCATGCTGAATGAAGTCCTACGTTGCGCCGGAAGTCCGCGAACGCTGTTGTATCGGTCCCAATACACGGAGAGGGGACCCGCCGCTCGGCGTTTTCACTGGTCGCGAGTGTGAACGATCCCCAATCGATTGGCCGCTTTGGTCGAAAACTAACGTTCAAACCGACCCCTACCCACCAGGGCAGCAGCGCGGGCCGGGGCGGGATGGCGCGATCCCTGTAAGCGCAGCCGGCCCCGGTGCCCAAATCCCGCCGCCGCGCTATATGGACGGGATGTCCGTCCCTTTCCGGAAAATGCACGGCTGCGGCAACGACTTCGTCGTGCTCGACGCGCGGGCGGCTCCGCTCGGCCTCACCCCGGCCCGCGCCGCCGCGCTCGCCGACCGCCGGCGCGGGATCGGCTGCGACCAGATCATCACGATCGAGCCGGCGCCCGAGGGGTCGGACGCCGACGCACTGATGGGCATCCGCAACCAAGATGGCGGGGAGGCGGGTGCCTGCGGCAACGCCACGCGCTGCGTCGCCTCCCTGCTCGCATGCGAGACGGGGCGGCGGCGGCTTGTCATCCGCACCGTGGCCGGCGATCTCCCGGCCGAGATCCTGTCGGATGGGCAGGTCCAGGTGGACATGGGCGCCCCGTGCCTCGACTGGCGCGACATCCCGCTCGCCCGCGCGATGGATACGCGGTGCCTCGACCTCGCCCTCGGCCCGGTGGCGCAGCCGGCGGCGGCGAGCATGGGCAATCCGCACGCGACCTTCTTCGTATCCGATCTCGACGCGCTGGACATCGCGGCGCTCGGCCCCGTCCTGGAGCATGACAAGCTGTTTCCCGAACGCGCGAATATCGGCTTCGCCCAGATCCTCGCCCCCGACCGCATCCGGCTGCGTGTGTGGGAGCGCGGCGCCGGCCTCACGCTCGCCTGCGGCTCGGGCGCGTGCGCGGCGCTGGTGAACGCGCACCGACGCGGGCTCGCGGAGGCGCGCGCGACGCTCGCGCTGGACGGCGGCGAATTGCTGATCGAGTGGCTTGATGGGCATGTGCTGATGACCGGCCCGGTCGCCACCGCGTTCACCGGGAGCGTCGATCTCGACGCCTATCCGCGATGAGCGTCGAGATCCTCACCTTCGGCTGCCGCCTCAATGCCTATGAAAGCGAGGTGATGCGCGGCCACGCGGCGGGGTTGTCCGATACCGTGATCGTCAACACCTGCGCCGTCACCGCCGAGGCCGAGCGGCAGGCCCGCCAGGCGATACGCCGCGCGGCGCGCGAACGGCCCGGGGCGCGCATCGTCGTCACCGGCTGCGCCGCGCAGATCGACCCCGGCGCATGGTCCGCCCTTCCTGGCGTCGCCCGGGTGCTCGGCAATACCGAGAAGCTGCGCGCGGAGAGCTGGGCGGCCGATGCGCCGAGCACGGTGTCGGATATCATGGCCGCGCGGGAGACGGCGGCGCATCTGGTGACGGCGTTCGCCGGCCGCGCGCGGGCCTTCGTGCAGATCCAACAGGGGTGCGACCATCGCTGCACCTTCTGTGTGATCCCCTACGGGCGTGGCCCGAACCGCGGCGTGCCGGTCGGCGCAGTCGTGGCGCAGGCGCGGGCATTGGTCGACTTAGGCTTTCAGGAGCTGGTGCTGACCGGCGTCGATATCGCGAGCTACGGGGCCGATCTCCCGGGCCGCCCCAGCCTCGGCCAGCTCGCGCGACGGCTGCTCGCGCTGGTGCCCGAGCTGGCGCGCCTGCGCCTCTCCTCGCTTGATCCCGCCGCGATCGACCCCGACCTCTGGCGGCTGATCGCCGAGGAGCCCCGGCTGATGCCGCACCTTCATCTGTCGTTGCAAGCCGGCAGCGACCTGATCCTCAAGCGCATGAAGCGCCGGCACCTGGCGGCCGACGCCCGCGCGGTCATCGCCCGCGCGCGCGCGCTGCGGCCGGGCATCGCGATCGGCGCCGACCTGATCGCGGGATTCCCGACCGAGACGGATGCCCTGTTCGCGGAGACGCTGGCCTTCGTGAGCGAAGCGGACGTGCCCTTCTTGCATGTGTTTCCTTACAGCGAGCGCCCCGGCACGCCGGCAGCCCGGATGCCTGCCGTGGCGAAGCCCGCTCGGCGCGAGCGCGCCGCGCGGCTGCGCGAAGCGGGGCACGTAGCGACGCGCCGGTTCTATGCCGCCCAGGTCGGCCGGACGGTGGCGCTGCTGACCGAGGCGGCCGACGCGGGACACTCCGAGCACTTCGCCCCCGTGCGCCTCGCCGGTCCGGTGGCGGCGGGCCGGCTTCTCGCCGCGCGCGTGACGGGGGCGACCGAGCAAGGATTGCTGGCGGAGGCGATGTAGATGGCGCTCGGCGGCTTCTTCTCGCGGCTCAAGGAAGGCCTATCGCGCAGCACGCAGAAGCTGTCGGGCGGCATCACCGCGATCGTGCGCAAGCGCCGGCTCGATGAGGAGGCGCTGGAGGAGCTGGAAGAGCTTCTCATCAGCGCCGACCTCGGCACCGAGGTGGCGAGCCGTGTCATCGCGGAGTTCCGCCGCACCCGCTTCGGCAAGGAGGTGACCGACGAGGAGATCAAGACCGCGCTCGCCGACGAGATCGCCGCCATCCTGCGCCCCGCCGCGCGGCCGCTTGTGCTCGATCCCGCGCTGAAGCCGCATGTCGTGCTGGTGGTCGGCGTGAACGGCACCGGCAAGACGACCACCATCGGCAAGATGGCGCAGCAGTATCGCGAGCAGGGATTGCGCGCCGTGCTGGTCGCCGGCGACACCTTCCGCGCGGCGGCGGTGGAGCAGCTCCAGATCTGGGGCCAGCGCACGGGCTGCCCGGTCATCGCCGGGCCGCCCAACGCCGACGCCGCCGGGCTCGCGTTCGATGCGCTCAGGCGCGCGCAGGCCGAGGGCGCGGACGTGCTGCTGATCGACACCGCCGGGCGGCTGCACAACCGATCGGTGCTGATGGACGAGCTGACCAAGATCATCCGCGTGATGCGCAAGCAGGACCCGACCGCGCCGCATTCGGTGCTGCTGGTGCTGGACGCGACCACCGGACAGAACGCGGTGCAGCAGGTGAAGGTGTTCAAGGAAATGGTTGCGGTGACGGGCTTGGTGGTGACCAAGCTCGACGGCAGCGCGCGCGGCGGCATCGTGGTGGCGCTGGCCGAGCAGTTCGGGCTGCCGGTGCACGCGGTCGGCGTCGGCGAGAAGGCGTCCGACCTGCGCGCGTTCGATGCCGATGACTTTGCGCGTGGGCTGGTGGGGATGGAGGCGCAGCGTTGAGCGACCGCGCGATCATACAGATGGCCGCCGACGAGTTTCTGGAATGGGATCTCGGCCAGGAGGAGCGGCACGAACTCATCGACGGCGTTCCCGTGGCGATGGCCGGGGCCAAGCTTCGGCATGACCGGGTCGTTGTCAACGCCGTCGTGGCGCTTGGTGTTGGCTTGCGAGGAAGTCGGTGCGAGCCTTTCAGTGCCGATGTCGCCATAAGAATTCCCAACGGGAATGTCCGCCGGCCCGATGTCGGCGTGCATTGCGAACCCTTCGACGACGAAGCGGCCTTTTCCGCGTGCCCGCGTCTGGTCGTCGAAGTGCTGTCACGCTCAACGAGCCAGTTCGACCAGTTCGTCAAACTGGAAGAATACAAGACGGTGGCGTGCCTGGATTACATTCTGCTGGTCAATCCGGAGGCGCCGGACGTCATGCTCTGGTCGCGGGGCGGCGACGAATGGCGCCAGCGTCGATTGCTCGGCCAGGAATCGCTGATCGAGTTGCCGAAGTTGACGGTCGTTCTGCCGCTCACAGAGCTTTACGCCGGCGTTCGTTTCCCGCCCCGGCAGCGCCTGGTTTTTGAGGAGTTGGGCTAGTACCGATCGTCCTTGGTCCTGACCTCTGTGGTCTAGCTCCCCACCTTCTCCTCGGAATGCACGCCGAGCTGCTTCAGCTTGCGATGCAGCGCGCTGCGCTCCATCCCGACGAACTGCGCGGTGCGGCTAATGTTGCCGCCGAAGCGCAGAAGCTGCGCCTGCAAGTACTGGATCTCGAACAGGTCGCGCGCCTCGCGCAGCGGCAGCGACATGATGTCGGCGGTCGGGTCGATGGTCAGCAGGGCGGGCGCGCCGGACCCGATCTCGGGGGGCAGCATGTCGGCGCGCACCGGGTCGCCGGCGGCCCCGGGCGCCATGATGAGCAGCCAGTCCATGAGGTTGCGAAGTTGGCGGACGTTTCCCGGCCAGTCGTAGGCCTGCAACGCGGCGACCGCGTCGGCCGACAGCTCCCGCCTCGGCATCCCGGAGCTTTCGGCCGAGCGTAACAGGAAATTTCGGGCGAGCGGGGGAATGTCCTCGCGCCGATCCCGCAGCGCCGGCAGCCGCAGCGGCACGACCGCAAGCCGGTAGAACAGAATCCTCGCGAAACCGCCCGGCCGCGATCTCGGCGTGCAGGTCCTTGTTGGTGGCCGACAGCACGCGCACGTCGACCTTCACCCGCGCCGACCCGCCCAGGCGCTCGAAGCTCTGGTCCTGCAGGACCCGCACGATCTTGCCCTGGGTTTCGAGCGGCATGTCCGAGATTTCGTCCAGCACGAGCGTCCCGCCATGCGCGCGCTCCAGCACGCCGGCGCGGCGCGGGTGCCCGGCCGGGTCCGGCCCGGCCTCGATGCCGAACAGTTCCTCCTCGAAGCGCGCGGGCGCGAGCGTCGCGCAGTTGAGCACGACGAACGGCCCCTCCGCGCGACGGGAGCGCGCATGGATCATGCGCGCCGCCACCTCCTTGCCCGAGCCGGCCGGTCCCTGGATCAGCACGCGCGAGCCGGTCGGCGCCACCTTCTCGATCTGGCTGCGCACCGCCAGAACTGCGGGACTTTCGCCGGTTAGCTTCGTCTCCGGCCCCGCGCGCAGCCGCAGCTCGGCATTCTCGCGCGCCAGGGCCGCTGCCTCCAGCGCGCGGCGCATGCACAGCAGCAGGCGGTCGGCCTCGAATGGCTTCTCGATGAAGTCATACGCACCGCGCTGGATCGCCTGCACCGCCATTTCGATCGTGCCGTGCCCGGAGATCATGACGACGGGGATTTGCGGCTCCTCGCGGTGCAGGGCCGCGAGGATGCCAAGCCCGTCCAGCCGGGAGCCCTGGAGCCAGACGTCGAGAATCGCGAGCGAAGGGCGGCGGGTGCGGAAGGCGGCGAGCGCGGCGTCGGAATCGCCCGCTTGACGGGTATCGTATCCCTCGTCGCGCAGGATGCCGTCGACCAGCAGCCGGATGTCGGGCTCGTCATCGACGATCAAGATGTCATGCGGCATCGGCCATCCTCGTTGGCAGGCTCAGCGTGGCGACCGCGCCCGGCCCGTCCGGCCGGTCGTCGAGCGCGAGCCCCCCGCCATGTTCCTCCATGATCTTCTTCGCGATCGCGAGCCCGAGCCCGGTCCCCTTCGGCTTGTGCGTCACATACGGCTCCGTCAGGCGAGCGCGGTCCTCCTGCGGCAGACCGATGCCGTTGTCCGAGACACTGATACGCACAGCACCCCCTTCGGGATGCACGGCAAGTCCGATCCGCCCCGTTCTAGCCTCGTGAGCGTCGGCGCGCATGGCCACCGCATCGGCCGCGTTCTGCAAAAGGTTGGTCAGCGCCTGGCGCAGCATCCGCCGATCGCAGGGGGCGACCGGCCCGCGTTCGGGGATATCCGTTTCCCACCCGATCTCGGGGCGCGCCGCCTTCTGCAGCACCAGGGCTTCCCGCGCGATGCGGCCGACGTCCTCGGCCTTGATCACAGGCTGCGGCATCCGGGCGAAGGCCGAGAATTCGTCCACCATGCGCCGCATATCTCCGACGTGACGCACGATCGTGTCGGCACATTGGGCGAATGTGTCGGGGTCGGAGGTGATTTCGCGCGCAAAGCGCCGCTTCAGCCGCTCGGCCGCGAGCTGGATAGGCGTGAGGGGGTTCTTGATCTCGTGGGCGATCCGGCGGGCGACATCGGCCCAGGCCGCCTTGCGCTGAGCGGCCTGAAGCTCGGTGATGTCGTCGAACGTCACCACGAAGCCGCGCACTGCGCCGGCGGTCAGCTCGGCGCCGATCCGCACGATCAGAATGCGCCGTGAGCTGGTCGAGCCGATCTGCACCTCGGCGGTGCGCGCCCGCTCCGGTCCCTCCCCGGCGGCGGCAAGCAAGGGCGCGAACTCGGGCACCACCTCGGCGAGCGCCCGCCCGGTCGCGGCCAGCAGGTCGATGCCGAGCAACTCGTCGGCCGCCTTGTTCGGCAGCTCGATCCGCCCCTTGGTATCGAGCCCGATCACGCCGGCCGAGACGCCGGACAGCACCGTCTCGGTGAAGCGCCGGCGCTCGTCGATCTGGCGGTACGCCTCCATCAGCTCGGATCGCTGGGCGGCAAGCTGGCCGGTCATGCGGTTGAACGCGCGCGACAGGCCGGCGATCTCGTCATCGGTCGGCGGGTCGGGCACACGCACCGACAGGTCGCCGCCCCGCACCCGCTCGGCCGCGGTGATCAGCCCGGCAATGGGCCGGGCGATCTGGTTTGCCAGCAACAGCCCGATCAGGACGGCCGCCGAGAGCACCAGCAGCGCCAGCATCGCGAAGATCCAGGCGAAGGCGACCTGCAGCCAGGACCGGCTCTCGTCGAGACGCTTGTATTCGGCCACGGCGCGCTCGGTCCGCTGCATGTAGCCCACGATCTGCGGATCGACCGGACGGCCGATCATCAGCATCAGCGACGGGTGCGAATCGAGCTGCACCACCGCGCGGACCCGCGACCCGTCCGGCGAGTTGATCAGGACCACGTCGCCGTGGCGCGCCTGATCGGTCGCCCAGGCAGGCGCGGGCTCGGCGCCGATCCCGCCGAACAGCCCCGCCGAGGCCATCACCTGCCCCGTCGCGGGGTCGTAGATCACCGCCTCGGTCAGCCCGCGCAGCGTCGTCTGCTCGCCCAATATCTGCGCGAACACGCCGGGCGCGGACAGCAGATAGACGCCGGCCCGGTTCAGGTCGTTCGCCATCTCCAGCGCAACCTCGCGGACGTTGTTGCGATGCTCGTCAAGATAGCCGCGCGCGACCTGGAGCGATTCCGTTACCGCCGTCCGAACCGGATCGTTGAACCAGGACTGGATTCCGAAATGAAAGAAGGCGACGGCGAACACCGCCACGACGATCGCCGGCGCCACCGCGACGCCGCCGAACAGCAGCACGAGCCGCACGTGCAGCCGCGACCCGGCCGAGCCGCGTCGTCGCTCCGTCCAGACGCGGGTGAGCCGGCCGGCGAGCACGGCGCCCAGCAAGAGCAGCACCGAGAGATTGGCGAGCACCAGCGCCACGCTGGCGCCGCGTTGCAGACCGAGCGGCGCGCCCCGCGC
This sequence comes from uncultured Pseudomonadota bacterium, assembly GCA_963756545.1. Taxonomy (GTDB): domain Bacteria; phylum Pseudomonadota; class Alphaproteobacteria; order Acetobacterales; family Acetobacteraceae; genus DATFDN01. Next base: position 971,260 of record CAVWNY010000001.1, on the reverse strand, counting down.
CAGGATGACGAACGTGCTGATGCCCACCGCCAGCGCCAGCGTGACCAGGCCGATGGTGACCGCCTTGCCGAGCAGAAGTTCGCCCACGCGGTTCCCGAACCCGATCGCGCGGTCGGATCCGCGCCGGCGCGTTCGCTCGGGTGGCGGCAAGACGGTCACGGCCCCCCCCGCGTGAGTGGGATGTCGAGATCGCGGATCTTCTTGCGCAACGTGTTGCGGTTCAGACCCAGCATGGCGGCAGCCTTGATCTGATTGCCGCGCGTGGCCGCCAGCATCAGGCGAATAAGCGGCCGCTCCACCTCGGCCATCACGCGGGTATAGACGTCCGACGGACCCGGCCCGCCCTCGTGCGCGGCCAGGAAGGCGCGGATGTGCCGCTCCACGGCGTGCGCCAGCGGCTCCGGCCCGCCCAGGGAAGCATTCTGGGAACCCGGCTCAGCGGTCGCCGCCTCCGTCAGCTCCGCCTCGATCGCGGCGACGCCGATCGTGTCGTCGGGGCAGAGCGCGGCCAGCCGGCGCATCAAATTCTCCACTTCGCGCACGTTGCCGGGCCAGCTGTAACGCTTCAGCCGATCGACCGCGCCCTGGTCGAGCGACTTCGGAGGCAGGCCGTCGGCGCGCGCGCGGTCGAGGAAGTGGCGGGCGAGCACCGCGATGTCCTCGGCCCGCTCGCGCAGCGGAGGAATCCGGATCGGGACCACGTTCAGCCGATAGAACAAATCCTCGCGGAACTGGCCGTGCCGGATGGCGGCGCGCAGGTCGCGGTGGGTGGCGGCGATGATGCGGACGTTGGCCCTGATCGGCTGGCGGCCGCCGACGGTGGTGAACTCGCCTTCCTGCAACACACGAAGCAGCCGCGTCTGCGCCTCGGCCGGCATATCGCCGATCTCGTCGAGAAATAGCGTGCCGCCGGCCGCCTGCTCGAACCGGCCGGCGTTGCGGTTCAGCGCGCCGGTGAAGGCGCCGCGCTCGTGGCCGAACAGTTCGCTTTCGATCAGCTCGCGCGGGATCGCAGCCATGTTGATGGCGACGAACGGGCCGCCACGCCGCTTGCCGTGATCGTGCAGGGCGCGCGCGACCAACTCCTTGCCGGTCCCGGACTCGCCGTTGATCATCACGGTCAAATCGGCGGTCGTGAGCCGGGCGATGGTGCGATAGAATCTCCTGCATCGCCGGACTGCGCCCGATCAGCGGCAGGTCGTCCTCGGGGTCGCGCTCCGCGGCCGGCATCGGTGCTGCCTCGGTCGGCGCGGCGAGGGCGCGGGCCACGGTCGCCAGCAGGTCTCGCAGGTCGAACGGCTTCGGCAGATACTCGAAGGCGCCGCGCTGCGCCGCCTTCACCGCGGTCATCAGCGTCGATTGCGCGCTCATCACGATCACCCGCAGATCGGGACGGATGCGGCGGATTCGCGGGACAAGATCCAGCCCGTTCTCGTCGGGCATGATGACGTCGGTGATCACCAGGTCGCCCTCGCCGTCCTCCACCCAGCGCCACAGCGTCGCCGCTTGGCCGGTCGAGCGGACCTGATACCCCGACCGCCCGAGCGCCTGGGTCAGCACGGTTCGGATCGAGCGGTCATCGTCGGCGACGAGGATCGTGGGTGGGCTCATCGGATCGCGCCGGAGATCCCTGGAGCGCCGAGCGGGTCAGCCATCGCGTCCTCGTCGGCCACCACCGGCAGGTGCAGCCGGACATCGGTGCGGCCGGGGCGGCTGTCGACCTCCACAAGGCCGCCGTGATCGCCCACGATCTTCGCCACGAGCGCGAGCCCGAGCCCGCTACCGGCGGACTTCGTGGTGACGAATGGCTCGAACAGATGCGGCCGGAGGTCGTCGGGAATGCCGGGGCCGTTGTCGCGCACCGCCACCAGAAGTGGCAGGTCGAGCCGCTGCGACGAGCCCGGCACGATCACCCGGACGCCGTGCTGGAAGCGGGTCAGGAGCTGGATTTCCGCGTCGGGCTGGCCGGCCATCGCCTCGGCGGCGTTCTTCACAAGGTTCAGCACCGCCTGGATGAGCTGGTCCCGGTTGCCGAAGACTGGCGGCAGGGAGGGATCGTACACCGCCTGAAAGCGCACCCGTGTCGCGAAGCCGCTCTCCGCGAGCCGGCGCACGTGGTCCAGCACGCGATGAATGTTCACCGCCGCGCGCGCCAGCGGCTTCTGGCCGAACATCTCCATGCGGTCGACCAGCGCGCTGATGCGATCGGCCTCGTCGCGGATCAGCACGGTCAGTTCCTGGTCGGGGCCGGCGACGCTCGATTCCAGGAGCTGCGCGGCGCCGCGAATGCCCGAGAGCGGGTTCTTGACTTCATGGGCCAGAATCGCCGCCATGCCGGTCACGCTGCGGGCAGCGCCGCGGAAGGCCAGCTGGCGATCCAGCGCGCGGGCGGCCGAGGCGTCATGCAGCACCAGCAGCACGGCCCCCGGCTGCTCCGGCAGGGGGGAGGCGAGCACGGTGATGCCAGGCTTGTGCAGGCGCGGGCTTTCTATCGTCAGATCGTGATCCGCGATGGTCACGTCCTGGGCGCGCACCTTCGCGAGAAGGAGGAAAAGCGGGTTATCCGGCGGGATCAGGTCGGTCAGCCGAAGCTGTCCGAGGTGGGGGGCGGAGGCGTCGAAGAACTGCTCCGCCGCCTGGTTGGCGAAGCGGAAGCGGTCGTCCGGATCGAGGAGCACGACGGGAACCGGCAGTGCGGCCAGGATCATCCCGGCCTCGGGCGGGCACGACCGGTCGCGCAATCGGGCGACCTCGGCCAGCGTGCCCGCCGCGCCGTTCACGCCGCCTCCGCCAACGCCGGCTCGCGGAACGGAGGCGCGCGTCGCACGCCCACCGCGATCAGGTGGTCGTAAAACTTCTCGATCCGGTCGACGACGGCTCGGGCCTCGGCCATCCTGTTCATCTCGGCGCGGAACTCGGCCGAGCCGGGCAGGCCGCGCGAATACCAGGAGACGTGCTTGCGCGCGAGGCGCAGCCCCGCCTCGATCCCGTAATGGGCGAGCATGGCGCGATAATGGGCGAGGAGGATCGCGCGCTGGATGTCCAGCGCCGGTTCGGCCAGCCGCGCGCCGGTGCGGAGGAAATGGGCGGCATGCGCGGCGAACCAGGGACGGCCGTAGCAGCCGCGCCCGATCATCACGCCATCGGCCCCGGACCGGCGAAGCGCGTCGGCCGCGTCGTCCTCGGTCAGGATGTCGCCGTTGGCGATGACGGGGATGCCGACCGCGTCCTTCACCGCCGCGATGAAGTCCCAATCGGCGGTGCCGGTGTAGAACTGCTGGCGGGTACGGCCATGAACGGTGACCATGCGGATGCCAGCCTGCTCGGCGATGCTGGCGAGGCGCGGGGCGTTCAGGCTGGCATGATCCCAGCCCATGCGCATCTTCAGGGTGACGGGTACGCGGACCGCGTTCACCGTCGCCTTTAGGATCGCGCCTGCGGCGGCCTCGTCGCGCATCAGCGCGGAGCCCGCCTGCTGGCCGAGCGCCACCTTCTTGACCGGGCAGCCGAAATTGATGTCGATGAGGTCGGCCCCGCGATCGACCGCGAGCCGCGCCGCCTCGGCCATGGCGTCCGGGTCGCAGCCGGCCAACTGGACGGCGCTGACGCCGCCGCATCCGTCCACATCGGCCATGCGGAGCGTGTTGCGGTTCTCCCGCACCATCGCCCACGAGGCGATCATTTCCGAGACCACCATGCCCGCGCCCTGCTGCTTGGCGAGCCGGCGAAACGGCAGGTCGGTGACGCCCGACATCGGCGCCAGGATAACAGGCACGTCAATCCGCACGCCTCCGCCGAGGTCAATCGGCGCAAGCGGCGTTGTGGTAGAGGTAAGACACATGCCCATGATTTGGGCAAACTACTGCCACAAGGTGGGGTGGTGCAACGGTCAGGCGCGGAGTTCGGGTCAAGTTGACAACGCTCGGGTACGCCGTCACAGAGCAAACGGGCTTGAAACCGGAGGACGCTCCGATGGCAATCGCGATGACCCGCAAGCAGTTTCTGGCCGGCGCGGCGGCGGGAGCGGGCGGACTGATTTCGCGGCCAGTGCGGGCGGCGCGGCGCTATGTCATCAAATTCGGCATCGATCTGCCGGCGGATCACCCGACCACTCAGCACGTGACCGCCGCGGGAGACCAGATCAAGGCGGCAACCAAGGGCGGCGTCGAGGTCCAAGTCTTTCCGAGCAACCAGCTCGGCGACGACACGCATATGCTGTCGGACGTCCGCGTTGGGGCGATCCAGATGATGGGGATCGGCGACAATATCCTCGCGACGCTGGTACCAAGCGCCGCGATCGACAACATCGGCTTTGCCTTCAAGGACGCGAAGGCCGCGTGGAGCGCGCTCGACGGCTCGGTCGGCGATATCGTGCGCGCCGACATCGCCAAGACCGGTCTCCAACCGATGCCACGGATCTGGGATGAGGGCTTCCGCGAGATCACTTCGAGCACCAAGCCGATCAAGACGCCGGACGATCTTCACGGCTTCAAGATACGGGTGCCACCAAGCCCGATCTCGCTATCGCTGTTCAAGGATCTCGGCGCGGCGCCGGTCACCCTCAACGTGGCCGAACTCTATACGGCGCTGCAGACGCGCGTCGTCGATGGGCAGGAAAACCCGCTGAGCATCATCGAGACCCAGAAATTCTACCAAGTGCAGAAATACTGCTCGCTGACCAACCACATGTGGGTCGGCTACTGGCTTTTGATGAACGGCGCCTATTGGAAGGGCATGCCGGCGGACTACCGCAAGATCGTCGCCGACGCCTTCGACGCGCAGGCGCTCACGCAGCGCACCGCGAGCGAAACTCTTAACGATTCGCTCCAGGCCAAGCTCACGTCGCAAGGACTGACCTTTAACACGCCAGACACGAGCCTGTTTCGCGAGGCGCTGGTGAAGTCTGGCTTCTACAAGCAATGGCAGGCCAAGTTCGGCGCGCCACTATGGTCGGCCCTGGAGAAATACACCGGATCCCTGGGCTGACACACGGGACCCGCTTGGTGCGGCAGGCGGCGACCCGCTATCTCGGCACCCTCGACAGGCTGATCGACGGTTTTTGCGAGATCGCGGCCGCCGCCCTCGTCCTCATCGAGATCGGCATCCTGTTCGCGGGGGTCATCTGGCGCTACCTGCTGGACAATCCGCTCGTCTGGACTGGCGAACTCGGCGAGGTGCTCTTCCTCTGGCTCGTGAGCCTCGGAGCGGTGATCGCGCTGCGCCGGTCCGAGCACATGCGCATGACGGTCTTCGTCGCGCGGCTCGGCCCCTCCAGTCGGAGGGTCCTCGGGAGACTGTCGGCGCTGGCCACCGCGGTGTTCACCTGCGTGCTCGTGGTGCCCGGCATCGACTACATGCAGCAGCAGCAGGCGATCACCATGCCGACGCTGCAAATCCCGGGTTCGTGGGAGATCGCCGGGGAACTCGTGGCACTCGTGCTTCTGCTCCTTACCGCCGTCCGGCAGCTCTTAGCGGGGGCGACCTGGCGCGAGCTTCTCGTCACGTTCGGCATCGGCCTTATGATCGGCATCGGATTCTGGCTGCTCGAACCGGTGTTCGATGATATCGGAAACGCGAACCTGGTGATCTTCTTCGTCGGGATGGTGGGCCTCTACATCGTCTGCGGCATACCCATCGCCTTCAGTTTCGGCGTCTCCACGGCCGCCTACATCTTCTACACGTCGATGATTCCGCTGTCGGTCATCATTAGCCAGATGGACCAAGGCATGTCGTCGATCGAACTGCTCGCGGTGCCGATGTTCGTCGTGCTCGGCCTGCTTCTGGAGATGACCGGGATCGCGCGCGCGCTCGTCGATTGCCTCAGCGCGCTTGTGGGCCACATGCGCGGCGGCCTCTCCTACTCGCTGATCGGAGCCATGTATCTTGTCGCCGGGATCTCGGGATCGAAGGCGGCGGATCAAGCGGCGATCGCACCGGTGCTGCTCCCGGAGATGAAGCGGCGCGGCGCCCATCCGGGGGAGTTGGTGGCGCAACTGGCCTCCTCGGCGGCGATGTCGGAGACCATCCCGCCGAGCCTTGTCCTCATCATCGTCGGCGCGGTGACCGGCGTATCGACCTCCGCACTGTTCACCGGCGGGCTGTTGCCGGCCGGCGTCGCCGCGGCCGCGCTTATAATCCTGATCTTCTTTCGCAGCCGCCGTGAAAAGCCGAGCGGGGAACGTGTGAGCGCCAGGCAAGCCGTTCGGCTGTTCATCATCGCCATCCCCGCCCTCATCCTGCCATTCCTGATCCGCTATGCCGTTCTCGCCGGCATCGCGACGGCCACCGAGGTCGCGACCGTCGGCACCGTGTATTCGGTGCTTGTCGGCGCTTTCGTTTACCGCTGCTTCGACTTGCGGCGGGTTCTACCGCTGCTCGTCGAGACCGCGTCACTCTCGGGTGCGATCCTGCTGATCATCGGCACCGCCTCGGCGATGGCGTGGGCATTGACCCAGGCCGGTTTCGCCCACTCGCTCGCCGTGATGATGGGCAGCCTGCCCGGCGGCAAGGTCGGGTTTCTGGCGGTCTCGATCGTTCTGTTCATCGTCCTCGGCAGCGTGCTTGAAGGGCTGCCGGCGATGGTGCTGTTCGGGCCGCTGCTGTTTCCGATCGCCGAGCAGGTCGGGGTCAACGTTGTCCACTACGCAATCGTCGCCATCCTGGCCATGGGGATCGGCCTGTTCTCGCCGCCGTTCGGCGTCGGCTTCTATCAGACCTGCCTGATCGGCCGGGCGAGCAGCGATGAGTCGCTCGGGCGAGTGTGGCCCTATATGGCGACACTGGTTGCGGCCCTCATCATCGTGGCCGCCGTGCCGTGGCTGTCGACCGGCTTTCTCCACTGAGACCTGGGAGAATTTGCCGTTCCACCCAGCGATGCTATGTTTCCGTAGTGGGTGGGCTTTACCGCACTGACCTCGCACGATGGGCCGAGCAACAGGCGCAGGCGCTCCGTTCCGCCGCGGGTGAGCGTTCCAACGCGCCCGTGGATTGGGAGAACGTGGCCGAGGAGATCGAGAGCTTGGGCGCCTCCGAGCGTAGAACCCTGGCGAGTCACATCAGAACGGCCATCGCGCACCTGATGAAGCTTCAGGCCTCGCCGGCGGCCGACCCCAGGGATGGCTGGGTCGACACCATCCTTAGGGCGGGTTGACGTTCGCCCCGTCGACCGCGAACGTGATCGTCATGCGCATCGCCGCCGTCCTGGTCGCCGCCGGATCGGGCTGCCGCTTCGGGGCGGAGACCCCCAAGCAGTTCCTGCCGCTGCTCGGGCGGCCGGTCATCCGCCACGCGGCCGAGGTGCTGGCCGCGCATGTTCTGGCGCTCCTGCAGCCGGTGGGCGACACGGCCGCGATCGCCACGGCGTTGGATGGATTGGGCCATCTGGCCCCCGTGCCGGGGGGCGCCACCCGCCAGGACAGCGTGCGGGCGGGGCTGGAGGCCTTGGTGCCGCACGCGCCCGACCTCGTGCTGATCCACGACGCCGCCCGCCCGCTGATCCCGCCCGGCACGATCCCCGCGCTGCTGGCCGTCCTGCGCGACGCGCCCGGCGCGATCCCCGCCGTGCCGGTCGCCGACACGCTCAAGCGCGCGGCGGGCGGGCGCGTCGTGGCCACGGTTCCCCGCGCGGGCCTCTATCGCGCCCAGACTCCCCAGGCGTTCCGCTTCGATGTCGTGCTCGCGGCCTACCGTGTGGGGATCGAGGCGGCCACCGACGACGCGGCGCTGCTGGAGGCGCAGGAACTCGAAGTGGCGCTGGTCCCCGGCGCCGAGGATAATATCAAACTCACCTATCCGGAGGACCTGATGCGCTTGGAGCGCGCCCTCGCCGCCCGTATGGTCCCCCGCGTCGGGACCGGGTTCGACGTGCATGCGCTGGAAATCGGGCGACGGCTGGTGCTCTGCGGAGTGGAGGTGCCGCACGATCGGGGCCTGGCCGGGCACTCCGATGCCGACGTGGCAATCCACGCCCTCTGCGACGCGATCTACGGCGCCTTGGCCGAGGGCGACATCGGACGGCACTTCCCGCCGAGCGAGGCCACCTGGAAGGACGCCGACAGCGCGCAATTCCTGGCCCATGCAGCCTGCCGGATCGCCGCGCGCGGCGGGATGCTCGCCAACGTCGACGTTACCATCATCTGCGAACGCCCGAAGATCACTCCCCACGCCCCGGCGATGATCGCGCGGCTGGCGGCGCTGCTGGGGATCTCGCCGGCGCGCGTCTCGGTCAAGGCCACCACCAGCGAGCGCCTCGGCTTCACCGGCCGGGGGGAAGGCATCGCCGCCCAGGCGGTGGCGACGGTGCTCGTGCCCGCCTGACCGGATGGGCAAGAGGAGCGGGCATGGACAAGCGGGCCGGGCGAGGGCATCTGTCGCGCGCCGCACACAGAGAGGCTCCGCCGATGCCGCGATTCCTCCTTGCCGCTGCGCTCGCCGGCTGTGTCGCCCTGCTTGCCGGCTGCGCGACACAGCCGCAGGCGACCGCCATGACCGCGCCGCCGCCTCCGGTGCCCCCGCCACGCGCCGAACCGGTGCCGAAGCCACCGGTGACGGCGACGCCGCTGATCTTCCAGCCCGGCCACTGGGACTGGAACGGCGGCGGGTATGTCTGGCAACCGGGCGAATACGTCCCTCGGGAGGGGCACGGCAGCCTCTACATGCCCGGCTATTGGGCGCAGTCCGTGTCCGGCTGGCAGTGGCAGCCGCCGCACTGGATGTAGGGCCGGCCGTGCGAACCGGCCGCCCCGCCCCTTGCGGCGCGGGGGCGGCTGTGGTGTTACTCCGCGCGCTTAGGCAGGGGCTTACCGCATGGCATCCACGTTCGAAACCGTCGCCGGGATCATTTCGGAAACGTGCGACATCCCGCGCGACAAGATCACGCCCGATAGCCATGCGATCAACGACCTCGGCATCGACAGCCTCGACTTTCTCGACGTCACCTTCGCGATCGACAAGGCGTTCGGCATCAAGATGCCGCTTGAGCAATGGACGCAGGAGGTCAATGACGGGGTGGTCTCTTCCGACCGCTATTTCGTCTTGAAGGATCTCTCCGCCAATATCGATTCGCTGGTCGCCGCGAAGGCGGCCGCCTGAAATCGGGCACGTTCCGGGGCGGGATGCGGCTCGAGTATTTCCAGATGGTGGACCGCGTGCTGGAGCTTGACCCGGCGAGCGGGCTTGTGCGCGCCGAGTGCCTGGTCCCGGCCGAAAGCCCGGTGTTCGAAGGCCACTTTCCCGGCCACCCGATTCTACCCGGCGTGCTGATGATCGAGGCGATAGCGCAGACCGGCGGCTGGCTGATGCTGGCGCTCGCCCGGTTCGACCGGATGGCGTTCCTGGCCCAGGTGAAGGCCGCGAAGCTGCGCGCCTTCGTCGTGCCCGGCCAGCGCATGACCGCCCAGGCGCAGCTCATCCATGACGGCTCGGGTTACGCGGTCGCCACGGGGCGGCTGGAGGCCGAGGGCCGGCTGGTCGCCGAGGCCGAGATCACCTACCGCGTGGCGGCCTTCCCGACGCCGGCCCTGCGCCGCGCCATGATCGAGGCCGCGCGCCGCGTGGCGGTGCCCGAGGAGTTGCTGAATGCCGCGTGAGCGCGACGCCCTGATCACCGGCGTCGGTCTCGCGTCCTCGCTGGGGGAGGGGCTGGACGCGCACTGGGCGGCGCTGACCGCTCAGGACGGGTTCCGCCCGGTAGTGGATGCCGCGCGGTTCGCGCCCTTTCTCGTCCACCCGATCGCGGCACTCGACCTCGACCGGCAGATCCCGAAACGCGGCGATCAACGGCAGATGGAGCCGTGGCAGCGGATCGGCGTCCACGCGGCGGGCCTCGCGTTAGAGGCGTCCGGCATCAAGGGCGAGGCCGCGCTGCTCGCGCAAACCGACATGATCGTCTGCGCGGGCGGCGGGGAGCGTGACCCGTCGGTCGATGCGGCGATCTTGGCCGCGCTGCCCGATGCCGCCGATCCCGACGCCGCGCTGAACGCGCACCTCATGGGCGGGCTGCGCCCGACCCTCTTTCTCGCCCAGCTCTCGAATTTGCTGGCGGGCAACATCTCCATCGTCCACGGCGTCGTCGGGTCCTCGCGCACCTTCATGGGGGAGGCGGCGGCGGGGGCGGACGCGGTACGGGTCGCCTGCGCGCGTATCGCCGCGGGCCAGGGCGACGCGTTCCTGGTCGGCGGCGCTCAGAATGCCGAACGCCCGGAGATGCTGCTGACGTACGCGCTGGGCGGGAGCTTGCTCAAGGACGCCTACGTCCCGGTCTGGGAGCGCCAAGCTCAGGGCGGCGGGATCGTGCTGGGTTCGCTCGGCTGCTTTCTGATGATCGAGAGCCGAGCGCACGCCGAAGCGCGCGGCGCGCGCCCGCTGGCCGGGATCGCCGCCGTCGGCTCCGGCCGATGCCGCCGCCGCCCCGGCGAGGCGGCAGCCAGCGCCGCCCGCCAGTTCGAGGCGATGCGCCCGCTGATCGACACGCCCCACGCTGCCGTCATCTCGGCCGCATCCGGCGCCGGCGCGGCCACTAAGGAGGAGCGCGTTTTCCTCGACCGTGTCGGCCTGCCGGTGCGCGCCTCCGCGACCGCGCTGGGCCACGCGGTCGAGCCGGCCTTCCCGGCCGCCGTGGCGCTCGCTGCCCTGGCGGTGAGCCGGGGCATGTTGTTTCCGCCGCTCGAACCCGCCGAGGAACCCATGCCGGCGCCGCTGCGCCAAGCGATCGTCACCGGCTGGGGACACTGGCGCGGCGAGGCGATCGCGCTGGTCACGGCGGCGTAGCGGGAGGAGCGGAGATGGGCGCTGACGTGGACAGCAACGGCCGTCCGGTGGTGGTCGTCACCGGCCTCGGCGTGCTCACCTCGCTCGGCGAGGGGATCGCGGACAACTGGGCGCGCCTGACCGCCGGGCAATCCGGCATCCGGCGCATCACGCGCTTCCCGCTTGACAGTCTGCGCACGACCATCGCGGGCACGGTCGATTTTGTCGCGCCGGCCGAGGCACCCTCGGTCGCACTCGCCGAGGAGATGGCCCGCCGGGTGGCCGCCGAGGCGATCCGCGGCGCCGGCATCGGTCGCGTGGGCGACTTTCCCGGCCCGCTCTTCCTGGCGCTCGCCCCGGTCGAGCTGGAGTGGAAGCAGCGCCGCGCGCTCGCCGAGGCCGCCGGACCCATGTCGGGAGCGAGCTATGATGAGTTGCTGCGCGCGGCCGGGCAGGACCAATTCGCGCCGTGGCACGAACGGTTCCTATTCGGCTCGGTGGCGGAGGCGCTGGCTGAGGAATTCGGCACCAAGGGCTCGCCGATCGCGACCTCCACCGCCTGCGCCTCGGGCGCGACGGCGATCCAGCTCGGCGTCGAAGCCATCCGGCGGGGTGAGGCCGCCGCCGCCCTCTGCGTCGGCACCGATGCATCGGTCAACCAGGAGACGCTGATCCGATTTTCCCTGCTCTCCGCACTTTCGACGCGCAACGACAACCCGCAGGGGGCGGCGCGCCCGTTCAGCAAGGACCGCGACGGGTTCGTCATGGCCGAGGGCGCCGGTGCGCTGATCCTGGAGAGCCTGGCGCACGCGCGGGCGCGAGGCGCGCGCATCCTGGGGGTGGTCGAGGGCTGCGGGGAGATGGCCGACAGCTTCCACCGAACGCGCTCCTCGCCCGACGGCAAGCCGATCATCGCCTGCCTGCGCAACGCGCTGGCTGACGCCGGGCTGGCGCCGGAGCAGATCGGCTACATCAACGCGCACGGCACCAGCACGCCGGAGAACGACAAGATGGAGTGGCTCGGGGTCTCGACCGTGTTCGGCGAGGGCGCGGGCCGGCTGCCGATCTCGTCGAACAAGTCGATGATCGGGCACACGCTTAGCGCCGCCGGCGCCATCGAGGCGGTGTTCACCGTGCTGAGCCTGTTGCGCGGGCGGCTGCCGCCCACCATCAACTACGACACGCCAGACCCGGCGCTGCCGCTCGACTGCGTTCCCAACGTCGCGCGCGACGCAAGCGTGGCGCATGCCGTCTCCAGCTCGTTCGGCTTCGGCGGGCAAAACGTCGCTCTCGTGCTCGGCGCATCGCCCGCTTGACGATGCGGGCGCTGCAACTGCTGGCCGAGCGCGAGATCGCGCTGCGGACCGTCGAGGAGCCCCGAACAGCCGGCGCGGGCGAGCTTCTGCTGCGCGTGCGCTATGTGGCGCTGAACCACATTGATCTCTGGGGCTTCCGCGGCATGGCGTTCGCCAAGCGACGGTTCCCCCTGGTCGTGGCGGCCGAGGCGGCGTGCGAGGTGATCGCGACGGGCGAGGGCGTCGCGGAGTTCGCGCCCGGTGATCGCGTCGTGCCGTATGCCGCGATCACCTGCGGGCATTGCCGGTTCTGCCGGCAAGGCCTTGAGAACCTGTGCAAGGACCCGAGCGGCGTGCGCGGTTTCCACCTCGACGGCTTCGCCCAGGAGATCACCACCCACCCCGCCCGGCTGACCTTGCGGATGCCGGCGGGCGTCGATCCGCGCGACGCGGCCTGCGTTCCCGTCGCCTATTCGACGGTCGAGCACATGCTGTTCGACAATGCGCGGCTGGAGCCGGGGGAGTGGATCCTGATCCACGCCGGCGGATCCGGGATCGGGAGCATCGCCGTCCGCATCGCCAAGTCGATCGGCTGCACCGTCATCACCACGGTCGGTAGCGCCGAGAAGGCCGCGAAAGCCAGCGCGCTCGGCGCGGATCACGTCATCAACTATCGCGCCGACCGGTTCGAGGGTGTGGTGCGGAAGATCACCGCCAAGCGCGGCGTCGATGTCGTGTTCGAACACACCGGGGCCGACACGTGGAACGGCTCGCTGCTGTCGCTTCGGCGCGGCGGGCGGCTGGTGACGTGCGGCGCGACCTCCGGGCCGGCGGGCAGCATCAACCTGATGCAGTTGTTTCAACAGCAGTATCGGATCATAGGCTCGTTCGGCGCCCCAATGGCGGCGCTGGCCCGGGCGCTGGATCGCATCGCGGGGGGCGTGCGGCCGGTGATCGATTCCGAATACGCGCTCGATGACGTGCGCGCCGGGCTTGATCGATTGCAGCGGCGCGACGTGTTCGGGAAGATTGTCGTCGCACTGTAGCCGATCGCGCCACCCTTCACCCGCGTCGCTGCGCTCCGCGCCTTCGCGGCGGGTTAGGGAAGAGGTCGAGCGCGACGGCCTCAGCCGCCCTGCCGAGCCCCCGCCGCCTGCGTCATCCGGAACGCCGCCGTCGGGTAAACCCCCAGCACGCGAACCTCCGAGGAGAAGAACGCCAGCTCCTCCAACGCCCGGCGCAGCGCCGGCTGTTCGGGGTGGCCGTCGCAGTCGCACAGGAACTGGGTGGCGACGAACTGGCCGGCCAGCATGTAGCTTTCCAGCTTCGTCATGTTCACCCCGTTGGTCGCGAAACCGCCCAGCGCCTTGTAGAGCGCGGCGGGCACGTTGCGGACGCGGAAGACGAAGGTCGTCATCAGGCCGGCAATCGACGGATCGGGCGCGCGGGGGCGGCGGGCCATGACGTAGAAGCGGGTCGTGTTGTGCGCCGCGTCCTCCACGTTCGCGGCGAGGATTTCCAGTCCATAGATCTCGGCCGCGAGCGCGGACGCGATGGCCGCGTCCTCCGTCCCGCCGCGCTCGGCGATCAGCTTCGCCGCGCCGGCCGTGTCAGCCTCGACCACGGGGGTCAGGTTCAATCGGCGCAGGAAATGCCGCACCTGCCCCAGCGCGACAGTATGGGAGTGGGCGCGGCGCAATCCTTCCATGCTCGCGCCCTTCGGCGCCAGCAGGCAGTGCTCGACGCGATGGAAGTGCTCGCCCACCACGAACAGCCCGGACTCGGGCAGCAGGTGGTGGATGTCGGGCACGCGACCTGCCAGCGTGTTCTCGCACGGAAGCATCGCCAGCTCGGCGTGCCCGTCGCGCACGGCCTCGATCGCTGCCTCGAACGATTCGCAAGGCATTGTCCGCATCTCGGGAAAGGCGATGCGACAGGCGAGGTCCGAATAGGCGCCCGGCATTCCCTGGAAGGCGATCATCCCGCTCATGGTCCTTTCTCCGGCGCCAGCATCGCGCGCGCCCGCGTCAGGTCGGCTTGCGTGTCCACGCCGAATAGCCCGTGCGCCACGCACGCGCAGGCGATCCGCATCCCGGCCTCCAGCGCGCGCAACTGCTCCAGGCTCTCGCGCAGCTCCAGCGGGCTCGGCGGTAGCGCGACGAAGCGCGCCAGCGCCGTGCGCCGCCAGGCGTAGATGCCGACGTGATGCCACAGCGGTCCCTCGCCCCAGGGCACGGGCGCGCGGGAGAAGTAGAGCGCCGGCGCGGTGTCCGCGCCCGGGGCGAAGGCGCATGCGGCCTTCACGAACGAGGCTGTTCGCGCCTCCTCCTCCGAGTGGATGGGCGCGACGACGGTGCCGATGTCGATACGCGGGTCGCTCAGCGGGCGCAGCGCCGCGCGGATCTGGTCGAGCGTGACGGTGGGCACGTCGCCTTGCAGGTTCACCACCACGTCGTGGCACCCCTCCGAATCCAGCGCGGCGAGCGCGGCGTGGACGCGGTCGGAGCCGGACGGCAGCGCCGGATCGGTCAGCACGGCGGTTCCGCCGGCCGCGCGCACGGCCTCCGCGATCTCGGGCTCCGCGCAGGCGACCGCCACCGGGCCGATGCCGGCGGCGCGCGCGCGCGCGAGGACATGCACGATCATCGGACGACCATGGATCTCGGCCAGCGGCTTGCCGGGCAGGCGCGCGGAAGCCATGCGGGCGGGGATGACTATGATCGGGTTCAAGGCGCGGCCCTCGGGAGGCTGGCGAAAACTGGGCGGATTGCAGGGCTTGCAACGTTTCCCTATGGTGCGCGGCACCTTATGGAGGCATCCGCGCTCGCGCAACGGCGCGCGGCGGCGATGTACCGGGGCTCGGCAGGTCGGCGGAGACATCACGTCGCATGGACAGTTTGGATGCCAATAAGGCGATCGCCGCGGTGCTGGTCGCGGGGATCGCCTTCTTCATCACGGGCTTGCTCGGCGACAACCTCGTCCATGAGGAGCGGCCGTCCAGGCCGGCGCTCGCGATCCAGGGCGAGGCCACCACGGCCGGCGCCGCCCCGCAGCAGCCGGCCGGGCCGGCGCCGATCATTCCCCTTCTGGCCTCTGCGGACGTGAAGAAGGGCGATACGTTCGTGCATCAGGTCTGCACCGCGTGCCACACCTTCAACCAGGGCGGCAAGCCGCTGATCGGGCCGAACCTCTATGGCGTGGTGGAGGCACCGCACGATCACGAGGAGGGGTTCAGCTACTCGCCGGCGCTGGAGAAGTTCAAGGGCAAGCCCTGGACCTACGAGCAGTTGAACAAGTGGCTCTATGATCCGCAGACTTACGCGCCCGGAACGCGCATGACCTATACGGGCATCAAGAGCACGCAGCAGCGCGCCGATGTGATCGCCTATTTGCGCACGCTCTCGCCCAACCCGGTGCCGCTGCCCGCCCCCGAGCCGCCGACGAAGGCAGCCGAGACCGCCCCCGCGCCGGGCGCCGCCGCGCCGGCCGGCGTCCATAGCGCGATGGGGAGCGCCGCGGCCCCCAACAGCGCGCCCGCCGCCGCACCCAAGACCATCGGCCCGCCGGGCAGCTCGTACAATCCGAACGCGCAGACGCCGAACGTCGGCACCCAGGTCGGCGGCACCGGCGCGGCGCCAAAGGCCGGACCCGCCGCCGGGACCCCACCCGCCGCCGGTGCTTCACCCGCCCCCGGCACCCCACCGGCTTCCGGCGCTCCGCCCGCCGGCGGCGCTGCCGCAGGCAAGCCCTGATCGCGCCATGACCGCGGACGCGGCCGGACTGCCCGACCTGAACCGCCTGGTCGCCGTCGCCGAGGCCGCCGCCGATGTCGCGGGAGCGGTGATCCGTCCGTTCTTCCGCGCGCGGCTGACGGCGGACCTCAAGGCCGATCGCAGTCCGGTCACCATCGCCGACCGCAGCGCCGAACAAGCCATGCGCGCCGTGCTCGCCGAGCGATGCCCCTTCCACGGCATCGAGGGCGAGGAATACGGCGTGGACCGCCCCGGCGCTGCGCTCCGCTGGGTGCTCGATCCGATCGACGGCACGCGCGCTTTCATCACCGGACGTCCGATGTTCGGGACGTTGATCGCGCTGCTCGAAGATGAGCGGCCGATTCTCGGCGTGATCGACCAGCCCGTGACCGGGGAACGCTGGATCGGCGCCGCCGGCCGGCCGACCGTCTTCCGCGGCCCGCTCGGCGGCGCGCCCGGCTGTCGCGCCTGCCCCGCGCTTGCCGATGCCGAGCTGTCCTGCACCTCTCCCGACTTGCTCGGCCGGCAGCATCGCCTGCCCTGGCAGCGCCTGGCCGACGCCGTCCGGCGCATCTCCTGGGGCGGGGACTGCTACGCCTACGGCCTGCTCGCCCTGGGTCACATCGACATCATCGCCGAAGCCGACCTGAAGGTATGGGACTGGGCGGCGCTGCTGCCCGTCATCGAGGGCGCGGGCGGCCGGATGACCGACTGGCGCGGCCAGACGCTGCGTCGCGATGGCGACGGCCGCGCGCTGGCGGTGGGCGATCCCCGGCTGCTGGAGCCGGCCGTCAGGCTGCTCGCCGCCTGACCGCATCGGCCCCGAACGGAGTTGAAGGAAATTCAGTATCGCCCGGGGCCGCGCGCGGGCATCAAGCATCCATGCTCATACGTGCCATGCGAAGATGGGGTAGAGCCGCGCGCGCATTGCTGCCGCTGCTCGTCGACTCTCCTGCTTCCGGCGGGGACGCGCGCCGAGGCGCCGGTTTCGAGCAGCCACGCCATCTCCATCCTCGGCACTCCGGCGCTGCCGGCGGGCTTCGCGCATTTCCCCTATGTCAACCCGGACGCGCCGAAGGGGGGCGAGGTGCGGCTCGCCGCCGTCGGCAGCTACGACAGCTTCAACCCGTTCATCCTGCGCGGCCGGTCCGTTGCCGGGCTGGTCGGCGCCTGGGTGATCCTGCCCGGCGGCTCCGGCTCGGGCGCCTCGATCGGGCATGTTTGGGAAAGTCTGCTCGCGGCATCGGCCGACGAGGTCGCCACGGCCTACTGCCATCTCTGCAGCACCGTCGAGACGCCGGCAGACGGCTCCTGGATCGCCTTCACCCTTCGGCCGGAGGCGCATTTCTCCGACGGCGTGCCGGTGACGGCCGAGGACGTCGCCTGGACCTTCCACATTCTGGTCGCGCAGGGCTCGCCCGCCTTCCGCATCCAGCTCGCCGGCGTGACGAACGTGGAGGCCGATGAGGATCGCGTCGTGTTCCACTTCAAGCCCGGGCGGGACCGGACCTTGCCGCTGACCCTGGGCGAGCTGCCCGTGCTGCCCGAGCACTTCTTCAAGGGCCGCGATTTCACCCAGCCGCTCACCGTGGCGCCCGTCGGCTCGGGGCCGTACCGGGTGGAACAGTTCGAGCTGGGGCGCAGTGTGACCTTCGCGCGTGACCCGAACTGGTGGGCGCGCGATCTGCCGACCGCGATCGGGACCAACAACTTCGACCGCGTGCGCGTGGACTACTACCGCGACGCCTCGGTGGCGCTTGAGGCGTTCAAGGCCGGGCAGGTCGATCTGCGGGCGGAGAACATTTCCAAGAACTGGGCGCGGGCCTACGATTTCCCGGCGGTGCGCGATGGACAGGTGATCAAGGCCAACATCCGCCACCATCTGCCGACGGGGATGCAGGGATGGATCATGAACACAAGGCGGCCGGTGTTCCACGATCCGCTGGTTCGCCAGGCGATCGCCGAGGCCTATGATTTCGAGTGGGCGAACCGCAACCTGTTCTTCGGTTCCTACAAGCGGACGCTGAGCTACTTCGACAACAGCGATCTCGCCGCGACCGGCCTGCCCGGCCCGGGGGAACTGGCCTTGCTGGACCCGTTCCGCGCGGAGCTGCCGCCCGCGCTGTTCACCGAGCCCTTCACCCTGCCTGTCACCGACGGATCGGGCCACAACCGCCCGGAACTTATGAAGGCACTCGGCCTGCTTGAGAAGGCGGGCTGGCGCGTGCGGGACATGAAGCTCGTGAATGCGCAAGGCGAGCAGATGCGCTTCACCATCCTGCTGGACGACCCGAGCTTCGAACGCGTGGCCTTGCCTTACGTGCAGACGCTCAAGCATCTCGGGATCGCGGTGGACGTGCGGACCGTCGATCCCGCGCAGTTCCAGCGCCTGACCGACGACTTCGATTTCGACATGACGATGATAGTGATACCGCAGAGCGATCTGCCGGGGAGCGAGCTGGCGGACGATTTCTCCTGTGCCTCGGCCAAGCAGGCGGGCAGCAACAATCTCGCCGGCGTCTGCGATCCGGCGGTGGATGCGCTGGTCGCCAAGGTGATCGCCGCGCCCGACCGCGACAGTCTGCGAACAGCGGCGCGCGCGCTGGATCGCGTGCTGCTGTGGCGCTGGTATCTGGTGCCGGCCTGGGGCAACCAGGTGTTTCACGTCGCCTACTGGGACCGCTTCGGCCAGCCCGGCATCGCGTTGCGGGATGGCGTGGATTTCGACACCTGGTGGGTGGACGCGGCCAAGGCGCGCGCGATCGACGTGGCGCGGGCAAAAGGCGGGTGAGCGTGCCAACGGTCGGGTCTTCACCGCGGCATGAGGGGACGCGCGCGCGGGATATGCGATGACCGGCTACCTGCTGCGCCGGCTCTTGCTGGTGATCCCGACCCTGTTCGGCATCATCGCCATCAACTTCGCCGTCGTGCAGTTGGCGCCTGGAGGCCCGGTCGAGGAGATGATGGCGAATTTGCGCGGCAAGGGCGAGGCGGCCCAGATCTCCGGCCCGACCTCGGATCTTGGCGCGGCGGGCGCCTACCGCGGCGCGCGCGGCCTCGATCCGCAGGTGGTGGCCGAGATCCGCAAGATGTTCGGCTTCGACAAGCCGCCGCTGACCCGCTTCGTCAACATGGTGAAGGGCTATCTGACCTTCGACTTCGGGCGCAGCTTTTTTCGCGGCCAGTCGGTGCTGCATCTGATCGCGCAGAAGCTGCCCGTCTCCATCTCGCTCGGGCTGTGGTCCACCTTGCTGATCTATGTCGTCTCCATCCCGCTCGGCATCCGAAAGGCCGTGCGTGACGGCAGCCGCTTTGATGTCGGGACCAGCGCGGTGGTGCTGGCGGGCTACGCGGTGCCGAGCTTCCTGCTGGCGATCCTGCTGATCGTGTTGTTCGCGGGCGGCAGCTATCTGCAATGGTTTCCGCTGCGCGGCATCTCCAGCGACGGCGCCGCGTCCTGGCCGCTGCTCGCGCGCGCCGGCGACTATTTCTGGCACATGGCGCTGCCGACGCTCGCCGTGGTGGCCGGCGGGTTTGCCAGCCTGACCATCCTGACCAAGAACTGCTTTCTGGAGGAGATCCGCAAGCAGTACGTCGTGACCGCCCGCGCCAAGGGCGCCTCGGAAGGCCGGGTGCTGTACGGCCACGTGTTCCGCAATGCCATGCTGCTGATCGTCGCCGGCTTCCCGCAGGCCTTCATCGGCGTGCTGTTCACCAGCCAGCTTCTGGTGGAGATCGTGTTCTCGCTCGACGGGCTGGGGCTGCTCGGCTTTCAGTCCGCGGTGCAGCGCGACTATCCGGTGATGTTCGGCACCCTCTACATCTTCACTCTGCTGGCGCTGCTGATGCAGATCGTGGGCGACCTGCTCTACACGGTCGTCGATCCGCGCATCGACTTCGAGGCGCAGCGGTGAGCCTGGCACTGGGCGCGAAGGCGAGTCTATCGCCGGTCACGCGCCGGCGGCTGCTCGTATTCCGCCAGCACCGCCGGGGATTTGTCTCGCTGTGGCTGTTTCTCGCGGTGTTCGGGGCCAGCCTGTGCGCCGAGCTGATCGCCAACGACCGCCCGCTGCTGGTACGCTTCGACGGACGCTTCTACGTCCCCGTGCTGCACAACTATCCCGAGACGACCTTCGGCCCCGACTTCCTGCCGATGGCGGCGGACTACACCGACCCCGACGTGCGGCGGGCCATCCGCGCCCATGGCTGGATGGTCTGGCCGGCCATCCCGTACAGCTACGACACGATCGTGACCGACCTCGGCCGCCCGTCGCCGGCGCCGCCCTCGTGGCACAACCTGCTCGGCACCGACGACCAGGCGCGCGACGTGCTGGCCCGCGTAATCTACGGGCTGCGACTGTCGATCCTGTTCGGCTTCGCGCTGACGGTGCTATCCTCGGCGGCCGGCATCGCGGCCGGTGCGGTGCAGGGCTACTATGGCGGGCTGACCGACCTGTTCTTCCAGCGGTTCATCGAGATCTGGAACGGGATGCCGCAGCTCTATCTGCTCATCATCCTGGGCAGCATCATCACGCCCGGCTTCTGGGTGCTGCTGGCCTTCCTGCTGCTGTTCTCCTGGATGAACCTGACCGGCGTGGTTCGGGCGGAATTCCTGCGCGGGCGCGCGCTGGAATACGTGCGCGCCGCGCGGGCGCTCGGCGTGTCCGACACGGCGGTGATGCGCCGGCACATCCTGCCCAACGCGCTCGTCGCCACGCTCACCTATCTGCCGTTCATCCTGTCGGGCTCGGTGACGGTGCTGGCCAGCCTGGACTTCCTGGGCTTCGGCCTGCCCCCCGGCGCGCCCTCGCTCGGCGAACTGGTGGCGCAGGGCAAGAACAACCTCCAGGCGCCGTGGCTCGGCATCACGGCGTTCTGCGTGCTCGGCGGCTTGCTGATCCTGCTGATCTTCATCGGCGAGGCGGTGCGCGACGCCTTCGATCCGCGCCGGCTACCGCGGTGAGCCTCGTCGAGGTCGAGAATCTGTCCGTCGCCTTCGGCGCCAGGCTCGTCGTGCGCGACGTCGGCTTTCGGCTGGATCGCGGCGAGACGCTGGCCCTGGTGGGCGAATCCGGGTCCGGCAAGTCGCTGACCGCGCTGTCGCTGCTGCAACTGCTGCCGCACGGGGCGACGAACCCCGCCGGGCGCATCCGGCTCGACGGCGAGAGCATGATCGGGGCCAAGCCGGGCGTGCTGCATCGGGCGCGCGGCGACATCGCCGGGATCGTGTTCCAGGAGCCGATGACCAGCCTCAATCCGCTGCACCGGGTCGGCCGGCAGGTGGCCGAGGCGGTCACCTTGCACCGGCGCGTGCCGCGCGCGGCGCTGCGGGCGCGGGTTCTGGCGCTGCTCGACCAGGCGGGATTTCCGGACGCCGCGCATCGGCTGGGCGCGTTTCCGCACCAGCTCTCGGGCGGTCAGCGCCAGCGGGTGATGATCGCGGTGGCGCTCGCCAACGATCCCGCGCTGCTGATCGCCGACGAGCCGACGACGGCGCTCGACGTCACCATCCAAGCCCAAATCCTCGAACTGCTGGCCCGCCAGAAAGCCGAGCGCGGTCTGGCGCTGCTGCTCATCACGCATGACCTCGCGATCGTACGTCGCCACGCCGACCGCGTGTGCGTGATGCAGGACGGCGCGATCGTGGAGGCGGGGGAGGTGGCGCAGGTGTTCGCCGCGCCCGCGCACCCCTACACGCGCGCGCTGCTCGCCGCCGAGCCGGCCGGGCGGCCGGCGCCGGTGCCGGCCGGCGCGGCGTCGCTGCTCGACGCCAGCCACGTCGGCGTCAGCTTCGACCTGAGGCGGGGCGTGCTGCGCCGCGCCGGAGGCACCGTGCGCGCGGTGGACAATGTCTCGATCAGCGTGCGCGCGGGCGAGACGGTCGGGCTGGTGGGCGAATCGGGATCGGGCAAGACGACGCTGGGTTTCGCGGCACTCCGGCTGTTGCCGGCCGAGGGCCGCATCGTCTTCGCCGGCCGCGACCTCGCGACGCTCGACCCACGCGCGCTGCGTCGGGAGCGGGCGCGGATGCAGCTCGTGTTTCAGGACCCGTACGGCAGCCTGTCGCCGCGGATGAGCGTCGGCGACATCGTGGCCGAGGGCTTGCGCGTGCATGAGCCAGGACTGTCGCGACCCGATCGCGCGGCGCGCGTGGGGGCGGCGCTGGCCGAGGTCGGGCTGCCGGCGGATGCCGCCGAGCGCTATCCGCACGAGTTCAGCGGCGGCCAGCGCCAGCGCGCGGCCATCGCCCGCGCGATGGTGCTGAACCCGAGTCTGGTCGTGCTCGACGAGCCGACGAGCGCGCTCGACGTGTCGGTGCAGGCGCAGATCGTCGATCTTCTCCGCAAGCTGCAGGTCCGGCACGGACTCGGCTACCTGTTCATCAGCCACGACTTGCGCGTCGTGCGCGCGCTCGCGCACCGGATCGTGGTGCTGTGCAATGGCCGCGTTGTGGAGGAGGGCGAGGCCGACGCAATCTTCGCGCGCCCGCGCGAAGCGTACACGCGCGCCCTGCTGGCCGCCGCCTTCGACCTCGCGGCGGCGTAGCGGGATCGCGGGGTCTTCTCACGGCACCGGCAGCCCCAGCCCGACGTCGTCCAGCGCGCGGCGGATGACGCGGTGGCATTCGCAGGCCGCGCGCTCCAGGCCCGCACGATCGCGCACGACGATGCGGCCGCGCGGGGTGGCGATCAGGCCGGCCTGCTGCAATGCCTGCAGGACCAGGGTCACGGTTGGACGGCGGACGCCCAGCATCTCGGCCAGGAACTCCTGGGTAAGCGCCAGATCATCGCGCCCGGCGCGGTCGTGGACCATCAGCAGCCAGCGGCCGCAGCGCTCCGGGGCGGCGTGCATCCGGTTGCACGCGACCGACTGCATGACCTGCGCCAGCAGGGCGCGGAGATGGCGCAACAGTGCGTCGTGCAGGCCCGCGTCCTCGGCGAAGGCGGCTTGCATCGGCGCCAAGGCCGCGATGGTGGCATCCCCGGGCACCTGCACGGTCGAGTCCGACACCGCCCCGTCAGCTCCCAGCAGCGCCTCCGTGCCGACGCACCCCTCGCGCCCGATCAGGCCGGTTTCCATGGCCTGACCCTCAGCGGTGCGGGTGACGAGCGAGACCACCGCATGATGGGGGAACACGAGCTGCGCGATCGGATCGTGCCGCCGGGTCAGCGTCTGCCCGCGCCGCAGCGTCACGACCGTGAGGTGCGGGGCGAGCGATCGGAGCGCCGCACCCGACTGGGCCAGCAGAAGGTTGGCGACGTCGGGATGGAGAGCCACGCCCATGCTGACAAAAGCCCGCGGCCGCGCACGGGTTTCGGCGTTCACCGCGCCTTGCCGGCGCCCAAGGCGAGCCGGGCCGGCAGGCCGAGATCGGTCAGCGCCAGCTCGCCCCCGCCGGTGGCGCCGGCCCGGAACGCCATGCGCGGGCGGTCCTCCGGGCAGGCGGTCGCCGCGCCGGCGCACCACGCGCCATCGGCGGCGTCGGAGAGCGCGCCGAACCGCTCCTCGGCCACGTCGCGCATCTCGGCAGTGCCCCGCGGCGCGCTGGTCAGGTGGTAGGCGATGCTGAAGGCGGCCTCGCGCCCCTCGTTGAAGCCGGCGGGCGCGTCGGTGAACTTGATCGTGATCGGCCCGTCCGGCAGGCGAGCGGAGATGCTGTCGGTGCAGGCGGCAGAGGCGTGCAGCGCGCAGGGGTGGACATGCTCGCTCACCCCATCCTCGCGCACGCCCTGGGCGTAGAGCGCGGCTAGCACCTCCTGCGCGCTCATGTACAGGCGGACGCCCATGACCGCGAAATGGGCTGGCTCGGCGGCGGCCACCTGTCGGCCCGTCGAGGCGATGGAGGCCGCGAGTGCCGCCGCGAGAACAACTGTTCGACCGTATCGCATGGGAGTGTCCTTGTTCTGTTCCTCTGTTTTCGCTCCGTTCGGTTAACAAGCGGTAAACGCCCGTCTCAAAAGATCGCGAGCAGAAACAATAGCGGAACAGTTTCTAGAAAACCGCCGGGTTGGCCTCGGCGCGTGCGGCGCTATAAGCGAGGCGAACGGACAGGGGAACGAGCGATGCTGACCAGGCGCTGGGACAAGGCCAAGCTGCCCTCCCGCCACGTGACCGAGGGACCGGACCGTGCGCCGCATCGCAGCTACTACTATGCGATGGGGCTGACCCAGGAGGAGATTGATCAACCGTTCGTCGGGGTCGCGACCTGCTGGAACGAGGCCGCGCCCTGCAACATCGCGCTGTCGCGGCAGGCGCAGTCAGTGAAGAAGGGCGTCGTCGAGGCGAGCGGCACGCCGCGCGAGTTCACCACGATCACCGTCACCGATGGAATCGCGATGGGCCATCAGGGCATGAAGTCGTCGCTGGTCTCGCGCGACTTGATCGCCAACTCGGTGGAACTCACGGTGCGCGGGCACGCTTACGACGCCCTCGTCGGCCTCGCCGGCTGCGACAAGTCGTTGCCCGGAATGATGATGGCCATGCTGCGCCTGAACATCCCGAGCGTGTTCATGTACGGCGGCTCGATCCTGCCGGGCCGCTTCAAGGATCGCGACGTGACCGTGGCCGACGTGTTCGAGGCGGTCGGTCAGCACGCCGCCGGCAACATGTCGGACGCCGATCTCCACGAGCTGGAATGCGTCGCCTGCCCCTCGGCCGGCGCCTGCGGGGGGCAATTCACCGCCAACACGATGGCGACCGTCAGCGAGGCGATCGGCCTCGCGCTGCCCGGCTCGGCCGGCTCGCCCGCGCCCTATGAGGAGCGCGACCGCTGGGCGGTGGAGTCCGGGCGCGCGGTGATGGCGCTGGTCGAGAGCGGTCTGCGCCCGCGCGACATCGTGACCCGCCGCTCGCTGGAGAACGCCGCCGTGGTGGTGGGTGCGACCGGCGGTTCGACCAACGCCGGGCTGCATCTGCCGGCGATGGCGCACGAGGCGGGCATCCGCTTCACCATGGACGACGTGGTCGCGATCATGCGCCGCACGCCCTACATCGCCGACCTCAAGCCCGCCGGGAAATACGTCGCGCTCGACGTCCACAAGATCGGTGGCATCCCGGTGATCCTGAAGGCGCTCCTCGATGGCGGGCTGCTGCACGGCGACTGCATGACCGTCGCCGGCAAGACGCTTGCCGAGACACTGGAAAACGTGGTGTTCCCCACGGACCAGGACGTCGTGTATCCGGTTTCCCGCGCGCTCTCGCGCACCGGGGGCGTCGTCGGGCTGAAGGGCAATCTTGCGCCGGAGGGCGCGATCGTGAAGATCGCCGGGCTGCACGCCCTGCGCTTCGAGGGCACTGCGCTGTGCTTCGATTCCGAGGAAGAGGCGTTCGCCGCCGTGCAGGCGCGCGCCTACAAGGCAGGCGATGTCATCGTGATCCGCTACGAGGGGCCGAAGGGCGGACCGGGAATGCGCGAGATGCTGGCCACCACGGGCGCGATCTACGGCCAGGGCATGGGCGAGCAGGTGGCGATGATCACCGACGGACGATTCTCCGGCGCGACGCGCGGCTTCTGCATCGGCCATGTCGGGCCGGAGGCGGCGGTCGGCGGGCCGATCGCGCTGCTGCGCGACGGCGATCCCATCGTGATCGACGCCGATAAGGGCACGATCGACGTCATGCTGCCCGAAGCCGAGCTGGCGCAGCGCAGCGCCGCCTGGACCCCGCGCCGCACCGACTACAACAGCGGCGCGATCTGGAAATACGCCCAGTTGGTCGGCCCGGCGCATCTCGGCGCCGTGACCCACCCGGGCGGGGAGGCCGAGACTCACTGCTACGCCGACATTTGATGCGGCCGACCGGGCCATCACGCGCTACTCCGATTCGGCGATTAGCAGGACTGCGAAACATGAAACGGATTCTCGCCCCGGCGCTTATCCTCGGCCTCGCTGCGTCCGGCAGCGGCGCGGCGTTGGCCCAACCGGCCTACCCGCCGATCCCGCCGCCACGCTACGAGCGGATTCCGCCGCCGCCGGGAGGTGGCTACGTCTTGGAGCCGGGACACTGGCATTGGAACGGCGTCCGCTACGTGTGGGTCGGTGGGCGCTACGTGGCGCGCCGACCCGGCTATGGGCACTACGTTCCCGGCCATTGGCAGTTCTCGCCGCGCACGGGGCAGTACGTGTGGCGGCCCGCGCATTGGCAGTGACCGCGCTCAGCGCGTCGGTTCTTCCGACATCCTGACCCGCCCCGTCAGCCAATCCACGCTCACCACCGTCGCGTGCCCGCCATCGGCAAGCGCAATTCGTCCACCCGAGGAGCTTCCGTCGGGAGCGAAGCGGATCGCCCCGGCCGGAGCTGTGAGAGAGACGCTCAGCGCGGCGGGGAAGGCCTGCGGGGGTTCGCCCTCGATCCGATACTGGTGGCGCGCCGCGTCCATCACGAACGCCACCGGCCGGTCGGCCGCGATCGCGCGGGCGCGCGCCCCCCGAAGCGCCTGCACGATCTCGCTCGCCGCCGCGCGAACCTCCAGGGTCGGGCTGCGCATCGGGCCACGCGAGACGAAGATGCCGAGCGCCAGCCCGATCACGGCCAGCACCACGAGGATCTCCAGGAGCGTGAAGCCCGCTTCCCTTCGCCGGCGCACTCAGTTCGCCAGATCGTTCAGGCTCAGCATCGCGAGCAGCAGGGAACTCACGATCCCCGCCACGGCGAGGCCCATCGCGATGGTGATCACCGGCACGAGCAGCGAAACCAGGCGCTGCGCGCGGATGCGGACCTCCTCCTCGTGGATGTCGGCTGCGCGGAGCGCCATCTCCCCCAGCTGGGCGGTTTCCTGGCCCAACCGCAGTAGGTGGATGGTGCGCGTGGGAAACACCTCGCGCTCCTCCAGCCCGGCGAGGCCGGCGCCGTTGCGGGCGCTGGCGATGGCTCGCTCCACCGCCGCGACCGCCGCCCTATTGCCGATCGCGTCGCGCACGATGCCGAGCGCCGAGATGAGCGCGACCCCGTTGATGGTGAGCGTACCGAGCGTGCGGGTGAACCGCGCGGCCAGCACCTCGCGCGTCAGCCTGCCGATCACCGGCAGACGAAGCATGGTGCGATCGGCCCAGAGGCGCGGGCCGGGCCGGGTGAGCGCCTGCCGCGCGAGCAGCCCCAGCAGCACGAACAGCAGCAGTCCAACCAGCCCATAGGATGAGACGGTGCCGCCGAGCGCGATCAGGATTTGGGTCGGGCGCGGCATCGCCACCCCGTTCTGCTCGAACAGCGGCACGAACTGCGGCAGCACGTCGGTCAGCAGCAGCGCGATCGACCCGATCGCGGCCACCAGCAGCAGACAGGGATAGATCATCGCCGAGGTGACGGTCGCCGCGAGGCTCCGCTGGCGCTCCAGCATCAACGCCAGGCGCTCCAAGGTCGCAGCGAGCTGGCCCCCCGATTCACCGGCGCGCACCATCCCGACATAGAGGCGCGAAAAGCTGCGGCCCTCCTGCGCCAGCGCGGTCGCCAGCGGGCTGCCGTCGCGCACCGCGTCGCGCAAGGCCCCGATCACGCCGCGAACCCGCGCGTTCGGCGCGGTCTCGGCCAGGAAGCGGAGCGCGCGGTCGATATCCTGGCCGGCGGTCAGCATGATCGCCAGCTCCCGCGTCAGGCCCGCGATCTCCGGTTTCGACAGCCCTCTTCGGCCCGAAAATTGAAAATTGAGCAGGCCGGGCAGCAAGGTGCGGGCCGCGCTGTTGGCCGGCTCGGCGCGGACCGGGATGCTGCCGGCGCGCCGCAGCCGCTCGATCACCGCCGCCTCGCTCGCG
Source organism: uncultured Pseudomonadota bacterium (assembly GCA_963756545.1). GTDB lineage: Bacteria > Pseudomonadota > Alphaproteobacteria > Acetobacterales > Acetobacteraceae > DATFDN01. Next base: position 943,720 of record CAVWNY010000001.1, on the reverse strand, counting down.
GCGTCCATCACGCCGGTGGTGACCTCGCCGCCGGCGCCGATCGCCTTGTAGCGGAAAGCCGGCACGCTCAGACCTCCGCCCGGATGCTGCGGTCCAGCTCCTCGAGCGTGGTCAGGCCCTCCAGCGCCGCCTCCAGCCCCGCCCGGAAGATCGGCACCATGCCCGCCGCGACCGCCGCCCGCTCGATCTCGATATGTTCCGCCCCGGCGAAGATCAGCCGTTCAATGGCCTCGCTCGGTTGCAGGAATTCCGCCACCGCGAGCCGCCCACGATAGCCGGTCTGCCGGCACTGCGCGCAGCCGACCGGGTGCCACAGCGTGATCGGTCGCCGCGGCGTCAGGCGGTCCAGCTCGAATTTCTCGACGACTGCCGGAAGCACCGCCTCCTCCCGCCGGCAACGCAGGCAGAGCCGGCGCACCAGGCGCTGGGCGAGCACGCCGCGCAGCACGGCCGTGAGCAGATAATGCTCCACACCCATGTCGCGCAGCCGCGTGATGGTGGCAGCGGCGGAGTTGGTGTGCAGGGTGGAGAGCACGAGGTGTCCGGTCAGCGCCGCCTGCACCGCGATCTGCGCCGTCTCCAGGTCGCGGATCTCGCCCACCATGATCACGTCCGGATCCTGGCGCAGGATGGAGCGCAGCAGGCGCGCGAAGGTCAGGCCGATCTGCGGCTTCACCTGCACCTGGTTGATGCCCGTCAATTGATACTCGATCGGGTCTTCCACCGTCACGACCTTGCGGCTCGTCGCGTTCAGCGACTGCAAGCCCGTGTACAAAGTCGTCGTCTTGCCGCTGCCGGTGGGTCCCGTCACCAGCACGATGCCGTTCGGCAGTTGCAGCGCCTTGGTCAGTCGCTCGATCACCGGAGGCGGCAGGCCGAGCCTTGCGTATTCGAACACCATCGCGCTGCGGTCCAGCACGCGCAGCACGACGGTTTCGCCGTGCAGGGTCGGGACGGTGGAGACGCGGAAATCGGTCTCGTGGCCGCGGACCGCCAGCTTGACCCGCCCATCCTGCGGCAGGCGCCGCTCGGCGATGTCGAGCTTCGCCATGATCTTGATGCGCGAGACGATGGCCGGCGCGAGGCGCGGGGCCGGGCTGTCGGCTTCGTGCAGCAGGCCGTCGTAGCGGTAGCGTACGCGCAGCCGGTCCTCGAACGGCTCGATGTGGATGTCGGAGGCCTGGGTCTCGACGGCGGTGGCGATGATCTGGTTGACCAAACGGATCACCGGCGCCTCGCTCGCCAAATCCTTGAGGCGTTCGGCGTCCTCCTCGGTCGGCTCGCCCTCGGTCTCGGGGGCGCCTTGAGTTCCGGCTTCGGGGTCGGATTCCCGATAGAGGCGCGCGAAGGCGGCTTCCAGCTCGATCCCGACCGCGACGGCCAGTGCGACGGGCCGGCCGATCGCGGCGGAGATGGCCGAGGGGATGAACTCGTCCAGCGGGTCGGCCACGGCGACCAGCACCGTGCCGGCAGCCTCGGTCAGCGGCATGGCGCGCGCGCCGCGCAGGAACCGCGCCGGCAGCCGATCCGCCAGCAGCGGCTCGTCGGTCGGATAATCTTCGGGCCGGGCCAGCGGCACGCCGAAGATCGCGGCGAGCGCCTCGGCGAGCCCGCGCTCGCTGATCAGCCCAAGCTGGAGCAGCACGCGGTCCAGCCGCTGCCCGGTTTCCACCCCCACCCGCCGGCCGCGCTCGATCGTGCGGGCGTCGCACTGGCCGGTCTCGACCAGGAACGCGGCCAGGCGTTCGATGGGCGGGAGGTCGGGGCCGGTTGGGCCGTGCGTCAGGGCTGGGGTGGCGTCCATCATTGTCGCGCTATCCCATAGCATGGCACAGCGGGACAAATTGGCGAATTGGCGTGAGCGCGATCGTGGCCCCTCCTCTTGCCGTTTGGCTATGGCCGGTGCTGGCCGCGCCGTTCGTCGGCAGCTTCCTCGGCGTCGTAATCCGCCGACTGCCCGATCACCGGCCGCTGCTGCTGGGGCGCTCGATATGCGAGAACTGCGGGCGCGCCCTGGCTCCGTGGGATCTTGTACCGCTCGTGAGTTGGCTGGCGTTGCGCGGTCGTTGTCGAACCTGCCGTGCGCCGATCGCGGTGTTCCATCCGGCCGTGGAGATCGCCGCGACCCTGGTTGCTCTCAGCGCCGCCTGGTACGGAGGTGATCCCGTCTGGATGTGGGCCGGCTGCGTCCTGGGCTGGACCCTGCTGGCGCTGGCCTGGATCGACTGGGAGCGCTTCCGCCTTCCCGACGCGCTGACCTTGCCGCTGGTGGTGGCGGGGCTGGTCGCGACCTGGCTGCTGGATCGCCCCGCGATCGTCGATCACGCGACGGCCGCGATCGTAGGCTATGTGGGGCTGCGGCTGCTCAATGCCGGCTATCGCCGGCTGCGCGGGCGCGAGGGGTTGGGCGCGGGCGATGCCAAGCTGTTCGCGGCCTGTGGCGCCTGGGCCGGGCTCGCCGCGCTGCCGACCGTGCTTTTGCTCGCGGCACTCGCCGGCCTCGGCCTCGCCGCCCTGCTCTGGCTGGCGGGACGCCGGCTCAGCCGCACCACGAGGCTGCCGTTCGGCACCTGCCTCGCACTGGCGCTGTGGCTTGTCTGGCTAGCCGCGGGGCCGGGCTGAACCGGCCAGTCCTACACCGGGGCGGACGAACAGCGCGCGCGCGGCGGCGAGCACCTGGATCTGATACATCTGGTTCAGCCCCGGCGTGTGGGAATGGTAGTCGCCGACCGCCGGCATCAGGTTGCCGTGCTCCTCCGCGAGATAGGTCGCCATGATCGCGCCGGCGGCGGCTATGTTGAAGCACGCGTCGTCGAGCAGGCGGGTCCGGATCACCGGCTCCGCCAATCCCGTGTAGCGGGCCAGCGCCGGCACCCAGACCGTGTTGACCTGCATTACGCCGAGATCGTCGGACCCGTCGGCATTCGGATGCACCAGCCCCATCCGCCCGCCCTCGACCAACTGGATCGCCGGCAGGACGCGCGGGGGCAGATGATACAACGACGCCACCAGCGCCATGCATGTGAGGTAGGGAATGGCCATCGGCCGATCCTATCCAGGCCGGACGAGGCGGGGCAACGTCGCGAGATGCTTCCGCTTCGGGTAGCGCCGTTCTAAAATGCCGGGGTGCATCGCCGACGGAGTTAAATGAGCAAGAAAGAGACGCGCACGGTTCGCGACGCCGGATTCACGTTGCTGGAAATCCTTGTCGTCGTGGCGATCCTGGGCCTGCTGATCGGCCTCGTCGCGCCGGCCGTGTTGCGCCAACTTGGCGGCGCGCGCCTCTCGATCGCCAAGCAGTCGATCGAGCGCATCTCCTCGGTCCTTGATCTCTACAAGCTCGACGTCGGCTCCTACCCGACCACCGAGCAGGGACTGGTCGCGCTGGTCACCCAGCCGGCAGGTGTGGAAAACTGGAACGGCCCCTATCTCAAGGCCGACACGGTTCCGGTCGATCCCTGGAACCACCAATACATCTACCGCGATCCTTCGGAGCGCACCGGGCACGAGTTCGACCTCTGCTCAGAGGGACCGAACGCCGCGGCGGGCAGCGCCGCGGCTGCCCAGAGCGGCATGATCTGCAACCAGTAAGACCCTTACCCGCCTTGGGGGACGCGTTCTTTTCTTGACCTCTCCCGCCTGCGGGAGAGAGCGCGGATGCCAGGCTTGGTCCGGGGGGGGGACTCGGGTGAGGGTGTTACTCCACGCTCTCCTGCTCGGCGTTCGACCCGTCGCCGCCGTCCTCGTCGGGCTTCGGCAGGGCCGGCAGCGCGGCCTCGGCGATCTCGAAGTCGAGCTTGCCGTCTTTCAGCGTCACTTTCACCCCGCCGCCGCGCACCAGCTTGCCGAACAGCAGCTCCTCGGCCAGCGGCTTCTTGACGTGCTCCTGGATGACCCGCGCCAGCGGGCGCGCGCCGTACAGCGGGTCGTAGCCGCGCTCGGCCAGCCACTCCTTGGCGGCCGAGGAGAGCTCGATGGTCACGTTGCGGTCTGCCAGCTGGGCCTCGAGCTGCATGACGAACTTCTCGACCACGCGCCCGACCACTTCGGGCGTCAGGCCGGCGAAGCCAACGATGGCGTCGAGCCTGTTGCGGAACTCCGGGGTGAACAGGCGCTTGACCGCCTCGTCGTCCTCGCCGACCCGCGTGTCGCGCCCGAAGCCGATGGAGGCGCGGGCGAGGTCGGCGGCGCCCGCATTGGTGGTCATGATGAGGATGACGTTGCGGAAATCGACCGTCTTGCCGTTGTGATCGGTGAGCTTCCCGTGGTCCATCACCTGGAGGAGAATATTGAACAGGTCGGGATGCGCCTTCTCGATCTCGTCGAGCAGCAGCACGGCGTGCGGGTGCTGGTCGATCGCATCGGTCAGCAAGCCGCCCTGGTCGAAGCCGACATAACCGGGAGGCGCGCCGATGAGGCGGCTGACGCTGTGGCGCTCCATGTACTCGGACATGTCGAAGCGGATCAGCTCGATCCCCAGCACGGAGGCGAGCTGGCGGGCGACCTCCGTTTTGCCGACCCCGGTGGGGCCGGAGAAGAGGTAGTTGCCGATCGGCTTCTCCGGGTCGCGCAGGCCGGCGCGCGAGAGCTTGATCGCCGCGGCGAGCGACTCGATCGCGCGGTCCTGGCCGAACACCATCGCCTTGACGTCGCGTTCGAGGTTGCGCAGCGTCTCCTTGTCGTCGGCGGAGACCGATTTCGGGGGAATGCGCGCGATCTTCGCGACGATCTCCTCGACGTCCTTTAAGGTGACGGTCTTGCGGCGCTTGTGCTCGGGCAGCAGCATCCGGGAGGCGCCCACCTCGTCGATGACGTCGATCGCCTTGTCGGGCAGCTTGCGGTCGTTGATGTATTTGGCCGAGAGGTCGACCGCGGCGCGGATCGCCTCGTCGGTGTAGCGCACCTTGTGGTGCTTCTCGTAGTTCGCCTTCAGGCCGCGCAGGATTTTGACGGTGTCTTCGAGCGAGGGCTCGTTGACGTCGATCTTCTGGAAGCGCCGGACCAGCGCGCGGTCCTTCTCGAAGTAGTTGCGGAACTCCTTGTAGGTGGTGGAGCCGATGCAGCGCAGCGTGCCCGACGCGAGCGCGGGCTTGAGGAGGTTCGACGCGTCCATCGCGCCGCCCGACGTGGCGCCGGCGCCGATGACGGTGTGGATCTCGTCGATGAAGAGGATGGCGCCGGGATGGTTCTCCAGTTCGGAGACCACGGCCTTGAGGCGTTCCTCGAAGTCGCCGCGGTAGCGGGTGCCGGCGAGCAGGGCGCCCATGTCGAGGGCGAAGATGGTCGATTTGGCGAGCACTTCGGGGACGTCGCCCTCGACGATGCGCTTGGCCAGGCCCTCGGCGATGGCGGTCTTGCCGACGCCGGGATCGCCCACATAGAGCGGGTTGTTCTTGGTACGCCGACAGAGGATCTGGATGGTGCGTTCGATCTCCGCCTCTCGGCCGATCAGCGGGTCGATCTTGCCGGCCATCGCCTTCTTGTTGAGGTTGACACAGTAGTTCGACAGCGCGTCCTGGTTGCGCCGGCCGGGCTTCTCCTCGCGTTCCTGCTCGTGATGCGGCTCGTTGGGGTTGGCGCCCGTGACCGGGCGCTGGGCGGTGCGACCGGGGGCCTTGGCGATGCCGTGGCTGATGAAGTTGACGGCGTCGAGCCGGGTCATGTCCTGAAGCTGGAGGAAATAGACGGCGTGGGATTCGCGCTCGGAGAACAGGGCGACCAGGACGTTGGCGCCGGAGACCTCGTCGCGGCCTGACGACTGGACGTGGATGGCGGCGCGCTGGACGACGCGCTGGAAGCCGGCGGTGGGCTTGGGATCGCCGGGGCGGTCGGTTGCCAGGCCGGCGAGGTCCTTGTCGAGGAACTCGCCCAGATCGGCGCGCAGCTTGTCGAGATCGACCCCGCAGGCGCGCAGCACGGTGGCGGCGTCGGTGTCGTCGGTCAGGCCGAGGAGGAGGTGTTCGAGGGTGGCGTATTCATGGCGGCGGTCGCTGGCGAGCGAGAGGGCGCGGTGCAGCGTCTGTTCGAGGTTCCGTGATAGCATGGCGACGCTCCTAACGCGCTCGGTCACAGTCGACAGATTGGGGGAAGGCGGCGGGCGGGGCGATCATTCCTTCTCGATCGTGCACTGCAGAGGATGCTGGTTCTGCCGGGCGAGGTCCATCACCTGGGTGACCTTGGTCTCGGCCACCTCGTAGGTGAATACCCCACAGACGCCGACGCCGCGGCGATGCACGTGCAGCATGATGCGCGTCGCCTCCTCCCGCGTCTTCTGAAAAAACCGCTCCAGCACATGCACGACGAATTCCATCGGGGTGTAATCATCGTTCAGCATCAGGACCTTGTACATGGCCGGCTTGCGGGTCTTCGGGCGCGCCTTGACCACCACACCCGTGTTGGTCCCCTCGCCGCCCCCCCGCTTGTCATTGTCGCTCATCGTCAGGTTCCGCGCCATTCACGCCCGTCGCGTCCGGTCTTCCAGGGTTGAAGCATATCGGAAGGTCCGGGCCGGATAAAAGGGCATTGCTGGCTTCGTCGACGCACGGGCCAGCCGGAAGATGCTTGGGCCTCGTGATGGGCATAAAAAAGCCCCGGGCGAACGCCACCCGGGGCTTGGTCGGTCTAGATGGACGGAGGCGCTCAGCCAGCGCGGCCGAACTTCTCGACGGCGACGCTCGCGCGCGCGGTCACGGGCGCGAGCGCCTGTTCGGTCAGCTTCATCGAGGTCTCGGTGAACCGACCGGACTCGGCCAGCGCCTTCTCCATCGTGGTGCGCGCCAGGGTGGCCTGAACGTCGAGGGCGTCCTTCACCGACTTGGCGCCGGCGATCGCCTTGAACGCGGAGACCGTCTCCTCGAACTGGGCCTGCGCGGTCGCGGCGACCTGCTTGCCAAGATCCTGCATGCCGGCGGCCCAAATCTGGCCCGACTTCACCAGCGCCTCAAAATTGCCCTGGCCGAACGCCACAAATTCTTCAGCGGTCTTCATTGCCTTGCTCATCCCTTCGTTCATGCGTGCCTGCGTCTGCTTCAAGCCGGCCGCGGTTTGCGTCATACTGTCGTTCATGGCCGCAACGGTGCGGTTCATCCCCGTGCTCGCGGCATTGGCTGTCGCCTGGACGGCTTCCTGCGTGGCTCCATGGGCCGCCTGGACCGCCCCTTGCACTGCCCCCTGGCCCGCGAGCGGTATGGTCCCCAACCCCGCCGCAAGCGCGGCCGGCGCGCTCGCGGTGGCGGCGGCCGCCTGCTCCTCCAGCTTTGTCTTGATCGTCATCCATTCACTCCCTCAAGCTGCCCCGGTCGACACGCCCGATCACCGCGCCCCGAAGCAGCAGGCTCACCGGATCGTCATGCTGCATTGCAGCATGCCCGGTAGATAGGATCACTCGGCGCGGTCATCAAGAGGTTTCTTGTGCAGCGCACAAAAAGCTGGTGCGCCGCCGATTCCGGGATCGGCCCGCAGCACCGCCGGTTAAGCCGTTAGAAAATTTCCTTTTCCGTTCATTCCGCGCTGGACAGAGGCGTCGCGGGGTTCGTAAGTTTGCGCCCTCAACCCGGGAGAGCGACAGAAATGGCAGCTTGGCGGCGCCACTCCCGCATGATCCTGCGTGCGGTCCCTCTGGCGGTTCCCTTGGCGCTGGCTGCCCTCGGTCTGACCTTCGGATCGCGACAAGCGGCGGCGCAGATCGGCTCGGACCGCTACGCCGCGATCGTCGTGGATGCGCAGACCGGCGCGGTACTGGAGCAGGCCAGTCCCGACGCCCCCCGCCATCCGGCCAGTCTCGCCAAGCTGATGACCTTGTATCTGACGTTCGAAGCGCTGCGCGACCGGCGGGTCGGACTGGACGACGAGGTGCCCGTCACCGAGCATGCCGCCGCGATGGAGCCGACCAAGCTCGGCCTGACGCCGGACACGAGGATCACCGTCGAACAGGCGATCATGGGCATCGTCACCCGCTCGGCCAATGACGCGGCCGCCGCGCTCGGCGAGATGCTGGGCGGCGGCAGCGAGACGCGCTTCGCCCAACTCATGACGCTGCGCGCGCGTGCGCTCGGCATGAGCCGCAGCACCTTCACCAATGCCTCCGGCCTGCCCGACCCCGACGCCTGGACCACCGCGCGCGATCTCGCGCTGCTCGCGCGACGGCTGGTCGCCGATTTTCCGGGCTATTACCACTATTTCAGCACCCCGCGTTTCGTCTTCCACGGCCAGGTGATCTTCAACCACGACAACATGCTGAAATCGTACCCGGGCGCGGATGGGCTGAAGACCGGTTACACAGTCGCCTCGGGCCACAACCTGGTCACGAGCGCCATGCGCGGCGGCACGCGCCTCGTCGGGGTGGAGCTGGGCTGCGCCACCAATGGCGAGCGCGACGCGCACATGGCGACGCTGCTCAACGCCGGCTTCACGCAAGAGGGCGTGCCGGTGAACGAGCGGCCGACCATGACCGCGCGGGCAAGCCACTTCCCGAGCCTGATCGGCTCGGCCCGCGCCGCCGAGCCCGAGCGCCGGCCCGAACCGCGCCTGCGGCCGGTGATCCAGCTCCGCCCGGCCGCGATCCCGCACTGGGGCATCCAGGTCGGCAGCTTCGGCAACGAGCGGGCGGCGCGTATCGCCGCCGCCCACGCCCGTCAGACGACCGAGGCCGGCGATGCGCATGTCGAGCGCGCCCGCATCCACGGCCGCAGCGCCTGGAGAGCCCAAGTGATCGGGCTGACCGCCGGCGAGGCGTCCAGCTCGTGCGGCGCCTTGGAAAAGCACCGGACCCCCTGCGCCGTGATCCGCCCCGACCCGCGGCAGGTCGCGAGCCTGTAGCCGCGCATCCGGCAGCCGACCCGGAACTTCCGAGCGCCGCTTCGTCGAAAGCGAGGCCGAAGCCGGACGCGTCCGACCGCACGACCTCCCCGCCCTCGATCGGCGGCGGCGACGCGCGCCAGGCCGGAGGGCCTGGCGCGAGGCCAGGCAGAAGAGGCAGCTGGGCGGGCAATCCCAGTTTTCGCAAACCATCGCGCGTATGGCCGACACGATCGAGGGCGTTGCCCACGGGCGTCCTGAAGCCTGCGACCTTGCCGAGATTCGGCTGCGGGGCAACTAGCCGTAGGTGCCACCTTCGAGCAGCCTCGGACAGCGCCGTGGACGCTTAGGCCCGAAGCGAAGGCCGGTTCGAGGGTGCAACTGGAAAGGCGAACGGATTGCCACTTCCGGGCCGGCACGCTGGCGTAAGTCTCCGTATACGCAGTATCAAGCCTGCACCGCAAAACCCTGGCGGAAGCTGGCCCTTTTAGCCGATCCGGAACAGGCGGAGAGCGGGTCGACTGGAGGCACTGGAGCAGGGAAGGGAACCGGGAGCGAACACTCTCTGGACGGACGTCCGCGTGTCATACCGAATGGGAGTCCGCGCGGTGGCGCAGCGGGACCGGAGCCAATATGCTCTCCCATTTCAACGAAAGGGTTGAGTCATGAACGAGGCGAAGCTAGCACCGAATTTGCCGAGCTGGATGCAAGACCATGCCAAACAATATCTCTCCAGCGGCGGCACGGACGGGCATATGTTCACGATCACACCGCCGGGCTATTCCAAGATGACCGTGCCCTCGCTGCTGCTCACGACGATTGGGCGTAGATCTGGGGATAAGTTCGTCTTTCCTCTGTTTTACGGCCAGACCGGCGACAGCTATTTTGTGGTCGCTTCGAAAGGCGGGGCGCCGGACCATCCGGGTTGGTATCGCAATCTCCTGGCCAATCCTGAGGTTGGGGTGCAGGTGGGCACGACTCGCATCAAGGCTCGCGCCAGGACTGCAGCAGGCGAGGAGCGCGCGCGGTTGTGGAAGGAAGCCCTCAAGTTTTGGCCACCCTACGCTGACTATCAGAGCAAGACGGAGCGCGAGATTCCGGTGGTCATTCTCGATCCTATTGGATGACGGAAGTGCGGTTCGCTTGGGTTTCGCCAGCGCGGGCAACGCGGTCCTGACACCGATCAACGTTGTCGCAGGGAGGTCATGAGAGTCGCGCTCGTCGACGGATTCCGTATGAACTGTCGCCACCACTTCGCGGTCTGATTTCGTGCCGCGTATGAGGCGCTGATCGCCGGCTGGCGGGGCGGGTCGCCGGAGCTGCCTTGCATTGCACGGGCATGGTCGAAAGCCGCCAGGGCTGGCTGGAGGCGCCCTATTGCGAAGCGCCAGCCGGGGTCGAGGCGCTGGCCGCGCATCTTGCCAGAGTGGCCGAGGTCGGCCTGTACATTGTGCCCGGAATCCTGCGATCCGCCCTTGCGTCGTTCACTTAGAACGCCCCCGCCCAACCGTCGCGCCGTGGGTCGGAGGCGGCCGCGCGCACGCCGTTCGGCAACAGCCGGATCGCCTGCAGGGAGCATGGACCTTCCAAATGCGCGACGGGCGCCAGTCGGTGACCACGCGCTTCGAGATCCGCCAGTACGTCGTCGCCGAAGTCGCGTTCGATGGTGAGCCGACCGTCGCCTTCATGCGGCCAGTTCGCGCCCTGGCCGGGCTGGCTGCTGCTCCAGCGCGGCATCTCCAGCGCCGTCTGCGGATCGGCGCCGAGGTCCAGCATGGCGCATACCGCCTGCAGGTTCACCTGCACTTGATGGTCGGCGCCCGGCGTGCCCAGCACGCCCCAGAGAACGCCATCGCAAAACACCATCGGCGCGTTCATCGTGTGACGGACGCGCTTGCCCGGCGCGAGGCGATTGGCGTGGCCCTCCGCCAAGTGCCAGTACGCCATGCGGTTATTCAGCAGCACGCCCGTATCGCCCGCCATTACGCCGGATCCGAACGCCGAGTTAAGACTCTGGATCGCAGAGACCGCGTTGCCCGCCGCGTCCACGACGCAGAAATAAGTCGTGTCGCCGCCAGTCATGGGCGGATTGTTCAGCGGGATCTCGGCGGCACGCCGCATATCGATCGCGGCGGCATGCGCATCGGCAACATCGTCGGACAGCAGCCGCGCAAGTGGCACGGACCCGACGTGCGGGTCGGTGCCGTACCTGCTCGCGGTCGATAAAGGCGCGCTTCTTCGCCTCGACAAGCACGTGGACGCGATCCGCCGGCGACAACGCGGCGAGATCGAAGCGCTCAGCGATGCGCAGCATCTGTAGCATTGTGAAGCCGGTGGAATTGGGGGGCGTCTGCCGCACTTCCCATCCGCGATAGGTGACCGAAATCGGCGACTGCACCTCCGGCTCATAGCGCGCGAGTTCCGCGGCTTTGATCGGCACTCCACGTTGCGCCATGCCAGCAACCAGATGCGTCGCGAGCTTGCCGCTGTAGAATGTCGCCGCTCCGTCGGTGGCGATCTCTTCCAGCGTGCGGGCAAGCGCTGGCTGGGTGATGATTGTCGCCAGCGGCGGCGCCGCACCGTCACGCAGGAACGTCCCAGCACTTGCAGGATCGGCACGGAGCTGGGCGAGGTTGTCGGCTGCATAGCGGGCGTAGTGGCGGGTTGTGGCGAACCCATCCCGTGCAAGGGTTATTGCAGGAGCAACAAGTTCTCCCCATGCCTTGGATCCGTGCGCCCGGTGCAGCGCCGCGATCCCGCCGAGCGAACCCGGCACGGAAACGCTGCGCGGGCCGTAAACGTCGATTCCCCGCCCGAACGCATCCGGCGTTGCCGATGCCGGCGCTCCGCCGGTTCCGTTATAAACGAAGGTGGCGCCGGTGGCGGCAAGATGGATGTGATAGAACCCATCCCCGCCGAGCCCGGACATCATTGGCTCAACCACGCCGAGAGCGAGCGAGATCGCGACAGTCGCATCGGCTGCGTTACCGCCCGCCCGAAGCACGTCGAGCCCCGCCTGCGTTGCGAGCGGGTGGTTCGATCCGACGGCACCGCGGCGGCCCATGATCAGCGGACGATGGGTGTGAGGCGGGAGGCGCATCGTGGGTCCCCTTTCACTCAAAGATGGACGGCGAAGTGCTCGGCAACTGCGGTGTAGATCCGTCGCCCATGGTCGGAGCGGATGAATCCATGGCCCGCATGAGTGAAACGCTCATAGCGGACCGGCTTGTTGTGCCTCGCCATCGCCTGCGCGAACTGCTCGCTCTGGCTCATCGGAACCCGCGGGTCGCGATCGCCATGCGCCATCAGCAGGGGCGCGGCTATGGCGCTCACTTTGCGGATCGGTGACTGGGCCTCCAGCACGGCATCGTCGCGGCCGGGAAACCCGTACTCGCGCGCCCGATGATCGCGACGCCACGGCCCGGTATCGCGCAGCAGGGTGAACCAGTCGGTGATGCCGTAGTAGCTGACCGCCGCGCGCCAGAGCTTTGGATGCTGGGTGATCGCGGCGAGGACGGCCCAACCGCCATAGGACTGGCCCATGATGCCGATGCGCTCCGGGTTGATGCCGGGCTGCGCGGCGAGCCAATGCCGGCCAGCAACGAGGTCGGCAATCGCGATGCCGCGGTTGCTGCGGTCATCCGCTTCCATCCAGGCGCGGCCATAGCCGGTGCTGCCGCGGACATTCGGCATGAGGACCGCATATCGCTGGGCAAGCAGCATCTGAATGTCAGGACGGAAATTGGTCCGTGTCTGCGACGCGGGACCGCCATGGACCCAAATGACCGACCTGTAGCCACCTGGTGGCGGCAGGGCTGCCGGCCGGGCGAGCCAGCCGGGAATTTCGGTGCCGTCCTCCGCGGTCCAGGAAACCAGCTCCATGTCCCTGAAACATCCCGGGTCGATACCAGCTTCGGCCATCGAATTGGGCTGCCAGACCGGCCGCGCCCCGCGAGTCGCTGCGTTCCAAATCCAGAGGCCGGCTGGCACCGTTGGGGCCTGGACAGAGAAGGCGAGGCGGGTACTGTCGGCCGACCAAGCGAGGTCGTTGACCACGCCGCGCGGCAGGCCTTCGACCGGCAAGCGATCCTCACCAGGGCCGCCCACGCGCAAGACTGCGTAGCCGCGGTCGTTCTCGATGGTGGCGAGCAGCTTCTCGTCAGGCGACAAAGCCCAAGCTTCGACGTCGCGGTTTTGGGGCGCGAATACCGGCTCGGCCGCGCCCGTTTCGGGATCGATGCGGCATAGGCGCAAGAAGTCGTTGCCGCCTTGATCGGTGATCGCAAGCACGGAGTTGCCGTCAGAGGCGAAGCGCACGGCGGCGTAGCGCGTGAGGCCGGTGCGAGGGATCTCCTTGAGCGCGCCGGTTCCGACGTCCGCAAGATGCAGCGACTGATCGCTGCTGCTGCGATCCTCGAGCACGACGATCCGGTCGCCCGCCGGGCTCCAATTCATGACCGACCACTGGCCGTTTCCCTGCGTCAGACGCTTTCGGGCGCTGGTGGCGAGGTCCAGGATCGAGACGTCGAACCCGCTCTCTGATCGGTCGTTGGCGGCGAATGCGATCCGGTCGTCCTCCGGCGCGAAAGCGCCGAAATCGTGGATGACGCTGGGCGCGGAGGTCAGCGGCCGAACCTCGCCCGAATGGTCAAAAAGCCAGAGCTGCTGGCGCTCATCACCCCCCGCATCTATTCCCCAGACCAAGCGATCATCTTTCGGCGCACGGCGCAGGAACGCCACCTTTTCGTCATGCCAACTCAGCTGCCGGCTCTCCCCACTCGCCAGGGTCAGCTCCCAAACCTGCGGCAGGCCGGCGCCGCGAAGGTGGAACAGCCTCGTGCCGTCGCGGGAAAAGCTGGGGCTAGTGGCACCGCCAATGGCGGCCCATGCGGACGGATGGGGCATGAGGCAGAGCTCCGAGAGACGATGGTCGACAGCGTAGCGAGGCGGGCTGCGGAGATCGATATGCCCAATGCCACCAGCAATCTCGCCGTTGCGAGCCATGTCCGATCGGCCAGCGTCTGTCGGCCAATGCCGATCGCGGCGCCACTCACAGCCCAGGCGCCCAGCGCGGCCCGGATCGCGGCGGCAAGCTTGCTGCTGCAAAACGTCCCTAGGGCACCCTGAACGTGCTTTGCATCTGTGGTGCTAGGGCCGCGACTGCCATGGCACCGCGCGACGCCATTGCTGGTAACGACTGGTGACCACCACCAAGGACGTTACGCCGCTCAAGCCGCGGTAAGTGCGGCCGGCTGCATAGCCGGTGCCTGCGTTTTTGCCCGCCGTCACTTTTTCCGCCACACTGGGCAGCGGCAGGCCTCGCTCGAAATCGGACGTGAGATCGAACCGCGCGGCCCTGCCGGGATCTCCGTCCCGAGGATGCGACCATGAAGATCGGCATGTTCATCAACACCCAGTTCCCGGAAGGCAACTACGTCGCCGCGCGCATTCCGGAGCTGGTGGAGCAGGTGCGGGTCGCACGCCAGTCGGGCTTCGCCTCGCTCCTGTTCCCCCACCATTACCTGACCGCGCCCCTCCAGATGCTGCAGATCACGCCGATGATGGCCTATCTGCTGCGCGAGGCGCAGGGCATGACGATCGGCGGCAACATCCTGCTGCTGCCGCTCCTGAACCCGGTGCATGTGGCCGAGGAGGCGGCGACGCTCGATGTTCTGAGCGGGGGGAAGTTCGTGCTCGGCGCTGGGCTGGGCTATCGCGCGGGCGAGTTCGATGCCTTCGGCGTATCGCTGAAGGAGCGCGCGCCGCGATTCTCCGAGAGCATCCGGCTCATGCGCCGGCTGTGGACCGAGGACAAGGTGACGTTTGAGGGCCGGTTCTATTCGGTGAAGGACCACGGCATCAGCCTGAAGCCGCTGCGTCCGGGCGGGCCGCCGGTGTGGGTGGCGGGGCTGGTGGAGGCCGCGGTGAAGCGCGCCGCGCGCATCGGGGATGCCTGGCTGATCGCCAACGCCACCACGCTCGGCGCAACAGAGCCGCTGATGCGCGTCTATCGCGACGCGCTCAGCGAGGCCGGCAAGCAGCCAGAGGAGTTCCCGATCGCGCGGGAATGCTACGTGGGGACAAGCCACGCCACGGCGTTCGCGGAATGCCGCGCCGCGCTGGAGTACAAATACAGCTCCTACGCCGCCTGGGGTATGGAAAGCCCGACCGCCAGCATGACGTTCGACGAACTCGCGCGCGACCGCTTCATCATCGGCGACAAGGTCTCGGTAAAGGAGGAGATCGCGCGCTGGCAGGAGCGGCTGGGGGTCAACCATTTCATCATGAGGGTGCAGTGGCCGGGGCTCGAGCAGGAGAAGGCGCTCGCCTCGATCCGTCGCCTCGGCGAGATTTTCGCGTGAACCGGCCCATTTCCGGCGAAGCCCTCGCGAGCATGCGCGCACTGTGCGGGAAGCATTGACAGAAGCCCCGATAGCGGGTGCCCTGTAAGACCGTGTTCTTCCCCTCGCATCATGGAATGGGGCATTTTCAGATGGCACTTACGCGCCGCACGTTCGCACTTGGGTCCGCCGGTGCGCTCGCCGCAACGGGTTTGGCTCACCCGGCGATCGCCGACACAACCCCGATCCGCTTCGGCTGGCTGGCGGCACTGACCGGCGCCAACTCCGCGCCCGGAATTGGCTACAACCGCGGCGTTCTGTACGCGGTGAACAAGATCAATGCGTCCGGTGGGGTGAAGGGACGCAAGATCGAGGTCGTCACGCGCGATACCCAGGGTGATCCGACGAAGGCGGTGAACGCCGCCACCGAGATGGCCTCGCGAACCAAGGTCACTGCCGTCTTCGGACCCACCAACTCCGGCGAATCGCTGGCGACGACCCCGATCCTGGCCCGCTTCAAGGTGCCAAACCTGACGATCGGCGTGGTCGATCGGCTAATCAACCCGCAGACATACCCCAACGCATTCCGGTTGTCGCCGAGCAACACGCAGTGGGACGAGGCTAACCGGAATTACTGCCTCAACGTTCTCAAGGCCAAGTCCGTCGCCGTGCTCGGGGACAATACTGGCTACGGCACCACCGCGGTCGGCGCTTCGGTGGCGAATTTCGAGAAGGCCGGCGCCAAGGTGGTCTATCATGGCGTGATCGACGCCAACGCGCAGGATACCTCGCCCGACCTGCTGCGCGCCAAGAATGCCGGCGCGGAGGTGGTGGTGGTCTGGAGCGACAGCACCGGCCTCGATGCGCGCATGATGAATGCACGCGGGCGGATCGGCTGGGACGTGGTGTTCTCCGGTCATCCCGCGATGGGCTCCGGCGATGTCGCCCATCTGCTCGAAAAGCCGGAGTACTGGGAAAAGGTGTACATCGTCGGCTACAAGAATTGCAGCTACGACGCCAACGGCAAGCTGCCGGCGCGCACCCAGGCTTTCGTCGATGAGGTGAAGGGCAAGGTTGAGTTGTCGGACACGTCGCTCTGGTGGGTGGCCGAGGCTGCCGATGCGGTGAACCTGGTCGCCGAGGCTGTCGCCAAGACCGGCTCCAGCGACTCGAATGACATCATCGGCTATTGGAATACGCTGAAGAATTGGCCGGGGCTGTTTGGCGATTACACCTTCACGCCGACGGAGCATAACGGCTACCCGACAGACGAGGTGGTGATGTCGAAGGCGAACTCGGTACGCAACGGGGCATTCACGCTGGCGCCCGGCTACAGCTGAGCCGATGCTGGAATTGATCGTCGCCTACGGGTTGGCGATGGGCGGCGTCTATGCGCTCATCGGCATCACGTACAACGTCATGTTCACCGCCTCGCGGGTGTTCAGCTTCACCGCGGGAGTGCTCGGCATGTTAGGCGGCGTCTTCGGGGCGCTGTTCATCGACCGGCTTGGCCTGCCGGTGGTGGCGGGCTTCGTCGTGATGCTCGCCTGTTGCGCGGTCATCGGGATCGTCACCGAGATCGTCGCTGTGCGGCCGGTCCTGGGGAGCCTTGAAAAACATCTCTACGTGCTATCCACGCTGGCCTTTGCGCTGATGCTGCAGCAGCTAACCGCCATCGAATGGAGCACGGAGCCGCAGCCGTTTCCGCGCCTGATCGGCCTCGGTTCGGGCGCGCTGGACGAGCGGTTCTGGCTGCCGGTGCTCGGGTGCGTGGTGACCCTCGGCGGACTTGAGTTCCTCTATCGCCGCACGCTGGTCGGCCGTGCCTTCCTCGCGATCGCCGAGGACAATTTCGCCGCGCGGGCGCTCGGCCTGCCGGAGCAGACCCTGCGCATGGCGAGCTACGCCATGGCGGGCATGATCGGCGGCCTCGCCGGCTTCTGCGGGGGCGAGGTGCTGCTGGCCTTTTTCGCCAATGCCCCGTCGCTCAACTTCTATGGTTTCATCCCGGTGGCGCTCGGTGGGATGGGCAATAATCGCGGTGCCGTGATCGCAGGATTTTCGCTCGGGCTGTTCCAGCAGGCGGCGAATTTCGTCGTCGGCGGCGTATTTGCCTCCGTTGCCGTGTTCGCGGTCTTTATCGTGGCATTGCTGGTCGCGCCCGAGGGCCTGTTCGGCACCCCGGCCGCTCGCCGCGTGTGATGGACGCCAGCAGGACCACCCGGCCGCGGCCGCCTCTCGAGGCCGGATCGGGGCAATTCCTGGGGCGGGTGCTGCCCTTCCTGGTGCTGTTCGGAGCCGCGGCCTGCCTGCCGCTCTTTGGCGGCGCCTATTGGGGGCTGATCGCGACCCGAGCCTGCGCGTATTGGGTGCTGGTCGCCGGGCTCAACCTCGTGGTCGGCTTCGCCGGCCAGATCGCCATCGGTTGGGTCGCGCTGCTTACGCTCGGCGCCTACACCACGAGCGTGCTGGCCGCCGGGAACGTGCTGCCGGCCCTTTCGCCGTACGTCGCGCTCGCTGTCGCGGCGGTCGTGGGCGCCGTCTTCGGCTTGATCATCGGCCTGCCGGCGCTGCGTCTGCGCACATTCTACTTCGCCATGACCACCCTTGGCTTTGCCACCATCCTCACGCAAATCGCTCTCGCCTGGCAGAGCGTGACCGGCGGCGGCATCGGACTGGCCGGCCCGATGCTGACAGGGATTTTTTCCGGCGGGTGGGGGCTATTTTATTTCTGCCTGGGGGCGGCGGCGCTCTGCACCTGGATGAGCGCCAACATCGCCCACAGCCGCTTCGGGCGGGGATTGGTGGCGATCCGCGACGCCGAGGTGGCGGCGGAGGCCACGGGCATCTCCAAGCCCGCCCTGCTGGTCGCCATCTTCCTCTTCTCGGGCGCGACCGCCGCGGTAGCCGGCGGCCTGTTCGCCGCGTTGCAATCCTACATCACGCCGGACGCGTTCACCTTCGACCTCTCGGTCCTGTTCTTCATCGCCATCCTGATCGGCGGCCGCGGCTCCATCCTGGGTCCGCTGATCGGCACGATTCTTCTCACTGTATTGCCGGAGTTCGCTGCACCCCTGGTGGCATGGTCCACCTTCCTCTATGCGGCGCTGCTGCTGGTCATCGTGCTCGTCGCGCCGGGCGGCATCGCGGAGCTGCTGGACTTCAAGAACCGCAGGCCGCTCGAAAGCAACCGCGCCATCGTCCCGCGCCCGGCGCTGCTGGCGCAGGTGCTGGACCAGGTTGCGGCGCGTGCCGCCATCACGCTCGACGACGTCGTACTGAGCTTCGGCGGGGTGCGCGCGATTGACGGGCTCAGCTTGGCGATTCGTCCGGGCGAGGTGCATGGGCTGATCGGCCCGAACGGCTCTGGCAAGACGACCACGCTCAACGTGATTTCCGGCTACTACCGCCCCGAAGCCGGCATGGTGCAGCTGGGAGAGCATGCGCTCGCGCCCGCCGCGCCGCAGAGCCGGGCGGCGTATCGCATAGCCCGCACGTTCCAGACTCCGAGGCTGGTTGGCGAAGCCTCCGTGCTGGACAACGTGATGATCGGGGGCATGGTCAGGGGGCGGGGGAGCTTCGTAGAGTCCATGCTCGGTTTGCCGCGGCACCTGCGCGATGAGGCCGTGATGCGCGGGCACGCGCTGACGGCGCTGCGCACCGTGGGGCTGGAGGCCCTCGCCGGGGTGCGCGCGGACCGGCTACAGCACAGTGAGCTGCGCTTCGTGGAGATCGCCCGCGCGCTGATGCTCAACCCCGCCTTTTTGTTGCTCGACGAACCGGCCGCGGGCCTTTCCGCCGAGGAGATCGGTCGCCTCGGCGAGCTGATCACCGAGATCGGCCGGCACGGCACCGGCGTGCTGCTGGTGGAGCACCATGCCGATCTGATCTTCGACATCTGCGACCGGATTACCGTGCTGAACCTGGGCAAACAGCTCGCCACCGGCGCCCCCGCCGAGATCCGCGCGCACAAGGATGTCGTCAGTGCCTATCTCGGCGCCTGAGTCCCTGCTCGACGTCCGCGATCTGCGGAGCGGTTATGGCAAGATCCGTGTCCTGCACGGCGTCGATCTGACGGTTGGCGTGGGCGAGATCGTTGGGCTGCTAGGGCCGAACGGGGCAGGCAAGACCACGCTCCTGTGCGCCATCGCGGGGCTGCTGCCGTGGAGTACCGGCAGCGTGCATTTTGGCGGGCGTCCCATGAGCGGAGTCGGTCCGCGCGGGACGGCGCGCGCCGGTCTGGTACATGTGATCCAGGGGCATCGCGTTTTCACCCAGATTTCGGTGGCCGACAACCTGCTGCTGGCCGGCTACGACCTGCCGCGCGGGGAGCGTGCCGCGCGGGTCGAGGAAGCGTTGTCCTTCTTTCCGGAGATCGCCGAGAAGCGCCATGACCGTGCCGGCGCGCTGTCGGGGGGACAGCAGCAGATGCTCGCGGTGGCGCAGGGCCTTGTACGGCGGCCATCTCTGCTGATGCTGGACGAGCCCTCGGCTGGCCTCTCGCCGGTGCTGGTGGACCGCGTTCTGTCGGTCGCGCGCAGCCTGCGCGAGCGCGGCACCTCGGTCCTCCTGGTCGAGCAGTTGATCGAGAAGGCCCTCAATTTGGCCGACCGGGTTTATGCATTGGCGCGCGGTCGGATCGTCCTGGAGGCATTCACGACCGAACCCGACCTGCCGAACCGGCTGGAGCACGCGTATTTCGGTCAGGACGTGCCCTCCGCGATCCATTGACAGCGGGAAGGCGGGATCATCTCCACGCACGAAAAGGACCACCTCGATGGACACGACGATCACGAGTGTCGCCACGACCCTGCTCCGCGTGCCATGGGCGGGCGAGCCGCCGGCCAACGGCATCATGCCGCCCACGCATCGCGAGCTGCTCGTGCTGGAGATCAAGACAAGCGGCGACATCGTCGGCACGAGCTACCTACAGCCGCTCGCGGGCGGTCTGGAGGCCCTGGATGCCTGCTTGCGGACAATGATCACGCCCAAGCTGCTGGGCCGTGACGCCACCGAGATCGAGGGCATCTGGCAGACCCTCTGGACGAGCACCTACTGGCTCGGCCGTGGCGGCATCGCCGTCTTCTGCCTCTCTGCGGTGGACATTGCGTTGTGGGACATCGTCGGCAAGCGGGCCGGCCTGCCGCTCTATCGGCTTTGGGGCAAGTGCCGCGACGAAGTGCCGGCCTATGGCTCCGGCTGCTGGCGCGGGCTCGGCCGTGACGGCATGATCGCGCGAGCCCGCGAATTCACAAAGATGGGCTTCAAGGCGATCAAGATGCAGGTGGCCCATATCCGCCCCTGGCGCGAGGACGTGCGCAACGTGCACGCCATGCGCGAGGCGCTAGGGCCGGACATCGAAATCATGGTGGATGTGAACATGGGCTGGACCGCCGCCACCGCGATCCAGGCTGGCCGGCATCTTGATGAGGCGGACATCTACTGGCTCGAGGAACCCGTGGTTTGTGAGGATTTCAGCGGCTACCGCCGGGTCGCGGCTGCCTTGCGCACGCGGGTCGTGGGCGGGGAAAGCCATTTCACGCGCTTCGACCTGCGCCCCTTCCTCGAACATCCGAGCACGCCCATCCTGCAGCCCGATCCCATGCGGGGGGGTCTGACGGAACTGCGCAAGATCGCGGCGGTTGCCGACACCTGGGGAATCCAGATCGCGCCGCACGTGTTCCACGAGCTTGCCGTGCATGTGCTGGCATCGATACCCAATGCGAGCTACCTCGAGTACATGGACTGGAACAACGACCTCTGGATAACTCCCGCCATTCCGGTGAACGGGATGCTTCGGCCCCCGGAAGCGCCCGGGCACGGCCTGCAATTCAGGCGGGAAATTCTTCGTGACTGTCGGGTCGGCGGCTTTGAGGCAACGCACGCCCGGCCCTAGCAGGACAGTCGCAAAGCACGTTCAGGGTGCCTCACGGGCGTTTCGGCGGAGTCGCTTCACGGAAGAGCAGATCATCGCGGTGTTACGCGAGCACGAGGCCGGGCAGAAGACGGCGGACCTGTGCCGCAAGCACGGCGTCAGCGATGCAGGCGCGCCGGGGCCTAGAAGTTCCCCCGAGCGGCCTCCGCCAGGATCTGCTTGTCCAAGGTCAGATCCGCCACCGCCCGGCGCAGGCGAGCGTTCTCCGCCTCAAGGCCCCTCAGCCGCTTCACCTGGAGGCCTCCGAACTCCTGCCGCCAGCGGTCGTAGGTCACCTCGCTCAGCCCATCGAGCGGATCGCGTCCGCCACCGCCTGCCCCTGCGAGACCAGCACATCCACCTGGCGCAGCTTGGCCACGATCTCTTCGGGCTTGTGTCGGGTCCTCGCCATCTCGGTCCTCCTCCGGCTCAAGGCCATTCGTCGACGCGGACCACTTCAAGGGGGGAGGATCACAGTTGGACCATGCCGATCCACCACATGGTTCGGTCGCCAACATCCACGTCGTAGGCTCGCACGAAGTCCAGCCTGCCATCGGCGGCGATACGGAACACCGACAGCCGTGCGGGTACGTCGCGGACCGCATCGCCGTCCCTGATCTTCAGCCCCATGATGTGTCCGACGACCAGCAGGCGCCCACTCGGGTCGATGTGGAATGTCCTCGGATGGATGCCGCGTGTATCGGCGTGTTGGATCAAGGCCGGCTCGCCGCTGGCGTCGTCGATCGCAAAAACCGCGAGTGAATTCTCGCCTCCGGCGAAGACCCGCTGCCCGGCGAACTCGATTGTGTCGCTGGCGCGATTGGCCACATAAACCGTGCGCCCATTCGGATGCACATGCACCGTCCCGACGATCTGACGCCCGCGACGATGGACTGGCTCGGCAAGCGTTTCCTTCCGAAATAGCGGGGTGAGCGACAGCGTGCCGTCGCGCAACTCGAATACATCGAGCTTGTTCTCGCGCTCAAGCGACACGTACACCAGGGGCTTGTCCGGATGGAAATCGAGGTGACGGGGGCCGAACCCATAGCCGCCATTCGGCGCCACCAAGACTTCGTTGCTCAGCACGCCGTCATGAAAGTCAAAGACCTTCAGTGCGCCGGGTTCCTCCGGCTTGCCGTGGGCAGCGTCGTGTCCGCGCGTGACCAAGATCACGTTCCGGTTATCTGGGGTCGCACGCACCTGGTGCGGAAAGATGCCGGGGTCGATCGGCCCCGACTGAGGCACCTCCTCGCCCGGCGTGGCATCACGATTGATCCGATAGACGCGGATCGCGCCCGGATTGCTGAACGCGACCAGGATGTGCGCGGACGGGATGTCGGTCGCCATGTGGACCGGGCGGTTCGGCAGCGGCATCGGCACGCCATGGGCCGTCAGAGCGCCGGTGTCCGGATCGATACGGAATGCGCTCACGTGGTGCCTGTCGCCGGCTGGTTTTGTGCTCGATGCGCCGTTGCTGGTGGCAACGTAAAGATGGCTGCGCGAGGCATGGGGCCAGGCATACTGCACGTTCGCCGGCAGGCGCACGCTGCCGCGCCGTGTCAGGGTGGCCGAGTCGACGTCCACGTCGTACTGCGTCAATTCTGCCCCGACGCTTGCATAGAGCGCCAGCCGGTTCTGCTCGTTCTGCATGGTTCCTCCTGTTGCTGGCGATCAACCGTGGCGTGGATGCGGACGATGGGATACTGCTCCGGGTGGTCACGCGCCCTTCCACTCCAGGATATACAAGCCGGCATCGTAGTCGGTGGCATAGATCAGACCCTCGGCCGAGACGAAGATGTCGGCCGTGTGCCGCAACCGCGCGCGTCCGCGCAGCGGTTCCATCCAGTGCGTGGGCATGGGCGGCACGAAGTGCCCGATCTCTTCCGGGCGAAACGGGTTGGCGATGTCGTACGCGCGCACGCCGGCGCTCTGATGGGTCGCGAAGATCGTCGTGTCGCTGACGAAAGAGCCGGGGCGGTTTTCGTGCAGATTGTGCGGGCCGAACTGGCCCCCTCGGGCCACGTAATCCTGCTCGGCCGGCACCGGAAAGGTCGCGATCGACACGAGGTTGTGCGGTGCGCGGATGTCGAACATCGAGATGCGCTTCATCTGCTCCTGGTCAATGTTCATCACCGCCTCGTCGGGCGGGAGGTCGGTTATGGCTTCGGGGAGCTGGACGAGCTGGTGCTGGCTTATGCCACCACGATCCACAAGAGCCAGGGCTCGGAATACCCGGCCGTGGTGATCCCGCTCAGCACCCAGCACTACGCCATGCTGGCGCGCAACCTGCTCTACACCGGGCTGACCCGCGGCAAGCGGCTGGTGGTGCTGGGGGGGCAGCGGCGGGCGTCTCGCGAACCAATCGCTTTGAAAAATCGGAGCGGCGGGCCATAAGACGTCGCTGAGTGGCGGGACCGGCCCTGCGCATGGGAAAGAAGGGGACAAGTATGGTGGCGGCGACAGCAGCGCAGGCCGACGGACAGGCAGGCCAGGCCGCCACCCTGGATGCGCTCATCATCGGCGCCGGCTTTTCCGGCCTGTATCAGCTCCTAAGGCTGCGCGATCACCTGGGGATGAACGTCAAGGTGGTGGAGCAGGGCGGCGGCGTCGGTGGCACCTGGTACTGGAACCGCTACCCGGGTGCCCGCTGCGATTCCGAGAGCCACGTCTACTGGTACACGTTCTCCCGCGAGCTGATGCAGGAGTGGGAGTGGTCGGAGCGCTACCCCGGCCAGGCCGAGATCATGCGCTACCTCAACTTCGTCGCCGACAAGTTCGACCTGAAGCGCGACATCCAGTTCAACACACGTGTCACCGGGGCGCGCTATGACGCCGACGCCAACCGATGGATCGTGGAGACCGAACCGGGTGAGACGTTCGTCGCCAAGTTCCTGATCACGGCTGTGGGCTGCCTTTCCACGGCCAATGTGCCCAATATACCCGGGCTGGGCGACTTCAAGGGCGATTGGTATCACACCGGCCAGTGGCCGCATGAGGGTGTCGACCTCACCGGCAAGCGCGTCGCGCAGATCGGCACGGGCTCAACGGGTATCCAAGCGGCGCCGGTCATTGCCGAGCAGGCGGCGCACCTGACAGTGTTCCAGCGCACCCCCAACTACTCCGTGCCGGCGCGCAACGTGTTGATGACAGCCGAGTTCAAGCAGTACGTGAGGGACAACGCGGCGGAAATCCGCCAGGTCACGCACGAGACTTATAACGGCATGGGCTTCCGCGTCTCCGAGCGGAAGGCAGTGGAGACGTCGCCGGAGGAGCGCGAGGCGCTATACGAGGCGGCATGGGAACGCGGCGGACTGCAGTTCCGCGCCACGTTCCAAGACATGCTGGTCAGCAAGGAAGCAAACGACACCGCTGCGTATTTCATCAGGCGGAAGATCCGCTCGATCGTGAAGGACCCGAGGACGGCGGCGATCCTGTCTGACATCGACCATCCATACGCCGCCAAACGGCCGCCGATTGACACCGACTATTTCGAGACGTTCAACCGGCCGAACGTCTCGCTGATAAACGTGCGCGAGGAGCCGATCGAGCGCATATCCGCACGCGGCATCGTCACCCAAAGGGGCGAGTATGCGGTCGACATCATCGTGTTTGCGACTGGCTTCGACGCTATGACCGGCCCCCTGCTACGGCTCAACATCATCGGGCGTGCCGGCGTGCGGCTGCGCGACCTGTGGGAAGCGGGGCCACGAAACTACCTCGGCCTCAGCGTCCCGGGCTTCCCCAACCTGTTCACCATCACCGGACCTGGCAGCCCGTCAGTGCTGTGCAACATGCCGGTGGCCATCGAGCAGCACGTTGACTGGATCACCGATTGCATCGCTCACATGCGCAAGACCGGCAGGGAGCGGATCGAGGCGAAGCCCGAGGCGATGGATCGCTGGGTTTCGGAGGTGAACGAGGTCGCCAATCGCACCCTGCTGCCGCAGGCGACGCATTCCTGGTACCTCGGCGCCAACATCCCTGGCAAGCCGCGGGTGTTCATGCCCTATGCGGGAGGGCTGGTGCCGTATCGCGAGATCTGCAATGACGTGGCCGCGAAGGATTACGCGGGATTTGTGTTGACGTAACCATTGCTCCGGGCGGGTGATCGTTGTCATCGAGGCGCCGATCGTCTGCTCCGGCCCCGGCTTGGTGGGGCAGAGCTTGCCCCGCTGGCCAGTCCCCAATTGCCGGAAGCAGCTGCTCCGCGGGCCAGTTCGTGGCTACCTGATCGGAGTAAACGCGGATGCCGTTGGCGGGTCTGCTTCGCACCGGCACTGGCGGCGACCCTCACCGCACGCGAGCGATAGGTCCGCGACCAGGCGTCCGCAACGAGCGAGCGATGGCTGCTCCGGTGCGTTCTTGAGCGGCTGCGCCCCCGGCTGCTCGCGTTCGTTCTCCACCTCCTGGCCGCTGCCAGAAGAAGAGATAGGGGCTGATCGTGGTGCCGAACACGGCCACGACAATGGTCAGGTAGTCCGCGGCAACGAGAGATGCGGCAGCCGCCACGACCCACACCGCGAGCATGCCGCGATCGATGCGGCGCATGATGCCCTTGGGCGCGTGCCGCACGGCGTAGCGCCAGCCGGCCTTCTGGGACGCGCTCATCCAGGACGGCGGCGCCTCTGGTAAATCGCCGTCGGCCCGCGGCTCGACCGTGCGGGCCTTGTGCCGGGTGGTGTTGAGGGTGCCTTGCAGCTTGTGCATGCTGCTCGGCTTCGGCTTGCGGTCTCGCATGTCATGCAGCGGCGTCGAGCCGCGCCTCCGAGGCCTTGGTGATGCTGCGGCCATTGCTCTCCAATGCGGCCTGTTTGCCGGTGAACGTTTGCCACCGAAGCACGGCGACATCGACGTATTGCGGGCTGAGTTGAACCGCGTGGCAGACATGCTCGGTCATCTCGGCGGCGATGATTGTCGTGCCAGAACCGGTAGCGTCCGAGGACGTGGTGGAACGTATGGCCCGCCCCGTCCGCAAGTGGTTTGTGCGATCCGGACCGAGCAGTCTGCGCCAACGTATCCGGTCTCAGGGCACAGCCTTGGCCAAGATGGAGCTCCGCACGTCCTGGTCCTCATAAATTCGGCGGCGTCGCAGCGCCGTTTCCACCACCAGGATTCCAGCACGCCGATCAACTGTCAGGCCATCTCGCTTCCACCACCCGCAGACCTCCTCAGCCGTTCGCGCCGGGTCAGCGCGTCGACTGATTCTTTGGCTACGTCGATGCCATTGCGGCCTTGATCTCGAATTTCTGGCCACTTCGCAGCACCGCCCAGGCAATCCGAGCCAGCTTGTTGGCCAGTGCCACCACGGCGACGTTGACGTGCGCCCGCGCGAGCAGGCCACGCAGCCACGCGCCGAGCGGCGTCACGCTCCTGGACAACGACGGCAGGGCCGCGCGGGCGCCGTGGATCAGCAGCTTGCGCAGATACACGTTGCCTCGCTTGCTGATGCCCCGCAGCCGCGGCTTGCCGCCTGTGGTGAACTGCTTCGGCACCAGCCCAAGCCACGCCGCCAGATCCCGGCCACGGTTGAACGTCTCGGCACGGCCGACCGCTGCCGCCAACGCCGTCGCGTTCAGCACGCCGATGCCCGGGATCGTCGCCAGCAGGCGGGAGGTCTCGTCATCGCGGGCCTGCGCCGCGAACTCGTCATCGAGCAACGCGATGCGCCGGTCCAGCTCGCGCCACTCCGCCCGCATGTCGTTGACCAGTGTTCGGACCCGCGGGCTGAGCGGCACTTCCTCCTCGGCCATCAGCGCGTCCAGCTGCAGCTCCAGCTTGCGCCGCCCTTGGGGGACGACGATGCCGCGCTCGAGAAGCACGCCCCGCAGTTGATTGATTAGCGCCGTCCGCTGACCTACCAACCGATCGCGGGCGCGGTGCAGTGATTGCATATCGAGCTGCACCTCTCTCTTGAGCTCGACGAACCGCATGGTCGGCCGCGTTGCCGCCTCGGCGATCGCCTCCGCGTCCCGGTCATCGTTCTTCTGCGCCTTGACGTAGGGCTGCACGTATTCCGGCGACATCAGCCTGACTTCGTGGCCATGGCCCTGGAGCACGCGGCCGAGGTGGTGCGCGCCGCAGCACGCCTCCATCGCCACCACGCACGCCGGCAGTCCTGCCGCGAGCTTGACCAAGCTGTCCCGGTGCATGCGTCGCCGCAGGACGATACGCCCCGTCGTATCCATCCCCGCCACGCTGCAGCTGTTCTTGCCCAAGTCGATCCCCAGCACCGCGATCTGCATCGATCCAATCCTCATCCCCGGTTGCTCTGCCAGCGTAGTCCGGCAGAGAAGAGGGGCGGGCCATTCCATAAATTCGGTCGCCCTGGCGGTGTAGGCGGAGGTGGCCATCGGATCGGCGGTCTAGGGTGGAGTTGCGAGACTTCATCCCGAACCGACGAGGACCCCGATGACCGAGGACAGATTACCGTTGGCCGAGCTTCTGGCCAAAGCCGGCGATGGCGACTTCCTCCGCAGCGTGACCGAGGCGGTGGTGCAGCTCCTGATGGAGACCGATGTGGAAGAGCTGATCGGCGCCGGACGTCACGAGCGATCCGGCGACCGCACCACGTATCGGAATGGCTATCGCGACCGGATGCTCGACACGCGCCTCGGCAGTTTGCAGCTGTGTATCCCGAAGCTGAGGCAGGGCAGCTACTTTCCTCCTTTTCTCGAGCCCCGGAAGACATCGGAGAAGGCGCTGGTGGCATGATCCAGGAGGCCTGGGTCAGCGGCGTCTCGACCCGGCGCGTGGACACCTGGTGCAGGCGATGGGGCTGTCGGGGATCGGCAAGAGCACGGTCAGCAATGCGGCCCAGAACAGTTTCGAGCCGCAGGGGCGCAATGCGGCACTAGCCAAGGTGCACGAGAAGATGGTCAACGACGCACTGATGATCTGGGTCGTGCACGATGTCGGCCCACGCGCGCTTAGTCCCAAGGTGAAGGGCTTCGTGCAGGCCAAGAACTGGTTCCAGGATCTGACGCCCGTGTCGATCTCCGGATGAGGCAGCCGGCACGTTTCTTGTCGAGGGCGGACCTGCGGGAGCGTCGAGGACGGTGGCAATGAGTAATGCCGAGCGAGACCACCCCCTGGCGGAGCCCGAGGCTCGGCGATGCTGTCGCTGATCAGCCGGCGGTTCTTCTACACCCTGCCGATAGCGATTGGCGTCACCATCGTTTGTTTCTCGCTCGTACATCTGGCGCCGGGCGATCCGCTGAGCGCCGTCGTCGGCCCCGACGCGCCCGTCGATGTCGTGAAGGCGCTGAAACGTGCCTACGGCTTCGACAAGCCGCTGTCGGTCCAATACGGAAAATGGGTGCTGCGGGCAGTCAATGGAGATCTTGGCCGCTCGATCGCTACCGGCAGGCCGGTTGCCAGTGAGGTAGCGAGCGCCCTCGGCAATTCGGTGGCGCTCGCCGCCATCGCCGCAACGATAGGCTTCGCGCTCGGCTGCCTGTTCGGCGGCATCGCCGGCTATGCCCAGGGCGGCTTCATCGACAAACTCGCCTCGCTTTTTGCGCTGCTCGGCGTCTCGGTGCCGAATTACTGGCTCGGCATGGTGCTGGTCATCCTGTTCTCGGTCAAGCTCGGCGCGTTGCCCGCGATCGGCATCGGGCCGCACGGGGCGGCGATCTGGGCCTGGGGAAGGGCCGATTGGCAGCACGCGATCCTGCCCGCGATAACGCTCGCGGCGATCCCGCTCGGGATCGTAACCCGCACCGTGCGCGCCTCGGTCGCCGAGGCGCTGAACCAGGAGTTCGTCCAGGCGCTGCGGGCGAAGGGCCTGCGCGCCCGCGCCGTGCTGCGCCATGTGATGAAGAATGCGGCGCCGGTGTGCCTGGCGGTGATGGGCATCCAGTTCGGCTACCTCCTGGGCGGCTCGATCCTGGTCGAGACCGTCTTCACTTGGCCGGGAACGGGGTTCCTCCTCTACTCCGCGATTTTTCAGCGCGACATCCCGCTGTTGCAGGGGGTCATCCTGGTATTGTCGATGTTCTTCGTCGTCCTCAACCTTACGGTCGATGTGGTGCAGACGCTGATCGACCCGCGAATCCGGCGCGGCTGAGCCCGATGTCGGTCCCGCTTCTCGATCTCGCCCCGACGACAGCCCCCGAGCGGATCGCCGCGGCGCGCGGCTACTGGACCGGGGTTATGCGCCGGCTGTTGCGCGACCCGGCGACGATCGCCGTCGCTATCATCCTGATCGCGATCTTCCTGTTGGCGGCCTTCGCCGGTCATCTGGGGCTGGCCGACCCGTTCAAGACCAATATGATCAACCGGCTGAAGCCGATCGGCTATCATGGCTATGTTTTGGGCAGCGATGAGCTCGGCCGCGACATGCTCTCCCGCCTGATCTATGGCGGTCGGCTGTCGCTGCTGATGGGGATCACGCCCGTCATCGGCGCGCTCGTCGTCGGCGGGTTTCTCGGCGTCCTCGCGGGATATGCGGGCGGATGGGTCAACACGCTGATCATGCGAACCATTGATGTCTTCTATGCCTTCCCCTCGGTATTGTTGGCGATCGCGATCTCCGGCTCGCTCGGCGCCGGCATCGCCAATGTGCTCCTGTCGCTGACGATCGTTTTCATCCCGCCGGTGACCCGCGTATCCGAGAGCGTCACGACCGGGGTTCGCAATCTCGACTATGTCGATGCCGCCCGGGCGAGCGGCGCCGGCGCCTTGAGCATCATGCGCGCCCATGTGCTCAGAAATGTGCTTGGCCCCATCTTCATCTATGCGACGAGCCTGATCAGCGTCAGCATCATCCTCGCCTCGGGCCTCTCCTTTCTCGGGCTCGGGGTCGAGCCGCCCAATCCCGAATGGGGCCTGATGCTGAACACCCTGCGCCCGGCAATCTACATCAGCCCGCTCGTCGCGGCGCTGCCAGGAGGGGCGATACTCGTCACTTCGCTCTGCTTCAACCTCTTAACCGACGGGCTGCGGCAGGCCATGGATGTGCGCGCATGAGACAGCCTATTCAACATCTCGGCTTTAGCGAGCGTCGCGCGGTCGCCAGGGCGGCCCCAAGGACGCTGCGCGCCGGCTGCGCCGGTCGCCTTCGGCGCTCCTTGACCCCGCCCTGGCGACCGCGCGTGAGGATGTGGCGGCCGGGACGAGGAAACAGCCGTTGCAGCCGAACCAAGAAACGGGGGTGGTTTTAAGCGGGATTGGCGGCACGGTGGACCGCGATGTCGTAAGGCATTCGGTCCTGCCAGGCGCGCCAGAGCACGCGGAGCCAGACGCGGGCGAGGATGCGGATCGCATGGGGATGGTCGCAGCCGCGATCGCGGGCGCGCCGGTAGAGGCTGGCGGCCCATGCCGAGGCGTGGCGGGAATAGTCGGCCAAGCAGGTGACGGCGGCGCGGAGGCGGCGATTGCACGCCCATCGGAACACCACCGCGCGGCTTCTGCCCGACTGCCTGGTGACCGGCGCACAACCGGCCTCCATCGCGAGCGCGTCGGCACAGGGGAAGCGCTCGCGCACGTCACCCTAGTTCGGCGGTGATCTGGGCGGCACAATCTTTCCCGCGCGCGGGAAAGACATGACAATCCGTCCCTCGGGCAAGTCGGCGACGGCGTGCTGAAGGCGCGCACTCAGCAGCGCGATCTGCTCGACCAGACGGCTCGAGGGTGGCGGCAAGCGCGCTGACGATCTCGCCACAGGCGTCCTCCTCGGCCGGGGCGCACAGTCCGGTGGGGGCGGCACGCAATCGGGCGAGCAGCTCGGTGGCGGAGCGCCGGCCGCAATAGCTGTGCTGCGCGAGAAAGCCGGCGAGGCGCTTCTCGCCCAGCCGCCGAGCGCTGGCTGGGGTCGGATAGCGGGCCAGGAAGGCGAGCGCGATCGGGCTGTCGAGATCGGCGAAGATGACGCCAGCCCCCGGCCAGAAGCGATCCAGTGTGGCACGCAACTCGTTGGCCAGCTGCACGCCGGTGGCGACCAGGTCGTCGCGGCCGCGCGCCAGCGCACGCAAGGCGCGGATCGCATCGGATTGTGGCTGCAGCGGCGCGAAGCGGTGCGCATCCGTGCGCAGCAGGTCCGCCAGCAGGCGCGCATCGCCGTCCGTCGTTCTTCGCGCCGCTGGCCCGATAGCGCCGCCGACTAGCCTTTACCGCATTCTGGTCTATCGGAACCACCTTGCTGACCCGCCTCGATCAGCGTATCTACCAGCAGACCGTACGGCCGCTCGATGGCAACAGCAGCTCCGCGGGTGGCCCTATTAAGGCCGTCCAGCTTGCTTATCAGACCGGCAAGGCCCTTGTCCGTCACGGGCGGCCTCGAACTGCGCCCGCATACACTCGCCAATCTCGTTCCATGACGCAGACCGCGTGCGTCGGTTCTCACCCCAGTCCAGGCCAACCGTATCGAGCATTTCAACCTCCTGTCGGGCTCGGGTCTAGTTCGCTCCGGTCGGGAGGTCTGGCGGGTCGCTCATCACTCTGCGCTCTGGCGGCTATCCCTCGCGCATCAGCCTGTGGCCCATCTCTTACCTCCCGGCTCCCGCCGCGCGGCGGGTCTCATGCAGGCCGCACACTCGGCAAGCGTCGCTCGGCCGTCGCGGCAGGAAACCCGAAGCGGAAACCAAGCACCTCTCCGCCACTCAGTCTCCACACGCGAGGTGCACTGATGAGCGGGGGTGCGGCGGGTGCAGGGAGTGCCGGCGCGGGTGCGGGCCCGCTCCTCCTCGCCCGCGGCCTGAAGAAGCATTTCCCAGTGCGCGGTCAGGGTCTGGGGCGCCCCGCGCTGCGGGTGCGCGCGGTCGACGGCGTCAATCTCGCGGTGCGTCAGGGCGAGATTCTGGGCATCGTCGGCGAGTCGGGTTGCGGCAAGTCGACGCTTGCCCGCCTTCTGATCCGCCTGTTGAATCCCGATGAGGGCGAGGTGATCCTCGACGGTGCCCGCGTCGGCGCCCGCGACGGGATCTCGGTCCGCGACATGCGACGCCGGGTCCAGATGGTGTTCCAGGACAGCTTCGCCTCGCTCAACCCACGGCTTACCGCCGAGGCCACGATTGCCTATGCCCCGGCCGTGCATGGTGCCACGCCGGCGCAGGCGGCCCGGCGCGCGCATGCGGTGCTGACCCAGGTCGGGCTCAAGCCCGAGCAGTTCGCCGGACGCTTCCCGCACGAGCTTTCGGGCGGCCAACGCCAGCGCGTCAACATCGCCCGCGCCTTGGCGATCGAGCCGCGTCTCCTGATCCTCGACGAGGCCGTCTCCGCACTCGACAAATCGGTCGAGGCGCAGGTGCTGAACCTGCTGCTCGACCTCAAGGAGGAGCTTGCGCTCACATACCTCTTCATCAGCCATGACCTGAATGTCGTCCAGTTCCTCAGCGACCGGGTCATGGTCATGTATCTGGGGCAGGTGGTCGAGATCGGATCGGTCGATGCCGTCTATGACGACCCGCGCCACCCGTATACGCGGGCATTGCTGGCGGCGATGCCGGCGATGGACCCCGACGCGCGTGCCGCCGAGCCGCCGCTTCTCGGTGACCCGCCGAACCCGATCTCGCCGCCGAGCGGGTGCCGGTTCCGCACCCGCTGCGGCTTTGCCGAGCCGGTCTGCGCCGGCGTCGAGCCGCCGCTCGCACCGGTTGCCGCGGCGCCGCGCGGCGATGGCCCTCGCGCCGAGTTGCATCGCGCCGCCTGCCTGATGATTCTGCCCGGCTCCGGCCACAGCTGGGCGCCGCTGCTGACGGAGACCCGATGAGCAAGATCGATCCCGAGGCGCTCGCCACCCTGGTGCGCGCATTGCACGGATATGAGCTCGGGCCCGCGGGTGCCGTGCGTACCGCCGGGATGGTGGCGTCGATCGAGAGCGCACTCGCGGCCCTGGCGCCCGAGCCGCAATTCTATGAGGAGCCGGCCTGGCTCGCGGCCACTCTCTCTGCCCTGGCGCCCCAGGAGACTTGAGGTGGCAGAGCTCATCGATCTCGGCCTCATCGAACTCGCGGAGGCGATCCGGGCACGTCGAGTGTCGGCGCGCGAGGCGCTCGAGGCGGCACTCGCCCGCGCCGCCGAGGTGCAACCCGCGATCAACGCCTTTATCGCGGTGGATGCAGCAGGAGCGCGCAGCGCGGCCGACGCCGCCGACCGAGAGCTGGCGCGCGGTGGCCCGATCGGGCCGCTGCACGGCGTGCCGCTCGCCCATAAGGACATGTATTTTCGCAAGGGCCGGGTCAGCGCCTGTGGCAGCGCCATCCTGCGCAATACTCCCGCGGACCGGACGGCAACCGTGCTACAGCGTCTGGATGCCGCCGGTGCCCTCGACATCGCCCGTCTCAACATGGCGGAGTTCGCCTTCGGCCCGACCGGCCACAATCTTCATTTTGGCGATTGCCGAAACCCATGGAACCCGGAGCGAATCACCGGCGGGTCCTCGAGCGGCTCCGGCGCCGCCGTCGCCGCGCGTGCCGTCTGGGGCGCGCTCGGCTCCGATACCGGCGGCTCGATCCGGCTGCCCGCGGCGATCTGCGGCGTAGTCGGTATCAAGCCGACCTTGACCCGGGTCAGCCGGTTCGGGGCGATGGGGCTGTCGTTCAGCCTCGACAGCGTCGGTCCGCTCGCGCGCACCGTCGCCGATGCCGCTCGCCTCCTCCGGGTCATCGCCGGACCGGATCCGCTCGACCCGACGAGCGCGCTCCACCCCGTCTGCGATTACGAGGCGGCCGCCCGCCGCGGCGCCTCCTGCGGGCTCGCCGGCCGCCGGATCGGGGTGCCGACCGGGTACTACTCCGAAGGGCTCGATGCCGAGATCCGGGAGGCGTGGAATGCGGGGGCGCGGCGGTTCGAGAGCTTGGGCGCCCGCGTTGTCGAGGTCCCGCCCCCGTTTCACGAGCATCTGTCGCCGCTTGCCGGCGCGATTACCGCGAGCGAGGCCGCGACCCTGCATGCCGACTGGATGCGCAGCCGCCCGCAGGATTACAGCCCGCAGGTGCGGGCGCGCATCGAGATGGGATTTGCGGTCTCCGCTCGCCATTACCTTGCTTGCCTGACCGCCCGTTCGCGGCTGGTACGCGCCTTTGTCGATCAGGTCTTCGCGGCATGCGACGTGCTCTGGCTGCCGGTGCTTTCCGACCCGGTGCCCGAGCGCGGCGCGACCGATTTTGGCGACGGGCCGGGGATGGTCGCCGGCCTGGCCGCCCTGACGCGGCTCACTCGGCCGCTCAACTATCTGGGCCTTCCCGCGGTGGCGCTGCCGGCGGGGGCGGATCGCAATGGCATGCCGATCGGGATGCAGCTCGCCGGACCCCCTTTCGCCGAGGCGCGCCTCCTCCTGATCGCCTCCGCTTTCGAAGCTGCGGCGGGTCTGTCAGACCAGCGCCCGCCGCTCTGACATGACCGCCGCGCCTGCCACACCGCCGCTGCTCGAGGTCGAGGGTCTGCGGGTCGCGATCCGCGGCCCGGAGCACACCGTTCGCATCCTGCACGGCGTGGGCTTCTCCCTCGTCCGCGGCGAGGTGCTGTGCCTTCTGGGCGAGTCCGGCAGCGGCAAGACCGTCATGCTGCGCAGCCTCTTGCGGCTACTGCCGGAGCGGCGTGCCATGATCCAGGGCCGGGTCGTGCTCGATGGCGAGGACATCTTGGCGCTGTCGCCTAGAGCGCTGTCGGATCTGCGCGGCAGCCGGGTGGGGATGATCTTCCAGGAGCCGGCGACCGCCTTCGACCCGGTCTATACGGTTGGCCGGCAGATCGTCGAGACGATCCGGCGGCATGAGGAGGTCGGCGAGGCCGAGGCGCACGCCCGTGCGCTCGAGCTCCTCGAGCGGGTGCAGATCCCTTCGCCCGAGCGTCGGCTCGCGGCCTATCCGCACGAGCTTTCGGGTGGCATGCGCCAGCGCGCGATGATTGCGCTCGCGTTGTGCTGCCGCCCGGCTCTGCTGCTCGCAGACGAGCCGACGACGGCGCTCGACGCGACCGTCCAGATCCAGATCCTGCTGCTCCTGCGCCGATTGCAGCGCGAGCTCGGGCTGGCGATCATCTTCGTTACCCACGATATCGGCGTCGCCGTCGAGATCGCCGACCGCATCGCGGTTATGTATGCCGGTCGCATCGTCGAGAGCGGGCCGGTGCGCGACATCCTGCGCGATCCGCGCCATCCCTATACTCAGGGCCTCCTTGCCTCGACCCTGCGCAAGGGCGAGCGCGGCCGCCGTCTCGCCACGATCCCCGGAGCGCCGCCCGATATCGCGGCGCTCCCTCCCGGATGCAGCTTCGCGCCGCGCTGCGCCAGGGTCGAGCCGCTCTGCCGTGCCGGTCTGCCGACGCTCTGGCGACCCGTCCCGGGCCGCGAGGCGCTGTGCCGGCTGGCAGAGGAGCCGATGGACCGAGGCACGCGACAAGGGTGTTGATCGGCACGAACCCGCCCCCAGCAGCGCGTCCGGCACGCCGTCGCCGCTACGGCGCAGGGCGTCGAGCGCGCGACCGACATAGACGGTGTTCCACAGCGCAATCGCCGCGGCGACCAGGGCGAGCCCGCTCGCGCGATGTTGCTGCGCCTCGGCTGTGCGGTGCACGACTCACTCTTTTTGAGTTCCGCGGTCGCCTGACGTCGCAGCGCCGGCTGTTCCAGCCAGTCGAGCGTGAACAACGTCCGCTCGATGCGGCCGATCTCGCGCCATGCCAGCGCCAGCCCGTTCTGCCGTGGATAGGCGCCGAGCCGCTTGAGCATGAGCGATGCGCTGACAACTCCGGTCGTCGGGCCGCCCGGCGATAAACGGCGCGAGCGACGGCCAGGTGCCTGCCGCGAACGCATACAGCCGGCGCTCGGCAAGGTTCGGAATACGCGGCGCAAACAGAAAGTCGAGCAGGTGGCGAGCGCGAAGACATGCTCACTGACCCACCTCCGTCGGTGTAGTGGGTGGCGATGCTGAGGTCGGCCTCATGGTAGAGCACGCCATCAGCGCACCCATCTCGATCCGCCGGGGTAGTGGATACGGCACGCCGGAAAGGTGATGCGGGTAACGGGGGAGACCCGTCTGGTCGGAAATCGCGGCTTCAGCGTCGCTCATGGCGGCGGACCGGACGGGAGTCGGACAGGGGCACAGTACCGCTGAACCGGGTAACTCCGGCGCAGGGAAGGCCCCTGACTTCTGGTGCGCTTTCGAAGGCAGAGAGGAGAGGGTGATGGGCGATGAGCCTCGAAACACCCGAAAGGATCAGGAACCTTCAGAGAAAGCTCTACTGTAAGGCGAAGGCGGAGCCTGCATTCCGCTTCTACATGCTCTACGACAGATTTGTCGGAAAGGCATCCTTCGCCACGCCTACAAGCTTGCCCGCGCCAATGCGGGTGCGGCCGGTGTGGACGGGATGACTTTCGCGCAGATCGAAGCGCAGGGCCTGGACGCATGGCTGGCGAGCCTGCGGGAGGAACTCGACTTGAAGGCGTGCCGGCCCGCGCCGGTGCGGCGGGTGATGATCCCGAAGCCAGGGGACGGCGAACGTCCTCTGGGCATCCCGACAATCCGGGTCGGGTTTGTCCAGACCGCCGCCAAGCTCGTTCTGGAACCGATCTTCGAGGCGGATTTCGAGGATGGCGCTTATGGATACCGGCCCGATCGCAGTGCGACCGACGCGATCAAGGAAGTGCACCGGCTGATTTGCCGGGGCCACACCGATGTCGTCGACACCGACATGTCGAAGTACTTCGACACGATTCCGCACGCGGACCTCCTGAAATCAGTGGCCCGTCGAATCTCCGAACGACACGCGCTGCGGCTGATCAAACTGTGGCTGAAAGCGCCGATCGAAGAGCGGGATGGCGAGGGAAGGCGGCACATGAGTGGTGGCAAGAATAGCGGATGCGGCACGCCGCAGGGCGGTGTCGCGAGTCCGCTGCTTGCCAACGTCTATGTGAACCGCTTCCTCAAGCATTGGCGACGCAGCGGCCGCGGCGAGGCGTTCCGATGGCACATCGTCAACTATGCCGATGATTTCGTCATCCTCAGTCAGCGATCCGCCGCTGAGGCTTTGGCATGGACAAAGGCGGTGATGACAAAGCTCGGGCTGGCGCTCAGCGAGGCGAAAACCTCGGTGAAGGATGCCCGAACGGAGCGCTTCGACTTCCTCGGATACACGTTCGGTCCGCATTGCTATCAACGGAACGGGAAGAGGTACCTGGGTGCGAGTCCATCCGAGAAAAGTGTAAAGCGTGTGAAGACGAAGATCAGCGAGGTTTTGGCGCCAGGCAACACGCAGCCATGGCCGCATGCGTGCAACCAACTGAACAGACTACTGCGCGGTTGGTCGGCCTATTTCTGCTATGGAATACGCGGCCGAGCATACAAAGCGGTTGATCATCACGTCTGCGGACGCGTCCGACACTTCCTCCGTCGGCGGCATAAGGTGCCAGGTCGCGGAACCGAGCGATTCCCTACTAACTTGATCTTCGGGAGACTCGGGGCTCTGGCGCTGGATTACCGCCGTGGGCCTTACAATGAAACCGGTCGGAAAGCCGGATGCGGGAAAACCGCACGTCCGGTTTGATGAGCGGGGAGGGGAGGCGGGCCAAAGGCGTATGGCGCGAACCACCGCCCCATCCTCGACTCTACCCACGTGCGCTTGTGACCGACAAGCTGAAGAGCTACGGCGCGGCACAGCGCGAGATCATGCCCGGCGTGGAACATCGGCAAAGCCGCTTCAAATCGGTCCGATAGGCAGCGCTTCCTTTCAGTTCACAGCCGAATTCACAATCTATTCCAGCTTCGCCATCACCTTCTTTCCACTACTGAACACCGTGACGCTCGCAATCAGGACCTTCGAGATGTGGCATGACGTCGTGAGCACTTGACAGAAAGCTTGATCGATATCCGACGGGGCCGCTCCTTGCCCGATGCTCAACAACCTGACAACACCGGTGCATGGAGGGGAGCTGGCCGAGGAGGGCGTGTGATGCCGAAGTTCAAGCTGGGCGTGATCCGCCAGCAGACCATTAGCTGGGCGTGATCCGCCAGCAGACCATTGAGGAGACTGGCTACGCGGAGATCGAGGCCGGCACGGTCCAGGAAGCTGCGCGCAAGCTCGCGCTGGCGCTTGACGAGTCCGATGGCAGCGACGGCGAGATCGCGCCCGGACTCGGCAAAGAGGAGCTGATCGACTGCCAGACGCGGTTCATCAGCTGGACCGAAAGCGGCGAGGCTTTTGTTGTCGTCCTCGTATAGATGGGATGTGCATTTACCCGGAGCAGGACCAGGAGAATGGCGATGGCTGAGCGCATCTTGTTGATGGCTCCGGACCGGGCGGCGACCCTCGGCATGCTGGACCTGATCCCCGGCTGGCCGTCGGCGTCCCGGGGCGGCTGCCGAGCGGCATCGTCGAGGTTCGAACACACCGGCGACCCCGATGCCCACTGGAATGATCAGCAGACTGTCACCGATGGGGCCTGGATGTGAGGTGGTCCCCTTCTGCGAGACAGTTTAGCGGCTTTGCTAAGCTTGGTTCCGGGTCACATCAGGCCGCCAGTCTCTCCGTCATCTTTGTGGCCGCGATCGCGGCATAAGCCTCGTCCGGGGTCAGACCGTCCAGCGCCGAGTGCGGCCGGCGGGCATTGTAGAAGCCGATCCATTGCGTCAATCCCGCCCGAAGCTCCGAGCCGGTCTCGAATGCGTGCAGGTAGACGCACTCGTATTTCAGGCTACGCCACAGCCGTTCGATGAACACGTTGTCCATCCAGCGCCCGCGCCCATCCATCGAGATGCGCACGCCGGCCCCGCTCAGCACCTCGGTGAACCGTGGCGACGTGAACTGGCGCCCCTGGTCGCTGTTGAAAATCTCGGGGCGGCCGAACCGCATCAGCGCCTCTTCCACCGCAGCGATACAGAACTCCACATCGATGGTGTTCGACAAACGCCGGCTCAGCACGCGGCGCGTCGCCCAGTCCATCACCGCGACCAGATAGAGGAAGCCGCGTCGCACCGGAATATAGGTGATGTCCGCACACCAGACCTGGTTCGGCCGATCGACCATGACATTGCGCAGCAGGTATGGATAGATCCGGTGCTCGGGATGCGGAACCGTTGTCCTCGGCCGCTGGTAGATCGGTGCCAGCCCCA
Organism: uncultured Pseudomonadota bacterium; assembly: GCA_963756545.1. GTDB lineage: Bacteria > Pseudomonadota > Alphaproteobacteria > Acetobacterales > Acetobacteraceae > DATFDN01. The sequence continues at coordinate 904,622 of CAVWNY010000001.1, read as the reverse complement.
TCGTGGTAATCAACCGTCGAACCCGCTTGCGGCCAATCGCATGACCCTGACGCCGCAGATGCCGCGCCATCTACCGCGACCCATACCACGGCGTCTCCAGGAACTGCTCGTCGAGCAACCGCATGAGCAGCAGGTTCTCCGGCGCCTCCGGGGCCGGCGCGCGGTAGAACGTGGAGCGGCCAATCGAGACCAACGCGCACTGCCGCACGACCGACAGGTGCTGTTGCTTCGGCTCGATCATCCCCCGCCTCCGATCCACGCTCATCGACCGAAGGCTTTCGCTAAAGAATCGCGTTCCACCACCAGCCGGCCGATCTTGGCGTGCAACTTCTCCACCTCTCCTTCCCGGGCGAATGCCTTCGCCTCGGCCTTGCCCGAGAACACCGACGCCAGACCCTCGATGGCCTGACGCTTCCATTCGCTGATCATCGTCTGATGCACGCCATGCTTCGTCGCCAGCTGCGCCGCAGTCAGTTCACCCCGCAACGCCTCAAGAGCAACCTTCGCCTTAAACTCCGCCGCATACCTCTTCCGTTTGCCCGTCATCGGGTCCGTCCTCCAGCCAGGGCGAACCAAGCTTAAGCACCTGTCCGACTTTCCGGGACCACCTCACACCTTTAAAAACGTATGGCCCGCCCCGTCCGCAAGTGATTTCAGCAATCCAATCTGAGCGGTCTTCTCTGATTGGGGTTGTCGGGGTCAAGCTGTTCCTCTCGCCTTATGCCATTCCCGTAGGTCACTCGCTTCTCTTCGCGGTCGGCGCATGGCCGCCGCATGATGGGATCAGGAGGGCGAGGCGTCTCAATCTGTTTCGCGACCTGGAGGCATTGCGGCCTTCCGGTTCCGGACTCTCAGGTAGTGCCCGTCAAGGTGGTGGAAATTTGCGGTGTAGTTTGAGGCGTCCATGGATCAGGCAGCCACGGTGGAAATCTGGGTTGGCACAACGTCGATCAATGGCGGCGTGAGTTCGGCCATCGCTTCGGTCTGCATGTAGCGGTGCTGGAGTTGCCATTCGGTAAGCGTCCGCCGAGAGGCACCTTGCCTGCATAAGCCTCGGGCGATGTGCTGGAGGCATGCACGAGATCGAGCATGAGGCTGCGAGTGTGGCAGCCACTGTGGCTGCCACAGAAGCTTCGACGCAGCGGATCGAGATTGTTGGTGAGCGTCGACGTGCGCACGATGCAGCATTCCGCGCGCGCGTGGTGTCGGAGTCCATGGCGCCGGGGATACGGGTGCAGGAGGTGGCACGCCGGCACGGCATCTGCACAAGCCTGATCTATCGCTGGCGGCGCGTTGCTGCGCCGCAGGTCGGGTCGGCGTCTGCGGTACGGCTCGTGCCGGTGCATGTGACCGAATCACGACCACCCGAGAAGCGTGCCGCACCGCCTCGGCCAGCAACCGAAGCCCGCCGCGGTAGCATGATCGAGATCGAGCTTGATGGCGGCGTGCGGGTTCGGGTCGATAGCGACGTCAGCTTGGCGGCGCTGCGTCGGGTGGTCGCGGCGCTGCGCGGATGATCGCGCCGCCGGCGGGGGTCAAAATTTGGCTGGTGGCCGGGGCGACCGACATGCGCCGCGGCTTCGACGGTCTGGCTGCCCTGGTGGCGCGGCAGCTCAACCGCGACCCATTCAGCGGCCAGGTCTTCGCGTTCCGGGGCCGGCGCGGTCATCTGATCAAGCTGCTGTTCTGGGACGGCCAAGGCTTGGTGCTCTACGCCAAGCGGCTGGAACGTGGGCACTTTGTGTGGCCGGCGACGGCCGAGGGCGCGGTGTCACTGACGCCGGCGCAGCTCTCGATGCTGACTGAGGGGATTGACTGGCGCGCGCCGGCGCGCACCTGGCAGCCGGAGATGGCCGGCTGAACCGCGCTTCGTTGCAGGTTTTGCTTGGTGCAACGCGGATGCGTGGTCGAGTTCTTTTGCCCATGCCGATCACGCCCGCCGATCTGCCGAGCGACGTCTCCACCCTGCGGGCGATGGTCGCGGCACAGGCCTCCGAGCTCGCCGCTCAGACGGCGCGCCTGGCCGAGATCGAGGCCGTCCGGCAGACGCAGGAGGTGGAGCTGGCGGCGGCGCGCGCCGGCCTCATCGAACAGCGGTTCGAGATCGAGGCGCTCAAGGCAAAGCTCGCCGGGGCAGTGCGCGCGGCATTCGGCCGATCGTCGGAGAAGCTCCGCGACGAGGTCGAGCAGCTCGAGCTGACGCTGGCCGACATCGACGAGCTGCTGGCCGAGACCGCGCCGCCGGACGATCCCGATGCCGGTGTGGACGCCGTGACGCAGTCCGAGACGCGCAAGCCGGTCCGACGTCCCTTGCCCGAGAGGCTGCCGCGCGATGTGGTCGAGCATGCGGCGCCCTGCCACGAGGAGACCGGGGCCTGCCTCACCTGCGGCGGGGCGCTGCGACGCCTGGGCGAGGACGTGACCGAGCTGCTGGACTACGTGCCGGGGTCGTTCCGCGTGGTCCGTCATGTGCGGCCGAAGTTGTCGTGCCGCTCCTGCGAGACGATCACGCAGGCGCCGGCGGCCTCCCTGCCGATCCGTCGCGGCCGCGCCGGACCGGGGCTGCTTGCGCACGTGCTGGTCGCCAAATACTGCGATCATCTGCCGCTGCACCGCCAAGCCGAGATCTACGCCCGCGAGGACATCGACCTCAGCCGCTCGACCTTGGCCGACATGGTGGGGCAGACCGCGCGACTGATGCGGCCGCTGATCGACGCCTTGGCACGGCACGTCATGGCCGGTGCGCGCGTGCATGCCGACGACACCGTGGTGCCTGTGCTGGAGCCGGGACTGGGCCGCACGCGGACGGCGCGGCTCTGGACCTATGTGCGTGACGACCGGCCGTTCGGCGGCACGGACCTGCCGGCGGCGCTCTACCGCTACTCGCCGGACCGCAAGGGCGAGCATCCGCGCGAGCATCTGCGGAGGTTCCGCGGCATCCTGCAGGCCGATGGGTATGCCGGGTTCGCCGGGCTCTACGGCGACGGCCGCGTGGTCGAGGCGGCCTGCTTGGCGCACGCACGGCGCAAGTTCTGGGACGTGCACGAGGCGACCAAGTCGCCGCTCGCCCGCGAAGCGCTGGACCGGATCGCCACTCTCTACCGGATCGAGGACACGATCCGCGGCCGACCGCCGGATCAGCGCCTACGTGCCCGCAAGGAACACGCCGCGCCGCTGATGGCCGAGCTGCGCGACTGGCTCGACGCGACCCGTTCGCGCATCTCGGGACGCAGCAACCTGGCCGGGGCGATCCGCTACGCCTCGTCGCGCTGGGCGGCGCTGACGCTGATCTTGCGCGATGGGCGCGCCTGCATCGACAACTCCGCCGCGGAACGCGCGATGCGCCCGATCGCAGTCGGCCGCCGCAACTGGACCTTCGCCGGATCGGACGCCGGCGGCGAGCGTGCGGCGGCGATCTACAGCCTGATCGAGACGGCGAAGCTGAACGGCCTGGACCCGGAGGCCTACCTGCGCTGCGTCATCCAGTACATCGCGGACCACCCCGTGAACCGTATCGCCGAGCTGTTGCCGTGGAATCTCGCCGACGTCCGCCCACGACTGGATCAGCGCCTCGCTGCCTGAACCGCCTCAACAGCTATCTCCACGCGGCTGCCCGGACGCTTATCGTGGAACCGACCAATGTTGCTAGCGCCGGCGCCCAGGCTGCGCTCGCTTGCCGGACGGCCGCGACCGATGCTCATACGGAAACCGGCCTTTGATCGCGCGGTTGACATAGCCGCCCTTGGACTCGGTCTCCTCAAGCTCGACAAAGACGCCGTGGGGAACGCCCTGGTATCCATAGGCACCGGGTGAGCTGTGAAACTCGATCCACAGCTCCTCCGCATCCTCGTCGTAGCCGATCGCCCGAATGCTCGAAGACTTCACCAGCCGCATCGTCACCATGCACCAGACCCACTGCCTGATGCCAAACAAACGAGACCGCGCCGCCCAGGAGGTGCCGTCACCGGACGCTTACGCCATTCGTCGTTGGCCTCCAGCAGCACCGCGCCGATCAGACGGATGATGGATCCCTCGTTGGGGAAGATGCCAAAGCCTGTCCTCGGGCGGGCGAAGCCCGATCCGTGGGACATCGGCGCGGCGTTTGACCTCCTTGTTCAACCGCTCCAGCGGGTTGGTGGAGTGAATCTTGGCCCGGTGCTGGACGGGAAAACCATATGCGCCAGCACATCGGCCTCGCTCTCGTCGATGAATGCGCCGAGCTTCGGCCATTTCGTCCGAAGTTGGTCGGCGACGTGGCGCAGCGTCTGGCTGGCGCTGGGGCGATCGGGTTGGATGAACGCCTGGCGTAAAGCGGCCGAGACCATGCTCTGCTGCGCCTTGGGCACGTAGGACAGGGCGTTGCGCATCCAATGCACCCGACAGCGCTGCCAGCTGGAGCCCATCACGCGCCGAATCGCCGCCTTCAAGCCCTCATGCGCGTCGGAGATCACCAGCTTCACGCCACGGCGATTATCGCCGCCACCGAGACGATGCGGCCGCCCTCGCGCTGCTTGAGGTAGGTGGCGTCGAGCCAGAGATACGGCCATTCGCCGGCAAGGGGGCGATCGAGGAAGCTTGCTGACCGTGCTCTTGCCGATCCCCGACAGCCCCATCGCCTGCACCAGGTCGTCCACGCGCCGGGTCGAGACGCCGCTGACCCAGGCCTCCTGGATCACGGCCACCAGCGCCTTCTCCGATGTCTTCCGGGGCTCGAGAAAGGAGGAAAGTAGCTGCCCTGCCTCAGCTTCGGGATACGCAGCTGCAAACTGCCGAGGCGCGTGTCGAGCATCCGGTCGCGATAGCCATTCCGATACGTGGTGCGGTCGCCGGATCGCTCGTGGCGTCCGGCGCCGATCAACCCTTCCACATCGGTCTCTGAGGTGGTCCCGGAAAGTCGGACAGGTGCTTAAGCTTGGTTCGCCCTGGCTGGAGGACGGACCCGATGACGGGCAAACGGAAGAGGTATGCGGCGGAGTTCAAGGCGAAGGTTGCTCTTGAGGCGTTGCGGGGTGAACTGACTGCGGCGCAGCTGGCGACGAAGCATGGCGTGCATCAGACGATGATCAGCGAATGGAAGCGTCAGGCCATCGAGGGTCTGGCGTCGGTGTTCTCGGGCAAGGCCGAGGCGAAGGCATTCGCCCGGGAAGGAGAGGTGGAGAAGTTGCACGCCAAGATCGGCCGGCTGGTGGTGGAACGCGATTTTTTGGCGAAAGCCTTCGGTCGATGAGCGTGGATCGGAGGCGGGGGATGATCGAGCCGAAGCAACAGCACCTGTCGGTCGTGCGGCAGTGCGCGTTGGTCTCGATTGGCCGCTCCACGTTCTACCGCGCGCCGGCCCCGGAGGCGCCGGAGAACCTGCTGCTCATGCGGTTGCTCGACGAGCAGTTCCTGGAGACGCCGTGGTATGGGTCGCGGCAGATGGCGCGGCATCTGCGGCGTCAGGGTCATGCGATTGGCCGCAAGCGGGTTCGACGGTTGATGGCCACGATGGGGCTGGCACCGATCTACCAGCGGCCGAGGACAACGGTTCCGCATCCCGAGCACCGGATCTATCCATACCTGCTGCGCAATGTCATGGTCGATCGGCCGAACCAGGTCTGGTGTGCGGACATCACCTACATTCCGGTGCGACGCGGCTTCCTCTATCTGGTCGCGGTGATGGACTGGGCGACGCGCCGCGTGCTGAGCCGGCGTTTGTCGAACACCATGGATGTGGAGTTCTGTATCGCTGCGTTGGAAGAAGCGCTGATGCGGTTCGGCCGCCCCGAGATTTTCAACAGCGACCAGGGGCGCCAGTTACGTCGCCACGGTTCACCGAGGTGCTGAGCGGGGCCGGCGTGCGTATCTCGATGGATGGGCGCGGGCGCTGGATGGACAACGTGTTCATCGAACGGCTGTGGCGTAGCCTGAAATACGAGTGCGTCTACCTGCACGCATTCGAGACCGGCTCGGAGCTTCGGGCGGGATTGACGCAATGGATCGGCTTCTACAATGCCCGCCGGCCGCACTCGGCGCTGGACGGTCTGACCCCGGACGAGGCTTATGCCGCGATCGCGGCCACAAAGATGACGGAGAGACTGGCGGCCTGATGTGACCCGGAACCAAGCTTAGCAAAGCCGCTAAACTGTCTCGCAGAAGGGGACCACCTCAGTGACCCCCTCGGACGCGAACAGTTTCCAGACCGTCCAGTGGCTGACTACGACGCCGCGCTCAGCCAACTCGGCCTGGAGCGCGCGCAAGGTTAGGTCGGGCGCCGTCTTGATCCGCGCCAGCAGCCTGTCCCGCTCGTTCGCCAGCACCGCGGGTCGCACCCCGCCCATTGGCTTTGACGCCGCCGCGCTGCCGGTCGCGCGCAGCCGCTGCGACCACTTCACCACGCTGGCAACGCTGACGCCGAACAGCGCCGCCGTCGCTCGACAGGTCCGGCCCCCAACAACCGAGCCGGCGACCCGCGAGCGAAGATCGTCCGAATAGGGCTTCGCCATTCATGCTGGCCTCCATCCCAACCAGCATCTTCAAGCAGACCGCCCGCCGTTTCGGAATCCCCCCGGAATCAATCAGAGGCGAACATGCTCTAATTACCCCGTCCCGCACCAACAACTCTGTCTCCGCTCAGTCATCACCACGTGCCCCTCTCGAGGATCATGCAGCACCCTCGACGCTGCTCCCGCGCACGACGATCTCGAACCCGACATCGACGATCTTTCCCGCCGGCTCGCGGCCGGACAGCCGGGCCACGATCATCTCGGCGGCAAGCTCGCCCATCCGGCAACCGGGCACCCGCGCGCCGGTGATCGCCGGCACCGTATGCTCGGCAAGATCGAGGTCGCCGAGGCCGGCAATGGCGATCCGGTGCGGCACTGCCCAGCCGCGCCGCTGTGCCTCCAGCAGTGCGCCGACCGCAAACGTGTCGCCACTGCAGAATACCGCGTCGAGATCGGGTGACCGCTCCACCAGAGTTGCCAATGCGGCACCCACATCGACCAGCCGCGTCGGGAATGGCAGTTCGGAGAACAGATCGGCTGCAAGTCCGGCGGCGCGCATCGCGTCCAAGTACCCGACTTGGCGCTGCCGCGCGCGACGGTTCCCGGCGAGCGATCCACAAATCATGCCTATACGGCGGCGTCCGGTTGCGATCAGGTGGTGCGTCACCTCGCGTGCGGCGGCTCGGTTGCTGAAGCCGACGTTCATATCGACTGGCCGCGAGGTCAGCATCCAGGTCTCGACCACCGGCACGCCGCTACACCGCAGCAGGTCGCGTGCGGCACCCGATTGAGCGACATCGGCCAGGATCAACGCATCCACTCGCCGGCCAAGCAGCGATGTGAGCAGCGCGGTTTCGGTCTCAGCCGAGAGATTAGCGTCGCCCAGCACCGCCTGGTAGCCGTGCGCGCGCAGCGTGTCGAAGGCGCCGCGTACGGTGCCCATGAAGGCGGGTGTGGCGAGCGAGGGCACCACAATCGCGACCTGGCCCGAGATGCGAGAGGCGAGACTGCCAGCAATCAGGTCGGGAATGTAGCCAAGGCGCTTGACCGCAACCTGCACCGCTGCGCGGGTCTTGGCCGCGACCAGCGCCGGCTGGCGGAGCGCCCGCGAGGCGGTCACGGGGGCAACACCCGCTTCGCGCGCCACGTCCGAAAGCGTTGCGCGGCCGAGTCGCGGGCGTTGGCGACGGACGACGGACGGTTTCTGTACCAGACCCATTGGAGCGATTTAGCGGATGCCAAGGTGTTTCAAAAGGCCGCGGCGTGCGGCTCGCGTTGCCCCCATTTCACTGCGCCAGCACCGCCTTGCCCCGCCGTATCGTCGACCGCGCAGGCGGCAAAAACGCCAGTACCGCGCCGGCCGCGACTAACAGCAGCCCGGAAAGCGTCAACGCGAACTCGAAACTTCCCGAGGCGCTGCGGATCGCGCCGAACACCAGCGGCCCCGTGAAGCCGCCGAGATTGCCGAACCCGTTGACCACTGCGATCCCCACCCCCGCGACCTCGGCCGGGAGCACCTCCGACGGCAGGGCCCAGAACGGCCCGAACCGGCCGTAGAAGAACGCGAACGAAAGGGTCAGCGCTGCCAGCTTCAGGCCGATGCGTCCCTCGCCCGTCAGGACCGCGACCAGCAGGAAGAGACCGGCAAGCGCCGTTGCGCAGATGGTGTGCCACTTGCGTTCGCCCCGTCGGTCCGAGTGGCGCGCGACCAGCAGCATCATGATCGCGCCAGCGAGGAACGGGATCGCACTGAGGAAACCCACGCTGGCGATTGAGAGGCCGGCAGACTTGAGCAGGCTCGGCAACCACATCACTACCCCCCAGTTCGCCATCAGCGCAAGGAAGTTGTAGGCGGCAATCAGTAGCACCGCCGGGTGCCAAATCACCCGTGTCCAGTGGCCACTCATCCGCGGCATCTCGGCGGCCTCACGGTTGAGGTTCGTCTCCAGTGCTGCGCGCTCTGCCTGGGCCAGCCAGCGCGCCTGGGACGGGCGGTCCTCGATCAGTGCCCACCAGACGAATGCCCAGACAATTGCCGGAACCGCCTCGATCAGGAACATCACGTGCCAGTCCGCGTGCTTCAGCACCAGCCCAGACACCGGATTGCCGATGACCGAGCCGAGCGGCAGCGCGAGCAGGAAGACCGTGTTGGCGCGCGCCCGCTCCTCGCGGGTGAACCAATGTCGGATCAGCACGATAGTCGATGTCAGCACGCCGCCCTCGACGATGCCGAGCGCGAAGCGGTTGATCACCAGTTCGGTCTCGGTATGCACGAGTGCCGTGGAGGCGGAGACGATGCCCCAGAGGAGCATCAGCACGAAGGTGACGCGCTTGGCACTCCAGACCGAGGCGAGCCGCCCGCACGGGATCTGCAGCATGATATAGCCGAAGAAGAACATGCCGGTGGCGAAGCCGATGCCGGCGCGGCCGAGGCCAAGCTCGGCGCGCATCGCCGGGATCGCCATCGCGATGTTGGTGCGGTCCACCATCGAGACCACGTACATCAGGAGTGCTACCACAAGGATACGCCACCAGCGATTATGCAGCGGCGCGAAACCGACCGTCTCAGTCATGTACACTTCCTCCCCGCTTTCTTCTTGTCGCGTCGCAGGTGATCGCTTCAGCTATAGACGGGCTCGGTTCCAGGCACCGGCGAATAGCCGAAACTTCCCCGCGCCAGCAGCGCCTCGCGCCCGCCGAAGGCCGCAATTCGCGTTTGCTGGTCGGCGCGCGCCAGCCGGTCCGCGGCGTCCGGATCCACGACCCGGCGCAGCTCGGCCTCGCAATCGGCAACCAGCCCGCGATAGCCGGGATCGGTGCCGAGGTCGCGCGTCTCCTGCGGGTCGGCCTCGAGATCGAACAGTTGCGGCGGCATCCCGACGTAATGGACGTATTTGAACGCGCCCTTGCGGATCATGAACGCGCCGGTGGCGGCGCCCACGGCGTGATATTCGCAGAACATCCTCGACGGCCGCGCCGTGCCGCGCACCACGTCGAGCAGCGAGCGGCCGGGCAGGTTGCGGTCGGCGGCATCAGGCGCCACACCCGCGCAGTCGAGGATGGTGGGGAAGCAATCGACGAGCGAGACCGGCTCCCGGCACACCACGCCAGCGGGGATACCGGGGCCGGCCATCATCATCGGGATACCGGCGGATTCCTCGTACATCGTGGACTTGCCCCACAGACCCCGGGTGCCGAGATTGTCACCGTGATCGGAGGTGTAGATCACGCGCGTGTTCCCGTAGAGGCCCGTCTCCGCGAGGGTCGCGAGCAGATTACCTACGTTCTGATCAAGGAACGTCACCATCCCGAGATAGGCGGCGATGGCGCGACGCACCCGCCGCTCGTCGAAGGCCTTGTCGTAGACCATGCACTCGCGGATGGCGGCGATGAACGGATGGTCGGGACGCTCTTCTGCGGCATAGAGCGCGGGCCAGGGTACGCGGTCCTCGGGATAGAGGTCGTAGAATTCCGGCCGCGCGATCAGCGGGAAATGCGGGCAGACCAGGGAGACGAACAGCACCCACGGTTTACGAGCTTCTCTCGGTTCCGGCCCGTGCAACCACTCCTGTGCCGCGGCGACGATGCGATCGTCATAGCCTTGGTAGGAGCTGTCGCCACGACCCGCCTCCTGTGCCAACCGGAGCGCGGCGGTGCGCACCGGCAGGTCGTCGCGGATCATCCCGGAGAGATCGCCCACGCCATCCACGACATGCAGTGGCATCACCTCGCGGTCGAAGCCGTTGGTGTCCTCGGTGCTACGGTAGTGTAGCTTCCCGATCGAGATGGAGCGGTGCCCGGCCGCGATCAGCCTGTGGCCCCAGGACCGTACCGAGCCGTCATAAGGGATGCCGTTATCCCAAAAGCGGATCTGGTGGACATAGCGGCCGGTCGCGAAACTCGCACGCGAGGGCACGCAAATCGGCGAGTTGCAGTAGGCGTCGGTGAAGCGAACGCCACCCGCGGCGAGCCGATCGAGATGCGGCGTGCGGACCATCGGATGGCCGTGGCAGCCGAGCACGCGACGGCTGTGCTCGTCGGACATGATGAAGACCAGGTTGGCAGGTTGCATGAGGTTCGTTCTCCCTGAGCATATGAGAGCGCAATCATGGAAGCGCTGTCAAGTCCGCTTGCGTTCGTCCGCGCGGCGGCCCCGTGACCAGCGGCGGGCGATCGACGGCGTTGCCGGCGCGAACGTCATGGCGGGCAGGCGCGGCCTGCAGTATATCCGTGTAGCTATAGGGGTTGGCCCATGGACCCGCTGGTCCGGCGGGCGGCCCTTGTTTGACATCACCCCGGCGATTGGCCCGCGCTTTCGGACAGGTACGGTGCCGAGCCTAAAGGGTTCCCAACAGCAACCCCTTCGCCCCGCGTAAGCGGAGCAGCACCGCGGTCTCTGCTAATCACATCACATTAATGTGAAATGCTTGGGTTTCGATGGAACCCTGAGCCGTGATGAGATCAGGCTACGCGCCGTGATGAGTTTGCTCTCGCGGTGCCAGTATGGCGGACACGCACATCGAGACGGCCGAGTTTGATAACGAGAACCTGGACACTCGAACCAAGCTGATTCTGGTGGCCGAGCGGCTGTTTGGAGAGAGGGGCATCGACGCGGTGCCCCTGCGTGAAGTCGTCGTGGGTGCCGGCCAGCGCAATGCGTCGGCCCTCAGCTATCACATCGGTGGGCGCGATGAGTTGGTCCTCGCCGTTCTCGAATTTCGCCGCGCAGCCGTGGATGCGCGCCGGATGGAGTTGCTCGATGAGTACACCCGCGGCGACATCGAAATGGATGAGACCGCGATCGCAGCCGGTATTATCATTCCTCTGATCGAGCTAATGATGGGCGATCCGCGCGGCGGCAATTACCTGCGCTTCCTGTCCCAGGCTCTTGTCACCGAGCGCCCGGAATTGTCATATCGCTCGCCCGGGGAAACCGAACGGGGCATGCGACGCTGCTACCGGCTATACCGGGGGCGGCACGCGACTATCGCCTCGCGCCTCGTCCGGGAGCGCTTCGCAGTCTGCATCCGTGGCGTGTTCTATTCCCTTGCCGATTGGCATCGTGACGTGACGGCACAGCGAAGCAGCATTGCACGCACGAACCTTCCGGACTTCGCAAGCGACCTGATCACGGTCGCAGCGAACGGGCTGGTGTCAGTTGGCAAGGCTGATTCCCGTTTCGCCCTCTTTTCCACACCGCGCACCCGGAAGGCCGCCTGAATATGGCCGCGCGCCGACACCCCCCCGAGCGAGCACGATTGCGCAGCGAGGTGGGCGCGTGGTCCACCGTCCAAGACCAACGTGCATGCCACAGCTCACGACCGGGAAACTGTACAGCCACCTTAGGGAGAATCAGCCATGCCAGTCCAAGAACTCCAAGAACTGTCGGTAAAGCCGATCAGCGGCGCGCTCGGCGCGATGATCGAGAATGTCGATCTATCGCGCGACTTCGACAATAACCGGATCATCTCGGATATCCATCAGGCGCTGCTTGACCATCAGGTGATCTTCTTTCGCAACCAGCGCCTGACGCCGGAACAGCACATCGCGTTCGGTCGCAGGTTCGGCACGCTGAACGTGCACGACTACGTGAAGGCGATGGACGGCCACCCGGAAATCATCGTCGTCGCCAAAAACGAGGGCGACACCAAGAATTTCGGCGGCGGCTGGCATTCCGACGTGACCTACCTGGAGAAGCCGGCGCTGGGCTCGATCCTCTACTGCCTGGAAGCGCCCGAATACGGCGGCGACACCGTGTTCGCCAACCAATACATGGCCTACGAGGCGCTGTCGCCGGGCATGAAGCGCATGCTCGACGGCATGACCGCGATCCATACCGCGCGCGATGTGTACGGTCCGCGTGGGCGCGCCACGGTGGACTATACCGAGAACCTGAAGGCGATGAAGATTCTCGGCAGCACGGAAGCCGAGAAGGAGATGGAGCACCCGGTGGTGCGCACGCATCCCGAGACCGGCCGCAAGTGCCTCTACATCAACGAGGGGTTCACCAAGCGGTTCAGGGACATGACTGAGGCGGAAAGCCTGCCGATCCTGGAATACCTGTGGGCGCACTGCACGCAGCCCGGAATTCACCTGCCGGTTCCGCTGGCAGCCGGGCTCGATCGCCTTCTGGGACAACCGCGCCGTGCAGCACTACGCGCTCAACGACTATCACGGCCAGCGCCGGCGCATGCACCGGGTGACGATCAACGGTGATCGCCCGGTCTGAGCCGGTTCCTGTCGCATGCGGCGGCGCGGCACGCACCGTGCTGCCGCTTTCCGGGATGGACTTCCGCAATGAAAAATCACCCTGATATCCGAAGGCTCGGCGGTGCCATCGGTGCCGAGATACACGGCGTCAACCTGTCCGAGCCGCTTGACGCCGAGGTGGACGCCATTCGCGCGGCGCTGGCGGCGCACGGCGTGGTCTTCTTCCGCGACCAGCGGCTCACGCCGGCGCAGCACATCACGTTCGCGAAACGCTTCGCGCCGATCAACGTCAACCGCTTCTTTGCGCCCGTCGCTGGCTATCCGATGATTGCGGAGGTGCGCAAGGAACCGGATCAGAAGACGAACATCGGCGGCAGCTGGCACACCGATCACAGCTACGACCAGGTGCCCGCACTAGGCTCGATCCTCTACGCGCGCTTGGTGCCGGCCACCGGCGGAGACACGCTGTTCGCGAGCATGTACGCCGCCTACGATGCGCTGTCGGAGGGGTTGAAGGTGACACTCGACGGTCTGCGGGCGCGGCACTCCAGCCGGCACGTATTCAGCGCAGCCAGTCCCTATGCGACGGACCGCGCTGGCCGTGTCGGCAACGCCGACCTCGCGACGCAGGATGCCGTCCACCCGGTGGTGATCCGGCACCCCGAGAGCGGCCGCAAGGCGCTCTATGTGAATCCTGGTTTCACGCTGCACTTCGAGGGCTGGACGGCGGAGGAATCGCGCCCGTTGCTCGAACATCTTTATCTTCACGCCGCGCGTCCCGAGTTCACCTGCCGCTTTCACTGGCGGGCGGGTTCCGTCGCGTTCTGGGACAACCGGGCGACGTGGCACTACGCGCTGAACGACTACGGTGGCCAGCGCCGGCTGATGCACCGCATCACGCTGGAGGGTGTGGCGCTGTCCTGATAGCCGATCGCCGCGAACGGTGCGCCGACTGGCCGACAATAAACCACAGGAGCGGGGGACCCATGAAGCAGCCGAGTAATTCCGTGGCACCGCCGAACACCGGTGTCGGTGCCGGTGCCGCGACTGTAGGCGTGTCGCCGCGCGCCATGTCGATGCCGAAGGTTGCCTTCGCGAGCTTCATCGGCGCGATGCTCGAATGGTACGACTTCTTCCTGTTCGGTACCGCCTCGGCCTTGATCTTCGGTCCGTTGTTCTTCCCTGCCACCAACAAGGCGGTCAGCACCGCCGCCGCATTTGCGGTGTTCGGCGTCGGATTCGTCATGCGCCCCATCGGCGGCCTGTTCTTCGGCCACCTCGGCGACAAGTACGGCCGCAAAGCGACCCTCATAGCAACCCTGCTCATCATCGGCACCGGCACGTTCATCATCGGCTTGCTGCCGACCTACGACCGCATCGGCATCTGGGCACCGCTTGCGCTGATCGCCATGCGCCTCGTGCAGGGCTTCGGGTTGGGCGGCGAATACGGGGGCGCGGCGCTGCTGACAATCGAACATGCGGCGACGGAGCGTCGCGGCTTCTGGGGCAGCTTGCCGCAAGCCTCGGCCGCTTCGGGCCTGTTGCTCGGCACAGGCATCTTCGATCTGATGTCGCGCCTGCCGAAAGACGAGTTCATGACCTGGGGCTGGCGGGTCCCGTTCCTAGTCAGCGTGGTGCTGCTCGTGATCGGCCTGTTCATCCGCCTAAGCATCGTCGAAACGGCGGATTTCGAGCAGGTGCGCCAGACCGACAAGGTGGCGCGGCTGCCGTTACGGACCCTGCTCGTGCAGCATCCGGTGAACACGCTTTGCGCAACCGGCGCACGGCTCGTCGAGTCGATCATCTTTAATATCACGGCGGTGTTCGGTCTCTCCTACGTCACCCACGTCGTCGGCGTGTCGCGCTCGGTCCCGCTCACGGGCATCATGCTGTCGTCAATGATTTCCATCCCGCTTTATCCGCTGCTCGGGCTGCTGGCGGACCGGGTGGGACGCCGCGAGCTCTATATGGCGGGCTGCGTGTGCGCCCTGCTCGTCGCGTTTCCGTTCTTCGCGCTGCTCAACACCGGCGTCCCGACGCTGATCGTGCTCGCGATGGTGATCAGCGGGCTGATCTCGACGCTGATGTTCTCGGTCGAGACCACCTTCTTCGCGGAGATTTTCGATACCAACGTGCGCTACACCGGGCTGTCGGTGGCCTACCAGTTCTCGGCGGTCATCGGCGGCTTTGTGCCGCTGATGGCGACCGGCAGGTCCGGGTGGACAGTGGCCGGTTTCCTGATGTTCATCGCGACGGTTTCCATCGTGTCGACCTATGTCGCGACCGATGTTGGCGCCGAGGCCGGGCCGGCCGAGCCGGTTCTGCGTCCGCGGCCCGTATCCGCGTGAATCGGCGCACCGCCAGTCCCACCCCTCCACGACGCGCGGCCACCCGCGCGTCGTCGGACGCGCCGCAACTGCGACCGCGCGCCCCGCCGTCCGGCCGGGTCATCACCGGCACCCCGTCGAGCGCGCGATCCGGCCCATCGCCCTGGGGCGCAAGAACTGGCTGTTCGCCGGGTCCGACGCCGGCGGCACGCGCGCGGCGGCGATCGCGTCGCTCATCCCAGCCGCGCGGCTGGAAGGCCTCGATCCCGAGGCCTATCTGCGCCAGCGCGGCGCCATCCACCCAGCCCGGCCCATCGCCGAGCTACTGCCGTGGAACTGTGCCAGCCTTATCGCGACGGCTCAGGATATCCGCCGCGCGGCCTGAACGCGCGTCAATCAGAAACGTCGCGCGGGGGATCGGAAGGTTACGCAGAACGCCACATGCGACGCGTAGCAGACGCAGCGTATGTTCCGATCCACCCTGCTAGAGATCAGACCCCGGCTGGCGGGAGCGATCGAAACCCAGCAAGGACAAAACCCTCAACCTATTCTCAATGAACTCGCGTGAGGAGGTCAGCTCATTGTAATTGCGAGGCCTCGGAACGGTATCGTCATCTCCCGAATGATGCGCCCGGGCCGGGACGCCATCACGTAAACCGTATCGACAAAAAAATTGCCTCGTCGACATCGTGCGTAATGAACAGGGCGCTCGGGCGATAGGTCGCCCAAAGCGACATAAGAAGCTCCTGCATTGCCAGACGGGTTTGGAAATCAAGCGCCCCAGACGGTTCGTCCATCAGCAGTATCTCGGGAGAGTTGATGAGCACGCGGGCGATCTGCAGGCGTTGCTTCATTCCTCCCGAGAGTTGATACGGGAATTGCCTCTCCGATCTCCGAAGTCCGACAGCTTCGAGGTAGCGCTGAGCCTCAGGCCCGTATTGTGACCGAGAAGCTGGTCGAGTGTCACGGGTTCTAGGCGCCAGCCTTCTCCAGTAGCTCCGGTCTTCATTCCGGATGTTGTTGACCGCGTGGCTCACAGGCCAGAGGAGCAGCACACCCTCCCGCCGCCGGCCTCAGGAGCGAAGCCGGGCTATCTTCCGTCTCGCCCAGCCAGACCGGCCAGTCCGATTCTTCCAGGATCACCGGCATCCGGCTGTGGACCGGGCCATGAGCGGGTTAGCATCGGTCGTGAGGATGGCGAAGCTGCGGAAACCTCCCCTCCTTCGCCACGCCAGCGTTCCCTGATTGCCGCCAGCGCCAGCGGCGTCCCGTCCTGCCGCGCGAACGCGAAGGGCTGCTTCGCCTTCTAAGTGATTGGCCATCACTCGAAGGACGCGCCTGCCGGCACGAGGCACCGGTGCCGGGCGAAGGCATCCCGGAACAACCCGGAGGCTGCGACGGTCTCCGCCCTGGCGTTGATCGGGCGCCGGGCCTGGTTCGGATCCTTGGTCCAGTAGCGCAGGAGTCCCCAGTTGATGGCGCGTCGCGGGGTCTAGCGGCAACCCGTCGTCACGGGGCAAGGTACTGCAGCAGGCGGGGATCGTCCCGCACGGAAGCGGCGGCGCCCTCGATTACGACGCGTCCGCGGCTGAGCACATAGGCGTGCCCGGCGACGCCGAGTGCCAGCTTGAGATGCTGCTCGACCAGCAGCACCGCCGTCGAACGGACCAGCTCGTGCAGTCGCTCGGCGATCTCCTCGATCACCCCCACCCACACGCCTTCCGTCGGCTCGTCGAGCAGCAACAGTTGCGGCTTGAGCAACAGGGCGCGGGCGATCGCTAGCATCTTACGCTCGCCGCCCGAAAGCGTTCCGGCGGCCTGATCGAGGCGCTGCCCGAGCTTAGGAAACAGCGCAAGAACCTCCTCGGTTGCGGCAGCATCGCGCCGGACCAGATTGCCCACAGCCAGATTATCCCGCACGGAGAGCCTGGAAAAAGTCGAATGCTCCTGCGGCACGTAGCCGAGGCCGCGGCGCGCGCGCTCATCGGTGCGAAGCCGGGTGGCGTCACGGCCATCGAAGCCGATCGTGCCGCCGAGGACAGGCAGCTCGCCCATGATTGTTTTCATTAAGGTCGTCTTGCCGGCGCCATTGCGACCGAGCACCGCGACTGCTCCCGTACGCGGCACTCGCAAGCCGACGTCGAACAGCACCCGGCTCCGGCCGTAGCCGGCGTTAAGGCCGCGTACGTCGAGCAGGGGGGCGTCATCACACACGGGTCAGATAAACCTCCTGCACCCGCTCGCTTGCCTGGATCTGCGCCACGGTCCCGGTCGCCAGCACGCGTCCCTGATCGAGCACGGTCAGCACGTCGCATATGTCGCGAATGAAATCGAGGTCGTGTTCGACGATGACGACCGAGCACCGCTCCTTCATCGGCCGCAGCAGCTCCCCGGTGACCCGCCGCTCGGCGACGCTCATGCCCGCGGTCGGCTCGTCGAGTAGCAGGAGCCGCGGTTCGACCGCCAGTGCCATCGCGATCTCCAGCCATTGCTGCTCGCCGTGCGAGAGGGCGGCGGCGATGTCGGTCGCCCGTCGCGCCAGTCGCAGGTCCTCCAGAAAGCGCATGACGTGCTCGGACAGCGCACCGCGGCTGCGCGAGAACAGCAGATCGCCGATGCTGCGGCGTGCCTGTACGGCGAGCAGCACGTTGTCGAATACCGAGAGCGCCGGCAGCACGCTGGTGATCTGGAACTTGATGCTGAGGCCGGCGCGGGCGCGGACGAACGGGCGGGCGTCGGTGATGTCGCGATCGAGGAACCGGATGCGCCCCTCGCTCGGGCGCTCGGCGCCGGTAATGCACTTGAGAAGCGTGCTCTTGCCCGAGCCATTGGGGCCGATCAGACCGTGGATCTCTCCACCGCCGATGGTGAGATCGACCGCATCGAGCGCGCGCAGCCGGCCGAACAGCTTGCCGACGCCGCGCGCCTCAAGCAGCATCATCGCGCCCGTCTCCCTTCCCTGTCCGCCGCCATGCCTTGGGCGCGAAACTGCCAATCCGCTCGCGCTCCGAAACGATGATGCCCACGAGACCGGTGGGCTGGAACAGGATGACGAGCAGCAGCAGCAGCCCCAGCAGGATCGGCCACAAACCGGGAAAGCGGTCGGAGAGGGCATAGGTCGCCACTTCGATCGCCGCCACCCCGAGCACCGGGCCAATCAAGGTGCCGATGCCGCCGAGCAGGCAGTAAAGCACGATCTCGGTGGAGACCCCGACGCCCAGCATGCTCGGCCAGACGAAGCCTTCGTGGAACGCATAGAGGCCGCCGGCCAAGCCGGCGATCGCTCCGGCCAACATGAAAACGATGATCTTGAACGCCTCGACCTGGTAGCCGAAAAATCCGAGCCGCTCCTCTTGTTCGCGAATGCCGGCCAGGGCGAGGCCGAATTGCGAACGGCCGAGCGCGCGGCAGAGTAGGTACACCCCGAAAAAGAACGCGAAGATCAGGTAGTAGAACGGCATATCCTCGAACTGGTAGTCGCCCAGGGAGATCAGCGGAATCGACGGAATGCCGTTCTGACCGCCCAGGTAATACCATGCCCGCGCGAGCTGCTCGGCGGCGTAGGAGCCGGTCAGGGTGCCGAGAGCGACGAAGATCACGCTCGGCGGATGTCTGCCGAGCAGCAGGAATGCTGCCACAGCGCCGGACAGGACAAGGCCGATCAGAATGCCGGCGGGCACCGCTATTAGCACCGAGCTGATGTCGTGGTCGCGCGCCAGCAACGCGACACCGTAGCCGGCGCCACCGAAGAACAGTGCCTGCCCGAAGCTGAGGATGCCTGTGAAGCCGTATACCAGGTCGAAGCTGATGGCGAGCATGCTCAGGATCAGTACGCGCCCCAGAAAGATCGTGAGATAATCGGGCAGGATGAACGGCAACACGGCGAGGGCTGCGATTGCCGGCCACTCGATCAACGGCAGAACGCGCCGCCTCGGCCTCGCTGGAGCGGCAGCCGCAAAGCGCAGTCGGACATGGGCCATGTCCGGCCGTCAGCATTCTTTGGGGTCGAGCAGCCCCTTGCTGCTGGAAACGACACCGAACGCGGCGCCCTTCGCCTCGGCGATGTACATGCGCATCCGGCAGTGTCGGTGGCCCGGCACCATCTCCGCCGGGCCGCCGGGGCCAATGGCAATCTTGGCGTGGTCCAGTGCGTGCGCCACGTCCTCGCGGTCGAGCTTGCCAGCCTCCTTGACCGCCGCCGCCCACAGCATCATGCCGCGATACATCCCGGTTGCGGCGCTGCCCGCCGCGAGCGGATATTTGGTGTTTGGGTAGAGGTGGTCGTATTCGCTCTGGATCTTCTCACTCCCGGGATCGAGTTTCGCGACGGCCCGGAAGTAGTCCAGGCAGCTCGCCAAGCCAGCGATCTCCTCCGGCGAGTTGATGTTGAGATCGTTCTCGTCGTAGTAGACGCAGGAGAGTCGTCCACCACGCTTGAGGAAGCCCGCCTCGTAGAGCTGCTTGAAAAACGGCCCGACGCCCGGCGGGATCACGGTGTTGAACACGACATCTACCTTCTCGGCCATGATCTTGTTGACCGTCGAGCCATACTCCACCTGATCAATCGGGTAATATTCCTCGAATATAACTTCGCCGCCGTGCTGCTGAACGAGCTTGCGGGCGTACTTGTTCAGCACGTGCGGCCAGATGTAGTTGGCAGATGGAAATGCGAACCGCTTGCCGCCGTGCTGGATCAGCCACGGAATGAGATTGTCGCATTGCTGCGCCGGGGTCGGCCCGGTGCAATAGATGAACTTCTCGCACTCGCCGCCCTCATAGAGCTGCGGATAAATGTAGAGCGTGCGGCCTCGGGCCACGATGGCGCCCTTGATCGCGTTGCGCATCGAGCTGGTGATGCCGCCGAGCACGACGTCGACCCGGTCACGCTCGATCAGCTTGCGGACATTGCCGACGGCAACGCCCTCGTTGGATGCCGTGTCCTCGACGTAGAGCTGCAGCGGCCGGCCGAGCAGACCGCCCTGCTGATTGATGATGTCCGCGCACATCTTGGCCACATTGAGGTCCGATTGCCCCTCGAAGCCGAGCGCGCCGCTGAGGTCGGTGGCAATCCCCACCTTGATCGGCGTTGCCGCGCGCGACCCTCTCGCCGGAATGATCCAGCTGCCCGCGCCGGTCGCGATAGCGCCAGTCATCCAGGCGGCGCTGCGCAGCAATCGCCGCCGCTCGATCAGGCGGACCCGGTCCTGCTTCTCGTCATCCTGCATCGCTGCCCCCCAAGCTTTGAAAGCCTTCGCACGTCAGGCGCGTCGGGCGCCGATGAAACCATTGGGCACGATCTTCATCAGCGCGATCGCGATCACGAACACGAGCACGTCCGCCAGCACCGGCGTGATGACCCAAGGCAATGCCGCGGTCAGCGCGCCGATCGCCGTGGCGCCGAGCAGCGGCCCGACAAAGGTTCCGACCCCGCCCAGCATGACCGCAAGGAACGCCTGGATGAGGAACCGGAGGCCGAGATCGGCGGAGAGCGAGAAGATCGGCACGATCAGCGCCCCGGCGAGGCCCGCGAGGGCCACGCCGAAGGTGAAGGTCGCGGCATAAACCGCGCCGGTGGAGATGCCCGAGGCCCGGGCCAGGGCCGGGTTTTCGAGCGACGCCCGGACGCGCAAACCAAACGACGTCGCCGCCAGCAGCAGCACGCTCGCGCCGACCACCGCCAACGTGATCAGGATCACCGCCACCCGCCACTTCGCCAGGTGAACGTCGCCGAGAACGAACGAGCCGGTGAGCGGCGACGGGACGTTATGGTAGAGGCCGCCGACCAGCCAGCGCACCGTCTCGCGGATGACCACCCCGAGCGCGTAGGTGCCCAGCATGGCGATCACCGGTCGCGCATAGAACCATCGGATCACCGACCGTTCGAGCGCCAGCCCGATCAGCGCCACCGCGAACGGCGCTGCCGTCATGGCCGCCCAAACGGGAACGCCTTGGCCGTGCAACACCCAGGTGATGTACGCGCCCAGCAGCACGAACTCGCCGTGGGCGAAGTTGAAGATCCCCATCATGCTGGCGATGATGCCGAGGCCGATGACGATCAGCACCATGATCGCGCTGAAGGCGAGGATCTCGAACAGGGCGTTGACCGCGGTGTCCATTGGTTTAGCGCCGCGCTGCCCTCGTCACCGCATCCGCCTCCAGTCGTCGGAGCGCGCGAAGGCGGCGGCGGCGCGATAGATGGTTGCCTCCGCGAAGTGCCGCCCGACCAGCATCACGCCGACCGGCAGCCCGTCGATCATGCCACACGGCAGCGACATGGCGGGATGATGGGTGAGATCGAACGGTGCGGTATTGATGATCATCTCCAGCGCCCGGCGGACATACTCCTCGCGCGAGGCTTCCGGGCCCGGCAGCGGGGTGGCCCGCATAGGCGTGGTTGGCATCAGCAGCAGGTCGCACTCTGCTAGTGCCCGGTCATAGGACGCAGTCAGGCGACGGACAATGTTGACGGCCTTGCCGTAATAGCGCGGTCCGTGCATCCGGTTCACATAGGTGCCGAACAGGAGGAACATCTTCGTCGTCTCAGACAGCTCATCAGCCCGCTGGCGCCAGCCGCGGTGGAAGTCCATCAACGACACTGAATAGAGATCGGAACGGCTGAGGCCGTAGCCGTCACCCCACATCATCGTCTGGGTCAGCCCTTCGATGCCGATCGGTGTCCACAGTGCCGGACCCTGCAGGTGCATGGGAATCGAGATGTCCTGCACCTCGGCGCCAAGCCTGGCGAAGCGGGTTGCTGCCGATCGCACCAGAGCGTCAAGTTCGGGCTCGGACGATGGATGCCCGAAACCTTCCGCGAGCACGCCGATCCGGAGCCCGCGCGCGCCCTCGTCCAGCTGCTCGGTGTACTGCTCGACGCGCGGCGCCTTGATGCGCGGATCGTAGCCATCGTCGCCGGCGATCACCTCCAGCAGCGCGGCGTTGTCCTCGACGGTGGCGGTGATCGGGCCGGTGTGGTCAACGAAGATCTCGATCGGCATGATACCGGTGTACGGGACCAGTCCCCAGGTCGGCTTCATGCCATAAGTGCCGCAGAACGCCGATGGCATGCGGATCGATCCGCCCTGGTCGCCGCCGATCGCCATGTCGGCCTCGCCCAGCGCCACCACAACCGCGCTGCCGGAGGACGAGCCGCCGGCCGAGAATCCCATCCGGTGCGGATTATGCACCGGCGCCGGTGCGCTGGTGTGGCTGCCGCCGGAAAGGCAAAGGCACTCGCACGTCGTCTTGCCGACAATCTCCCCGCCGGCATCGAGGATGCGGGAGACGATGGTGGCGTCGAAGTCGGGGATGTAGCCTTCCAAGGTCGCCGCCCCGTTCATCATTGGCACCCCGGCGACCATGACGTTGTCCTTGAGCGCGATCCGCTTGCCCGTCAGCGGCCCGGACGCGCCGCTCTTGATCGACACCTGCCGCGCCCAAGCGTTGCGGGCGTTCTGCTCGGGTGGCGGCCGGATGCCTGGCGTGCGCGGACAGGTCACCACCGGCACCTCATCCGGCAATTGGTCGATCAGCGCGTATGCGGCAACGTAAGGAGTAAACAAGCCCTTGAACGATTCGAGGTCGGCCTCGCTCAAGGCAAGCCCGCAGGTGGCCGCGACCTCGCGGAGCTGCGCCGTTGTCGGCACGGAAACCGCCATTGCCCTCCCCTCCGCTTGTATTTTTCATAGGCAGACTGATAGCTGTGCGGGGCGGTTGTCAACGCACCGGAAATTCACAACCCCTCCGAACCATCACGGATAGTAAAGCGGCTTGCTTTAACATGAGACAAGCGAAGGCGACGAAGTGCAAACCGGCCAGGGTGCTGGCATAACGCTCATAGTCTCTGACCAGGCGCCGGAAGCGGGTTGTCCAGGCCAGTGACCGTTCCGCGATCCAGCGCGTCGGCAACAGCAGGCACGAAGCCTCTTTTGGCCTCGGGCAGCCGAACAATGACGAGATCAACGCCCTGTGTCCTGGCTGCCGCTTCGGCCTTCTCGCCATTGTAACCCTGATCGGCAAAGGTGACCTCGTTGCTGCCCGTCGTTGCATCCTGCACGGCATCGACCAGGCGCTCCCCCTCGGCTCGGTCGGGCGTGACACGCAGCGCGAGCACGTGGCCCAGCGTGTCCACGGCCAGATGCAGCTTGGAGCCATTCTTCCGCTTGGCGTCGTCATAAGCGGCACGCCCGCCACTTCAGGCGAGGAACGCAGAGTGCGGCTATCCAGAATGGCGGCACTCAGCTCAGCTGAACCTCCCCCGCATGTCTGAGCATGGTTGCCGGACCGCGCGTGAACAACGGGCCTGCGCTCGCCGGTCATGGCGCTGATGCGGTGCGCGACGCCATCGCGCGCACGATCGCCACGTCCATCTCGCTGATCCGGCAGTCGCTGACTTGGGATCAGGGGACGGAGATGGCGCAGCATCCCCAGCTGACAATCGACACTGGACTGCGCGTCTACTGCTATCCGCACAGCCC
Source organism: uncultured Pseudomonadota bacterium (assembly GCA_963756545.1). GTDB lineage: Bacteria > Pseudomonadota > Alphaproteobacteria > Acetobacterales > Acetobacteraceae > DATFDN01. The sequence continues at coordinate 881,123 of CAVWNY010000001.1, read as the reverse complement.
CTGGCAGCGGGGCACAAACGAGAACACCAATGGGCTGCTGCGGCAGAATTTTCCCAAGGGTACCGACTGGTGCGAGTACAGCGCGAACGAGCTTGCTGCCGTAGCCGCGGCGCTCAATGCCTCGGCGCGACGACGCCGGCGCCCCTGAGCGCCGCCGCGTGAGCGGCTCGGTGCAGGTTCTCACGGTCCGGGTTCCGTTGGCGGTCCGGCAACGCGGGGCCGGAAGATCGTCATCACGCCGGAAGGCACCGTCGGCGCGCCCCTGCAGCGGGCCCGGGTCATTCGGCACTCGTGAAGGCGCTCGCCCGCGCGCATCGGTGGAAGCGCCTGCTGGAAAGTGGCCGTTACGCCTCGATCAGCGAGATGGCGGCGGCGGAGCGGATCGACCGCGGTTTCCTGGGCCGCGTCCTTCGGCTCACGCTGCTCGCGCCCGAGATTGTCGAGGCAATCCTGGATGGTCGCCAACCGGCCATTTTGGGGCTGCCGCGGCTGATGAATCCGTTTCCGATCGCATGGTCGGAGCAACGGCGGGCGCTGCTCAAGGAGAGTTCTGCCGAGTGATGATTCCTCTGTTCGATCCCCGGCCGTTCGGCCCGAAGGCGCCGAGCATCTGGATGAAATTCGCGTCGATGGATTCGCTCTCCTCGCGTCGGTGCATCGCGTAAGCGATGGAAATCAACGTTTGCGCCCATTCCAGCCGTAGCCGTACGGTGCGACCCTATCCGCAAGCAGCCGTTTGTTCAGATGCAGACCTGGCGCACTTCGCCAGGTCTGTCGGCTTTGAAAAAATGATAATTTCAGAAGACGCAACAGACGTGCCCCGCAAGGGCCGTTGTTTCATCCTCCTGAATTCACGGCGGGTCAGCGCCTCAACCGGATGTCCCGTGATCGCCAGAGTTCTCGGACGAGGATCGCCCTACCAGCAATGCGACGAATTGGACGAGGTTGATCAGCGCGCTGGCTCATCCTTAGCGATCGAGGTTGGCCGGAAGCGGCCACCGGTCTTCAGAATTCAGGTTCGGGGTCGCCGCTAGAAAGGCGATGCTGCCACTGGCCGACGCCGGTGCGCCTGGCAGGATCGAGAGCAGTTCCATGACCATTAATGACCAGTGGCAGGCGACTCTCACGCTCGCTGGCCATTGCGTGGAGCGGACGCGGCGGCCGACTTCGCCAGCCATCAGGCGCACGAGATAGCTGCCCAGCGTGAAGCCGGCCTTGGACATGCCGGCCAGGGGATCGCCCCAGCGGCTGTGCTCTACATCGATCATGCCATATCGACAGCCGTCGTCGAGCATGGCGGGTGATGCCCGTGGTCTGCCTGTCGCCCCCGTGATGGTCAGCTCGCGCTCCCTTAAAACGGGCAAGGTGTCCGTCAGACCTACGCGAGCGTGGACCGAAGCGAGGTTGCCGATCCCACCGGGCCAGCTCTCGTAGGCGAAGCGTGGCCACCGTTGATAAAGATCAAGCTGGACGGAGTTTCTGGCGCGCACACCCCCGCGTGAATACCTTGGTCTGCACGATCACTGCGCGGCGTTCGAGCGGGCCAATCGCGGGCTGATGATCATGCACCAGCAGGAAATCACCCAGCTCGCAGCGGACCGACGCACCGGGGTACCTCACCCAAGGGTGGCCATGACAAACCACGCCCAGCAACCGTGCCTGCACGCCCACTGAGTTCAGTGCACTACGCCAAACTGCATCAACCTGCGGCAGTGCTACCTGGATAAGGTTCTTAGTGCAGGCGACCTCACCCGGCGCCCCACGATGTAGGCCAGCTCCATGCCAAGCACTCCACATGGCCTGGTTCGCTGACGGTCGCAGCCGGGCAGAATGGTTGCAAGGACAGACAAGGCGACACCGTGGCTGAAGCGAAGGGCCCGATTATCGGCCGAATTTGCCGGTCGTCACGGTTCCCAGGCATCTCAGCCAGCTTCGCGGTTCGATCCGCAGGGGGCTCGAGCCCAAGACCCGCTCGATTAAGCCATCGTTGCGTCGCGAGCCTCGCCCTCCGCCAGTCCCGAAGCTCAACCCTGCTTCACGGGCGATCGGGATACAGCGATTACAAAGCTCAGCCCGAGTGAATGACCGATTTCCACTCTCCTGTGAAGTTGTGTGCGTCAAATTCTGCAAATCGCAGCGGTGATGTTTCTCGGTTCGATCGAGGGCCGTTTCTCCGTCCCGACCTCCGTCATTGCGGGCGGGGCGCGGAGCGGCGGTCAAGCCTGGCCGCAGGCCACCGCCGGAGGCGGCGCGCAGCGGGTTTGACGGCTGCGAGGGCGCCGCCAGCCTCGGGGGGCTCGGGACCAGCGCATTCATGCAGCGCGCCGCAGCGCCTCCTTCTTGTGCTCCTTCAGATGTTCCATGTTGAGGTAGCGGATCGCCTCCAGCCAGTTCTCGTGGGTCTCGACCGCCAGCAGCCGAACCAGGCCGCAGGCAGCTGGCCGCGTCGGGGAAGATCCTCACCACGTGGTGCGTCGCTTGATCTCCTGGTTCAGCCGCTCGAGCATGTTGGTCGATTTCATGTGCTTGTGATGGGCCAGCGGCAGCCGGTAGTAGGTCAACGTCTCTTCGATGTTGTCCGCTACCCAGGCACACAGCTTCGGATATTTGCCCTGCCACTTCGTCAACCACGCCGCCAGGTCGCGCCGCACCTCGGCGACCTCGCGTCTGTCGTAAAACCAACGTAGCTCCTGCAAGCAGTCGTCATCGACCCGCCGCGGTACGTAATCCAGGGCGTTGCGCAGGAAGTGCACGTAGCAGCGCTGCCAGGCCACCTCGGGCAGAACCTCGCGGATCGCCTGCTTTAGGCCGGGAGGATCGTCCGAGACCACGAATTCCACGCCGAACAGGCCACGCTGTTTCAGGGCGAGCAGGAAGTCGCGCCACCTCGACCGGCTCAAACAGCCATATCGGCAATGGTGTAATCGACCCCGGCCAAATACTCGTTCTCTGCGAGACGACGGTCGAGCACGTCCAGCTGACGCTTCACCTCCATAGCGAACCGATCGATCGCATATTCGATCTTCGTTGGAGCGTAGGCATAGAAGTGACCGAACCCTCCCCCGAGATAGGGCGCGCTTCCCATCTGGCAGAATAGCCATGACAGGCACTCAGCACGCGCATTGACTCAGTGGGCAGGAAAGCCCCGAACTTCTCTGCGAGATACATCAGGATCGCGCCGGACTCGAACACCCGGATCGGCATTGGACCGCTGCGATCCATCAGTGCCGGGATCTTGGAGTTGGGGTTCACCGCCACGAAGCCACTTCCGAACTGATCGCGTCACCGATCCTGATCAGCCAGGCGTCGTACTCCGCTCCGGCACGGCCGAGAGGGGATGGCGGCCGACCGGCAGATCTCTTTCGTGGGTGGCCCCTGAGATCGGGCGATTGATGTTGGCAAATTGGCCGCCGTTCGGCCTGTTCCAGTTCCAAACCTTCGGTGGTGTGTAATCGGACGAGCTGGCCATATTCGAGGCTCCGGATGGTGGGCTCGCAGCGTGGCGGCGCCACTCAGTCCACGTAAGCCGCCCCCCCCCGTAATGGGGTTCCTGGCAGGGCTGATCGAGTTGCGCAGTCAGTTGCAATCTCGGGCGACCCCGGCGAACGTGGGAAACGTCCGGCGCGTTCCCTCCGGGGCAACCGTCGCACATCCGAATTGTCCGAAATCGCTTCGGGCATTATGCAGCACGGAGGATTTTAGCCTGCGGGAGTGTATCCTGATGACACTCGTGCTCGATATGATGACGGCACGCCTGTTTATCGCCGTCGTTGAGGAAGGGAGTATCGCGCGGGCGGCGCGGCGAGAGTGCATCGCGCCATCAGCGATCAGCAAGCGGATCAGCGAGGTCGAGCAACGGCTGAACGTGACGCTGCTGCGCCGGCACGTTAGCGGGGTGGAGATGACGGCGGCGGGCGCCGTCGTGCTACGGCGGGGGCGCAATCTGTTGCACGAAGCCGGACAGCTCGAGGTCGAGATCCAGCAACTCGCGGTCGGCATTCAGGGACATATCCGGGTGGCGGCGGGGGAGACGACGTTGATCGCCTCATTGCCCACCGTGCTGGGCGGCTTCCTGCGCGACAACCCTGGCATCCGCGTCGACCTCGACGAACGCCTGCACGACGACGTGGTGCGCGCAGTGCAGGAAGGAACGGTCGATCTCGGCATACTCGCGGGGGAGATCCTGCCTGCCGATCTGTGGGTCGGCTTCTGCTATCGCGACCAACTCGTCGCCGTCATGCCGCGCAATCACGCCCTGGCCGACTATCCCGGTGTGACCATGAGCGAGATGCTCGATCACGACATCATCGGCCAGGACCGGCGGGGCGCCCTCGGCGCGCTGCTGAACCGCCAGGCGACGGCGCTTGGCCGCTCCATGCGTGTCCGTGTCCGGGCGGACGGCTATGACGTGGTCTGCCGGCTAGCCGAGGAGGGGCTGGGGATCGGCGTCGTTGCCGAAAGCTCGGCCCGTCTGTTCGCCTCCCAGATGGAGCTTGCCAGCCTGCCCATCCTAGACGCTTGGGCACGACGGCAGCACCGGGTCTGCGTCCGCCGACCGGAGGAACTATCCCACGCCGCGCGCCTCCTGCTCGAGCGCCTGCTTCAGGAGGCAAGGCCGGAAGGTTGAGGCATCTCCGTTCGCGATGCCCCTTTCTCCAAATGTCAGTTCTGACATCCGGTCGGTCATCCTAGCCTCCCAGCCGGGAACGGCGACACGACGTCGGTTGCATCGCAGCAGCTGGACGACCGCGCCTGTCCCCGCACGCATAAGGATGCCGGCCATGACGCATTTCCTGCCCAACAGTCCTCACGCCCGTGACGTCGCCTCGGTCCTGCACCCCCAAACCAATGCACGCCACCATCTCGACATCGGTCCGACCATCATGACCCATGCCGAGGGGGTGTTCGTCCACGACGATGCCGGCAAAGCGTTCCTCGATGCTGGGGCGGGGCTGTGGTGCGCTTCTCTCGGCTACAACAACGAGCGACTGGCGAAGGTGGCATACGAGGCGATGCGCACCCTCGGCTACTACCAGATCTTCCGCCATGCCTCGCACGGACCGGCCATCGACCTCTGCGAGAAATTGCTGTCGATCGCTCCGGTGCCGATGTCGAAGGTGCTGCTGCAATGCTCCGGGTCGGAGGCGAACGACAGTGCCGTCAAGCTGGTTTGGTATCACTGGAACGCCCGGGGCAAGCCCGGAAAGCGCAAGATCATCTCGCGCAAGGGCAGCTATCACGGCTCGACCTGCGTCGCGATCAGCCTGACTGGCAAGCCCGATTATCACGCCGGCTTCGGCCTGCCGTTCGACGGGTTCCTATACACGGATTGTCCGCACTACTACCGGGAGGCGTTGCCGGGCGAGACGGAGGAGCGGTTTTCCCAGCGCCTCGCCGATTCGCTGGAGGCGCGGATTCTCGCGGAGGGACCAGAGACGGTGGCGGCCTTCTGGTGCGATCCGGTGCAAGGGAGTGCCGGCGCCCTGCCGCCCCCAGCCGGGTATTTCGAGAAAATCCAGCTGATCCTGAAGAAATACGACATCCTGCTGGTCGCCGACGAGGTGATCTGCGGCTTCGGCCGGACGGGCAATATGTGGGGCTGCCAGACGTACGGGCTTGAACCCGACATGATCACCTGCGCGAAGGCGCTCTCGGCCGCCATGCAGCCGATCTCGGCGGTGCTGCTGAACGAGCGGATTTTCCAGTCCGTCATGCAGCAGAGCGACAAATACGGCGCGTTCGTCCACGGCTACACCTATGCGGGCCACCCGGTGGCCGCCGCCGTCGCCTTGGAGACGCTGCGGATCTACGACGATATCGGGATGCTCGATCATGTCCGGGAGGTCGAGCCGGTGTTCCTGCAGACGATGGAAGCCCTGCGCGACCACCCGCTGGTCGGCGACTTCAGCGGGGTGGGGCTGATCGGCGGCCTCGAACTTGTGCGCGACAAGGCGACGAAGGCGGACTATCCGGCGGAGATCGGCCTGGGCGCGCGCCTCGACTCCAATGCCCGCAAGCACGGGCTGATCCTGCGCATCGTGGGCAACCGTATCGCCTTCTCCCCTCCGCTGATCATCACCCAGGACGAGATCGTGGAGATCGGGCTCCGGCTGCGCCGAGCGCTCGACGAGACCTATCGCGAGATCAAGGCATGATCGAGGTCGCGTTCGACATCGGCGGAACGTTCACCGATTTCGTCCTGCGCGATACGGAGACCGGCCGCACCGAGATCTGGAAGGTACCGACCACCTCCCGCCAGCCCGCCGAGGCGGTGCTGGCGGGCCTCGGCGCGCGCGTGAAGGACGGCTTGCTCACGCCGGCGCAGATCGTCCGGGCGTCGCACGCGACCACGATCGCGACCAATGCCATCTTGGAACGCAAGGGCAGCCGGACGGCGCTCCTGACGACCGACGGCTTTCGCGACATCCTGCTGATCGGACGGCAGAAACGCTATGACACGAACAGCCTTCATATCGACAAGCCGAAGCCGCTGGTGGATCGCGCCGATATCCTGGAAGTCGCTGAGCGCGTCGCGCCCGACGGCTCGGTGCTGCGGGCACTGACCGAGGCGGAAGTGGCGACCGCGGCCGAGCGGGTCGCCGCGGGTGGCTACGAATCGGTCGCCATCGTCTTCCTGCACGCCTACGCCAACGCCGCGCATGAGGAACGGATGGCCACGGCGCTGCGGGCCCGGTTGCCGGGTGCGCGGCTATCGCTTTCCTCGGTGATTGCCCCGAAATACCGTGAGTACGAGCGAACCAGCACGACCGTGGCCAACGCCTACGTCGCGCCGATGGTGGACGATTACGTGTCGGCGCTGGCCAGCTCCCTGCGGGAGCTTGGCGTGGCCGCGGCGATGTCGATCATGCAGTCGAACGGCGGCGTCGTAACGGCGGACCTCGCGCGTGCCTATCCGATCCGGATCGTCGAATCCGGCCCCGCCGCCGGCGTGCTGATGTGCGCCGAGCTCGCGCGCGAGGAAGGCTGCCGGCACGTCATGACCTTCGACATGGGCGGCACCACGGCGAAGCTGGGCGCGATCGACGAGGGCGCGCCCGCGCTGAGCGCGACCTTCGAGATCGACGCCGTCAACTACAAGAAGGGCAGCGGCCTGCCGATCAGCGCGATGGCGATCGACCTGCTGGAGATCGGCGCGGGCGGAGGCAGCATTGCCCGCGCGAAGATGGGACTGATCGCGGTCGGACCGGACAGCGCCGGGGCGGAACCGGGACCGACGTGCTACGGGCGCGGCGGCACGCTGCCGACGATCACCGACGCCAACCTGGTGCTGGGCTATCTCAACCCGGCCTACTTCAACGGCGGCGCGATGGCGCTCGACCGCGGCGCCGCCGCTGCCGCGATCGAGCGCGACATCGCCCGGCCGCTGCGCATGAGCCTGGAGGCTGCCGCCTGGGGCATCCATTCGATCGCCAACGCCAACATGGAGCGGGCGATGCGCATCATCTCCATCGAGCGCGGGCGCGACCCGCGCCGGTACGCGCTGGTCGCGTTCGGCGGCGCGGGGCCGCTGCACGCCTGCCGGCTGGCCCGCGCGCTGGAGGTGCCGCGGGTGATCGTCCCGCGCGGCGCCGGGGTCGGCTCGGCGCTCGGCCTGCTCGTCGCCGACAAGAAAGTCGATCTCGGCATGACACGGGTGCTGCGCCTGAACGAGGCGCCCCCCGAGTCCATCGCCGACATCTTCGCCCGGCTGGAGGAGCGCGTCGTCGTGGAGGTGCGGCGGATGGACCGCGGCAGCGACCTGCTGCTGCGGCGCAGCGCCTCCATGCGCTATGCCGGGCAGGGTTACGAGATCCGCGTCGAACTGCCCGACGGCGTCGTCGGGCAGGACTACATCGTGACCGCTCTTGCGGCGTTCCACGCGGCCTACCAGCGCGAATACGGCTACAACGATCCCACGGCGGAGGTGGAAGTCAGCGACTGGTTCGTCGTCGCGACCATCGCCGGCAGCCATGTCGACGTGGGCTTCCGCTTCGACAGCCATGAGAGCGGCGGCGATCTGGTGCTAGGGGAGCGCGATGCCTACTTCCCCGAAATGGGCGGCATGGTCCAGGTCAAGGTCGTCGACCGCTACGCGCTCAGTGCAGGGCACCGCATCTTGGGACCGGCTCTGGTGGAGGAACGCGAGTGTACCACCGTGATCCTCCCGGGCGACCGGGTATCCGTGAGTGCCGCGGGCAACCTCGTCATCGACATCAAGGATCGGAGCGCCGCGGCATGAACCGGCAGGAGATCGACCCGGTCACGCTGACCGTCGTCTGGAACACGCTGGTCTCGATCACCGACGAAATGGGCAGCGCGCTGCGCCGCACCGCCTTTTCGGAGGCGGTGCGGGAGGGAGAGGATTTCTCGACCGGGCTGTTCGATCGGCAGGGCCGGTTGATCGCGCAGGGCAATTTCACTCCCGGCCATCTCGGGGCGATGCCCTACGCGGTGGAAAACGCGCTACGCTTCGTCCCGCCGGAGACCCTGGGCCCCGGCGACATGCTGGCGACGAACGACGCCTTCCTCGGCGGCGGGCATTTTCCGGACATCTTCCTGATCGCCCCCATCTTCGAGGGCGCGTCCCTGCTGGGCTACTGCGTCAACACCGCGCACCATGTCGATGTGGGCGGCGCGCAGCCGGGGTCGGAGGCGGTGCAGGGAGTGCTCGACGCCTTCGCCGAGGGGTTGCGCATCCTGCCGATAAAGCTGGTGAGGGGCGGCGAATTCGACTCCGACCTGCTGCGGGTCATCCTCGGCAACGTCCGCATCCCCGAGAAGGTCAGGGGCGACCTGCTGGCCCAGCGCAACGCCAACCATCTCGGCTCGCTACGCTTCCGCAAGCTGTTCGCCGACTATGGCGCCGCCACGATCGAGGCCCTGATCGAGGAGATCCTCGACCGGTCGGAAGCGCGGGGGCGGGAGCTGATCGGGGCGCTGCCAGAGGGCACCTACAGCTTCGAGGACCAGCTCGACGACTACGGCCCCGGCACGCCGCCGATCGACATTCGGGTCGATGTGACGTTGAAGGACGGGACCGCAACGGTCGATTTCTCGCGCAGCAGCGACGTCGTGCCGGCCGGCATCAACTCCTACATCAACTATACCCGCGCCTACGCGAGCTTCGCGATGCGGATCTTTGCGAAGATCGACGTGCCCAACAACGCGGGCATCGAGCGTGTCATCAAGCTGATCGCGCGGGAGGGGAGCTTTTTTAACCCGCGTTATCCGGCCGCCAGCGGCGGACGGGCCTCGTTGCAGATCAGGATATTCGACACGATCAACGGCGCGATGGCCCAAGCGGTGCCGGAGCGGGCAATGGGCGCGTTCACCCATTGGGCCAATCCGAAGATCGGCGGCGTGGACGCCGAGACCGGGCAGCGCTGGATCATGTACGACCTCATCCTGGGCGGCTTCGGCGGCCGGTCCGACAAGGACGGAGCGGAGGCGCTGTGCCCCGTGTTTAACTGCGCCAACGTACCCGTGGAGGTTCACGAGACGAACAACCCGGTCCGCATCCACCGGCTGCAATTCATCGAGGATTCGGGCGGAGCCGGGCGATTCCGGGGCGGCTGTGGGCTGCGGAAGGATGTCGAGATCCTCACCGAGGGCGCCACCGTGGTGCTACTCGGCGACCGTCACAAGAACGCGCCGTACGGGCTGTTTGGCGGCCAATCGGGATCGCGCGGACGCACGGTGCTGGTGCGCGACGGCGCCGAAACGGACCTCGGTTCCAAGGAGGTGCGGCGGCTACGGCGGGGCGACGTCATCAGCTTTCGCCTGTCTGGCGCGGGCGGTTATGGCGCGCCGAAGGGGCGCGATTTGGACAAGGTTACCGCCGATTTGCGAAATGGCTTCATTTCGCATGGCGCCGCGATCGGCGCGTATGGGCTAAGCAGCGTCGACTTGCCATAACGGCGGGAACGGGAGCGGGAGGACGATCGGATGCAGCGTCGTACGTTTTGCAAGTTGGTCGCGGGGGCTGCTCTGGTGGCCGCTTCGCAGAAGGTCGCCCACGCCGCCGACGATCTGAAGATCGGCGCGATCGGCAGCCTTTCCGGGGGCGGAACGGCGTGGGGTCTGGCCTTGCAGCGCGGCGTGACGCTCGCGATCGACGAGGTGAACCGGGCGGGCGGCCTGAAAATCGGTGACCAGACCTACAAGCCGCGTCTCGTGATGGTTGACGACCAGTATGCCGCGACAGGCGGGCGCACCGCCGCCGAACGGCTGATCAACCTGGATAAGATCAAGTACATCATCGGCCCGATCGGTTCGCCGCCCTCCCTCGGCGCCGTCTCAGTCACCAATGCCGCCAAGGTGCTGATGCTGTCCGACGGATTCAGTCCAGCCATCCTGAAGAACGACGCGCACGCAGCTTACAACTTTCGCGTCATGAACTCGAACCTCGAGTTCGGTCCGGCGATGGTCAAGTATTTCCGCGAGCACTTCCCGGAGGTCAAGAAGGTCGCGCTGGTCGGCACCAACGACGCCACTGGCCAGGCGGTGCTGCCTTCGCTGGCGAAGCTCTACGCCGCCGTCGGGCTCGAGACCTGGATCGAGATGTTCGATCGCGGCACCCAGGAATTCACGCCGCTGATGACGCGGATGATCGCGCAGAACGTCGGTGCGCTCGATCTCAACTCGAACTCCCCCGGTGATGCCGGGCTGCTGCTCAAGCAGGCGCGCCAGACCGGTTTCAAGGGCAAGATCTGGCAGATCGGCGGTCCCTCGGTGGACGAGATCATCCAGGTCGGCGGCCCGTTGGCCGAGGGCTTCCTCTCGCTCGAGGTGTTCGACCCGGACGATCCCGCGTTCCAGAAGTTCATCGCGAGCTATCATGCCAAGTGGTCGGGCGTCATGGATGGGCAGGCCCCGCTCTGGAACAACGCGGCGAAGATGCTGTTCGAGGCGCTGCGCCGGGCCGGCTCGCTCGATGTCGGCAAGGTGCGCGACGCGGTGGAGCATCTCGGCGGCTACACGCCGGGACTCTACGGGCCGGTCGTCTGGGGCGGCATGGCCACCTACGGCGTCAACCACCAGCAGCTGCTGCCCTTCTGGATCGCCGAGGTGAAGGGAGGCAAGGAGACGATCGTCGCGACCGTCCATCCGGAAAAAGGCTGACGAAAGGCGGAAGGACGGCGTGCTCTCCCCGGTCATCCTCGGGCAGGTCCTCGTCAATGGGCTGAGCCTGAGTGCGATTTATGTCCTGATCGCCCTCGGCTTCACCCTGCTGTTCGGGATCATGCGCGTGGTCAATTTCGCGCACGGGTCTTTCGCCATGTTGGGCGGCTACGCCCTCTTCTACCTCTATGGCGTTTTCAAGCTGCCATACATCCTGGCCGTCCCGCTTGGTGCCGCCATTGTCGCCGCGGCGTCCCTGGTGCTGGAAGCCCTGGTCTTCCGCTGGTTCTACCAGAAGATGCTGCAAAGCATGATCGGGCTGCTAGGGCTCAATCTGGCGATCGTCTTCTCGGCGGTGCTGATCTGGGACGTCTACCAACGCTCCATCCCGCCGGCCTTCGCGGGCGTGATCCAGTTGGGCGGGCTGATACTGCCGGTGGACCGGCTGATGGTGATCGGCATCGCCGCCGTCGTGCTCGCCGCCTTCTGGGTGTTCATGACGCGGACCCGATACGGGCTCGCGATGCGGGCGACCGCCCAGGATGTGGAGATCGCGCAATCGCAGGGCATCGACACGCGGACCATCTACCGGCTGGCTTTCCTGGTCGCGATCTTCATGACTGCGCTGGCCGGCGGGCTCTACGCGCAGATCTATTCGCTGTCGCCCTTCATGGGGGACCGGCCGCTCCTGGTCGCCTTCGTCGTCGTCATCCTGGGCGGGATGGGCAGCATTCCCGGCGCGGCGCTGGGCGGCGTGATCCTCGGCTTCGCCGAGAGTTTTCTCGCGACGTTCTACGGCGCCTCCGTCAGCTCCTTCGCGTCGTTCGCCGTGGTGATCCTGCTGCTGATCGTGCGTCCCTGGGGGCTGCTCGGTACCCCGGAATCGCTGCGCCCGTGACGCCGAGGGGCACCGCCGCCATCACCCGTGCGCCCTCGCGAGTCGGGCGGGGTCTCTGGCTGACGGCAGCCATCATCTTAGCGGTGGCGGTATGCTGGCCGCTCGCGACAACCAACAACTATCTCGTAACGATCGCGACGCTGATCGCACTGAACGCCATCGGCGCCTCCAGCCTGCACCTGATCATCCGCACCGGCCTCGTCTCGCTCGCGCACGCCGCTTTCATGGGGATCGGGGCATATACTGCCGTCCTGACGCTGATGAGCCTCGGCTGGCCGTTCCCGCTCAACCTCCTGGCGGGCATGGCTGCCCCCGCCTTGGTGGCGTTGGTCATCGGTCCGGTGCTGCTTCGCCTCAGTGGCAAGTACTTTGTCCTGGTGACCTTCCTGTTCGGCGAGATTGTGCGGCTTGTGTTGACGGACTGGCAGTCCCTGACGGGTGGGGCGAACGGGATCTTCAGCATCCCGCCGCCAACGGCGGCACTCGCCGACCCTCTGCCGTTCTATTACTTCGTCCTTGCCGTCGCACTGGTCTGCGTCGGCATCGTGGCCCGGCTGCTGGTGTCGGAGTTCGGTCGTGCCATCGACGCGCTGCGGGAGGCGGAACAGCTCGCCGGGTGCTCCGGAATCCCCGTAACGCGCTTCAAGGTGATTGTGTTCGTCATTGCCTGCGGCCTGGTCGGCATCCAGGGCGGCCTGCAGGCCTATCTGCTGCGCTACCTCGATCCGAGTGCCTTCACCTTTGTGCAGTCGCTCAACTTCGTGGTGATGAACGTCATCGGCGGCATGGAGCATCTGGGCGGTGCGCTCATCGGCACCGTGTTCATCGTCGCCCTGCCCGAGTTGCTGAGCGGCTATGTCGACGTGCAGCAGATCCTGTTCGGCATCATCCTGCTTGTCGTCATGGCGGTGGTTCCCGGGGGGATCGTCGGGCTGTGGGGCCGGCTTCGCCGGGCCGGACGATGAGCGCACCGCTGCTGCGGATCACCGGGCTGTCGCGGCAGTTCGGCGGCCTGAAGGCGGTCAACGAGCTGTCCTTCGACGTCGCGCGCGCCGAGATCCTCGGCCTGATCGGCCCCAACGGCGCGGGAAAGACGACCGCCGTCAACCTGGTCAGCGGCATCATCCGCCCCTCCTCCGGCAAGGTGACGTTCAACGAGAAGGACGTGACCGCCATGCCGGCGCATCGGCTGGCCCGCCGGGGCCTGGTGCGCACCTTCCAGGCGACCACGGTCTACGACAAGCGCACGGTGCGGGAGAACGCGCTGCGCGGGGCGTTCCTGCAACTTTACCCGAACTTCCTGGGCAGCGTGTTCGGCACGCCGCAAGCCCGCCGGATGCGCGCGGACGCGGAATCGCGCGTGGAGGAGCTGCTGGACTGGCTCGACCTTCGCGCGGTGGCCGACACCGTCGCCGGCAGCCTGCCATACGGGTATCAGAAGTCGCTTGGCATCGTCGTCGCACTGGCCACCGAGCCGCGCCTGATCCTGTTCGATGAGCCGGTGGCGGGGTTGAGCGCGGCCGAGGCGGACCATGTCCGCGATACGCTGGCCCGGGTGCGGGCACTCGGGATCACTGCGGTCGTGATCGACCACAACATGCGTTTCATTGCCGGGCTGTGCGACCGGGTGGTCGTGCTGCATCACGGCCAGGAGCTGGCGCAAGGCAAGCCAGCCGAGGTGCTGGCGGACCCGCGTGTCGTCGAAGCCTATCTGGGGACCGGTCATGGCACTGCTCGACGTCGCCGGGCTTGAGGTCCGTTACGGCCGCATCCGTGGCACCAGCAACGTCTCCTTCGCCATCGAGGCCGGCGAGGTGGTCGCGCTGATCGGCAGCAACGGCGCGGGCAAGAGCAGCACGCTCAAGGCGATTCTCGGCATGGCCTCGCTGGCGGGCGGGCAGATCACGCTCGACGGCACGCCGCTCACCGGGAGCAGGACGTCGGACATCGTCCGCCGGGGGATCAGCTATTCCCCCGAGGGGCGCCGCGTATTCCCCCATCTCAGCGTCGCCGAGAACCTCCGCGTCGGCGGCTACACCCGAAATGCCGACGAGGTCGGCGCGCGGTTGGAGCAGATTTTCGATTACTTCCCGCGTCTGCGCGAGCGCGCCCGGCAACTGGCTGGAAGCCTCTCGGGCGGGGAGCAGCAGATGCTCGCGATCGGCCGCGCACTGATGAGCCGCCCGCGGCTGTTCCTGTTGGACGAGCCGTCGCTGGGCCTCGCCCCGATTGTGGTGGAGCGGATCGGCGACATGCTGCTCGACGTGCAGGAGCGGGAGGGGCTGGCGATCGTGCTCGCCGAACAGAACGCCGCCTGGGCCCTGAGCCTCGCCCATCGCGGCGTCATCCTGGAACTCGGCCGCAGCACTCTCGCGGGAGACGCCGAGATGCTGATGGACGATCCGAAGGTGCGAACGGCGTATCTCGGCGTCTGAGGGCGTTCGAGCAGGCTCACCCGGCGGCCAACAGGATCGCGCCGGACGAATGCACCGTTCCGCGCCAGCCCTGAGCCAGGACGGTCGTGGCGTCGAGCTGCGTGATGATCGCCGGTCCGTCAAAGCTGTCGCCCGACCCCATCGTGGCGCGGTCGTAGATAGGCACGTCCGCCCAGCCGTCCGCCACAAGCACCTGCCGGCTCGAATGGGGCACCGCACTCTTTCCCGGGGCGTGCGCCTCGCGCTGCGGGCGTGGCATCCGTCCCGTCGCTTCCACGCGCAGCGTCACCACCTCCACCCCGGTATTCAGCGTGAAACCGTAGAGCGCCTGATGGGCGTTCGCGAACGCCGCCTCGATGCCGCCCGGCTCCGCCGTCCAGGAAACCGTGATCTCGCCGCCCTGGCCATGGTAGCGCATCAGCCCGACCTGGGTGAGCGCCTGTGCGTCCTCGGCGACGCCTTCGGTGCGGAACCAGTCGGCGGCCTGCTGGCGCAGCGTCGCGAACACCGCCTCGGCGGCCGCGGGGTCAACGGGGCCGGCCTTCGGCAAGGTGCGGCTGAACTCCGCCTTGAGGTCGGCTGCCAGCAGCCCGTCGGCGCACAGCACACCGGGCGCCGGCGGGATCATGATGCGGGAGATGCCGAGCAGCGAGGCGAGGGAGCAGCCGTGCAGCGGTCCGGCGCCGCCGAACGGGACCAGCGTGAAATCGCGCGGGTCGTGTCCGCGCTCCACCGATACGACGCGCAGCGCGCCGACCATGTTGTTGTCGACAATCGCGAGAATGCCCCGCGCCGCCGTCTCCAGCGACAAGCCCAATGGCTCCGCGACATTCCGGCACACCGCCTCCCGCGACGCGGCACCGTCGAGCGCCATGCGCCCGCCCAGCAACTGCTCCGGCAGATGGCCGAGGACAACATGCGCATCGGTCACCGTGGCGGCGGTCCCGCCCCGACCATAGGCGGCTGGTCCCGGCACGGCCCCGGCGCTCTGCGGCCCGACGGTCATCGTCGCGTCGCTCACCTTAGCGATCGAGCCACCGCCCGCGCCGATGGTCACCATGTCGACCATCGGAAATGGCAACGGCCAGTCGCCGATATGCCCATGCTGGGCCAAGCCGACCCGCCCGTCCTTGACGAGGCAGATATCCGCGCTGGTGCCGCCGATATCGACGGTAATCAGGTTCTTGATCCCGCAGGCCGCCGCCGCCGCCCGTGCCCCGACCACGCCGGCGGCCGGACCGGACAGCGCGGTCAGCGCGGGCGCGCGGCGGATCACCGACGCGCCGGCCACGCCGCCGTTGGACTGCATCAGCAGCAGCGGCGCGTGCATGCCTTCCGCGGTCAGCCGCGTCTCCAGGCGAGACACGTAGGTCGCGACGCCCGGCATCACGACAGCATTCAGCGCCGTCGCGAGTGAACGCTCGTATTCGCGGATCACCGGCAGCACGTCGCTGGAGGCGGTGATCGCGACTCCCGGAAGTTCCTCCCGCAGAATCTCCGCGACCCGCCGTTCATGCGCCGGATTGGCGAAGGCGTGCAGCAAACAGATCGCGACGGCCTGCACGTCGAGGCGCCGGCAGGTCTCGGCGGCTTTGCGCACGCTCGCCTCGTCCAGCGGCTGCAGGACCGTGCCGCCGGCGCCCACACGTTCCCTGACCTCGATGACGCGCGAGGTCGGGATCGGCCGGCGCGGCTTGATCCAGGCATAGAGATTGGCGCGGCGCGGGATGTCCTGGCGGCCGATCGCGAGCACGTGGCGGAAGCCCGCGGTGGTGACGAGCGCCGCCCGCGCGCCCGTCTCCTCCACGATCATGTTGGTGGCGACGGTGGTGCCGTGCAATGCGTGGCGCAGCGCCGCGATCGGCGCGCCGGATGCCTCCAGCACCAGGCGCACGCCGGTCATGAACGCCTCGGACGGATCGGACGGCACGCTGGGCGTCTTCGCCCGCCACACGCGCCCGCTCGCGCGATCGTGCAGCGCGATGTCGGTAAAGGTACCGCCGATATCGACGGCGACGGCGAATTCCCCGATTTGCATGTCAGGTGCGGTCATCAGGCGATCGCATCGACATAGCCGTGGCGATGGAACGCCCGGACGGGCGGGCGGCGGTCGCGCAGCACTGCCGTCGCCTGCATGTCGATCGTGTCACCGACAATGACGACCCCGTATTCTGAGCCGGCGGCCGCGACGCTGACCAGGCCGCCGAGCACGTCTTCCAGCACGGCCCTTGCCGGGCGGTCGAAGGGCGGCCCGTAGCCGCCGCCCCCGCCGGTCTCGACGCGCAGCACATCGCCCTTCCGAACGCGGTTGCCGTCCGACAGCGGTGGCAACACCCGCTCCTGGGGGGTACCGGGATTGACGACCACGCGCCCGGTGCCGGCCTGCTTGCCGCCGGCGATGCCCCAGGGCGGGTTCTGCACGCCGTCGATGCGGATGGCGAGGAGCGCCTCCTCGGCGAGCACCTCGTATTCGCGCACGATGCCGCACCCGCCGCGGAACCGGCCCGGTCCGCCGGAATCGCAGACCATGCCGTAGGTGCGCACGCGCATCGGATAGGCGACCTCCAGAAACTCGATCGGGTAGTTCTCCTGGGCGATGAAATAGACCGCGTCGATGCCGTCCGCGTTCGGCCGCGCGCCGTATCCGACCCCGATCCCGTCGGCGAGCAGGAATGGCGCCAGTTCTCCTTCATCCGTGCGGTAGGTGCCGCGCAGCAGGGCGATCACGTAGGCGGAGTGCGAGGCGGGAGCACCGCCGCCCGCGACGTTGATCAAGCCGTTCAGCGCCGCCAGCACGCGCATCATCGTCAGGCCACGCATCCCGAGCGGGGCCGGGAAACGTGGCTTCAGGAGCGAGCCTTCCCGCAGGCGTACCTCGTCCAGCGCCGCGGGGCCGCCGGCATTGCAGACCTGACTCGTATCGCCGCCCAGATAGTAGAGCCCGAGCGCCATGCCCGGGACGCCGGTGTTCATCAGGAAGTTGACCGGGCCGACCGCCTGGTCGTCGGTCTCCGTCGCGTCGAAGATGAAGCGATCCTGCCCGTCTGCCCCAATCTCGCGCGTAAGCGCGACGCGGATGTGAAACGGGCCGTGTCCGTGCCCGTCGGCATCGATCGCGTCGGTGAAGCGGTGGGTGCCGTAGTCGAACGTGGCGGTGAGCTGGTCACGCACGAGCTGGCGGGTGCGCGCGAGAAGCTGGCGCAGCCCGTCCGCCACGACCGGCGCGCCGAACCGCGCCAGGATTTCGTCTACCCGCCGGACGCCGAGCGCCACGCTCGCCATCAGCGCGCGCATGTCGCCGAGGCTCTGTTCCGGGAAGCGGGAGTTGCGGTGGAAGATGCCCAGCGCCCCCTCGTTCGTCTGGCCGCGATCGATCAGCTTCGTCGGCGGGACAATGATGCCCTCCTGGAAGATGTCGGTGGTGTCCGGGCTAATTGAGCCGGCGCGCAGCCCGCCGATATCGGCGAAATGCGCCCACCCCATTACGAAGGCGCAGCGCCGCCCGTCATGGAACACCGGCGCCAGCAGGACTTGGTCGTTGGAGTGCGACACGGCGCCGAGCGAGCCGTAGCAGTCGTTGTACCAATAGAGATCGCCCGACTGCATCCTGTCAGGTGGAAAGTCGCGGAAGACCGGGCCGGTCATGTCGCCGAAGATCGGCATGTTCGACCCGACCGCCATCACGCCGTCGGCGTCGAACAGGGCGGTATAAAAATCCTTCTTCTCGCGAATGAAGTTGGAGATAGCGGTCCGCTCCAGCAGCGCCTCCATCTCCGCCTGCACGGCGTGGATCGCACCGCGCAGGATCTCGAGCGTGACGGGGTCGCAGGACGGCGTCGTCGCCGGTTGCGGGCGGCGGTCTGTATCGGATGGACGCGACATAGGATTGTGAACTCGGAGGGGTATCTCGGGCGTAACGCTAGGCAGGCAACGCATGATCGTCAACCGACGTCGCGGCACCGAGGCCGGTTCGTCGCCCGCTCGTTTCAGACATCCAGGCCTGGTCAAGCAAAGAACGCCGTTCACGCACCTGATTTTTCTTGCCCGACGCACCTGAAAGCGGACAGCGCTACCTTGACCGGCTTCGCCCTCGAACCGTAAAGAGAGTTGCAAAACAAAACGCGGCAGGGTTTCCGGTTTGGGAATCACGGCCCGCTGCAGGCGGGGACGACGGGCGGGAGGCTGACCATGAGCGACCGGACCTTCGACGAGACGGGTACGGCAACGTCGTTGCGAAGCGACCCGATGCTGCGCAAGGCCGTCCTGTCCTGCACCATCGGCCAAGTCTTCGAGAATTTCGATTTCGTTCTGTACGGGTTCATGGCGGCGGCGCTGTCGCGGGCCTTCTTCCCGGCGGGGAACCCGGTCGCCGCGCTGCTCAGCATCTTCGCGACGTTCGCCGTGGGATTCCTGATGCGTCCAGTCGGTGCCTTCGTCATCGGCCGCTACGGCGACAAATACGGACGCCGCCGGGCGCTGGTGCTCACGATAGTCATGATGGCGCTGTCCACCGGCATCGTCGGGTTGATCCCCACCTACGCCGCGATCGGCCTCGCCGCGCCGATCATCCTCGTCCTGTGCCGCCTGTTCCAGGGTTTCGCGGCGGGCGGGGAGTGGGGCGGGGCCGCCGTGTTCCTCGTCGAATACGCCCCGCAAAACCAGCGGGGCTACATCAGCAGCTTCCAGCAGATCGGCACCGGGCTAGGCCTGCTGCTCGCGACGCTCTCCGCTGCGCTGCTCACGTATTTCCTGGATGCGGAGACATTCCAGTCCTGGGGCTGGCGCATTCCGTTCCTGGTTGGCTTCATCCTGGGCCCGATCGGCCACTACCTGCGGACCCACGTCGCGGAAACCCCGGTCTTCGCCCGCCACGCCGCCGCCCACAACGTCTCCCCCAACCCGATCGGGGACGCGTTCGCGACGCAGCGGAGAAGCCTCTTCGTCATTTTCGGCATTAGCATCATCTCGGTCTGCCTCTATTGGGTGTTCCTCGTCTTCCTCCCGACCTTCGCAGCCCGGCAGCTTCATCTCAGCCCCTCGGCGACGTTCTTCTCCACCACGTTTGCCGGTATCATCTACGTCGTGCTGACCCCGTTCATGGGGGCTCTCTCCGATCGGGTGGGGCGCAAACCGCTTCTGTTCGCATCGGCCACCGGATGCATTGTGCTGTCGTATCCGCTGTTCCTCCTGCTGGTGTCGTGGCAGTCCGTGGGCGGCCTCGGTCCTGGCACAAGCCATCGCGACGATGATCCTGACTCTATCCACCGGCGTCGCCTGCGCCGTCCTGTCGGAGGCGTTCCCAACCCGGGTGCGCTACACCGCCCTGTCGGTCAGCTACGGCCTCTCGGTCGCCATCTTCGGCGGCTTCGCGCCGTTCATCAGCACGGCCCTGATCGGCGCGACCGGCAACGCGATCGCGCCGGCCTACTACGTCATCTTCGGCGGCGTGCTCGGCGTGATTGCCGTTTGCTTCCTGCCGGAGACCGCGCGCCGGCCGCTTCTCGATTGATCCATCCCGAATAAGCAACTACCGCGAGGCGACAGGCGTGACAGGTCAGGGCGTGACAGAAGGCGTGGCGATCGTGACCGGAGCCGGTCGCGGTCTTGGGCGGGAGATCGCGCATCTGCTCTCCCGCCGGGGAATGGCTGTGGCGTGCGCCGACGTCGACGCGTCGGCACAGGCGACGGCCACGTCGATCAGCGACGCGGGCGGCCGCGCCCTGGGGTTGCGGATCGACGTGCGGGACGCCGCGTCGATCGACGAGGCATTCGCCAAGACCATGGACTCGCTCGGCGCGCCGCGCGCGCTCGTCAACAATGCCGGCATCTATCCCGACAACACGCTGCTCGACATGCCGGAGGCGAGCTGGGACGCGGTGCTCGACACCAACCTGAAGGGTACGTTCCTCTGCGCGCAGCGTTTCGCGCGCCTGTGCATCGGGGCGGGCGGCGGCGGCGCGATCGTCAACCTCGCCTCGACCGCGGCCTTCTCCTCCCGCGTCGGTGCCGCCCATTACGCTGCCTCCAAGGCCGGGGTCGTCGCCCTGACGCGCAGCATGGCGCAAGAATGGGGCCCGCACGGCATCCGCGTGAACGCCGTCGCGCCCGGGCTGATCGAGGTGGAGGGACACCGCGTGGCGCCGAACTACAAGCAGAGCTTCCTGCCCATGATCCCGCTCGGCCGTGTGGGTGAGCCGCGCAACGTCGCAGAGGCGGTGGCGTTCCTGGTATCCGACGCGGCGGACTTTATCACAGGGATCGTCATTCCGGTCGACGGCGGTTTCCTGACCGGGCGGCCGCTGATCCGTTCCGGCAGCAAATAGGCGGCGAGGAGGAGACGATATGACTAAAGATGAACTCAAGGCGCTCGTCTGCGCCGAGATCAATCGCCAATCCGACCGCATCGTCGAGATCAGCAAGCACGTCTTGCAGCATCCCGAGATCGGCTTCTGCGAGACAGAAACCGCAGCATACGTTGCCGACCAGTTCGCCGACATGGGATTGCAGTATCGCTCCGGCCTGGCGCTGACCGGCGTAAAGTCGCGGATGAAAGGGCGCAAAAGCGCGTTGACCGTCGGCATCCTGGGGGAGATGGACAGCCTCCTCGTCCCGGAAAGCCCGGTCGCCGATTCCACGACGGGCGCGGCGCATTGCTGCGGACACAACGCGCAGGTCGCGTCGATGATCGGCGCGGGGCTGGGTCTGCGCGCCGTCATGGACCATCTGGACGGCGACGTGGTCCTGTTCGCGGTGCCGGCCGAGGAGTGCATCACCGTCGAGGGACGGCTCGCCCGGCGTGCAAGGGGCGAGCTGGAGTTCATCCTGGGCAAGCCCGAGCTGATCCGGCTGGGCGAGTTCGATGACATCGACATGATCACCATTACGCACACGCCGCACGGCGCCGACGACAGCCTGGCGAGCATCGGGGACTCGCATAACGGCTCGCTCATCAAGCGCATCCGCTTCATCGGTCGTGCGGCGCACGCGGGAAGCGCGCCACATCTCGGCATCAACGCGCTGAAGGCCGCCACCATCGCGTTGCACGCGATCGACGCGCAGCGCGAGCGGTTCCGCGAAGAGGACGTGATCCGGATCAGCCCGATCATCACCAAGGGCGGCGACGGCACCAGCTCGGTTCCCGCCGACGTGCGCATCGAGACGATGATCCGCGCCCGCACCGTCGAGGGAATGCGGCAGGCCAGCGCCGTCGTCGACCGCTGCCTGCGGGCGGGCGCCCTCGCCGTTGGTGCGCAGCTCGAGGTGGAGACGGTGGGCGGCTATCTTCCCAACACGCCGGACCCCAACCTTACGGCGCTGCAGTTCGAGGAACTCGCGGCGGTGGTCGGACGGGACCGGGTCGGGCCAGGGCGCCACCAGGCGGGGTCCACCGACGTGGGCGACGTGGGCTTCCTGATGCCTGCCGTGCATCCGCGCAGCGGCGGTACGGAAGGCCGGCCGCATCAGCCCGGCTATTACGTGCGCGACCATGTCCTCGCGGCGGTCAATCCGGCGAAATCGATGGCGATGCTGGCAGTCGAATTGCTGTACGACGGTGCCGCGGAGGGCAAGCGGGTGCAGGCGGCGGCCGGGCCGAAGATGACCCGGGACGAGTACGTCGCCCTGCGCCGCAGCTTCGACAGTGTTGCGCGGTTCTCGGAGAATGGCGAGGCGGTGGCGGGGTGAAACCCCTCCGCTCACTCCTTCCCACAAGGAGAGGGTAAATTCTGGCTCCTACCGAAGCTGCCGCAGCGTGTCCTCCACCAGCAGACAGCAGTCGCTGAGCGCATCCGTCACCCGGTTGCGCTCGCGAATGAGTTGCACCTCCAACATCCAGCGATCCTCGCTGTCGGCGGCGAGCCTTCCCAGGCGCGGCGTGTCGTAGAGGGACGGGATCATCGTTCGCTGCGGCGTGTAGCCGTACACGTCGTGGCCGTACGTTCCGCGTGCCGTGCTCGCGAGCGGCACCAGCGCGCGCGACAGGCGCTTCAGGCAGGTGTTGAGGATCGTGGCCGGGACATCATCTTTCACGCCGCCCTTTGCATAGCGCGCGCGCCAGGTCTCGGCGGTCGTGTCGAGCGCGGCGGCGGCGGCGCGTAAATCCTGCGCGCGCTGGATGGTGCCGGTCAGTCCGATCGGATCGCCCTGCGTGCGCAACGCGGTCAGCCGCTCGATGAACTGGTCGGCCACGCTGACGAACTCGAACGGCAGGACAGGCGCCGTCGCCATCTCCCACACCCAGCCGGCGTAGACCCGCAGATGGTCCTGCATGGAGGTCCAGTCGAGCTTGTCAATCGTGTTCTCGATCGAATGATGCCACCAGCCCAGGCCCGCGAGCGCCGTCGCCTCCAACTCCGCCCGCGTGAAGGCGCCCTCGCCGGCGATCATCGGGATTCCCAGGCCGAAGAATGAGGAATCGCCGTTCTTGGCGGCGCGGTGCCAGTGGATCGAGCGGCCGCCGAGCATCTCGTGCTCCACTGCCTGGTGCATCCGGCGCAGCTCCGCGTTGGATCCGGTGCTCCACTCGCTCGTGCCGGCGCATCCCGGCTGGTCGATCTGCACGTAACCGACCGCGTGCTGGCGCAGCCGATCCCATTCGTGGTCGGCGAACCAGGAGGAGCCGATCATCGTCCCCGTCTCGTGCCCGGTCCAGAACCCGAAGACGAGGCCACGGCGCAGCTCGTCGCGGTGCTTCCCGAACACGCGGGCCAGCTCCATCAGACAGGCATTCCCCGCGGCGTTGTCGGTCGCCTGCGGTCCTTGCCAGGAATCCTGATGGCCGCCGACGAGGACGAACTCCTCGGAGCGCGGCGACTTGAGCTCGCCCAGCGTGATCTGCACCGGCCGCCAGCCGTTCTCGACATTGGCGCGAAACCACACTCGCACCGGGCCGTTCTGCAGCATCTTCCGCATCTGCAGGCCTGCGGTCCGGGCGATGCCGATGCATGGCAAGGTCGGCATCTCCCTCTTGTAGGCGTCCGGTGTCGGATTGCCCCAGGCGGGCTTGACCGATCCGAACGGGACAGCCGCGTTCTCCGGATGACCCCAGTTCATCATCACGCAGCCGATAGCCCCCATCAGGCCGGAGATGCGCTGCTTCTCGTGTCGCGTGGGGCTATACGACAGCTCCGATAGCGTGATCTTGCCCGTGGCGTCGCGGCTTGCGTAATCCTCGAACGCCCCGCTCGCGACATCCATCAGCTCGCCGGCGATCCCGTCCGGCAGCGTCGGCACGCTGTGGCCCAGCGTGTTCGCCTCAATCGCGATCTCGGACGGTGTGATGACGCGGAGCTCGGCCTTTTCGGGAAAGCTGACCAGGCCGGGAAGCTCCTGCATGCGCGCATCTGCTCCGGCATCGCGCAGCGCCTGCAGGCTGTACTCCGCCATCCGGCGCGCGTTCGGGGAGCCCGCGAGGCGGGAGGGGATGCTGGTCGTGATGTGCTCGACGTGCCGGCGCACGTTGTCGGCGGAGACCTCCTGAATGACTTCCTGACGTGACATCCAAGACCTCTCCCCTCGTATTGAGGTAAAAAACATCCTGCACCGGCCTCGGACCCTGTCAAGTTCGCGTATGCGTTACGGCTGCGCTCGTCCCCGAACCTGGGTACGTCGCAATCGCGCATTATCTCGAACTGACTGCGCCGACCCCCGAAGGCGCTCGCTGTTGGCTGTCCCGATGAACCTCGACCGCGATGAGCCCATTTCAGAATCACTCCGGAACGGCTGATGTGGGGAGTTGAATGGCCGGGGCAGATGTGATTCCAGGGAAGTGTCCGACGCCTTCGAAGACCTATGTGGACCCCAAGCAGCTATGCGCAGCATAGACGTGCGGCCGACGCTATGGAAGCGACCTGACCGACGTGGACGATCCTCGATCCGTGTCTCCCTGCCGCTTGCGGGCATGGTCAGGTTAGCGGGTCCGGGCCGGGCCGGGTCGCATAGGCGAACGGGATAGCCGCCCGTGCCTTCCTCAACTACGCCGGCCACCGCTTTCCGGCCGAGAACATCAGCCATGTCGTCTGGCTCTACTTCCGCTTCCCGCGCAAAGTGGCATCTGGACGAGGTCGTGGAAAAAATCGCCGCCGTGCGCGCTAGGCGCCCCGACCCGCGCGCTGAAACTCGCCTTGCAGCAGGCGCTCAACCCGCCGGGCGAGAGGCGGGTGGAGCGGTTCGGCTGGACCTTCGGTCCGGGCGACAAGGTGATGCAGGTGGTGAACGACTACGACCGCGACGTGTTCAACGGCGACCTTGGCGTGATCGCTCGGGTCGACACCGTGCAGGGCGAGCTCGGCGTCAGCTTCGACGGGCGGGAGGTCGGGTATGGCTTCGG
The DNA here is from genome assembly GCA_963756545.1 of uncultured Pseudomonadota bacterium. Classification (GTDB taxonomy): domain Bacteria; phylum Pseudomonadota; class Alphaproteobacteria; order Acetobacterales; family Acetobacteraceae; genus DATFDN01. The sequence continues at coordinate 856,342 of CAVWNY010000001.1, read as the reverse complement.
GGAGCTGGACGAGCTGGTGCTGGCGTACGCCACCACGATCCACAAGAGCCAGGGCTCGGAATACTCGGCGGTGATGATCCCGCTCAGCACCCAGCACTACGCCGTGCTGGCGCGCAACCTGCTCCACACCGGGCTGACCCGGGGCAAACGGCTGGTGGTGCTGGTGGGGCAGCGGCGGGCGCTTGCCATCGCGGTCAGGAACCAGGGCGGGGGCAGGCGCTGGTCCAGGCTGCGGGAGTCGCTCGCGGGCAGTACGACCCAGGGTGTGACGGCTCCGGAGAGCGAGCCTGTGGTCCGATCCGCGATGCCGTGGTCCGGACAGGCCTACCAATGGCGCGCTGTGGGCTGCCGGCCAATGGGCGATTTCGGCTCGGGCACGATCGGGCGCGAATTCGACCAGCCTTTCCATTAGCTGTAGGAACAGCGCAATCGGCCCGGTGAGCCCGTAACTGTCATAGGCGATCGGCCCGGCGCCATCTTCAGGTCGCGTCGTCTCCAAATAGATGTAGTCTTGGCCGGAACTCTCGGCTTCGAGCGACCGGCGCGAGGTCGAGATTATCCCGAAAGCGCGTAACCGCGTAAGCGAGCTTCTCGTCGGGAATGGGCAGCAGTTCGTACGGATGCGGATACTCGACATCGCATGAGAGTAGAGGGGCGGGGCGGTCGCTGTCGGTCCAGGAGAGCGGATGCGGCGAGCCGAACTTGCGGTCGACCTTCAGCCGCGGCCGGAACAGGGCAGCATAGTCGCGCACGCGCGATTCCGACCATCCCTCGCGTGCGACCCGCTGATTGAGCTCGTAATAGCCCCGGTTGGGCTCCACGCGCCGATCGGACCAGCTCGCGATGAGAAAGGGCCAGCTGCGGCGGATGTCGTCCGGGCCAGCGGTCCGGGTCCTGGCCGAGCCACGCTTCGACCATGTTGACGATGCCCGGGTGGAGCGGACCGCGCGCCGCCGCCCACCACAATGCGAGGGGTTGATGCGCGACGCGGTGGAACCAGATGCCGATATGACGCGGCCGTTCCCCGAAAGTCGCCGAGAGCGTTAGGTTAACAACCCGTCACCCGTGGCTGCTTCAAGGGTCGCGACGGCCGTATCGATATCGGGTTCAATCGTCCGTTTTCACGTGATCAGCACCCGAAAGCGGCCAGACAACTCTCGGCCAGATCCGGCCACCGACCAACAGGCTGCGCTCTCCGGGACCGAGGTGGCAGGAAGGTGCCAGCGCTTGGAATCGCGCGCGGCTGGACTTGGAGGGAGCGCGTGACACCGGGGTGGCAGATCGCACCGCTGAGGACTGGGCGGACGACTGGCTAGCTAAGCACTCCGACCCGGCCCGGACCACGTCGCCAGCGACTTGCGGGTGGCGCTGTCCGCCGCCAGTCTGCGCACCATGGACATGCAAGAGCCGGATGCCGAGCGATTCCTCGCGGATCTCGACAACCTTCGTCAGATCGGCGCGTTCAGGACGGGCGTCCACCGTCCAACTTTCACGCCGCAGGACATTGAAGCCCGTCGCTGGCTGATGGCGCGAATGGAGGAGGCGGGTCTTCAGCCCGAGATGGACGGCATCGGCAACGTGCTGGGTCGCCATCCCGGGTCCGGGTCGAAGCTGCTGGCGGGGAGCCACATCGAGAGTCAGAACCAGGCGGGCTGGCTGGATGGCGCACTGGGCGTGATGGCAGCCGTGGCGCTGGCCCGCGCCGGCCTGCCGGTGGACGCGATCGCCTTCGCCGACGAGGAGGGCCACTACGGCTCCTTCATCGGCTCGCGCTCGTTTACCGGGCTGCTGGAGGAGGCGGAAATCGACCGCCTCATTAACCGCTATGACGGCAAGAGCCTGCGCCGAGCATTGGAGGAAGCCGGGCTGGCCGGTCGCCCGCAACTCGCGATGGAGGAGGGCCGCTACAAGGGTTTCCTCGAATTGCACATCGAACAGGGCACGACGCTCGAGAGCCAGAACCATCGTGTCGGAGTGGTCACGGGCATCGTCGGGATCTGGCAGTATCGCATCATCTTCGAGGGACAGCAGGACCATGCTGGCGGGACCACGATGGCGGAGCGGCGCGATGCCGGCCTTGCCGCGGTGCGAATGCTGGGCTGGATCGATTCGGAGTTCCCGAAGCACTGCGGCGAACGGACGGTCTGGACGGCGGGCCGCATCACGCTCGAGCCTGGCGCGCCCTCCATCATTCCGGGCCGCGCCGAAGTCCTGTTCCAGGTCCGCGACATCTCCACGGAGGTGCTGGAGCGGCTTGACGGTCTCGTGCGCCGGGCGATTCAGGAGAGCAATCGCCGCGAGCGCTGCACCGCGACGCTGGAGGTGATGAGCCAGTCCACCCCGGCTCTCTGTGCCCCCGAGTTGCAGGACGTGCTCGCCGCTTCGGCCGAAGCTCTGGCACCGGGCGGCTGGCAGCGCATGCCAAGCGGCGCCGGGCATGATGCGCAGTACCTGGCGCGCAGGCTGCCCGCGGCAATGCTGTTCGTGCCGTCGATCGGCGGCATAAGCCACCATTGGGCCGAGGACACCAAGCGCGAGGACCTGGCGATGGGCCTGCGTGTGCTCGCGGAGGGCGCTCGGCGCTATCTGGCCAGATGATCGGCGCCGCCATCCGTGCTCCTCCGTTCGGCAGGCGGCTCCATCCCGCTTGTCAAACGTGGTCCGAGCGGCGGGTTATCATTCAGGCTTTATCCGGGCGCGAGACCACGATGATCACAGCGAACCGCGTTGTCACCACGGGATTCCTGCTGACGCCGTTGCTGGCACGGAGCAGGCCCAGCCATCCTTGGGGTGGTTGCAGGGACCGCCCCCTCCGCTACAGCCCGAAGGCGGAACAGACCGCACCATCAGTAAGAGCCTCGAAGCTGTCGGCGAATGCTTCCGAGGTGCACCTCCTACTACAATGCAGGCATTTTTGGCGACATCATTGGGGCCTTCTTCGGACTCCTGGTGACGGGGTCGTACGCGCAAGCCTATGAATTGCGGGATGGCGTTTGCGCGCCGCCTGGCGGGTAATGCCGTCGGGCGGCCCGTTCACCGGCCATGCTTCCGCCGGCGGGGTGGAGGTCAGCCTGGACAAGATGTGCGGCTTGGGGAGTAACCAACGTGTCCCTGTTCTGGAAGAGGCTTCTAGGACTCCGCGTCTAGCCGAATCCGGTGAGGTATTCTCGCCAGCCTCCTAGCGTGGCGGACACACTCCTCATCCCCCAGCACGGCTGCCGTTTCCGCTGGCGTCATCGCGGCCAGCGCCTCATCGAGCGTATCCGCCTCGTCCAGCTTTGCCCGACCTATCACCAGTGCCACCGGGAGCGGGCCCTCGCGGCGACGGCGAGGTGGTGCCAGCATGAAAAGGTGCGCGGACAGCAGCGTCGGGTCGGTGAACAGGCGGCGCACGCCTGTCGGTCCGGCGCCGCTCATGGGCGCCTGGTGCAGGTCGGTGGCGCGGCGCAGCACGGGCGGCGGGGCGGTTTCCTCAGGCGTGCGCAAGAGGCCCACGCGGCGGAGCGCGCGGTCGGTGGCGCGATGACCGGTCAGGAGCGCGAGCGGGATGGCGAGCACCAGGCCCGCCGCGACCGGCAGCATCCAGAGCGCGAGATAGGGCGAAACGAGTACCGCCGCTCCCGCGAACCCAAACCCGAGCAGCGTGTGCGGGCCGTAGCGCCGTGCGATCTCCACAACGGCAATGCCGCCGTCCTCCCGCCGCTGCGGATGCCAACCGGAATCCCGCCCGCGCAGCACGGAGATCACGTCCAGCGTCTGCGTCAGCATGGCGATCGGCGCGATGAGGCCGGACAGGATCGTCTCCACGAACACCCCAATGAACAGGCGCAGCGCCCCCCCGCAGCCCCGGCGATCTTGGCCACGCAGCAGCGTGGCGAGGAGGCCCAGCAGCTTGGGCGCGAGCAGCACGCCCATCGCCCCCTCGAACAGCCAGCGCGCGCGCACCGGGTCCACAACCGGCCAGCGCGGGAACAGGCTGCGGCCGGCCGGAAAGTAGTCGAACGGCTCGAAATGCGCCTGCAACGCGATCAGCAATCCGACCAGCAGGAACAGCAGCCAGAGCGGAGCGGTGACATAGGACCCGATGCCCGTCAGCAGGTGCAAGCGGCTGATCCAGTGCAGCCCGCGGGCCGGCAATACCGCGGCGTGCTGGAGGTTTCCCTGGCACCAGCGCCGGTCGCGGACAGCGACATCGGTCAGTGAGGGCGGTGATTCCTCGAAGCTGCCGCCCAGACCGGGGAACATATGCACGGCCCAGCCGCAGCGGCGCAGCAACGCGGCTTCGACGAAGTCGTGGCTCAGGATATGGCCGCCGAACGGCTTGCGGCCGGGCAGCACGGGCAGCCCCGCACAGTCGGCAAAGGCGCGCGTGCGGATCATTGCGTTGTGGCCCCAGTAGTTGCCCTCCGCCCCGTGCCAGAACGCGAGCCCATGCGCGATCACCGGCCCATAGACACGCGCGGCGAATTGCTGGAGCCGCGCGAACGGCGTTGCCGCACCGACAATCACCGGCAGCGTTTGCACCAGCCCAAGACCCGGGCAGCGCTCCATGTGCGCGGCCAGGCGCAGCAGCACCTCCCCGGTCATCACGCTGTCGGCGTCGAGGATCAGGAACTGCGGATAGGCCCCGCCGAAGCGCATCACCCAGTCGGCGACATTGCCCGCCTTGCGCGCGGTGTTCCGGCTGCGCCGCCGGTAGAACACTCCGCAGGGCAGCCGCGCGCGCAGGGCGAGGAACGCCGCCTCCTCCTCGATCCAGATATCGGGATCGGTGGTGTCGCTCAGCAGAAAAATGTCGAACCGATCGCGCGCGCCCAGGGAGGCAAGCGACTCCGCGATTGCCTCGACGGCCGCCGCCACGCGGGCGGGGGACTCGTTGTAGGTGGGCATCAGTAGCGCGGTGCGGGTGCGCGGCGGCCCGCCGGGCAGGTCCGCGAGAGCCTGGCCGCCACCGCGCAGAACCGAGGCGAAGCCCGCCACCGCGCTGGTGAAGGCGAGCGCGATCCAGCCGAACAGAAGCACGAACAGCAGCACCATCACCGCGCCCAGCGCGGTCAGCCCATTGGTCGCCAGCACGCGATACATCTGCCAGGCGGCAGCCCCGGTCATCGCGATCGAGCCGCCAATCACGGCAAGGCGGCGCAACCCGATCCGGGGGGGCGATGTCGCGGGCATGACGCGCGCGCCCACCGCGTGCAGCTTCTGCGCGGGCATGGGTAGCGGCGCCTCCTCGGGGAGAGTCCGGAAATCGTCGGGAATGCGAGCGAGGCGATCGGCGCTCTGGCCACTCAGGGGGTCCACCGGTAAATCCATGTCTCGGTCAGCGACTTGTCGCCGTCCATCAGCCGCGCGTGAAGCTCGACAAGCTTCTGGCCTTCGGGCGACATCTCCAGGCTAATGCGCCAGGCATTCAGATCCGGGTTCGGCTGGCTGACCGGATTGAGCAGCTTGCCACCGGCGTTGGTCGCATCCAGCGTGGGCGTGGTCCCGGCCGGCAACTCCTTCAGCGCCGGCCCGGCTACATCGAGCACGAAAAGCCGGTTCTTCTGGTCCCACGAAAGCCCGCAGCGTGTCTGCGTCACCTTGCCCAGCTTGGTCTCACCGGGTGCCGACCAGCACCAGTGCAGGCGGTAGTTCATCAGGTACTCGCCCTTGGCCTTCAGCGCATCGCGCGGGCGCCAGAACGCGACGATGTTGTCGTTGACCTCGCGCGCGCTCGGGATCTCGACCAAGTCCACCGCGCCGTTGCCCCAATCGCCGATCGGCTCCACCCAGAGCGAGGGCCGCTTCTCGTAATGCGCCTCCAGATCCTCGAAATCGGCGAAGGCCCGCTTTCGCTGCATCAGCCCGAAACCGCGCGAATTCATGTCGGAGAAGCTGCTGAACTGGAGCTCGCGCGGGTTGGTCAGCGGACGCCAGATATGCTCGTCATGTCCGGTCCACAGCAGCAGACCGTTCGAATCATGCACGGCCGCGCGATAGTCGTCGTATCCGGCCCGGTTGTTGGCGTCGAAGAAGAACATGCTGGTCAATGGCGCGATGCCGGCCTCGGCGATGTCCGACCGGGGATAGAGCGCCATTTCCGCATCGAAGATCGTCGCCTCGCCCGGCCGGATGGTGAAACGGAACGCGCCCGCCGCGCTGGGGCTGTCGAGCAGCGCGTGCACCACCATCGAGGTGCTGTTCTTGGCCGGGCGCTCCAGCCAGAATGTCTTGAAGGCGGGGAATTCCTCTCCTGCCCGATCGGCCGTCTTGATCGCCAGCCCGCGCGCCGATAGCCCGTAACCCTGCCCCTTCGCCACGGCACGGAAATAGCTGGCGCCCAGGAACGCGCAGACCTCGTCGTAATAGTCGGGCCGGTTGATCGGCGCATGAATGCGGAACCCGGCGAAGCCGAGATCGGCCGAGGCGGGCGGCGGGGCGGTTTTGCCGAAGGTGAACAGGTCAGGGCTGTAGCGGATCGGGCTCGCCCGCCCGTCCGCGACTTGGAAGATCTCGACCTTGTCCTTGAATAGGAAGCCTCGATGGAAGAACTCCACCGTGAAGCCCAGCCCCAGGTCGCGCCAGAGAGCGTGTCCGGGGTCGAAGCGGATGGCGCGGTAGTCTTGGTAATCGAGGTTCTTCAGCGTGTCCGGCAGGGTTGCGTCTGGCGGCTTGAATGGCTGGGCAGCCAAGGCGCGGGCAAGGTTGCGCACGCTCGCCGCATCGAAGGGCGCGGCGTCTGGTGTCGGGGCAGCGGCGCGCGCGAGCGCCGGCCGTGTCGCGAGGACCGCCGCACCGGCGACCAGCAGCTCTCGACGACGCACCGCCCCACCTCCCTGTCAGTCAGTCCACGAAAGCCGGCAATTGCGGCGACAGGATGCTGGCAATGCGGCAGACCTCGGCCGCGATCTCACAGAGCGCGCTGGAGCGCGCCGAATGCAGCTCACGTCACCGATGCGCGAGCGGCCCCGGAGCCCTTTCGGGTTGCCACGTCCGGATCGCCGGAGCACCGGCTTGTCCTGTGCCGGGCCGATGCCGCCGGGCCAGAGCGCCCGAATTCGGCTTCGGCCATTCGGCCGCGAGAGCGCCGAGCATCTGAGTAAAATCCTATATCGGTGGATGCGCTCCGCTCGCCTGTGTAATGGCAACCAAACCTGTGGTATCTGCGACTGGCGGTTCGTTTTTGATGGAAGGCAATCGTACGCTCGAACATCTTGAATGTCGAATTTGCGCCCATGCCCGACATCGAAGGAATCAATGAAATTCATCCAAAGCAGACATCAAATTCACCGACGCCCCGGTATAGCTCTAAGCAATCTAAAGGGTTTGCAGGCTAAGCCCCGCTCAGCTCTCGTCAGGGTGGCTCGTCCATTGTTTGAGGGTCGACCGGCAGCACGTCTAAAGGGTGGGCACCATCAGCAATGAACTCCTCTATCATCGCTTGGCGTTCAGGGGAGCTTCGCCACTTGACCTGAGGGAAGTCCAAAATGGGACTGTCCGTAACGCCCTCATAGCTGACCGTGCAGCCGGCGCACTCAAACTCAAGCATCGCGGTTCCAGCACACGATCCGCCTCTTCATGATAGGTCGCCAAAACGTGCTGGATGAATGCCATGGCGCCGTCGGAACGGTGCAGCACGCGTTCAAGAGTGCGAAAGTTTTTATAATTTTCGTGCTCTCGTTGCCGAAAAACATACGCCGTTGTCTGAAGTGATGATCAAGTGATCAATAGCAACTATCAGGAGAGGAGGAGCATGTCGTTGAACACCGTAAAAAACTGCCGCGGGATGCTGCGATCAGCGAAGCGGATTTCGGTCCGCCCCTCCGAGAAGGTCCAAGCCATTGAACCCGGAACATTGTACGAATAGTACAGATACTCGCGGATCATGAAGTAGTGCGACGCGAAATACAGATTAGGAACGAGGGCCTCTAGGTAGGGCGGAGCGCCGGAGATGCCGCTGATGAGTTGGGCGCCGAGGATCGCCATACCCCGGTCGATTGCGCCGGCACCCTTTGGATGACGTTGTTCGCTAGCAAACGCCTCGTAGACGTTTGACGCTAGTGCGAGGCTTTCGTCGGTGTCGAACCTGAGAACCTCCAATGCCGCGAGTGCCGCGTCGAGTTCAGCTTCGAAGACGCGGATCTGCTCGCGTAGGTCAGTCATGCTCGCTACTTTCTGATCGTCCTTAATCTAGGGCCTGTCGTCAATCCCGACCAGTTGCTTCCCAATTCGGCGCCGGCTCGGTGAGTCCGGATTGCAACATTCGGCGGTAATCAGCATCACGTGACGAAATAGCCGATTCCGGCGCGGCGTTGATCGCCGACAAGGCATTCGACGCCGACGAGCGGGTCATTGAGCCGCTGGCGGAAGCTGGCAAGACCGTGGTAATCCCGCCAAAGGCTAATCGCCGGGTGCCCCGCAGATTCGATCGCCATGTCTACAAGGAACGCCACCTGATCGAGAACTTCTTCGCGAAACTCAAGCAGTTCCGCGCCATCGCCACACGCTATGATAAGACCGCGCGCAACTTCCTCGCTGCCGTCTACCTCGCCGCCAGCGCAATTTGGCTCAATTGACGACAGGCCCTAATCTACCCGAATGATTGCGTCGCCGCATACGTCGATGCACGACAGTTGGCCCTCCAGTATCCGCCAATATCGGCTGTAGGTCGAGCGCTTCCGGCCGGCAAACGGCGGGAATGTCCGCTTCTCGCCACCTTCCCCTCCAGAGTCACCGGTCCGCTTTCGGCCAGATCCGGCCACCGGCTCCAGTTCCAGAGAAGTCCGCTCCGGTCGTGAGCTGACGGCCGTGTTCTGGCGGAAGCGATCTCGACTGCAGTCCCTGTACTCGATCAGCGAGACAGCGGCGGAGCAGATCGATTGCGGAGATCTGGGCGGGATCTCCAGCTGACGCTCCTGGCGCTTGCCGTGACTCCGCCGGGCCAGCTAAACGAGCAGGTCAGGCAGCCGGCCATGTTGACGTTGTAAGGGGCTATCTTCACTCAGGGGACGCCCGAACGCGTTCCGGCGGGGATCTGAAAGCGACAAGTCTTGGCACTGCTTATACGCCGGCTATGATGGTCTTGATTCGGGTGGCCAGTGCCTCCATCGCGAACGGCTTCGTCAGCACGTGCATACCGGGTTCGAGGTGACCATTGCCGACCGCCGCGTTCTCCGCGTAGCCGGTGATGAACAGCACCTTCAGCCCGGGACGCACGGCACGTCCGGCATCGGCCATCTGTCGTCCGTTCACGCCTCCCGGCAGTCCGACATCGCTGACCAGCAGGTCGATCCGTCTATCCGACTGCAGCACCTTCAGCCCGGAAGGCCCGTCCGTCGCCTCAATGGCTGCGTAGCCCAGGTCCTGCAACACTTCGGCGACCAGCATCCGTACCGCTGGATCGTCATCGACGACCAGCACCGTCTCTCCCTGCTCGGCCCGCGGCACCTCGGCCAGGTCCGGCAGCGGTTCGGCCTCGCCCGCCTTGGCGAGATGGCGGGGCAGATACAGGCAGACCATCGTCCCCTGGCCCGGCTCGGAATAGATGCGCGCCTGTCCGCCGGATTGACGCACGAACCCGTGGATCATGGAGAGGCCAAGGCCGGTACCCTGGCCGACCGGCTTGGTGGTGAAGAACGGGTCGAAAGCACGCGCGATCACATCAGGCGGCATGCCGGTGCCGGTATCGCTGACGCAGAGCGAAACGTACTGCCCAGGGGGCAGGTCACGGCCACGCGCGCCCCGCTCGTCGAGCCAGCGATTGCCGGTCTCGACCGTCAGCCGCCCGCCATCAGGCATCGCGTCGCGGGCATTGATGCACAGGTTCAGCAACGCGCTTTCGAGCTGGTTCGGGTCGACCAGCGTGGTCCAAAGTCCGCCGGCCGCAACCACCTCCACCACGACAGCCGGCCCCATGGTGCGGCGGATCAGTTCCTCCATACCCGCAACCAAGCGGTTGACGTCGGTGGGCTTGGGATCGAGCGTCTGCCGGCGTGCGAAGGCCAGCAGGCGATGCGTCAGCGCCGCAGCCCGCTTTGATGCCCCCTGGGCAACGAGAATGTAGCGCTCCAGGTCATGGATCCGCCCCTGCGCCAGGCGGGTCTGCAGGAGCTCCAGGCTGCCGCTGATGCCGGCCAAAAGGTTGTTGAAGTCGTGCGCGAGACCACCCGTGAGTTGGCCCACCGCCTCCATCTTCTGGCTCTGACGGAGCGCGTCCTCGACTTGCAGCCGCTCCTGGACAGCCTCCGCGATGCGCGCCTCCAACGTCAGATTGAGCTCGCGCAGCTCAGCGTTGGCCCGCTCGGCGGCCCTGCGCGCCTCCAAAAGCTCCCGCTCGTAGCGCCGGCGGTCCGACGCATTGAAAATCGTCACACGGATGAACCGCGGTCCTCCCGTGGCATCGCGTCGCTCCACTGCATTGACCAGCACGGGAACGAGTTTGCCATCTGCACAGACGAGATCGAGAGCGACCTCATTGAAGAAGCCCTGCATCCTCAGCAAGGGCGCGAAGTGAGTCTCGTAGTAGATCTTCCCCGCAATGTTCAGGAGATCCTGGAAGCGGCGTCCGATGAGCTGGTCGCGCCCATATCCCGTCCAGGCGGCGAGGGTCTGATTGGCCCTGATGATCCGACCGTCAGGCTGGGCCGAAATGTATCCACAGGGCGCGCTCTCGAAGTGATCTTCGAGATCCTCGATGTCTGACGGTTTCGGAGTGGCGATTTCGACCTCCATGCACTCAGAGGAACGCTCGCATGGCCGCAATCGTCGCCTCGGGGGCGCTCAGGTTCGGGCAGTGTCCGGTCGCCTTCAGAAGCACGAACTCGCTGTGGGAGAGGTTGCGGTGCACGTACTCCCCGACGCACCGCGGGGCGATCACGTCCTCCGAGCACTGGAGAATGAGCGAACGTGCAGTCACCCCGGCCAGATCGGCCCGGTTGTCGGAGAGGAAGGTCGTCCGGGCAAAGCGCTTGGCGATGTCCGGATCCGTGCGGCAGAAGCTGTTCGTCAGCTCCATGCTCAACTCGGGGCGGTTCGGATTGCCCATGATGACCGGCGCCATGGCGCGCGACCAGCCCATGTGGTTGCTGTCCAGGAACTCCAGAAGTTCGTGGATCTGCGCCTCACTGAAGCCACCGACGTAACCCTCGTCGTCGATGTATCGGGGCGACGGGCCCACCAGCACGAGACTTCTCGAAGAGCTCGGGGGCCTTCTTGGCGGCCAGCACCCCGACCATGGCGCTCACTGAGTGGCCTACGAATACGCCGCCCTGTATGCCGAGCTCGCGGCAGAGTTCGATCACGTCATCGGCGTACCCGTCCAGCGAGGCGTACTTCCTTGGGTCATAGGCAGAGAGATCGGACCCGCCGGCGCCCACGTGATCGAACAGCACAACACGGAAGCGATCGGCGAACGCCGGCGACACGAACCGCCACATGTTCTGGTCACAACCAAACCCGTGAGCAAACACCATCGCCTTTGCGCCGGAGCCGCTCAGGTGAACATTGTGTCTCTCCAAAGTAGACAACTTGGGCCCTCCTGATTTACCCAGCCGGCCATCATCCAGAGCCAGCATGGGAATGCGCCTGCGACGAGACCTGCCTGTTAGTGGACCAGTGGCCGTTTAGCAAAACACACGGAGGCCGGGCCAGTGTTCGACTGGCTCGATGTTCGGTTTGGTCGCATATCGACCATGCAAGCCGACGGGTTGGAGGCTACACGCGACATGCACACCGGACGTGCCTTGTCGAGCTCTGCGCTGACGTGCTGTCACCGAACCGAAACGGAGCCATCTCCTTGCACGCGCCGGCAAGATAGCTTTCACCCTTTCCCCTATAGGGCTAACAAGCGCAGCCCAACCCGGGCGGTGACCGGGGCCTTCGTCGCGGGGGTGAACGAGTACGCGGCTGACCACGGCGACACCATGCCCCGGCGATCCGCCAAGTCCTGCCGCTGCAACCGACGGACGTCCTGGCGGGCGAGCAGGAGACGACCCACTTCACCTTCATGCCGGAGCAGGACAACGTGCCCGCCCTGATCGCGGCATGGCAAACGGGTGGCTTGGCGGCAGCAAACGCCGTGGCAGCCAGCCTGACCCCACAGGGATCGAACGGCTGGGCGCTCGCGCCGCAAAAGAGCGTCAGCGGCAATGCCGTGCTCATGGGCAACCCGCACCTGCCCTGGGGCAACAACCAGCCGATCCCGGGGTTGGGCGTCTATCAGTGGATGGAGGCGAACCTGGTGGTCGGCGCGACCCAGCCTCCCCGACCCTGAACGCCAGCGGCGTCGCTTTCCCGGGGACACCCTTCATCGGGATCGGCTACAGCGACCGGATCGGCTGGACCACCCCTGACGGCGGCTACCAGTTCGGCGGCGGTGTGATGCCGCTTGAGCAGCGCCAGGACACGATCCAGGTTCGGCAGGCGGACGGCTCGCTGGCGAGCCAGACCATCGACATCTACGCCTCGGTCCATGGCCCGGTGATCGCCCGAAACGGAGCCAAGGTGCTGGCGCTGCGGGTGGCCGGCCTCGATGCGCCCGCGATGGTGACGCAGTACCTGGGGCATGATCGAGGCCCGCAATCTGGGGGAGTTCATCGCCGCCAATTCGGCGCTGCAAATGCCGTTCTTCAATGTCATCTACGCCGACCAGCAGGGCCAGATCATGTATCTGTTCGGCGGCCGGCAGCCGGTCCGGCAGGGCGGCACATGGTCGGACTACGCCGGCATCCTGCCGGGCGATGATCCGAAGGCGCCGTGGACCGCGACCTTCCCCTCGTGGGCCCTGCCGCGCGCGATCGACCCGCCGGGCGGCTTTGTCGCGAACAGCAATAATCCGCCCTGGACCAGCACCTTCCCGGAGGTGATCGATCCGGGTCGGTTCCCGTCCTATCTCGCCCCGAACTTCATGGCGCTGCGGCCGCAGAACGCGGCGCTCTTCCGCCGGTCGCCCCAAGGTCGACAGCCATCCGGTAACCTCGCTGGTTTCCACACGCCGCTACAGCCCCGCCAGCTTAAACCCTGCGGTATCCGCCAGGACGGCAGGTCTCCCGGCAGGTGAGCGGCCCAACCCCGGAGGGTTCCGTCGCGGGCGTACGGCCGTCGATGGGATCGGTCGGCGACGCCCACGATAACGCCATGTGCGAGAGCTTCTTCGCGACATTGGAGTGCGAGCTGCTGGCGCGACGTCGGTTCGGTGCTCAGGCCGAGGCTCGCATGGCCGTCTTCCGCTTCATCGAGGGTTGGTACAACCCAGCGCGGCGGCGCTCCTCGGGGCAGCTTCACCATGCCACGGGCCGATGCGGCTGGTGGGGCTTGGGGCTGGGGCGTTGCGATTCGCAGTCTAGCCGCGGACGGGGAGGCGAACGGAACGCCAACTCGTTGCGGCACTCGAAAATCTAAGTGCCTGAGCCTACTCAGGAAAGAGCTTGTAGACTAAATCCGGGCAGTCCCAAGCTCCGGAGACAGACGGCCCTTCGGAGAGAGATTCCGGCGGTTGTTTCGACGTCGGAGTCTCAAGCCTGCCCTCCAAACCCAGGCGGAATCTGGCCCTTTTGGCGGGTCCGGAACATGGCGGAGAGCGATTCGACGGAGACCGACTGGAGCAGGGAAAGGAACCGGGATCCAACATTCTCTGGGGCGGTCGTCCGGGACCGCCGACCCACTGCTCCGGCTAGCATCGCTGCAGGGGTCGGCGGTCTCCGTTGCACTACCGTCGATCGCGGCGAAGGACAGGAACGGGCGCCTGGATGCGTCCGTAGACACGCCCTCGCTCGCACACGGCAGCACCCATTGCTGCAGGCCCCAAGTCTACAGGTGCTACGGTGCGCAGGACCGCGCCGGCCCGGCGCCAGCGGCTCATGATCACCTGCGAACGACCAGCGACAGCCTTCCTTTGACCAGAGGCGCACTCTGTCTTCACGTCCACAGGAGCGGCGTTGAAAGCACCTACTCGTCGCTTTCTTGCGGGTAAGAGCCTGTATTAGCCTCCCGGCATAACGATCAGAAAATACCGAGGGGAGGGATTGGGATGCGACATCCGGCATCATGGGCGTGGGTCGCGCGTGTTCCCGCTCTAGGGCTCGCTCTGCTGACCGCCTCATGCGTCACCCTCACTAGGCCCACGCGCATTGCGGATGAGGCGAGCGCCACGGGTCGCGAGGCCACCTCGTTCCCCGCCGCGGATGAAAACTACTTTCATGGCATGGATGGTCGGCTTGCGTTGACACCGGCCGAGATCAAGGGTCGAAACACTTGGTTGGTGTGGACGGCAGGCAATGACCGCTTTTGGGACAAGGTCACGGATTACACGTTCGGAACATTCGACCTTCTCAAAACCCTGTCTTCCTATCCGGGACTGAAGGCCAGCCGCGACAATCGCTGGAACTATCTCGGGCTGGTCAACGAGCCCTGCTTTGAGAAGGCCACGGGACCCAACCCGCGGCGCTTCGGGCTATGGCTCGATGTGCGCAGCACCGCATGCCCGCCCGATCCGTTCGAGAACGAAGGCAAATATCCCGGCGTGGCAATCGGGGCACGCGGGAGGAACGGTTTTCCGGTGGGATCGGCGTATGGCTACGCGACTGGCGTGATCGGGCTCCGCCTGTTTCCCAATCCTGATTTCGATGCCGAGGCCGCGCGCAAATGGGACCCGGTTCGATATTATACAGACCCGACCTACTACAATTCGAAGGACCTCGTCCGGCCCTATCGTGTCGGCATGTCCTGCGCGTTCTGTCATGTCTCACCGAATCCTGATAATCCGCCCGCCGATCCCGAGCACCCCCGATGGGAGAACCTGAGCTCGTTGGTCGGCGCGCAGTATTTCTGGGTGGACCGCATCTTTTCCTGGAGCGCCGATCCCTCCGCCTACCTGTTCCAGGTGCTGCACACGTCTCGTCCAGGCTCGCTCGATACCTCGCTGGTTGCGACGGACTACATCAACAACCCCCGCACGATGAACGCGATCTACAATGTGGGGCCACGGCTGGAGGCGGCGCTGCGCTGGGGCAAGGAGACGCTGGCCGGCGGCGGCCTCAACAACAGGCAGTTTAACGACTACTTCGCCTCCGGGCCGCTCACCCGGTTCTTTCAGCCGCCCAGCACGGTTTGGACGCCGCATGTGCTGAAGGACGGATCCGATTCCGTCGGAACGTTGGGCGCGCTGAATCGGGTCTTTGTAAATATTGGACTGTTCAGCGAGGAATGGGTGCGCCACTTCAGGCCAATCCTCGGCGGCGCGCCACAGACGCCAATCACCATTACCGATCTGCGCGCGAACTCGGCCTATTGGAACGCAACCGAGGCGCAGACGCCCGACATGGCACTGTTCCTCATCAGGGCATCCTACCCGCATAAGCTGCGCGACGCGCTTGGCGGAGCGGCCTATCTCGATGCCGATGCGGCGACACTTCGGCACGGTAAGATTGCCTTCGCCGAGAACTGCGCGCGCTGCCACTCAAGCAAGGCGCCGGAGCCGCCGCCTGGAGCCAATCCCGGCGCCTGCATCGGCCCTGGCTATCTCACGTGCTGGAGCCGCTACTGGAACTGGACCGAGACCGAGGACTTCAAACGGCAGATGCGCCCGATCGTGCTCGCTGACGACTTCCTCGACGGCAACTATCTCTCAAATGACATGCGGATCCCGGTCACGTTGCTGCAAACGAACGCCTGTAGTCCGCTGGCAACGAATTCGATCCGGGACAGGGTTTGGGACAATTTCTCGTCGGAAAGCTACAAGCAGTTGCCCTCGGTGGGCAGCATTACGGTCTATGATCCGTTCACCGGCAATCCGCGCCAATTTCCGATGCCGGGTGGCGGGGTGGGTTACACGCGGGTTCCCACCCTGATCAGCCTCTGGTCCACCGCGCCCTTCCTGCTCAACAACAGTGTCGGCACCTTTAACCCAAGTCCCTCGGTGGTCGCGCGGATGCAGTCGTTCAACGACTCGATCGCACAGATGCTGTGGCCGGAACAACGTCAGAAGGACCAGGTGCTGGGCAGCAAGATTCCGGGCATCATCGATCGCACGACGGCGAGCAGCTATCTGCGAATCCCGGCGGGGTACTTGCCCGATTTCGTTCGCAAATCCGAGCCGATTGCGCGATTCATCGTCCCGTCGCTGTTCGATGGGCAGGGCGGGTTTCAGATCGGGCCTATCCCCAAGGGAACGCCTGTCGATCTGCTGGCGAACCTCCGGCTGGTCGCTGAAACCGATGATCCGACCCAGCGCGCCGCCCACGATGCGAAGATCCTTGGCCTGCTGATCCGGGCGGTCGGTGATCTGAAGGCGCTGCCTCCCAGTGCCACCGACGAACAGGCCCGGCGGGTCTTCGCGAATCTAGCCCAGCCCTTGTTCGAACTCAGCAAGTGCCCGGACTACGTGGTCAATCGCGGGCACTATTTCGGCACGCAGTTGAGCGATGCCGACAAGCACGCGCTGATCGCGTTCCTGAAGACCTTCTGAGCGGAACCAGGGTGCCGTGGCCATAACGACGGGCAAGCCAGGTATCGCAACGCTTTCGCGGCGCGGCTTTGCTGCTGCCGGTGCCGCGTTTGCGGCCGGGCTGGGCGGCTGCGCCCACGTCCCCGAGACGGCTGACTATCTGCCGACGGGCATCCCCGTTCCGGCCTCGGCCCCTGTCGAATACGTGGTGATCGGGTCCGGTGCAGGGGGTGGCCCACTCGCAGCGAACCTGGCCCGGGCCGGTCATAAGGTGGTGCTGATGGAAGCCGGGGGCGCCGATGACGGACCAAAATACGAGGTCCCCGCGTTCCATCCGCTCGCCACGGAGGACCCGGCCTTATCCTGGGCCTACTACGTCCGACACTACGCTGATCAGGCGCAGCAGGAACGTGATTGCAAGTTCGTCACCGCGAAAAACGGCATCTTCTATCCCCGATCCGGAACGCTCGGGGGCTGCACCGCCCATCATGCAATGATCACGGTCACCGCCGATGCCGCCGATTGGGACGGCATCGCGGATCTCACCGGGGACGCGTCGTGGCACAGCGCGATCATGCGAGGCTACTTCCAGCGTCTGGAACGCTGCCGGTATCGCAGCCCGCCACGCGACCGGTTCAACGATCCCAGCCGTCACGGCTACCAGGGTTGGTTGACGACCCAGATCAATAGCCCGTTCCTGCTCGCACGGGATGCGCAGCTCGCGGAGGTGGTCTTCGGCGCAATCGAAGGAGCCGGGCTGCCGGCGTTGTTCGGCCCGCTGCTTGCCACCGGCCTTGATCCGAACGACTGGCACGCGGAGCTCGGCGGACGGTCCGGCATCTACAACATCCCAGTCTCCATCCGCGGCGCCCGCCGCGCGGGGCCGCGCGAATACATCCAAGCGACCGCACGGGCGCTGCCCAACAATCTCATTGTCAAGACGCACGCCCTCGTCACCCGCATCCTGTTTGAAGGCCGCGGCGCCGTCGGGGTTGAGTATCTTGAGGGCGCGCACCTCTACCGTGCGGACCCGAACGCTTCGCCGTCCGGCCCCGAGCCAAGCCCCCGCCAGCGCCTTCGGGTGACCCGGGAGGTGATCCTCGCGGCGGGGGCGTTCAACAGCCCGCAGCTTTTGAAACTCTCGGGCATTGGCCCGCGTAATGAACTGGCCCGCTTTGGCATCCCGAGCCTGGTTGACCTTCCGGGGGTCGGGCGAAACCTTCAGGACCGGTATGAGGCGACCGTGGTCACCCGGATGCGGACCGACTTTCCGTTGCTGCAGGCGTGCAGCTTTGGGGTTCCGGGTGTGGGTCAGCCGGTTGATCCGTGCTACGCTGAATGGCTGCGTGACGGGGGTGTCTATGCCACCAACGGGACGGTGCTCGGGATTATCCGTCGCTCGGTTCCCGCACGAGAGCGTGCCGACTTGTTCACCTTCGGGATTCCAGGATACTTCCGGGGCTATTTCCCCGGCTACTCCCAGGCGGTCCGGGACAAGGATTTCTTCACCTGGGCGATCCTGAAGGCGCACACGCGCAATACGGCCGGCACCGTGATGCTGCGCTCGGCCGATCCGCGCGACACGCCCGATATCAACTTCCACTATTTCACCGAAAGTAGCGATGCCCAGGGAGAAGACTTGGCTTCGCTCGCCGCCGGCATCTCGTTCGCTCGGCGCATGACCGCGCCGCTTTCCCGAGTTGCCGGTCCCGCAGCGGAGGAGGTGGTGCCCGGTCCCGCAATCGCCTCGCCGGATGCGATAAGCCGGTTCGTGACCGACCAAGCATGGGGCCATCATGCCTCCTGCACCTGTAGGATGGGGCCGCCGGACGATCCAATGGCGGTGGTGGATAGCCGCTTCCGCGTATACGGAACCCAAGGGCTGCGGATTGTGGACGCGTCGGTGTTCCCCCGAATCCCAGGGTTCTTCATCGTCACACCCATCTACGTAATCAGTGAGAAGGCAAGCGATGCGATCCTGGCGGACGCACGCACCTCTGCCTGACCCGCACCGGGCCAGGGCGCGTGCAAAGCCGACCGCCTCAGGGCAAACGCGGTCCTCTCTACGCTCGGATCGGCGTCGGCCACCGACAAGGAGGCAGTGTTCCTGACGACACTCTGCTGGCGGATCTACCGTGTACGCTCGCCATATCCCAAGCCGAAGGCATTCTGACGGACATACCTAGGGTCGTGCCGGAACAGGTGCTGCCGAGGAATCATCGGAGGCCTTCATTCTGCGACAGCCTGGTTGCCGCTCTTGGAGGAGGGAGCGAGATAGGAGCATCACCCACACAGGGCCGCAGATGGGTCACGTCCGTCAACGTGGTGGAAATTGGGGTATAGATTGAGGTGGCCTTGGATCATGCGACGGTGGAAATCTGGGCGGGCTCGGCCTCGATCAATGGCGGTGCAGGTTCCGACATGGGCTCTGTCTGCATGTAGCGGTGCTGGATCTGCCACTCGTCGTTGATCTCCAGCAGCACGGCACCGATCAGGCGAATGATCGAACCCTCGTTTGGGAAGTGCCAACGACATCCGCGCGCCTCTTCACCTCCTTGTTGACGCGTTCAAGGCCGTTCGTGCTGGACGTCTTGCTGCGGTGCTGGACGGGGAGGTTCATATGCGCCAGCACATCGGTCTCGTTGTCGTCGATGAACGCAGCCAGCTTCGGCCATTTGGCACGCAGCTGATCGGCGACGTGGCGCAGTGTTTGGCTGGCACTGGCGCGATCCGGCTCGAGGAAGGTTTGGCGTAAGGCGGCCGCTGCCATGCTCTGCTGGCCTTTGGGGACGTAGGACAGCGCGTTGCGCATCCAATGCACGCGGGGGCTGTTGAAAAAGCCAGCCGGACCTGATTCGCTCGTAACTGCAACGAGTGTGTGCCGATTCGATGCTGGGCAGCAAACTGCGGGGTCAGTCCGAATTCCTGATGGCAGCCTCGCTTCGCGATCTGATTCCCGACGATCATGGCCTCGCCCGAGTAGAACCGGGTTCTCGAGCTCTCGTGGCTCCGCATCGAGGTGCGGAGTTGCTACCCCCGGATGGTGCGGGGCGGCCCGGCATCGATCCCGAAGTGGCGATCCGCCTCATGCTCGCCGGTTTTCTGCTCGGGATCGTCCACGACCGCAGGCTGATGCGCGAAGCGCAAGTAAACATCGCGATCCGCTGGTTCGGTAAGCGTCCGGTGACGGCACCTCCTGGGCGGCGCGGTCTCGTTTGTTTGGCATCAGGCAGTGGGTCTGGTGCATGGTGACGATGCGGCTGGTGAAGTCTTCGAGCATTCGGGCGATCGGCTACGACGAGGATGCGGAGGAGCTGTGGATCGAGTTTCACAGCTCACCCGGTGCCTATGGATACCAGGGCGTTCCCCACGGCGTCTTTGTCGAGCTTGAGGAGACCGAGTCCAAGGGCGGCTATGTCAACCGCGCGATCAAAGGCCGGTTTCCGTATGAGCATCGGCCGCGGCCGTCCGGCAAGCGAGCGCAGCCTGGGCGCCGGCGCTAGCAACATTGGTCGGTTCCACGATAAGCGTCCGGGCAGCCGCGTGGAGATAGCTGTTGAGGCGGTTCAGGCAGCGAGGCGCTGATCCAGTCGTGGGCGGACGTCGGCGAGATTCCACGGCAACAGCTCGGCGATACGGTTCACGGGGTGGTCCGCGATGTACTGGATGACGCAGCGCAGGTAGGCCTCCGGGTCCAGGCCGTTCAGCTTCGCCGTCTCGATCAGGCTGTAGATCGCCGCCGCACGCTCGCCGCCGGCGTCCGATCCGGCGAAGGTCCAGTTGCGGCGGCCGACTGCGATTGGGCGCATCGCGCGTTCCGCGGCGGAGTTGTCGATGCAGGCGCGCCCATCGCGCAAGATCAGCGTCAGCGCCGCCCAGCGCGACGAGGCGTAGCGGATCGCCCCGGCCAGGTTGCTGCGTCCCGAGATGCGCGAACGGGTCGCGTCGAGCCAGTCGCGCAGCTCGGCCATCAGCGGCGCGGCGTGTTCCTTGCGGGCACGTAGGCGCTGATCCGGCGGTCGGCCGCGGATCGTGTCCTCGATCCGGTAGAGAGTGGCGATCCGGTCCAGCGCTTCGCGGGCGAGCGGCGACTTGGTCGCCTCGTGCACGTCCCAGAACTTGCGCCGTGCGTGCGCCAAGCAGGCCGCCTCGACCACGCGGCCGTCGCCGTAGAGCCCGGCGAACCCGGCATACCCATCGGCCTGCAGGATGCCGCGGAACGTCCGCAGATGCTCGCGCGGATGCTCGCCCTTGCGGTCCGGCGAGTAGCGGTAGAGCGCCGCCGGCGGGTCCGTGCCGCCGAACGGCCGGTCGTCACGCACATAGGTCCAGAGCCGCGCCGTCCGCGTGCGGCCCAGTCCCGGCTCCAGCACAGGCACCACGGTGTCGTCGGCATGCACGCGCGCACCGGCCATGACGTGCCGTGCCAAGGCGTCGATCAGCGGCCGCATCAGTCGCGCGGTCTGCCCCACCATGTCGGCCAAGGTCGAGCGGCTGAGGTCGATGTCCTCGCGGGCGTAGATCTCGGCTTGGCGGTGCAGCGGCAGATGATCGCAGTATTTGGCGACCAGCACGTGCGCAAGCAGCCCCGGTCCGGCGCGGCCGCGACGGATCGGCAGGGAGGCCGCCGGCGCCTGCGTGATCGTCTCGCAGGAGCGGCACGACAACTTCGGCCGCACATGACGGACCACGCGGAACGACCCCGGCACGTAGTCCAGCAGCTCGGTCACGTCCTCGCCCAGGCGTCGCAGCGCCCCGCCGCAGGTGAGGCAGGCCCCGGTCTCCTCGTGGCAGGGCGCCGCATGCTCGACCACATCGCGCGGCAGCCTCTCGGGCAAGGGACGTCGGACCGGCTTGCGCGTCTCGGACTGCGTCACGGCGTCCACACCGGCATCGGGATCGTCCGGCGGCGCGGTCTCGGCCAGCAGCTCGTCGATGTCGGCCAGCGTCAGCTCGAGCTGCTCGACCTCGTCGCGGAGCTTCTCCGACGATCGGCCGAATGCCGCGCGCACTGCCCCGGCGAGCTTTGCCTTGAGCGCCTCGATCTCGAACCGCTGTTCGATGAGGCCGGCGCGCGCCGCCGCCAGCTCCACCTCCTGCGTCTGCCGGACGGCCTCGATCTCGGCCAGGCGCGCCGTCTGAGCGGCGAGCTCGGAGGCCTGTGCCGCGACCATCGCCCGCAGGGTGGAGACGTCGCTCGGCAGATCGGCGGGCGTGATCGGCATGGGCAAAAAACTCGACCACGCATCCGCGTTGCACCAAGCAAAACCTGCAACGAAGCGCGGTTCAGCCGGCCATCTCCGGCTGCCAGGTGCGCGCCGGCGCGCGCCAGTCAATCCCCTCAGTCAGCATCGAGAGCTGCGCCGGCGTCAGTGACACCGCGCCCTCGGCCGTCGCCGGCCACACAAAGTGCCCACGTTCCAGCCGCTTGGCGTAGAGCACCAAGCCTTGGCCGTCCCAGAACAGCAGCTTGATCAGATGACCGCGCCGGCCCCGGAACGCGAAGACCTGGCCGCTGAATGGGTCGCGGTTGAGCTGCCGCGCCACCAGGGCAGCCAGACCGTCGAAGCCGCGGCGCATGTCGGTCGCCCCGGCCACCAGCCAAATTTTGACCCCCGCCGGCGGCGCGATCATCCGCGCAGCGCCGCGACCACCCGACGCAGCGCCGCCAAGCTGACGTCGCTATCGACCCGAACCCGCACGCCGCCATCAAGCTCGATCTCGATCATGCTACCGCGGCGGGCTTCGGTTGCTGGCCGAGGCGGTGCGGCACGCTTCTCGGGTGGTCGTGATTCGGTCACATGCACCGGCACGAGCCGTACCGCAGACGCCGACCCGACCTGCGGCGCAGCAACGCGCCGCCAGCGATAGATCAGGCTTGTGCAGATGCCGTGCCGGCGTGCCACCTCCTGCACCCGTATCCCCGGCGCCATGGACTCCGACACCACGCGCGCGCGGAATGCTGCATCGTGCGCACGTCGACGCTCACCAACAATCTCGATCCGCTGCGTCGAAGCTTCTGTGGCAGCCACAGTGGCTGCCACACTCGCAGCCTCATGCTCGATCTCGTGCATGCCTCCAGCACATCGCCCGAGGCTTATGCAGGCAAGGTGCCTCTCGGCGGACGCTTACCTGGTTCGCGGGTTTCGGTCTGCATGAAATCCTGCCGGATCACTCGTCTCTGACGCGCATTCGTCAGCGCTGGGGTGCTGATCTGTTCCGGCAGGTGTTCACTCGCACGGTGCAGAGCTGCATGGCCGCCGGGATCGCCAAGGCGAATGGTGCATATCGATGCCACGCTGATCCGCGCCGACGTCGCATGGGAGAGCTTGGGCAAGCAGCACGCCGATGCGGCACTGGCGCAGAATGGGACTAACGTGCCTGATCCTGAAACGGCCGCCGCCACGGCGGCGAAGCTTCAAGCCGAGCGGAACGGCAGGCAATCTGGTAAGCACGAGAAGATCTGCTTGACGGACCCGGACGCGACGATGGCGACGAACGCGCGCAATTGCGCCTGGAGCCCGCCTACAAGCAACACACGGCAGTGGACGACGTGTTCGGCGTCGTGCTCGACGTGGAAGTCACGACGGGCCAGGCCACCGAGGGCGATCACGTGCTGCCGCAGGTCGATGCTGTCGCGGCGACGACCGGCATATCGGTTAAGGTGGCGGCGGCCGACCAGGGTTACGCCTATGGCAAGGTGTATGGCGGGCTCGAGCGGCGCGACATTGACCCTGTCATTCCGGCCAAGAAGGAGCCGATCAGAAGCCGCGTGCCGCAGCGCCGGTTCCGCTACGACGCAAAGCACGACATCCTGAAATGCCCGCATGGTCGCATCCTGCGGCCACAGCGACGCGTGCCGCACGGCAGGTTCTTCTACTCGCGTCCAGCGATTGCCGGACTGCCCCATGCGGGGCGACTGCTTATCACCCGGGCGCGTCAACAAGGCTGTGGTGGTCAGCGACGATCACCCCGCGTCGCTGCGAGCCCGCCGCCGAAAGGAGCGCTGGTCAACGGACGACGCTCATCTCTACCAACGCCATCGCTGGCGGTCGGAGGGCTTTCACGGCGAGGCGAAGACGTGGCACGGGCTGGCCAGGGCGGTCCGGCGCGGGCTCCAGAACATGCGCATCCAAGCGTTTCTGACCGCCACGGCGATCAATTTGAAGCGGCTGGCTAGGGCGCTGGCCGACATACCCGCGCTTTTGTTCGCCGCGTCGCCTTAGCTCGCAACAACCCTGAAAATCGCTTCGCCGCTGCACATCAACTTCGTCGTCGCTGTGTCGTAATCCCGGCCGGACAGGAGTTCTTCAACAGTCCCACGCGGCAGCGCTGCCAGGAGGCGTGAGCACGCGGGCAGCGGCTGCCTTGAGGCCTTCGTGGCTGTCCGAGATGACCAGTTTGACCCCACGCAGGCCGCGCCGGGCGAGCGATCGCAGGAAGTCAGTCCAGAAGGTCTCCGCCTCGCTGGCGCCGGTGGCCATGCCGAGCACCTCTCGTCGGCCATCGGTATTGACCGCGACCGCGATCGTGGCGGCGATGGAGACGATGCGCCCGGCCTGACGGACTTGACGTAGGTGGCGTCAAGCCAGAGATAGGGCCATTCGCCCTCGATCGGCCGGGAGAGGAAGGCATTCACGCGCTCGTCGATCTCGCCGCAGAGCCGCGACACCTGGCTCTTGCTGACGCCGGACGCCCCCATCGCTTGCACCAGGTCATCGACGGCTCGGGTCGAGACGCCATGGACGTAGGCCTCCTGGATGACCCCCGTCAGCGCCTTCTCGGCCGTGCGTCTGGGCTCGAGGAAGGAAGGGAAGTAGCTGCCTTTGCGCAGCTTCGGGATGCGCAGCTCGACGGTGCCTGCCCGGGTCTCCCAGTCGCGGTCCCGGTACCCATTGCGCTGCGCCAGTCGATCGGCGCTACGCTCGCCGTGGCCGGCGCCAGTCATCTGGCCGACCTCCAACTCCATCAGGCGTTGGGCGGCAAACCCGATCATCTCGCGCAGCACGCTGGCATCCGTGCCTTTCGCCAGCAGCTCGCGCAGGACAGTCTCCTGGTCGGTCATCGTGGGGTCCTTGGATCAGAGTTGCGACTCGCAACCCAACCCTACCCAGGTTCACCGCGGTGGCCGCCTCCTACACCACGTCCAGGGACGTGACCGTCTAGCGGAAACTCCCCAGGTTCCTTGGTAAGCGGCTCGCCATCGCAGAAGATGCATTTACGTGAGAGCGAAAGTTTGGCCTGAACTCGTCACAGCCGTATCCGCTCCACCTCATCGTGCGTGAGCCGCCCCTTCGCGCGACCATAAAGCTCGGTCGTGCGTAGGCTCTCGTGCGCTGCCATTTCTTGCGCATGTTCAAGCGCCCCGCCGTCCGCGAGATACGCCGTGATGCCGGTTGCTCGAAGACTGTGGATGTCGATGTAGGCCGTGGGGTGACGCCAGCGCGGCGTAGCTCGCGAAAGCTGGCACAGGCTGTAAAGATGTTCCTATGTGCCTCAGAACGAGCTAGGGAGCCTGACGACCCATCATCCACGGTAAGCCAACGACTCGTCCTCATTCAACGGCAGCTTTCGACCTGCACGGGTCATTCGTCCAGCGGACGCAGCGCCTCAATCAGCGGGCGCTGGAATAAATCGATTGGTCACGTTCAGGTGTAAAGAGTTGCATCATACTTCCCGACGCGGCATCGATTCCCTCGGGGGAGCCATCCATGCTTGCACCGGCTGTCAATAATCGTCCTGGGAGGACGCTCAGGACCGCAACGCAGAACGCACTCCCTACGTTTCCGCGGCTCGCCGCGCGCGGCGAGGGGCGATGAGCAGGATCCACCCCCTGCTCAGCCAGCACGTCGACCACCTCCGGTCGCAACTCGCCGACAAGGCGGCCGAGCACCACCTCTACGTGCGCGTCCAACACAAGGGGACCGCCGACGACCTGCGGGCCAAAGGGGTGACCGTCGTGTCCTCCGCCGGCGGAATCGCTGTCGTCCACATCGCGCTCAGCGACGTCGACAAGCTTGAAACAATTGAAGACATCGAAAGCGTGGAACGCCCCGTGCCGATGCACCCTACGCTCGACACCTCCGTTCCAGCCATCCTTGCCAACGTGGTGCGCACGGGAGATCCTTCCTACACCGGACGTGGGGTGATTGTCGGCATCGTCGACACGGGAATAGACATTTTCCACCACAATTTCCGCAAGCCGGACGGCAGCACCCGCATTCTGTTCATCTGGGACCAGACCCTTACTGCGGCCGCGGGCGAGCACGGCCCCCCGACGCTGCCGCTAGGCACCGGCCAGTTCACGCCACCCACATCAAATCCGGGCGTGGAATTCGATACTAACGCGATCGCCCAGATGCTTGCCAAAGGCGCGAGCGCCGTTCCGCGGCATGCCGATATCCGCGGCCACGGGACGCACGTCGCCGGGATCGCGGCGGGAAACGCCTCGCAGGCCGGCAACTGCCACGGCCAGGGCGAGTACTACGGGGTCGCGCCCGAAGCCGATCTGATCATCGTCAAGGCGTACGCCGACCCGCAGCCGAAGCCGAAGCCGGGCCAGACGCCGCCGGTGCCGCCGGCCACCGATCTGATGGCTGGCGTGGACTACGTCCTCGCAAGAGCCCAGGCTCTGAACCGGCCGGTGGCCATCAACCTCAGCTTCGGCGGCGAGATCGCCTGGCACGACGGCACCGACTTCGATGACAGGCACCTGGATGGCCTGCTGGTCGATGCCGCCAACAATCCAATCGCCGGCCGCGCGATCGTCGTCTCCGCCGGAAATGACGGCGACATTGGCGTCGCGACCGACATCACCGACAAGAACTACTACCGCGGCGTGCACTCCTCCGGAACCATTGCTGGAAACGGTACGGTTACGCTCCGTTTCTTCGTGCCGCCGGACGACCTGACGAGGGATGATCTCGTGCTTCTCTTCACCGGAGGACAGCTCCGACTCACTCTTGCCGCGCCAATTAGCGGCGGCACACCTCTGCCCGTGAGCCCCGGTACAGGCAGCATCTCGCAGACCATCGGGCCCAACGCGGTATCGTACGTTGCTCCCGCTGGCTCGAGGAGGATCGACTTCTCGATCAGGCCAGCGACCGTGGGCAACGCGATCTCATCCGGATGGTGGACGGTGACCCTGACGGAGACGACGGGGACCAACACCGTCTACGACATGTACATCGGCCTCTCCCACGACGATCCATTTCCGGTCTTTGATTTCCCGAACCGCACCGTCGAAAAGACGATCACCACCCCAGGCACGGCGCGCAACGTGATTACTGTCGGCGGATTCGCCTCCGTGGGCGGAGATCTCTGGCCGTCGTCGAGCCGCGGCCCCACGCGCGCGACGGACGGGCGTCGGAAGCCCGACATCTGCGCCCCCTCCAACGAGCAGAACCCCAACGCGGGCATCGTCGCCCCAATGGGGCAGAACTCGATCTACAACAACAAGGACCCGTGTGCCTGCTGCGACTGCTGCCAGAACTTCTATGTTGCCCTTGAAGGCACCAGCATGGCGGCGCCGCATGTGACCGGCGTGGCGGCGCTCATGCTACAGCGCAACCCGACCCTGAGTTTCGACCAGATCCGCGCAACCATGCGGACGTTCCCCGGCACGCCGCCGGGTGGCGTAACGTTGCCGAACAACGACTGGGGCTACGGCAAGATTGATGCCCAGCTCTGCGTGGCCAACGTGCCGGCGGCCCCTTCGGGCGGCGGCGGCGGCGGCGGCGCCATCTCCGCTGACTTCCCTGTCGATGTCGTTCCCGTCGATATCGCCGGCATCGCCAGGGCAGGTCCGGCCCGCATTCCGAAGCGTCCGGGCCCGTCCGAGGCGCGCGCGCCGGCATTCGCTCTTCCCGGCGCGCTGATCCGCCGCCTGCAGGGGCTGATGGCCGGCCTCGAAGGCAGCGCAACCGCATCGCTCGCCGCGGCGCTGGTCAGCACGCATGCCGACGAGATCGCGCGACTCGTAAACACCAATCGCCGTGTGGCGGTGATGTGGCACCGCATGCACGGGCCGGGAATCCTGCGCGACCTTATCCACCGCGGCAACCTCAACGAACCGCTGCTGCCGGAAACTGTCGCGGGCGAGGCGCTTGGCCACAGGTTCGACCAACTCATCAAGATGCTTGACCGCTACGGCAGCCCACGGCTGCGCGCCGACATTGCCACCCATGGCGCCGTGCTCAGGGCGATGCCGGGCATGTCGATCCGTGACCTCGTCGCCTGGCCCATTCCATCCAACGAAGCTCACAATGGCCTCCGCCGGCACGCTTGAGACCCTGGCCCGGGAGGTTGGCCTGGCACTGCAGCCGATCGCCGATGCGCTTGCCGGGGGTAATGTCCAGGGATTTCTTGCTCGTCTCGGATTGGGATTGCCCGAGAGCGTGGCGGGCGACGCCCAATTCACGTCCGCGGCTTCCGGCGCTGCCAGCGCGGTGGCTGGCCTTGGGCCGATCATCCCTGCGCTTGTAAGCGCGATTGAGGCGGGGGACGAGGGCGCCATCGTCACGAGCGGCGCCCAGGTGGTGGCCCAGATCAGCAAGGTCGTCGCCGCCTTTGTGCAGTTCGCCAATGCGCTGAACACCGTCATCGGCAGCGCGTCCGGGCTGACCGCCGGTCAGCAGGCCGCTCTGCAGGCGCTGGCGCAGGCGCTTCCCGGTCGGCTGCTTGGCTACGCGCTGATCGAATACATGCGAAACAAGAGCGCCGGGCTCGTCTCCTTCCTTAATCTGGTCGGCCTGTTGGACGACACGGTTACCGTCGGCACCGGCACCGACTCCACGGCGCCTCCCTACCGGA
Organism: uncultured Pseudomonadota bacterium; assembly: GCA_963756545.1. Taxonomy (GTDB): domain Bacteria; phylum Pseudomonadota; class Alphaproteobacteria; order Acetobacterales; family Acetobacteraceae; genus DATFDN01. Next base: position 828,108 of record CAVWNY010000001.1, on the reverse strand, counting down.
CCGAGGTGCTGCGCTTCGACCGATTGCCCGACATCCTCAGCAATCCGGGCAAGGCCTACTCCGACCTCTTCGGTTGGGGCACGCCAGGCTTCGACGGCGCGGAACTGCTCGGGCGCGTGCGGGACCTGTTCCAGGCGCTGAACCAACCGGCGCAACTGGTGGTCGCGCCAGGCCAGCCCCTGATCCTGGAAACCTTCCTGCTACGCTTCGCCGTCGATCCCACGACATCGCCGCCCGGCCTGTCGATACGGTTCCGCGTGCCTGCGACCCAGGACGTCTCGGTCAGCTACCCTCTAAGCGACCTGTGGACCCTGGCGCTCGGCGCCTCCGCCCGTTTCGACGCCGGGCTGGAAGCGGAGATCACGCCACCGCTGCATGCCGCCCTTGCCCCGCCGACCGGAACCGCCAACGTGCAGGCGACGTTCGGCCTCACCGCGCAGAACGCCGATTCCAGCCCGGTGGTGGTGTTCGGCCAGACTGGCAGCAGTGTGCTGCAGGGGACGAGCTTCTCCTTCGCTGCGGGGTTCGGCGCCACCTGGGATGCGGGCTCGGGCAAGGCCAGCGGTGAGCCGGTGGCCGAGTTCAAGGTCACCGGCGGCAAGCTGGTCATTGACCTGGCGGATGCCGACAGCTTTATAAGCGCGCTAATTCCCGGCGGCCCGATCGAGGCCGACTTCGATCTGTCAGTGTCGTGGTCGCTCGACGGCGGGGTCCATGTCAGCGGCGGCGCGCAGCTCGAGCTGACCCTACCGCTCGCCATCGACCTCGGCCCGATCCACCTCTCCGAGGCCTATCTCGACCTCGGGATTTCCGGCGGCAACCTCGCTCTCGCGCTGTCCGTCGCCTTCGGCGCGACGCTCGGCCCGATTGATGTCTCCGTCGACCACATCGGCTTCCAGGGCCTCGTAGGCTTCCCTGCCGCCGGCGGCAACCTTGGGCCGGTGGACCTGACGATCGGCTTCAAGCCCCCCACTGGCCTTGGCATCGCCATCGACGCGGGCGCGGTTTCCGGCGGGGGCTACATCAGCCTCGACCCCGCCAAGGGCCAGTACGCCGGCGTCCTCGACGTGACGCTCGCCGATATCATCGCGGTAAAGGTCATCGGCGTCCTCGACACCAAGCTTCCCGATGGATCCTCGGGGTACTCCTTCCTGCTGATCATCACCTTCGAGCTGCCGCCCATCCAGCTCAGCTTCGGCTTTACCTTGAACGGCGTCGGCGGCCTCGGCGGCGTCAACCGCACGATGGTGCAGGATGCGCTGCGCGCCGGGCTGCGCGCGCACGCGCTGGACGACATCCTGTTCCCGCCGGACCCGATCGCCAACGCGCCGAAGATCATCAGCGACATTGAGAGCTTCTTCCCGCCGCAGCAGGGCCGCTACCTGTTCGGCCCCATGCTGCAGATCGGCTGGGGCGAGGTGAACTTGCTGACCCTGTCGGTCGGCGTAATCTTGGAAGTGCCGGACCCCGTGCGCCTCGCCATTCTTGGCGAGATTAAGGTGGCAATCCCAGCCTCCGACCTGGCGCTGATCGAGATGAACATCGACGTGCTCGGCACGATCGATTTCGGCCTCGGCCGGATCGCCATCGACGGCACGATGTACGACAGCCATGTGCTCGCCTTCCAGCTCGGCGGCGACATGGCCTTCCGCCTGAGCTGGGGGTCAAACCCGGAGTTCCTCGTCTCCTTTGGCGGCTTCAACCCCACCTTCACGCCGCCGCCCGACGTGCCGCAGTTGGCCCGCCTCAGCGTGAGCCTCGGCAGCGGCGACAATCCGCGGTTGAGCGCCCAGAGCTATTTCGCCGTCACCTCGAACACGCTGCAGTTCGGCTCCAACGTCGAGCTCTACGCTTCCGCGGCCGGATTTTCCGTGCATGGCTGGATCGGCTTCGACGCGCTGTTCCAGTTCTCCCCCTTCGCCTTCGAGATTGATTTCTCCGCCGGGTTCGACATCTCGTTCGAGGGCGCCTCACTCGCAGGCATCCAGCTCGACGCCTCGCTCTCCGGGGTGACGCCCTGGCATCTTCACGGACATGCCAGCTTCCACATCTTGTTCTTTAGCGTTAGCGCCTCGATCGACCTGACCTGGGGCGACACCCAGCAGACGGTGCTGCCAGCCCAACCCGTGCTGCCGGCGCTGGTCGGGGCTCTCGGCGACCCGCGTAACTGGAGCGTGACGCTGCCCGCGTCCACCGACCAGCTTGTCACATTGCGCACGATCCCGGCGGACCCGACAACCATCGTCGTGCACCCACTCGGCAGCCTCAGCGTGCGCGAGACAGTCGTTCCGCTCGACATACCGATCACCAAGTTCAACGGCGTTGCGCCGGCTGATGGCAACCGGTTCCGCGTCGCCACAGTGACGCTTAACGCCGCCGCGGCCGCCACCGCGCCGCACAAGGAATACTTCGCTGTCGCCCAGTTCACGGACATGAGCGACGCCGACAAGCTGAGCGCGCCCTCCTACGAGCTGTTCGACGCCGGTGTGACGGTGGGCTCTGGGCCGGTCGCCGCCGGCAACGACACCGCCCGCAGCGTCGATTACCAGGAACGCTACATCGACGACTTTAACGGGCTCTCCCGTTTCGGCCAGATCTACCGCATGCCCGCCGCGGTGCATGCTGTGCTGGCACTGTCGGGCCAGGCGGCCGTGGTGCCGGCCGCCACGACCGGGCTCAAAACGTACGCCACACCGGGGATGACCAGCCCGATCAATGTTGCCTCCATGGGGTATGCCGTTGCCGGTACCAGCGACTTGGCGCGGCGGGCCGACATCCTTGCCGGCGCCGCGACGCGTTACCAGGCCGCTGCGGCCCTCAATGCCTTCTTGGCCGCGAACCCAGCGGCGCGGGGTACTGTGCAGCTCGTCACGACATACGAGCTTGCGGCATGAGCGACACCGGCGGCCGGTACCATTTCTTGTCATGGGTGCGGCAGGGCATGGCCGCGACCCTCGCTAACAGCGACTACGGCGGATCGTTGCCAGCCCGCGGCACCCTGCAACTCGGCCTCACGGCCGAGGCGGATGGTAGTGCAACGACGGACCGGTCGATCACCCCGATCACGGCCCAGCTCTATGGCCCGGGCGATGTCCGCAGCGTCGAGCAGGTCCACGTCGTGCGCTCCGAGCCACGGCCGTTTACCACGAACTTCGAGCCGAACTACCTGGCTGGCATCGAATTCGACCAGCCGGCCCTGCCCTGGCTGTTCACCCCGGCCGCGCCGGCCGGCGCGCGCCTCAGGCCCTGGCTCGTGCTGATCGTGCTGAAGGACGGCGAGTTCGCACCCGTCTCTGGCGCCCCCCAACCGCTCCCAGCCATCGACGTCACCTCGCTAGCGCCGCTGCCGCCGCTCGACGACTCCTGGAACTGGGCGCATGCGCAGATTTCGGGTGACACGCCGCTCGCCACCGCCATGGCGACGGCGCCCGCCAGCGTAATCAGCCGGCTGCTCTGTCCGCGGCGGCTCGACCCAGAAACGTCCTACACCGCGTTCGTCGTGCCCGCCTTCGAGAACGGCCGGCGCGCCGGACTCAACCTCGACGTCTCCGGGCTAACCACCAGCGACCCTGCGTGGACGGGCAATACGCCGCTGCCGCTCAGGCTGCCGGTGTTTTACCAATTCCAATTCGGCACCAGCGACCAAGGCGACTTCGAATTGCTGGTTCGCCAGCTGACGCCCACAAAGCTTGGCGCCTCGATCGGCCAGCGGCCGATGCGGGTGGACGAGCCGGGCAGCGGCTACCCTGACGCCGGGCCGCCGCTCGGCCTGCAGGGCGCGCTGGAAAGTCTGGCAGTGACCCCAACGCCCTGGAACGACCCCGGCAAGACCAATTTCCAGATCGGGCTGCAGAAGTTCGTCAATCGGACCTCGCCGGTGGTGGACGATCCCACCAAGCCGGACCCCGAGCTCGTGCCGCCGCTTTACGGGTGCTGGCACGCCGGCGTGTTCGCGGTGCAGCCGGCAGGCATCGGATGGCTGGACGATTTGAACCTCGACCCGCGCAACCGCACCGAGGCGGGCATGGGCACGCAGGTGGTGCAGAATGGGCTGACGGCGCTGCTCGCCTCAGCCTGGCAGCAGGTGGCCGGCGTCGAGGCGGCGAACGCGCTGCTGCGTCAGGCCCAGCTTGCGCGCGGCACGCTCGGCGTGCTGCACGCCACGCGCTTCGTGGCCGCCGGCAACGCGACGCTGCTCGCCCTCACCGCGCCAGTCCACGCCCGCGTATTGGCGAGCCCGACGACCGTGCGCGCCGCCGTCGAGGCCAGCCGGCTGCCGGTGCGGCTGATGTCATCGACGCTGCGCCGTATCGCCAGCCCCGGGGGGCTGGTTCGCCGCCGCCAGATCGCCGCCGGCGCGGCGATTGGATCGCTGACCGAGCGCGTGAACAGCAATGCCATCACAGTTGTGCCGCCGCCCAAGCCTCCAGGCGGCCTCGTTCCTATCGAGGACATCTCGGACGGGCTCACGCCGAAATGGGGCCGCTTCTTCCCCATCGACGTCACGGCCACCACGCCGGAGGGATCGTTTGGCTTCACTATCGACGCCAGGATGTCGAGGGGCCCGATTCGGATCGTCAATCTGACTCCGGACGCCATATCCGCTGTGCCGCCGCGGCCGGGCTTCACCATCTCCGATCCGGGCGTCATCCCCACTTCCAACGGGGGCGGCGCGGTCGACTCCATGGAGGCGCGTCTGTTCCGGCAAGCGCTCGGGCCGTTCACCGCCGCGCTGCAGGCGCCACATCCCGATCCACCGCTCGCGCCCGCGGCCGACCTGCAGGCTCTGCGCGACACCCTTATCGGCCGGCTCGACCCGGTGCTGACGGTGCCAGCGCGCGTCGCCTCACTAATCACCCTCGCCCCCGACTTCCCGTGGCGGTCGCCCGACCCGATCCGCACCATCATGGCGGCGCCGAGCTTCCCACAGCCGATGTATGCGCCGCTGCGCGACCTTTCGACCGATTACATCCTCCCCGGCGCAGACCAGGTGCCGCCCAATTCAGTCTCGCTGCTGCAGGCGAACCATGCTTTCATCGAGGCCTACATGGTGGGCCTCAACCACGAGATGGCGCGGCAACTACTGTGGGCCGGCTATCCCACCGACTGCATGGGCACCTATTTCCGGCAGTTCTGGGACGTCAGCAAATACGTCCCGCAGCCCGACGACCCGACCGATCCGGCGCAGCTAGCCGAACTGCTGAAGGACATCCCGCCGATCACGACTTGGCCGCTCACCGGTCCGCTCGGCACGCACGAGAATCGCACCGGAGTGGGCGCCAACAATGTGGTGCTGCTGATCCGTGGCGAGTTGCTGCGCCGCTACCCGGACACCATCATCTACGCCGCCAAGGCGAAGCTACAGGGCGACCAGCGCGTCATCGATCCCACCGACGAGCGCTATCCGATCTTCGGCGGGACGCTGTCGAACGACATGACATTCCTGGGCTTCAATCTCAGCCCGCAGGATGCAAAGGGCGGCACCGCCGCGGCGCCGGAAGGATTCTTCTTTGTCTTCCAGCAGCACCCTACGGGCCCGCGCTTCGGCCTGGAGCCGTCGGCGGCGGGCCCGGTTACGCAATGGGCGGACCTCGCCTGGACAAATTTTGCCCCGCCCGCGATCCCGCCGGCGACGCCGCGCGCAACGGGCGTGCGCATACAGGGCTTTCCGCCGAGCCTCACCGGCCCCTTCTCTGCCTGGCAGATGGCCTCGACCATCTTCCGCGACGTGCTCGCCGGGCAGAACCTGCCGGATTTCCTTCGAGCCGCGCAGGCGCCCTCCGGGATCGCGATCACCGGTGCCGACGCCGGCAGCCAATGGGGCGTCGATGCCGCCCAAACGGCGTACATCACGTTGCGGCTACCCTTCCGCATCGCTATCCACGCCGACCTGATAGTGTCGACGTGAGCGCTGCCGCCGGCGTCGCTGGTCCATTACGCGGCCCTGACGCATAAATGTTAGTTGCCGACGGGAGTGGTGGCGGCTCTTTCGATGAGGTGGCCGAGGGCTGCAAGCAGCCAGAGAGGCATCTCTTTGCAGTGCAGGCCGCTTGGCTTAGCGGCGAGCCACACTGGTTTGCCCTTCCACAGCTTTGCTCACTGTCGGAAACGGCTTCCGTGTCTGGATCCTGCTTGAGGAGATGAGCGATGCCTCCACCGGATCATGCCGACGATCGGCTGCTTCGCGAAACGGCGTATCTCATCTGGGAGCGTGAGGGGCGACCAGGCGGCCGCGCGCTGGATCACTGGCTCCAGGCGAAGGCTTATCTTGCGCATTCGCCCTGCTGCACTGCGCTCGCCGCTGCTACACCGCTCCTGCTGCTGCCGGTGCGCATCGAGACTCGCTTCGCCGACGATGCGGGCGACGGCGCCGCATTGCTGCTGCGGGTCTATCCCGACACGCTCAGTACCTCGTCCTTTGAGGAGGCGCTAACCCAGGACGAGGTCGCGGCGGGGACCACCTACTGGAACTTAGTCTGGGCCGCCGGCAATCCGCCGGCTGACCCGGATGCCGTGCGCGCGCCGTGGCGGGTATTGGCCGGTGCTTATGGTCCCGCGCGTGCGGCCTGGATCGCCGTCGCCATGACGCCGACTAACCTAGCGCAGCAACTAGCGGCCCCGACGCCGCAGCGCCAGGCCCCCAACCCGGCGCCCGCCTTCCCCATCCCGCCGTCCCGCGCCAGTTCCTACGAGCAAGCCCCGCTCGCCCAGGCGCTGCCTGATGTCTGGACGGTGGTCCTCGAAAGCGGCGCCGGTACCCGGCAGTTCACGCTGGCGCCGATCGTCCCAAACTTGGCGGTGGGCCTGACCCCGCATGACGGGACCCTGCCTGACGGGCTGCCCGTGGATGCCGGCATGCGCTGGCTGGTCGACTTCGACGCGGCGGTCTCCGCCGGCATGGCCGGCCGCATCCCGATTAGCGCCGAGGAACGGCGCGCTGGGTTTACCCGCATCCTGGTGATGGGCCTTCGCATGGCTGCGGCCAGCAGCCCCGGCGACGCGGGGTTCGCCGCCCTGCTGAACGCGCACCATTACACCGACGGGCTCGCCTTTGTTCCCCAGGGCGCGCCCACCAACAACACGCCCGACGCCGCCGCGGCCTTCAGCCGCAAGGATCCCGACTACGCCATCAGCTTCCAGGTCGAGCGTGGTTCGGCGCTGACCGCAGCGGCCGACGCGGACGGGGCGGTCGCTGCCGGCCTGCTGGGCATCCCGGCCGGGACATTCGACCACGTGCGCTACGCCGACTCGCATGGCGTACGGAACGGACGCGATATGCTGACCGCGCTGTGGCCGGCGACGCTTGGCTACTTCATGGACCAGATGATGGGGCCCGTCTTCGGAGCGGCTGTCGCGGACGAGGCGCGCCGCTTCGCTCTGGCGTCCGCGATCCCCCGCGGTGCCCTGCCCGCCTTCCGCACGGGGAACACGCCCTACGGCGTGCTGCCCGTTACCTCGCTCGCTGCCTATCCGCCATCGCGGCCGACCATCGCGCGGCTTCAGAACCCGGAAGCCGCGCTGGCCGAATTCCTGAAGATCCTGCTGCCCGTCTGGCAGGCGAGCGTCGCCGGCGCGCCGCGTATCGGCGGCAGCAGCGATCCGGACAAGGACCTGACGCAGGTCCTTGGAATGGATGCGAGTTCGCTCGCCTTCCGCGCCCGCCAGGTGATCGGCGACGAGGCAATGTGGAACCTGCTGCAATTCCTGGAGAACACCGGCAGCACGGAGTGGTGGCTGGAGCACTTGGTCCGCGGCCGTGCCCTCCTGGACGGCCTCGGCCTGACGAGCTGGGACCCGCGGGTGATCCACACCTCGATGGGTCGCGACAGCTATCCTGTGCCGTTTCCGACGGTGCAGGACGGCGCGCTGTCGGAGACGGATCCGCTAGCCGCCGACGCCACCCTGGACGGCAAGGCGGTGAACTACATCCAGTGGCTGCGCACGGCTCCCCTCGCCGACCTACAGGCCGAAAACTATCCGGGGACGAAGCCGACCGCACTCCTCTACCGCATCCTCCGGCAATCGGTGCTGCGCGAGTATGTCGGCCTAGCGGGGCGGGCTCAGGTCGCCCTTGGCACGTTGCCGCAGGCGGCGCTGCGCGAGACCGAATTAGTGAACGTCCGGCAGGCGGCGCCCAGCATCACGCCCTGGGATATCCTGGCCCGCCCGAGCGGAGTCGTCGCCGGCCGGAGCTGGGGCGAATACTTGTTTCAGCTCGACCCGCCGCCCGAGTCCCAGTTCGGCCGCCTGGGTGAACTCCGGGCGAGCCTCGAGAACCTCGCCGCCCTACCCACCGCCGAACTCGACCGGCTACTGACCGAGACTCTGGATGCCTGCAGCCATCGGCTGGATGTCTGGGTAACGGCGATTGCCAACTCGATCTTGCAGCGCCAGCGTGGGGCGGCGCGGGCCGCCAATACTCCGACGCTGCATCTCGGCGCCTACGGCTGGGTGGAGTCGCTAGTCCCAGGCGCGCCGGCCCCCATTGTCACCGGCGAGGACCGCGCCGCCGTGGAGCGGCTCGACGAGGCGCGGCGCGCCCGGCGGCGGGGCGTTGCCGAACCTCCTCCTGCGCAGGAGGCCCCGCCCGATCACGGCGGCTTCATCCACGCCCCCTCGATGACCCAGGCTGCCGCCGGGGCCGTGCTGCGAAGCGGCTATATAAGCCATCGCAACACGCCGGAAGAACCGTTGTTGGCGATCGACCTCTCCTCCAACCGCACGCGGTCGGCGCTGTGGCTGCTCGACGGCGTGCGCCAGGGCCAGAGCCTGGGCGCGCTCACCGGTTACCGCTTCGAGGAGGCGCTGCACAAGGCCGGACTCGACGTCTATGTCCAGCCGTTCCGCGACAAGTATCCGCTGGTCGGCACGGACCTGACGCCGGCGACCGCAGCGGGCGAGGTGGTGTCGCCGGCGCAGGTAGTGGACGGGGTGAAGCTTAGCACTGACTGGAAGGCGGGTAATCTCGCGGCGGGCACCTTCTGGGGTGCCGGGTTGCCGACCCCTTCGCCGCCGGCCAACGCGACCCAGACAACTGTCCTCGAGCTAATCGCCGTGCTTGATGACATGCTGGACGCGCTCGGCGACCTCTCGCTGGCCGAGAGCGTGTACCAGATCATGCGCGGTAATTTCGGCCGGGCCGGTGGCCTGCTCGCGGCTATCTCGCAGGGCGCCCAGCCGCCGCCGGAGCCCGAAGTGGTGGACACCCCGCGCGGCGGCATCGACATCACTCACCGCGTGATGCTTTTGCTCGCGGGGCCGCCGCCCGCCGCGGCGTCGTGGGGCGGCATCAAAGGGCGCCCGCGAGAGCTGGCCGAGCCTTGGCTCTCTGATTGGGTCGCCTCGCGCTTACCCGACCCGGTCAAGGTGCGCTGCAGGGTGTCCTGGAGCGCGCGCGGGGCAGCGCATTCTAAGGTGGTTTCGCTCCGCCATCTTGGCGCCGGCCCTTTAGACGTCCTTGCCATGGCAAGCGCCGGCGCGCAGCCACAGCGGTCTGAGCTCGAAAGCCGAATCATTCTTGCCGCGGCGCCGCCGGAGGGTGCGACCGGACTGGCCATCGCCTATGCGACGACCGGCCTGCCCGCCGGCACGATTGGCTTCCCCGACCTGCTGACCGCCGCCCAGGCCCTGCGCAACCTCCTTGGCGCCGCTCGCGCATTAGCGCCGCAGGATTTCAGCCTGCCAGAATATGACGCCGCTAAGGCGGCCGGCACCACTGACCTCGCCGAACTGAATACGCGCGTGCAGGCACTTGCGACCGGGTTCGGGGCGGACCTGGCGGCGCTGCAGACGGCGCTCGCCAACGTGGCAGTCGCCCAGGGGCCGGTGCGCGATGCGCTGCTGGCGGCCAGTTTCTGGGGTATCAGCGGTGCGGTGCCGGTGCCGGGCGAGGATGTTGCCGCGCTCACGGCGCGCGGCAATAGCGCGCTCGGCCAGTTGCAACAGCGGCAGGCCGCGGCTTCCGCCACTCCGGTGCCAGCGCCAACCGTGGAGGCGGCGTTGGACGTCGCCGCCGCCCTCCTCGGCAAGGCCGCCCTGGTGCTTCCGCGCCTCACTCCGCCCGGCCTCACCGACCTCCAGGCGAGCTTTGCGCAGTCGGCGGCCATGCAGGCGGCCAATCCGCAGGCGCTCGACCGCTGGCTGTTCCAGCTTAGCCATATCCGCCCGGGCATGACGCGGCTGGACCTCGCGGCGACCACGACGGGGCTCCTCGGCGCTCCCGATGTCGGACTGACGCTCGGTCAGTTGCCGCTGGTTGCGAACGACCGCTGGCTCGGGCTGCCAATCGACACCACTTCGCCCCCGAAGACGGGCCGTGTTGCTATCGAGGCTCTGGCCGTCGGCGATCCGGCGACCGTAACCCCCTTCGCCGGCCTGCTGGTTGACGAGTGGCTGGAGCGTATCCCGGCGACGACGACCACGGCCGGGCTTTCATTCCACTATGGCGAACCCCGCGCCCGGGCGCCCCAGGCACTGCTGCTGGCGGTCTGCCCCGACAGCCGCGAGAGCTGGGACCTTGGGCTAGTGCAGGCAATCCTGGAGGAGACGCTGGCGCTGGCGAAGACGCGCACAGTCGACCTCGACAGCATCCAGGATGTCGGCCAGGTTTTGCCCGCCCTTTGTTTCCCCTTCAACCTGCAGGCCGCGACGGTGGCGACGCAATTCCTGCTCTCGGAGGATGCCCTTGTCGCTATCCGCTCGGCAGCAAGCTAGGATTTTCCTGCCCTCCATCACCAGCTGGACGCGGCTGGAGCCGCAGCCGCGCGATACCACCCTGACACGGTCGCTGCAGGCGCAGGTGCGCGATCCCCTGTGGATGCTGGCGCGCCAGTGGCAGCTTGGCGAGTTCGAAGGGAACGACGCCGGATCGCCGGTGCAAGCGACCATGGGAATCGAGACGCAGCCGCTGACCGGATATCGGCCCGGGCTATCGGGCGGCAAGGTGCAGCCCTACACGGCCACGCCCCCGCTCGAGGTGCATGTCGAGCGCGAGGCAGTCGCCTTCCGGGTCTATGGCGCGGCGCAGCTTGGCCGCTACTTCGAGCAGCTGGTGAAGGCATCGGGGGTTCCCTCGCCGGAGCGCGTGATCGCCGCCTTCCGTGTCGCCTTCCCGATTGTGCCCACCGATCCAGATCCGGCGCTCGCCGGCCAGGGGGGCCTGCAGCTGCGCACGCTGGCGGCCGGGCGGGTAGTGGACGGCCAGGCGCTCTACGCCTCCGCGGCGATCGCGGCTGCGGGGGGCACGCCTTCTCCACCCTTGCCACCCGAGGCAAGCGATCCAGGGGTGGCGCCGGTGCTCGCCGCCTTCGTCGCCTTCCGGGCCGCTGCATTCAGCGAGCCGGCCGGCGATTCAGCCTGGCAACCCGCCGCGCTGAATTATGCCTTCGCGACGGAGTCGGCCTCCACGGCCGAGACCTCCGCGGTGCTCGTGGCCGATGAGTTCGCCGGCGGTCATCTCGACTGGTACTCGTTCTCGCTCAGCACCGCCCAAACGGAGTCGAAGCCGCAGGCGCCCACCTACGAGACGGCCAACTTCCTGCCGCTGCATGTCAGGTTCCGAGGCATGCCCGAGGACCGCTGGTGGGCCTTCGAGGACAGCGTGACGGATCTCGGCCAGCTCGACACCGAGCCGGTGGACCTGGCGCGGATGCTGGTGATGGAGTTCGGGCTGGTCTACGGCGCCGACTGGTTTTTCGTGCCCATCCCGTCGGCGAGCGGCGTGCTGCAGCGGGTGACGACGCTGGTGGTAACCGACACCTTCGGCTTCCGCACCCTGATCCGGCCGGTCGAGCAGATGCCAGTGGTCGGCGATGAGCTTCCGTGGTCCATGTTCAGGATTTCCGGCGCCACCGGTGCGCACTCCGACTTCATCCTCCTGGCGCCGACGATCGGGATCTCCGACGACGCCGCGCCAGTCGAGGATGTGCTGTTCCTCCGCGATAACATGGCGGCGCTGGCCTGGGCGGTGGAGCAGAAGCTGCAGGGTGCGCTCGATGTGGCGGTGGACGGCTACGAACAGTACCTGACCCGGCTGCGGCTCGATCCCTCGCTGGCCCCGCCCGCGCCGGTCGCCGGAGGCACGGACATCGCCTACACCGTGGAGCATCCGGTGCCTGACAACTGGATCCCGATGCTGCCGGTGCTGTCGGCGTCGGGAGAGTTGCTGTTGCGGCGCGGCACGATGGATGTGCCGGGTCCGGGAGGCACGGTAGTGCAGCTGCAGGCGCACAGCTCGATCCTGCAGCCGGGAGCTCCGTACTATCTCACCGAGCGCGTGGTGACCGAGATCGGCGTCGACGTGCAGAAGTACCTCCGCCGGTGCCGTGGCTTCGACGGATCCACGCTGATGTGGATAGGCCGCCGGGCGCTGCCCGGCCGCGGCCCGGGCTGGTCGGGCCTGAAATTCGACTACCTGCGCGGCGCGGCACCCTCACCTCCAGCCGGCGGCCGCCCTTCCTGACGCGATGGGCGGCGTGCAGACACACCACGAGCTGTCGCGGCCGGTCGCGCATCTGATGCAGATGAGCAACTCTCATGGCAGCATCATGTGGTCCGTCAAGAATTTTCAATCGACTGAATAGTGTGGCGCCCCTACCTGGTAATATAGAAGTCCGACTACGAGGACGCAGAGAACGCTTTCGGCATATGTGAACGAGGCACGAGCTAAAATGCTCAGGAAGCCTAATACGGTGCATGTGACCGCTGGAGTAAACACCCATTGCCACGCATGAATCATAGCCGCGTAAACGAAACCGAAACGCTTAATGCGGTCTTGCATGCTCTTCGAATTCTTCGCCAGAAGCTGCACGATTGGGAGTGACTCCAGAAAGGTCGGCGGCATGCTAAGGCGATCGTAGATATATATGGCGATTACGAAAAGCACCAGAGAGCTTGTCAGAAAGATAATCGCCGCGAAGGTGAGCAATGGAAAAATCGACTTGTCCGGAATCGCCGCAGACAGGATCTCACTCCAGGCAGGCAAGGCCGCAATCTGCAGCTTCTCTGGCTCTTTTACGAGTTCTAGGAGTGCCGTAAAGTTAAAGCCTGCCAGCAAGGCTGCGACGGTCATTTTGTTGGTCAACTTTGGCCCCAGTTCATCTTGACTGGTCGCTGCGACTGGTCCGGGAAACAGCCAGCGCCACCGCAGTCTACCTCGTCCAAGACGGAGGTCGTTCAATGTGTCGGACTGAATGCAAAGAGCCTCCAGGCGTTCCAAAGGTGCAAATCGCGTCGTTGTCATCATCGTGGCTAGCTGGGTCAGCTCCGGCTCATGTCCGACGAAGATAATGGTAGTTTCATCAGACAGTTTATGGCCGGCTCTCCTTGCTTCCTCGATCATTGACTCAATCGAGAATGCGATTTCAGTTTGATCTTTCAATGCGATTTCACGTCTGCTGCGCCGCCTTCTGGTCAGCTTGCAGGAACGCCTGCCCCAGCGCCGCGGCCACCATCGTCTGCTGGCCCTTGGGGACTCAGTTTGATCTTTCGGGGTGAGTGCAGCCACCTTCTGGACATTCGGACGAGGGGGCGGGAACGCTTGGACCAGCCCATCAGCTGTTTGCTCAGCATGCGTTAATCTGCTGGACAGTACGAGGTTTGGCTTGAGACCCAGGGTCACCAGAAAGGCGCCGAGTTGTGCAGTCTTCTCCACTCCCGACCGCGCTAACGGAGCGTTGCAAGCCGCGCTCTCCTTCTCAGCGTGGCGAATCAAGATGGCTTGAACGACCATATTTTTCCTCCTTGTTAATCTTTGCGCACCGGGCATATGCAAGTCTAGGCTCAGGACTCATTTTCGCAGCCAGAAGATGACGTAGCGGCGAAGGTGATGGCTGAAAAGAAGGTGTGGGGCGCAGCGGTCGTAGCGCATGGCGATGCGGCGCCAGTCCTTGAGCTTGGCGAAGCAGCGGTGCGATGCCCCTTTTGGCGCAGGCTCGCCGCGGTTCGATGCGCCTTGAGGTGAGTGGAGTCGATCATGATCCGCTCCGGTTGGCCGGCGGCTCCGGCCAGCGCCGCGAAGATGTGGCTGAACACGCCGAGCCGGCTCCAGCGCACGAAGCGGTTATACAGGGTTTTGTGCGGCCCGTAGGCGGCGGGCGCGTCACGCCAGCGCAGCCCGTTGCGGATGACACGGATGATGCCGCTCAACACGTGTTTAGTCCCGGCATTTGGTGGAGCGGGTTGAGGGTGAAGCGGTGCGGCCCGCTTTTGCCAAGCTTTGCAGATGAACTCGTAGGGGGTGAGGCCCTTGAGCGTCTTCAATCGGCGGCCGAAGTTATAGGCCGCGACGAAGTCGCCGAGGTGACGGTGCAGCTGCTGGTGATCATCGTAGTGGTAGCGTCGAACTGTCGCTTCCTTGATCGTGCGGTTCATCCGTTCGACTTGTCCGTTGGCCCAGGGGTGATTGATCTTGGTGAAGCGAGGCTCGATGCCGTGCTTGACCTGCCCCCGTAGAAGTGGGCCACCGGCTATGAGAGTGGTGAAGAGCTTCAACTGGATCGGACGGCTGTCGGCGAATGTGGTCCGAGACCGTGAGCGTTGTCATGGCGAGCCGGAGGTCACGGCCCCCTCCGGTACGCCGGAACAACTGGCCACTCGCGAATCATGGTTCCTTACCCGAGGCATGCTGATCCTAAACGGTCCTTTTGCTCAGACGAACAGTATCCCCCGCTCCTCGTACACCGACCGCTCCTCCCCGGTGACCATCGCCCGCCCGATGGCCATGATCAGCGCCACGGCCGCGTCGATCTTCTGCTCGGGCCGCTGCTTGCGCGGATAGACGTTGGCCCGGGTGTCATAGTGGCCGACCACGTTGCCGACGCACCATTCGACGACCGGATTGCCGTCGTGGCGCAGCCGCCCGGCGCGGATCGCTGCGTCCAGCTCCTTCGTGGGCTCGCTGAAGTTCTGCGTGGTGGCCCGGAACTCGAACACCGGCGCGCCCTCGGCGAGGAGGCGCTGGGCCAGCTGGGTGGCCCCCCAGGGGTCGTAGGCGATGGATCGCACATGGAAGCGCCGGCAGAGGTCGAGAATGGCGTCCTCGATGGTGGCGTAGTCGGTCTCATTGCCCGGCGTTACGGTCAGATAGCCGTCCGCCGCCCACCCGGGATAGCTCGGGTTCCGCGCCTCCAACACCACCGCCTCGTTCAGAAAGCAGCGCGCGAAGGCGACGTAGGACAGATGCCCGTCCTCGGCGCGTGTCGGGAACAGCAGCGCCAAGGCAGCGAGGTCGGTCTTGCTCGCGAGGTCGATCGCCAGGTGGCACTCCTGGCCCGCGAAGTCGTCCAGGCTCAGTGTGGGGTCGGCATTCGCCCGCCAGGCGCGCATGGAGAACAGCGCCTCGTCGGCGCCCACCCAGATGTTCAGGTGCCGGGTCTTCGCCGCGGCCTCCTGCGCGGGGTTGTTGCGGGCCTGCCGCATGATCGCCCGGATCGCGTCGGGCTGCACCGCCTGGCCCCAGGACGGGTTGACCTTGGTCCAGGTCGCCTCGTTCCAGGGATCGTCCGTCTCGTCGGCGGTGTAGATCAGCCCGAAGATGCGGTCGTCCTGCTGCTTGCCCTCCAGCACCCGCACGGAATAGTCCCAGAGTTGCCGACCGATGCCGGTGGTGTTGCCGGTGGCCGTCGAGATGCACAGGAGCAGCGGCTGGAGGCGCTTGCCCATCGCGGTCAGCAGGACGTCATAGACCTCGGAGGTCTTATGCGCGGCGATCTCGTCGCAGACCGCGACCGCCACGTTCAGCCCATCGAGCGCCTTGGCATCCGAGCTGATCGGCATCAGCTTCGAGGCGGTGCGCACCTGGTGGATGGCGTTCGCGGAGGCCTCTACGCCGTAGCGGGCCCGGAACGCCGGCGCTCGCCGGACCATCTCGCGGGCGGTGTCGAACAGGATACGGGCCTGGTCGCGGGTCACCGCAGCGGCATAGCCCTCGGCACCGCCCTCACCTTCCATGAAAGTGGCATAGAGCCCGATCGGCGCCGCGATCGAGGTCTTGCCGTTACCCCTCGGCACGTAGATCACCGCCTGGCGGAACCGGCGGACGGTTGTGCCCACCTCGACGAAGCCGAACAGGTTGGCGAACACGAGCTTCTGCCAGCGCATCAGCCGCAGTGACTTGCCGGCCTCCGGACCCTTGATGTTCGGCATCAGCCCGGCGAACAGCATGGCGTTATCGGCCAGATCCGGCCGCCAACCCCAGGGGCCTTGTCCGGCCTGGGCCGCCTCGAGGTCGGTCAGGAACCGCTCGCAGGTCAGCCGAACGTAACGCGCGGCCGGGATCTCGCCCGCGAGCACCTCGCGGGCGTAGGCGATGGCGTCGGCGATGTTGGCGCTGACCGCCTTGGCCTTAGCTTGCCTTGCCACCCTGCAGCACCTTCAGCCGGCCCCAGCCGGCATCGTCCTCGTCGGCCCGATCCATCGAGGGCAGGCCGGCGGCAACCAGGCGGGGGCGCGCGGCCGGGGAGAAGCCCAGCTCCGAGCCGGCCTTGATCATAGTGGCCGCGGCCCGACTGATGATGCTGAGATAGGGCGAAATGCCCGCCGTGCCGTCCTTGTTCTTGGTCAGCAGCGGGAGCTTGGTGCTCCGGTCCAGCCCGGCCTGCATGGTGGCCGCGATCCGATGCTGATCCTCGGCCACGACCCACACCGCGAGCATGCCGCGGTCGATCCGGCGCATCAGGCCTTTCGGGGCATGCTTGACCGCATAGCGCCAGCCGGCCTTCTGCGAGGCGGTCATCCACGACGGCGGTGTCGCCAGCAAGTCGCCATCGGCGTGCGGCTCGGCCGTGCGTCCCTTGTGGCGGGTCGCGTTCAGCGTGCCATGCAGCTTGTGCAGCCCGGTCGGCTTCGGCTTGCGGCCCCGCATGTCATGCCACGGCGGTGAGCCGCGCCTCCGACACTTCGGTGAAGCTGCGCCCGTTGCTCTCCAGCACGGCCTGCAAGCCGGTGAACGCCTGCCAGCGCAGCACGGCGACATCGACGTAGGCGGGCGAGAGCTCGATGGCGTGGCAGGCGCGCCCGGTCATCTCGGCGGCAATCAGCGTCGTGCCGGAACCGGAGAATGGTTCGTAGATTGCCTGCCCGGGGCTGCTGTTATTTTCGATCGGACGGCGCATGCATTCGACCGGCTTCTGCGTGCCGTGGACGGTCGTGGCGTCCTGGTTCTTGTTGGCGATCTCCCAAAGCGTGGTCTGCTTGCGGTCGCCGGCCCAATGCCCGGTACCCTTGACCGCATACCAGCAGGGCTCGTGCTGCCAGTGATAGTGACCGCGGCTCATCACCAGACGGTCCTTCGCCCAGATGATCTGGCTGCGGATCTCAAAACCGCAGGCGACCAGGCTTTCGGCCACCACCCCCGCGCGCAGTGCACCGTGCCACGCGTAAACCACCTCGCCCGGGAACAGCGCCCAGGCTTCGCGCCAGTCGGCGCGATCGTCGTTGAGCACCTTGCCGGTACGCTTGGTGTCGCCGCGCCACGCCGGATCATATTCGACGCCATAGGGCGGGTCGGTGACCATCAAGTGCGGCCTGGTGCCGCCGAGCGCCTTCTCGACCGCGAATGGGTCGGTGCAATCGCCGCACACGAGCCGGTGCTTGCCCAGGAGCCACACATCACCCAGCATGCTCACGGGGGTCGCCGGCGCATCGGGCGCATCGTCGGGGTCGGTCAGGCCCACTGTTGGTTCGGCCGTTAGCGCCGTCACCTCGTTAGCGGAGAAACCAATGAGCGCCAGATCGGCGCCCATGCCACGGAGATCGGCCAACTCGATCCGCAGTAGGTCCAGATCCCATCCGGCGTTCAGGGCAAGTTTGTTGTCGGCCAACAGGTAGCTTCGCTTCTGCGCCTCGCTCCAGTCGCGGGCGACCATGATCGGGATCTCGGTCAAGCCAAGCTTGCGTGCCGCCAGGACGCGCCCGTGGCCGGCGATCAGTCCGCCTTGCTCGTCCACCAGGACTGGGACCGTCCAGCCCCACTCGCGAATGCTGGCGGCGATCTGTGCCACCTGCGCGTCCGAATGCGTCCGCGCATTTCTCGCATACGGGATCAATCGGTCGATCGACCAGCGTTCGACCTGGTCGGCGGGCCAGTGCTGGGGGACGAATTTGGCCGGATTTGGCCCGACCACTTTTTCCAATTTCGCAATCATGAAAATTCGACCCCGGGCCGGTTTGGGGGGCAATCCACAGGTATGCCAGACCCCCATCCCTCTCGAACCCAGATACGAGTGGATCGCCACCGCAACAACCTAGTTGCGGCCGCATCGACAGTCAATCACCTTCTGTCGTTGTGGAACAGCTGCACCATCTGCCCTGCAAAGGTTTGCGTGAGTTTGTGTCGAGTGCTCGACCACTTTGGCCTCCGCATCTCCTCTGACACGATGCTGACCGGCACGTTGGAACATCCGCTCTTGAATGCTCGTTGGAGGGCCGTCGCTGACGTCCGATGGGGTTGTGGGGGCGCCGCCGGAGGTAGCGTGTGGCCGTATTGCAGCCTGGCGTCGTTGTGCGCAGCGCTCGGCCCACAGATGCTCAGCTGTCGGCTCATCAGTTCCATGAGGCGGCTCCACGAGACGCGGCTCGCTCGCGGACGATGCTGTCGAAGTAGGACAGGTGGTTTGGCGCTCGATAACGGGACTTGGCTGCGGCCATACGCACGGCCCTGACGATCAGGGTGTCCATGCTCTCCGCGATGTTCGCAGGCCTGATCTCAAGCCAGGATGCCAGCGCCGACCAAGCGCCCCGCCAGTCATCTGGCAGCTTCGCCGCCATGGCGACCTCGAATGCCAGCGGATAAAGATCATACCCGTGCAGCTCCCATCGCTTCTCGTAGGGTGCATCGGCGTGGACGATGACGCCGGGGTATTGTGGAATCCACGCACCTATACCCCACGGCCCGCGTTCTTCCGGCGTCATTGGCGGTGCATCGAGCCATCGTTGACCCCGAAGCCACGTCGCTGCGTGCGGGATGAACTTCGCATCCGAGACGTCGAACGTATACGCTTCGAGCGCGGTCTGCAGCTCCTCGATGCCACCGACGATCGCCAGCGCCTTCTCCCAGGCCTTGCGCGCTTTCAGTTTTCCATCCTTGCGCGGATACCGTGCCCACCATCGCTCGAAGGCTGCGTCGAGAGCCTTCGTGGGCAGTTCGAGCATCGACTGGCCGGGTTTCTCCTGGGATGTGGGCGCACCCGCGAATCCGACATCGGCGCCAGTGCCTTGGCTCGGCCTGGGTGGGGGTGTGGCAGTCCTCCGGGCGCGCTCCCCACCGGAGACCGGCCCTGACCCGATTTTGCTTCCGACGACGTCAAACCGATCGTCCTCTCCTGCAAAAGGTTCTCCGTCCTCTCCGAGCCGAGCATCAGCGAGGACGGCCGATGCGCCGGCTTCGGGGTGGGGGACTATAGGGGGAGACTCTCTTCTATCCTCTGGACTCTGGCTTCTAGACTGCTTTTCCTCCTCGAAAAGCCCCTGCCCAGCTAAGTCATTGACTTCGTTCGGTCGACCCCGCTTTTCCACACCCGTTTCGCGGATGATTTCTGACCCAGTCACCGGGGGAGTTGTTGGGCAGGTTTTTGAGGCAGTTTCTGAGGTCGGCGCCGCGCGCAACCCCGGCGGGCGTCCGCCCCTCTGGCCGGCATTCCTGAGCCGTTGCGCCTCGCTGCCCTCTTCTCGGATCTGCCGGTCTGCGCGTCTGTTGCTTAGATGACCGCCGTCGTCTGTGACATAAATCTTGCCCTCGGCGATCAAACGGACGCGAATTCTTGCGCCACCTCTGCAAGGTCAAGCGATTGATGCCGGCGAGCCACCGCGCGTCATCACGAATTGGCGCGCCCCGGTCATAGATCAGCTCGAGGAGCATGGCGTACACGCCCCGCTCTTCAGCGGTGAGGCAAGCAACCCCGGAGATGAAGTTGCTCGGGAAGCGCTTGTACCAGGGACGGCCGTGCATATCCTACCACCCCTGTTCGTCGTCACACGACGGCGGTTCCGAGAAGCTTGTGGTCGGCCCATCGAACAGCAGCGGCACGTTGCGAACCTCGCCGTCGCGGATCTTGGCGCCGATCAGTTCGGCTTTCCCGACGGCAGCGTGCCTTCGGGCACGCCAGGCTGACACACGGTTTGCGTATTGCTCGTCGCGCTCGGCGGGCCCTCGTGCGGGAGGTGATTTTGCGACGTAATATTCCTCGCGGTGGATGAACAGCACATTGTCCGCGTTCTGCTCGATGTCGCCGGAGTAGCGGAGATCGCCGAGCATCGGGCGCCGATCCTCGCGCGCTTCGAGCGCGCGCGAGAGCTGGGCCAGCGCGAGCACCGGTGTCTCGAATTCCTTGGCGAGCGCCAACAGCTCGAGAGCGATCTGGCCCACGATCCATGTCCCACCCTGCCGCGAATTTTTTTCATCGCCGCGGACGAGGTGCAGGTGGTCAACGACGATCAGACCGAGCGGACCGCGCTTGCGCCGAAGCGAACGGAGCTTCAGCCGGATGACCGCGGCGGTCATGCCCGTCGTGTCGCAGATCCAGAGCGGCAGCCCGGTCAACCCCTTCCGGGCACGTGTCAACGCGTACTCGTCGCTGTCAGTCAGATCGCCGCGCTTGATCTTCTCGACGCTCACCTGCGAGGCAGCGGCAAGCGCACGACGTGCAAGCGAGCGCGCGGGCATCTCCAGACTGACGCCGGCGACGTTCCGACTCTCCTTGGTCTCGGCCAGCAGACGCCGAAATTCGCGTGCGATGTGGACCGCCCATTGCCAGCCTAGGCCGGACTTCCCCATGCCAGGCCGCCCGCCGAGAACTGTCAGCGTGCCGGGCTCGAGGCCGCCGATCAGCCTGTCAACCGAGGGCATCCCGGTGCTGAGCGCGGTGCTCCCGCCCAGCCGGGCGACGTGCGCGGCAATAATCGCCTCGTGCATCGCATCATCGAACCCGACCGGCTCTTTGGCCTTTTCGGGCTCGCTGATCGCCTTCTCGATCGCGCCGACCCCGTCGGTCACGACGGCCTTGATGTCGCTCTTCGGGTCGAACGCCCGGTCTAGCAGGGCAGCCGCAGCGGTGATGACCTGGCGCCGCTGTGCGAGCTCGTAGATAACCCGCGCATAGTCGCGGGTGAGGACCGGCGAGATGCAACCCTCGTGCAGCAGCCTCACGAGATAGGCGTGACCGCCGACCTTGGGCGCCTCGGGATCCGCCGCGAACCACGTCTGCAGCGATACCGGATCGCCAGTACCCCCAGCCAAGATGCGGCGCGTCTGCTCCGCGTAGATTTGCCCGTGCATCGGGTCGGCAAAGTGCTCCGGACGCAGGAAGTCCGCGACGTCTCCCAGCTTCTTCAGATCCATGGCGATGCCGCCGAGGACGCCCAGCTCGGCCATCAGGTTTGTCGGCAGTTCGCGCAGCGCAAGGCCCTCGATCGTGCCGCCGGGTAAACTCCGGTCATACCCCATCGTCGATCTCCCGCCGCCAGACCATCGCAGCGGCGGTGGTCTCGATGACCTCGCGCAGGAGATCCGGGTCGGGCTGCTCGCGAACCCAATCGTGCCAGGCCCTCAGAAAATGGCACCGCGCGTCTACAATGAGCTCGAGGTCGGCCAAATGCGGTGGCAGAAAGTCACCGCGCTGGCGGCGCGATGGTGGGCTCTGTCGGCGATGATCGATCAGCCGGGTGACGTTGCTCATGCCACGCACTGAGACTGATCGATCTTGTGGCCGTGCTGGTCGAACCCGTTTCGCCACTCGCGAATCTTGGCCCGCGGGCCAGCCGCTGTGGGCCTGATGAACACATGAGGCTCGTCCGGCCTTCCCCCCTTCTCTTGGCGAGGCAATCCCTCTCCGGCTGAATTGCCTGTTCTTGTCCGGATCGGACATCGAGGCGGCGGTGGCGCGGTCCATTCATCCGCCCTCCCCCAGCAACGCTTCGATTGAACTATAAAGGACCAGCCTGCGGCGCCCGATCGCCACCGTCTTTAGCTTGCCCCGCGCGATCAGCTCGTAGATTTTCGTGCGACCCAACCCAGTGATCCGGGAAGTATCATTGAGTTGGACGGCTAGCGGCATGGGCGTCACACGCCGGCTGATGTTCTGCTCCGGGGGAGCACTGATCTTTGTTCCGGATGTCATTTGCGGTTCCTGTTCTGGCCGCACTGGCGACCGGTTGCGAACAGGTCCGATTAAACCGGTGCGGTGTCGGTCAGAGATGCCAAATTAATGGGGTCCCGGGGCTCCATTAATTTGGCACTTGCGCTTCGCAGATCACCCGAGTCGCTCGAGTTGCCCGGCGACCTTCTTGGCGGAATCCATGCGAGCCAGAGCCTCCCGCCAGCTCTCTCCGGCGTCGATACGATCGTCCGACGCGAGTTGCTGGGCAGCCGCGGCGATGAAGCGCCCGCACGGCCCGCCACGCTGATCGTTGGCGCGGGTGATGCCGGAGGGCCGGCCGAAGGCCATGCAGTAGATCGCCCTCATGCGTCTCAGCCAGGCATCCTCGGCAGGCGGCCGGGCCGGACTTCGCTGCTTCTTTGTCTCCCCAGCCCGTTGCGCGTGCCGCGACGCCGCCGACGCCAACCTCCTTACGGCTTCCATCATCCCTGAGAACTGTTCAAAATCTAGGCCCAGCCGGGAAGCCGTCCGCGCGGATGGCGTGCCCACAGCCGCGATGAGATGCTGCGCGTCGGCCGCGATGCCTGTGGCCCATTTCTGTTCCCCGGCAGCCGTCGTGATACCAAGCACACCGAGCAGAAGGTCATGCGCGGCATCGTTCATGTCAAAGGCGAGGTCTGCCGCATCGACCGCGAGGTTCAGCTTGGGACAGGCAACCGCACTGAGCTGCCGCACACTATCGGCCGTGAAGGTGACGGGACACCAGGCCGAGACGACAGGTGGACGCCAGAGCATCGGCTCGCGCTCCAGTTCGTTAGAGACCGAGCGAGCTATGCGCTGCCGATCAATTCCGTCCAGCGCAATGGGACGACCTCAGCGGCCAGGGTTGACCGCGCGCAGAACGCGGCCCAGTCGTCCATCAGGCGCCGCCGCTTCTCCAACAGATCGCCCCGCTGATACGCCGCCTCCGTCTTGTCCCGGACAGCATGAGCGAGCGCGGCCTCGGCCACCTCCCGCCCATGGTTCGTGCATTCCTCGGCCCAGGACCGAAACGTGCTGCGGAAACCGTGCGGGGTGATTGGCTCACCGCTGCGCGGATCCCGCCACCGCGGCGGTGATCCGCCGCCGCTGTTCATGCGCCGTAGCAGCATCAGCATTGCCATGTTGCTTAAAGGACGGCCGGTTCGCTCCCCGGGGAACACCCACTCGCCGCGCGCCGAGTCCCGAAGCGGCAGCAGCTCCCGCAGCACTGACGTGGCCGATTTCGAGAGCGGAACCCGATGCTCCCGCCCCGCTTTCATCCGCTGCGGGGGGATTGTCCAGGAACCAGCCGACAAATCGATCTCCGACCAGCGGGCGCCGATAACCTCGCCCGTGCGGCCCGCGGTCAGAATGGTGAACCGCAAGGCCAGCGCGGCCACGCTCTCCTGTTGAGAGAGTGCGGTCATGAAAGCGCCGATTTCAGACCAGGGTAGCGCGGCATGATGCTCCACCTTGCGCACTCGCGCGCGCCGCGGAAGAAGATTGGCGATATGCCCGCGCCAGCGCGCCGGGTTCTCGCCGGACCGCCAGCCGCGTGAGCGCGCATAGTCGAGCACCGCCTCGATCCGCATGCGCACGCGCGAGGCAGTCTCCGGCTTCGCCGTCCAGATGGGTTCGAGCACGTCCATAACGTGCCCGCTTTCCGCATCAGCCACCGGCAGATCGCCCATGATAGGAAACACATAGGTGGTCAGTGTGCTCTGCCATTGCTGGCGGTGCTTGGCATTGCGCCAGCTTGCCTCGTGCGCCTGGATGTAAAGGGCAGCGACATCACGAACCGTCTTGCGGCGCGCCTCGGCTCGCTGTGCCGCGGCCCTGGCCGCCACGGCCGCGGCATCCCGCTCGATGAGCGGATCGCGGCCGACGCGCAGCACCCGCCGCTGCTCCTCTGCTCGCTCGCGCGCTTCCTTCAGCGACACCGCACCCACGCCAGACGCCGGCCCGAGGCCCATCTCCCGCGCCCGACCGGCGATCATGTAGCGAATGGTCCAGAAACGCTGTCCGTTCGGCTTGACGAAGAGGACCAAGCCGGCCCCGTCGCCATAGCGACCAGGACCCGCTGTTCGCACCTTCGCCGCTGTTAGCCCTTGCGCCTTTCTCGGCATTGGCCGCTGCCTCCGCCGCCTGAGGAACCCGCGCGGTTCCCCAATCGGTTCCACGAACATTGCTCCGAACGCGGAAGGATGCAAGCGGTCCGTCGCGAACACCACGTGAGCATGATTCTGGCCTTTAATGCGCCTCCCAGCCTTATCTAGCGGATCCCGGCGGACACTGACGATTATGAGACTGGCGGAGGGAGTGTCCGCAATACTGGCATCTAGCCGGGTCTAGCGTGATGCCAAAATACCAAGCTCCCCTCTGGGGTTGGTGTGTCTCGTTCCACACACGTCTATCTGAACCTACCCCAAGCGCAATAAGTCTTGGGGGTAGGTTTGGGGGTTGGCTAAAGTCCTCCGCATTACGGAGGGAACAGATGGCGAAGTTGGGGGTAGGGCTGACGGCGCGGGCCGTGGCGAACGCGAAGCACCCCGGCACGCCGGCCAGGCCGATCCGTATTGGCGATGCGGGCGGGCTGTATCTCCAGATTGCCCCATCCGGGGGCAAATCGTGGTTGTTCCGCTTCACCCTGGCCGGCAAGGCGCGGGAGATGGGGTTGGGGTCGGTGGGCGAGCCGCCGAAAGGCGTGACGCTGGCGATGGCGCGCATCGCGGCAGCAGCGGCGCGTGGGGTGCTGCGTCGCGGGCTGGACCCGATCGAGCATCGCGCCGCCGAGCTGCGCCACACCGAGGCCGCGCGCGCGAAGGCGGCGGCGCACACGTTCCGCTCGGTGGCCGAGGACATGATCGCCGCGCGCGAAGCAGGTTGGCGCAACGCCAAGCACCGGCAGCAATGGCGCAACACCCTCGCCAGCTACGCCTATCCGGTGATCGGGGACATGCCGGTTTCGGAGGTGGGCACGGCGGACGTGTTGCGCGTGCTGCGGCCGATTTGGAATGCAAAGCCCGAGACCGCTTCTCGGGTGCGTGGCCGGATCGAGCGGGTGTTGGCCTATTCGAAGGCGTTGAAGCTGCGGGAGGGGGAGAACCCGGCGGTCTGGCGGGGGCACCTCTCGGAAGCCTTGGCCTCGCCCCGCGCGATCGAGGGCAAAGCTCCGGGGCACCACCCCGCGCTGCCCTGGCAGGAGGCGCCGCTGTTCATGGTGGAGTTGCGCGGCCGGGATGCGATGGCCGCGCGCGCCCTGGAATTTGCCATTCTGACGGCGGCGCGGACTGTCGAGACATTGGGCGCGGTCTGGCGGGAGCTGGATCTAGAGGCGGGGGCGTGGACCGTGCCGCCGGAGCGGATGAAGGGAAAGCGCGAGCATCGCGTCCCACTGTCTCCGGCTGCCCTGGACGTGCTGCAAGCGGTTCGGCCGCTGTCCACCGGCCCAAATAGCTTCGTGTTCCCCGGCAAGACGCGGGGGCGCGGTCTGTCGGGAATGGCGTTCTTGATGCTGCTGCGGCGGATGAACCCGGCGATTGAGGGAAAGTCCGCCCGCTGGCGCGACCCGCGCACGGGCGAGCCGATCACGGCACACGGGTAGGCGGCCTCCGTTTTGTCCTTGTTGACGTGCGCCAGCGCCGCTTCAGCGAGCTCCGCCGCATGATGGCTTGATTCGCCGCACCAATCGCGGAAGGTGGAGCGGAACCGCGCGCGTGCGAGCGTCCCTGCGCGCTGATGCGACCGTGCTGGGCGGCGCAATCACCGACTGCCGGACGCGAGGGTCCAGACCGAGGTAGCTGACCAGCTTCTTCGCCGAGCCGTGTTGGCGCCATTGCCCCGCTTCGCGGTGCCGTCCTGTTGACACCGGGTTCTATCTACCTGAGGCGTGGGCGGTTCGGCGAGGGCGAGTGGCAGGCGGTAATGCGAACGCGGCAGGCGAGGGCGGAGGTATGAGCGGAGCCGCGATCGGGCGTCTGGCGATCGACATCGGCGGAACATTCACCGATGTCGTGCTGGAACGCGGCGGCGATCGGACCGAGGCGAAGGTGCTCACGACGCCGGGCGAGCCGGAGCGGGGCGTGATCGAGGCCGTGCAACAGGTGCTCGGTTCCGTGCGCCCACGCGACGTCTGCGTGGTCATCCACGGCACCACGCTCGCCACGAACGCCATCATCGAACGCAAGGGCGCGCGCGTCGCGCTGGTCACGACGGAGGGCTTTCGCGACAGCGTCGAGATGGCGCACGAGAACCGCTTCGACCAGTACGACGTGTTCATGGAGCGCCCCGAACCGCTGGTGCCGCGTTACCTGCGCTTCGGCGTCCCGGAGCGAATGGATGCGCGCGGGCAGGTGCGCGTGACGCTCGATACCGCACGGGTCCGCGCACTGGCCGAGGTGCTGCGTCGGGAGCGGATCGAGAGCGTGGCAATCGGCTTCCTGCACAGCTATGCCAATCCCGTTCACGAGATGCGGGCGCGGGAGGTATTGGCGGCGGCGCTGCCCGACGTCGCGATCACGCTGTCCTGCGAGGTCTGCCCGGAGGTGCGGGAATACGAACGCTTCTCCACGGCGTGCGCGAACGCCTACGTCCAGCCGCGCATGGCGGGCTATCTCGCCGCGCTTCGCCGCCAGCTCGATGAGTTCGGGCTGGAGTGTCCGTTGCTGCTGATGACCTCGGGCGGCGACCTGACCACGTTGGAGACGGCGATCCGATTTCCGATCCGGCTGGTGGAATCCGGTCCGGCGGGCGGGGCGATCCTGGCCGCCGATCTCGCGCGGCGGAAGGGGATCGGCGCTGTCCTATCCTTCGACATGGGAGGAACCACCGCGAAGATCTGCCTGATCGACGGCGGCGAGCCGCAGGCGGCGCGGGAGTTCGAGGTGGACCGGCGCACCCGTTTCCTGAAGGGCAGCGGATTGCCGGTGCGCGTGCCGGTGGTGGAGATGGTCGAGATCGGCGCGGGCGGCGGCTCGATCGCGACCCTCGACCCGCTGCGCCGGATCGCGGTCGGGCCGGAGAGCGCCGGGGCCGATCCGGGGCCGGCGTGCTACGGGCGCGGCGGGACGGTGCCGACGGTCACGGATGCGGACCTCGTCCTTGGTCGCATCAACCCGGCGGACTTCGCGGGCGGGCGGATTTGCCTGTCGCCGGGGCGCGCCCATGCGGCACTGGAACGCGACGTCGGCGCGCCGCTCGGGCTCGACGCGATGACCGCCGCGTTCGGCGTCAGCGAGATCGTCGAGGAGGCGATGGCGAATGCCGCGCGAGTGCATGCGGTCGAACGCGGCAAGGATTTGGCGGGCCGCACGCTGATCGCCTTCGGCGGGGGGGCCCCGCTGCACGCCGCTCGGCTCGCCGAGAAGCTCGGCATCCGCGAGGTGCTCATCCCGAAGGGTGCCGGCGTCGGATCGGCGATCGGTTTCCTGCGCGCGCCGGTCGGCTTCGAGGTGGTGCGCAGCCGCTTCATGCGCGTCTCCGGTTTTAAAGCCGCCCTCGTCAACGATCTATTCGCCGAGATGGAGGCCGAGGCGGTCGGCGCGGTGAGGCTTGGTGCACCGGCGGCCGAGGTGATCCTGGCCCGCGCCGCGGAGATGCGATACGCCGGCCAAGGCCATGAGATCGTCGTGGCGTTGCCGGTCCGCCGCTTTACCGCCGCCGACGCGATGCTGGTGCGCGCCGGGTTCGAAGCGACCTACGAGGCGTTGTTCGGGCGCATCATCCCGCACCTCGATCTGGAGATCGTGAGCTGGACGTTGCGGGCGACGGCGGCCAGTGGAGCGGAACCCGCCGTCGCGCCGTCCGCCGTCGCGGCGTCCACGCCTGCTCCGTCCGGTGTCCGGCTCCTGCATGATCGCGCACTCGGGACGCTGTCCGAGGTTGCGGTGCATCGCCGCGCGGACCTCGCGGCCGGCGCACGGGTCGAGGGGCCAGCGGTGATCACCGAGGACGCGACCACAACGGTCGTCGGGGACGCCTTCGTCGCCAGCATCGACGTGGACGGCGCGATCCGGCTGCGGCGGGAGGCCAGGCCATGAGGCGCACCGAGATCGAGATGCAGGTGATGTGGAACCGGCTGATCTCGGTGGTGGAGGAGCAGGCGCGCACCCTGGTCCGCACCGCCTTCGGGACCGCGACGCGGGAGGCGGGCGACTTGTCGGCCGGGGTCTATGACCGGGCCGGCGCCATGATCGCGCAGGCGGTCACCGGCACGCCCGGACACATCAACTCCATGGCGAAGTCGGTCGGGCATGTGCTGCGGAAGTTCCCGTTGTCGGCGATAGACCCGGGCGACGTGTTCGTCACCAACGACCCGTGGATGGGAACCGGGCACCTCAATGACATCGTCGTGGTGACGCCGACGTTCCGGGGCAGTGACCCGGTCGCGCTGTTCGCCTGCACCTTGCATGTGGTCGATATCGGCGGGCGAGGCGTGCCGGGTGCGGCCAGCCAGGTGTACGAGGAAGGGCTGAACCTGCCCATCATGAAGCTGGTCGAGCGCGGCCGGATGAATGAATGGCTGATCGAGATCGTGGCGGCGAACGTGCGCGAGCCGGTTCAGGTGGTGGGCGACATCTACTCCGAGGTGGCGTGCAACGAGATCGGCGGCAGACGCCTGCTGGAGATGATGGCTGAGTACGGCCTGACCGACATCGAGGAACTTTCGCGCTACGTCCTGGACCGTTCCCATGCCGCGAGCCTGGAGGCGATTCGGGCCCTGCCCTTCGGCATGTACCGGAACACGATGACGGTGGACGGAATCGACAAGCCGCTCGATCTTTGCGCGGCGCTGACCATCGGGGCTGATGGGATCGACGTCGATTTCAGCGGCACCGCCGGCATGTCGGGCAAGGGCATCAACGTGCCGATCTGCTACACGGAAGCCTACACGAGCTTCGGCGTGAAATGCATCGTCGCGCCGCGCATCCCGAACAACGCGGCCTCGCTCGCCACCATCCGCGTCACCGCGCCGGAAGGGTGCATCCTGAACGCGCCGCATCCGGCGGCGGTGCAGGCGCGCCACATCATGGGGCAGATGCTGCCGGACGTGGTGTTCGGCTGCCTGCGCCAGGCGATCCCGGACGGCGTGCCGGCCGAGGGGACGTCGTGCCTGTGGAACGTCCGGCTGATGGGCGGGGTGGGCCGGGTGGACGCCGACCCGGCGGTGCTGCGGCGAGCCTCCGGTTTCAACATTACCGGCTTCCATTCGGGGGGCGCCGGCGCACGGCCGCGCCAGGACGGGCTGTCCGCGACCGCCTTCCCGAGCGGCGTGCGCAACGTGCCGGTGGAGATCACGGAGCAGATGGCGCCCGTCATTGTGCATCGCAAGGAGTACCGCATGGACAGCGGCGGGGCCGGCATGTTCCGCGGCGGTCTTGGCCAGATCATGGAAATCGAGAGCGCCGAGGACATGCCCTTCGCGATAGCGACCGCCTTCGACCGCATGGACCATCCCGCCAGAGGCGTGGACGGCGGCAATCCGGGAATGGCCGGGCGGGTCAGCACGACCTCCGGTCGCTTGCTGTCCGGCAAGGGCCACCACAGCATCCAGCCCGGAGAGCGATTGATCATCGAGATGCCGGGGGGCGGCGGCTACGGCGAGCCGTTCCAGCGCGATCCCGCAAGCGTGGCGCGCGACGTGCGCGACGGCAGGTTGTCGGTGGAGGCGGCGCGCGCGCAGTATGGCGTGGTGCTGTCGCCGGGCCTTGCGGTCGATTCGACGGCGACCGAACAATGGCGGCGAACACGCCGCGGCGATGGGGGCATGGGATGACGAACCGCCTGGCAATGCTTGCGGCAGCCGTGACGCTTTGCGCCGGCGCGGCTTCGGCTCAAGAGAGCAAGTCGGACATCAAGCTCGGTACCGTGATTCCCCTGTCCGGCGCGGGCGCGCTCGTACGGCGCCAGCATCCAGCAAGGGCTGGACATGGCGGCCCGCGAGATCAACGCGGGCGGGGGGATCAACGGGCGCAAGATCACGCTCGACGTCGCCGACGACGCATCCGACCCGGCGCAATCCGTCATCGCGCTGCAACGGCTGGTGAACGACAAGGACGACCTCGTCATCGGCGGCTGGGGAAGCTCCCAGGTGCTGGCCGACATGGCGGTCGCGGAGCGGGCCGGGCTGCCCTACATCGTGGTGGGCGCGTCGAACCCGCGCATCACCACCAGCGCCAACAAATGGACCTTCCGGACGCTCACCAACGACAACGGCCACGCCGATCGGCTGGCCCAGGTGGTCAACCTGCTCCGCTTCAAGAAGATCGCCATCATTTATGACACCAACGACTACGGCGTCGGGCTGCGCGATATCTTCACCGCAGACCTCGCGAAACAGGGGCTGAAGCCGGTCGACGTGGAATCCTATCAGACGAGCGACAAGGATTTCACCGCGCAACTGACTCACATCGCCGCCGCCGAGCCTGACGCGGTGATGCTGTTCGGCACCTTGCCGGCGATCGCGGCGATCATGAACCAGGCGCGCGACCAGGGGATCGAGGCACGCTTCCTGGGCGCCGCCGGCCTGTCGAACGAGGCGGTGATGAAGCTCGCTCCGCAGGCCGCGCAGCATGCGATCGCGACGGCGTATTTCCACCCCGACATGGACGCGGCGGCGAAGGCGTGGGCGGCGCGTTACGAACAGGAATACGCCCACGCCAACCAGGCGCCCCGCCCGTCGCAGGCGGCGCCAGCGTATGAGGCGTTGAAGCTGATGGCCGCGCCCTGTCTGGCGCAGGTCGGCACCGACAAGGAAAAGCTGCGCCTGTGCGTGAAGAACTGGCACGGCAAGCTGTTCGGCCTGCCGCCGGTGGAGGCGCATTTCGACGCCACCAATCAGTTGATCGCTCCGCTGGTGATCGAGGAGGTGGTCGGAACCGAGTTCAAGCTGCTGCCCGGCGCGAACCAGTAGCAAGTGCTCGCGCAGCTTCTCGTCGGCGGGCTTGGGACGGGGTGCATCTACGCCCTGGTGGGGCTTGGCTTCACCCTGGTCTATCGCACCCTGCGGATGGTGAACTTCGCGCAGGGTCAGGTGTTCATGGCGGGCACCTTCCTCGGCTTGTTCGCCGCCCGGCAGTTCGGATTGTCCGCG
Source organism: uncultured Pseudomonadota bacterium (assembly GCA_963756545.1). GTDB lineage: Bacteria > Pseudomonadota > Alphaproteobacteria > Acetobacterales > Acetobacteraceae > DATFDN01. The sequence continues at coordinate 796,905 of CAVWNY010000001.1, read as the reverse complement.
CTGCCGCTGCTCCTGCTTGTCGCGGTCGTCAGCTTCGCCGTGGGCGTGCTGCTGGAGCGCGTGGTGTTCCGCCGGCTTTACGCGAACCATGAGGTGTTCGTGGTCGGAGCGATCGGCCTCGGTGTGATGATCGAGAACGGATTTCGCATCGCCTATCCCGAGCCGCTGCCCTTCCCGAAGATCTTCGGTGCCGGCGTGTATCACCTGCATGGCGCGGTGTTCCAGAAGACATACCTGTGGATCCTGGTCGTCACGCTGGCGCTGGTGGCGCTCCTGCATGTCCTGTTCGCCTATACGCGCGCCGGGCGCGCGCTGCGCGCGGTTGCCTCGGACGCGGAGATCACCGCCGCCATGGGGGTGAACGTGGAGCGCGCGATCGGCGCCACGTTCGGGCTGAGCTTTGCGGTTGCGGCTGTTGCGGGCGTCCTGATTGGGCCGCTCTATTTCGTCTCGCCCGATCTCGGCGACATGGTCGGGCTGAAGGCGTTCAGCGCCGCGGTGCTGGGCGGCATCAACAGCGTGGTCGGCACGATCCTCGGCGGCCTCGCGCTCGGGCTGATGGAGGCGCTGGCGGCGTTCTACATCTCGACGGACTACAAGGACCTGCTCGCCTTCGCGATCCTGATGCTGATGCTCCTGGTGCGCCCGCAGGGGCTGCTCGGCCGCGTGGTGCCGGTGAAGGTCTGAGATGCGTGCCAGCGTCGCCATGGCTGGCGCGATCGTCGCCGCGTTGTGCGCGCTGGGGCTGACCGCCAGCGACTACCTGCTGGAGATCGCGACGCTCGTGCTGATCGAGTCGATCGCCGTGATCGGGCTCGGCTTTCTCACCGGCTTCGCGGGGCGCATCTCGCTCGCGCAGGGCGCGCTCTACGGCATCGGCGCCTACGCGGCGGCGCTGCTGGTCACCCGCACCGGACTGCCTCCCCTGGTCGGACTGCCGGTCGCGATCCTGGCCGCGGGCGCGATCGGCACCGCGTTCGGGGCGCCGGCGATCCGCCTGTCGGGCCTCTATTTCGTCATGTCCACGATCGGAATGCAGCAAATCCTGTGGATCCTGCTGATGCACTGGAGCGGGCTGACCGGCGGGCCGCAGGGGGTACGCGGCATTCCGGCGCTGTCCGTCGGCGGGTTCATCCTCGCGACGCCCGGACGCTTCTACTTCGCGGCGCTGATCGGTGCCGTCGCCTCATATTTGCTGGCGCGGCTTGTCGTCGCCAGCCGGTTCGGGCTGTTCCTGCGCGCCATCAGCGATGACGAGCTGGCCTCGGGCACCGCCGGCGTCGCGGTCCTGCGGGCGAAGGCGACGGCACTGGCGTTGAGCGGTGGCTGGGCTGGAGCGGCCGGGTTCCTGCACGCCTATTACCTGCGCTACGTCCATCCCGACATGTTCACGTTGGACCTGTCCGTCGTGTTCCTCACCATGGCAATGTTCGGGGGCTATCGCTCGCTCGAAGGGATGTTGCTGGCGACCGCGATCCTGGGCGGGGCGAGCGAGTATCTGCGGCCGTTCGGGCAATTCCGCCTCGTCGCCTATGGCGGGCTGCTGGTGCTGAGCATGATGTTCTTTCCGCGCGGCCTGCTCGCGGTTCTGCCGACGCAGCGGCGCTGATGCTGGATGTCGAGGCTATCCGGCTCAGCTTTCGCGGCGTTCGCGCCCTGAGTGGCGTCAGTCTTGTGTTGCGCGAAGGCGAGGTGCTCGGGATCATCGGTCCGAACGGCTCCGGCAAGAGCACGCTGTTCAACGTCATCAGTGGCATCTACGCGCCCGATGGGGGCACCGTGCGGTTTCGGGGCCACGCCATCACAGGGCTCGATCCGCGTGCCGTCGTCGGGCGCGGGATCGCACGCACCTACCAAAACAAGCGGCTATTCGCCTCGCTGTCGGTGCTGGAGAACGTGTTGGTCCCGGCGCTGCGGCGCGAGAAGGGCGGGCTGTTGGGCGACATGCTGGGCTTGCCGCTCGCGCGCGCAGGGTGGCGCGCGGCGCAAGCGCGGGCGGCGGAGTGCCTCGACTTCGTGGGCCTCGGGCCGATGTCGGCTTTGGAGGCGAGCAGCCTTGCCTACGGCCAGCAGAACCGGCTGGAGCTGGCGCGTGCACTTGCCCTGGAACCCGTGTTGCTGCTGCTCGATGAGCCGGCTGCGGGATTGACGCAGGAGGAGCGGCTGGAGATGCGCGCGCTGATCGAGCGCATCCACGCGCGCGGAGTGAGCATCGCGCTGGTCGAGCATGACATGCGCGTGGTGATGGGCCTGTGTTCGCGGATCGTGGTGCTCGACCAGGGCGAGGTGATCGCGGCCGGCCCACCCGCCGACATCGCAAGAGACCCCGCGGTGGTCGCCGCCTATCTGGGCGCGCCGGCCGATGGCTGAGCCGTTGCTCGCGGTGGCGGACCTGGCGGTCAGCTACGGGCGCGTGCGCGCCGTCGATGGCGTGAGCCTCGCGGTGGGTCGGGGCGAGGTGATCGCGATCCTGGGTTCGAACGGCGCCGGCAAGAGTTCGATCGTGCGCGCCATCGTGGGACTGACGCGGGCAAGCGGCACCATCACGCTGAACGGGCGTGCGGTCTCCCGGCTTCCGACCCACCGCCGCGCCGCGCTCGGCATCGGCTACGTGCCCGAGGGGCGCCGCGTATTCACCGAGCTGACGGTTCGCGAGAACCTGCTGATGGGTGCCTATCTGACGCCGGCGCAGGCAGGCGTTCGGATGGCCGAGGTGCTGACCATTTTCCCTCGTCTCGCGGAGCGCGCGCGGCAGTTGGCGGCCACGCTGTCGGGCGGGGAACAGCAGATGCTGGCGATCGGGCGCGCGCTGATGCGGAAACCCGATTTGATGGTGCTGGACGAGCCCTCGCTGGGGCTGTCGCCGGTGCTCGTCCAGGTGATCTACAAGGCGATCGCCGATGTGCGGCAGCTTGGCATGGCCATCCTGCTCGCCGAGCAGAGTGCCCACATTGCCCTGGGCCTCGCCGACCGGGCCTACGTGCTGGAGACAGGACGGATCGTGGTGGAGGGAGCGGCCGGGGTGCTTCTGAGCGATCCCCGGGTTCGTGAGGCGTATCTGGGCGGCGTGTAGCCGTACTCGTGCAGCTATTGGATGCCACGACGGTCCAGCTCCTGGCTCTCAGCCCGGCTCAGGTCAGCGCCCTGTGGCTGCCAGCCCGCTCGGCTGGGATAGCTCCGGATGCGCGGATGCAAGCCACGCCGCGGTGAGACGCAAGCCTTCGATCCATGGCGTGCGTGGCGTCCAGCCAAGTTCCGCCTGGATCAGCGCGATCTCGAGCACGTTGGCCGGCACGTCGCTGCTGCGACCCGGCCGGTGGACAATGGGGCTGTCCGGAATCCGGAGCGCGGTCCGGACCGCCGCCACCACGTCCAGGATGGACCGGCCAACGCCTGAACCGACATTCAGGATGCGGTGCGGTCCATTGTAGCAGGCGGCGCTTACCATCGCCTCGGCGAGATCGCCCACGTACAGAAAGTCCCGAACAACCTGCCCGTCGCCCCAGATCTCGACGGGACGCCGGGCCAGATGGCTCTCGAGCATCGCGGCGATCACGCCCTGGCGGCGATAGGGGCTCTGGTACGGACCGAACGGGTTGGCGACCCGCAGCACGATCGACTGCAATCCATAAAGATGCTCGTAAAGCCGCAGGTATTTCTCGACCATCAACTTGTTGATGCCGTAAGCGGAAATCGGCTCGGTCGGCGCGCTTTCGGAAATCGGAATGGATCGGGGCACGCCGTAAACCGTCCCGCCGGAGGACACGAAGATGATCCTGCGGACCGCGGTATTACGGCAAAGCTCCAGCAGCTGCACCGAGGCGGCGGCGCTGTGCTGGAGCTCGGCGATCGGATCCTTGTTGGAGACCTCAGGCGTGCTGCCGCCAATCAGGAGGAACACCAATTCCGCCCCGTCGAGGGAGCGCGCCAGAGCGGAGCGGTCGCCGAACTCGCCTGTGGTCCACCGGATCGGCGGCAGTGAATCGGCGAAAGCCGGCCGGCGGCCGAACCCGTGCACCGCGGCGCCGGCACGCACCAGGGCGTGACAGAGATGCCCGCCGATGAAACCTCCCGCCCCCAGCACCAGGCAGGACACGCCTGCAAGCGGGGCGCCCGGTGCGCTCATGCGCGCGGCATGAGAAAGCGGGTCATTTCGGTGACCATCCGTTCGAAGGTGAAGCCGGCCGCCGCCGCGCGCCCGCCTTGCGAAAGCCGCACCCGCAGCGAGGGGTCCCTCGCCAGCCGGCGCACCGCATCGGCGAGATCCTGCGGATCGCCCTTGTCGAACAGCAGACCGCTGCGGCCGTCCTGCACGATCTCGGGATTGCCGCCCACGCGCGAGGCAACCGTCGGAATGCCGCAGGCCAGCGCATGGATCAGCGTAAGCGAGAACGGCTCATACAGCGACGGAAACAAATAGATGTCGTTCGCCTGGAACAACTCGAACAGCTCGTGTTCCGCGACCGTCGGACGCAGAACGATATCCGAACTGCGCCCGCTCTGCGCGATCGCCGCCGCGAGCTGCTGCTGATAGGCAGCGTCCTGGGCATCGCCCAGGATCGTGAGCTGAACGCGGGTCACGCCGCATGACGCGGGTTCGAGCAGCGGCATCGCCGCGACCGCCGTATGCGCACCCTTCAGATCGACCAAACGGCCTGCGAATAGCAGGCGCAGCGTGTCGGGCTCCACCCATCGCGCACAGTCCCGAAAGGCCGCCTGGTCGCGCTGCACCTGTCTCACGCCGTTATGGATGATGCGATAGCGGTTGAAGGTCACACCGCCGGCCTCATACAAGTCGTGCATGAACGCGGCACCGAAAATCGCCTCCAGCGACGACCGATTCCTGCGCGGCCCGGCGCGCCCGAAGATCTCCTTCAGTGCCGCAAGACGCCGCCGCCAAGATGACTGCGGGCTGAAATTGCCGGAGCCATGGACAAATTTGCGAAAGAACTCGCTGACAAAGACAGGGTTCCGCATCACCAGCAACCAGTTATCGGTCAGCATCACGACAGTGCGGACGGGGCTCGCTTCCAGCGCATGCAAGATGGAAGCGTCCAGGAAAAACAGATTCCAGGCAAACACCACATCCGGCCGCGTCCTTTCCAGCGTCTCCGCAAGGGTCTGCAGGTTGCGACGGTTAATCTCCTCGCGCTGATCCGGCGTTCCGGCAAACGGCGTATAGATGTCCGGCCCGGTCACCAGATCCAGCGTGCGATAGACGGTCTGCCGCGAATAGTCGGCGGGCTGACCGTCGTATCGGCTGGTTAGCACAACCATCTCATGGCCCAGCTCGGCCAACCCCGCCGTAACCTCGAAGCAGAGGCGCTCGTAGCCGCCGATGACGTTCGGCGGGTACAGGTTGCTGAGCACCAGGATGCGCATCAGACCCAGCCCGCGACGCGCCGCATGAACGCGGCATCTTCAAGCAGCGGGCTTCGGTCAAGCGTCACTGCGCCAGCGCGACGGAGATAGGCCATGCAAGGCGGCACCGCGCGATCCAGTTCGTGACGGCGAAGGACCTGCATCATCGCGCCCGCGTGCTCCCAGTCCACCGGCCCTGCGCCGGGCCGATCCCACAGGCTGGCCAGGTAGGCAGCGGCGACGATCGCCCACTCCGCGCGGACATTCCTGTGATCCTCGGCGATGGTGTTGCCGGCGTGAATGCGGTAGCGCAGCAGCGCGTGCTCCACGAGTGCGATGCGGCGCCCGTAGGCAAGCGCACGGAGCGCGAAATCGAGGTCGTGAGCGTAGCGCAAGGCGGCGAAACACCCGATCTCCTCAATCAGCGTGCGGCGAATGAGAAAATTCGAGGTCGTCATCAGGAAGTTGGCGTTGACGAGCGCAACGCCCATGTCGACCGCCTCCCGCCGAAATGCCATTGCATCCAAATACCACGTATTGTCCGTCGCAATGCCGGCGTCGTTGATGAACGCGAGGCCGGAGGCGGCGATGCCGGCGTCAGGGTCGTGATCGAGCGCCTGAACTAGCGTCGAAAGCCGCCCCGGCAAATAGGCATCGTCGGAATTGAGGATTGCCAGCAGGTCTCCCGTACAACTTTCAAGCCCCGCATTGATGGCTGCATGCGCGCCCTTGTTGGTCTGCATGCGAAACGCGATGCGGCGGTCCCTTCTTGCAAGTTGGTGCATGACATCGGCCGACGCGTCGGTGGAGCCGTCGTCGATCACCACAATTTCACGGACAATGTCGCCCTGGGCCAGGACGCTGTCGATCGCCGCGCCGATATATCGAGCATGGTTGTACAGCGGAACCACGACGGACACCCTGCCGACAAGGGCTGATCCGGGGCGACGGTTGCGGAATCGCTTGAGCAAATCAGAGGCTTCGCGTTGCCAGACGGCTGGTCAAGCCCGGCGGCACGTCGGTGACCAAAGGTGCCGGTCCGGCTGCACAGGGCAGCGGCGTGAGGCCGCTCAGCATCACGCCATGCTCCGAGACGAAGCGGCTGAGCGCCACTGGGGTCGGAATGTGGACGATGGTCGCGGTATCGAAATACAGATCGGGCTGCGCGACCTTCAGCCAAGTATGGCCGCTGCGCTCGCACACATAGAAGAACAGCCGCTCGATGGCATGGGCGGGAGTTCGGTCAACCTGAGACCCTTCTTCCGGAAAGTCTTCGAATGTCAGGCCTAGCTCAAGCAACGGGCGTAGCGCGGCAGGGCGTGCCCAGAACATTGAGCCGGACGGAAAATCCAGGGCGCGGGTCGGCGACAGCGTGATTCCCATGCGTGTCGCCAGCGTGGAAGCAGTGTCGAAATTCCCCATCCAGCCAAGCCAACGGCGCACGCCCTCATAGTGTTGGGGGGCAATCATCCCAAGATCAGGCAATCGGGCAAACGCATCGAGAATGCTCGAGACAACCTCCGGCGATCCAGCGAGGTTCTCGTAAAGGAAGCTGCGCCACGGCGCGAGCCAGTCGGCATGCGACGATTTCTTGGAGTGGAGATGCAGCACAAGGTCATGGTCGGCGTAGGCGTCGGCGAAGCCCACGAGCTTCGGCGCGATGTCGCGGCCGCGATTGGGCATGACACGTGCCTCCACACGCCCCTTGTCCCAGGCTGAAAATGTCGACTGTAGGCTCGCGAGCTTCTGATTGGTATCAGTTGAAAGGAACAGATTGGCGGTCGCCGGCAGATGGCGAAGGTAGAACAGGACCTCTGGCGCGACCTCCATGTGGAACAGGTGGCACATCACCCCGATCCTCGGCGGTGCCGAGGTGACGAGCGGCGCGAACCCGAACGGCACGGCGGCACTGAAATCCGTCGCTGCCGGACGGCTGGTTTCCACGTCTGCTTCGGATGCCGCCTCGTCCGGCGCGGGCTCCGTGCGCGCGACCGGGCGCGTTGCGCCTTCGGCGGGCTCCGGTTGCCGGTGCGTCAACGGAATCGCGGCAAGCAGCTGGCGGACAGTCGCAGAGAAAGCGTCCGGCGCGCAGTCCCGCCGCGCCCGGGCAAGAGCGTTCCCACGAAGCTCTTCCCATAGCGCGCGATCGACGTAGAGTCGCGCGCAAGCCGCCGCGAAGTCTGTCGCGTCGCATGCAACCAGGATCTCCTGTCCATTTTCCCAGCCAAGCTGGTCGGCAATCAAGCCCGTGACGACCATGGGAATGCCGAGCATCGCCGCCTGATGCGCCTTGTGCGGAATGCCCGCACCGTAGCGGCTCGGCACCACCATGATTCTTGCCCGCGCAAGGGCCGGCCGAAGATCCTCGACCATCCCCACAAGATCGATGGCGCCGCCATCCAACGCCGCGATGCTTGGTGCCTCGTTGAGGCCGACCACGGTGAGGCGAAGATCCTGACCCAGCTTCCTTCGTACTTGCGGCAACACCTCCGCTGCGAACCAGCGCACCGCATCGGCGTTGGGCGCGGCGTCCTCCTGAATCGCGCCCATAAATACGATCTGATCACGCTCGTCGAAGGTCGCTTCAATTGGCGCGTCTTCGAGCGCATGGCCAAGCAGATGCACGTTGCGCGCGCCATAATCCACCAAGAGATCGCGCTCGCCGGCGGACACCGAGATCACGTGGTCGGCCAGCCGTGTCAGCGAGACCTCCTGCGCCACCATTCGGTGCCGCTCAAGATCGGACGGTGACGCGCCACGCGCCGTCAGACGCTGCAGCGTCCGGGTGACGAACAGCGCCTCGGCGTCATAAAAGACAACGGCATCGCCGATGAGGTCGTGCTCGAAGCCAACCTCGTTCTGAAAGGTCTCCATGTTATGCGGACGGCAGATCACGATGGCATCGAAGTGCCCGCGCCGCGCCTCCAGGTAGGTTCGGATCTGGCTGCCCGCTGCCGCGATCAGCACCTCAATGCGCTTGTCGAGCGCCTTGCGCACTTCCGGCCAGGTTTCCTTGTGCCGGATCATCGGAAAGAACGCGACCTGCGCTCCGGCCATCGTCAGCTCGTGCACCAGCCGGTTCGTGCGCGGGTACCCGGTCCCCAGCTCGACTTTCGGGACCCGGTCTTCCAACACGAGCACGCGCCGCGCCGTGGAGCGTGCCGTGCGCGCCGCGATGAGGTTGGCCGGCGAGGCCGGAAACTGCTCGGCGAGCCACTCGCGATGCTGGGCCACGAACGTGGCATGGTTGGCAGCCTGCAGCGACATGGCGTCGCCGGTCCCGGAGCTGGCAAACTCGTAGTGAACGATCGCCGCGTCGGGATCAAAAACCACCCGTCGGCCACTTTTCCACAGCCGGACGCAGTAGTCGGTCTCTTCATAATAGGCCGGGGCGAAACGCTCGTCGAAGCCGCCAAGCTCGCGGAACACGGAAGCGGGGGTCAGCAGGAATGCTGCCGAGCAATAGTCGACATCGCGCTGGAACATATAATCCGGCGTATTCGGATCCTCGCCACGCCCGTATCCGGTGCAGGCTCCGTCGCGCCAGATGATGGAGCCGGCCTCCTGCAGCACGCCGTCCGGCAGGATAATGCGGCCGCCCACCGCGCCGATATCGGGTGCGGAGTCCAGCGTCCGGAGCGCCGAAGCAACCGCGCCGGGAAGTAGCTGCGCATCGTTGTTCAGCAGCAGGATGGTGCGGCCGGTGGCAATCTTGACGGCCTGATTTACGGCCTTCAAGAAATGCAGGTTCGCCTGATTGCGCAGAATGGTCCCGCCCTCGATACGGCGCAGCAGTTCGTCGGTCCGGTCCGTCGACCAGTTGTCGACGATGACGACCTCAATTCCGATGTCGCCGCCAGCAAGTGTCTCGTTGATCGAGGCGAGACAGCCGAAGGTGAGTTCCGCCTGGTTGTAGAGAACCAGGACGATACTGACGTCCGGCGCTGCCGCGCGCGGCACCCGGAGCATGTCCTTGCCGGCAAGGAATGTTTCAAGCCTTACTTGCAGCAGTTGGCGCCAAGCTGCTTTCGGCCGGTCATGTGGCGGTCGGACCTCAGGCGGCGCCGGCGGAAGCGCCGGCGGCGGCTCGGCACGGGCGGGGGACGGCGCAAGAGCGGTCGGGGGCGGCGCCGCAGGCGGAGTAGGGCTTCTCCCGCTCAGCAAACCCGCCGCCACCCGCAGCGGCCGGGTCAGCCGCCATGACATCGATGTGGTATACCTGCGCGTCAGCGCCGCCCGCTGCTCCTCCAGAGCCACGTGAAAGGCGGCCTGCGCCGCCTGCGCCTCGTCACTCGCACGGCGAGCCTGCGCGGTTGCCCGCTCCTGCATGGCCGCACGCTCCGCTGCGGCATGCTGCCGCCACTCGTCATGCACCCGGCGCAGCTCGCGCAGATCCGCAGCGAGCTTCGCCGTGACTTCGTCGCGCGATCGGATGATCGCGTCGCGCGTTTCCAATGCGGCGGCGCGCGCCGCAGCGGTGTGACTGAGCGAGGCAATCATCGCATCCTTGGAGCGAATGATCCCCACCCGCGCCTCGAGCAGCGCGTCGCGGGAGGCTATCATCGCATCCTTGGAGCGAATGATCTCCAGCCGCGCCTCGAGCAGCGCGTCGCGCCACTGCAGTTCCGCCGGGGAGGAAACGGCATTGTGCAGCCGGCCGCGAAGATCCAGCACCTCGACTTGGCGTTGGAAGGCCTCGCCGCGCGATGCAATGCGCGCACGGAACGAGGCTGCCGCGTCCGACGCATTGTCGAGAGCGAACAGCGCGCGAAGCTGTGCCGGCTGGCGCTCGCCAAAACCAAGCACGCCCAATCCGTTGGAGTGGCTGAACTCGAAGGACGGAAAGCGCTCGCGAAGCTCGCCCCAGAGCCGCCAGACGCCGAACGTAGGCTGCCGCACATTGGTATCGTGAAACAATACGACGGCCCGCGACGAAAGAGCGGACGTCCACGTCTCGAAATCGTGCTTGACCGCATCGTAGCTGTGCATGCCGTCGATGTGCAGCAGGTCGATTTCCCCAGCGGCAAAGCAGAGTCTGGCATCGTCAAACGTGGTACGCAACAGGGTTGAAAACCGGCGGAAATGCACGTTGTTGAAAGCGGCCACGTCGGCGAAGACTTCTTCACCATACTTGCCGGCGTGCTCGTCGCCCTGCCAGGTGTCCACCGCAAAAGCGCGCCCGGTCGGCGCCAACAAGCTCATCGCCTGGCAGAACGCGAAATAGGAATTGCCGGAATGAGTACCAAGCTCGACAAAAGTCGCCGGTCGAAGCGCCTTGATGAGCCAGAACGCGAAAGGAAGATGACCGACCCACGGATCGGGCGGCACGATCCGGATCGGATCCCACGCCAATTCGTCCCCGAGTTCAAGCTTTTCCGCCCAATCCTGCATCGACCTAACCAACTCCTCGGATGGTTCGTGCATCCCGGCCATCGGCGGCTTCACACCCGGTGTGACGCGCATCACTGCCGAGCTGGATCAACCGGCTCGGAGCTTGCGCAACCACAGGCTTCCTCCTGGATTGTGCATGAAGAGCGGCATCGTCCGCCATAGCCGATCGGCGTGTCGCCTTCCCATGAAATCGTTGAAGAAAAGGATTTCGTAACCGGTGTTGCCGCTAAGAAAGGCCTGAATATAATAGAGTTCGTTCCACGACCGGTTTTCGTTCAATGCCCACGCCTTCGGATACTCGAACGGGTAGAATATGTCGTGAAAATGGATGAGGACCCCGGGCTTGAGCCGAGGCAGAACCCGCGTGACATGATGTACGACATCGCTTCCCGTTTTGACGACATGGGTCGAATTCGATGAACAGGATGTCGTCTGGTCCCAGCCGGTCATAGGTCGCGAGATCGACGTCTTGCACAAACGCCCGCGTGATCTCGATGCTGTCGCGGTCCCCTGGGAGTAGCAGCTGCTCGAGCCTTTCGGGGTACGGCTCGACAAACAGGCAGCGCGATTTGTATCCCGGATCGCGGTCAATGACATCGAGCATCAAAGCCGACGAAAACCCGGAACCAACCTCGATGATGTTCGACGGACGGTGGAGAAGGAGCGTGCAGCCGAGCGTGATCGCATCGCCGTAGCTGAACGCCGGATTGTCGTAATGGAATCGCGCTGCGGGACGCGCCGTCACCGGCAGTTCCAGCGCGCTATAGGCGGCAGCCATGCGGTCCAGGTAGGCGAGTTGCTCCGCCTCGCGCAGGGAAATCCCGGTTGGTGCGTGGCGGTCATCGAAAATCCTGCTTTCCTGCCGCGCCAGCTCGCGCGGATCCGTGATCGGAGAGTAGAAGTGGCCCGGCGGAACGAACAGGGGTATGGGCGTCTTGCGAGCCTGGTACTCCTCCGAACGAACGATCCGGCTGTAAGCTTCCTCGGCCGTGACGCCTTCCCATTCCCGAGCCAGGCGATCCAGCGTCGCTGCATCGATATCGCGACCGAGCATCTCCTGATGCAGCGACCGAATGAATGCACGCCGACCCGGATCCGACGGGTCTCGCGCGGCTGACGAAGCTGAAACCGTCTCTGTCTCGGCAGGTCTCCTGGACGGTCCGTCCGGAGCCGGGCTGCGGCCTTCGGCAAAGCCGAACCGGGAATAGTGTTCCCAGCCGTTCGCAAAGTCCCCGGCATTCACCGCCTCTGCCACATCAGGGTTTGCGGACAGGTAGTAGGCGGGATCAAATTGCTCGGTCGAGGTGGGGACCTGTGCCTCGGCCCAGACCTTGCCCCGCAGGCGCGCGGGGACAGCCGACATCGCTCTGGTCTTCAAATAGCCCGTCAGACTGCGGATTCCCAGGGTCACGACGTCCTGATGATCGTTCCAACCCCGCTCGATGAATGCGTGCAGCTGTAGCCGGGTGCCAGACACCGCTCGCTGCCACCAGTCGCGATCGGTGATCGAAATGCCGTAGCCGTCGCTACCATCATAGCCTCGATGTCCGTAGTGACGCACCCGATAGTCGGCCAGCAACCCGGTGACGTCCGCCAGTTGCGCTATGCCGTACTGGCCGCGCAGGAGGTCGCGTGCGATCGAAGGGCCGTGCGACGTCACGACCAGTGTCGCCGTCGGCGTGGCGTGCCGTGCCATCGCTTCTAGGAACGCCCGTGTTTGCGCCTCGCTGAGATGAGTCACAAGCGAGCCGGCCCAGATCAGATCGTAGGTCTCGTCGAGATTGAGCTGGCGGAAGTCCTGCGACGAGTACGCTGCGCGGGCACCGAACGTCGCAGCGCTAAAATCCGCGCCGGAGCGGTCAAGATCGCAGACGGTGATCCGCGCGTTCGGGTAACGGGCACGCAACACGCGGGTAATGCGCCCATAGCCGCAGGGCAGGTCGAGGATGTTGCGCGGGGTGCGTCCGTCCAGCGCACGCTCAATCGCGCCGAGAGCAGACAGGCCGACCGCGAGATACTGCGCATCGTCGCCGTCATACATCGAGTTGCCCGCCGCGACCGCGCGCTCGATCCCGGCAAACCGGAAGTGTTCCGGCAAGGCGAGCATGTGCACGTCAGTCCTGATTCGCGTTGTCACGCTCCGTGGCCGCGCCGGGGGGACGCGTTTCTGTGGCCGCGGCAAGGCGGTCAGGACGGCAAAGTCGCTACCGATCACGCCCTCCGACATCGCCCGGTCCTCAAGCGCGAACAGCTTGCGCAGTGTCGCGCAATCCTCGGCATTGGCGGCGTCAAAATTCTGCGCGATATCTCCGAGTGCCAAATGCAGCAGTGTGCCGCCGGTCCGGCGCTGCTCGGCGAATTCGAACCATGGGTCGAGTGCGTCAACCAGCTCGGCAGAGCGAACCGCCTCGGTGGGATCAGCGGCGATCATCTCGGCGACGGTCGGCTTCCGCATCGCCGGTTTTGCCTGGCCGGACGGCAGCCGTCGCAGCCGCGGCGGCAACGCATCAAGGAACTCGTTGACGAGGCGGATCTGCGCGTCCGTCCACTGGAAACGCGTCGGACCCACAAACTCGTGCAAGTGGAACACGCCCCCTGGCCGCAGCGCCGCATGGACGGTGTCGTACAGATGTTCGAGGTTCTGCACGTGATGGATCGCCGAGTGCGCGAAAACCGCGTCGGCCGAGCCGGGCTCTAGGCGCAACGTGTTGAGGTCGGCCACGGCATAGGTGATGCCGGACAGCCCGGCCTCATCCGCCAGCCGGCGCGCCTGTGCGATGGCGCCGTCGGCCAGATCGTAGGCGGCGATCTCTTTAACCCAGCCGCGCCGACGCAAGTCCCGCTCCAGATTGCCGAAGCCGCAGCCCAGGGAGACTGCTTGCCGGATCGGCAATCTCCAGCCGCGCTCCAGATACAAACGCTCCAAACGACCATAGGCGTCGCAAGCCGGATCGCCCGAGATCAGGGTATTGACCCGCGCCACCACCATCGGGTGGGCCATCCAGTACCAGCCCTGCTCCTGCGCGCGCTGGTCCGCGTCCTGCGACCAGACTTCGTTGACCTTGGCCTGCAGCGATGTGCGAGCTGTTTCCAGACCCAGGCTGCTCACCGATTTCGTCCTCGCTTGACGGCGGCGACAGGCCGCGCTTGATCCGGCCCACAGATCGAGAGCGTTGCTGCCGTCGCACCGCGGCGACTGAGAGTGCCCGTCCGCACCTGGGCGGTTGAGCAAGATCCGCGCCGCAACTGCCAGTTGAGATCGTTGTACATTGCGCCAGTGGTCCCGAAGGGATGACGATCGATGCTAATGCGAACCATCGGCTTGAGAGTACCAGCTATCCGGCGTCTTTGGGACAGCCGCAACGCCCTCCTCGCCGAGCGCGCGGTGGTGACTATCCCCCGCGAGGCCGACCCGGAGGCCGAGGCGCTCCGGCGCGCACGCGCGGAAGGTCGGCTGATCGTGACCGAGTATCCGTATCATCCTCGCCGCCGTCCCATCGAAGAAAGCGCCGGTGGCCAGCGGCTTGTCGCCCGACTGCGTTCGGAACAGGACGGCTATGCGGCAACCCTGCACGGGATCGCCCGGCACGTCGACGCGTTGCTGCGGGTTCCCCGCAACGCCGTGCGTCCGGGTCAGCCATTTTGGGCCAATGACTGGTTCCCACCGCTGGATTGCGCGTCGGTGTACGGGCTGATCGCGGAAAGGGCGCCGCGACGCTACGTCGAGGTCGGATCGGGGATTTCGACCCGCTTTGCGCATCAGGCTATCCAGGATTTGGGTCTGCGCACCAGGATCGTGTCCATCGATCCGCATCCTCACACCGACATTGACGGCCTGTGCGATGAGGCGATCCGCAGTCGCCTGGAGGACATCCCGCGCGATTTCTGGGAGACGATCGGGCCGGACGACCTCCTGTTCGTCGACAGCAGTCATCGAAGCTTTGCCAATTCTGACGTTACCGTCTTCTTCACCGAGGTGCTGCCGGCGCTCCCCACCGAGACTGTGTGGGGTTTGCACGACATCATGCTCCCTGGAGATTATCCGGATGCATGGCGTGACCGTTTTTTCAACGAACAGTATCTGTTGCTGGCTTACCTGTTGGGGGGCGGCTCTGCCGACATCCTCCTGCCGGCAGCATGGGTGAGTTCTCAACCTCAGCTGCACGGGATTTTGGCGCCGCTTTGGGCACGTGACGACCTGCTGCACGGCGCCGGCACCCACGGCGTAAGCTTCTGGATGCGGCATCGGTGACGGGCCAGGCAGCGTCTGCTGCCGCCGCTACAGCCCGATCCGCTGCAACATGCCGTCGAGCTGCGACTGCCAGGAATCCAGCGAGAAGGCTCGCCGCGCATGGGCCAAACCGCCGGCCGCCAGGCGTCGCCACAGAAACGCGTCGGTATGGACGCTACAAACCGCGGCGGCAAAGTCGTCCGGAGCCGCCGCAACCAGCACTCCCCCGTCATCCGACAGCGCCATGCCTTCGGCCGCCAGCGGCGTGACCACGCAGGGCACGCCGTGCGCCAGGCTGGAGGCGACTTTGCCCTTCGCCCCCGCACCGAAGCGCAGGGGTGCAATCGTCAGACGAAGCGACTCGAACCACGGCCTGATGTCGGTCAGGTGCCCCAGTACTTTCACCGCTCCCGGGCTGTTCCCGGCCAGCCCAGGCGGAAGGTCTGCGCCGACGATGCTGAGTTCGCAGTCCGGCAGATCGCGCAGGATCAGCGGCCAGATCTCCGCCAGGAAGTAACTAACCGCATCGACATTAGGCGCATGGGCGAAGCCGCCGATAAAACCGATGCCCCGCCGCTTCTCGAACGGGGTCGCCGATGCTTCGATCTGCCGGGCCAAAGGCATTCGGATCACCAGGGCGTCCGGGACGCTTTCTGCGAGGACGCCCACCTCCGCCTCCGACACCACCATGGTGGCGTCGCAGCTTCGGATCAGATGCTCTTCCCGGCGACGGATACCAAGCGCCGCCTGCAGCAGGTCGGGATTGCCCTGAACACGCGCCCGACGCTCCTCCCGAAGGTAGCACAGATCAATGGAGTTGAAGACGAGACGCGGCTTGGCGCATGTGGTCTGGGTCGTCTCGAGGAAGATGCCGCCGCAATACACGCGGCACAGCACGATAAGGTCGAAATCCTGCCCGCTGCCGCGGATGAACGACTCGACCGACCCAAAGTCCTCCGGCCCGACGCAACGCACGCCCATCCGGGCGAACCGGTCGCGTGCCGGATTCGGGCTCGCGAGTTCCTTGGCAGCGGCGAACGTCACCTCGAAGCCGAGCGCGGTGAGTGCGCATGTCAGGTTGACGATATCAATCGATCCGGAATCCCGGTCGGGCTGCGGCCATTGATCGTCGATGACCAAGGCCCGGCCTCGCGGCGGCTCACGAGCCGGCTCAATCGCGACAGACGCAGCCGCAGCCGGAGATGGTGAGAGCCCCGCGAGCCGAAACGCCAGATTTTGCAAGCCGGGTGGCAATGCTTGGAAGGCGCGCCGCGCGGGCGCCAGAGCTCGGCGGCTCGGGCTGTTCTCGAGTGCAGCAACCTTTGCGCGAAGATCGGCGATCTCTTCCTGACTCTGGACCAGACGAGCACGGTCACGCCGGGCTTGCGCGGTGGCGATCCGGACCTCATCCCGAAGCGGGCCGGCCGCGCCGCGGCTTTCGGAAACTAGGGTGGGCAATCGGGGTCTGACGCCTGAAAGCGGATCACCAAACGCGTGGAGGTCGGCGGCCATCGCAGGTCTGATTTTGATAACGTCGGTTTCGTCACTGGCCATGGTACGATCCAAAGCACCCCTGCGCGCAAACGCCAGCCAAATTTTAGCTCCTTGACCTGCCAGCACGGGCGGATGCCGGCAACTGACAATTGCGTGGCCGGCCGGCGGGATTTCTAACAGGCCGATTTGAACTCATGGGGCTGCAAGTCGCTTCCGATTCGGATGAGCGAGACGGTAGAGCAGAAGGCGGATCATTGCCAGGTTGGACTTGCTCCGGAAGGTGGAGAGTTCCTTGTGAGGCGTGAGGAACTCGATGACACGGCAGGGCGGTTCACGAGGGAATCTGAGGACGAGGCGGCCGCAGCGCGCGGCGATTACGGACCCGGTGCGGGGGACCGTCAGGATGGTGAACCGCAGCGCTCACGCCGCGATGCCCACTTGCGTCGCCAACGCCGTCATGAAGCCGCCTTTGGCTTGCCGGCCAGCGTGTAGCCAAAATCCCGGCCCGCCGGTCCGCGTCACGGACCTGGAGGTACAGCCCGCTGCGTCCGTCACCTGGGGATCTGCTCGTTCATGCGAGTTCGCGCGCGCCGCGCTGGCGCCGGATCGCCATGCCGTCCAGCGCCGCTGTCATGCAGGCCTGGCGATTGTCGACGCCGTCGATCTCGACCAGACACTCGAAGCACACGCCCATCATGCAGTACGGCCCGCGTGGACTTCCGCTGATCGGCGTCTCGCGAAAAACCCGGATTCCAGCAGCGAGCAGCGCGGCGGCAACGCTGTCGCCCTCGCGCGCCAGGATCGTCCGTCCCTCGAAATGGAGGCGCAGACTCAGGTCGTCGTCATCCGTGCGCTGGAACATGCATTCGCTTGCCCGTGGAACTGGGTAGAAGCTGCGGCTCACCATCCGGTTCCCCAGATCGGGCGGTCAATTCCGTGGGGTCGAGGAACAGCCGGTGAAAGCAACAGCCCCGGCTGACTTCCGATTTGACGCCGAGCCGTCCCCGGCGGAGCTTCCGACCATGCGAAACGACGGAAAGGGCCGGCTCCGGGCGCGCGAACGGCGATGACGGAGCGGGATTTCGACGTGGTGGTGGTCGGCGGCGGCTTGGTCGGCGCGGCGGTCGGCTATGGTCTCGTCCGTCGCGGCCTGCGCGTGGCCATCCTCGACGAAGGCGACCTCGCCTACCGCGCATCGCGCGGCAACTTCGCCCTGGTCTGGGTGCAGAGCAAGGGGCTCGGCATGCCGCGCTACGCGGCCTGGACCAAGCACTCCTCCGACATCTGGGCAGCCTTCGCGGCGGAGCTGTTCGACCAGAGCGGCGTCGATGTCGCCCATTCCCGCCCCGGCGGCTTCACGCTGGCATTGTCGGAAGCGGAATTGGAGCGGCGGCGGCAGATGCTGGCCCGGCTGCACAATCAGCCCGACATGGTGCCGTATCCCTATGAGTTCGTGGAGCGCGCCCGGCTGGAGAGCGTCTTTCCGCACATCGGGCCGGAGGTGGTGGGCGGAAGCTACTGCCCGCTCGATGGGCACGTGAATTCGCTGCGCCTGTTCCGCGCGCTGCACACCGCCTTCGCACGCCTCGGCGGGCGCTACATGCCCCTGCGTCCGGTGGACGCGATCACGCACCAGGATGGCGGCTTCCGCGCCGCCTCCGCCGGACGGATCGTGTCGTCGGCCCGGATCGTCCTCGCGGCCGGCAACGGCAACGCGCGCCTGGCGCCGATGGTCGGTTTGCACGCCCCCGTCCGCCCGCAACGCGGCCAGATCATCGTCACCGAGAAGACCGCGCCCTTTCTTTCGCATCCGATCGTCACCTTGCGCCAGACCGACGAGGGTGGGGTGATGATCGGCGATTCCCTGGAGGAGGCGGGCTTCGACACGCATGTCGGGCTGGGCGTGCTGGGGACCATGGCGCAGCGCGCCGTGCGCATGTTCCCGGTACTCGGCCGGCTGAACGTCGTCCGAACCTGGGCCGCGCTGCGCGTCATGACCCCCGACGGATTCCCGATCTACGACCAGTCGGCCGAGGCGCCCGGCGCGTTTCTCTGCACCTGCCACAGCGGCGTAACCCTGGCCGCGATTCATGCGAACGAAGTGGCCCCGATGATCGCCGCCGGCGCCCTGCGCGACGACCTCGCCCCGTTCAGCGCACGGAGGCTGATGCGAGGCCAGACGCAGGACGGCGGGCGGGAGGCGGCGAGGTGACCCAACTCGGCGGAATCGAAGCCGTGAAGACCTCGTACGACCTTGCCATCGTCGGCGCCGGACCCGCCGGCATGGCGGCGGCGATCGCGGCCTCGGGCCTGGGGCTCTCGGCGCTCGTACTCGACGAGGCGTTCGCGCCTGGCGGACAGATCTACCGCGCCGTCACCACCACGCGGCTGCGGCACGAGGACGTGCTCGGCCCCGACTACTGGCGCGGCGCGACCCTGGCGCGGTCATTCGCCACCGCCACCGCGGACTATCTGCCCGAGGCGAGCGTCTCGGCATCTGGACGAGACGCCGACGCTCGGCATCTCCCGGCGCGGCGAGAGCCGGATCGTCGCGGCGCGTCACGTCATCGTGGCGACCGGCGCGCTGGAGCGGCCGTTCCCCATCAAGGGCTGGACCCGGCCGGGCGTGATGACCGCCGGCGGGGCGCAGATCTTGCTGAAGGCGTCCGGGATGGTGCCCAGCGCCGCGGTGGTCCTGGTGGGCATGGGGCCGCTTCTTTGGCTGCTGGCGAGCCAATACCTCGCGGCCGGCCATGCCCCTTCCCTGATCCTGGACACCACGCCGCGCGAGAACCGGCGGCGCGCGGCACGGCACCTGCCAGGCTTTCTCCGCTCGCCCTATGCGCTGAGGGGGCTGCGCCTGATGGCGCGCGTGCGCCGGCGGGTGAAGGTCATTGCCGGCGTCACCGACATCGCGATCGCGCCCGAGGGCGAGGCGAAGCGGCTGAGCTACCGTCGCGGCAGGCGCGCCGGCACCGTTCGGGCCGGCATCGTCCTGCTGCACCAGGGCGTCGCCCCCAACGTCAACCTCGCCGGCGCGGCGGGCTGCGCGCTGGAGTGGAACGAGGCGCAGGCGTGCTGGCAGCCGCACACCGACGCCTGGGGGAATTCCAGCGTTCCGTGCATCGCGGTCGCGGGCGACGGCGCGGGAATCCTGGGCGCGGAAGCCGCTGCCGCGCGCGGCGAACTGGCGGTGCTGGAGGCGGCGCGCGTCTTGGGGGCGATCGACGCCGAGACGCGGGACCGTCTCGCCGCCGCACCCCGCGCGGTCCTGCGACGCTTCACCCGCGGCCGTGCGTTCCTTGATGCGCTGTACCGCCCCTCCCGCGCCATGCGCTTGGCGCCGCCCGATGCCGTCGTCTGCCGCTGCGAGGAGGTGACCGGCCGGCAGCTCCGCGAGGCGGCGCGCGAGCTGCACGCGGCGGGACCGAACCAGATGAAGGCGTTCCTGCGCTGCGGGATGGGACCGTGCCAGGGCCGGCTCTGCGGCCTGACCGTGACGGAGATGATCGCCGACGCACGGGGCGTCGGACCGGCCGAGATCGGCTATCTGCGGCTGCGGACGCCGGTGAAGCCGGTCACGTTGGCCGAACTCGCCGCCGTCCCGCGCTCCGAGACCGAAATCAACGCGGTCGAGCGCGGGTGAGCATCCGCGATTTCGGGGCGCCCCCCAGTCGCGGATCCTCGGCCGGGGCCTTTTCTCGGGCGGGCCTCTGGCCCTCTACGTCGGCAACTCGATCAGGAATGGCCCCTTCGCACCCATCGACTGGGCGAACAGATCGGCGAAGGCTTCGCAACTTTCTGCCCGTGCCGCCTCCACGCCCATGCTGCGCGCCATCCCCGTCCAGTCGAGGTCGGGGTTGCCGAGGTCCAGCATGTCCATCGCGGTGCGCCCGGGGTTGGCGCCGACGTTGGCCAACTCGCCGATCAGGATTTGATACTTGCGGTTGGAGAAGATCACCGTCGTCACGTCCAGCCGCTCGCGCGCCTGGGTCCACAGCGCCTGCATGGTATACATCGCCGAGCCGTCAGCCTGGAGATTGACCACCCGCCGGCCCGGCGCGCCGATCGCCGCGCCCGTCGCCAGAGGCATTCCGCCGCCGATCGCGCCGCCCGTGACCTGGAGCCAATCATGCGGGGCGGCGGCGTAGGTGGCGGGAAAGAAGCCGCGGCCGAAGGTGATCGCCTCGTCGGCCACCACCGCGTTGTCGGGCAACAGCGCGGCGAGGGTGCGCGCGAAGCTCTCCGGGCTCAGCGCGCCACGCGCCGGCTCCGGGCGGGATCCGGCATCGGGGACGGCGGCCGGGGGGGCACCCAGTTCGTCGGCTAGATGCGCCAGCGCGTCCATGGGATCCTGCTCGGGCCGGGCGAGGATGTGCATGTCAGCGTCGTCGGGAACCGGGCTGCCGGGCTTGTTCGGGTAGGCGAAGAAGATCACCGGCTTGCGGCAGGCGACCAGCACGATCTGGCGGAACCCCGACAGCGCCTTAATCGCCTGATCGACCGGATAGGGGATGCGGTTGACCGCCGGCCGCCCCTGCCCGCGCGCCATGCGGGCGTTCGATCCCATCGCCATGACCGCCGCCCCGGTGTGCGCCGCGATCCGGTGCGCCAGCGCGAGCGCCGGCTCGGCGAGCGCGTCGCCGCCCAGCAGGAGCAGCGTCCTGTCCCTTCGCCGCAGCACGCCCGCGACTTGCCGGATCTGGTGCGGATCGGCCCGCGGCCGCTGCGGCACCGGCAGCGTCTCGCCCACCACGCCGCCGTCGGTCCAGGCGGTGTCGGCCGGCAGAATCAGGGTCGCGATCTGCCCCGGCGCCGTGCGCGCGGCCTGCACGGCAACCGCCGCGTCACGACCCACGGTCGCCGACGAGGTCGCGGTCCGCACCCAGCCCGAAACGCCGCGCGCCCAGCCCTCGGTGTCGGCCGTCAGCGGTGCGTCAAGCGGGCGATGGTAGGTCGCCTGATCGCCCGCGATGTTCACGATCGGGGTCGCGGCGCGGCGCGCGTTGTGCAGATTGGCCAATCCGTTGGCAAGGCCGGGGCCGCAGTGCAGCAGGGTCGCGGCGGGCCGGCCCGTCATGCGCGCATACCCATCCGCCGCCCCCGTCACCACGCCCTCGAACAGGCCGAGCACGCAGCGCATTCCCGGAATGCGGTCCAGCGCCGCCACGAAGTGCATCTCGGAGGTGCCGGGATTGGAGAAGCAGGTATCGACGTTGCTGGCGAGCAGCGTGTGGACGAGCGATTCGGCGCCGTTCATGCGTGGGGCTCCCGCGATGCGAGCGATAAGACTGCCCCGACAATGCGCGCGCCTGCCGCGAAGTGCAACGACAGTCGCGCCCGCCCGCCTGTCGCTAGTGTTCTGACGCATTCAGGGGATTCCCGGTAGGGTCAGGGCATGCGAAACGACACGCATGGGACAAGAGATTTGCGTGATCCTGAATGCGTCCGACCGGGCGCGGCTGGATGCGATCGTGGTGGACCGCAACCAGCCGCACAAGCATGTCCAGTGCGCGCGCATCATATCGGCGTCGGCCGATCGCCTGCCGGTTCGGCAGGCACGTATGCCGAAGCACCGCCTTCGCCTCCTTCAGGCCGCCTGATATGCAGGTTCGTATTCGGTTCCCGATAAAACGGCTGACCCAGCGCGTTGCCCTTGATGCCCCAGAGCGCGATGTCGATGGCCGCGGAGCGGAGGGTGAAGATGCTGCCCGGCTCGCAGCCGCCGGCTGCCTCACGCATCCGCGCCGCGATCGCCTCGGGCGCAGCGGATCGTGGCCGGCGATCTTCATGCCGTCTCCTCCCGTCCAGGCCTGCGCCGCAGCAGGTATCGCTGGCGCCCCTCCAGCGCCAGCTCGCGGCGCTGATTGTGGACCGTGCTGCGCAGGCCGACCACGCCGGTCGTACGGTTCGGGGCCAGCTCGTCGATCTCCAGCGCCGTATAGAGCGTGTCGCCGGCAAACACCGGACGGAGGAAGCGGCTCGACTGCTCCAGGAAGCCGACCAGCGCCTCCTCGGTCATGAACGGGAACAACCCCGCGCCGGGCGCGGTCTGCGCGAGCGTTTGCAGCCCATGCGCGAGCAGGCCCGGCATCCCGCGCGCGCGACAGTACTCCACGTCGTAATGGATCGGGTGGTTGTCCCCGCTGGCCGCCTGGAAGGCGAGGAACACCGCCTCCGTCATCGTCCGGCTGGGCAGGAGGAACCGCTCGCCCAGCCGGAAATCGTCGAACCAGCGCTGCTCGGGCAGCATGCGATGCTGCGCGGGGTCGAACGCCTCGGTCATATCGCTCCTTCCGCGCGCATTGCGGCGATGTCGGCCTGTCCGTAGCCCAACTCCGCGAGCACCTGCTCGGTGTGCTGGCCGAGCGCCGGGACGTCACCCATCGCCGCCTCCGTGTCGGTGAAGATCACCGGCGGCAGCAGGGCACGGAGCGGGCCGACGGGTGTGGCGATCTCGCGCCAGCGGTCGCGCGCGGCGAGTTGCGGATGCTCCCACAGTGCGCGGGCGTCATTGAGGCGGCCGTTGGCAATGCCGGCCGCGTCGAGCATCGCCACGACATCCAGGGCGGTCTTGTCGGCGAAGAATGCCTCGATCTCGCCCGTCAGTTCGGCGCGGTGCTCGCGTCGCGTGTTATTATCACGATAGCGCGGATCGCCGATCCAGTCCGGCCTACCCATCACCTTGGTGCAGAAGGTCGCCCATTCGCGCTCGTTCTGGAGTCCGAAGATCACCTCGCCGTCCTTCACCCGATGGTTGCCGTAGGGCGCCAGAGCCGGATGGTTCAGCGGCTGACGCGGTAGCGGCGAGTTCCCGTAAATCGTGCGGTACATCGGATAGGACATCCACTCCGCCAACGCATCGAGCATCGCGACCTTGACATTGGCTCCCTGCCCGGTCCGCTCCCGGCGCAGCAGGGCGGCCAGGATGGCGGATTGGGCATACATCCCGGTCGCGATATCGGCCGCCGAGATGCCGACGCGGGAGGGCTGCTCTTGTGTGCCGGTGACGCTGATGAGGCCGGATTCGGCCTGGATCAGCAGGTCGTACGCTTTCTTGTCCCCGAACGGCCCGCCGTCGCCGTAGCCAGAGATGTCGCAGACGATCAGGCGCGGGTAGCGCGGGCTAAGCGCCGTGAAGTCGAGGCCGAGCCGCGCCGTTGCCCCCGGCGCGAGATTCTGCACCATTACGTCGGCGCCCTCGATCAGGCGGTCCAGCACCTCCCGCGCGGATGGGTTCTTGAGGTCGAGCGTCACGCTGCGCTTTCCGCGATTGAGCCAGACGACGAACGACGAGACCCCGCGCACGAAGCTGTCATAGCCGCGCGCGAAGTCGCCCTCGCCCGGCCGCTCGATCTTGAGGACCTCGGCACCGAGGTCGGCCAGGTGGCGGGTGCAGAGCGGCGCCGCGAGGGCGTGCTCGAGCGCGACGACGCGGAATCCCTCCAGGGGTCGCACGATGTCGTCCTTAATGCACGCCGGCGGGACGGCGGGGGAACTGCATGGCGAGCACGTCCAGCCCGCCCGCCCCTGCCGTGCCGATCAGGCCGGGTTCCTCGGGGCCGACGAACACGCAGGAGCGCGGCCCGAGCGTTTCGCCGCGCCACAGAGCGCCGGCCAGCACGAGCCAGAACTGGCCGCGCCCGTCCGCCGGGTCTGGGCCGTCCAGTTGCGCGCCTTCGGACAGACGCCAGCGCCAGGTGGCCAGCCCGTCCGGCTCCGGGCCTAGGACCGTCTCCCGGCCGATCGCCTCCCCGCTCCGCTCCGGCAAGGGCCCGGCTAAGGCCATGCGATGCCGGCGGGATCGCGGCAGGTCGGCGCGCGCGCCGGGCATGTAGCGCGCACCGGGGTCCCAGCCGTTGCGAAGCGTGAAATAGTGCAGGCCCTCCGCGCCCGCGCGGATCGGTCCGTAGGCCGAGAACGCGCCGGCGAAGTGGACCGCGATCGGCCCGGCGTCATGCGTGCCCAGCCGCCCGCCGCCGCGCAGCATCACCTGGAACTGGTCGGCCTGATGGAAATGCGCCCCGACGATCGCGCCGGCGTCCTGCTCGACGAGGAACGCCACCGGATAGATCGCATCCGGGGCGGGCGGCGGCGCGGCATCCGGGCGGTAGCGGTTGGCGCCGATGAACGTGGTGTGCCAAAAGCCTGCGCCAGCGGAGACGGCGCGGCGGCGCGTGGCAAGGGCGGCCTCGGCCGCGGCGGTCACGGGCATCAATTCCTCCGTCAAGCGCGGGCCAGCATCGCCCGGATCGGTCCTTCTCCGCGGCGGGCCGCCAACCCAAGATAGCATCCATGAGCAAGGATGAAATGGCCGCCCCGCCCGCGATGCTGGATGCGGTTCGGTTCGACGCCGCTGGGCTCGTGCCCGCAATTGCCCAGCAGCACGACACGGGCGCGGTCCTGATGATGGCGTGGATGAACCGCGCGGCATTGGCCGAGACGCTGGCGACGGGGCGCGTGTGCTACTTCAGCCGCAGTCGCGGCGCGCTGTGGCGCAAGGGGGAAACGTCGGGGCAGGTGCAGCAGCTGAAGGAGCTGCGCCTTGACTGCGACGGCGACGCTCTTCTGCTCCTGGTGGACCAGTCCGGCGTCGCCTGTCACACCGGGCGGCGGAGCTGCTTTTTCCGAGCTGTCCGAGGCGGCGCGCTGGTCGAGATCATGAAGCCTCAAGTCGACCCGGCGATGCTGTATGGCTCTGACACGCCTGATGTGAACGGACCTCATTTCTGACCGATTCCCCCGTCACACCCGCGAACCGGGAACAAGGCGGTCGGCCCGGGACTTGGTGCGCGCGGGCTTGACGGCATAGGTCAGGATAAAGGGCGATTGATAACAACTCTGGCGCGCATGGCTGAGCCTTGCCCCTGATCTATCTGATCGCCGGCGAGCCGAGCGGCGACGTATTGGGCGGGCGGCTCATGGCGGCGCTGCGCGCGCGTCGGCCTGACCTTGGCTTCGCCGGCCTCGGCGGCACCACCATGAGGGTCCAGGGGCTGTCGAGCCTATTCCCGATCGGCGAACTGGCTCTGATGGGCTTCCTGGAGGTGCTGCCCCGGCTGCGTCAGCTCAGGCGACGGCTGGCCGAGGCCGTTGCCGACATTGCGGCGCGGCGCCCGGCGCTCGTCGTCACCATCGACAGCCCCGGCTTCGCGATGCGGGTGCTGCGCGCCGTCGCCCCGCTCGGCATCCGGCGCGTCCACTACGTCGCCCCGCAGGTCTGGGCCTGGCGCGAGGGCCGGGTGCGGCACTATCCGGGGCTGTGGGACCGGCTGCTGTGTCTGCTGCCGTTCGAGCCGGCGTTCTTCGCCCGCCACGGTCTGCCCGCGACCTTCGTGGGCCACCCGGTGCTGGAAAGCGGCGCCGATTCAGGCGACGCTGTTCGGTTCCGGGCCGTCCACGGCCTCCCGCCGGGCGCGCGCGTCCTGACGATCATGCCCGGCAGCCGCCGCTCGGAGGTCGAGCGCCTGCTGCCGGTTGTGGGCGAAACCCTGCGCCGCTTGCCCGGGCCGGCCGTCGTGCCGGCGGTGCCGCTCGCCGGGCCGGTCGCCGATGCGGTGCGGGCCGGCGCCGAAACCTGGCCCGTCCGGCCGCTGCTGATCGGCGAACAGGGGGGCAAGCACGACGCCTTCGCCGCCTCCGCCGCCGCGCTGACCAAGTCGGGCACCGCCACCCTGGAACTGGCGATGGCCGGCGTGCCGATGCTGGTGGCCTATCGCGTGAACCCGCTGACGGGGGTGATCGCGCGGCGGCTGCTCACGGTTCGGTATGCCGCTCTGGTGAACCTTCTCGCCGCGGGCATCGGGCGGGAGGCCGGGCTGGGGCTGGTGCCCGAGCTGATGCAGCAGGACTGCACGCCCGACCGCGTCGCCGGCGAGCTTGCCGCGCTGCTGGAAAATCCGGCGGCGGCGGCGGCGCAGCGCGCCGGATTTCGCACGGTGCTGGAGAGACTCCGCCCGGCCGGCGGGCTGCGTCCCTCAGAAGCCGCCGCCGAAGCCGTCCTCGAGGTTCTTGAGCAAACCTGAGCCGTGCATCCGGCCACGCGCCTCGACGATCGCCGCCTCGACGCGCAACGCCGCTTCCAGCGCGCGACGCCCGGCGGCGGCATCCACCGGGACCGGCGCACCGTCCAGCACGGCGGCGATGAACGCCGCCTGCTCGGCCTCCAGTACGTCGTGCTCCTCCCAGGATGCCGTCTCGGACCCGAAGCCCGGCAGCCCGGAAATGGACTCGCCCCTGCCACGCGCGATCACGCTCAGCCGGCGGGCGGCGAAATCGATGCTGACGCACCCCTCAGCGCCAAAGATCCGCATCCGCCGCTCGACGCGCGGCGCGACGCGGCTGGCGGTGATGCTCGCCACTGCGCCCGAGGCGAAGCGCAGGCGCGCGCTGGCCATGTCCTCGCGCGCACTGGCGACCGGGGCGCCGACGGCGTCCACCGCCACGATCGGGCAGCCCACCAGCTCCAGCACCAGGTCGAGGTCGTGGATCATCAGGTCGAGCACCACGGAGACGTCGGTGCCGCGCGGCTTGAACGGGCCGATCCGGCTGGCCTCGATGTAGAGGGGCGCCCCGGCGCGGGCCAGGATGGCGCCGTGCGCGGCTGAGAACCGTTCGAGGTGCCCGACCTGAAGCACCAGCCCGCCGGCGGCCGCCATGACGGCGAGCTCGTCGGCCTGATCCAGGCTCGCCGCGATCGGCTTTTCCATCAGAACGTGCCGCCCGGCGCGGAGCGCGGCGATGCCGATTGAATGGTGCGCCGCCGCCGGCACCGCGATCACCACGGCGTCGCAGGCGTCGAGCAGGCCCGGCAGATCAAGCGCGCGCACTCCGGCCTCGGCGGCTACCAGGGCCGCGCGCGCGGGGTTGCGGTCATGCACCCCGGCCAGCTCGGCCCGTGCGGAGGCCGCGAGCTTCAGCGCGTGATACCGGCCGAAATGCCCGGTGCCGGCGACGCCGACGCGCAAGGCGCGGGTGGTCATGAGCAAAGTTCCAGTCGCATTTCGCTGCGCACCGGGGTATCCGAACCCCGGGCGCGCCGCCAGCCCCGCCTGTGGGGCGCAGGCCGCCGGGGGCGGGGTTGCGTGCGTCAGGCCGCCTCGCCATTCTGCCGCGCGCCCATTTGACCCGGAGCCGCCTGCCTAGATGCTCTATTTCAGCCGCGCCAAGACGCTCGCGATCCTCGGCGCCTGTCTGCTGGCGGCGCTTCTCTGCATCCCGAACGCGGGGCGCGCTCCGAACGCGTGGCTGCCGTGGCGCACCGTCCGGCTGGGCCTCGACCTCCAGGGCGGCAGCTACCTGCTGATGCAGGTCGATATGAACTCGGTCATCAAGGAGCGGCTGGCCGGGCTGACCGATGCGGCGCGCGAGCAGCTCCGCAAGTCCGAGATCTTCTACAAATCCGTGGCGGCGCAGCCCGACGCGCACCGCATTGTCGTGCAGGTGCGCGATCCCGCGCGCACCGAGGCGGCGGCGGCGGCCCTGAAACCCCTGGTGGAGACCCAGGGATCGATGAACATTCCCGACCTCGACATCACCACCCAGGCGGGCGGGACGATCCTGCTGCAACTCTCGCCGGTGGCGTTGAACGAACGGGCGGTGGCGGCGGTGCAGCAGTCGATCGAGATCGTGCGCCGGCGCATCGACGAGACCGGCGTGGTAGATCCGCAGGTCTCGCGCGAGGGCCAGGACCGGATCGTGGTCCAGCTTCCGGGCGTGGGCGATCCCGAGCGCATCAAGACGCTGCTCGGCAAGACCGCGCACATGACGTTCCAGCTCGTCGACCCGGCCGTCACCTCGACCGCCGGCACCCCGCCGCCTGGCGTCGAATTCCTGCCGATGCAGAGCGACCCGCGCCAGAAGATCGCCGTGCGAACCCGCGTCGATGTGGACGGCGGCGACCTGACGGACGCGCGGGCGGGGACCGATCAGCAGACCGGGCAATGGGTGGTGGACTTCACCTTTAATGCCGTCGGCGCGCGGCGCTTCGCCGACATCACGCGTGCCAATGTCGGTCGCCCCTTCGCGATCGTGCTGGACGGCAAGGTCATCAGCTCGCCGGTGATCCGCGAGCCGATCACCGGCGGGCGCGGGCAGATCAGCGGCAGCTTCAACGCGCAAAGCGCTTCCGACCTCGCGCTGCTGCTGCGCGCGGGCGCCCTGCCGGCGCCCCTGACCGTGGTGGAGGAGAACACGATCGGCCCCGAGCTGGGCGCCGACGCGATCCGGGCGGGCGCCATCTCGCTCGGCGTCGGCTTCGTGCTGGTGATCGCCTTCATGGGTTTCTTCTACGGCCTGTTCGGCTGGTTCGCGAACCTGACGCTGATCGTGAACCTGATCATGATGCTGGCCGTGCTGTCGCTGCTGCAGGCGACGCTGACGCTTCCCGGCATGGCGGGCATCCTGCTCACGCTGGGCATGGCGGTGGACGCCAACATCCTGATCAATGAGCGCATCCGCGAGGAACAGAAGCTCGGGCGCCCGCCGCTGGCGGCGCTGGAGCACGGGTTCTCCCGCGCCTACCGGACCATCTTCGATTCCAACGCCACGGCGTTCCTTGCCCATGTCATGCTGTTCATCTTCGGCTCCGGCCCGGTGCGCGGCTTCGCGGTTACGATCACCGTCGGCATCGCGACCTCTCTCTTCACCGCCTGGCTGCTCACACGCCTGCTGGTCTCGCGCTGGTACGTGGGGCATCGGCCTCGGCTGCTTCCGGTCTGATATTGCGCTCCATGACACTGCCTTCCCCATTTCGCCTTTTGACCGGCCATGACGGCGAGGGGGTCTGATCCATGCTGCTCCGTCCCATGTTTCGCCTGGTCCCCGACGGCACGCGCATCCACTTCATGCGCGGCCGTTTCATGGGCCTGATCGTCTCGGCGATCCTCTCGACCGCCTCGATCATCCTGTTCGTTCACCCCGGCCTGCATCTCGGCATCGATTTCGCGGGGGGCGTGGTCATGCAGGCGCGCACGCCGACGCCGACGGCCGACATCCCCGCCATCCGGGCGGCACTGGCGGCGCGCCAGGTGCCCGAGGAGGGCGTGCAGCGTTTCGGCAGCCCCGATCAGGTCCTCATCCGCATCCGCAGCCAGCCGAGCGCGGATTCAACGCAGCTCGCGGTGACCCATGTGCGCGAGGCGTTGGAGGCGGTCGCGCCCGGCACGAAGATCCTCAGCACCGAAGCGATCGGCGCGTCGGTGTCGGCCGAGCTGTTCCGCAACGGGCTGCTCGCGCTGGCGCTCAGTTTGCTGATGATCCTCGTCTATATCTGGTTCCGCTTCGAGTGGGAGTTCGCCGTCGGGGCCGTGGTCACGCTGATTCTCGACGTCACCAAGGCGATCGGGTTCCTGGCGGTCACAAGGTTCGACTTCGATCTCGTGATGGTGGCGGCGATCCTGACGGTGCTCGGCTACTCCACCAACGACAAGGTCGTGGTGTACGACCGGGTGCGGGAGAACCTGCGCAAATACAAGACCATGCCGCTGCGCGACCTGATCGATCTCTCGATCAACGAGACGCTGAACCGCACGCTGGGCACGTCGATGACGGTGTTCCTCGCCGCGCTGCCGCTCGCGCTGTTTGGCGGCCAGTCGATCTCGGGCTTCGCGTGGGTGATGCTGTTCGGCATCGTGGTCGGCACGTCGTCGTCGATCTTCATCGCGGCGCCCATCCTGCTGTTCCTGGGCGAGCATCGCCTGCGCCGCGACGCCACCCCGGCGGGGGTGCCGCGCACGGCGCGCGAAAAGCCGGCGGTGCGGAGCTGAGGCTCGCCGCCGCGACGGCGTTCGCCATGGTAATGACTTTTTCACCCCGGCGTTGCTGACGCGGCGTTTCGGTTTCCGACGCGCCATTTTGGGGTTGCCGCCACCCATCCTCCTGTGAAGCTGGGAAATACCGTCTTTGGAGGCTTCGCTCCGCCGCCAGGAAAACGTTACAGCCGCGTGGAGATCTCGGCGGCGGAGGCCGCGCAACGACCGAACGAAGAGGTTTCGACGTACCACTCGCGGCTGAGCGCGCACATCAAGGCCCATCCGGAGCTGAAATCCTTGCCATTGGAGCCGCCGCGCTTCATGGGGCGAACGTAATCGAACGATGCGGGAGCATGGAAATCCGGGTCGCGGTGCGAGCCTACCGTGCGTTTTCGTCAGCCCTCGAGGCAAACGGGTTGCGGATCGTCACGCCCCGCCAGATGAAGCCGTCCTGCATGTCTTCGGACAGTAGCAAGCGGCACCCCGCCTGGCTCGCGGCGGCTACCATGATCGCGTCCCAGAGAGCGAATTGGTGGCTGGCGGCGAGTTCCATGGCATCCAGCAGAACGCTCTCCGACGTCGCCACGAGAGGGAAGGACGCGTGCCAGCCGAGCACCGCGTTCCGGGCCTCCTCGGCAGGCCACCGGGCCTTGCGGGTGAGCACCGCGAACAATTCGCCCAGCGCCTGCGCCGCGATGACGATGCCGCCTGGCCCGAACTCCTCCAGCACGGCGATCGCCGAAACTCGACGCTCGCCGCCGTTCACTCCTTCAGCATACGCCAGGACGTTCGTGTCGAGCGCGACCGCCAAGGTCAGCGCTCATACAGTTCGTCGCGGCTCCAGCGTCCGACATCGTGACCCGACTGCGCCCGCAGTCGCTGTAGAAGGGCGGCTTGCGCGGCGGCGCGCGAGGCATCCGCCGCGTTGCAGGGAATGATCCGGGCAACCAGCTTTCCGTGCGCGGTGACGACGTAGGAGCCGCCGTCGCGGACCTCACGGAGAATGCGCGAAAAGCTGCGGTTCGCCTCAGCCGCCGAGATTGCTTGGTCCATGGGGTCGCTCCGCGTAGTGAATGTCACTACATATTGAGCGAGCATCGTTATGTGCAAGCGTGAAAAGCGGTGAGCTACTCCGCCAACCTGCGCATCTCCGAGTACAAATCCGCCTTCGCCTCGAACCCGATCCCCGGCAGATCGGGCAGGATCACGTGCCCGCCCTCGACGCGCGTGCCGTCGGGAAAGCCGCCGTAGGGCTGGAAGACCTCCGGGTAGCTCTCGTTGCCGCCCAATCCCAGGCCGGCGGCAATGTTGAGCGACATCTGGTGCCCGCCATGCGGGATGCAGCGGCGCCACGACCAGCCGGCCTCGCTCAGCATCGCCAAGGTGCGCTGGTACTCGCATAAACCGTATGACAGCGCGCAGTCGAATTGCAGCCAGTCGCGGTCCGGGCGCATTCCGCCGTGGCGGATCAGGTTGCGCGCGTCCTGATGGCTGAACAGATTCTCTCCCGTGGCCATCGGTCCCGGGTAGAACTCGGCCAGCGCCGCCTGAAGCTGGTAATCTAGCGGGTCGCCTGCCTCCTCGTACCAGAACAGCGGATAATCCCGCAGCATCTTCGCGTAGGCTATCGCGGTCTCCAGATCGAACCGGCCGTTCGCGTCGACCGCCAGTTCCGCGTCGCCCTCGATCTCGCCCAGCACCGCCTCGATCCGCCGCCGGTCCTCGTCGATCGGATCGCCGCCGATCTTCATCTTCACGACGGTGTACCCGCGATCGACATAGCCGCGCATCTCGGCGCATAGCGCGGTCAGGTCCTTGCCGGGGTAGTAGTAGCCGCCGGCGGCATAGACGAACACGCGCGGATCGGCTTGGCGCCCGTGCCGCTCGGCCAGCCAGCGGAACAGCGGCTTGCCGGCGATCTTCGCCGCCGCGTCCCACACCGCCATGTCGAGCGTGCCGACCGCGACCGACCGGTCGCCGTGACCACCCGGCTTCTCGTTTTTCATCATTGCGGTCCAGATGCGGTCGGGATCGAGGTTCGCGCCCGAATCGTCCAGCAGCGTCGCCGGATCGGCCTCCAGGATGCGCGGCGCGAACCGTTCCCGGATCAGCCCCCCCTGGCCGTAGCGGCCGTTCGAGTTGAAGCCGTAGCCGACGACGCGCCTGCCGTCGCGCACGGCGTCGGTGACGACCGCGACCAGGCTCGACGTCATCTTGCTGAAGTCGATGTAGGCGTTGCGGATGTTGGAGCTGATCGGGCGCGTGATCTCGCGGATGTCGGCGATGCGGACGGTCATCGGTGCTCCTGGCCGAAACGGGGAGGTGGTCGTCAGCTGAAGCCAGCGAGGCGGCCGATGCAAGACCGCGAGGTGAACAGAACCCTCACCCGGTCCGCGCTCTCGGTAATCCGGCTCGCCCTGCACACCGCGCGCACGCCCGCCGAGACAGACGCGATCATGGCCCACGTGGAGAACACTGCGTGAGGCCGATCAGGTCCGGATGGGAAGCACTGGCGAGAGGCCGTCCAGCACGCGCCTCCCGAAATCGCGCCATGCGGCGGCGGCGTCCGTGCCGGCAACGACGGGCGCGGGCGCGGTGAGAAATCGTTCCAGCGCGGCGGCGATGCTCTCCGCGTCCGGCTCGCACAGGACAGCCAGAGGCTCGGCGCCGAGCTGCTGTTCCAGGCCGCCGACGCGGGTGGACAGCACGAAGCGCCCGGCGGCAAGCGCGGCGGCGGCGACGCCGCTCTGGCTGGCCTCGCGATACGGCAGCACGAGCAGGTCGGCCCAGGCGATCAAGGCGCCGATTTCGGCCTCCTCCACCCACCGGTTCTCGACCTGCACGCCCGGCAACGCCCGCAGCGCAGCAAGGGCGGCGCTCTCCGGCCCCTGGCCGACGACGCGCACCAGCATGTCACGTGGACCGAGCCGGCCGAGCGCCTCGGCCAGCAGATCGAGGCCCTTGTAGGCCAGAAGCCGCCCGAAGCTGAGCACGCGCAGAGCGCCGCCGTGGGCGCCCGGCGGCGGCGCATCGCCGAAGGCGTAAGGCGGATGGACGGCGCGCACCAGCGGAACGCCGGGACGCAGGACGCCCTGCGTGCGCAATCGGTCGATGACATGATCAGATAGCGCGATGACCCCGTCCGCCCGGCGTATCAGCGCGCGATTGAGGCTGAACAGGAACGGATAGCCGTCGCCGGGATGCGGGTCGGCGTCATGCACCACCACCGCCATCGGGATTCCCGCCCGGCGCAAGGCTGCCGCCATCAGCAGGTCGAGCGGGCCGGGCAAGGCGCATACCGCAAGCGCCGGGGCGGTCCGGCGCAGCCATCGCGTGGCGCGCACCACGAACAACGGCGCCTGGAGCGCCCGCCATGCGAGGCCGGGCACTCCGCGATAAAGCGGCAACCAAGCATCGCAACGCGGCGCGTCCGGCGCACGCATCATCTCCGCCCCAGCCGAAAGCGCCAGCATCGCCTCGATTCCCGGCAGCGCGGCAAACCCCTGCGCCAGACACGCCGCGAAGCGCGGGCCGCCGCCGCGTCGTCCCCACTGCCAGACCAGGATTTTCACGTCGGTAATCCCAGCGACCGCACGGCCTCCGCCAACGGTGCGGAACCTAGCCGCGCCTGGGCGGCCGCACGCCCGGCCGCGCCCAGACGCGCGCGCAACCCCGGATCGTCGGCCAGCCGGCGCAGCCAGTCAGCCGCCTGCGCCACATCTGGTTCGGCCCAGGTCGCGCCCGCCACTGCATACACCCCGCGCGGGTCGCGCGCGGGCACCAGGCGGTAGCCGACCAGGGCCGCGGATTCGTCGTCCATGAACGTCATGTTGCCCGACCAGCCGGTGGCGATCACCGGGCGGCCGAGCAGCATCGCCTCGGCCGGCAGCAGGCCGAAGCCCTCGCTTCGGTGCAGCGACACCACGATGTCGGCGGCTTGCGTCAGGGCATGCGCCTCCGTGGCGGGGAGGGTGCGAGGCTCCAGGCGGATGTTCCGCGCGCCGGCGACCGCGGCTTCGATCGTCGCGAAGTCCGCCGGCGC
Source organism: uncultured Pseudomonadota bacterium (assembly GCA_963756545.1). Lineage (GTDB taxonomy): Bacteria > Pseudomonadota > Alphaproteobacteria > Acetobacterales > Acetobacteraceae > DATFDN01. Next base: position 762,635 of record CAVWNY010000001.1, on the reverse strand, counting down.
ATGGGCGGGGTTGCCGACCTTCACGACCAGCAGGCGATCGGTCCGTTCGCCGAACGCCTGGCGAAACGCCGCGATTGCGGCGAGCGGATTCTTCCGTTCGAACGACGACGACAGATTGAACCCGACGAGCACCACCAGCGCGCCCGCCGGCAACCCGAGTGCAGCGCGATCAAGCGCGGCGGGCCCGGGCGGCGCCACGGCAAGCGGATGCGGCACCATCCGCACCCGGCCGCCCACCAACGGGGCGATCGCGCTCGCGGTGAAATCCGACGGCGCCCATGCCTCATGGACGAAGTTCGCGCCGGCCTGCCAATCGGGTGAAACCACCGGCAGCTCCCAGGCCCAGTACCCGACCACGCGCCGTCCGCGAACGACGGTGCGCGGCAGGCGCGCGAGCACCAGCGGCAGCATCGGCGCATTCACATGCAGAACCAGCGCCGCGCCGGGCGGCGGCCCATCCGGGATCGGCGGCAGAGGCATATCCGCGCGATGCGCCGGCAACAGCTTGCCGATGTCGAGCGGCCAGGCCGGAATGCCCAATGTGTGCAGCACGCGCAGCATGAGCCGGGCGCTCTCGCCGAGGCCGGAGGCGCGGGTCAGCTCACCCGCGACGATGACGCCGCCGCTCGGGGCGGGCGCGGGTTGAGTGATACGCGGGGCGAGAAGCGCGGCGGCGCGCGCCAGAACGCGCCGACGCCCATTGGTGGGCAGCGCACGCCAGGCACGGTGCAGTAGCGGCAGGGCAGAGGACACGCGCGCTCGGTCTTGTTGCGTGATAGTTGCCAACGGCAGGCGTGAGGGCGGCGCGGTTGCCGGTGGGCGCCGGCTGTATAGACTGTCCCCATGATGGGGCAAGCCGGTAACTCCTCGAATTTATCCACCGTCGAACTGCTCGAGCGGCTGGTGGCGTTCGACACCACGAGCCGCAATTCCAACCTCGGGCTGATCGGCTTCGTCCGCGCCTATCTGGACCAGCACGGCGTACCCTATCGCGTCAGTACCGAACGACGACGCCAGCAAGGCCAACCTCCACGCCGTCATCGGCCCGCTCGAGCCGGGCGGCATCGCCCTCTCGGGACATGTGGACACGGTTCCCGTCGACGGGCAGGCATGGAGCGCCGATCCGTTCGCGCTGCGGCGCGAGGCCGGGCGGCTCCATGCGCGCGGCGCCTGCGACATGAAAGGCTTCGTCGCGGCCTGCCTGTCGGCGGTGCCGGCGATCCGGGCGCGGCGCCTGACGAAACCGTTGCACCTGTTCATCTCCTATGACGAGGAAGTCGGCTGCGCCGGCGCGCAGCGGCTGATCCAGGACCTGGCGGACTCCAACCTGAAGCCCGCGCTGTGCATCGTGGGCGAGCCGTCGGGGATGCAGCCGATTCTGGCGCACAAGGGGAAGCTGAACTTGGAGGTGCGCGTGCGCGGCAAGCCCGGCCATTCGAGCGACCCCGCCAAGGGCGTCAACGCCGTCCATGCCGCCGCCGAGGCGATCGCTTATGTCGCCGGCGAAGCCCGGCGCTTCGCGGGCACAGGCCCGTTTGAGGATGGCTTCGACCCGCCGCACACCACGATCCACGTCGGCACGGTTTACGGCGGCACCATCCTGAACATCATCCCCGAACGCGCCGAGTTCGTCATGGAGTGGCGCTACATTCCCGCCGATGACCCCCAGCGCGAGGTCGAGCGTCTGCGGACCCATGTCGCACGCACGATCGAGCCGGCGATGAAGGCGGTCAGCCCCGAGACGGGGTTCGCCTACGAGGTGCTGGTGAACATGCCGGGCATGTCGCTGCCTCCCGATCACGACCTGGCCACCTTGGTCAAGCAGCTCACAGGCTCCAACAGCACCGGGAAGGTCAGCTACGGCACCGAGGGCGGATTCTATGAGACTGCCGGTATTCCCACGATCATCTGCGGACCCGGCCACATCGCACAGGCGCACCAGCCGGATGAATGGATCGCCGAGAGCGAACTCGTTGCGTGCGACGCCTTCATCCGCGCGCTGACGGATCGACTGGCCGCGTGACCGCGCCCGAATTCACGTCGATGATCGTGCCGCGCTTCGACGTGCGGCTCGCCGCGCCGGACATCCGGCCCTGGCACGAGGGCAATACCGGCGTGCCGGGATTCACCACGCGCGCGAGCCCAATTCCGGGCCCGCATGTCGCCCTGCTCGCGCTGTCGCACGGCAACGAGATCGCCGGCGCCATCGCGCTCGATCGGCTGCTGCGCGCTCGTCTCGCGCCGACGCGGGGGCGCTTGACGTTCGGGTTCGTCAATCTCGCCGCCTTCCAGCGTTTCGACCCGCGTCAGCCGACGCTGTCGCGCTTCGTGGACGAGGACATCAACCGCGTCTGGGACGCTGGCACGCTCGATGGGCCGCGCCGATCGAACGAGCTGGCGCGGGCGCGCGAGATCCGTCCGCTAATCGAGACTGTGGACGTGCTGCTCGACCTGCACTCCATGCTATGGGCGTCCGATCCCCTGATGCTGAGTGGCGGAACGGAAAAGGGCCGGCGGCTCGCTCGCGGGATCGGCGTGCCGCATCTGGTGGTCTCCGACCACGGCCACGCCGGCGGCCCAAGACTGATCGACTATGCACGCTTCAGCGATCACGCGACCCCATTCGCGGCTAACCTGATCGAGGCCGGCCAGCATTGGGAACCGTCGACGGTGGACACGACCCTGGCCGCCATTGCCGGCGTGCTGCACCACTTGCGCATGGCCCCCGAAACGCCCGCCCTGCCGCCCCGCCCGCGCCGCGCCCGCCAGCGCGTGGCGGAGGTGACGCAAGCGGTGACGGCGGCGACCGGCAGTTTCGCCTTCGTCCAGCCCTGGCGCGGCGGCGACATCATCCCCCGGCGTAATACGCTCATCGCGCTCGACGGCGGCACGGAAATACGCACCCCGCACGACGAGTGCCTGCTGGTGATGCCGAGCCTGCGCCCGAACCGCGGGCACACGGCGGTACGGCTGGCGCGGTTCGTATGAGAACAGGCTACGGAGCCGGCGGCGCCTCGCCGGCAGGGCCGTCAAGACATGGTGTCAGCGCGCCTTACGTTGCCCGAATCGCCGACATGTCCAGAGCCCGGATCTCGGCGTCCACTCTCGCGGAGCCCAGCTCGGTGACCCATCGCGCCGGCGTGTCAAGCGCGACGGCGAGCAGGACGCGGTACTCTTCGCGCGGGATCTCCCGAGCGCCGAACTGCGCCAGGTGCGCGGTGACGAACTGTGTGTCGAGCAGGCGGAAGCCGGACGCGCGCAGCCGCGCCACCAGATGCACGAGCGCCACCTTGGAGGCGTCCCGGACGGTGCTGAACATGCTCTCGCCAAAGAAGACCCCGCCGAGGGCGACGCCGTAGAGCCCGCCCACCAGCCGACCCTCGCGCCGGCACTCCAGCGAATGCGCCGCGCCCATCCGGTGCAGTTCGATAAACAGGGCTTCGATCTGCGGGTTGATCCAGGTGTCTTCCCGCCCTGGCGCGGCGGCGGCGCAGCCGGCGATCGTCGCGGCGAAATCGCGGTCGGCGGCGATCTCGAACCCGCCCGACAGGACGGTCCGCATCAGCCGCCGCGAGAGATGGAAGCGATCGAGCGGCAGAACCCCGCGCCGTTCCGGGTCGAGCCAGTATAGCCGGTCTCCACGGCGCGTCTCCGCCATCGGGAACAATCCGTGGCGATAAGCCCGCAGCATCAGATCCGGGGTGATCTCGACGAGGCGGCGCGACATGGACGGAGTGTGACGCCGGGCGGCGGCGTTGGGAAGGCCGACCTTCTCTTGCCGCGTACGCGGTTCGGTGAGCTAATTGGGCAGACCGAAATAGCGGGAGGACATAAGATGGCCACCTTCACCTGGGAGCACATCCATCTCCGCAGTCCGGACCCGGAGGCGACGGCACGCTGGTACCAGCAGATGCTGGGCGCGGAGGTGATCCACACGCCCCAGCCCGGTGGTCCCCCGCGCGTCGATCTGCTGCTGGGCGGCGGCCAGAAGGTGTTCGTCGCGCCGGCCAACCCTTCCGTCGAGACCAGGCCGGCGCCGGATGCTCCCTACATGGGCCTGGAGCATATCGGCCTGACGGTGCCCGACATCGACGCCGCCGCCGCCGAGCTGAAGGCAAAGGGCGTGCGCTTCACGATGGACCCCACGACGGCCCGGCCGGGCGTGCGCATCGCGTTCCTGCGCGGGCCAGAGAACGTGTCGATCGAGCTGATCCAGCGGGGGTAGAGAGCCTGTTACGCCCGGGTTCTCACTTCGATTGCATCAGGCCCGCCACACGCCGCAAGTCCTCGACGAACGCCCGGTACTCCCGGCGCTTCGCCTCGGCGTCCGGCACCCGCAGCAGGAACGAAGGATGCACCGTCACGAATCCGGTTTCCGTCTCCGATAGGCGGAACGGCCGCCCCCGCTCGCGCCCGATGGTGACGGCGCGGCCGAGCACGGCACGGGCCGCCGTCGCGCCCATCAGGACAATCAGCGCGGGCCGCAGGCGCACGCGCTCCACGTCCAGCCAGAAGCCGCACGCCTTCACCTCGGCAGCGTCCGGCGTCTGGTGCATCCGGCGCTTGCCGCGCGGGATGAACTTGAAATGCTTGACGGCATTCGTGACGTAGACGGCGCGCCGGTCGATACCGGCCTCCAGCATCGCGCGGTCCAGCAACTGCCCGGCGGGGCCGACGAAGGGTCGGCCGATCACGTCCTCCTGGTCGCCCGGCACCTCGCCCACGAACAGCGCGCGCGCCCCCGCCGGCCCCTCGCCGAAAACGGTCTGCGTCGCCGGCGCATAGAGCGGGCAGCGGCGGCAATCCGACGCCTCGCGTGCGGCCTGCTCAACGTCGGCATCGGCGTCCCCCGGCATCACCACGGGCCCGATCGAGGCCCGGTCCGGCGGCCACGGGTCTTCGGCCAGCGCCTCCGCCTCGGGGACGCTCGTGCCGGGACGCGCCGCTTCCAGCATCTCGTCGCCGTAGCTGCGCCAGTAGGCCGCGAGGGCCGCGTCGTCCGGCACCGCCGCGACCTCGACGCCGGGGCCGAAGCGCAGGCCGGCGCCGTCCCAATGCGCGCTGGCCTCCGGCGTCAGGATCGAGCCGGCGATACTCGCGAAGCGGCGCGCCACAAGCTGCGCGTCCGCCTCCAGCACATGATGCGCCGGCCGATACCAGCCGATGCGCCGCTCCCCGACGGCAAGGTACCGCAGTTGAGTCCGCATCCGATGCGCCTCGGCCCGAACGGCCAGCGCCAGCCCCCGCACGCGCCGCACCTCCTCGTCCGAATCGTCCTCCAGCTCCAGCGCACCCGCCTGGGCGCGCCAGATGAGCCGGTAGAGCAGGTCAAAGCGTCCCGGATCGCGCGCCTGCACCGCGAGCCCGGCGAGCGTCACCAAGGCACGCGGGACGGAGAAGCCGCCCTCCGAGGGGGTTCTCGGCGGCGCTGACGCGGCTGCTTTGCCGTCCACCCCCCAACGCACCTGCTCGGGCGGCACCCCGGACACCGCCAGCGCGCGGGCGGCCTGCCGCCAGCCCGTGAAATCCGTCTCGCCGCGCAAGGTGATGTGGCGCATCTCTCGAAAGAAACGGCCCGCGCGGCCATTTTGAACGTCGCACTCAGGAATTTGTTGTAATGAAGGCAGGTCTCGTGTTTGTGATGAAAACGTGATGGCACGGCTTCGCAAGCACCAGCTACCGCGAGTCTGCTCGCATCCCGGGCTCCCGCCAGTCGGCGCGGCGCTCCCACATCGGCGGGCGCCCGACGCGTGACCCGGCCAAGCGAGCCCATCGCCCCTGGAGGAACCCCGTGCTGTCCCGACGTTCGGCCGCCACGCTCGCCATGCTGGTCGCCCTGAGCGAGGCCGCGCGCGCCGAGACGGCGCCGTCGGCGAAGTCGGCCGGCCCCGCTCCGGCGCCCGCACTCAAGCCGTCGGCGCCAGCCAAGCCGCCGACCACCGTACAGCCGGTCGACAAGGATCAGGTGGTCGCGATCCTGGGCCGCATTGTCACCGGGCCGGAGGGCAAGCCGGTCGGCCGGCTGACCGACGTGCTGGTGGACGGCACCGGCCAGCCGCAGGCCGCGGTGCTCGACATCGGCGGATTCATGGGCGTCGGGATGCGCAGCATCGCGGTCGCCTGGAAGACGCTGCACTTCGCGCCCTGGAACGAGAAGGTGCCGATCACGCTCGATCTGTCGCTCGATCAGATCCAGGCAATGCCCGAATACAAGGGCCTGACCGACAAGCCGGCACCTGTGGTCGTCGCCACGCCCGCCAAGCCCGTGCCGGCGCATTGAGCATGCGGCGGATCCCTCCCATCCTCTCGCGCGTTCGCGGCCTGCGCGCGCTTGACCTTCTCAACCTCTTCATCGCCGACGCGCAAACCGGCTTCGGTGCGTTCCTGGCCGTCTATCTGGCCTCGCACAAATGGACGGAGTTGCAGATCGGCGCGGTGCTGAGCATCGGTACGGTCGCGACCATCGTGAGCCAGATCCCGGCCGGCGCGCTGGTGGATGCGGCGCGCAGCAAGCGGGCGGCACTGGCGGGCGGCATCGGCGCGATCACGTTATCGGCCTTGCTGCTCGCGCTCTTGCCCTATCAGCTTCCGGTGGCCGTGGCCGAAATTCTGCATGGCTTCGCGAGCTGCGTGCTGACCCCGGCGGTGGCCGCGGTCAGCCTGCGACTGGTGGGCCACGCCGGCCTTCCCGAACGGCTGGGCCGCAACGCGCGCTATGCCGCGATCGGCAACGGCGCGGCAGCGGCGGTGATGGGCGCGATCGGCACTTATGTCTCCACCCGTTCGGTGTTCCTGCTGACGGCGGCGCTCGCTGCGCCCGCGCTGTTCGCGCTACATCGCATCGGCAAGGAGCCCGCGTCGGCGGCGTGCCCGGGGGCGGCGAGGCGGCGCACCGGCTTCGACTGGCGCGGGCTCGGCCAACTCCTGGCCGACCGCCGGTTGCTCGCCTTCGGGGCGTGCGTCGTGTTGTTCCACATGGCCAACGCCGCGATGCTGCCCCTCGCGGCGGGCACCATCACCGCCAAAGCGGGCGCCTATGCCAGCCTCATCATCGCCGCCTGCATCGTGGTGCCGCAGGCCGTGGTGGCGGTGTCTTCGCCGCTCGTCGGCCGGCGAGCCATGCTGTGGGGCCGCCGCACGGTGCTGCTGGTCGGTTGGTCCGCGCTGCCGGTGCGGGCCGCGCTGTTCGCGATCCTGCCCGCCCCCGCGCTGATCGTCACAGCGCAGGCGCTGGACGGCATCAGCGCCGCGGTGTTCGGCGTCATGGTGCCGCTCATCGCCGCCGACCTGACGCGCGGGCGCGGGCGATTCAATCTGTGCATCGGCATCTTCGGGCTGGCGACGGGCATCGGCGCGACGATCTCGACCTCGCTCGCCGGCTGGATCGCCGATGCGGTCGGCGATCGGATGGCTTTCGCGGCTCTGGCCGGGATCGGGATGGCGGGCGTCGCCCTGCTCGCTCTCGCAATGCCGGAGACCGCACCCGTTGAGCCGACCGCAGCCACACGCCCCTTGGGATCCATCCAGCCGGCCGGATCGACGCCGCTCCGCCCCGCGCAGCGCATGGTGGCGCGCCACCCCGGCTTGCGCGCCGACCGACGGCGGGGTTACGCACGTGCCGTGCGCGGAGGTGGCGAATGGCGGTAAGGGACGTGAAGAAGGTCGTGCTCGCCTATTCGGGCGGGCTCGACACCAGCGTGATCCTGCGCTGGCTTCAATCCACCTACCGCTGCGAGGTGGTGACGTTCACCGCCGATCTCGGTCAGGGCGAGGAACTGGAGCCCGCGCGCCGCAAGGCCGAGATGTTCGGTGTGACGGAGATCTTCGTCGATGACCTGCGCGAGACCTTCGTGCGGGACTTCGTGTTTCCGATGTTTCGCGCCAACGCCCTCTATGAGGGGCAGTATCTGCTCGGCACCTCCATCGCCCGCCCGCTGATCGCCCAGCGCCAGATCGAGATCGCCGAGGAGGTGGGCGCCGACGCCGTCGCGCACGGCGCCACCGGCAAGGGCAACGACCAGGTCCGCTTCGAGCTTAGCTATTACGCGCTGAAGCCCGACATCAAGATCATCGCGCCCTGGCGGGAATGGGAGCTGACCAGTCGCACCAGGCTGCTGGAGTTCGCCGAGGCCAACCAGATCCCGATCGCCAAGGACAAGCGCGGCGAAGCGCCGTTCAGCGTCGACGCCAACCTGCTGCACTCCTCGTCGGAGGGGAAGATCCTCGAAGATCCGTCAGTCGAGGCCGACGAGATCGTCTATCAGCGGACCATCCGCCCCGAAGACGCGCCCGATCGCGCGACGGTCATCCGCATCGCGTTCGAGCGTGGCGACCCTGTCGCGATCGACGGCGCGCGGCTCTCGCCCGCCGCGGTGCTGACCCGGCTGAACGAGCTGGGAAAGGCCAACGGCATCGGCCGCCTCGATTTGGTGGAAAACCGTTTTGTCGGCATGAAGTCGCGCGGTGTGTATGAAACCCCCGGCGGCACGATCATGCTGGCGGCGCATCGGGGAATCGAGAGCATCACGCTGGATCGCGAGGCGGCGCACCTCAAGGACCAGCTCATGCCACGCTACGCCGAGCTGATCTACAACGGGCTGTGGTTCAGCCCCGAGCGAAGAATGCTCCAGGCCCTGATCGACGCGAGCCAGGGATCGGTCACGGGCGAGGTGCGGCTGAAGCTCTACAAGGGCAACGTGACGGTGGTCGGCCGGGAGTTGCCCAACAGTCTGTATTCGATGAAGCACGTGACGTTCGAGGAGGACGAGGGCGCGTATGACCAGGTGGACGCACACGGCTTTATCAAGCTGAACGCGCTTCGCCTGCGGCTGGGGGCGATGGCGGGCCGGCGCGGGGGGGCGCTGTAGGGCAAATCGCTGCCTGGACATGAGACTGGCGAGGGTCCAGATAGACTAGGCAATAGACTGGTTGGTCTCATGGACGAAATAGGCGCCTTCGAGGCAAAGACCAAGCTCGGCGCCTTGCTGGATCGGGTCGAGGCCGGCGAGGAAATCGTCATTACGCGCCGCGGCAAAGCCGTGGCGCGGCTGGTGCCGAGCACGCGCGTCCTTGACTTCGAGTCAGGCGCACGCCGCGTTGGCGCGAATCCGCGCCCGGGCGGCGGCGCTCAACCAGCCGTTCGATTGGCAGGAATGGAAGGCTCTGCGCGATGAAGGTCGGGAATGACCTTGGTGCTCGACAGCTCCGCCACGCTCGCGCGAATCTATTCCGACGAAGTCACGCCAGCAATTGAGCAGGTATTCGATCGGATCGCTGACACCCAAGCCTGGGTTCCGGCCATTTGGCCAGCCGAGGTCGCGAACGGCCTGCAATCGGGCGTGCGGCGCGGGCGGACCGCCGCTGCCTTTCGCGACGCCGCGCTGGCCGATCTGGCCCTGATGACGATCGTGACCGATGCCGACACGAACACCTATGTCTGGACGACCACGACTCGCCTGGCAACTCGTTTCGGCTTGACGATTTACGATGCCTTGTATCTGGAACTGGCGCAGCGCCGAAGCCTGCCGCTGGCATCTCTCGATCGGGAACTGTGTGCTGCGGCCAGATCGCTCGGAATTGAGGTGATGGGAGTTTGAGGTGGAGAATGTCCTCGTTGCGGCTCGCTATCGCAATTTCGCCGATCGCGAGGCACACGGACGTTCCCCACTCTACGAAAATCTAGCTCGAAGCATCGCGGAAGATTTGGAGATTTTGGGCTTCCTAACACGGCTGCCCGTAGCCAAGCGACAGCCGAACCTGCTTCTCGCGGCAGTCCGGTACCTGCACGGCACGCCGGCGGACTGGCCCGACTTCCGAGCGTTCGTCGTCACACAGCAGGATGCCGTTGAGGCGACCATGCTTGCCCGAAGCACGCAGACCAACGAGCCGGCGCGGTGCGCCACATCGCCGCCGAGTCATACAGTGCCTCCTCCACCGCCGGATCCGACAGATTGAACCACTGCTGCAGAAAGTAGATGCGCAGCATCCGCTCCAGCCCGACCGGCGGGCGGCCATTGCCTAGTACACCGCTTCCGAGGAGCGACTCATATCGCGGTCGTGGCTTCGTTGATGCCGTAGGTCCAGCGATGGATGACCGGTGCGCGGTTGATGTCGTGGATGGCGGCCATGATGCGGTCCTTCAGTTCTTGCTGGGACGCGACGCGGATATGGCGCAAGACGGAGCGGGCCAGCTTGGAGAAGAAGCCCTCGATCAGGTTGAGCCAGGAGCCGTGCTTGGGCGTGAAGACGAAGTTGAGCCGACCCGCGCGCTGCGTGGCGAGCCAGGCCCGGGTCGCCTTGGAGATGTGGGCGGAGTGGTTGTCCAGGATCAGTCGGATCGCCGTGTCGCCGGGATAGGCGGCATCAAGTTGCTTGAGGAAGGCGATGAACTCCACCGAGCGGTGCCGCTTCTCGACCCGCGCATGCACCTTCCCGGTCAGCAGGTCGATGCCCGCCAGCAGCGACAATGTGCCGTGGCGGACATATTCATGGTCGCGCGCCAGGCACGCATGCTCGCCCGGCTGCGGCGGCAGATCGGCGGCGGTGGTGCCGAGCGCCTGGATGCCGGGCTTCTCGTCATAGGAGATCACGGCGAGCATCTCCCCACTACCGTCCGTTGCCGCACGCCGCATCTCGACTTCACGATAGACGCAGAGCACGTCGGCCTTCTTTTGCTCGAACTCCGGGTCACGCCGTTCAAGGTAGTAGCGGACCTTGTGCGGCTTGATGTCGCTCGCGGCCAGCAGCTTGCAGACCGTGCCTTGCGCCAGCTTGGCGAGGCAGGCGTGCCCGGCGGCCGGACCATGGTCGCGCACGTGGCTCGCCAGCAGCCGCGTGGTCCACAGCTCATGCGGATAACCCGACTCCCCCGGCTTGCGGCAAGCCAAGTTGATCAGCCAAGCTTTGGCCTCCGACGTGATCACCGGCTCCCGCCCGGGACGCGGAGTGTCGTCGAGCGCCGCCATGACGCCCAGCCACCGCGCCCGGTCCAGGCACCGCTCGACCGTCTGATGCGTCACGCCGATCGCGCGCCCGACCGCGTAGAACGACGGCGTGTCGCGGTAGGCGAGCAGCATCCGAGCCCGGTCTACCCGGCTCGCCGCCTCCTTGCGTGAGCGCGCAATTGACTGCAATCGCGCCAGCTCGTCCGCTGAGACGGCCAGCTCGACCTCGCGTCGCGGTGCTGCCATGATCCGACACCCGGAAACCAGTTGTACCGGAACCCGTACAGAATGCGCGATGACCGAGGGAACCCCAGCAATACGGCTGGGTCCAAGGAATTGATGTGCTAGTTTGGGATAAACCGGCTCGATCAGGGCACACAGTTCGAGCCACGGCACCACCCGCTCCATGTCGGCCAGAAATGCCGCCCGACGCGTCGTCTTGGCGTAACGCTCGAACCCCACACTCGCCAACGTCGCCTGCCGCATGTCCGTCGTCCCGGTTGTCCGAACCGGCTCTACATGCCATTCCGTGACCGGGGCGAGGTCAACTTGATCAGAGAGTCCTTAGCTTGCGACCCGAGAGGAGCGGCGCGGGTTCGCGAAGGTCATTCAGGGCATAAACACCGTCTGGCTCGCGAACGAGGCACCGCATGTTGTCGTGGATGCTGAGAAGAAGGGACCGGTGGGAGGTTTCCTGCTTTCGTTGAACGGTCGTCCCGTCGCATGGACCGGCCCCCACGGCGCATCGATCGACTGGTTCGGATAGGATGGCGACCCCGTCCCTCACACGGCGTGCTTCGCGGCCACCTCTCCCGCGCTTCGCGGGAGAGGTGGCCGCGCGAAGCGCGGCGGGTGAGGGCGTTACGTATTCATCGCGTCGAAGAAATCCGAGTTGGTCTTGCTGTATTTAAGCTTGTCCAGCAGGAACTCCATCGCATCCACCGTCCCCATCGGGTTCAGGATGCGGCGCAGCACCCACATCTTTGACAGCGTCCCCTTGTCCACCAGCAGCTCCTCCTTGCGGGTGCCCGACTTGGTGATGTCGATGGCGGGGAAGCTGCGCTTGTCGGAGATCTTGCGGTCGAGGATGATCTCGGAATTGCCGGTGCCCTTGAATTCCTCGAAAATGACCTCGTCCATGCGGCTGCCGGTGTCGATCAGGGCGGTCGCGATGATCGTCAGGCTGCCACCCTCCTCGATGTTGCGGGCCGCACCGAAGAAGCGCTTGGGACGCTGGAGGGCGTTGGCGTCCACGCCGCCGGTCAGCACCTTGCCCGACGAGGGCACCACGGTGTTGTAGGCGCGCGCCAACCGTGTGATCGAATTGAGCAGGATCACCACGTCGCGCTTATGCTCGACTAGCCGCTTGGCCTTCTCCAGCACCATCTCCGTCACTTGCACATGGCGCGTCGCCGGTTCGTCGAAGGTGGAGCTGACAACCTCGCCCTTCACGCTGCGGGCCATATCGGTGACCTCTTCGGGCCGCTCATCGATCAGCAGCACGATCAGGAACACCTCCGGATGGTTGCCCGAGATGGCGGTGGCGATGTTCTGCAGCATCACCGTCTTGCCGGTGCGCGGCGGCGCGACGATCAGGGCGCGCTGGCCCTTGCCGATCGGCGCGATCAGGTCGATCACCCGGGGCGTGAAGTCCTTGCCCGGCGCCTTCGCGACCGACTGGAAATTCTCGGTCTCCATCCGCAGCCGCTCGTTCGGATAGAGTGGCGTCAGGTTGTCGAAGTTGATCCGATGCCGCACCGCGTCGGGCGGCTCGAAGTTGATGGTGTTGACCTTCAGGAGCGCGAAGTAGCGCTCGCCCTCCTTGGGCGCGCGGATCTGTCCCTCGACCGTGTCGCCGGTACGGAGCCCGAAGCGCCGCACCTGGCTCGGGCTGACATAGATGTCGTCCGGTCCGGGCAGATAATTCGCCTCCGGGCTGCGCAGGAAGCCGAAGCCGTCCGGCAGGATTTCGAGCGTGCCCTCGCCGTGGATGGCCTGGTCGTTCTCGGCCAAGTTTTTCAGGATCGCGAACAGCATGTCCTGCTTGCGCAGGCTGGACGCGTTCTCGATCTGGAGGTTTTCGGCAAAGCTCAGCAGGTCCGCGGGGGACTTTGCCTTGAGTTCGGCAAGATGCATCTGGGACGCCTCGGCGGTCTTCTTGGATGGCGACGGTGGGGAGGCCGGGAGCAGCGTGGATACGAGCGTTCCGCCGCTGGGGAGCGTCCGTCCCGTCTGGGGGGAAATTGATTGGGCAGCGATCGCCGCCGCCCGCGAGGAACCCTGAGCCTAAACGGGTCGCCGGGCGCCGTCAACAAACCACGTGGCGAATCCGGCGCGAAACGTCAAGGTCAGAACGGCCGGACGATCACCATGATGACGATCAGCATCACCAGAACCGTCGGGATCTCATTGGCAATCCGGTAGAATCGCTGCGGCCGGCGATTGCGATCGTGCAAGAAATCCTTCCGCCAGCGTGCGAATTCCCCATGGAGAGCCGACAGCGCGATCACCGAGGCGAGCTTCACATGCCACCAGCCCCAGGACCAGTCGATCACGCCGGGGGTCAACACCAGCAGGATGCCGAAGGCCCACGTCGCGACCATCGCCGGGTTGACGATCTGCTTCAGCAGCCGCCGCTCCATTAACTTGAACCGCTCGCTCCCGGCCGAGCCGACGCGGGTCTCGCAGTGGTACACGTAGAGGCGCGGCAGGTAGAACATGCCGGCCATCCAGGCGATCAGGGAAATCACATGGAAGGCCTTGATCCAGGGATAGGCGTGGGCAAGGACGGGGATTGTCATCGCCGCACTCCTGGTCTTCGTCGCAAAGCCAACAGATTCGGCCCCGCTGGACGACGGGTCGCCAACCCAAACACTCCGAGAATGCCGCCCGATTCTCGACGAGCCATGCCGCCGAGGCGTCCCCTCGACGCGCACGCACAGGTCGGCAGCAATGCCGCGCCGAGCGACTACAGGCGGCATCAAGACCGCTCCGCCATCGCCGCAATCAGCAGGCTTGGTAGCTCCGCCAGCGACCGGAATACCAGCGCGCCCTCCGCCGCCAACGCGGCGCCATCGCCGCGGGGACACAGTGCCCAGCACACCATTCCGGCAGCGGCGGCGGCCCGCGCGCCGACCGCGGAATCCTCGATCACAATGCACGCGGCCGGGTCCACCCCGGCCGAGCGCGCGGCGCGAAGGAACAGATCGGGCGCGGGCTTGCCTTGCCCGCCTTCCGCGATGACGTCCTCGAAACTGTGCAACCGGCCGGCAACCAGATCTGCGAGGCCGGTCCGGGTGAACTTGGCCGCCATCTCCCGATACGAGGAGTTGGATGCGACCCGCCAGTCCAGTCCCAGGTCCGTCGTGGCTTCCAGCGCCGCGTGCGCGCCCGGCACCGCTTCGACTTCGACAGCCATCGCCGCCGCGACAATGACTGCCAGCTGGTCCACCCAGTCCTCCGGCAGAGTCCGTCCTAGCCGAGCCTCGATCGGCGCGCGCATGTCGGGCAGCGACAGTCCCAGAAAAAGTCTCTCGCATTCCGCGGCGCTCATGGCCCACCCAAGCGCGGTCAGTTCACGGGCGGCAACGCGATTGGCGACCGGCTCGCTGTCAATCAGGACGCCATCGCAATCGAAGATGACGAGGCGCAAAGGGGTCACTCTTCGATGCCAAGCAGCGGCGCGGGCCGATCGCGGCTTCCTGCAACACCTCGAAAGGGCGAAATCACGATCGGTTCCCTGCGGTGACGACATCCACGGCGATCCATAGCGCGTCCAAGGGATAATCCAACTTGCCCGTCAAGCGCGAACCACGAACGGGCACCCCGCGAACTCCGCCGGGCAAATTCGCCCGCCCGCATGGCTGCACAGGCCGGGGCCGGCCGCGCGCGCGCGACGTACGAGGCTGGCGAGCGCCGCGATGAATCCCGTGTCGTCGTTCTGCGTGGGGGCGCGGAAATATCCGGGCACGCCAAGATTCTCGGCGAGGTGGCGGTACTCGATGTCCAGTTCCACCAAGGTTTCGCTATGGTCCGACACGAAGGCGATGGGCACCACCAGCACCGCGACCCCATCACGGGCAGCACGCGCGATCTCCTGGTCGGTGCTCGGCTCCAGCCATTTCTGCGGGGTCGCTCGGGACTGGTAGCAGATAGCCCAGTCCTCGGGCGCCTCCGGTCCCCAGGCGGCCAGCACCGCGCGGGTGGTCCGCTCGACCTGCCAAGCGTAGGGATCGCCCGCGCGCACGATCGCCTCGGGCAGCCCGTGCGCGGAGAACAGCACCCGGAGCCGCGTCCCGCCCAGCGTGGCGCGGGCCTCGTCCCAGGACCGGCGCACCAGCGCGGCGGTCGCGGCGGCGTAGCCCGCATCGTCGGGCCAGCAGCACAGCGTGGTGACCGGCGACACCAGCCCGACCCGCGCTGCCGTCTCCCGCCAGGCATCGAGCGAGCTGCCGGTCGTCGTCGTCGAGAACTGCGGGTAGAGCGGCAGCAGCACGATCTCGTCGGGCTGGAACGTCTTCACGGCGCGCGCCGCCTCTTCGCTGAACGGGTGCCAGTAGCGCATGGCGACGAAGCAGCGCGCCTCTAACTCCGGCAGTGCCGCCTGCAACGCGGAGGCTTGCGCGCGCGTGAGGTCGAGCAGCGGGGAGCGGCCACCGAGCAAGGCATAGATCGCGGTCGCCGGCTTCACCCGCCGACCGGCGATGACGCGCGCCAGCAGCGGGCGCAGGAAGAACGGCACCCGCAGGATCGCCTTGTCGCTGAACAGGTTCAGCAGGAAGGGGCGGATCGCCTCGGGCCGGTCCGGGCCGCCGAGGTTGAACAGCACCACCGCGATGCGCGGCCGCGCCACGGATTCAGCCGCCACGCACCAGCTCCACCAACGCGGCGACATGCTCGATCGGGGTTTCCGGCACGATGCCGTGCCCCAGGTTGAACACGAACGGCCGCCCGGCCAGGGCCGCCAGGATGCCGGCTGCCTCGCCACGCAACGCCGGCCCGCCCGCCAGCAGGGCCATCGGGTCGAGGTTCCCTTGCAAGGCGATGCCGTCCGGCACGGTGCGGCGTGCGTGGACGGGGTCGGTCGCGGTGTCCATGCCGACGGCGTTCACCCCGGTTTCCGCCGCGTAGACCCCCAGCATGGCCCCTGCCAGCCGTGGAAACCCGATCAGGGGGACGCCAGGGACGCGGGCCTTCAGTGCAGCGGCGATTTGGCGCGCGGGCGCGATGACGTGCCGGCGGAACAGGGCCGGCGACAGCACGCCCGCCCAGGAATTGAACAGCATCAGCGCCTCCGCTCCCGCCTCGGCCTGCGCGGAGAGATAGGCAATCGTGGCATCGGTCAGGAGCCCGATCAACGCCCCGAACAGCGCCGGTTGCGCGTACGCCATTCGGCGCGTTGCCGAGAAGTCCCTGGACCCGCCACCCTCGACCATGTAGCACGCCACCGTGAATGGCGCGCCCGCGAAGCCGATCAGCGCCGCGTCGTGACCCTCGGCGGCCAGCCCCGTGCGCACGCGGCGCACCGTCTCCAACACCGGCGCGACGGCGGCAGCCAGCCGCGCAAGATCGAGCGCCGCCAAGCCGGCGGCATCACGCAGCTTCGGTAGCACCGGCCCTTCGCCCTCCTTGTAGGCCAACCCGTGACCCAGCGCCCAAGGCAGGATAAGGATGTCGCTGAACAGGATCGCCGCGTCGAAGCCGAACCGGCGCACCGGCTGCAAGGTCACCTCGGTCGCCAGCGCCGGCGTGGTGGCGAGGCTGATGAAGTCCCCCGCCCTGGCCCGGACCGCGTGGTACTCCGGCAGGTAGCGGCCGGCCTGCCGCATGAGCCAGATCGGCGGCGGCCAAACCGGCTCCCCACCTAGGGCTCGCAGCAGGCCCGATCGCGATCCGCCCGTCATGGCCCCGCTTACTTTGAAAAGGGACTCTTAAGGAGTCTTGGAGGAGGGGTATATGGGGCTGTGGACGGTGGGGTACCCGGGTGTCACGCCGTTCCGGGCCGTTCCGTCCACAGCAGGGTCGAGCGCCAATCAGGTTGTTCCGAAGGGGTAATCCCCTTTTCTCCCCATCGCGCGATCGCAGCTTCCCGAGTTATGCCGCGTGCTATCACGTATCTGTGATATCCCCAGGTTAGCTCGCGCGCTCGCGGTCTGCCGGTCGAGTATCCCCGCTATCCCCGCGATTCACGACTGTCAGTTGGTGTTCCAGATATCCGTTTGGAGGCGCCACGCCTCCCCCGCTCGCCGCCAGATCACGACGTATTTGCCGGTCACGGGTGCGCCGCCGACCGTGGCGGTGAATGCGCCGATTTCGCGCGCCGCGTCGGGACCGAGCGGGATAACGTCGGTCGCCCGGATGTCGAGGTCCTTGAGCTGCTGGGCCGACTGCCGCCAGAATTCCTGGATCGCTGCCCGCCCGCTCGCCAAGGGTGCGCCCGGTGGGAGAATTGTCGCGTCTGGCATGTAGAGCGACGCCAACGCCGCGAAGTCGCCCCGGTTGAAGGCCGCGCCAAACTCCTTGTCGGCGGTGTCGATGGACGTTTTGAGATCATTGTTCATGACGTTGTCTCCGAAACAAAGCGGGCTGGTATAATTTAGCGGGCCGCTGGCTTGCTCGGCAAGCCAGCGGCCCTATGCTGCCCCAATGGTCCGCGACCGGATGAACCTGCACCTCGTCTCCGATGCCACCGGGGAGACTCTGAACGCGATCGCCCGGGCGACGACCGTGCAGTTCGAGCATTCCCACATGATCTACCATCGCTGGAGCCTGATCCGGACCCGCTTTCAGCTCCATCGCGTGCTGGAGGGCATCGAGGCGGAGCCCGGTCCGGTGCTCTCGACCCTGGTGGATCGTGCGCTGCGTTCGGACCTGGACGGCACGTGCCAGCGGCTGGGCGTGCCGGTGGTGAACGTGCTCGATCCTGTGATGAATCTGTTGCAGGACTATATCGGCGAGCAGGCCGCTGCCCGCCCGGGCCGGCAATACGTGCTGAACGCCGACTACTTCCAGCGGATCGACGCCATGCATTACGTGCTTGCCCACGACGACGGGCAGGCACAGGCGGGGTTGGCTGAGGCCGACGTCGTCCTGGTGGGCGTCTCGCGCAGTTCCAAGACGCCGACGTGCTTTTATCTCGCCAATCGCGGCGTCAAGGCGGCCAACGTCCCGCTTGTCCCCAATCTGCCCGAGCCGGAAGGTCTGCAGGCGGTCGGTCGGCCGGTGATCGGCCTGACCCTGGAAGCGCCGGCGCTGATCGAGATACGCCGCCATCGCCTGCGCCTGATCGCCAGCTCCGCCGCCAGCCAGACAATCATGCGGCAGAACAGCACCGACTATGTCGACGAGGAGGCGGTGAAGGCCGAGCTCCTATGGGCGCGGCGGCTGTGCAACCGCCGCGGCTGGCCGGTGATCGACGTGACCCGCCGCTCGATCGAGGAGACGGCGGCCACCGTGCTGCAACTCATGGAGGCCTGGCACGAGCGCCGCCGAAAGGCGAGCGAAGGGGCGGCTTTGAAAGACAAGATGGGGGCTTGATGTGCTAGCGCCGGGCCGCGGGCAACTGCTGGGTGGTCGTGTTCCTTGCCCGATCGAGGAGCTATCATCTATAACCCGAGCGACGGGTCGTAATGCTGTGAAAAAGGTAATGTATGCTTGACGAAGTGGTCGACAGGCTTCGGCGCTATACTAGGGCAAATAGGTCCAAGGCATTCAGGCAGTTTCTAAGTTCCTTTTCGCGTCCGCTCCGTATTATTGACCTAGGCGGGACCGTTCGATTTTGGGAGGGGTGGGGAGTAAAACCTGAGGACCAGCTACAAATTACCCTGATAAACAATCACCACGTCGATACAACTAATCTCGGATACGAAAATAGACATTCTTTTATTCACGATGTAAAAGCTGATGCTCTACATTTAGAAGAATCTTATCTGCGTTCGTTTGACATAATTTTTTCCAACAGTTTCATTGAACACCTCTCTTCCTGGTCAGATCAAAAGAAACTTGCCGACTGCATCGTCGGCTCAGATATTCCGTATTTTATCCAGACACCGAACAAATATTCTCCGCTTGACCCCCATTTTCCGCGTCCTTATGTGCCTTATTTCGCGATCTATCCAAGGGGTTTACAAGCAAAGTTACTGACTATAAGCCGGCTTGGATCGGGGGGTAGAGCTGACTCCTTTGAAAGTGCTCTGAGACACCTAGGTTTTTACAACCCACTTGGACAAACAGAGATGCGTCGGCTCTTTCCGAAAGCCGAAATTCGGAAGGAGCGACCTTTTGGGGTGCCGATGTCGATCCTGACGTATTGCCGGAAAATCCCCGCCGATTGAAAGGACATCGGAGGCGGCGTGAACGCGCTCAGTGCCGGGCCAGTTCCAGTTTGAACGTGCAGCGCGGCTGGTGAACGGTCGCGTCCATCAACCCGCCGGAAATACGCCCGAACATGTGGACCGGAGTCTCGTACTTCGTCTGTGAATAAACCGGCCGCGCGGCGTAGTGGTCGAACGTCCCGTCCGGCGCGACCGGAACGGTCATGGGCGCACCGTCGATGTCGGCGGTGAACCGGCTGTCCAGGACGGTAAGGGGCGGGGCGTGCCAATCGCAATGCCAGTCGGGCGAACTGAAACCGACCAACCGTGTGACCCCGATATAGGTGCCATCGTAGGGGCCGGGAACCGGAGGCAGATGGGTGCAGGCGGCGAGCGCGCCCGCCGCTGCGAGCGGGACCAGTTGATGGCCGCGCGGCCTCATCCCGTTCGTTTCAGCGCGGCGCGGATATGCTCGGCGCTATCGCGCAACGCCGCACGCTCCTGCCCGGTCATCTCAGGCGTGAGCACGCGAGCGATGCCGGCGCGGCCGAGCACGGCGGGAAGCGACAGGGTCACTCCATACTCCGCGTGGAACGCGCCGATCGGCAGCACCGCGCGTTCGTCGCGCGCCACGATCTCGGCGATCCGGGCGCACACCATGCCTATGCCGAGCTGGCTCGCCCCGGTGCCCTCGATGATGGAGATGTTCGCCTCGCGAACCTCCTTCTCCACCTCCTGGCGCACGTCTTCGTGCTTGCGATCGCCGAGCGCGTCGAGGATCGACAGCCCCCCGACGCGGGCGGACGACCACAGGAAGACCGAGGACGTGCCGTGCTCGCCCAGCACCAGCGCTTCCACTGCGCGCGGATTGACGTCGAGCTTGCGTGCGAGGTGGACGCGGAACCGCAAGCTGTCGAGGAATGTGCCCGTCGAAAGCACCTGCGCCCCCGGTGCGAGCCCGCGCGCGATATCGGCCAGCGGGTCGGGCGGATCGGTGACGACGAGGATGATGCCGTCGGAGGCAGCCTTGGCGAGGCGCGGCACGATGTCGCGATAGATCTCGGCGTTCTTGGCGAGCAGCTAGAGGCGACCTTCCTGGTCGCCGCGATCGGTGGCGCCGCCCGCCTTCTCGTTCACCCCGGAGGTGATCATGATCAGCCCGGCGCCCCGCGCATCCTCGTAATCCCCGGCGCGCAACGCCACGGCGGGCGACAGCGCCGCGCCGTACTGGATGTCGGTCACCATCCCCTCGGCCCGCTCGCGCGTGCGGTCCACGACGACGATCTCGGAAGCGGGGCCGCGCAGCACGGTGGCGAGCAGGCAGGCCTGCCCGACGGCGCCGGCGCCGATTATGGCGATTTTCATGCCTTGGCTCCGCCACAAGGGGTATGCGATCGAGATGGCGCGTCGCAAGCGATCGAGAAGACGAAAGTCATCGAGATGTGAAGATCGATTGATCGCCGCGATTCCAATGAAACCATTGCCGATTTCTGATCCATCTTACATACTCCCAAAAAACCACACTCGATCAGGGGAAACGAATGTCCAGGCAATCGGTGCTCGTGATTGCGGGATTTCTGCTGTTGACAGGCTGCAACAAGGCCTTTCAGGGGCATTGGGAAAATGGGGCGTACCACACTCCTACGGCCTACACCTCTGCCGAGGTGCGAATCATCGAGCAGCGCGCGCATCCGACGATTCCGGGACGCGATGTAGTCTGCACGGAACCGACCCCGGATGTCGCCGAGGCGCTCTCGACCGCGGCGCAGCTCCAGGGCAATGGGAGCAGCGGGCCCGGGAATGCTGGCATCGGTGTGGCCTTCGCCTCGCAGGAGGCGCTTGCTGAGTTGGCAGGGCGGTCCACCGCCTTACTCGGGTTGCGGGACGGCTTGTTCCGCGCCTGCGAAGCCTACGCGAACGGTGCGATCGGGGATGCCGCCTACGCCCTAATTCTGAGTCGCTACGGGCAATTGATGGCCACTCTCTTCCTGGGCCAGGACGCGCAGGGAGCGGCGGCCAGCGCCGCGGGGGCGGCCTTCGCCAGTGAGGCGCTTCAGCTAAGCTTACAGTCCAAGGGCGCCAACTCGGGCACGGAAAGCGGCGGCGCAGCCGGATCGACGCAGGCTCCTGCAAAACAGCCGACCTCGGCGAGCAAGAAAAACGCGGCTCCGCCGCCTTCGCTGCTCCAGCAAATTGCCCTACTTTCTTCGCGGAACGGCAGTATCGACTCCATTGCCGATCAGCCGCCTACGGCTGCCCCGACACCACACGGGGTGACCCGCACCCCGCCGGCGAAGGCCACCCCCCATACGGGCGCGCCGGCCCCGAAAAAGGGACCCCCCACGCCGCCGGTAGCCGCCACCCAGACACCGACTCCACCGACCAGCAGCGAAAATAAGGGAACTGGCACCGCTTCGGCCATCGCCATCGAAGCGATGCAGGGCAAGTATATCGATATAGATACCGATCCCCGGGCGATGCTGCACTTCCTCTTAGTGGCCTGCGTGAACGAGTTCGATCCGACTCGGCCGGATTACACCTGGACGATCGATAACACCGGAAGGCCCGTGCTCGATTCGGCGCACAGACGCGCGCGAGCGGTGAACCCGTTTCTGGAGAGGATGTGCCGGATCGAGAACATGAAGAACCTTGTCGTTTTGTTGGCGAAGTTTCAGCCCACTGTCCAACCTGCCCGGCCGCCCTCACCCGCGATCAGCCCCGTGGCGGCCCGGCCGAGCGCGAACGTCCGCAGCTTGCAGACGCAGCTCCAGTCTGAGCATTACTATTCAGGTCCGATTGACGGATTCTACGGACCGGAGACGGATGATGCGTTAGGCAAGTTCCTCGCCAAACAGCGCGGCGATTAAGGCTGCGCCGGGGTTCCATCGCCCGACTTACGGACTCAGAACTTCGACCAGGGTCGCAGTTCCCGCCGGGCGCTGTGCCTCATGCATGTGGACGTAATCCTGCGCGCAGTCGATCAGCTCCTTCAGGGAGGAAACGGTCGGACGGGAAGAGCAGACATTCGTGATGCAGTGTCGGCCCAGGGAACGGTAGCTTTCGAACTGCGACTCGGTGAAGAATTGGTTGAATGTGGGATCGTGGGGAAACAGCCTGTTTGAAGCGGCATAGGCGCGAACGTCGACGGGCTCGACGCCGTAAATTCCTGGTTTGAGATAGATGATCCTTCCTTCTTCGGTCTCGCCCGGATATCGGATCTTGCCGACAGCGCAGTAAACCCCTGGCACCGGCGGAGACCTGCGTCCGAGCATGAACACGCTTCCGAGTTCGATTTGTACGCCGAAATCGGTGTAGACCCGCCTCACCGTGCTCCCGATGTCGAAGAAGCCGAACCGGGGATCTTCGGTAGCGTCGCTCACTACGATAATTCTGCACCGCCGACGGATCATTTCATAAATGCCGAGATTGTCGAAATGTCCGCCATCCGAGAGGTAGAGCCAGGGTTGGTCGTCGGCCGTCTGACCCATCGCCTCCTTCCACAGGAGCGGAATGGCGGATTTTGGCCCTTCAAGCGACCAGTTCTTCTCGTGCTTGGGGTTTCCCAGCCACCAGCCCAGCCGGACATTGAAGAGGGTCAGCAGGAAGGTGACAATGGGAGAAGAATGATAGCCCATATTCGGGCTGACGGCCGCGCCGGAGATCGCCATGGCGGTGCCGAGCGTAAGAGGTCTTGACGCCGAGTTCCAGTCCGAACGGCTTTTCGAGCACTCGGAACTGGGCCGATAAGCAACCGAATCACCACCGGTATGAAGCGGGGTGAAGACGAACGGCGCGGCTTTGCGCTCCTGCCACGCCAGATTGCGCGTCTGCACCAAATTCACGGTGGCGTTGATGACGTGAAATAACCGGGATGCATTATTGCCATTGTCGGTTTTCACACAACCCAAAGAAAGATCATCTCCTTCCATGAACTGGTCGAATTCATTACGTTTCACGGGTCTTTAATTCGACGCTCCTAGAAACGTCCGCACCAACCTGTTGCGATAGATGCCATGCAGCGAGAACCAATTCACTTTTACGAACAACGAACAGAGGATCGCCGCCGCCAGCAGGATCGCTCCGACGCCGGCGCGAAGGCCTACCTCGTACCCGGCCGGGCCTCTCCAGGCCTCCGCCGTGTCGCCTTGGCTCCAGGCATAGCCCGGAACTGAACAGTGCCCGATGATCCGCTCCGCGGAGTCGAAAATGAGCGCCGTCAAGGTCGAAAGAGAGAGAGAATCCAGAGCAGCGACACCACTGTCAGTGCGGTTACAACCCAACCGAGCTTCAGACGGCTGCCGGTCGGCCGGGTTGCGGCGCTCAATTTGCTGAAGGCGGTGAGGACCGTGGAGAACGTGATGGCCGAGAGCAGGCTCTTCGTGAGCCAATGGCCGGCCCCGATCAGTTCGCTCCACGAGAATAGAACGACCCAAGCGAAAATCAGCCAGCCAACGGCCACCGCGCCCAACCAGCCGTCCTGGCGCGCGAACCACTCACGACTCTGATCGAACTCGGAACGGGGTTCGGAACGCCGTCAACAAAAAGTCGTTGATCACCAGAGTGCCGATCACCCAGGGCGGGCCGACCATCGTGACGAGGCGGGCGGCGCTCCAGACCCACCAGCGGTCCGAATCGACCGGAGTCAGAAGGGCCGCTCCAACGCAGAGAAGCAGACCACCGACCATGCCCGTGAGAACCCAGGACGCTAGCTCCCACCGTGCGAGCGGGGCAGCCCGTTTAGGGAAGGCCACCCAAGCGCCTATGCGCCAAACCACGGAGAAACCTGTCCCGACCAGGACCAATTGGAGCCGGATACACGAGTTGCCGGGCAGGCCGTAGCGAGCCATCAAGCTCGTTGTCAATAGCGCATAAGCAACGATAGGAATGAGGATTAAGAACTCGAACTGCCTATCGGGTTCTGGAGGCCCTCCAAACCAACGTAGCAGAGGGCCGAGCCTACCAGTGCCGATTTTGCAGCCGCTGAGCTTAACAAGGGACCATGAGATCAAAAAAACAACTATTGGCAAAACTATCGCCGCAAACGAGAGATACCGAGCCGCGAATTCCGAGGTCATATCCCAGTTTACGAGTGCGTGTAGTATGCGTGGTAGCGTGGTCAAGGCACACAGAAGCGGGATTAGGACGGCCCAGTTGAGGACTAGATTACGCAGCCATCCCGCGATGGCGGCCCATGTGTCGGCCGACCCCAGGCCGGCCTTGGGCGTGAGATAAGTTTGATACTTGAGCAACCGTTTCAGCGGACAAGCCTCGAAATTCTTAAGTCCCTCCAGCATTGCCGCCCAGCCGCATCGCGTACGCCAAGCCGAAATCCAACTTCCGATATAGCCGCCCCCGGACACGGTCGAGAGATAATGAAAATGTTTGATCAGGTCCTTTTCCGCGAGGCCCTGGATCACCCCCAGGGCAAACGCCGCGCTGCGAATTCCGCCTCCGGACAAGCAAAGAGCGGACTGAGCGTCCTTTTTAGTCCAGTCACCCAACTTAGCGACACTCGTGTGGTATGTCTTAGTCGGATTAAGTTTGCAGTCGCATACGACAGTTGCTTTTGGATGAATTTCGAAGAATTCCTTGAAGAGAACCTCTGACGTTAAGAGCGATTTGCTGCCGGATAGCGGTACCATGACAAACCTTCGTCCAAATCGCAGCGAAGGTAACACGTTGCTCGACGGCATAGGTTGAAAAGCCCGTGCACCTACCCCGCCCGCGCACTCTCCTCCAGCAGCCGCCCGATCGGGTCCCACATGAACGCCGTCTGGGCCACCTCGCGCCCTCCCACCCGGACCGTCGCCTCGGCCACATGCCGGCCGCCCAGGCGTTCGTAGAACCAGCGGCTCGGGTTGTCGCGCAGCACCCAGAGGAAGACGTTCCGGCAGCCTTCCTCCGACAGTGTCGCCGCGGCGGCGCGCAGCAGACGGCGGCCAATGCCGCGCTCGCGCCAGTCGTCCAGCACGTACAAGGTCTCGACCTCGCCTTCCGCCAGGCGCCGTCCCATGGCGTCGGTCCAGCGGGCGGGGCCGGCGGTGGCGAAGCCGATGATCCGCGGCGCCGATCCCGCCGGCAAGTCGATGCCCGAGGCGGTAGCGACATAGACGCAGCCACGCCCGCGGATCGCGCCGTCGTAGTGCGCCTCCTGGCGCGGCACGGACATCCCGGCGAGATACTCGTCGGGCAGGATGCCGGGATAGGCGCTGCGCCATGCGGCGACATGCACCGCGCCGATCTCGGCAGCATCGGCCGGGCGGGCGCGACGGACGCCGATCACGCTGCCGCCTCCCGCCGCCTCTCCAAGGCGGCGACGAAAAAGCCGTCGGTACCGTGACGGGCGGGGGTCAGCGCCAGGAATGAGCCCAGCACGGGCGCCGGGCCGGGCAGGGTCCACCCGCGCTTGCCGGGGATCGGGGCGAAATCGGGATGGCGGTCGAGGAAGGCGGACACTTGGTGCTCGTTCTCTTCGGGGAGCAAGGAGCATGTAGCGTAGATCAACTTCCCGCCAGTGCGAACAAGCTTCGCGCCGTTGTTCAGAATATCCGCCTGTTTCACGCGGAGTTCCGCCAAATCTTGCTCCGTCAAGCGCAGCCGGGCGTCGGGGTTGCGCCGCCATGTCCCGGTGCCGGTGCAGGGGGCGTCCACCAGCACTCGGTCGAAGCTGCCGGCCCGGCGCTTCATAAGCTTGTCGCCCGGTGCCAGCACGTGGCGCTCCGCGTTCGAGACCCCGGCACGGCGCAGGCGGCGCACGGCCGCCTCAAGGCGCGTCGCGGATACGTCGCACGCCAGCAGATAGCCGCGATTCTCCATCGTCATGGCGAGCGCCAGCGTCTTGCCACCCGCCCCGGCGCACAGATCGGCGACCCGCAGCCCCGGTCGGGCGTCGGCCAGGAAGGCGACCACCTGGCTGCCCTCGTCCTGGATCTCCACCAGACCGGATTGGAACGCCGCTCCGGTCGTCACCGCCCGACGCCGCGCAACACGCAGGCCCCAGGGCGAGAGCGGAGTTTCGGTGGCCTCGATCCCTTCCGCCACCAGGGCCGCCCGCGCATCCGCGCGCGTTGCTTTCAGCAGGTTCGCCCGCAAGTCGAGCGGCGCGGGCGCGGTCAGGGCGGCGGCCTCGGCGGCGAAAGCCGGACCGAAACGGACGGCTAGTCGCGGGGCGATCCAGTCCGGCAGCTCCAGGCGCACGGGATCGGGCATGTCGGGATGATCGAGTGTGTGGCCTGCGATCGCGGGGAGCACTGCACGCTCGCCGCTCGCCAGCGCCGCCGGGGCGAAGCGTCCGCCCGAGAACGCCTGCTCGATGCCCGAGAGATGCCAGCCCTCCGTCAGCAAGGAGGCGGCGACCAGCAGTCGTGGCGTCGGCTCGGCGCCGGCGCGCGCCAGCCACCATCCCAGCCGGCGCCACGCGCGCAGCACACGCCAGACGCGATCGGACACCGCGCGGCGGTCGCCGGAGCCGATGAAGCGGCGGGCGCGGAAGAAGTCGTTGGCGACGCCGTCGGCCGGGCGGTTGGGCGCTGCCTGGACCGCG
Source organism: uncultured Pseudomonadota bacterium (assembly GCA_963756545.1). Taxonomy (GTDB): domain Bacteria; phylum Pseudomonadota; class Alphaproteobacteria; order Acetobacterales; family Acetobacteraceae; genus DATFDN01. The sequence goes on along the minus strand of CAVWNY010000001.1, from coordinate 735,837 downwards.
TCGAGCAGATCGATGGCGGCGGCGATGCGGGCGGCGGGCGTCACGCGGGCGGGTTGGCGAGCCCGACGCGCTCGGCCTCGACGGTGCCTTCGGCGTTAACGCACGCCAGCACGTCTTGAGCGGCCTGTGAGCCTTCGTCATAGCCCGCCGCGCCGGCCCGTTCCAGGGGCACGTTCCGCAAGTCCTTCAGTTCCGTCGCGCTGGCGCGCAGCCCGTATTCGTCCGGCTGGCCGGTGCGGTTCACCCAGAAGACCCGGAACCCGAAGGTGCGGGCGCCGAAGGCGTCCCACGGGTTCGATGAAAAGAACGCCATCTCGGACGCCGGCACGCCGAAGCGTTCGGCGGCCAGGCGATAGACGCGCGGATCGGGCTTGTACACACCGACCCGCTCGGCGCTCAGGATGTCGTCCAGCAGATCGGTGATCCCGGCGGCCTGCGCGGCCTCGGCCAGCATCGTCGGCTCGCCATTGGACAGGATCGCCCGCCCGACGCCCCTGCCTTTCAGCGCGCGCAGCATGTCGGGCACCTCGGGGTAGGCGTCGAGCCGGCGATACGATCGCAGCACGTCGTCCAGCAGGCTTTGGTCGGCGATGCCATGACGCGCCGCGACCACGGCGAGCGATTCCTGGGCAAGCCGCCAGAAGTCGCGATGCTCCGCCGGGCCGGCCAGGGTGCGGACCCAGGTGTACTCGATGTGCTTGGTGCGCCATTCCTGGCTGATGCGCGGCCAGTCCGGCCCCAGCCGGTCGGCGTGGGCGCGCATCGCCGCGTTCACATCGAGCAGCGTGCCGTAGGCGTCGAAGATCGCGACCCCGACCATCCGACCTATTCCTGACGATAATTCGGCGCCTCGCGCGTGATCGCCACGTCATGCACATGGCTCTCGCGCAGCCCCGCGCCGGTCAGACGGCGGAAGCGCGCCTGGTGTTGCAACTCGGCGACGTCGTGGGCGCCGGTGTAGCCCATGCCGGCGCGCAGGCCGCCGACGAGCTGATGCACCACCTGCGAGACCGGCCCCTTGTAGCCGACGCGCCCCTCCACGCCCTCGGGCACCAGCTTGAGCTGGTCCGTGATGTCCTGCTGGAAGTAGCGATCGGCCGAGCCGCGCGCCATCGCGCCCAGGCTGCCCATGCCGCGATAGGATTTGTACGACCGACCCTGGTACAGAAACACCTCGCCCGGCGCCTCCTCGGTGCCGGCGAGCAAACCGCCCATCATCACGCAGTCGGCGCCGGCCGCGATCGCCTTCACGATGTCGCCCGAGTTGCGCATCCCGCCGTCCGCGATGGCCGGGATGCCACGCTCGCGACAGGCGGCCGCGCATTCCAGGACAGCGGTGAACTGCGGCACGCCGACCCCGGCGACCACGCGAGTCGTGCAGATGCTGCCCGGACCGATGCCGATCTTCACCGCGTCGGCTCCCGCCTCGATCAGCGCCAGCGCGCCGGCGGGCGTGGCAACGTTGCCGGCGACGACCTGCACCGAGTTGGAGAAGCTCTTGATCGCCTCCACCGCGTGCAGGACGCCTCGCGAGTGCCCGTGCGCGGTGTCCACCACGATCACATCCACCTCTGCGGTAATCAGCGCCCGCGCCCGCTCCGCCCCCGCCGCGCCGACCCCGGTGGCCGCCGCCACGCGCAGCCGGCCCATCGCGTCCTTGTTCGCCAGCGGATGCGCCTGCGCCTTGTCCATGTCCTTGACGGTGATCAGCCCGACGCAGCGATAGGCCTCGTCCACCACCAGCAACTTCTCGATCCGGTGCCGGTGCAGCAGGCGCCGCGCCTGCTCGGGATCGACGTCGTTTTCGACGGTGACGAGGTTCTCGCGCGTCATCAGCTCATAGACGCGCTGGCCAGGGTCGGTGGCGAAGCGCACGTCGCGATTGGTGACGATGCCGACCAGCCGGCCGGTGTCGCGCTCCACCACCGGGATGCCGCTGATGCGGAAATTGGCCATCAGCGCCCGCGCGTCGGCCAGCGTCTGGTCGGGATGGATGGTGACGGGGTTCACCACCATGCCGGACTCGAATTTCTTGACCTGGCGCACCTGCCCGGCCTGCGCTTCGGCATCCATGTTTTTGTGGATCACCCCGATACCGCCAAGCTGGGCCATCGCGATCGCCATGTCGCTCTCGGTCACGGTGTCCATTGCGGCGGAGACGAGCGGGATGTTCAGCGCGATCTCGCGCGTCAGGTGGGTGCGCGTGTCCGTCTCGGTCGGCAACACCTGGGAGTAGGCCGGGACGAGCAACACGTCGTCGAAGGCGAGCGCCTCGTCGATACGGGGATGGAAGACGGAATCGGTGTCGGGAGCCATAGGCGGGCGAGCCTTTCGCGCTGCGGGCGCCCGCGACCCGCGCCGGCTGCCCGACCTTGGCGGCCCCACATAGGCGCGTGCGTGCGGGGGTGCAAGCAAGAGGTGGTCATTCCGATTGACTGCGGGCGCCCCGCCGCCTACACCCTGACCAAGATTGGTCAGTCATATCCGCCATGGACACCGTCAACCTGTACGATGCCAAGACGAACCTCTCGCGCCTGGTCGAGCGTGCGGCTAGCGGCGAGGAGATCGTGATCGCCAAGGCGGGGCGTCCGCTCGCACGTCTGGTGCCGTTCGCGCGGCGAACCGCCCCTCGGCCGCTCGGTCTGCTGGAAGGCGAAGGGTGGGTGGGCGCGGATTTTGACGATCCGCTGCCCGAGGGCACGGCGCGCGCCTTCCGGGGAGATCTGCCCTGAGGCTGCTCCTCGACACGCAAATAATCGTCTGGTCCCTTCTTGAACCGCGTCGCCTCCGCGCCGCCGCGCGGATGGCGATCGTCGATCCCGCGAGCACGGTGTTCGTCAGCGCCGCCTCCGCGTGGGAGATCTCGATCAAGAGCGCGCTTGGCCGCCTCGGCTTCCCGCTCGATAAATTCGACGACGTGCTGGGCAGAATGGGCGTCGAACCCCTTCCGATCAGCCTGGCGCACGCGATCGCCGCCGGCAGGCTGCCGCGCCATCACGACGACCCGTTCGACCGCATGTTGGTCGCGCAGTCCCAAATGGAGCGCCTCGTTCTCGTGACCAATGATGCCGCTATCGCCCGCTACGACGTGGCGATCCTGGGACGGAGTGGCGTGGCTAGGGCCGAAACCCGGTCGCCACCACGTACAGCTCGCTCGAACTCCTTCCGGCTCGCCGGCGGCTTGGCGTGGCGGACCTGGGCGAAGGCCTGCTTCAATTCGTCGAGCATCTTCTGCTCCGAGCCGCCCTGGAACACCTTGCAGACGAAGCTCCCGCCAGGCGCCAGAACCCGAGCGGCAAAATCCAGCGCGAGTTCGGCCAGGCCCATGATGCGGAGATGGTCGGTCGCGCCGTGCCCGGTGGTGTTCGGCGCCATATCCGACAGCAGGAGGTCGGCCGGCCCGCCGAGGGCCGCGGCCAGTCGCGCCGGCATGTCGGGTGACTGGAAGTCGCCCTCGATCAGCGTCGCGCCTGGGATGGCGTTTATCGCCAGCAGATCGACGCCGACTACCGCGCCAGCCCCGCGCCGCACCGCCACCTGGGTCCAGCCGCCCGGCGCCGCGCCGAGATCGACGATGCGCGCGCCGGGGCGGATCAGGCGGAAGCGGTCGTCCAGCTCGATCAGCTTGAAGGCCGCGCGCGATCGCCAGCCCTCCCGCTGCGCCGCCCGCACATACGGGTCGTTGAGCTGGCGCGCGAGCCAGCGCTGCGAGGCGACGCTGCGTCCGCGCGCGGTGTGCACGCCGACGCTTACGCCGCGCGCGCCCGCTTTTGAGGGCGCCTTCGGGGGAAGGCGGCTCATGCGGGGGGGCGACGCCAACCCCGATAACCGGGCCGCCCGCGGTCGGCGCGAATCATCCGCAGCAGCATCCCCTCGCGCAGGCCGCGATCGGCGACCACCACCTCGGGCGCCGGCCACAGCCGGGTGATGGCCGAGAACACCGCGCACCCAGGCAGCACGAATTCCACTCGTTCCGGCCCGACGCACGGGTTCTGCTCCAGCCCGATGCGGCCCATGGCGCGCAGCCGCTCCAACGCGGCCCGGGCGGCATCGCGGGTCAGAACGGTACCGTCCACCATCGGGCGCGAGTAGCGGGGCAGATCGAGCGCGATGCCGGCCAGCGTGGTGACGGTCCCGCTCGTGCCCAGCAGCCGCACGCCGCCGTCGCGGATCTCGCGGGCGATGCAGTGGACGGATTCGAACGCGGCGAGGCGGGCGGCGATATCGTCGGCCATCGCGTCGAACCCCTCCGGGCTGAATGCGGCCTCGGCATACCGCTCGGCAAGATTGACCACGCCGACGGGGATCGAGGCGTAGCCGATCAGGGCGGGGCCGGCCTCGTCGAGGCGCACCCAGGCGAACTCGGTGGAGCCGCCGCCGATGTCGAACACCAGTGCCCGGCGGGCGTCGCCGGCCAGAAGCTGCGCACAGCTTTCCAGTGCGAGCTCCGCCTCCTCCCGGGCCGAGATGACGTCGATGGCGAGCCCCGTCTCGGCCTTCACCCAACGCAGGAATTCGGCCCCGTTGGCGGCGCGGCGGCAGGCTTCGGTGGCGACCGCGCGCAGGCCCCGCAGCGGCCGGCGCTCCAGCCGGGCGGTGCAGGCGCGGAGCGCGGCCAAGGCGCGCTCCATGGCGGATTCGCTCAGGCGGCCGGAGTGGTGCAGCCCTTCACCAAGGCGCACGATCCGGCTGAAACTGTCCAGCACCCGAAACCCGTCTCCGGCGCGGGCCCCGATCAGCAGGCGGCAGTTGTTCGTGCCGAGGTCGAGCGCGGCGAACGCGTCCTCGGCGGGCCGGCGCGACGGCGGGGTGGGTTCGACCCCGAACAAGGCCTTTCCCTGCAACATCCCGCCATCTTGAGCCGGTTGTGGGTCCCCGTTCAAGGCGTAAGGTGGATCGAGCCAGGCACGTCGAACGACGCCTCGTCGACTCCGGTGAGGGCTCAGGCGGCCCGAAGCTGCCCGCCCTCCACGGCCGGGGCCTCGACGACGTACGTCATCTCGCCCCGCAGATGGACCTCCAGCAAGCAGAGCCCCCGCATCGCTGGTAACGGAAGCAGCGCATCGCCGTCGGTCCAGCAATTCGCCATCGTCCCGTCGGTCTGCACGTCCCACCAGCCTTGCGCGAGATCCGGGTGATCGATCGCGATGTCCAGGACCTCCTCGGGGGCGCGCAGCACGAGGCGCGCGACCGAGACGCCGAGTTCGCGGCGATCGTCGAGCCACGGGCGCGCTTGCGCCGGGGAAGCGGCGCGCGAGAGGAGCCGTGCGCTGGTCACGCCGAGCGGCAGCGGGAAAATGTAAAGCCCGTTCCGGCCATAGATCGGCCGGATCTCGCGCCCCTTGGCGAGCAGCCGCAGATCGGCGTCTGTAGTGGTCGCGAGGCCCGGCGCCGCATGGCCCAGCTCAGCCGAGCGTGCGGCCAGGCGCTGCCAGATCGGCCGCACCGCGGCTTCGTCCACAACGAAGGGCGCGCAGGCGCCGGCCACGCGGCTGCGTGTCGAGCGATCTTCCGTCAGGTTCGGATGCAGCGTGAGCGGGGCGCCCGAATTGGCGAAGAACCCGCGATTGTCGGTGTCGAGATAGCTCTCGGCCGGCAGCCCCTCGGCCAGCAGGATCGCATGGGCATCGAGCTCGACGTGGAAATACTCGACCGCTGTCCAGTCGGATTCCTGGCGGATGCTTGCGCCGTTGACGAGCTGGCGGGCGGCGATCAGCACGCCGTCCACGAAGATCGCGTGATCCGGCGAAACCAGCAGGTCGCGCGCCGGCAGGTTGTCGGCGAAGGCGCCGCCGAGGATGCGGATCGGCGCCACCGTCTCCGGGCGGGGATGGGCGGCGAGGTCGATGCGGCGATGGCCGAGCCATTTGACCGGCCGGTGCAAGGCGGCCCCGTCGGTCATGGTGACGATCTGGTCGCCGGCCCGCAATCGCTCCACGGCGACCTGACCGCCGCTTGTCTCGATCAACGTCCCCCGGGCGAAGCAGACGGCAACGATCGTGTTCCCCGACCCGACGAAACTGGTGCCGGCGGCGGCCGACACGTTGCTCATGGTCAGAACCGTGGTTGTGCCGCTCTTAACGGTGAGGGTCGTTCCGCTGTAGGAGAACGTGTCGCCCGTGAACTTCTGGGCGGGGGTGAAGACCAACCTATCTCCCCAGGCCACGCCGCTGATGTGCTGGGCGGCGGTCGAGCTGAAACCGTCGAACTTGATTTCACCGGCATTCTGACCGCTGGCGTTGTTGCTGAACTGATATGCCGTGTGGGCGTTGTCGACGAATGTCGATCCGAGCTCCAATTCGCCGCCCGTGCCGGTGCCGGCGATGGTGATCGTCTCGGCGACGCCGCTTGCGTTTTGGATCGAGCTGGTGACGTCGAGCAGGCCGCCGGCGTTGATGGTGATCGGCGATGATCCGCCCGAGGCGGTGGTCGTATAGGCCAGACCGGTCAAGGTCAGTTTGCCGGAGATCGACAGGCTCGGGTGGGAGTGTGCAGTTGTGGCCTCGCCGATATCCAATGTGGCGATCTTGAACGTTTCGGGGGAGGAGATCGCCACCGCGTAGCTACCGGCGGTGCCGCTGGTTCCCGCGGCAAGCACCGCCACATCCGTCGTGGCAGTCGGCACGCCATTGGTCCAGTCCCCGCTTGTGTTCCAGTCCCCGCTCGTGCCTGGAGTCCAGGTGTGGGTGGTGCCCGTCGTCGCCATCGCCTCAACTCCTGCCAGCTTGAAGCCTACAGGCGCGCACGGCGCACACCCGTTCTCAAGGCTTGTTCAAGGATAATCCGTAGCCAATTCGAAACTGTATCGCAACCGCAAAAACATACCTGCCGTTTGCGGGCAGATTGGTCTAACGCGCGTCAATCATGAGTAGCAGGCCGCCATGAATCCCGGTGTGGAGATCGTGGGCAGCGCTCGAGGTGGACACCAGAAGCGGCTTTGTCGTGGTCCGCAATCTTCCGGGTCTTCGAGGGTTCGCCAGTTCCGCCCGCGTCGCGGATGGAACCCTTCGTGCCAGCCGCACCGTCGGGGACTATGGCTGCGCGCGACCCCGGCGGGCCAACCCGAGCCCGAGCACCGCAACCCCGAACAAGGCCATGGAGACCGGCTCCGGAATGGCGGTCAGCGTCACGCTGTCGACGGGGGCATCGCCGTCAGCATTGCCAGCCGGGTTGACGTCGCCATTCATCTCGTAGAGGCCCGAGATCGACTGAGGGAAACTCGAGTCCAGGTAAACGTTGTAGCTGGTGCCCGTGCTGACCGTATAGGAAAGTCCGGCTGAATCGACGAAAGGATAGCTGTCGTAAATGATGTTGTCGCCGTTGGCGTAGGCCGAGAGGCCGGTCACCGGCACGCCGTTGCGCGTTCCGGAAATGGCCGTGACGTTCATGGAGACGTCCGTCGTCAGGAACAAATCAGCATCGAACGCGCCGTTCAGGGTGCTTGTTCCGGAATAGGTGAGTTCGTACGTGGCATTGGCGGCGCCCGCAAAGCCGAGCACGCCAGCACCGACCAGAAAAGCGGCGACCCATTTTTTGGATCTCATGAACTTACTTCCCCTTACCTGAGGTCGCGGTTCAGGGACCGGAACATCGGACCTGTGTCCCCGCGCGTCAGCTGCCAGGTAATATGAACGGCACTTTGCCGCGAGGCAATCTATTTTTAATACGGAACGGGAATGCGGCCGTATCGAGAGTCTTCCCATGCGCCAGCCCCCGTTCGCCTTGGCCCAAAGCTGGGTGTAGCATGACGGGGCCGCGGAAGTGGGAGGCCAATCATGCAATTCGGCTACTTCACCATGCCGTCCCACCCGCCGGAGCGCGCTCCGAAGGACGCGAACGACTGGGACCTGCAAACCCTCCGTTGGCTCGACGATCTAGGTTACACCGAGGCCTGGATAGGCGAGCACCACACCGCGCCGTGGGAGCCGAATCCGGCTCCTGACCTTCTGGTCGCCCAGGCGCTGATGCAGACCAGCTGCATCCGCCTCGGCCCCGGCGGCTTCCTGCTGCCCTTCCACCACCCGGCCGAACTCGCGAACCGCGTCGCCATGCTCGACCACCTCTCAGGCGGGCGGCTGAATTTCGGCGTCGCCGCGTCGGGCCTGCCGAGCGACTGGCAGATGTTTCACGTCGACGGCATGTCGGGCGTCAACCGCGAGATGACGCGCGAAGCCCTCGACATCATCCTCAAGCTGTGGAGCAGCGAGGCGCCGTTCGACTACCAGGGCAAGTTCTGGAACGTCTCGCAGCCGGCGGAGATGTTCGGCACGCTGCGCCCGCACATCCGTCCGCTGCAACAGCCCCATCCGCCGATCGGCGTGGCCGGGCTGTCGAAGAACTCCGACACTTTGAAGATCGCCGGCGAGCACGGCTTCCTGCCGCTCAGCCTGAACCTCAACCCCGCCTATGTCGCGAGCCACTGGGATGCGGTCGAGGAAGGGGCGCGCCGCAGCGGGCGCACGCCCGATCGCGCCAATTGGCGCCTGGTGCGCGAGGTGTTCGTCGCCGAGACCGACGCCGAGGCGTGGCGGCTGTCGGCGGGCGGCATGATGGGGCGCATGATGCGCGAGTATTTCCTGCCGCTGCTCGGCAATTTTGGATTCCTCGACTACCTCAAGCACGCCCCCGACGTACCCGACAGCGACGTGACGGCGGAATACTGCGCGCGCCACAACTGGGTGGTCGGCTCGCCGAATACGGTCGTCGAGAAGCTCGCGCGCGTCTACGACGAGGTCGGAGGGTTCGGCCAGATCCTGGTGTTCGGCTTCGACTACGCCGACAACCCCGAGGCGTGGCGCACCTCGCTGGGTCTGCTCGCCGAGGAGGTGGTGCCGCGCGTCGCGCATCTCGTGCCGGGGCGGGCGACGATGGCGACCGCCTAGATGAGCCACGTTCTGCACCGCGCGGGTGGCGCCCCGCCCGTCGCGGTTGGGGGCGACGGCATTCGCCTGCGCCTCGCCGACGGGCGTACGATCATCGACGCCTCGGGCGGCGCCGCCGTCGCCTGCCTCGGGCACGGCAACCGGCGCGTGGCGGACGCGATCGGGCGACAGGCGGGCGCGATGGCCTACGCGCACACCGGCACGTTCAGCAGCGAACCGGCCGAGCAACTGGCCGACCTGCTACTGGACGGCGCCCCCGGCGGCCTGACCCACGCCTATTTCTGCTCATCAGGCTCCGAGGGGACCGAGGCGGCGCTGAAGCTCGCGCGGCAGTATTTCACGGAAATCGGGCAGCCCCAACGGACGCGCTTCATCGCCCGCCGGCAGAGCTACCACGGCAACACCCTGGGCGCCCTGGCGGCGGGCGGGAACCGGATGCGCCGCGCCCGCTATGAGCCGATGCTGAGCCCCGCGTTCAGCCACGTCTCGCCCTGCTTCGCCTATCGGTTCAGGCGCGAGCAGGAATCCGAGGGGCAATACGTGACCCGCCTGGCAGATGAGCTGGAGGCGGAGTTCCAGCGCCTCGGTCCCGACACGGTGATCGCCTTCATCGCTGAGCCGGTGGTCGGCGCGACAACCGGTTGCGTCGCCGCGCTGCCCGGCTATTTCGAGCGCATCCGCGCCATCTGCGAGCGCCACGGCGCCCTTCTGATCCTCGACGAGGTGATGTGCGGCATGGGCCGCACCGGCACGACCCATGCGTGGGAGCAGGAGGGGATCGCGCCGGACATCGAGGTGATCGCCAAGGGCCTCGGCGGCGGCTACCAGCCGATCGGTGGCATCCTGATCGCCGGGCGGGTGGTCGCGGCGCTTCGCGCCGGCTCGGGCGCATTCATGCACGGCCACACCTACCAGGCCCATCCGGTCGCCTGCGCCGGCGCGCTGGAGGTGCAGCGCATCATCGCCGAGCAGGATCTGGTCGCGAACGTGCGCGCGATGGGCGCGCGCCTGGAACAGGCGCTGACCGAGCGTCTGGGCAATCATCGGCATGTCGGCGACATCCGCGGGCGGGGGCTGTTCTGGGCCGTCGAGTTCGTCGCCGATCGCATGAGCCGCGCCGCATTCGACCCCGCGCTGAAGCTGAACGAGCGGGTCAAGCAGGCGGCGCTGGCCGAGGGCGTCGCGATCTATCCCATGGGCGGCACGATCGACGGACGCGCGGGCGATCACGTGATCGTCGCACCGCCCTACATCGCGACGGCGTCCGAGATCGAGGAGATCGTGGAACGCCTGGGCCGAGGGATCGACGCCGCGCTGGCCGGGCTCCCGCAGTGAGCGCCCCGCGCACCCTCATCGTCTACTCCGATTACAAGAGTCCCTACGCCTATTTGGCGAAGGACCTGGCCTACGCGCTGGAACGGGAGTGCCCCGCCCGGCTGGACTGGCGTCCGTACGTGCTCGACATCCCGAGCTTTCTCGGCTCGGCGCGGGTGGACGAGGCGGGGCGCGTGATCGAGGCGAAACGCAACGACCACCAGTGGCGGCGCGTGCGCTACAGCTACATGGATTGCCGCCGGACGGCCGCCCAACGCGGACTGGTGATCCGGGGGCCGCGCAAGATCTGGGACTCCTGTCTCGCTGCTGCCGGGATGCTGTTCGCGCGGGCGCGCGGCGAGAAGGTGTTCCGCCGCTATCACGACACGGTGTTTGAGCGGTTCTGGCGCCGCGATCTGGACATCGAGGACCCGAGCGAAATCGCCGCCGTTCTCGCCGAGGCCGGTGCCGAGTTCGGCTTTCCCGACTGGGTCCCGGAAGGCCGTGCCCGCGTGACCGAGATCGTTCGCGAAGCGGAGGCGGCGGGCGTTTTCGGCGTGCCGAGCTTCGTGCTGGATGGGGAGTTGTACTGGGGCCGCGAGCACCTTCCCGAGATCCGGGCGAAGCTGCTGGGACCCCGATAGGGCGGTTCACGCTGACCCGTTCGCAGCCGCTTCGCCTAGCTCTCCCGCGCACGAGTGGAGGTTGGAAGGCAACAGGCGGGCGGGTCGCCCAAAAAGACCGGGCGGCGCGCGCTCGCTTTTTCAGGGGTGCGCGCCGCCCGCAGGTGGTCGCCGAAGCGACAGGGGAGGAAGCTGACGACCGGGGCTGCCGATCGTCGCCGTCCCGTGTAGGCTGTTCGGGTTACTGAAACCTTAAGAGACCAACCGATGTCGCCACCGCCGCGCACCGGCCCGCTGGTCGGGCTCAAGGTCGTCGAAATCGGCCACTACATCGCGGCGCCGTTCTGCACCCGCATCCTGGCCGATCTCGGCGCCGAGGTGATCAAGATCGAGCCGCCGGGCGGCGATCCGGTGCGGGGCTGGGGCGCGGCGAGGAACGGGCATCCGGTTTGGTTCAGCATCCACGGCCGCAACAAGCTCTCCGTCACGCTCGACTTCAAGAGCCAGCGCGGTCTCGCCTTACGTCTCGCCGCGCGCGCCGACGTGCTGGTGGAGAATCTGCGCGCCGGCCAGCTCGAGCGGCTCGGCCTGGGGCCGGACGCGCTGCACGCGACGAACTCGCGCCTGGTGATCGCGCGCATTTCGGGCTACGGCCAGGACGGGCCGTATCGCGACAAGCCGAGTTTCGGTGCCATCGGCGAGGCGATGGGCGGCATTCGCCACGTCACGGCTTACCCGGCGGGCGCGACCGACCTTCCGCCGCCGCGGTGCGGCATCTCGATCAGCGACGACCTGGCCGGGCTTTATGCCGCGATCGGGCTGCTCGCCGCCGTGTGGCAGCGCGACGGCGCGGGGACCGGGCGCGGGCGGGTGGTGGATGTCAACCTGGTGGACAGCGTGTTCAGCCTCATGGAAGGCATGCTGCCCGAATACGCGCTGGACGGCCGGGTGCGTCAGCCATCCGGCGCGGCGATCGCCACGGCGGCGCCGACCAACACTTATCCGTGCGCCGACGGAAAATGGCTCTGCATCGCCGGCAACTCGGACCTGATCTTCGCCCGCCTGATGACCGCGATCGGCCGCCCCGATCTCGCCGCCGACCCGGATTTCGCCACCAACGCAAGCCGCTGCGCCCGGCGCGAGGCGCTCGACGCCGCGATCGCGGACTGGACGCGCGACCTCCCGGCCAAGGCGGCGCAGGACCGGCTGGAGGCGGCGGACGTGCCGTGCTCGCGGCTTTATGACATCGCCGACTGCGCCGCCGACCCGCATTTCCGCGCACGGAAATCGGTGCTGTCGGTCGACGACCCGCTGATCGGTCCAACGCTGCATCCCGGCCCGGCGATCCGACTGGATGGCGATGCGCCGGAGGCGTCGATCGGCTGGACCGGGCCGGAGGCCGGCGCGCACACGGCCTATGTCCTGCACGACCTGCTCGGCTTGCCGCGCGATCCGTCCGGCGCGTGACCGTGGTTTAAACCGCGCCATTCGAAACATCGCTTGCACCCGCGCGGGACGGGAGCCATGACATAGGAGCTTCGCGGGCCGTCGGGTGGAGCCTCGCATCAGGGCGCTCGGCGCGTCCGACTTTGGAGGGATCATGGGTAGCTTCAGCATTTGGCACTGGATGGTCGTGCTGATGGTCGTCCTGCTGTTGTTCGGCAGCGGCAAGGTCAGCGGCCTGATGGGCGACTTCGCCAAGGGGATCAAGGCGTTCAAGAAGAACATGGCGGACGAGGATGATGTGCCGATGGCGCCCGCCAGCCTCGAGCGCCCGACCACGATCGCCGCCGCACCCGAAGCGACCAAGGTCCACGCGACCGAGGGCGCCGCCGCCCGTCAGGGCTGATCGCGCATCCCCGTCGACCAGCGGGTCGGCGAGGGTGTGCTTGACGCCTCGGCTTGACGCGTCACCATCCGTCGGTCCTCCCGACGGAGTACCTGGGCATGTCGTTGCATAGGCTTTCGCCGACCCCGCGTACCGTGCGCTGGGGCACCTTCGACGCCGCCTATCCGCCGGTGCTCACCATCGCCTCCGGCGATACGGTCATCATAGAGACGGTCTCGGGCGGACCCGAGGTGATGCCCCCGCGCGGCTCGGGCCTCGCCATCCCCTCCGCGCTGGCGGCGATTCATGGCTCCAGCGTCCCGCGCGCCGCCGGGCATATCCTGACCGGCCCGGTCGCCGTCCTGGGCGCCGAGCCGGGCGACATGCTCGAGGTGCGGATCGACCGGATCGAGCTGGGCGCCGATTGGGGCTATTGCGGCTTCCGCCCGTTGGTCGGGACCCTGCCCGAGGACTTTCCCGAGCGGGTCCTGAGCCACATCAAGGTGGACCAGGCCAGCCGGACCTGCCGGCTGCCCTGGGGGACGGACCTGCCGCTCGCGCCCTTCTTCGGCGTGATGGGCGTGGCGCCGCCGCCCGAGTGGGGAGCCATCTCGACCGTCGAACCTCGCGCGCATGGCGGGAATCTCGACAACAAGGAATTGGGCGAGGGCGCGCGCCTCTTTCTGCCGGTGTTCGTGCCGGGCGCGAATTTCTCGACCGGCGACGGGCACGGCGTCCAGGGCGACGGCGAGGTGTGCATCAACGCGCTGGAGATCTGCCTCACCGGCACCTTCACCCTGGTCCTGCACAAGGGCGGCGGCGTGGGCGACCCGCGGCTAAGTTATCCCCGAGCCGAGACCGCGACCCACTTCATCAGCATGGGGATGCACGAGGATCTCGACGTCGCCATGAAGACGGCACTGCGCGAGATGATCGCCTTCATCACCTCGCGGGCCAACCTGTCGCGCCAGCAGGCCTATCAGTTCTGCTCGCTCGCGGTGGACTTCCACGTCACCCAGACTGTCAATCGCGAGAAGGGCGTGCATGGGCTGCTGCGCAAGGACCTGTTGCTCCAGCCGTAGTTGTCCACAAGTTTTTGTGGTTGCCCCGTATTGTTCCGTTGCCACCGGACTCGGACGCGGATACCTTATCTAGCGTACCGGTTGGCGGGGAGACCACAATATGGAGTGGACGGACGAGACGATCACACGCCTGCGGGCGCTGTGGGCCGAGGGACACTCCACGGCCGAGATCGGCCGGCGGCTCGGTGTCTCGAAGAACGCCGTGGTCGGCAAGGCGCATCGACTGGATCTCGAGGGCCGGCCCTCGCCGATCCGGCCCGCCGCCGAGGGTGCTCGACCCCGCCCCACCGCGCGCCGCGTCGCCGGCCCCACGCTGCCGCCGCTGGCGAGCACCCGCCAGCCGGCCGCGCTTCCATCCGTCGGGCCATCGCTGATGCCGCGCAGCGTCGGCGCGCTGGCGCTCAAGCCGGTCCAAGTTGCGCCCCATGTGGCTCCGCAGCGGGCGCCGGCGCCCGCCCCGCGCTTGCAGGCGGTGGCGCCCCGCTCGTACGGCCGGGTCATCACATGCTGCTGGCCGCTTGGCGAGCCGGGAACCCGGAGCTTCCATTTCTGCGACGCGGAATCAGTGCCCGGCAAGCCGTACTGCACCGACCACGCCGAGCTGGCCTATGTGCGGGTCCGCGACCGGCGCGAGGACGCCGCTTAGCGGGCTACTCAGCCCCTTTACCGTCATGGCCGGGCTGGGCCTGGCCACCCACGTTTCCTGGACAGGTGGGGGCAGCACCTTTTGCGCAACCTGATAGACGCGGGACGCTAGGTGATTCCGGTACACCGCCTGCGCGTTCTCCAGGAAGAGCGCCCGCCGTTGCGCCTCGCTCATCCTGAGTGGCAGCGCCTGGGTCGGGTCGTCGAAATCCCAGTGCGGGTAGTCGGTGGCGAACAGGATGCGGTCCCAGCCGATCCACTCGAACGTCTCGGCGAGCTGCCGGCGGGGCTCCGGCTCCTCGACCGGCTGGGTGGTATACCAGACGTTGCGGCGCAGATATTCGGAGGGCGCCATGGTCACCTCGGGCACCTCCCTGCGCAGCTTCTTCCAGAGCTTGTCCATTCGCCAGCCGAGTGCCGCGGCCCAGGCCGAGCCGCCTTCGATCATGATCAGCTTCAGATTGGGAAGGCGGGCGAACACGCCCTCCATCACGAAGCTCGTCACCACCGCCTCGCTCGCTTGGGCATGGCCGATCATCTCTTCGATGTAATATGACCCCCAACCAGCGGCGGTGATCGGCCAGCCACCATAGCCGAAGGCGTGCACCGCGACCGGCAGGTTGGCCGCCGCCGCCGCTTCGTAGATTGGCCAGTAGCGGCGCTGGCCCAGCGGCTCGGCGGTGCGGCTCAGCAGCAGCACCTGAGCGAAATTCGGATTGCCGGCCCAGCGCTCGATCTCGCGCGCCGCCGCCGGACCGTCCTCGTACGGCACGACGATCGAGGCGCGCAGGCGGGCGTCGCGGGAAGTCCACTCCTCCACCTGCCACTCATTCGTGGCATGGCAGAGTGCCGCCGAAAGATCGGCGTTCTGCGCCCCCTGCCCGGTGGTCAGCGGGTTCAGGATGCCGAGCGCGACGTTGTTCGGGTCGAGATGCTGCGCAGCCATGAAGCCGAGATCGCTGCCGGGCGGGCGCCCGTCCGGCAGGAACGCATCGCGCCGGCACGCCTGCGGCTGGGCCTTGGGATAGGCCGGTCCCTTCTCCCAGGGCTGGCGATAGGCGATCCCGAAGCTCGCGATGTGCTCCTGCCAGCGGCGCGAGAGCCAGGGATAGAGCTGCGAGATCGAGACGAAGCGCGGGTGGATATCGCAGTCGGCGATGGCCAGGCGAGAGGCAGGCGCGGCCTGCGGTGCGGGACGGGCGGCGACGTGGATGTTCATGCCACGGGCTCCTTCAGCCTTGGATAGGTGCGACGCGGATTGTCGATCATGATCTTGCGCGCCAGCCCGGCGTCGAGGCCGGGCGGCAGGGCGTCGGCGCCCTCGAACTGCCAGTGCGGGTAATCGGTGGAGAACAGCAGCATCTCGTCGGAGCCGAGATGCTCCATCAGGCGCATGAGCAGCGCGGGATCGTCGGGCGTGTCCATCGGCTGCACGGTCAGCCGCACGCGCTCGCGTACGATCGAGACGGGCGGGTCGGCGACCCAGGGTACCTCGCTGCGGAGACCCTTCCAGAACTTGGTCAACCGCCACAGATGCGCCGGCAGCCAGGAAACTCCGGACTCCATAAGCACGATCGTGAGGTCGGGAAACTTGGCGAACACCCCCTCGGCCACCAGGCTGGTCAGCGCCGAGGCGAAGCCGGACGCCTGGTTGACCTGGTCCTCGATCGAGGTGGAGGGCCAGCCAACGGGCGTGACCGGGTGGCGATAGGTGCTGCCGGCGTGGATGCCGACGGGCAGGCCGTGGCGGGCGGCGGCGGCGAAGATCGGCCAGTTCTGCCGACGCCCCAGCGGCAGCTCGCCCGAGACCAGCAGCAGAACTTGCACGAAGCGCGGATCGACGGCCCGGCGCTCGATCTCCTCGACCGCGCGCTCGGCGTTGCCCTGGGGCACGACGATGGAGGCGCGCAGGCGCGGGTCGGCGTCCAGCCACTCGGCCCCGAGCCAGTCGTTGACCGCGGACGAGAACGCGGAGGCGAGGTCCTCGCTGAACAGGACGGGCGCCCCGTAGAGGCAGTTCAGGATGGCCGTCCGCGTGCCGAACGGCTCCAGCGCCTCGCGCGCCAGCCGGCCGGGATCGGTCGCGCCATGCCCCTCCGCATCGCGCCAATCGGACCGCACCGATAGCGGGTTGGCGGTCGGATAGGAGATCGGCACGAGGTCTTCGAACCCCCGCCGGACGGCATTATCGCGCCAGACGTCGTCGAGGTACGGCAGCAGCGCGCTCAGCCGGGGGACGGTCGGGTGCAGGTCGCAGTCGATGGGGCCGGAGGCCGTCATGGGTTGAATGTAGGGGATCGCCCCGGCTTTGTCGCCTGTGGGCCTTGCGGTTCGACTATGCGCATCTCCGGCTTGGAAAGCGGACCTGTGGTGCATGGCCGCGCGCGGTGCGCTCAGCCGGCGGGCAGCACCCGCTCGCGCCAGACGCTGCGGCAGTCCATCTCGTAATCCAGGCCGACCACCGGCGGGTGGCAGAACTGCCAGGTCAGGCCGTTCCGGGCGGCGCCGCGCGCGACCAGCAGCTCCTCGGCGAAGAAGGGATGGATGTCGCGCACCGTGTAGGCCTGCACCGCGGTGGTTTCGGCCCAGCCGGCGCCGAGCAGGCCCATCCGCCGCTCCATCTCGCCCAGCACCCAGCGGGCCTTGGCGCTCAGCCCGGCGGGCGAGAGGTCACCGGGTGCGACGATGTAGTCGTGGTAATTGGTCTTGCCCTCCGGCGCCTCGGCGCTGCCGGCGATGACGAAGGAGGGCGGCGCCGCGGGGTCTCGCGCTGTGAAGGCGAAGGCGAAGAAAGAGGGTTCGGGCGGGGGCGCGATCTCCGGGCAGACATTGCTGCGGGCCACCGGGTTCAGCCCGCCCTCGCGGAACAGGCCCCACTCCGCCAGCACCCCGCCGTAGACGCGATTGAAGGCGGCGAAGGTCTCCTCGGTAAAGGGCGCGGGCGAGCGCAGCTCGCAGGCGGCGAAGGCGGCTTTCGGCCGGCCAGCCGCCTCCAGCAGCTCGGCGATGCGGGCGAAGCCGCGCATCAGCGGCACCGGCTCGGCGAAGCGGACGCGCTCGAGGGCGAAGCCCGGTTCGGCGGCGACGCCGGCGCTGTACTGGTAGACGCCCGGGATGAAGCGGAAACCCCCCTCGGGGAAAGTGCGGGTCGCGGTCATTGGGTCTCCCAGATCCGTGCGGCCCGATGGTGCGGGCGGAGCGCGCGTCCCCGCAAGGCCCCGCGCTTGCTGCCTGGGCGACGAGCCCGCCTGGGCGCGCGCCAGGCGGGCGTGGCGAGCAGGAGGGTCGCCGCCGCGCGACGCGTGAGCATGCGGGCATCGTCATCCCTCCTCGGAAGGCAGAGGCGCGGCCGCGCCCTGGCAAGCGACAGTCGCGCCCGCGCGCATGGCCGTTCAAACTACCGTGCGAGTCTCATTTGAATCGAGACATTACCGCCTACGCGCTCCGCACTCGCGCCGGCGTCGCGTGGACATACATCTCCGCCCGGTTCTTCACCGCTCGCGCCGCCGCCGGGGCCGGCAGCTCGTAGGCGACCGGGCGCGCATGATCGCCGAGGAGCGCGTCGGCGTTGTACACCTTGCGGAACTCGAACATGCTGCGAATGAAGTTGGTCTGCCCGCGGGCGAGCAGGCGGGCGAAGACCGGCGCTGCCTCCCAGAGCGTGTGCAGGCCAAGATGCTTGCGGTTCAGCACTTGCTGGGTGGTCACCAGCTCGCGGTAGAACTCCTCCAGCGGCAGCTTGGTCGGCAGCACGCAATGCTGGATGTCGAACAGCCGGTAGTCGCGCGAGGTCAGCCGCCGCGCCTCCGTGAGCCACGTCTCGGTGCCCGGATAAGGCGTGTTGATGCTGAGGTTCACCACATGCGGGATCTCCATGCACCACTGGCGCACGGTGGCGAACCGGGCGCTGTCCCAGTCGGGATCGGCGATGATGTTGATGGCGACGTTGATGCCGAGCGAGCGGGCGTACTCCAGCGCCTCGAAGCTCTGGTCGAGGTTGATGCGCTTGCGGTATTTCTTGAGCCCCTCCTCGTCGATCGCCTCCAGCCCGAGGAACATCAGCTTGAGGCCGAGCCGGCGCCAGCGCGCGAACACCTCCTTGTGGCGCAGCAGCACGTCGGCGCGGGTCTCCAGGTAGTAGGTCTTGCGGATGCCGCGCCGCTCGATCGCCTTGGCGATGGCCATGCCGTGCTCCTCGCGCACGAAGGCCACGTCATCGACGATGAACACGCCCGGCTCGCGGATCGCCGCCATGTCGTCGGCGATGCGCTCGGGGCTGCGCAGCCGGTAGCTGCGGCCGTAGAAGGTCCAGGCACTGCAAAACGCGCAATCCCACGGGCAGCCGCGCGAGAACTCGATCGAGGCGCAGGGGTCGAGCGTGCCGATGAAATAGCGGCGCCGGTGCCGCAGCAGGTGCCGCGCCGGCTGGAGCGCGTCGAGGTCGTCGATGAACACCGGCGCCGGGCCTTCGCCCGCCAGGGTGACGGCTCCCGGCAACAGGGCGATGTCGCGCCCAAGCGCGAGGGCGGACAGATAGGCCGGCAGCACCGCCTCGCCTTCGCCGCGCAGCACGCAGTCGATCGCGCCGTCGGCGTGCTCCAGCATCGCCTGCGCCGTGAACGAGACGCTGTGGCCGCCCACCGCAACTCGGCATCCCGGCAGAAGTCGCTTCGTCTCCTTCGCCAGATCCACGATCTCCGGCACGTTCGCCAGATAGTTGCAGGAGAAGACGACCACCTCGGGGTGGAACGCGGCCAGTTCGGCGAAATAGTCGGTGTGGCTCTCGACCTGGAGATCGAGCAGCCGCACTTCGTGCCCGTCGCGCAGCGCAGCCGCGGCGACCAGTTCGAGCCCCAGCGGCTCAAGCGTCAGGAACACGCGCGTGTACATCAGCGGCCCCGGATGCACGCAAAGCAGCTTCACGGCGCGTCTCCCCTCTCGGTTGGGTAGGCAGTGGTTTTCGCCATTGGGATAACACTTGGCCGCCGTGCAACCGGGGGTGGCCCGCATCTCCCCGGCTTGTGATCCCGGCCGGCCGCACGGCGGCGCTTTCGTTTCGCTTGGCTTCGACAGCGGAATCCGGCCTATGAGGCCATGATCCGCGTCAGCGACACCCTCGCGATCGACGAGCGCGCCGTGACGGAAAGTTTCGTCCGCGCCTCCGGCCCCGGCGGGCAGAACGTCAACAAGGTCGCGACCGCCGTGCAGCTTCGGTTCGACCTCGACGCTTCCGGCCTTCCAGCGCCGGTGCGCGCGCGCCTCGTCCGCCTCGCCGGCAAGCGGGTCACGCAAGAAGGCGTGCTGCTGATCACCGCGCAGCGCCACCGCACGCAGGAGCGCAACCGGGCGGCGGCGAGGGAGGCGCTGATCGCGCTGATCCGACGCGCCGAGATCCCGCCTCGGCGGCGCTTGAAAACGCGCCCGACCGCCGCATCGGGGCGTCGCCGGCTGGAGGCGAAGGCCCGCCGCGCCAACCTCAAGCGTGGTCGCGCCGAACCGTCCGGGGCGTGCTGAACCGCGCTTCGATGTAAGCCTCAAGCGCCGCGCAGGGTGCACCCACGCGGGTCAGCGCGCCGGCGTGCACACCATCATCCCTCACCCTCTTGGCGTGTACGACTTGCTCCCACCACCCGCGCGTCGGCCAGCGCCGCGATCTCCGCCGGCTTGTAGCCGTGTTCGCTCAGGATCTCGGCGGTCTGCGCGCCGTGCCCCGGCGCGATGGCGCGACGGCCCGCCTGATCCATCGGCGTCGCGCCGATGACGTTCGGTAGCGGCACTCTTCCGGGCACGTCGGGATGCGCAACCCAGCCGATCGCGCCAGTGGCCGCGACGTGCGGCTGGTCGAGGAACTCCGCATAGGTGTTCAGGCGCTCGTGCATCACCCGGCGCGCGGCCAGCCGCTCGGAAAGGGGGGCGAAGTGCTGGCGCGCCAGCACGGGGCGCAGGATGGCGCGCAGCGCCTCGGCGTTATCGCCACGGCCGTCCGTGTCGGCGAACCGCGGATCTTCGAGGAGCGGTGCGAGGTCCAGCGCGTCGCAGAACGCCACCCATTCGTGCGGGCGGGCGACCGAGATGTTGATCCAGCCATCTTCGATCCGATAGATGCCGCTCGGCGCCGCCATGGGACGCAACTGCCCGCCCTCCAGGTGATACTGGAGCATCCGCACCACCTGCAATCCCGCGCCGGCCTGCATCAGGCTCGCCTCGATATGTCGCCCCGGTGCGCCCCTGGCGCGCGCGTGCAGCGCCGGGGCGACGGCGGCGAAGGCGTAGAGCGCGCAGGTCATGTCGATCGGGATGATCGGCACGCGATGCGGGATGCCGTCCTCGCCCACGTTCTCGGCGATCAGCCCGGTGTAGGCTTGCAGCACCGGGTCCATGGCCGGCCGCTCGGCGAGCGG
The DNA here is from genome assembly GCA_963756545.1 of uncultured Pseudomonadota bacterium. Taxonomy (GTDB): domain Bacteria; phylum Pseudomonadota; class Alphaproteobacteria; order Acetobacterales; family Acetobacteraceae; genus DATFDN01. The sequence goes on along the minus strand of CAVWNY010000001.1, from coordinate 715,062 downwards.
ACCGGTCTGCCCGAAGCCGGAGATCGAGAGATAGACTATTCCCGGCGCAGCCTCGCGCACCGCCTCGTAGCCGAACCCCAACCGGTCGATGACGCCGGGGCGGAAGCCCTGCACGAAAACGTCCGCGCCGCGAACCAGTCGCCACAGCACCTCGCGCCCGGCCTCGGCCTTCAGGTCGAGCGAGATCGAGCGTTTCCCCAGATTGGCAGCGATCGAATAGGCGGTCTGATCGGCGTAGCGCTGGCCTAGGCCGCGGCTCCAGTCACCGCCCTCGACCGGCTCGATCTTGATCACGTCGGCGCCGTGCTGGGCGAGCAGCATGGCGCAATACGGCCCGGCGACGCCCTGGCTGAGGTCGATCACCTTGAGGCCGGCATAGGCGGCATCGCTCATTTCATCGCGCTCCAAAGCGGATCAGGCGAGATCGTGCAAGAAGGCTTCGGCCACGGCAATGAACCCCGCCGGATTGTCGGTGTGCAGCCAGTGCCCGGCGTCCCTCAAGGTGACGAACCGCGCGGCCGGGAACAGCCCGCGAATGGCCGGGCGGTGCGCCGGCTGGATGTAATCGGAGCGGGCGCCGGCCACGAACAGCGTCGGGCCGGGATAGGCGGCACCGGGCGGGGCGTCCCACCCCTCGATGTCGGACAGGCCGGCGGCGATCTCGGCGAGGCCGATTTGCCATGCGGGCGCGGCACCCGGGCGAAGGTTCTGCAACAGGAACCCGCGCACGCCGGCATCCGGCACGGCTTGGGCCAGCACCGCGCCAGCGCCCGCCCGCGTCAGGCCGGGGGCGAGCGGCAGCGCCGCCATCGCGCTGGCGTAGGCGCCGAATCCCGGCGGGTACGGCACGGGCGCGATGTCGGCGACCAGCAGCCGCGTGACCGCCTCGGGCCGCGCAAGCGCCGCGCGCATCGCCGCCTTGCCGCCCATCGAGTGCCCGATGAGCGCCGCCGGCAAAGCATCCATCCCAGCCAGCGTCTCCAGCACGTCGCCGGCCATTTCCGCATAGCTCATGCCTTGCGCGTGCGGACTCTCGCCGTGGTTGCGCAGATCGAGCGCGATCGCGCGGAACCGCGCGGCCAGCCGGCGCTGCGCCCGGCCCAGGTTGCGCCCCGCGCCGAACAGTCCGTGCAGCAGCGCGACGGGGGGGCCGGTGCCCGACTCGATCGCGTGCAGGATCATGGGCGCCCCGGCAGCGCCGCGAGACCGACGCCGCCCAGGATCAGCGCCGAGCCGGCCAGCAGGTCGGGCGTGAGCGCCTCCCCCAGCATCAGGTTGGCCAGGATCAGCCCGACGGCGGGCGTGGCGAGAAACCCCACCGAGGAGACGACGGTAGGCAGCCGCATCGTCGCCTCGACGATGCCCCAGGTGCCGAGCGGACCGGCGATCAGCCCGACATAAAGGATGCCGGCCCAGCTCGCGGGGCTGGTGCCCAGCGTGCCGGCGGGCGCCTCCCACAGCACCAGCGGCAGCATCAGGGCGGCGCCGATCAGGAAGCACCACGGCAGCAGATCCAGCATCGGCGCCCGCGGCGGAACCGCGCGCACGGTCACGATGGAGATGGCGAAGGCGAGGCCGGCCAGCAGCAGGAAGCCGTTGCCGGCCAGCACCGCGCGGCTGGACCAGTCGATCGCCCAGGGGCCGATCAGCACGGCGACGCCGGCGACGCCCAATCCGGCGGCGAGCCAGCGGCGCGGCGGGATGGGCTCGCGCAGCACCAGCATCGACAGCGGCACGACGCAGTACGTCGTGGTGTTGGCCAGCACCGCCGTTCGCCCGGCTTGCACCCAGGTGATGGCGAGGTGCGAAAAGATGAAGAACAGGCCGATCTGGAACACGCCGATGGCGAAAAGGGCGGCCCAGTCGGCGCGGTCCGGCAGGCGCACCCGTCGCGTCGTCGCCAGCACGAAGGCGCTCACCAAGCACGACAGCACGGCCCGACTCTCGGCGAACCAGAGCGCCGTCGTGCCGCGATCGACGGCGAGCTTGGTCAGCGGCCAGCCGCTGCTGAGCAGCAGCACCGAGCCGAACAGGCAAAAGAGGCCGGTGCGATATTGCGTGACTTGGACCGCGCGGCTCACCCGACGAGCACGGCCTTGCCGATCACCTTGCGGTCGATCACAGCCTGGATCGCCTCCGCCGCCTGGTCGAGCGCGAAGCGGTGCGAGATGCGGGTCTTTAGCCGGCCCTGGGCGGCGAGGTCGAGCAGCGCGCGGATGTTGGCTTCGGCCTGCTCCGGCTCGTTCTGCTGGAACGCGCCCATGTAGATGCCGATCGCCTCGATCGCCTTGATGAGCAGGTAGTTGCTGCGGATCGTGGCCGGCCCGCCGCCGAGGAACCCGAGGATCACCAGCCGCCCGCGATAGCCGAGGCAGCGCAGCGATTCCTCGCTCACGTGCGCGCCGATCGGATCGTACGCCACGCCCACCCCGCGCTTGCCGGTGATCTCCTTCACCGCATCGGCGAAGCCCGCGCGGTAGTCGAGCGCATGCTCCGCGCCTTCTTCGAGACAGGCGGCGCGCTTTTCGGCGGTGCTGGCGGTGGCGATGACCCGCGCGCCGCTCAGGCGGGCGATCTGGATGGCGCCGATGCCGATGCCGCCGGCGGCGCCGTGGACCAGCACCCACTCGTCCTTGGCGAGCCGGGCGCGTTGCAGCAGCGCATGATAGGGCGTGGCAAAGCCCGACAAGAAGACGCCCGCCTCTTCGAGGCTCATGCCGGCGGGAACCGGCTGGCAGTCGGTCTCGTTCGCGTTGCCCTTCTCCGCGAACGCGCCGGCCTTGTGGCGGCTCATGACCGCATCGCCTGGCCTGAAACGGGTGACGCCTGAGCCGACGGCGAGAACTTCGCCGGCCGCCTCGCCGCCGGGGATGAAGGGCGGTTCCGGGCGGACCTGGTATTTGCCCGCGAGCTGGAGCACGTCCACGTATTGAACCCCGCGCGCCCGGATTCGGACCTGGATCTGCCCCGGCCCGGGCGGCGGCGGATCGGGCCGCTCGCGGATCGCCAGAACCTCGGGCCCGCCGAATGCCTCGCACACCGCCGCCTTCATCGTTTGCCTCCGTACGGGAGCATCGTCGGCCAAGGATGGACCCCGGCCGCCTCCCGGCGCAGTTTGCGCCCTCCGGCGGACGCGGCAAGATGCTGATTTGCCACTATGCTGTAGAGGACACCTGATGCGACCCGGCTCGACTCTGCTGCGCGGCGTTCCCCTTTTCCAGCACATGCCGGCGCCCCTGCTCGAACAGATCGACGCGATCAGCACGGTGACGACGGTCGAGCACGGTCAGGAGGCGTGCCGGCAGGGAGAGATGCCGACGCATCTCTATTGCGTGCTGGAGGGGCGGATCGCCTTGTCGAGCACCGCGCCCGACGGCACGACGGCCGTGGTCGAGGTGATCCACCCGCCGGGCGAGTTCGTATTGGCCTCCGTGATGGTGCGCCTGGCCTATTTGCAGACGGCGCACGTCGTCACGCGTGGGCGTCTACTGGAGATAGAGGCGGAGGCGCTGCGCGACCTGGTCGAGCGCACGCCCGAACTCGCGCTGACACTGCTGGGATCGCTCTCGCGTGATTTCCGCAACCTGGTTCGCCAAATCCGCGATCTGAAGGTCCGCACGACGGCGCAGCGGCTCGGCGGCTATCTGCTGGCGCTGGTGCCGGACCCGGCGGCCAACGAGGCCGAGATCAGGCTGCCGTTCGAGAAAGGGTTGCTCGCCGGACGGCTGGGGTGCCGGCAGGAGAACCTGTCGCGGGCCTTCGCCGCGCTGCGCGAATTGGGGGTGGAGACGCGCGGCGCGCGCGTCACCCTGCGCGACATCCCGCGCCTGACGGCTTACGCGATGCCGGATTATCTGGAAGACGGAAAATTTCCCAATCCCGGCGCGTCGGTGGGGATCGCGGAGCGGGGCTCGTCGTAGCGTCGCAATTGCGTGTGGCATGTCACGCTGGTCGCGCCTGAAATGACCCAGGCGCTGCGACACCGTCATGGCCGCGAATGCGGGTATCCACGAGTGTCTGGCCCGCACGAAATCGTGGATGGCCGCCCTTCGCGGCCGTCGCCGAGCATGACGGTGTTTTTGGGCAAGTCACTTGACCGGAAGCGGCGCGAGCGCCGACGCGGACGGGCCTGGTTCACCCGCCGAACCCCGCCAACGCCCGCACCGCCTCGGGCGAGCATCCCTCGGCCCGCAGCGCGCGCAGCGCCGGGGCTCCCTTGCGCTTGGACAGACGCCGGCCGTTTGCGTCGGAAAGCAAAGGATGATGCGCGTAAGCCGGCGCGGGCCATCCCATCAGCGCCTGGATCAGCCGGTGCAGGTCGGTTGCGGGCCGGAGGTCGACGCCGCGCGTGACCAAGGTGACGCCCTGCAGCGCGTCGTCATGGGTGACGCAGAGATGATAGCTCGCCGGGGCATCCTTGCGGGACAGCACGACATCACCGAACCGTCCGGGCCGGCACGACGTCCAGCCCTCTCCCAGTTCCTTGTAACCCAGATCGGCGCCCACTGCCGCGCGGGCGCGCGCCATGTCGAGCCGCAGCGCGTGTGGCACCCCGGCATCCAGCCGCGTCGCGCGCTCGGCGGCCGAGAGGCGCCGGCAGGTGCCGGGGTAGAGCGGGGCGCCGTCCGGGGCGTGCGGGGCGGCGGCCGAGGCGGCGATCTCACGCGCGATCTCGGCGCGCGTGCAGAAGCAGGGATAGAGCAGGCCGCGCGCGGCCAGTTCGTCCAACGCGGCGCGGTATTCCGGCAGGTGGCGCGACTGCGCGCGCACCGTCCCGTCCCAATCGAGGCCGAGCCAGGCCAGGTCTTCGAGGATCGCCTCGGCGAAGGCGGGGCGGCAGCGGGCGGGGTCGATGTCCTCCAGGCGCAGCAGAAACCGCCCGCCCGCCGCCCGCGCCCGGCTCCAGGCGAACAGCGCGGCATGGGCGTGGCCGAGGTGCAGGAGGCCGGTCGGACTGGGGGCGAAGCGGGTGACGGTGGACACGGGCGGAGACAAGGGATTACGCCCCTGATACGCAAGGGGGAGATGCGCGCATGATGCTTGATGGGCCGCGCTGGGGGCCGGCGGCTGGCGGGCCGGCACGCCAGCTTGTCGTGCTGTGCCACGGGGTGGGCGCGGATGGGCACGACCTGATCGACCTCGCGCCCGCCTGGTCGCACGCCTTGCCGGAGGCGGCGTTCGTCGCGCCGAGCGCGCCCGAGCACTACGACCAGGACCCGCACGGCCTAGGGCGGCAGTGGTTCAGCGTGGCCGACCGGACGCCTTCGGTGATGGCCGAGGGAGTGCGCCGGGCGGCGGCCATGCTGGGGCCGTTCATCGACGCGGAGTTGGCGCGTCTGGGGCTGCCGGCGACGGCGTACGCCATGATGGGCTTCAGCCAGGGGGCGATGACCGTGCTGTTCACCGGCCTGCGCCGCGCCGCGGCGCCGCGCGCAATCCTCGCCTACTCGGGCGCGCTGCTGGCGCCCGAGGCGTTGCCGGCCGAGCTGGCCAATTCCGCCCCGGTGCTGCTGGTCCATGGCGAGGCCGACGACGTGGTACCGGTTTTCCGCACCCGCGATGCCGAGCGGGCCTTGCGCGCCGCCGGCGTGCCCGTGGAGGCGACCTATGCGCCGGGACTGGGGCACGGGATCGATGAGGCGGGGATCAGCCGGGGGGCACTGTTCCTGCAACGGGCGTTCGCGGCAGCGTAGAGGCCGCCGGCCGAGCAACCGTCAGGTCAGCGCGAGCCGCTCGGGCGGCGGGTAGCGGCGCAGGATGCGCAGCATCAGCAGCATGGCCGGCAACGCCGCGAACATTGCGATGGCGTAGAACTCGGTCCAGCCGACCGCCTGGGCGAGGAACCCCGACAGTCCGCCCACGGTCCGCAGCGCCACGGCCGCGAGCGAGGACAGCAGCGCGTACTGCGTGGCGGTGAAGGCCGGCGCGCAGAGGCCCGAGAGGTAGGTGATGAAGGCGGCGTCCGCCATGCCCTCGGCGAACGCCTCCGTCGCCACGGTCGCGATCAGCGCGTGATGATTCCCGGCCGAGGCGGCTAGCCACAGATACATCGCCATCGCCAAGGTCTGGACCCATCCCGTCAGCAGCAGCGAGCGCCCGACGCCGATCCGGGCGACCAGCCAGGCGCCCGCGGCCGTGCCGGCGAAGATCGCTCCCAGCAGGAGCGGCCCGTTGGCGACCGCGATCGCCGCCCGGTTGAAGCCCAGATGCGTGTAGAACGGCGCCGTCATCACGCCGGCCATCGCCTCGCCCAGCTTGAACAGCGCGACGAAGCCGAGGATCGTGCCCGCGCCGGGCCGGCCGAGGATTTCCAGCAGGGGAGCTACGATCGCGACTTTCAGGCGCGCGGCCAATCGGGCGGGCGCGGGGCGCGGCGCCACGTCCGGCTCGGGCGCCAGCAGCGTCACCACGGGGCCGAGCGCCAGCAGGCCCGCCACGCCCAGCAGCGCGCCGTGCCAGCCGATGACGTCGGCCGCCTTGATCGCCGCGGAACCCGCAATCAGCAGTGCGACACGGTACGCCCAGACATACGCCGCCATCGCCGCGCCTTGCAGCCGGGGCGGAAAGGTCTCGATGCGCCAGGCGTCCACCGCGATGTCCTGGCTCGCCGAGAGGAGGGCGACCAGCGCCGCCGCCGCCAGCACACCGAGCGCGCCGGCCTCGGGCCGCGACAGCGCGAGAAGCACGGCAGCAGCGGCCAGCGCCGGCTGGATCGCCAGCAGCCATCCCCGCCGGCGCCCCATCCGGCGCAGCGGGCCCGGCGGGCGCACCTGATCGAGCAGCGGCGCCCAGAGGAACTTGAGCGAATAGGCGAGGCCGATATTGGCGGTCAGTCCGATCAGCCCGAGCGAGAGATGGCCCTCGGACAGCCACAGCCGCAAGGTGAAGCCCGACAGCGGCAGCGGCAGGCCCGACATCAGGCCATAGGCGGCCATGACCCAGATGCGCCGATCGGCGAACAGCCGCCCGGCGGCGGGAGGGTCGGCGATCTCGGCCAGGCGAATCGGGCGCGTCATCGGGTGCCGTTCTGCGGTGGCCGGGGGCGGGCGCGCAACTATTCAGGCGTTGCGCACGGCAGCCACACGCTGACGATCGTGCCGCTCCCCGCCCCGCTCTCGATCAGCAACTGGCCGCGATGGCGGCTGACGATGTGCTTGACGATCGCGAGTCCCAGCCCGGTGCCCCCGGCCTCGTGCGAGCGGCCCTTGTCCACGCGGTAGAAGCGCTCGGTCAGGCGCGGCAGGTGTTCGCGCGGGATGCCCGGCCCCTCGTCAGCCACGGCGATCAGCACGCCGGGGCGGTTGGGCCAGCGTCCGCCGGCGGCCGGCACCGCGGAAAGCCGGATGGTCCCGCTGCGCGGTCCATATTGCAAGGCATTGTCGAGCAGGTTCTGCACGACCTGCGCGAGTTGGTCGGCATCGGCCACCACCGCCGGCAGATCGGGCGCCAGATCGAGATCGAGCCGGGCCGTGCGCTCCGCCAAGCTGGGCGCGAACGCCGCCGCGAGCGGCGGGATCAGCGTATCGAGGTCCACGCGATCGGCGGGCGGCTGGTGCTCGGTCAGCTCGATGCGCGACAGGCTCAGCAGGTCGCCGATCAGCCGGTTCATGCGTGCGCCCTGCTCGGCCATGAGCTCCAGGAACCCGCGCTGCGCGGACGGATCGTCGGCGGCCGGGCCGCGCAGCGTGTCGATGAAGCCGATCAGCGAGGCGAGCGGCGTGCGCAGCTCGTGGCTCGCATTGGCAACGAAGTCGGCGCGCATCCGCTCGACCGCGCGCTCCCGCGTGCGGTCCGATAGCACCGCCAGCACGCGCCCGCCGTCGCCAAGTGGCGGGTCCAGCCCCACCACGGCGGCGTGCAGCTCGCGCGGGACCGGCACCGGCAGGAACAGGTCGGCATCCTGGACGGCACTCCCGGCGGCCATTGCGCGGTCGATCGCCGCACGCAGATCGGGGTGGCGCAGCACGGCGCCCATCTCGCCCCCGAAAGCCGCGCGAGCCGCCGCGTTGGTGCGCCGCACGCCACGCTCGGCGTCCAGCACGATCAGCGGGTCGGGCAGGCGTTCCAGTACCGCGCCGTCGGCCCGGCGCAGCGCCAGCAATTCCTCCGCGCGCCGCGCGATCATCCGCCGCAGCCGCGCGGCTTCGCGCTTTGCCCCCCGCAGCCGATTGCCCAGCACCCCGGCATACACGGCGAGCGCCACGACGGCGACACTCAGCGCGACAGTCACCACGGCATAAGACCAGCGGCCCTTCGCTCCGCTCCCTCCCCCAGCCCCTCCCGCAAGGGAGAGGAAGGCTCATTCTGGCGAAATTCTTCTCGCCTTCCCCTCGCGGGGAGGGGCCGTGGGAAGGGGCCGGCCGCTACTCCTAGTTGAGCCGTGCTCGCAGCTCCTCCATCGCGGCACGAACACGGAGGGCGGTGTCGCCCTGGGGGGCGAGGTCGAGGAACCGCTCCAGGCAGCGGAGCGCCGCCTGGATGTGACCGAGGCGCTGGTGCATCAGCCCCGTCTCGCGCCACAGGCCGGCGTGATCGGGGGCGAGGCGGAGCATGTCCTCGGCGCAAGTGACCGCGCCCGACAGGTCGCCCGCGCCCAGCCGGCGCGACTTGATGTTGTTCTGCAAGCGCAGCAACACCGCCCGCGCGCTCATCGGCCGCAGCAGACCCGGCCGCAGCTCGGCCTGCTTGCCCTCGATCCGCTTCATCAGCATCCGCAGCTCGCGCGCCTCCAGCGGCGTGCCGCCGTCGAACACGTCGAGCACCAGCTGCGTGGCCCGCCCTTCCAGGGCGAACAGGAAATGCGCCGGGAAATCGACCCCGTGCGCGCCCCATCCCGCGGCGCGCGCGGCGTGCAGCCACAGGATGCCGAGCGCGACGGGAAGCCCCTTCTTGCGTTCGATTACCCGAAGCAGGTTGGAGTTGCGGGGATCATCGTAGGTGTCGGCATCGCCGCGATAGCCGTGCCGACCGACCAGCAGCCCGGCCAGCGCCTCGGCCCGCACGGCGAGATCGGCGCCACGCCCCAGCTCACGTGCCAGAGCCACGGCGTCGCGTGCGATGGCCGTCAGTTCGGACCGCGCCTGCTGCCAGTCGCCCTGGGGCTCATCCACCCGCGCGAGTTGCAGCGCCGCGTCGGCGATGTCGATCTCGGGGTCCGAGAGATGACCGATCGCATCGAGCGCGAAACGCGGGTCGCCGGGCGAAGGCGTCGGAGCGGACATGGGCCTGAGTGCTAAGCCCGTCCCCGCGCCGCCGCAAGGCCGATCCGCTCCCCGTCGGAGCGATGGCTTCTGAGCAAAAACACCGTCATGGCCGGGACTGGACCGGCCCTACTCGGCAGCCGGAGCGGGCACGTAGAGCGCCTTGCCCGCCTCGGCGAACTCCTTGCTCTTCTGCTCCATCCCCTCCATGCGCAGAGCGTCCTCCCGCAAATCCTGGGTGATTTTCATGGAGCAGAATTTCGGCCCGCACATGGAGCAGAAATGCGCGACCTTGTGAGCGTCCTTGGGCAGCGTCTCGTCGTGGAAGGAGCGCGCCGTGTCGGGATCGAGCGAGAGGTTGAACTGATCCTCCCAGCGGAATTCGAAACGGGCGCGGCTGACCGCGTCGTCGCGCAGCTTGGCCGAGGGGTGTCCCTTGGCGAGGTCGGCGGCGTGCGCGGCGATGCGGTAGGTGATGACGCCGGTCTTTACGTCGTCGCGGTTGGGCAGGCCGAGATGCTCCTTCGGCGTGACGTAGCAGAGCATCGCGGTTCCGAACCAGCCGATCATCGCGGCGCCGATTGCGCTGGTAATGTGGTCGTAGCCGGGCGCGATGTCGGTGGTGAGCGGCCCAAGCGTGTAGAACGGCGCCTCGCCGCACTCGCGCAACTGCTTGTCCATGTTCTCCTTGATCTTGTGCATCGGCACGTGGCCGGGGCCCTCGATCATCACCTGGCAGCCCTTGTCCCAGGCGATTTTGGTGAGTTCCCCCAGGGTCTCCAGCTCGGCGAACTGCGCGGCGTCGTTGGCATCGGCGATGCAGCCGGGGCGCAGCCCGTCGCCGAGCGAGAACGAGACATCGTATTTGCGCATGATGTCGCAGAATCTCGTCGAAGCGCTCGTAGAGGAAGCTCTCCTTGTGGTGCGTCAGGCACCAGCGCGCCATGATCGAACCGCCGCGCGAGACGATCCCCGTGGTGCGCCGCGCGGTCAGCGGCACGTAGGGCAGCCGCACGCCGGCATGGATGGTGAAGTAGTCCACGCCCTGCTCGGCCTGCTCGATCAGGGTGTCCTTGAACACCTCCCAATCCAGCTTGTCGGGCTCGCCGCCGACCTTCTCCAATGCCTGATAGATCGGAACGGTACCGATCGGGACCGGGGAGTTGCGGAGAATCCAGCCCCGGATGTTGTGGATGTTGCGACCCGTCGAGAGGTCCATCACCGTGTCGCCGCCCCAGCGGATCGCCCAGACCAGCTTCTCCACCTCGTCGGCAACGCCCGAGGTCACGGCGGAATTGCCGATGTTGGCGTTGATCTTCACCAGGAAGTTGCGCCCGATGACGACCGGCTCCAGCTCCGGGTGGTTGATGTTGGCGGGGATGATGGCGCGGCCGCGCGCGATCTCGTCGCGGACGAACTCCGGCGTGACGAAGGCGGGGATGGCGGCGCCGAAATCCTCGCCGTCGGCCCGGCGTTCCTCCGCGCCCGCCAGCATCTTCCGGCGGCCGAGGTTTTCGCGGTGGGCGACGTAGATCATCTCCTCGGTGATGATGCCGGCGCGGGCGAACTCGTATTGCGTGACGTTCTGGCCGGGGCGGCCGGCCAGCACACGCAGCTCGGCCGGGCAGGGCGGGACGAGGCGCTCGCCCTCGGCGCCGCCGTTGTCCTCGGGCTTGACGTCGCGGGGAGCGATGGGAGCGAAGCCGCGCCTGGCGATCCACGCCCGCCGCACCGGCGGCAGCCCGGCTTCCAGGTCGATGTGCGCGCCGGGATCGGTGTAGGGGCCGGAGCAGTCATAGGCGCGATAGGGCTCCTCGCGCGCCGAAGGGTCGAGCGCGATCTCGCGGAACGGCACGCTGATGTCGGGCCGGGACTCGGGCGAGGAGTAGATCTTGCGCGAGCCCGCGATCGGTCCGGTGGTCACGCTGGACGGGCGGGCGGGCGACTTCGACTGGACCGTCATGGGTGTTCTCCCTAAGGCGATCCGGGGCGGACGGGGTTGTCTGGATATGCCCCGTCCCTCCGCCGGCATGACCCGGATCAGGTTCAAGGGTCACCGGCCCTGCTGCCGGTATCTCAGCCCCGTTGCGGCGGGACACCCCTCGGTTGCCAGGGAGCATGGGCGGGGTTGGGGGTGAGTGTCAAATGCCGAAGGGCATCCTGGTTCATCCCATAAGACTCGGAATGGCGAACTCGAAGGTTCTTCGAGTTCGCCGGTATTCGCTAGGCCGCAAACGCCTTGATCACGAGCGATATGATCCCGGCTACCACGGCGCCGGTCATCCACTTCAGGTACTAGCAGGTCGGCCTCGATACGGCTGAACCGCAATTCGTAGTCGGCGATCGCCTTGGCGGCGGCGCGCGCCTTGTCCTCCGGCGTCCCGGCGGCAAGGAAGGCGTCGTACACCTCGGCGATCATGGTGGTCATCGACACGAATCTGGTCTCTTGCGGAGGGAAACTCAATGGTATCCTGACCGCCTCGGGTTGATGCGGACCTAAAACATGAATCGACCGTTCCACCTCGCATGAGCGGCTTCGAAGCGATCATCGGCCACGGCACGGCCATGCAGATCGCCTGGTGGCAGATGGCCATCCGGGCGATCATCATCTTCTTCTACGGCCTCGTGCTGCTGCGCGTGGCCGGGCGCCGCGCGTTCGGGCGGCAATCGGCGCTCGACATCGTGCTGACGGTCCTGATCGGCTCCAATCTCAGCCGCGCCATGACCGGCGGCTCGCCCTTCCTGCCGACCATGGCCGGGTCGGCCGTGCTGGTGCTGCTCTATCGGCTCGGCATCCATGTCACGCAAATCTCCGACCTCGCCGGCTTTCTGGTAAAGGGCGAGCACAAGATTCTGGTGCGCGACGGCCAGCCCGATCGTGCGGCGATGCGCCGGGTCGGGGTCAGCCATCTCGATCTGCTCGAAGCGATCCGTTCCGAGGGTTGCGACAGCATCAGCAACGTCCACCTCGCGACGCTGGAGCGCAGCGGGCACGTCAGCGTGGTCAAGCGCAAGGACTGAGGCGCCGGTTTGCGCCGTCCGGCCGGGCGCGCCTATCCTGCCGTCCGCAATCGACGAGACATGCCCATGACCGAGCGGTATCTTCGCAGCGGCATCTTCCTCGCGCCCTTCCACGCGCTGGAGGAGAACCCGACGATGGCGATCCAGCGCGACATGGAGCTGATCGAGCACCTCGACCGACTCGGCTACCACGAGGCGTGGGTGGGCGAGCATCATTCGGGTGGATTCGAGATCATCGGCTCGCCGGAGGTGTTCATTGCCGCGATGGCGGAGCGCACGCGCCACATCCGACTGGGCACCGGCGTCGCCTCGCTGCCCTACCACAACCCGTTCATCCTGGCGGACCGGATGGTGCTGCTCGACCACCAGACGCGCGGGCGCGTGATGTTCGGCGTCGGCCCCGGCGCGCTGGTGCACGACGCGGTAAAGATCGGCGTCCGCGCCGCCGACCAGCGGCGGATGATGAACGAGAGCCTCGACGTGATCGTGCGCCTGTTGCGCGGCGAGACGGTGACGCAGCGCACCGACTGGTTCGACCTGAACGGGGCGCGGCTGCAACTTCCTTGCTACACGCGGCCGACGATGGAGATGGCGGTCGCCGCCTCGCGCTCGCCGGCGGGCGCGCTGGCGTCCGGCCGGCACGGCATCGGGATGCTGTCGATCGGCGGGACCTCGCCCGACGCGATGGTGCATCACGCGAAGAACTGGGGCATCTACGAGGAGCAGGCGCGCCTGCACGGCAAGGTGGCCGACCGGCGCAACTGGCGGCTGGTGACGCTGTTCCACATCGCGGAGACGCGCGAGAAGGCGCGCGAAAACGTACGCTTCGGGCTGGAGAAGTTCGCGCAGTATTTCCGCGACGTGGCGACCTTCCCGATCGTGCCGTCCGGCATCGGCGATGCCTACGAGTACATGCTCGCCGAAAAGGCAGCCTGCATCGGCACGCCGGATGACGCGATCGCCTACATCGAGACGCTGTATCAGGGTGCCGGCGGCTTCGGCGTCATCACCGAATTGGCGCACAACTGGGCGGACTGGGAGGCGACCCGGCGCCATTACGAGTTGATGGCGCGCTACGTCCACCCGCATTTCCAGGACAGCCGCGCGCCGCGCGTGGAGAGCTACGCCTTCGCCCGCGACAAGAGCGAGACCTATCGCATCCAGAGCCAGGCGGCCGTGCAGGCGGAGATCGACCGGGCGAAGGCGGCGGAATAAACGAGGGCGCCAATCGTCGGCTGGCGCTCGGCCCTCCCCCCGGCCCCCTCCCGCAAGGCGAGGGGAGTAGAAGCCGCGGTCAGCCCGCCGCCGGCTCGGCCGCCTCCGGCACCTGGGCCGGCCGCTCGGCGACGTTGCGCAGCGCCTGGCGCGCGCGCCGCAGGGCGACCGAGCCGGTTTCATCCGGCTCCAGCGCGAGCAGCAGGACCGAGCGGGCCGTCACTTCGTACTCTTCGCCGCTATGGAACTCCCTGTTGCCCTCGGCATCGGGAACGTTGGTGTCGATCAGCCGCCGCCAGCGCGAGCCGCCAGCGACCTCGGGCAACCGGAAGCCCACGACGTCGTGGTGGGCGTTCAGCACCAGAAGCGCGGTCGCATCCATCGAGGCGCGCTTGATCCCGCTGGCCTGGGATCGTCCGTCCAGAAGGATGCCGAAGCAGCGGGCGTTCTCGTCACCCCACTGCTCTTCGGTCATGTCGGTGGCCGACGGCGTCAGCCACCGCACGTCGCTGATGTCGAGTTCCGGATGATACTTCCCGGTCAGGAAGCGGTTACGCCGCAGGATGGGGAAAGCGGTGCGGACGCCGATCAGCCGGCGCACGAAGTCGATCATCAGGCGGTTGTATTCGTCGATGTCCCAGTCGATCCAACTGATCTCGTTGTCCTGGCAATAGGCGTTGTTGTTGCCCTGCTGCGTGCGCCCGAACTCGTCGCCGGCCAGCAGCATCGGCGTGCCCTGCGATAGTAGCAGGGTCGCGAGCAGGTTGCGCTTCTGGCGGTCGCGCAGATCGAGGATCTCCGGGTCCTCGGTCGGCCCCTCCGCCCCGTGATTCCAGGAATGGTTGTTGCCGCTGCCGTCGTGATTGTCCTCGCCGTTCGCCTCGTTGTGCTTGTCATTGTATGAAACAAGATCGTGCAGCGTGAATCCATCGTGCGCGGTGATGAAGTTCACGCTTGCCCACGGCTTGCGACCGCGATGATTGAAGGCGTCGGCCGATGCGGTGATCCTGGTAGCGAGGTCGGGCAGCTTGCCGGGATCGCCCTTCCAGAACGCGCGCGCGGTGTCGCGGAACTTGTCATTCCACTCGGCCCAGCCGGGCGGGAAGCCGCCCACCTGGTAGCCGCCGGGCCCGATGTCCCACGGCTCGGCGATCAGCTTCACCTGCGAGAGCACCGGGTCTTGCAGGCAGGAGACCAGGAAGCCGTTGCTCTGATCGAACCCCCCCGCCTTGCGGCCGAGAATGGTGCCGAGGTCGAAGCGGAAGCCATCGACGCGCATCTCGGTCGCCCAGTAGCGCAGCGAATCCGTGACCATCTGCAGAGCGCGCGGATGGTCGAGGTTCAGGGTGTTTCCGGTTCCCGTGTCGTTCACGTAATAGCGGGCATTATCGGACATCAAACGGTAGTAGGAGAGGTTGTCGATGCCGCGAAACGACAGCGTCGGCCCGCGCTCGTTACCCTCGGCTGTGTGGTTGTACACGACGTCCAGAATCACTTCGAGCCCGGCGTCGTGCAGGCGCGCGACCATCTCCTTGAACTCGGAGAACACGAACGCCGGCACCGCGGAGTAGCGTGGATCGGGGGCGAAGAAGCCGATCGAGTTGTAGCCCCAGTAGTTCGTCAGCCCCTTGTCGAGCAGGTAGCTGTCGTTGAGGAAGGTGTGGATGGGCAGCAGCTCGACCGAGGTGACGCCCAGCGAGCGGATGTAGTCCACGACGTCCTTTTGTCCGAGGCCGGCGTAGGTGCCGCGCAGCGCCGGCGGCACCGCCGGGTGCAGCTTCGTGTAGCCGCGCACATGCGTCTCGTAGAGGATCGTGCGTTCCCACGCGATCTCCGGGCGGCGGACGCGGCCCCAGGTGAAGGCGGGGTCGATCACGCGGCACTTCGGCACGAATGGCGCGCTGTCGCGCTCGTCGAAGGTCAGGTCATCGCCGTCGGCGCCGATCGTGTAGCCGAAGCAGGCGTGATCCCAGCGCAGCTCGCCCACATGCGCCTTGGCGTACGGGTCCAGCAGAAGCTTGTTCGGGTTGAAACGATGCCCCGCCTCCGGCTCGAAGGGGCCGTGGACGCGATAGGCATAGATCGTGCCGGGGCGGGTGTCGGGGAGATAGCCGTGGAAGATCTCGCTCGTGTACTCGGGCAGCTCGATCCGATCCAGCTCGGTGGCGCCGTCGTCATCGAAGATGCACAGCTCGACCTTCGTGGCGTGCGCCGAGAACAGGGCGAAATTGACGCCGAGCCCGTCCCAGGTGGCGCCAAGCGGGAACGGCGAGCCCTCGCGGATGCGGGACTTCACGACGGGCGCGGGCATGCAACAGGGTCCTCCGGGCAGGGGGCGGCCAAGGCGAGACCCTAATGCGCCCGGGGCCGGAAAGTTGCCGAACCCGGACGCATCCGGCGCTCACGTCGTGTGGAGGAGCAAATTGACCGGCGGCGGGTCCGGCGGCAGCGCGCCCGACACCCCAGCTTGACTGGGCACGGCTTGAACCACGCTTGCCCCGACCAGGGCGGCGCCCGGCAACTCGTTGGGCGTGAGCGCGGCGGCGCCGATCGCCGGCGGCACGCTCGGGACGTAGGTGATCGCGGTGCCGCCGAACCCGTCGGGTGCGAGCGCGAAGTTGGCCTCCGTATAGCTGCCCTTGAGGGCGATGGTGGTGACGGCGCCGCCGTTCTCGGTAACGCGCAGCGTGTGATCGGTGTAGGACAGCCCGTTCGCGGCGACGCCGAACATGTCGATCTTGTCGCCGGCCTGGAAGCCGCTGAGCGTGCCGCCGCGGAAGGCCTCGATGGGCTGGCCTGCCGTTTGCTGCCAGAGCCACAGCGTGCCGGTGCCATCGTCGAAGCGAATGGTGCCGCTCCACAAGGTCGCGTTGAAGCTCAGCGCGCCGCCGTGAGCGATGTCGATCGTGCCCGTGCCGGCGACCGGCGTGGCGGGCGGCAGGGCGACCCCGTTATGGACCCCGTGCCCCTCGCCGATTTCCAAGCGCCCGCCGTCGGCGATCATGTGGCCGTTGTTGACCACGCCGCGACCCCAGGCCGTGAGATCGAGCGTGGTATTCGGCTCTGACGCGATCGTGCCGTTGTTGGCGATCAAGGCATCCCCGGCCGGATCGCCGATGTCCATGATGAGGCCGGAGGGCGGCGCCCCGGTGTAGCTCGCCACGATCGCCGCGCCGCGCTGCACGCCGAGCGCGCTACCGGAGGCGACGTCGATCAGCGCCGAGGTGAGCCCTCCCGTCGTCTCGACCGTCGTGCCCGCGCCGAGCCCGACATTGCCGAGCGCGATGCCGGTGCCGTAGGACGCGCCGGGCCCGAGCAGCACCGTCTCGTGCAGCAACGAGGCGGAGGCCAGCGTGGGCCAGGCGCCGGCGGTGGCGGTCGCGAGGACGAGTGCGGTATCGCCCGCCCCAGGCACCGCGTCGCCCGTCCAGTTGGCGGCGCTATTCCAGCTTGTGCCGGTGGCGCCGGTCCATGTCATGGTGGTCATTCTGCCTGCCCGCCGTGATGGTGAAAGCAGGCAATAGTGCAGACTTCGAACCGGATTTCGCCAATCCCAAGCGCGTGCTTTTCCCGCGCGCCGAAGCGTCCGTGCCATTCAGGGCACGTTTCATGGCCTTGAGTGAACCGCGCGGCCGGTCGACACTGCCGCCAACACCCGCTTTCAGGTGGAGGGACACCACGATGGCAGATCCGATCGGCGCAAATGTCGCGAAGCGGAAGCTGGCCGCTGGCGAGCTTGTGTTGTGCATGGGCGTGAACCAGATGCGCACGCCGAACGTCGCCATGATTGCCGCTTCCTGCGGGTTCGATGCGATCTACATCGACGCCGAGCACAACCCGACCTCCCTGGAGACCGCCTCGGCGGTCTGCGTCGCCGCGCTCGGCCTCGGCGTCACGCCGATCGTGCGGCTCGGTTCGCATGACCCGAACGCGGCGGCGCGCGTGCTGGATTGCGGCGCGCAGGGCGTGATGGTGCCGCATGTCGCGGATGCGGCGCAGGCGCGTGCGATGGTGGCGGCCTGCCGCTTCGCCCCGCTCGGCCACCGCTCCGCCGCCGGAACGGGGCCGGCACTGGGCTACGCCTCCCTGCCGCAGCCCGAGATCAACCGCCTGCTGAACGAGAATACGTTGCTCATCGCCATGATCGAGACACCCGAGGCGGTCGAGCAGGCCGACGCGATCGCCGCCGTGGAGGGCATCGACATGCTGCACATCGGTTCCACCGATCTCAGCACCGAGATGGGCATTGCGGGCGACTACAAGCACGCGCGGATGCGCGCCGCCTACGAGCTTGTGGCGAACTCGGCGAAGGCGCACGGGAAAAGCTTCGGCGTGGGCGGCGTGCGCGAGGATCTGGAGTTCCAGTCCTGGCTGATCGGCCTGGGGATGCGCTATCTCACCGGCGGATCGGACGTGGGATACATCCTGAGCGCGGGCCGGCGCGACGTGCGCCAGTTGCGGGAGGCGAAGCGTGGCTGAGATCATCGCCGTTTTCCCCCCCGGAACTGTCTGAGCCGGGCGCTACCGCACGATCTGATAATGGATCGTCAGCGTGATCGGCACCGAGGGGGCGGCATTTGAGGGCAGCGGTGGCAGGCTGGCGTCGCGGAAGACGCCGAGGGCCGCGAGGTCGAGCCATTGCGAGCCGGAACCCGAAATCAGCGCCACGCGCTGGACGCGGCCGCTGCGGAGCACGACGAGATCGAGGACCACCTCGCCCTGCTGCCCGTTCTGACCGGCCTGCGGCGGGTAGTAGCTGTGCCGGTCCCACCAGGCGGCGAAGCGGTTGTACCAGTCCGGCCCGACCTCCTTGCTGTCGGAGCGGCCGAACACCTTCGTATCCTCGGCGCCAATGACGCCGTGCCCGAGCGACAGGTCAATGCCGCGCCCGACACGGCGCCGCACGGAGGGCGTCGCCGCCGGACCGCCCAATGAGAACGCCATCGGCGCCGGAAAGGCTGGGCGCGGCCGCGCGACGGTCGGGCTCACGGGTGGTGGCGCGGGCGGTGGCAGAGGCATCGGTTCGGCTGCGGCGGCGGGCGGTGGCGGCGGTACTGGCACGGGCAACTGCGCTGGCGGCGCCGGTTCGAGAACCGGCGGCGCGGGGGCCGGAGCGGGTGCGGGCGTGGGTTTGGGCGGCGGAGCAGGCAGGGGGGAGGCCGGTCGGGGAATCGGCGCCGGGGGCGGGGCGGGCGCGGATTCGGGCGACGTGTCGGCGGACTTGCGCGGCTCCGGGGCGGTGACGCTCGGCTTTGCCGTCCCGCCGCCGTCGAACACGACGTCGAAGGAGGGCGGCGGCAACCACTCGGGTGCCTCGATGTGACGGCGGGCAAGCAGGATCGCAACCGCGAGCAGCAGAAAATGCCCCAGGGCCGAGACGGCGAAGGAGGGCGCGATGCGACGGCGGCGGCGAGTGACGGTCCCTCCTCGAACCCCTACCCGCACGGGCGGGGGTTCGAGCGCCACGCGATCACTATCCGGCGGCGATGACCGTCTCCGGAGCGCCGAGTTCGGCGATGCGAGGCGCCACCTCGCGGGCGAACAGGCGGATATTCTCCACCGTGTCCTTGTGGTCGAGCGTGCCGCCCTGGCCGAAGAACAGCAGGTGCCCGAAGCCGCCCATGCGGATGTTGAAGTCGCGGATTTGCGCGAATACGTCGTCGGGCGTGCCGGCGAAAACGGTATCGGTTGCCATCAACTGCTCGACGCTGGCGTTCAGCACATCGACCGGCCGGCCGTCGCGGTCGGTGACGAATCCGACCTTTTTCCGGCCCGCCTTCAGCGCCGCGACGTTGGCGGACACAGGGTTGTAGCCGGGCGGGTTCTGGAACGGCTCATAGACCACGGGCGCTGTGCGCACATAGCCGGCGATCTGATCGGCGCGGCGATAGCCCTCGGCGCGCGTGTGCCCGACGCCGATGACGGCGGCGTAGGCGAGCCGATCGGGACCCGCCGTCCAGCCCAGCTCCGCGGCCCGCTTGCGGTAGGCGTCGAACATCGGCTTGGCGACGCCGCCTGAGAGCAGGGTTCCGACCACATGCCCGCGCTCGGCGGCGGCGCGGCCGGTTCCGGCGCTGAGGCCGGTCATCCAGATCGGCGGCGTCGGGCTCTGGATCGGGCGCGGCCAGATGTTGACCGAGCGGTAGTGGTAGAACTCGCCCTCCCATGAGAACGGCCCGTCGGAGGTCGCGAGCGCCTTCAGGATCAGGTCGTGCGCCTCCCAGTAGCGGCGCATCAGCCGGGCGGGGTTGGAGTTCGCCGGCTGGACCTCGTACGGCGCGCCCTTCACCAAGCCCAGCTCGGTGCGCCCGCCGGAGAGCACGTCGAGCCACGCCACCTCCTCGGCGACGCGCACCGGGTCGGGGCGGTTGGCGATCGGGTTGCCAAGCGAGAGCAGGCGGGCGCGCTTGGTTTCGCGCGCGATGACCGCGAGCGCCATCGGCACCGAGACCGTCATGCAGGTCGCGGTGCTGTGGTGCTCGTTGACCATGATGTCGAGCCCCTCCTCATCGCAGAGGCGGAACTCGTCGAGATAGCGGTTGAGCAAGCCCCCGGCCGTGCGCGGGTCCAGCTCGCCACTGGGCAGCACGACGCGCATGCTGCCCCGCGCGAGGCCGGCATCCCAGGCTGGGTGGTAGGCCATCTCGGAGAAGTACCAAGTGCGCATCGCTAACTCCCGGCGAAGGCGGAAACGCGCTCGGCGAATTGGGCGGGCTGTTCCCAATGCGGAAAGTGGCCGCAATCCGCAATGATTTCCAGCCGCGCGTCGGGAAGCCGGGCGCGCCAGCCCTCGCCGTAGCGCGGCGTCACCACGCGATCGGACTCGCCCCAGAGCAGCAAGCTCGGCACGCGCGCGCGGTGCAGCCAGCGATGCAGGCGCGGGTTGTGCATGTAGGGCTTCCAGCCGAATACGAGGAGCGATTCGCGCCCGCGCGCGATGGCGGCGAGATCGTCGTCGGATCGCGCGGTGAAGTCGATCTCGCCGCGCCGCGGATCGGCCCAGGCGCGCGCGGCAAGAGCGTCCGCGTCGAGCGCGTGCATGTCGAGGATGTCGCGGTCGAGCACGCCGCCCAGCTTGATGCCGAGCGGCGCGGCGAGGACCATGCGGGCGAAGCGCCGCGTGTCGCGCACCGCCATCTCGGCCGCAATCCAGCCGCCAAAGCCGGCGCCGATCAGGACCGCATCGCGCAGATCGAGCGCATCGGCGAGGTCGAGATAGAGATAGGCGAGGTCGTCGATGCCCGCCATCCAGTCGGGCAGTTCGTCGCGGCCCCATCCGGGATGGACAGGCGCGATGACGCGGAAGCGCCGCGCCAAAAGATCGAGCCAGTCGCGGTTCGGCGCGACGCCCTCGCCGGCGCCGAGGAACAGCAGCGGGCGGCCGGTGCCGTGCTCTTCGAGTTCGAGGTTGGTGCCGGAGAGGGTGATGATTTGCGTCATGCGGGCTCAACCAAATAAACCGTCATACTCGGGCTTGGCCCGAGCACCCACGTCTTCGCGGGCCCACGAAGACGTGGGTGGCCGGGCCAAGCCCGGCCATGACGGTGAAAACGAAGTCCCTCACTCCACCTGCGCAGCCAGCCGCGCCAGATGGTGCGCGGTGTCGCCGAAGGTGTGCTCGATCACCATGCAGCGGCGGAAGAAGTGGCCGACCGCGTATTCCTCGGTCATGCCGATTCCGCCATGGAGCTGGATGGATTGCTGCGAGACGAAGCGCGCCGCCTGACCGTAGCCGACCTTGGCCATCGCCATGCTGCGCGCGCGTTCGGCCGCATCCGGCTCCTCCACGCTGATGGAGGCGAGCATCGCCATGCTGCGGCCCTGCTCCATCGACATCAGCATCTCGGCGAGGCGATGCTGCACCACCTGGTTCTGGCCGATCGGCTTGCCGAACTGCTCGCGGGTGCGGGAGTAGTCGAGCGTCATGGCGTGCATCGCCTCCATCGCCCCGACCGTCTCGGCCCCCATCGCGGCGATCCCGGCCTCGACCACCCGCTGCACGATAGGAAAGCCCTTGCCCACCTCGCCCAGCACGTCCGCGTCGGCGACCGCGACGTTGGTCAGCGACAGCTCGGCGGCGCGGGTCTCGTCGCGCAGGGTATAGCCGCGCCGGGCCAGCCCCTCGGCCTGGGCATCGACCAGAAACAGGGTGATCCCGTCGGCGTCGTCCTGGCCGCCGGCGGTGCGCGCGCTGACGATCAGCTTGTCGGCCGAATCCCCGTGGAAGACGACGCTCTTGGCGCCGTCCAGCACCCAGCCGGCGCCCTGGCGCTTGGCCGTCGTCCTCACGTCGGCCAGGTCGTAGCGCGCCTGCCGCTCGGTATGCGCGAAGGCCAGCTTCATCCGGCCCTCCGCGACGGCCGGCAGGATCGCGTTCTTCTGGTCCGCGCTGCCGGCGAGGCGGATCGCCGTGCCGCCGAGCACGACGGTCGCCAGGTAGGGCTCCAGCGCCAGCGAGCGGCCGAGCGCCTCCATCACCAGCATGATCTCGACCGGTCCGCCGCCGAAGCCGCCGTAGTCCTCGGCGAACGGCAGGCCGAGCAGGCCAAGCTCCGCGAAGCGCTCCCAGATGTCGGCGCTCCAGCCGGTCGCCTCGCGGGCGTAGCCCTTGCGAGCCTCGAATGCGTAGCGGTCGGCCATCAGCCGATCGACGCTGTCCTTGAGCAGACGCTGCTCGTCGTTGAGTTCAAAGTCCATCAGAGCCTCAGCACCGCTTTGGAGAGGATGTTCTTCTGAATTTCGTTGGTGCCGCCGTAGATCGACGCGGCGCGCAGCATGAGATACTCGCCGGTGGATTCCTGCAGCCCTTCGGCCAGCTCGTCGGGTTCGTTGGCCATCGCTGCCAGCTCGTCGGCCCAGACCGGCATTGACAGCGGGCCGCCGACGTCCATCGCCAGCTCCGACGTGGCTTGCAACAATTCGGTGCCCTTCACCTTCAGCACCGAGGACAGCGGATCGGGCCGTCCGTCGCGCTGCTTGGCGTAGGCCGAGACGACGCGGAACTGGGTGATCTGCAACGCCTTCATGTCCACCTCCATCTGCGCGACGCGGCGGCGGAAATCGTCGTCCTCGATCAGCTTCTTGCCGTTCGCCTTGACCTGGCGCGCCATGTCCTTCGCGGCGGCGATGCGCTCGCGCGACTTGCCGAGGCGGGCGATGCCGGTCCGCTCGTTGCCGAGCAGGTACTTCGCCACGTCCCAGCCGCGATTCTCCTCATGGACCCGCATGGAGACCGGAACCTTCACGTCGTCGAAGAAGACCTCGTTCAGGTGATGCGCGCCGTCGATCGAAATGATCGGACGGATGGTGATGCCCGGCTGGGTGATCGGCAGCAGCAGGAACGAGATGCCCTCCTGGCGCTTCGCCGCGTTCGGATTGGTGCGGACCAGCAGAAAGATCCAGTCGGCATTGTGCGCCGTCGAGGTCCAGATCTTGGAGCCGTTGACGATGTAATGATCACCCTCGCGTCGCGCGCTGGTCTTGAGCGAGGCGAGGTCGGAGCCGGCACCCGGTTCGGAGAAGCCCTGGCACCACCAATCGTCGAGGTTCTTGGCGCGCGACAGGAACCGCGCCTTCAGCTCCTCGGTGCCGAACTGGATCAGCACGGGGCCGATCATGGTGATGTTGAACGACAGCGGCTCGGGCGCAGGCGCGGCCTGGTTCTCCTCGGTGAAGATCATGCGCTGCACGGGCGTCCAGCCGGTGCCGCCATGCTCGACCGGCCAATTCGGCGCCGCCCAGCCCTTCTTGTTGAGGATGCGCATCCAGGCGACCGTGTCCTGCTTGCGCGGCCTGTGACCCAGGCGCATCCGCTCGCTTATGTCGGCGGGCAGGTTGTCGCGGATGAAGGCGCGGACTTCCTCGCGGAACGCGGCCTCTTGCGGCGTGAACCTGAGGTCCATCGGTTTCCCCCTTGTCGGATCGAAGCTGGCCCAACTGTGGCAGCGGTGGGGAGGCGGGGCAATAAGGGGGGCCGCGCCTCAGCCGTCATTCGCCCATGGATCGATCACGCCCGTTTCCAAATCGCTGAAATGACGCACATTGCGCGTCGCCACCACGGCCCGCCGGGCAAGCGCGATTCCACCGATCAAGGTATCGCGCATGTCCGCCCCGTGCCCGGATGTCGCGCGGCGCGCGGCCAGATCAGCCGCCGCTTCGGCCGCCTCCCGGTCCAGTGCCGCGACGCGCCCGGCCAGATCGGTGCGCAGCAGCGCATCAAATGCTGACTCCAGTCGCTGCCGCCTCTGCCCCGCGGGCAGCCGTGCAAGGCCAAATCGCGTCTCGAATACCGTGATGCTGGTGGTCCACATCAGGTTTGGCGGTTGACAGTCGAGCCAGCGTACGACGGCCGGGTGCGGAGGATCATGCATCAGCGCCGCTAAGACGTTCGTGTCGAGAAGGATCACCCGCCCAGATCAGCGGGCTGAGCCAACTCGCCGCGCAACTCGGGAATTTCCTCCGTCAATCCCAGCCCGGCGAAGCGCCGCGCAATGCGCGTGCCGAGTTTCGCGGACGGCGCATCATCTTCCTGCGCGGCGACCCGAAGGATGTCGCGCACCAGATCTTCCATGCTGCGGCCCTGCCTATCCGCCCGTGCGCGGAGGCGGCGCTTCACCTCATCGTCCAGATTGCGAACCAGTAGCTGGGCCATTCCGGATCACCGTTGCCAGATAGCACGATATCGCAATTTGCCGGCTGCTCGCAAGGGGGCCGGCCGCGGGGCTACAGCCGCAGCACCGCCTTGCTCAGGATATTCTTCTGAATCTCGTTCGTGCCGCCGTAGATCGTGCAGGCGCGCAGGAACAGGTACTCGCGCGTCGCGGCCTCGGCCGCTTCTTCCGTCTCGTCGGTCGTGTTGGCGAGCGCGGTCAGTTCGCGCGCCCAGAGTGGCATCGCCAGCGGCCCGCCGGCGTCCATCGCCAGTTCCGTCGTGGCCTGCAACAGTTCCGTCCCGCGAACCTTGAGCACGGAGGACAGCGGATCGGGGCGGCCGTCCTGGTGGCGCGCGGCGGCGGAGACCATGCGGTACTGCATGATCTCCAGCGCCTGCATGTCCACCTCAAGCTGCGCCGCCCGCGCCCGGAAACCGTCGTCCAGCGCGCGCGTCTGCCGGGCAAGGTGCTTCGCCGCGGCCACCCGCTCCTTGCTCTTGCCGAGCTGCGCGATGCCCACGCGCTCGTTGCCGAGCAGGAACTTCGCCACGTCCCAGCCCCGGTTCTCCTCGTGGACGCGCATCGTCACGGGCACCCTCACGTCGTCGAGAAACACCTCGTTCAGATGGTGCTCGCCGTCAATGGAGACGATCGGACGGATGGTGATGCCCGGCGTGGTCATGTCTATCAGCAGGAACGAGATGCCCTCCTGCTTCTTCGCCGCGCCCGCGTTGGTGCGGACGAGGACGAAACACCAGTCGGCGTGCTGCGCCGTCGAGGTCCAGATCTTCGAGCCGTTGACGATGTAGGTGTCGCCTTCGCGACGGGCGGCGGTCTTCAGCGCGGCGAGATCCGATCCGGCGCCCGGCTCGGAGAAGCCCTGACACCACCAATCGTCGAGGTTGGCGGCGCGCGGCAGAAATCGCCGCTTCTGCTCGTCGGTGCCGAACTGGATCAGAACGGGTCCGATCATGGTGATGTTGAACGGCGACAGGTCGGGCGCGGGCGCGAGCGCGTTCTCGTCGAGGAAGATCATGCGCCGCACCGGCGTCCAGCCCGGACCTCCGTGCTCGCTCGGCCAGGAATACGCCGCCCAGCCCTGGCGGTTCAGGATGCGCTGCCAGGCGACCGTGTCCTGCTTGCGCGCCGCATGGCCGAGCCGCATCCGCTCGCGGAGGTCGCCGGGCAGGCTGTCGCGGATGAAGGCGCGCACCTCCTGTCGGAAGGCGGCTTCCTCAGGAGTAAAACGCAAATCCATGATAGTCGCCCCGATTATCGCCCTTTGACCCGGCGCCTTTGCCGGAGGGTTGGGTTAGAATGGCGGGATGACGCCGGCCCGACAAGCGGACGGGCTGTCGCATGATGCCGACCCATGCCGAGGCGCGCCCCTTGCGGGAGGGGCCGGTGGTATCAGGCGTGCCGTCTCAGCACCGCGATGATCTGTCCCAGCACGCCGGCGAGGGCCGCGCGTTGCGCGGCGACGACGCTGGCCGGCGTGTCGGTCGGCATCGGCGCGGCGCTTGACAGCGTGCGTTGCGTCAGCACGCGGACTGGCGCCGCGCGTTGGTTCAGCAGCGTGATTGACAGCGCCGCCCGGCCGCGCCGCACGCGCGGGTCCGCGGAGAAGACCATCAACTCCCCCTCCAGCGTCAGGTCGGCGGCAAGCCTGCTGTCCGGGCCGATGACGGCGGCGAACAGCCCCGAGGCGGCCAGCCAGCGCCGCGCGTCGTTCGCTGCCGCTTGTGCCGGCGCCACGGCCCAAAGATTGTAGAAATCGACGTGCACGCTGCCGTCCTGGTTCAGCCACTGCACCCCGAGCTGATCGAGCCCCGGCGCGGCCTGGAAGTCGCCCACCATCAGCACCTTCCCGCGCGTCCGCCGCGGGCGCTGCTCGGGGGGCGCGATCCCCAGCGGCCAGGTGCTGCGCTGGACGTACGCCGGCCGCAAGCTGCACCCGCCGAGCGCGGCCGTGCCGGCCAGGAACAGGCGCCGGCGGATCATCGCAGCGGCCCCTTCACCGGCGGTGGCGGCCCGCTCAGCACCTGCCCCGGATACTGCCGCAGCGAGGCGGTCAGCTCCCGCAAATTCTCGGACGCGACCTGCATGTTGCGCACCAGCGGCGCGAGCCCCGCCTGGAGTTGCGTCGCCCCGCCGCTGACCTGCCGAACGGTGCCCTCCAGCGCGGTAATCAGCCCCGTTATCCGGGTGGTGAGTTGCCCCAGCTTATCGGTCGCCGACGCGCCGTGCGACAGCAGCGCCGCCAGCTCGGGGCTCGACGTCAAGGCGCGAAGCTGGTCGGACGTGCGGCGCAGATTGGCGGTCAGGGCTGGAAAATCCGCCCCCTTCACCGCGGTGTCGGCCGAGCCGAGCAGCCCCGTGGCGGCCGTCAGGGTGGCGTGGACATCGCCGTTCGACAGCTCGCGATTCAGGCTCTCGGTGAGCGTCGTCAGCGATCCCACCAGGCGCGCCACGTCCACCTTGTCGAGCTTGGCGAGCAGTTGCGCGCCTGCGTTCTGCACCTGGGCGAAGGTGCTGGGCATCGAGGGCACGTAGTCGGCCTCCGGCCGCCACGGCACCGGAGCTGCGGGATATCGGGCGGGATCGACGAAGTCGAGCTCGATGTAGCTCAACCCGGTGATGATCTGCGTGTTCAGCCGCGCCCGCAAACCGAGGCGAACCGCCTCCTCGACGGTCGGGAAGTGGCCGATCCGGCCGGTGTCCACGACGTATTCGGCGTACACTTGCCGGTACAACGGATCGGTCGCGGCCTGCTGCTCCGTGCCTTGGACCGCGCTGACCACGCCGACCTTTGCGACATGCCCCACCGTCACGCCTCGGTACTCCACCTTGGACCCCACCTGCAGCCCCTGCACGGACTCGGAGAAATAGGTCACGAACAGCGTGCCGTTGTTCACCTGCCCTCCGCGCAGGAACCACACCAGCGCGAGCAGGACGGCGATCCCACCCAGGATCAGCAGCCCGACCCGCAACGGCGCCGAGCGCCCGTCCATCAGGCCGTCACCGGCAGCGGCTCGCGGCGGAAGAACGCGCGCACGCGGGGATCCGCGCTCTCCTCGCCCATGCGGCGCGGGTCGCCGACGGCGATCACGCCGCCGGCGTCGGGAAAGGCATGGGCGTCCAGCATGATGCAGCGATCCGCGATTGCCAGGATGGAGGCGAGTTCGTGTGTCACGACCACGAACGTCGCCCCGAGCGACGCGCGCAGGTCCAGGATCAGTCGGTCGAGCCCGGCCGACGTGATCGGGTCAAGCCCGGCCGAGGGCTCGTCGAGGAACAGCAGCGGCGGGTCGAGCGCCATCGCGCGCGCGATGCCGGCCCGCTTGGCCATGCCGCCCGAGACCTCGGCCGGATAGAGGCCGGCGGCTTCGGCCAGACCGACGAGGCCCAGCTTGAGCCGCGCGACCGCCATCCGCGCCTCGATCGGCAGGTCGGTGGACATCTCCAGCGGAAGCATGACGTTCTGCAGCAGCGTCATTGAGCCGAACAGCGCGCCCGACTGGAACAGCACGCCGATCCGGCGCTGCGTGCGTCGCAGGGCGGGGGCGGCGCCGGGTCCGGTGATGCGGGCGCCGGCAATCTCGATCGAGCCGGCCGACGGCGGCTGAAGTCCGATCAATTGGCGCAGCACGGTCGATTTCCCGCTGCCCGAGCCGCCGAGGATGACGAACACCTCGCCCGCCGCCACCTCGAAGGAGACGTCGCGAAAAATCACGCGGCGGCCGAACCGCTGCGCCAGAGCCTCCGCGCGGACAATCCGGGCGGCGCTCAAAAGCCGAGCCGGTTGAAGAACACCGCGAACACGCCATCAAGGATGATCGTGGCGACCAGGCCGCCGACCACCGCCGCCGTTGCCGAAAGGCCCACCGCGCGCGGCCCGACACCGGTCGACAGGCCCGAGCGGCAGCCGATGGCGGCGATCACCGCGCCGAACACCATCGCCTTCACCAGCCCGCCGACGAGGTCGCCGATGGTGGTCCAGGTACTGCACCTGCGTCTCCACGATAGCCAGGCTGAAGCCGAAGCTCTTCATCACCACCGCCATGCCGACCAGCCCGGCCATCTCCAGCGCCAATGTCAGGAAGGGCATCACCAGCAGCGCCGCCGCCATCCGCGGCAGGACCAGCATGGTCACCGGATCGATCCCCATGCTGACCAGCGCGTCGATTTCTTGGTTGACCTTCATGGTGCCGATCTCGGCGGCGAAGGCCGAGGCGGTGCGCCCGGCCAGGATGACGGCGGCGAGCAGCGGCCCCAGCTCGCGCAGCAGGCTGACGGAGACGAGGTTCGCGGCGTACAGCACCGCGCCGAACTGGCGCATCGGCACGGCGGACTGAAACGCCAGGATCAGCCCCATCAGGAAGCCCAGCCCGAGCACCAGCGGCAGCGCGCGCACCCCGGCATGATCGGCCAGCCGCAGCACCTCCGCCCCGCGCAGCATCCGCCGCCGCCGGGGCAGCGCGAGGGCGGCGAGCGTCACCTCGCCCAGGAACGCCGCGCCTTCCCCGGCTGCGCGGAAGCCGAGCAGGAGGTCCCGCCAGGAAATCGCCCATCGAGGGCGAGAGGCCATGGCAACCTTGCCGATACCCGCCGCTTGCCTCCGCGCGTCGCGGGCATGCGCGACGAGGCTCATCACGCGGACATCGGCGCCCTCGATCTCGGCCGCGCCGCCATGCGCCGCCTCGGCGGCGGCGAGCAGCGCGGCGCCGGTCAGGTCGAACGCCGCGACCCCCGCGAGATCGAACACCAGCCCCCGCCCGCGCGCGCCCGCCGCCGCCGCCACGGTGGGGCGCCACACGCCCGCCGTCCCGGCCGCGTCCAGCCGTCCGGCGAACGCCAGCCGTGACCCCGCGCCCTCGGCGCCCACGGCAAGGGTAGCCCCAGGCTCGCGCGGCTTCATCAAGACATTCCGTCCGCAGACCCCTCCCCCAACCCCTCCCGCAAGGGGAGAGGAGGAGTAAGGCGCGCGGCGCCTACTCCCCCTCCCCTTGCGGGAGGGGGGCGGGGGGAGGGGTGGCGCACGCTCGGCCTCGATTTCAATGCGCGAGCCAGGCGTCGAACCGCTGGCGCAACTTGGCGCGGTTCGTCTGCCAGAATGCGATGTCCAGGCGCACCGCCCTTTGCAGATTGGCGGCGCTGGTCGGCGACAGCGCCGCGAGTTCCGGCGCCACCCCGTCATTCGCGCCTTTGGCCAGCCCGCCCTCGCCCGCCTCGGTCAGCAATCGGGCCCCGATCGCCGGTGTGCCGGAGAAGTAGAGGAACTGCATCGCATCCCGCAGTTCGGGGCTGCCCTTGGCGATCGCCCAGCTCAAAACGTCGATCAAGCTGTCGCTCCACTGGATGGCGAAGTCCCGGTGCGCCTGCCGGGATGCCTGCACGATCGCCGCGCTGGGGGCGCTGGTCATCAGCACGTCGCCCGAGCCCAGGATGCGGCTTGCATTTTCCGGCGTCTCCCACCAGACGATATAGGGGCGGAGCTGGTCGAGTTTGCGGAACGCCCGGTCCGCGCCCTCGGTCGTGGCGAGCACCTTATACACGTCGCTGGGCGGCACGCCGTCGGCCATCAGTGCGATCTCCAGGTTGCCGCGAACGCCCTTGCGCAACCCGCGCTTGCCGGGGAACTTGGTGACGTCCCAGAAATCCGCCCAGCTCGGGCTGCCGGCGAGCTTGTCACGGTCCCAGGCGAGCACGGTGTTGGACAACGTCGCGCCGACGCCGCAATCGGAAACCGCGATCGGCAGATAGTGCTCGCGCCCGCCGATCTGGGTCCAGTCCAGCTTCTCGAACAGCCCGCCCGCGCAGCCGGCCGCCAGCTCCTCGCCGTTCACCATCACCAGGTCCCAGGCGTTGTCCGGCGCCTTGAGCTGGGGTGTGAGCGCCGCGACCCCGCCGGACCAGACGCCCGGAACGGCCTTGATCCCGGTCGCGGCGGTGAACGGGGCGACGAACACGCGCTGCCAGGGCGCGACCAGGGCAGGGCGGCGCAGCATGAGCGACAGATCGCGCGCGCCCGCCGGCATCATCGACGCGGCGAGCAGGGCGGCGGCGCCGATCAGCCTGCGCGCGAGCATGGGGTGGCGGGCTCCGGAAGTGACATTGCCCCGACGCTACAATCGGGCAGCGGCATGGGCAACGCACCCCGGTCCCGTTAAGGTGAGGAAAGCCATCGGAGATCGACGGAATGCAGGACGCGAGCGTGGTCGCGACCCGGGACGGGCGCGTCGGACGGATCAGGCTGAACCGGCCGAGCGCGCTGAACGCGCTCGATCTCGAGATGATCCGCGCCGTCACCGCCGCGCTGCGCGGCTGGCGGGAGGACCCGGCGATCCACGCCGTGGTGATCGAGGGTGAGGGGAATCGCGCCTTCTGCGCCGGCGGCGACATCCGCGCGATCCGGCAGATGCAGCTAGACGGGCGCAAGGCCGAGGTCGAGGCGTTCTTCAGCGAGGAATACGCGCTGAACCTGATGATCGCCACGTACTCCAAGCCGTATGTGGCGCTGATCGACGGCATCTGCATGGGCGGCGGGATCGGCGTATCGGTCCACGGAACGGTCCGCGTGGCGAGCGAGCACGCGGTGTTCGCCATGCCCGAGACCGCGATCGGCTTCCTCCCCGACATCGGCGCGACCTATTTGTTGCCGCGCCTGCCCGGCGCCCTCGGCAGCTACCTCGCGCTGACCGGTGCGCGCATGCAGGGAGCGGACGGCGTCCATGCGGGCCTCGCCACGCACTTCGTTCCGCGTGCGGATATGGCCGCGCTCGCGGGCGCCCTGGCGCGCGACGGCATCGCGGCCCTTGCGGGCCACGCCGCGCCGCTGCCCGCATTCTCGCTCGCGCCCCATCGGGTGCTGATTGACCACGCGTTCGGCGCCGACAGCGTGCCCGAGATCATCGCTCGGCTGGAGGCCGACGGCGGCGATTTCGCCCGCGAAACTGTCGCCGCGTTGCGGTCGATGTCGCCGAGCGCGCTGGTCTGGTCGCTGCGGTTGCTGCGGCAGGGCGCGCAACGCACGCTGGCGCAATGCCTGGAAGCCGAGTTGCGCGCCACGCGCACCGTCACCGCCGGGCACGAGTTCATCGAGGGGGTGCGGGCGATGGTGGTGGACAAGGACCGCGCGCCGAGCTGGCGGCCAGCGCGGATCGAGGAGGTCGATCGCGCGGCGGCCGAGGCGATGCTGGGCTGAAAGGGCGGCTAGCCGCCGGAGCCGCATCAGGCCGGGGAACCGGCGGTCGCCAGTTCCGGAGAAACTCCGGTCGGAGGGCGGACGAACACCGCCACCGACAGCGCACCCAGCACGGCGATGGCGCCAGTGAGCACGAAGGCGCTGGTGAACGTTCCGGTCGCCTGAACCATGTAGCCGGTCACCGCCGGCGCCACGATCCCGGCCAGGTTGGCGATCAGATGCACGAAGCCGCTGACGCCGCCGACGCGGGCCTTCTCGATCGTGTCGAGAATGATCGCCCAATAGGTGTTCCCGGTCAGATACATGAAGAACACCGACACGGTCATCAGCGTCACCGCCGCCCTTACGCTGGTGACCGTGCCGGCCAGCGCCACGCAGACGGCGGCGATCAGCAGGCCGCCCACCAGCACCAGCTTGCGCGACAGCACCGCATTGCCGGTGAGGCGATAGAGCGCATCGGAGACCATGCCGCCGCCGGCTAGGCCGATGAAGCCGAGGAGCCAGGGAATGGCGCTGACCCAGCTCATGGATTTCAGGCTGAGATGCTGCTGCATCGTCAGATAGCTCGGGAACCACGAGAGGAAGAAATACAGGATGTACGCGTAGCCGAAGAAGGCGAACGCGGTGGCGAGCACGCCCGGGCGCACCAGCAGCCCGCGCAGCTTCACGGGCGGCCCGGCGCGCGGCGTCTCCTGATCGGTGGCAATCAGGGTGCGCTCCGCAACGCTGGTGCGCGCGTTCTGCTCCGGTCGATCGGTGACGATCAGCATCCAGGCGGCCGCCCAGCACAGGCCGATGATGGCGATGACGACGAATGACGCGCGCCAACTGTACGCCAGCGCGATGAAGCCGACGATCGGCCCGGCCACCGCGCCGCCGAGCGGGGTGCCGGCATTGGCCCAGCCGACCGCGCTGGCCTGCTGACGGCGCGGGAACCAGTTGCTGACCAGCTTGTTGGTGGCCGACCCGTACGGCCCCTCGCCCATGCCGAAGATCACGCGGACGATCAGCAGCGAGGCGTAGTTGAAGACCACCGCGGTCAGGCCGCAGAATACAGACCAGATCACCGAGGCGACGGCGAAGACGTTGCGTCCGCCGAACCTGTCGGCCGCGTAGCCGCCGACGAAGCAGAACGCCGCATAACCCATGAAGAAGGCGCTGAACACCCAGCCGAGTTCCGAGGGCGAGAGCGTCAGCTCCTTGGTCAGGAAGGGCGCGGCGACCGACAGCGCCGAGCGGTCCAGGTAGTTGATCATCCCGCCGAGGAACAGCAGCCCCACGACAGTCCAGCGGGCCGTGCCGAACAGCTTCATGATCAGCGTCCCTACATCGCCCGCCCGGTTTCGCGCATCAGCACCTGTTCCTGCGCACCGGTCACGCGCGCATGGAAGGCGCGCGCCTCCCTCGACATGTCCGCGTCGGGCCGCTGCTCAGGTTCGAAGTGGTGAAAATTGTCGGTGCCGCGCACCAAGGTCGCGAAGTCGCGCGCGCCGACCGTTTGGCGGACATGGGTGGGCAGATAGCGGATGGCGAAGCCGATGCGGCGCCGCGCGGAGGGGTTGGGCTCGCTGCCGTGGATCAGCCGCACGTGATGCAGCGACATCTCGCCCGGTCGCAGCACCAGATCGACCGCGCGCGTCGCATCGACCTCGACCGCGATCTCCTGGCCTCGGCTGAGCAGGTTGTTGCTCGCGAACGTGTCGCGGTGGGCCATCTGCTCGCCCCTGTGGCTGCCGGGGATCACCCGCATGGCGCCGTTCTCCAGCGTGCTTTCGGAGATGGCGACCCAGGCGGTGACGATGTCGGCCGGCTCCAGCCCCCAATACGTGCTGTCCTGGTGCCAGGAGACGAAGCTCGGGTTGCGGGCTTCCTTGATGAAGAAGCTCGTGCCCCAGCAGAGGATGTTCGGCCCGATCAGGTCTTCCACCGGGTCGAGGATGCCGGGATGACGGATCAGGTCATTCAACCAGGTGAACACCAGATGTGATTTGTGCCGCATGTGCCCGCTCAGGCCACCGCAGATGCGCTCATAATCTTCAAGGTGTCTGCGCACCTCGGCCGCTTCATCCGTGGAAAGCGCGCGAACCGGGGCGAAATAGCCTTGTTCGCGGTACTGCTCGATTGCGCGTGTCGAAAGTGACTTCGCCATCTCCGCCCTCGCGAGGGTTTGTTGCCAAAAAATCTTGGGATCGCGCGTGAAAATGTGTCAAGCGGGGTGGTCACGCCGCCAGCTTGTCCAGCTCCCGCAGCAGCGCCTCGCCCATGACGTTCGTGCCGACGCGCGCGGTGCCCACGGCCATGATGTCGGCGGTGCGCATGCCGCCGGCCAGCACGTTGGTGCAGGCCGTCTCGATCAGCTTCGCGTCCTCCTCCATTTCGAAGGAGTATCGCAGCAGCATCGCGAAGCTCAGGACCTGGCCGAGCGGGTTGGCGATGCCCTTGCCGGCGATGTCGGGCGCGCTGCCGTGGATCGGTTCGTAGAGCGCGTGGCGCTTTCCGGAGGGTTGCACCGCGCCGAGCGTCGCCGAGGGCAGCATCCCCAGACTGCCGGTCAGCATGGAGGCGAGGTCGGAGAGCAGGTCGCCGAACAGGTTGGAGGTCACGATCACGTCGAACTGGCGCGGGTTGCGCACGAGCTGCATGGCGCAGTTGTCGGCGTACATGTGCGCCAGATTGACGTCGCCGAATTCGCGCCGGTGCAGCGCCGTCACCGTCTCGCGCCAGAACAGGCCGGAGCGCATGACGTTGGCCTTCTCCACGCTGGTAACGCGGTTCCGGCGTTTGCGGGCCAGCTCGAAGCCGATGCGGGCGACGCGCTCGATCTCGCCGGTGGTGTAGCTCTCGGTGTCGAAGCCGCGTCTCTGGCCATCGGGCAGCGTCTCGACCCCGCGCGGCTCGCCGAAATAGATGCCGCCGGTGCTCTCGCGCACGATCATCAGGTCGAGCCCGCGCACGATGTCGGCCTTCAAGGTGGAAGCATCGACCAGCGGATCGAGCACGATCGCCGGTCGCAGATTGGCGAACAGGTCGAGCTCCTTGCGCAACCGCAGGATCGCGAGCTCGGGCCGCACGTCGAAGCCGAGCTTCTCCCATTTCGGCCCGCCGACCGAGCCGAACAGGATGGCGTCGGTGGCCTTGGCCTTCTCCATGGTCTCGTCGGTGATCGGGGTGCCGCGCGCGTCGATGGCCGCGCCGCCGACAAGGTCCTCCGCGATGTCGAAGGTAACGGCGCGGCGGCGGTCCATCCAGTCGATGACGCGCCGGACTTCGCGCATCACCTCGGGACCGATGCCGTCGCCGGGGAGGACGAGGAGTTTCTTGTTGGCGGGCATAGGCGGAACTCCTCAGCAATTCCGTCATGGCCGCCCCCGGACTTGATCCGGGGGTTGGCCCGGCCACCCACGTGTATGCGGGTGGCGTCAAAGACGTGGGTGCCCGGGCCAAGCCCGGGCATGACGCGGGTTGTTACGCGGCCGTCGTTCCCGGCATCCACGCCTGCTCCGTCCGTCGCTTTGCCTCGAACCCGTCGATGGCCTCGGCGTGCTGCAGGGTTTGGCCGATGTCGTCGAGTCCGTTCAGCAGCGCGTGCTTGCGGAACGGGTCGATTTCGAAGCCGATCTCCTCGCCGCTCGGCCGCACCACGACCTGGCGCGCCAGGTCGACCGTCACCCGCGCGTTGCCGCCCAGCTTGGCGTCCTCGATCAGCGCGTCGCAAACCTGCCGCGGCAGGCGCACCGGCAAAATCCCGTTCTTGAAGCAGTTGTTGTAGAAAATGTCCGCAAAGTCGGGCGCGATGACGCAGCGTATGCCGAAATCGAGCAGCGCCCAGGGCGCATGCTCGCGCGACGATCCGCAGCCGAAATTCTCGTGTGCGATCAGGATCTGCGCGTGCCGGTACGGCTCGCGGTTCAGCACGAAATCCGGCCGCTCCCTGCCGTCCGCGTCGAAGCGCAGCGTGTCGAACAGATGCACGCCGAGCCCCGAACGTTTGATCGTCTTGAGGAACCGCGCGGGGATGATCTTGTCGGTATCGACGTTCGCCAAAGGCAAGGGCGCCGCGACCGCGGTCAACGTCGTGAACTGGTCCATCACGCCAGCTCCCGCACGTCGGCCAACCGCCCCGTCACCGCCGCCGCCGCCGCCATCGCCGGCGACAGCAGGTGCGTGCGCCCGCCCGGCCCCTGCCGCCCCTCGAAGTTGCGATTGGACGTGCTGGCGCAACGCTGGCCCGGCGTGAGCTTGTCGGGGTTCATCCCGAGACACATCGAGCAGCCGGCCTCGCGCCACTCGAACCCGGCCTCGATCAGCACACGGTCCAGCCCCTCCTGCTCGGCCTGCTGCTTCACCAGCCCCGAGCCCGGCACCACCAGCGCGCGCACGCCGGCGGCGACCTTGCGCCCCTTGGCGACGGCGGCGGCGGCGCGGAGGTCCTCGATGCGTCCGTTGGTGCAGCTTCCGATAAACACCACGTCGATCGGCACGTCCTGGATGCGAACTCCAGGGGTCAGCGCCATGTAGTCCAGCATCCGCACCATCTGCGCCCGCTCGGCCTCGTCCTTCGCCGAGGACGGGTCGGGGATGACGCCCGTGACCGGCACCACCGCGCCCGGCGAAGTTCCCCACGTCACCATCGGCGCGATGTCGGCGGCGTCGAGTGAAACCGTGGTGTCGTAGCGCGCGTCCGGATCGGAGGGCAGGGTGCGCCAATACTCCACCGCGCGATCGAACGCCGCGCCCTTGGGGGCGAACTCGCGGCCCCTGACGTAGGCGAAGGTCGTCTCATCGGGCGCAATCATGCCGGCGCGCGCGCCCGCCTCGATCGACATGTTCGACACCGTCATGCGTCCGGCCATGTCGAGCCCGCGGATGGCCTCGCCGGCGAACTCGATCACGTGCCCGTTGCCACCCGCCGTGCCGATCTTGCCGATGATGGCCAGCACGATGTCCTTGGCGCTGGCGCCGAAGCCGAGGGCGCCGTCCACCCGGATCAGCATGTTCTTCGCCGGCTTCTGCAACAGCGTCTGCGTGGCGAGCACGTGCTCGACTTCCGAGGTGCCGATGCCGAAGGCGAGCGCGCCCAGCGCGCCGTGGGTCGAGGTGTGGCTGTCGCCGCAGACAATGGTCATGCCCGGCAGGCTCACGCCCAATTCCGGCCCGATGATGTGGACGATGCCCTGGCGGACGTCGAGGATCGGGATGTAGGGCACGTCGAAGGCGGCGACGTTGCGCTCCAGGGTCTCGACCTGGATGCGGCTGTCCTCTTCCTTGATGCCCGATCGGCGGTCGGTGGTGGCAATGTTATGGTCCACCACCGCGATCGTCGCGTCCGGCCGGCGCACCTTGCGCCCGGCCATCCGGAGGCCCTCGAAGGCCTGCGGGCTCGTCACCTCATGGAGGAGGTGACGGTCGATGTAGAGGATGCAGGTGCCGTCGGGGAGCCGCTCGACGACGTGGCTGTCCCAGACCTTGTCGAAAAGCGTCCGCGGCTTGCCTTCGGACATGCGATGTCCCCCATTCGTCGATTTCGTTCACTCTGTGGGCGGGGTCTCGCCGGCGGGCTCGGGCGCCGGCGTGGTCGCCACCGTGCTGCGCGCCTTCTCCGCGATGCGGGCCGACTTGCCCGACCGGCCGCGCAGATAATACAGCTTGGCGCGGCGCACGTCGCCCCGGCGCACCACCGCGATTTCCGCGATGGTGGGCGAATAGAGCGGAAACACGCGCTCCACGCCCTCGCCATAGCTGATCTTGCGGACGGTGAAGTTGCTGTTCAGGCCCTTGTTCGACCGGGCGATCACCACCCCCTCGAAGGCCTGGGCGCGGCTGCGCTCGCCCTCGACCACCTTCACCATGACACGGACCGTGTCGCCCGGCACGAACGCGGGCACCGCGCGGGCGGCGCTCAGGCGCGCGACCTCCGCTGCCTCGTATTGCTGGATGATGTTCATCGCGGGTGTCCTCTCGGTCTGGATCGATTACGGCGTGCCGGCTTCGCGGGCAATTGGCGCCGGGGCTGCGCAGATATGCCGCGCCCACAGGTCGGGGCGCCGCTGGCGGGTGACACGCTCGGCCTCCGCGCGGCGCCAGGCGGCGACGGCGCCATGATGGCCGGACAGCAGCACCTCGGGCACGCGCCGCCCCTGCCACTCGGCCGGGCGGGTATAGTGCGGGTATTCCAGCAGGAACTGGGAGAAGCTTTCCTCGGTGGCGCTGTCGGGCGCTCCCATCACGCCGGGAAGCAGCCGCACGGCGGCATCGAGTACCACCAGCGCGGCCACCTCCCCGCCGGAGAGGACGTAGTCGCCGACCGAGATCTCCTCGAAGCCGCGCGCCTCGATGACGCGCTGATCGACGCCCTCGTAGCGCCCGCACAGCAGCACGATTCCGGGACCGGCCGCGAGACTGCGCGCGTCGTCCTGCCGGAAGCAGCGACCGCGCGGCGTGAGGTAGATCAGCGGGCGATGGTCGGCGACGGCGGCGGCGGCGGCGTCCACCACGTCGGGGCGCATCACCATCCCGGCCCCGCCGCCGAACGGGGTGTCATCGACGCTGCGATGCCGGCCGGTGGCAAAGTCGCGGACGTTGATCGTGTCCAGCGCCCAGCGCCGGGTTTCCAGGGCGCGGCCGGCGAGGGAGTGGGCGAGCGGGCCAGGGAACATCTCCGGGAAGAGGGTGAGGATGGAGGCGCGCCAGGTCATGCGGCGAATTCCTCGAGGGGTGCGTCCACCTCGGCGGGCGGCTCGATCACCACCCTGCCACCGGCCACGTCCACGACAGGCACCGAGGCGCGGGTGAACGGGACCACGAGCAGGCCGGCGCCGCGCGCGATTTCCAGGCTGGCGCCGGCGCCGTGGTCATGCACCGCCGACACGGTCCCGACCGCCGCGCCCGCCGTGTCGAACGCCGCAAGCCCGACGAGGTCGGCTAGATAGAACTCGTCCTCCTCCGGCTCGGGCAGGCGGTCGCGCTCGATGAACAGGCGCGTGTTGGTCAGCCGCGCCGCCGCCGTGCGGTCGGCGACCCTGACCTCCGCCCCGCCCACCCTCTCGGCAATCTCGGCGAGCCCGTCGCCGCGCCAGCGCAGCACAAACAGCCGGCCGGTCTGCTCCGAGAGCGGCCCGTACGCGGCGATCGCCTCCGGCGGGTCGGCATAACTGGTGACGTGCGCCAGCCCCCGCAAACCGTGCGGGCGGCCGATCACGCCGAGCAGGATATAGCGGGCCACTGCTACTCCGCGGCCCTTGAACCCGAGATAGCGCGCAGCCACGTTCGGTGACGCTGCCCCTCTGGACACCGTTTCCGGTGTCTCATATACCACCATATGTGGTCTTCGTAGGAGATCGTGATGAAGGTTTTGCTCTCCCCCCGCATAGTCGCCGCGCTCCTCATTCTGATGAAGAGGCGATACGCGGAAGAACGTGGAAAATCGTTCAGCCGGATCCGCTTCTCGCGGAAGACGCTGCTGCGAGTCGCCGCCCGAACGCACTTACGGGCCGCCTTCGTCGAGGAGCTAGCGCGTGAGCTGGAGGAGCTCGGGCACATCCTGATCCAAGGCGAGCCCGACTTTGGCCTACACGTAATGGATGTCGCTGGATGGACCAAGGTTTCCGCCAAACGGGTGACGGAGGAGATCAGGGCGGCACGTATTGGGAGACTGTCTGAGGAAGACCTGTTGGAATTGCTCACAAATGAAGAAGTTCCAGACGATGAGGACATCCAGGAGGACTGATCGCTGTGACCGTCATGGCCGGGCTTGGCCCGGCCACCCACGTCTAGCAGGGCCGCAACCAAAGACGTGGGTGCCCGGCCTGCGCCGGGCATGACGGTATAGGCGCCAAACTGGGCCACACCTACCCTCGCTACCCCGCCGCCGCGGCGGCGCGCGTCTGCGCCTTCTTCTTCGGCGCGGACTTCACCGGCTGCTCGCGCAACGTCGGCATGGGCGCCAGCCCGGCCCGGCCCAGGAACTTCGCGACCCGATCGGTGGGCAGGGCGCCCTCGGTTATCCAGTGCTGGATGCGCGCGTCCTGCAGGCGCACGCGGTCGGCGTGCTCGGCGGGCAGCATGGGGTTGTAGCTGCCCAGCTTCTCGATGAAGCGCCCGTCGCGCGGGCAGCGACTGTCGGCCACCACGATGTGATAATAGGGACGCTTCTTTGCGCCGGCGCGGGCCAAGCGGATCTTCAGGCTCATCCTCATCCTCTCCTTGGATCGTTCAATGCGGGCGATTGGGCGGCATCATGCCCTTCGGCATCACCGCCGATAGGCCATGGCGCATCAGCCCCTTCTGCCCGAGCTTGTTCATCCGCTTCATCATCGTGCTCATGTCGTCGAACTGCTTGAGCAGCCGGTTGACCTCCTGCACGGTCGTGCCAGACCCGGCGGCGATGCGGCGCTTGCGGCTGGCCTTGAGGATGTCGGGGGCTTTGCGCTCCTTGCGCGTCATCGACGAGATGATCGCCGCCTGCCGCTTCAGGATCGAGGTGTCGAGGTTCGCCCCCTCGAGCTGCGCCTTCATCTTGCCCACGCCCGGCAGCATCCCGAGGATGCCCGACAGCGAGCCCATCTTGGTGATTTGGCGGAGCTGGGCAGCGTAGTCCTCCAGATCGAAGCGACCGCGCGCCATCTTGGCGGCGAGCTTTTCGGCCTCCTCCTCGTCGATCGTCTCGCTGGCCTTCTCCACCAGCCCGACAATGTCGCCCTGGCCCAGGATGCGCCCGGCCACGCGCTCGGGGTGGAAATCCTCCAGCGCGTCCAGCTTCTCGCCGACACCCATCAGCTTGATTGGCGCCCCGGTGACGGCGCGCATCGACAGGGCGGCGCCGCCGCGCGCGTCGCCGTCCATCCGCGTCATGACGATCCCGGTGACGCCCACCGCCTCGTTGAAGGCGCGCGCGGTGTTCACCGCGTCCTGGCCGGTCATGGCATCGACCACCAGCAGCGTCTCGACCGGGTTGGTCGCGCTGCGGATCGCCTTCACCTCGTCCATCAGCGTCTGGTCGATCGCCAGCCGCCCGGCGGTGTCGAGGATGACGACGTCGAAGCCTTCGCGCCGTCCGGTGTCCATCGCGCGTCGCGCGATCTCCACCGGGGTTTGTCCGGCGACAATGGGCAGGCTCGGCACGCCGGCCCGCTCGCCCAGTTGCGCGAGCTGGAGTTGCGCGGCCGGACGCTGGGTGTCCAAGCTCGCCAGCAGCACGCGCTTGCGGCCTCGCTCGGCGAGGCGCAGCCCGAGCTTGCCCGCGGTGGTGGTCTTGCCCGAACCTTGCAACCCGACCATCAGGAAGGGGATCGGCGCCGGGGCGTTCAGCTCCAGCGGCACGGCGCCCTCACCGCCCAGCTCGCCGATCATCACGTCGTTGACGATCTTCACAACCTGCTGGCCCGGCGTGACGGAATCCAGCACCTCCGAGGCCAGCGCGCGCTCGCGCACCTTGGCGATGAAGTCGCGCACGACGGGCAGGGCGACGTCGGAGTCCAGCAGGGCCAGGCGGACCTCGCGCAGCGCCTCGCCCACGTCGGCCTCGCTCAGCGCGCCGCGACCGCGCAGGCGGTCGAACGTTCCGGTCAGCTTCTCGGATAGCGCCTCGAACACGACAGACCACTCCAAAGCCAAAAGCGCCGCTGCGCGAGTTTTCGCGGAGCGGCGGAGCCTCCGCGCAATGCGGAAGCCGGGGGGTTGCGGAACCCGGATCGCGCCCTCTATGCAGGCTCCCGGGCCGGACGGTCAAGCCGGCGTCGCCGCCCCGAAGGAGAGTAACATGCGTCTCGCCCTGATCGGCCTCCTCGCCGCCGGCCTGTTCTCCGCCGAGGTCGCCGCCGCCGCGCCCTGCGCCAGCCCCATCGACCAGGGGGCGTTCGATACCGCCGCGCTCAAAAGCGAACTCATGGTGGTTGCGCTGACCTGCGATCAGCGCAACCAGTACAACGCGTTCGTCCAGCGGTTCCGCCCCGATCTGACGCGCGAGGAGCGGGCGCTCGACAGCTGGTTCAGCCGCGCCTACGGCCGGCACTCCCGGCAGGCTCATGACGACTACATCACCAGCCTCGCCAACTCCGAATCCGAACAGGGCTTGCAGCGTGGGACCCTGTTCTGCACGGAGCACGCCAAGCTGTTCCCGATCGTGCTGGGGCTGCACAATGCGAACGAGCTGGTGAACTTCGCCGCGCACCGGGCGCAGCCGCAACCGATCACATTGGCGCACTGCACGCAGCCCCACCCCACGGTCGGGCGCCGCGTGATGAAGACGGCGCAGAAAGGGCGCTGATCGCCACGCCGCCCGATCAACGTCGCGGTTGTCGCGGGCGGGGCGATCCTGTATCGGCCGGGGCTGCATGAGCACCACCGTCCCGCATCGCCTGCGCCTCCGGCGCCCCAGCCCGCGGCTAGAACTTCAGGCCGGGCACACGGGGGCGGTGCGCGCTCGGCTGCTGAGCGAGGATCTCGCCCACGGCCTGAAACTCTGGCGGCTCGCGCTCACCCTGGGCTGGCTCGACATCAAGCTGCGCTATCGCGGCTCGCTGTTGGGCCCGTTCTGGCTGACGCTCTCCACCGGCGCGATGGTCGGCTCCCTCGGCGTGCTCTATGCGACGCTGTGGAACGTCTCGGTGCGCGACTACCTGCCGTTCCTCGCGCTGTCGCAGGTGCTCTGGGTGTTCATCGGCGGGGTCATCACGGACGGCTGCATCTGCTTCACGTCAGCCGACGCCGTCATCCGTTCCGTGCGGATGCCGTTTTTCGTCCACTCGTTGCGCTCGCTGGTGCGCAACGCGCTGATTCTCGGTCACAACGTCCTGGTGATCGTGGTCGTCTATGCCGTGTTCCTGATCTGGCCAGGCTGGCACGCGCTGCTGGCGCTGCCGGGGCTGGTCCTGTGGGCCATCGACGGGCTTGCGTGCGCGATGCTGCTCGGCGCGGTGTGCGCACGCTACCGCGACATCCCGCCGATCATCGCCAGCCTGTTGCAGATCGCCTTCTTCGTCACCCCGGTCATCTGGACGCCGAAGCAGCTCGGGCCGTCGAAGAACTGGATGCTTCTGGGCAATCCGTTCTTCGACGTGCTGGAGGTGGTGCGCCAGCCGCTGCTGGGCACCACCGCCGGATCGCATGTCTGGATCGCCGCGATCGTGTTCTCGGCGGCTCTATGCGGCCTTTCCTGGGTGGTGTTCGCCCGCGCCCGCGCCCGCATCGCCTTCTGGATCTGAGCGCCATGCACGAGAACGCGCGCATCGATGTCGCCGGGCTGTCGGTCTTCTTCCCGCTCTATCACGGCAACAGCCGCAGCCTGAAGAAAACGGTGTTCGCCGCCGCCTCCGGACGGCTGGCACAGGACCGCAACCAGCGGGTGATCGTCGAGGCGCTGCGCGACGTCTCGTTCCGCCTGCGCGCCGGCGACCGGCTGGGGCTGATCGGCGGCAACGGCGCCGGCAAGACCACGCTTTTGCGAACGCTGGCCGGCATCTACGAGCCGGTGATTGGCCGGCTCACCGTCACCGGCAGCCTGCACGCGCTGCTCGACCCGAACCTCGGCATGAACCCCGACCTGACCGGGCGCGAGAACATCCTGCTGCGCGGCCTGTACAACGGCCTGTCCAAGCCCGAAATCGCGCGTCTGGAGGAGGATGTGCGGGCCTTCGCCGAACTGGGCAACTTCGTCGATCTGCCGGTGCGCATCTACAGCTCCGGCATGGTGGTGCGCCTCGGCTTCGGGCTCGCCACCGCGATCCGTCCGCAGATTCTGCTGATGGACGAATGGTTCCTCGCCGGCGATGCCGAGTTCATGGACAAGGCGCGAACCCGGCTCGAGGACATGGTGCGCGGCGCCGAGATCCTGGTGCTGTCCAGCCACGCGATGGAAGCCGTGAAGAAATGGTGCAGCCGCGTCCTGTGGCTGGACCAGGGCCACATCCGCGACGACGGCGCCCCGACCGCGGTGCTCGAACGCTACCTGGGGCACCCGCTGCCGGTTCCGAAGGAGCCGGTCGGGGCGTGACGAGCGAGGGTCCGGACGCCGTGCTCGATGCCGCCGCGGCGCGCATACGTCCTGGCGGGCGCGCGCAAGGCGGCACTTTGCCGCGCGGTGCTCGCCGCCTTTATGGCCGAT
The DNA here is from genome assembly GCA_963756545.1 of uncultured Pseudomonadota bacterium. Lineage (GTDB taxonomy): Bacteria > Pseudomonadota > Alphaproteobacteria > Acetobacterales > Acetobacteraceae > DATFDN01. The sequence continues at coordinate 671,670 of CAVWNY010000001.1, read as the reverse complement.
GAGCCCGGCTCGGCCGCGCCGACCCGGATGCGCCGGAGAGCAGCCTGATCACCGAGCGGACCCCCGTCGAGGCCTTCGCCACGTTCGAGGGCTTCTGACGGAAGCAGACGTTGGTGGTCACCGGATCGCGGCCGACCCCCGGATCAAACCCGGGGGCTGGCATGAGCGACGAGAGGGCCGTTCTCAGCCGCGTCCGCGACGCCGGATCAGGCCCAGGCCGAGCAGAGCGGAGCCGAGGACCGCCATCGTCGCGGGCTCCGGCACGGCGACGTGGAAGGTTGCCGGCGTGTCGAGCGAGTAGGCCGCCCCCACACTTCCGCCAGCCGAACTCTCCGTGAACGTGATCGAGAAGATCCGCGTCCTGGTTCGGCAGCGGGGTAAAGCCGCCGGGACTCGAGAGAAGATGGCCGGTGAGCTTGACGCCGACATTGCCCGATACCGGGACGCCGTTCGGCTCCTCCTGGTCGAACGCGAACGAGAAGCCCGCCACCGACATCGTCAGCGGCGTGCCGAGCGAAACAGCGTGGTTCGGGATGGCGATGGTGACGCTAGACCCGACTGATGGCCCGATGATCTCGGACGAGAAGCCCGGAATATTGAGATTTCCGGTGCTCGGATTGAAGTTTTCGCCTGGCTGGGTGACCACGATCTGCGTCGTGGTCGCATCGACCTTGTCGATCCCATCGGTGTTCGTGAAGCCATTGACGCCCGTGCTGAATGCGAGACTGCCGTCGGGGTATGCGGGTATCGCCTGTGCGGCGTGCGGGGCGAGGGCGGTCGCGATGGCAAGTCCCCCAGCCAACCCCAAGACCGTTTTGATCTTCGTCGTCATGCCGATGTCCTAACCTTGCCGAGCAGGGCTCCGGCCGATCCGAATACCCCCGCACCCAGGACAATACGCTTTCGAATAGGTTTATCAACCAGGAAATGAACGTTCGATAATAATCCGCCCATCCAGCCTGGCGGGGCGGCATCCCGCGCCCACGCCGCCCGTATCTCAAAAAACCTTCTCGAAAAAGAGATTGACACGCACCCGGTATTAATTCTTATTTAAGAGACAGACCGGGGCCGAGCGGTTTCGGCCGGCGGGCTGCATGAGCGGAGAACAATTGATGTTTACCTCGAGCACAACCGGCCCGCGGCGCGGGTGGGCGGGGCGCCTTGCGCGAACGGCTCTGCCCCTTGGGGCGGCGATTATGGCCCTCCCAATGACCTGGGCCTCGTCCGCTTACGCGTCGCCGACGCTGGCTCTGGCGGTTTTCGATGATGGCACCGCGGTGTCGGGAACCCTTAGCTCCGGGACCGGAACGCTGGCCTTCAGCGGCGGGGACGCGAACTTCGGCTTGATCACTGTCAACATCTTTGGGGTCCCGTCCATCCCCAGCCCCGACCTCGGCACCATGAACAGCCAGCTATCGACCGCCTTGGGATTTTCCGGCACGCACACCATCGACATCATCGCCACACAATCGGGGCTCAGCGGCTTCCTCGGAGGGGGCGGGACGACCACTATGACCTACAACGCGCTCATCGGCTCGCCCAGTCCCGCCACCCAGACGATGAGCTTCGACGGGAACCAAATCGCAAATCAGACCTTCCTGTCTTCTGACGGTCCCTCTCAGCGCAGCACCTTTTATTCGGAGCTCGGTCCCATCCCCGGCACGTTCAGCGAGTTCGCAGGAGTTTACAGCCACATTCACCAGCGGCGCTCAGGCTCTGTTTGTCTCGCAGCAGTTCGCGGTCCCGGAGCCGGCCAGCTTCGCGCTGCTCGGCGCCGGGCTGCTCGGCATGATCGGGTTCGTCCCACGCCGCCGGAAGCAGTAATCTTATCCGCCAGGGCGGCCGTCGGCGGCACCCCGACGACCTCCCTGGCCCGGGCGTGACCGCGTCCTTCGCGCTTCGGGCTTAGTCTAGGCGGCGCGGCGTTGTAGCGCCTGCCACACCGTCTCCGGCGTCGCCGGCATGTCGAGCTTCGTCACGCCATCGTCGGCCAGCGCGTCCAGGATGGCGTTCATCACCGCCGGCGGGCTGCCGACCGCGCCGGCCTCGCCCGCACCCTTCACCCCCAGCGGATTAGTGACGCACGGAATTTCCAGCAGCTCCACCTCGATGTCGGGCAGGTCGGCCGCGCGCGGCAGGGCGTAGTCCATGAAGCTGCCCGAGAGGAGCTGCCCCGAGTTCGGGATCGTAGGCCGTGCGCTCCAGCACCGCCTGACCGAAGCCCTGCGCCACCCCGCCATGCACCTGGCCGCGCACGATCATCGGGTTCACCGCGCGGCCGAAATCGTCGCAGACCAGATAGCGGACGATCGCGATGTGTCCTGTGTCGGGGTCGATCTCCACCTCGGCGACATGACAGCCATTGGGGAACGTGTGCGCCTTGATCTCGGCCACCTCGGCGGCGTCGAGCGTCGCGACCGCCTCGCCCCGCGCGGCCTTGCCGCGCTGGGTCTCGGCCAGATGCAGGATGTCGATCCCGCGATCGGTGCCGACGATGCTGAAGCGTCCGTCGGCGAAGCCGATGTCGGCGGGGGCCGCCTCCAGCACCTCGGCGGCCGCCTGCCGGCCCTTCTCGATCACGCTATCGGTCGTGACGAAGATCGCCTGGCCCTCGGAATAGAGGCTGCGCGCGCCGCCGGTGCCCCCGCCGGTCGGGATCGTGTCGGTGTCGCCCTGGCGGATGCGGACCGCCTCGGCATCCACGCCCAGCCGGTTGGAGACGAGCTGAACGTATGCCGTCTCGTGCCCCTGGCCGGTCGATTGCGTGCCCACGTAGACGTCCACGAACCCGCCCTCCGCGAAGCGGATCTCGGCGCGCTCGGTGGGATCGCCGCCGGTCGCCTCAAGATAGTAGGAGAAGCCGAGGCCGCGCCGCCGGCCGCGCTGGGCCGCCTCCGCCCGTCGCGCCGGGAATCCCGCGTAGTCGATGCGGTCCATCGCCGCGTCCAGCACGGTGCGGAAATCGCCGCTGTCGTAGAGCTTGCCGACAGGGGTTGCGTGCGGCATCGCCTCGGGCGGGACCATGTTGCGCCGGCGCAGCTCCGCCCGGTCCACTTTCACCTCGCGCGCCGCCGCGTCGATCAGGCGCTCGGTCAGGTAATTGGCCTCCGGCCGCCCGGCGCCGCGATAAGCGTCCACCGGGACGGTATTGGTGAACACGCCCAGCACGTTCGCGTAGATCTCCTGGAATCCGTACACGCCGCCCAGCACGCCGGTGCCGGCAAGCGTCGGAATGAAGGGGCCGAAAGTCGAGAGATAGGCGCCCATGTTGGCGATGTTGCGCGTCCGCAGGGCGAGGAATTTTCCGTCCCGGTCGAGCGCCAGTTCGCCGAGGGTGACGTTGTCGCGGCCCTGGGTGTCGCACAGGAACGCCTCGCCCCGGTCGGCCGCCCATTTCACCGGCCGGCCGAGCTTGCGGCTCGCGTAGCAGGTCAGCACGTGTTCAGCGTACAGAAAGAGCTTCATGCCGAAGCCGCCGCCCACGTCGGGGGTCACGACGCGGAACGCGTCGCCCTCGACGCCGAACACGCCCTTGATCAGGTCCTTGACCAGCCAACCGCCCTGCGTGTTGGCATAGAGCGTCCAGCGGGCGGCTTGCGTGTCATAGTCGCCGATCGCGGCGCGCGCCTCCATGGAAGAGACGATGACGCGATTGTTCACCACGGTGAGGCGCGTCACGTGCGCGGCCCGGGCAAACAGCGCCTCGGCTGCCGCCTTGTCGCCGATCTCCCAGTCGAACACCCGGTTGTGCGCCACATCTGGCCACACCAAGGCCGCGCCCTTGTCCAGGGCCTTCACCGGGTCGGCGATGGCCGGCAGCATGTCGAAATCGACTTCGATCGCCTCGGCCGCGTCGCGCGCCGCCTGCAGGGTGTCGGCGACGATGAAGGCGACCGGATCGCCCACATGACGCACTGCGCCGTCGGCCAGCACCGGATGCGCCGGCGCGGCCATGTCCGATCCGTCACGGTTGTTCAGCGCGACCGCGCAGGGCAGGGGGCCGATGCCGTCGGCCTTCAGGTCCGCCGCCGTGTAGATCGCGTGCACGCCGGGCAGTGCCGCCGCCGCGCCGCTGTCAACCCGTCCGATCCGTGCGGCGGCATGCGGGCTGCGCAGGACGTGGCCGTGCAGCATGCCCGGAAGCTGGATGTCGTCGGTATAGCGTCCGCGGCCTAGCAACAGGCGCGGGTCCTCGACACGGCGCACGGGCTGGGCAAGGCCGAACTTCGTCATGCGGGCGGTCTCCGGTTTGGCGGGGCCGGAGTTTAGGCGCTCGGGCGGGAAACACCACCGCCCGCCCCCCGTCTCGCTAGGACTGTGATTCCGGCGAGACCACCAGGCATCCGGTGTGCCCGTGCGCCAGCTTTCCGCAGGCCTGGACCGCCGCCTCCCTCGACAGGCCGGTCAGGCGCGCCCGCCACAGCAGGCCGTGGCCCTGATGAACGCTGGCGACCGCCGGGTGCGAGGCGCCCAGAACGCCATGTGCCCCCGCCCTGGCGGCGCCCACCGCGTGCTCGGCCTGGCTCTCGCTGGCATAGGCGCCGACCTGAATGCCCCAACCGCCGGTGCCCGCGCCGGCGTGCATCGGCGCCGGCGCGGCCTCGGCGCGGGCGATCAGATGGAAGCCGTGGCCGTGACGCGCGCCGGCCCCGGGCGGCGAGGGGGGCGTCGGCGGCGGGGTCACCATCGCGACCCGCGTCACCGTGGCGGTCCGCTCGGCGCGTGGGACGGGGCTCAGGCGGGCGATTTCGACCGCGTGATGCCCGGAGCGCCGCGTCGGGATGTGCCGGGTGCGGGCGGCGACCATCACCAGCCGACCGCCGTAGCGAAGACCGGGACGGATATCGAGCGGCAGGTCGTTCATCGCGTACGCCTCGGCGGGCGAGCGGCGCATCGGATAGACGCCCTCCAGTGCCGGGCCGATCATCGCGACGTAGCGCCGTGTCTCGTCCGGCAGCGCGCGCCGGTTGCTGAGGTAGTCGTCCAGGCGGTTGGGCCCGCCGTTATAGGCGGCCAGGAAGGCCGGTGCGCCATATATATCGTATAGCTCGCGCATGTACGCGACGCCGGCTACGACATTGTCGTGCGGATCGAACGGATCGGCGCCGAGCCCATAGCGGTCGCGCAGCTCCTCGTACGTGCCGGGCATCACCTGCATCAGCCCCATCGCGCCGACGGGCGAGGTGATGAGCTGGCCGTTCTGGTACTCCTGCCCGCCCGATTCGACGTGCATCAGCGCCCTGATCCAGGTCTCGGGCACATCGAAGCGCGCGGCGGCCTCGGTTATGTAGGGGCCCCATGGATCGTCCGGCGGTCCGGGCGGCACGTAATTGCCCCGCGCGTGCGCCGCGTACAACGCCGCCTGCTGCGGCGCGTTGGCGTCATCGGTTGTCTGCGTCGTCGTGGTGGCGCAGGCCGCCAGCAGCGCCAGCGCCGCGGCGCAGCCGGCGGCGCGCAGGGCCGGGCGGAAGGCGGGGAGGAATGCGGGGCGGCCCGTGCGGAACAAAGACATCCGTTCGTGAACCTCCGTCGTGGCGCGGCCGAAAGGAACGGCCGGAGGGCACGACGGCCGAATGGCCGCCGCTCACCGAGTTGATTAGGATTCGCTGCTAAGCGCTTACCGGAAATCGACTCCGATGGCAAGATCGTGTCGCAACGAGGTGATCGGAGCTGCCGCCCTCTCGCGCAAGGGGAGGGGGTGCAGAAGGCGCGGCGCTTCTCAAGGCCATCGCTTCAGCAGAACGCCACGGTTGGTCGACGCAGCGCCGGCGCGCGGATAGGATCGGCGCGTCGGAGCGAGGGCGCGTGGCGGCAAGTGCGCGAGAACGGATCGAAATCCGCCTGAACCGGGCCGCTGAGGCATGCGCCAGGGAGGGCGGACGGCTGACGGAGGTACGGCGACAGGTGCTTGCACTTGTTCTTGGGTCCAGCGAGCCGGTCGGGGCTTATGCCCTGCTCGATCGACTGAGGCCGGAGAAGGCCAACGCTACGCCCGTCACCGTCTACCGCGCCCTGAACTTCCTTCAACAACACGGTCTCGTCCACAAGATGGAGCGGCTCAACGCGTTCATCGGCTGCACGGAGCCGGGCGAACGCCACCTCCACGATCATGCCGCGCAGTTCCTGATCTGCCGGAGCTGCGGCGCGGTCACCGAGATGGAGGACGCGGGCATCTCCGCCTCGGTCAGCAAGGCGGCGGAGCTAAGCGGGTTCCGGCCGGCCCACGCCACGGTCGAGGTCGAGGGCATCTGCGCCGCCTGCGCCGGGGACAGCCCGGACGCGGCTACCCAAAACCCAGATTAGCTCGACGCCGAACCTCCTCCCAGGCGCGCGCCGGATCGCCCGTCACAGCGGCGATCTCGGCGATGCCCGCGATGGGTCATGGCGGATTGCCCGCCGCCCGGACCTGCCCCACACTTGCCGCCAACGACGCCAACGGAGAAACCGGGATGTCCCAGAGGATCGCCGTGATCGGCGCCGGCGCGGTCGGGGGTTATATCGGCTCGGGCTTGGCGGCCTCCGGGCATGACGTCACGCTGATCGATCCGTGGCCCGCCCATGTGGAGGCCATCCGGGCGGGCGGGATGCGGCTGTCCGGCATGACGCCGTCCGAGACGCGCGAAATCCGGGTGAACGCGATCCACGTCACCGAGGTGCAGGGGATCGCGCGGCAGGCGCCGATCGACGTCGCGATCATCTCGGTCAAATCCTACGACACCGAATGGGCGGCGATGCTGATCGCGCCCTATCTGTCGGCCGCAGGCTTCGTCGTCTCGATGCAGAACTGCGTCAACGAGGAGCGCGTCGCCGCCGTCGTCGGGTGGGGCCGCACGGTGGGTGCCGTCGTCAGCGGCGGCCTCGCCCTCGATCTCTACGAGCCGGGCCATATCCGGCGCACGATGGCCCGCCGGCCCGACCTCACGTCGCTCTATGTCGGCGAGCCGCACGGGCGGATTACGCCGCGCGTCGCGGCGTTGGCGCGCAAGCTGGCCGACGTGGATACCACGCACGCCACCGACAATCTCTGGGGCGAGCGCTGGACCAAGCTGTGCGTGAACGGGATGCGCAACGGCGTCTCGGCCGCGACCGGCCTTGGCGGCAACGAGCGTGACGGTCACGACGCGATCCGCCGGGTCTGCATCCGTCTCGGGGCCGAGGCGGTGCGCGTCGGCCAGGCGCTCGGCTTCCGGCTCGGCAAGGTGGGCGCGCTCGATCCCGAGCAACTCGCCCGCGCCGGCGAGGGCGATCCGGCGGCGCTCGCCGAGATCGAGCGGCTGATGCTGGCCGGCACGCGCGCCGACGCGCGCAGCGATCTCCAGCGCCCCTCGATGGCGCAGGACATGGCCAAGGGGCGGCGGACGGAGATCGAGTTCATGAACGGCTATATCGCCGCCAAAGGCGCCGAAGCGGGCGTGCCCGCGCCCACCCACGCGCGGCTCACCGAAGTGGTCAAGCAGGTCGAGCGCGGGGCGCCGCCGGCGAGCCCCGCGAACGTGCTCTGGAACTGAGCGCGGGCAGCCACGGCTCTGCGCCTCCGTCTCGGAGCAAGTCGGAATGAGCGATGTGGACGTGGTCGTGATCGGGGCCGGGGCCGCCGGGCTTGCCGCCGCCCGCGCCTTGCGGGCACGCGGGCGCAGCGCGACGGTGCTGGAGGCCAGCGGGCGCATCGGCGGACGGGCCTGGACCGCGCACCCGCCGGAACTTGGCGGCGCGTGGTTCGACATGGGCGCGATCTGGCTGCACGCGGCCGAGCGCAATCCGCTGGTGGCGATCGCGCGCGCCGCCGGCGAGACCCTGCTGAACGCCGCCGAACTGCGCTGCAAGCGCACCTTCGTCGGCAGCCGGCTGGCCACCGCGGCGGAGACTACCGATTACGACGGCGCCTGGGATCGATTCGAGGCCGCGGCCGGCGCGCTGCTCCGGGGCGGGGCCGACGCGCCGCTCGCGGCCGTGGCCCGCGCGTTGCCTGACGACCCCTGGGCACCGACGGTCGAGGCGTGGGAAGGCCCGGTGATCTGCGCCGCCGATGCCGACGCCTTCAGCCTGCGGGACTGGCAGAGCAACGCGCTGTCCGGGTCGAACCTGGTGCCCGAGGGCGGCATCGGCGCCTTCATCGCCCGCCGGATGGGCGAGGGCTTGGACATCCGTCTCCACACGCCGGCCACGCGCATTGCCTGGGCCGGATCGGGCGGAGTGCGCGTCGAGACGCCGCGCGGAACGGTACGGGCGGAGGCGTGCATCGTCACGGTATCAACCGGCGTGCTCGCCGCCGGCGTGATCCACTTCGATCCGGCCCTTCCGCCGCACGTGCGGGACGCGCTCGGCGCCCTGCCGATGGGGCTCGCGGTTAAGGTGGTGTTGCAAGCGACGGGGCCAGACCGGCTTGATCTGCCCATGCACTGCTCGCTCGACCGGCGGGTGGAGCGCGCGGGCGAGCCGTTCATGATATTCCAGTGCTGGCCGTACCGGCGCGACTACGTGCAGGGCTGGATCGGCGGATCGCCGGCGTGGGAGCTGGCCCGCGCGGGCGACGCGGCCGCCGCCGATTTCGCCCTGTCCGAGCTCCGCCGACTGTTCGGCGCCCGTGCCGACCGGCTGTTCGCCGGCGGCGCCCGACTGGTCACGCATTGGGACTCCGATCCCTGGGTTCGCGGCGCCTATGCCTACGCGACGCCGGGCCAAGCCGGCGCGCGTGCCGCGCTCGCCGAACCGCTGGCCGGCGGGCATGTGATCTTCGCCGGCGAGGCGTGCCATGACGGGCTCGCCGGAACGGTGGGCGGCGCCTGGCTGTCGGGGGAGTCCGCCGCTGCGGCGGTCGCACGGGCAACCGCGCCATGACGCCCCGCCTCGCCTTCTGGCGGCGGCACCGCATACCCGTTGTCGAGCTGCACGGCCTGATCGCCGGGCGGGCCGGCCTGCTCAACCTGCGCGGCGCGGCGCCGCTCATCGAGCGCGCCTTCGCCGCGCGCGGGCGGGCCGTCGTCCTCGATATCGACAGCCCCGGCGGTTCGCCCGTGCAGTCCGACCTCATCGCCGCGATGATCCGCCGTCGCGCCGAGAAGGCGGGCGTGACGGTGCACGCGGTCATCCAGGAGGTCGGCGCCTCCGGCGGCTACTGGATCGCCTGCGCGGCCGATCGCATCTGGGCCAACCCGATGAGCATCGTCGGCTCGATCGGCGTGCGCGGCGGCGGCTTCGGCTTTCCCGAACTGCTGGCGCGTCTCGGCGTGGAGCGGCGGCTCTACACGGCGGGCGACAACAAGGCGCGGCTCGACCCGTTCCTGCCCGAGCGGCCCGAGGATGTCGCGTTCGCGCAAGGCTTGCTCGACGATCTGCACGCCCGCTTCAAGGGCTGGGTGCGCGAGCGCCGGGCCGGGCGGCTGAAGGCGGAGGACGGGACGGTGTTCGACGGCAGCTTCATGCTGGGCGACCGGGCGCTGTCGCTGGGGCTGATCGACGGCTTCGGCGACGTCGGCAGCGTAGTGCGCGAACTGGGTGGCGAGAAGGCCAAGGCGCAGGTGTTTCGCCCGCGTCCGCGCGGGCTGCTGCGGCTCCTGCCGGGGCAGGGCGCGCACGCGCTGCTGGACGCCATCGAGGAGCGGAGCTTCCGGCTCGATCTGTTGGGCTGATTCAGAACCTCCGCAGATCCGCCGCCGAGGTCACCCACCCTTGGCGCCGCGCCGCGGATGGCTGGGGCGGGAGGATTCGAACCTCCGCATGGCGGAATCAAAATCCGCTGCCTTACCACTTGGCGACGCCCCACGTCGGGGCGGGTCATAGGTCGGTCGGGGCGGTGCGGCAAGGCCGCCGAGGGTCCAATGGCGGGGCGCTCCGTTTCGACCGAGATGGGTTCGGCGCGATTGACAGTTATTGCGAATCTCGCGCCGAAACTGTATCGTTCCGCTTGGCGGGTAAATTACTGTCAACCAGCCCCGCCGCTATCGGAAAGGCGACACGTCGATGCCGACGGGCACGGTCAAATGGTTCAACCCGACCAAGGGATACGGGTTCATCGCCCCGGATACGGGCGGCAAGGACATCTTCGTCCACATCAGCGCGGTGCAAAAGGCCGGGCTGCGCACGTTGAACGACGGTCAGAAGGTCAACTTCGAGATCGAGCAGCAGCAGAACGGCCGCGCCGCCGCCGTCAACCTGACCGCGGCGGACTAAGCAGGCGCTCCCCCCCGGCTCCGGAACCCAGCTTGCCTCAACGCGCTCCTGGGTTTAGGCAAACCAGGGGACCGAGCGCGCATGGGACACGGCATACACTCCGAACGGGTCGGACCACGATCGGCGCTCGACGCGCAGTCCGTCCGCGAGGCGTACCGGCGGTGGTCACGGATCTACGACGCGACATTCGGAGGGGTCTCCGGCTTTGGACGGCGGCGTGCGGTGCAGGCGGTGAACCGTCTGCCCGGCCGGCGCGTGCTGGAGGTGGGCGTCGGCACCGGGTTGGCCCTGCCGACCTACGCGCCCGACAAGCTGATCACCGGCATCGATCTGTCCGCCGACATGCTGGCTCTGGCGCACAAGCGGGTGGACGAACTTGGGCTCCCCAACGTCCAGGAACTGCGCGTGGTCGACGCCGAGGCCACCGAGTTCGCTGACGCGGCGTTCGACGTCGCGGTGGCGATGTTCGTCGCCTCCGTCGTGCCGGACCCGCGCCGGCTGCTCGCGGAGATGCGCCGGGTGGTCCGCCCCGGCGGGCACCTGCTGTTCGTGGGCCATTTCCGCGCCGAGCGCGGGCCGCGCTGGTGGATCGAGCGGGCAATGGCGCCGGCCTCGCGCAAGCTCGGCTGGCACCCCGATTTTGCGGTCGAGGACCTGCTCGGCACCGAGGATCGCGCGCGCGCCGCGATCGACCCGGTGCCGCCGGCCGGATTGTTCACCCTGGTCCAACTTCCGAACTGATCGGTCCAAACCCGGAGCGGCAGGGTAGGAGGAGTGGCGCGGACGCTTGATCTCGCGCATCCTCTCCGCTACGCGAAGCTGCTGTGTCGGGCCGCCTTATGGCCCGCGGGGGACGGGATCGAGAATGAAACGGCCTTTGCACGCGTTGAGGCGGCTCGCCGCCGCCGGAACCGCGGTTTCCGCCTCCCTCGGTGTGCTGGACCCGGCGCGCGCGCTGGCGCAGGCTCCCACGCCGTGGGCGGTCGGGCTGCAGACGGGCTTCAGTCCGGTCAAGCGCGACATCATCGCGCTGAACCATCTCGTCTTCATCATCATCGCCGTCATCACCGCCGTCGTGGCCGGGCTGCTGGCGTGGGTGATCTGGCGCTATAACGCGCGCCGCCACCCGGTGCCGTTGGTGGTCAGCCATAACACCGCGATCGAGGTCGCCTGGACGGTCATCCCCATTCTCGTCCTGGTGCTGATGGCGATTCCGTCGTTTCGGCTGGTCTACTACGAGGACCGGACCGACAGCCCGGATCTGACGGTCAAGGTGACGGGCCATCAGTGGTATTGGGAATACACCTATCCCGAGCTGAAGAACCTGAACTTCTCCAGCTACATCATTCCCGACGACAAGCTGAAGCCCGGCCAACTGCGACTGTTGACCGTGGATAACGATCTGGTCCTACCGGTGGGCAAGAACATCCGCCTGCTCCAGACCAGCGGCGACGTGATCCACAGTTTCTTCATTCCTTCGCTCGGCCTGCAACGCTACGCGATTCCTGGTCGCACGATCGAGACCTGGGTACGGATCGACAAGCCCGGGATCTATTATGGGGAGTGCAACCAGGTCTGTGGAACGAATCACAGTCGGATGCCGATCGTGGTGCGCGGCGTGACGCCGGAGGAGTTCCAGGCCTGGACGGCCCAAGCACAGAAGCAGTTCGCTGACGCCGCTCCCGCCGACGCCCCCGTGCGCACCGGGCCAACGGTGCCGGCAGGCGGGGTGTGGTTGGCGAGTGCGACGGCGGCGCGGCGCTGAGCCGCGCAAGAAGGAGACGGACATGTCGGTTACGACCCACGATCATAGCCACGACTCCCACAAGCTCGGGTTCTTCACCCGCTGGCTGTGCAGCACCAACCACAAGGACATCGGCACGCTCTATCTGCTCTTTGCCCTGTTCGGCGCTACCACCGGAGCCGTCCTCTCGGAGATCATGCGCGCCCAGCTGATGTTTCCTGGCAACCACGTCGTCAGCACGGGTCAGGAGTGGAACACGATCGTCACCGCCCACGGGCTGGTGATGATCTTCTTCGCGGTGATGCCGGCGACGTTCGGCGGGTTCGGCAACTACTTCATTCCCTTGATGATCGGCGCGCCGGACATGGCGTTTCCGCGCCTCAACAATGTCAGCTTCTGGCTGCTGCCGCCCGCCTTTTGCCTGATCATCACCGGCCTGCTGCTCGGTGAATCGGGCACCGGCTGGACGCTCTATCCGCCGCTCTCGCTCAGCACCTACGAGACCGGACCGGGCATGGACTTCACGCTGTTCGCGCTACACCTGGCAGGCATCAGTTCGCTGCTCGGCTCGATCAACTTCATCACCACCATCTTCAACATGCGCGCTCCGGGGATGACGCTGCACAAGATGCCGCTGTTCATCTGGGCGCAGCTGGTGACGGCGTTCCTGCTGCTGCTCGCGATCCCGGTGCTGGCCGGCGCGATCACCATGCTGATCTGCGACCGCAATTTCGGGACCTCGTTCTTCGATCCGGCCGGCGGCGGCGACCCCGTGCTGTTCCAGCACCTGTTCTGGTTCTTCGGCCACCCCGAGGTCTACATCATGATCCTGCCGGCCTTCGGGATCGTCAGTCACGTCATCTCGACGTTCAGCCACAAGGCGATCTTCGGCTACCTGGGCATGGCGTACGCCATGGTGGCGATCGGCGTCATCGGTTTCGTCGTGTGGGCGCACCACATGTTCGTCTCCGGCATGGACGTCGACACGCGCGCCTACTTCATGGCCGCGACCCTGGTCATCGCGGTGCCCACGGGCATCAAGATCTTCTCGTGGATCGCCACGATGTGGGGCGGCTCGCTGGAATTCACCACCCCGATGCTGTGGGCGCTCGGCTTCATCTTCGTCTTCACCATCGGCGGCGTCACCGGCGTCGTGGTTGCGAACGCCAGCATCGACCAGATCCTGCACAACACGTACTACGTGGTGGCGCACTTCCATTACGTGCTGTCGCTGGGCGCCGTGTTCGGCATCTTCGCTGGCTTCTACTTCTGGATCGGCAAGATGTCCGGCCGGCAATATCCCGAGTTCTGGGGCAAGGTGCATTTCTGGCTGACCTTCATCGGCGTGAACCTGACTTTCTTCCCACAGCACTTCCTCGGCGCGGACGGGATGCCGCGGCGCTATCCCGACTATCCCGAGGCGTTCTGGGGCTGGAATTTCGTCTCCTCGATTGGGGCCTATATCGGCGGGATCGCCTTCCTGGTGTTCTTCTATGTTCTCTATCGCACCTTCAGTTCGAAGGAGCATGTCGCGGCGAACTACTGGGGCGACGGTGCGACGACGCTGGAATGGAGCCTGTCCTCGCCCCCGCCGTTCCATACGTACGAGACCCTCCCGCGTATCCCGTGACCGGCGCATGGAGCAGTCCAACCCGGGTTGGCCCGGGGCATGATGGCAGGGGGGAGGTACAGTCCGCTCTCCTGCCGGTTCCCCCGCCGATCATCGAGTTTCGGGAACAGGAGACCGAGTTGCGCGACTGGATCGCGCTTCTCAAGCCGCGCGTCATGTCGCTGGTGGTTTTCACCGGACTGATCGGAATGGTGATCGCCCCCGGCCGTCTGAACCCGGTTCTACGGTTCACGGCCGTGCTGTGCATTGCTGTGGCAGCCGGCGCGTGCGGTGCGATCAACATGTGGTACGACCGCGACATCGACGCCGTGATGCGCCGGACCCGCAATCGGCCGATTCCCGGAGGTCGCTTCCCGCCCGGTACGGCGTTGGGCTACGGGATCGTGCTCGCGGCGGCGGCGGTGATCGTCATGTTTCTCGCAACCAACGCCACAGCCGCGGGGCTGCTCGCCCTGTCGATCCTGTTCTATGTGTTCGTCTACACGGTGTGGCTGAAGCGCCGCACGCCGCAGAACATCGTCATCGGCGGGGCCGCCGGCGCCTTTCCGCCGGTGATCGGCTGGGCCGCCGTGACCGGGTCCGTCGACCTCGTTCCGCTCATCCTGTTCGCCGTCATCTTCTTCTGGACGCCGCCGCATTTCTGGTCGCTCGCCCTGTGGGCGAACGACGATTATCGGCGCGCGGGCATTCCGATGCTGCCGGTGGCGGCGGGCGCGCGCGAGACACGCCGCCAAATCCTGCTCTACACCCTGATCTTGGTGCCCCTGTCGCTCGTCCCCTGGGCGATCGGCTTTTCCGGGCGGGCCTACGCGGCGGCGGCGCTTGTCCTCGGGCTCGGCTTTCTCGTTCATGCCTGGCGTGTGCTGCGCGACCACCAGGACAGCGCTGGCGTCAGCCTGACAGGCGACGCCCCGGCGAAGGCTGCCTTCAAGTTCTCCATCGCCTACCTGTTCGTGCTGTTCGCCGCCCTGGCGATCGACCGGCTGATCGGATAGGGGCCCCCGTGCTGCCGGAAGAGCGAGAGCGCCGTCGACGGGCGCGCAATGTGGCGATGCTGGTCGTACTACTCGGGCTGGCGGCGCTGTTCTTCGCGATCACGCTGGTCAGGCTGAAGCACATCTGACCCGAGCGGCGGGCGCTTTCGCTGGGCCGTTACCCGGATCGCAACTTCGACAGCACGCCCTCGAGCTGATCGGCGCTCGCGTAACTGATGCGGACCGCGCCCCGGGCGTAGGACCCGGCGATTTCGAGCCGCAATCCCAAAAGCCCGGACAGCTCCCGCTCGATCGCGACCATGTCGGGATCGCGCGGAGGACGCGGCGCGCGATCGCGGCCCGGCTCGGACGCCAGCGCCTCCGTCGCGCGCACGGAAAGCCCGTTCGCGATGACGGCGGTGAGTGCGTGTTCCGGCGTGGGATGCGCGAGCAGCGCCCGCGCATGGCCTGCGGTGACCGTCCCGGCCAGCAGCGCCGATTTCACGGCGCTCGGGAGGTTCAACAGGCGAAGCGTATTGCTGATATGGGCGCGGGACTTGCCCACAGCCTGGGCGAGCTGCTCCTGCGTCAGCCCGAATTCCTCGATTAATCCGCGATAGCCCTCGGCCTCCTCGAGCGCATTCAGATCCTGGCGCTGCAAATTCTCGACCAGCGCGGCGGCGAGCGCATCCGCGTCGGCGAAGTCGCGCACCAGGGTCGGAACCTCATGCAGCCCGGCCAGTGCCGCGGCGCGCCACCGTCGTTCCCCAGCGATGATCTGATAGCGGCCGGAAACGTCCGGATGCGGGCGGGCGAGAAGCGGCTGGAGAATCCCGCGCGCGCGGATGGAGTCTGCGAGCTCCGCCAACCCGGCTTCGTCCATCGCGCCGCGCGGCTGAAATGGGCCCGGCGCCAGGACGTCGAGGGGCAACGAGCGCACGCCCTCGCTCGCCGATTGCGTGCCGGCTCCGTCGCCGAGCAGGGCTGCCAGCCCGCGCCCGAGCCGCGCACCGGTCTCGCGGGTGCTCATGGATGCGCCCCGGCGCTTATGGGAGGAGCTTGGTCCACGGCGCGCTCGCGCCGGAGCAGCTCGGCCGCGAAGCGAACATAGGCCTGCGCGCCCGGAGACCGGAAATCGTAGAGCAGGACCGGCTTGCCGTGGCTTGGCGATTCGGTGATGCGCACGTTGCGCGGAATGACGGTCTCATAGACGGCCGCGCCGAAGAAGCCGCGCGCGTCATCGGCGATCAAAGTCGACAGGGTGTTGCGGCGATCGAACATCGTCAGCACGATACCCTGCAGCCGCAGGCCGGGGTTCAGCGTCCGCCTGACGGCGTCGATGGTGCGCACGAGGCCGCTGATGCCCTCCAAGGCGTAGTACTCGCATTGCAGGGGAACCAGCACCGCGTCGGCCGCCACCAAGGCGTTCAACGTGAGCAGCCCTAGGCTGGGCGGGCAGTCGATCAGCACGAAACCGAACGGGTGGACGGCGCCGCGTAGGGACGCCAGGGCATCGGACAGCCGGTATTCCCGCCGCTCGAAGCCGACCAGCTCGACTTCAGCCCCCGTTAAATCGGGTTCCGCCGGGACGATCGAGAGATTTGGGATGCCGCTTGACCGTGCTGCATCCTCCGGAGGGGTATGCAGCACCAGCACGCAGTAGCTGCCGAGGGTTCGGTCCTCGCGTTGGATGCCGAGCCCCGTCGAGGCATTGCCTTGGGGGTCCAGATCGATCAACAGAACGGATTCTCCGCCGGCCGCCAGGGCGGTCGCGAGGTTGACCGCCGTCGTCGTCTTGCCGACCCCGCCCTTTTGATTCGCCACGGCCAGGATGCGTGGTCCACGTCGCGGCGCCCCGGACGGCTCAGGCGGAAGATGGGACACGGCGAAGCTCGCTGATCTTGAGGACGACGGCGCTCGGCGCGGTGCGGCTCGGGATTCGTTCGACCTTCATGTGCCACTCGCGTCGCGCCCGCGTCAATTCGATCTCGTGTCCGGCACCCTTCAGCAGCAGGGCGATCCCGCCCGCGGCAAGCTTCGGATTGGCGAGGCAAAGCAGGTCGGGCAGCGGCGCGAGCCCGCGTGCCGTCACGATCGGCGCGGGCGACATGGTCGCCGCCTCTATCCGGATCGCGTGTACCCGCACGGGGGCTCGCGTGATACGGGCGGCTTCCCGCAAGAACGCCGCCTTGCGCTGGTCCGACTCGATCAAGTCGAATGGCCGTCCTGTCACGAGCGCCAGGACCAGTCCTGGAAATCCGGCGCCGGACCCGAGATCGACGCAGCGCCCGGCCTCTGCTGGAATGAGCGGAGCAAGCTGGAGCGAGTCCGCGATATGGCGCGGCCACACATGGGGCTCGTCACCGCGGGCCATCAGGTTGATATTCCGGTTCCACCGCAGCAGTAGCGCGGCGAAGCGGTCCAGTGCTTCCCGTGAAACATCGTTCAGCATCGAAGATTGCTTCATGTGAAGCGTTCGTCTGAGATCCCGCGACCTCGCCGCAGCTGCGCAACGATCACGGCGAGCGCGGCCGGCGTGATCCCTTCCAGCCGCGCCGCAGCGCCCAGGGAGTCTGGCGAGCTTCGCGTGAGTCGCTGGCGCGCCTCTGTCGACAACCCCGGAATGCTGGCGAAGTCCAGCCCCCGCAGCGATACGGCCTCCTCGCGTTGAAAAAGGCCGATGTCGGCGTTCTGTCGAGGCAAATAAGCGGCATAGAGCGCGGTGATCCGGAGCTGCTCGCGCACGCGGCTCGGCAATTCCACGATCCACGGAAAGGCCGCTTCCGTGCGCTCCGACATGCCGCCCAGCAGTTCGAACACCGACCGCCAGCGCCCATCGGCGCGCACCTCGAGCCCCAGCCGCCGCAATTCCGCCGGTGCCTCGCCCTCGGCGCGGGATCGCGCGAGTGCGTCGGCTGTCCGTCGCTCATGGGCGAGGAAGGAAGCGGCGCGCGCACCTCCGACACACCCCCACTCCATGCCCTTCCGCGTCAGCCGGAGGTCGGCGTTGTCGGCCCGCAGGCTGAGCCGGTACTCGGCGCGCGAGGTCAGCATTCGATATGGCTCCGTCACGCCCCTGCCGACGAGATCGTCCACGAGGACGCCGATGTACGCCTCGCTCCGGTCGAGGCCGATCGTCTCCCGCCCGCCCGCGAGCCGAGCGGCGTTGATCCCCGCCAGAATGCCCTGCGCCGCCGCCTCCTCGTAGCCGGTCGTGCCGTTGACCTGCCCGGCAAGGAAAAAGCGCGGAACGGCGCGCAGCTCCAGCCCTGGCGACAAGGCGCGGGGATCGACGAAGTCATACTCGACCGCATACCCGGGGCGGATCATGCGCGCCCTCTCGAGCCCTGGAATGGTGGCCAGCACGGCGCGCTGCACTTCCTCGGGCAGGCTCATCGAGATACCGTTCGGATACACCGTGTGGTCCGTCAGCCCCTCGGGTTCGAGAAAGATCGTGTGCCGCTCGCGCTCCGCGAAACGCGCCACCTTGTCTTCCAGTGACGGGCAGTAGCGGGGCCCCGGCCCGGAGATGTGCCCGGCGTGAAGCGCCGAGCGGTGCAGGCTGGCCCGTACGATCGCATGCGTCGCCGGCGTGGTTGCGGTGCAATGGCACGCCACCTGGGGGTTGCGGATGCGCGCGGTCATCGTGCTGAACGGCTCGGGCGGGTCCTCGCCGGGGTCGGCCGCCAATCCCCGGTAGTCGACGCTACGCCCGTCCAGCCGAGGCGGCGTGCCCGTCTTCAGCCGCCCGGTCGGAAGTCCGAGCCGTCGCAACGTCCCCGCCAGCCCGAGCGAGGGCGGGTCCCCCATGCGCCCGGCTTCGGTCCGGCGGTCGCCAACGTGGATCATTCCTCGCAGAAACGTCCCGGCGGTAAGCACGGCCGCGTTGCACGGAATGCGGTGCCCGTCGGCGCACAGCACGGCCGCCAACGCCCCGTCGGCACCGATCTCCACATCCTCGATCGAGCCGGCCCGAAGTTCCAGATTCGGCTGCTCATCGAGCAGCATGCGCACGGCGCGCAGGTAAAGCGCACGATCGATCTGGGCGCGCGGCCCGCGCACGGCGGGGCCCTTGCGCCGGTTGAGAACCTTGAAATGGATGCCCGCCAGATCCGCCGCCCGGGCCATCAGCCCGTCAAGGGCATCGATCTCGCGCACCAGATGGCCCTTGCCGATCCCGCCGATCGCCGGATTGCAGGACATTTCGCCGATCGCCTCCAGCCGGTGTGTCAGCAGCAGCGTGCGCGCGCCCATGCGCGCCGCCGCGGCGGCCGCCTCGCAGCCGGCGTGTCCGCCCCCGACCACCACCACGTCATAGCCCGGCCCCATGCGATCCTCTGCTCAGAGTGTTGGAAATCGCCGGCTAGGCTACGGCGACGCCCAAGTCAAAAGACATCCGAAGCCTGCAGAATGCCGCACCCCGGCGCGCGCCAGGAAGTCACTTCCCGATGCAGAATTCCGCGAACAGCGTGTCGAGGATCGCCTCCACCCCGACCCGCCCGGTTACCCGACCAATCGCGCGCAACGCCAGCCGGAGGTCCTCGGCCCGCAGCTCGGGCAAGGGCGCATCACGCGCCCCAGCCAGCCGGGCCTCGGCCTCGTGTAGAGCCGCCCGGTGTCGCGCGCGCGTGAGCGGCGGCGGCCCGACGCGTGCCGTGAGGTCGGTGGCGATGACGCCCAGGCGCTCCGTGAGCCCGGGCAAACCCTGGCCGGTGCGCGCGCTGACGGCGAGCGTGTCCGGCGGCAGCACCGCGCCGCCTAGATCGATCTTGTTGACGACCCGCAAGACGCGCGCGGTCTGATCGCCCTGATCCGGGCGCGCCTCGCCGCACGCCTCGACGGCGATGACCAGATCGGCGCCTGCCGCCCTCGCCCGAGCCCGCCGCACGCCCTCCCCCTCCACCGGATCGATCGGCTCGCGCAGTCCCGCCGTGTCCACCAGCGTCACTGGAACGCCGCCCAGCACCACGCGCGCTTCCAGCGCATCGCGCGTGGTTCCCGGCTGCGCGGAGACGATCGCGACGTCGCGGCCCGTCAGCGCGTTGACCAACGACGATTTCCCGACATTGGGCGGGCCGACGACGGCGAACACCAAGCCCTCCCGAACCCGCTCGCCCCGCCGATCGTCGGCGAGATGCGCCGCCAACTCCGCCCGGAGAAGCGCTATTTCCGCCACGACGGCGCCCTCCATCTCGTCGGGGATATCCTCTTCCGGAAAGTCGATCAGCGCCTCCTGCCGGGCCATCAGGCGCAGCAGCCGATCCGACCAGCCGCCGTAGAGCGCACCCAACTCGCCCGCGAGCTGGCGCAGCGCCTGCTCGCGCTGGACGGACGTTTCGGCATTTACCAGATCGGCAACCGCCTCCGCCGCCAGCAAGTCGAGCCGGCCGTTCAGGAAGGCGCGTCGGGTGAACTCCCCCGGCTCGGCCGGACGCGCTCCGAGGGCCACCAGCGCCGAGGCCGCCGCTTCCTGCACCGCGTGCCCCCCATGCAGGTGCAGTTCGGCCGAGTCCTCGCCGGTGTAGCTGCCCGGCGCGGGCATCCAGAGGACCACCGCCCGGTCGATCTCCGCGCCGCCGCCGTCCCGCAATCGCCGCAACGATACCCGGCGCGCCGCAGGCACGGATCGGCACAATCCTGCCACCAGCGCCCGGCTTCCCGGACCGCTGATCCGCATCACCGTGATGGCCGCCCTCCCCGCGCCGCTCGCGACGGCAAAGATCGTGTCCTGATCCACGCGCGCAGCAAGCCGAACCCGCGCTCGGGGTCAAGACTTGGCGGTCTAGCCTCAGCCGTTGACCACCTCGCCGCCGTTCGGATGCAGGACCTGGCCGGAGAAATAGGCCGCGTCGCGCGAGGCCAGGAAGATGTAGCTCGGCGCCACCTCGTCCGGCTCGCCCGCCCGCCCCATCGGCGTCTGCTCTCCGTGCTTGGCCGATTTCTCTGCCGGATAGCTCGCCGGGATCAGCGGCGTCCAGATCGGTCCGGGCGCGACGGCGTTCACGCGGATCTTGCGCTTCTCAAGCTGCTTCGACAGCGACCGGGTGAAGGCGACGATCGCGCCCTTGGTGCTCGCGTAATCCAAAAGCTGCGGGTTGCCGTGATACGCGGTGACGGATGCGGTGTTGATGATCGCGGAACCCTCCGGCATCTCCGGCAACGCCGCGCGCGTCAGGAAAAACTGGCCGAAGATGTTGGTGCGGAACGTCCGCTCGATCTGATCGTCGCTCAGATCCTCCAGCCTCTCCACCAGATGCTGCTCGGCGGCGTTGTTCACCAAAACGTCGATGCGTCCCATTGCGGCGACGACCTGGCGCACGACTTCGCGAGCGAAGTCGGAGTTGCCGATGTCGCCGGGGACGGCGAGCGCCCGGCGGCCCTCGGCCTCGACCAGCCGCACCGTCTCGCGCGCGTCCTCGTGCTCGTCAAGGTAGGTGATCGCGACGTCGGCGCCCTCCTTGGCGAAGCCGACCGCGACGGCGCGCCCGATGCCGGAATCGCCTCCCGAGATCAGGGCGATTTTGCCGTCCAGCTTGCCCGCGCCGCGATAATGCGCCATGGCGGAATTCGGCCGCGGCTCCATCTCCGCCTCGATCCCGGGCTGGCGCTCTTGCTTCTGAGGCGGGCGAAGATCGCTCACGACTGACCCCCTTTTTGACGCGACGATGGGGCGCAACGGGTGCCGCTGGGGTGCGTTGCATCACACCCCCGCGCTCAACCCAGCCCCAACGCGGCCGCGAACATCGCCAGCCCGACGGTGATCCAGGTGACGTAGTCGCCGATGATCCCGCTGTGCAGCCGCAGCATGGCGGCGAAGAGCGGGGCGCTCAGCCGATCGACCGCATTCACGGCCGAGGCGGGCAGAACGCTCCGCCAGAGATCGTAGGCAGCAACCGTGATGCCCAAGCCGAGCGACAGCCACGGCACGAACGGGTGCGGCGGTGCCGGAAGCGGAACCGCCGTCCCCGCCTGTCCGGCCACCGCCAGAAATCCGCGCGCGCTCGCGCGGGCGGCGTGGCGCACGCCCTCGCTCCAGACGAGCGCCGCACCGAGCAGCACCAGCGGCGGCGCCAGCATCAGCCAAAGCGGTCGATCTTCCGGCTCCCGCTCGTTCTCGTGCGGCGCCTCTTCCTCCTCGCCCGGTCGGGACCCCAGGCCCGCGAAGACCCGCCCCGTCGCCCGCAGCACCGCGGCGCCGGTCAGGCTGGTCCCCAACACCAGCGGTGCCGCGGTCCAAGCGTGCCCCGCCGCGGTCGCGCCGGCATCGATCAGGCCGGCGCCCTGGTCCATCACGCCCACCGGAAGCCCGCCCAGCAGCAGCCCGCCGAGGGCGCACGCCAAGCCCGCCGGCCATAGCGCCCGGCCCTTGCCCCGGAGCACGATGGCATCGACGCTCCCCAACCGTGCCAGGAGGATGCCGGCGATCATGAACAGCGCCGCCTTAACCATCCCATGCCCGATGAGATAGGCCAGAAACCCGGCGACCCCGACCGGCGTCACCAGCGCCAGCGCCATCACCAGCACGCCCATATGCGAGACCGTGGAGAAGGCGAGCATCCGCTTGATGTGTCGCTGCTCCAGCGCGGCCAGCCCGCCCACGATCGTCGTCGTCGCGCCCAGCCACAGCAAAAGCCCATGCACCAGGCGCTGGACCGCCGGATCGGGAAAAAACACCGTCCAGACGAGCCGCATTAGCCCGAACAGCCCGAGCGGGACCATGATCCCGGAGAAAATGACCGACAGCGGGCTCGGCGCCACCGCGTGCGCGTCCGACAGCCAGAAGTGCAGCGGCACCATCGCGCCCTTGATCAGCAGCGCGGCGGCGATCATGCAGAAGGCGGCCGCGACGACTGACGAATTCGGGGCGCCGCGCACGAAGGTCTCCAGCGCGCCGAAATCGAGCGCCCCGGCGGGCGCGTACAGCAGGCCGATCCCGCCCAGCATCAGGAAGCTGCCGATCCCGTTCGTGACGGTGAACGTCAGCGCGCCTTCCAGCGAGGATTCGTTGAGCGCATAGGCGGTCAGCGCGAAGGCGGTGACGCTCATCGCCTCGAACCAGACGAACATGTTGAAAAGATCGTGCGTCAGGGCGAAGCCGATCATCGCAGCCATGAGGACGAGCATCATGGCGTGGAACTCCGTGCCCACCTCGGCGAAGAATCCCCATGCGAATATCAGCGTCAGCGCGGTCAGTACCGCCGTGAACAGCGCGAGCAGCGCGCCCGCCTGGCCGATCACGAAGGCGATCCCGATCACCTGGCCCCTATGCGGAGCCCAGCCGCCGAACCAGTAGGTGATCGGCCCGGCGGCGGCGTCGCGCAGCAGCAGCGCGCTCGCCCCGGCCGCGAAGAGTGCGGCCAGCAGGGCCACGACGTCAGGCACGCGCCCGGGAAGCAGGCGGTTGCATAGCAGCAGCACGCCGGACACGGCCAACGGCACCGCGACCGGCAGCGGCGGCAGCGCGCCGCTCAGGAACCCGGTCATTGCCGCATCGGCTTCAGCGCGTCCGGGTCGAGCGTCCCCCGCTTGCGATGCAACTGTAACGCCAGCGCCAGCAGCAGCGCGGTGACGGCGGCACCCACCACGATGTCGGTCAGCACCAGCGCCTGCACGACCGGATCGACGGCCGGCGTGCCGGGCGGGTGGTCGAAGAAGATGGGCGCCCCCGCACCCCAACGGAACCCGGCCGCCAGCAGCAGGACGTAGGTGGAAGACTGCACGACCGACATGCACCCGATCAGGTGGACGTAGTGCCGGCTGGTGACCACGCCGTACATTCCGACCGCGAAGAGCCACGCCGTCACGGCCCAGGGGAGCGCGTTGACGAGCGCGTTCAGGACCCGCCCTCCCCCTCCGGCTCCGCGCGCGTCTCCTTCAGGAAGTCGACGAACAGGATGCCGAACCCGCCCGCCACGGCCAGCGCCACGGCCCAGTTCAGGATCAGGATCAATCCGCCCGACAACAGCGCGCGGAGCTGCCCCGGCGGCAGGACGTTCTCCAGATAGCTGGCGCCGGCTGCCATCGGGGCCAGTCCCGCGATCGCGTACATCGCCGCCCCGCCGCCCTCCAGCGCGTCCAGCAGGCCGGTTCGCATGAGCGCGCGCCAGCACGGGTAACCCTCGCCGAGATAGAGCAGCAGGAGCCCCGAGGCGACGATCGCCCCGCCCTGAAACCCGCCGCCGGGCGTGAGCTGGGCGTGCAAGACCACATAGATGCCGAACACCAGGGTCACCGGGCCGAACAGCCGTCCGGCGAGCGCCGCCGCATCGCTGCGCGGCAGAATCGGCCGTCCGGGGGCCCTCGCCGGCTGATCGACGGGCTGGTCCTCCCGACTGCCACGCAGCAGCACCGCCGTGCCGGTGACGGCGGCGAACAGCATCATCTCCTCGCCCAGCGTGTCGAAGCCGCGGTAATCGAAATTCACCGCCGTGACCATGTTGGTGACGTGGCGCTGGATCGGCGCCAGGTAATTGATGATTTCGCCATACGGCAAGGGATGCGCGCCGAACGGCGGCATCCCCGCCACCACGAAGGGCAGCGCCGCCGCGATTCCCCCCATCGAGACCAGGAACAGCAGCAATCGCACAGTCCGGGGCATCGCTCAGTCCCGCTTTCCACTGGCGGGCTTTCGGTCGGTGCGGATGGCGGCGAGCACGACCAGGAAGAGCAGCGGGATGGCCGCCGTGCCGACCGCCAGCTCGGAAAAAGCGACGTCGGGGGCCTGGAGCGCCAGGAACAGCAACGCCAGCACCATCCCGTTCGCCGCCAGCGCCAGCACCTGCCGGCGGGGGTCGCGGGTCAGCGCGACCCCCGCCCCGGCCAGCGCGGTCAACAGGAACAGCACGATCAGCAGGGCCGTCATGGTTCGGCTCCCTGCCGGCCGCGCCAGGTGAGGGCGCGCGCGACGGCGTGCGCCAGCACCGCCCCCGACAGCAGCAGGCTGCCCATCAAGAATACCACCTTGACCACGGACGCCGAGCCGCCCCGCGTGGCGAACGTCGCCAGGAGCACCGCCGGTCCCGCCGTGCTGGCGACGAAGGTCGCACAATGCAGCCGGTCGAGCGCGCCGCGCAGCCGCACGAAGCCGAGGCAGCCTAGCCAGACACAGAGTGTCGCGAAGGCGAGCAGCAGGTCCGTTATAGCCGTCACAACCAGCGTTCCAGGAACAGCGTCATCACCAGCGTGCCGGGCAGCGACAGCAGCCCCAGCGTGAGGGCCAGATCGAGAAATGAGGGCTGGCCGAACGCCAGGCTCAGCTCGACCAGCGCCCAGGCCGCGACGACGGAGGCCATCTGCACCGCGGCGATCCGGTGCGCCAAATCGCCGCGCAGCGCCCCGAAAACCGGGCCGACCAGGGCCACGATGGTGGCGACCGCCGCGACGAGCCAAGCCAGGTTCAGACCGGCCACGATTTGTCCTCCGACGCCGGCACGGGAACCAGGCGATGCACAAGCAGATCGCCGCTCCCGTCCCCCACCTGCCAAACGAAGCCGTTCGGCGCGACGGAGCCCGCCCAGACCACCAGCGCCCTGCGACCGGCCGCCTGGGGCGTCTCCCCGCCCGGCTCGAAATCCTGACGCTGCGTGATGCCCCGCAACTTCCGGCCGGCCACCGCCCGCGCCAGGGCGCCGCCCACGGTCAGGGTATCGCGCCCGAGCGCCGTCGCAACCCGCCTGGCCAGCAGCATCCAGGGCGCGGCGAGGCGCATCGGCCGATGTCTCGCCGTGCGAATATAGAGCGCCAACGCGGCGCCCGTGATTGCCACAAGCGCGCCCGCGCACAACTCGGCCCGGCTCGCCTGCCCGGCGAAGAGCAGATAGAGGGCGAACGACGCCACCCAGGTCAGAAGCGTGCGCGGCATCGGACCCTCGTTGCTGGCTTTGCAAACGTTGCGGGTCAGCGGCGGTTCGCGTCACGCCGGCGCGAACGTCGACCCGCAGATTGGCGCCGTTGATGTATCCGGCGCGCGGGCTGGCGATGAAGGCGACGAGATCGGCGACCTCCGGGTCTCCCGACCCGGCTGCTGGGATTCGGCCTGAATTCGGTCGCGAAGCGGCACTCGATCTCGGCCGGTCCGCCGCTCAGCGTCCGAAAACACCCCGCAAAAACCCCGGCGTCAGCGCGCTCAGCGGGTTCACCCGTATTGCCGGGTCGGCGAGGGGCCCTTGGGCGGAATATCGGGCGGCGATCACGCCGCCGCCCTTCTCCGGGCTGAACAGCCGGCCGATCAGCGGAATGCGGCCCAGCGCCGTGTTGAGCAAGTAGGCCGGCACGATCGTGCCCTCGAGGTCGAGCCGGTCCCGGACGAGGTCGATTTGACCCTTGGCGGTTAGCCCGAGCGACGGATTGAAGGCGCGGGCGTCGTCCAACTCCATAACGCCGTTGTCGTAGACGAACGGCGCGGCCAGATGGGTGAATGTCATTCCAGGCCCCTCGACCGCCTGCACCAGCCCGTACAGCGTGACAGCCTGGAGCGCCTTCGCCAGAACCGGCGCGCCGCGCACCTTGAAGTCGTCCATCTCCGCCAAGCCTTCCAATGGCCGTCCGGGCCGCCGGTCCTGGTAACGGGCGCGAACCGTCATGCGTCCCCCCTCGATGCTGTCGAGGGCGCCGAGATCGCGCAGCAGCGCACCGCCGTCGGCGGCCGTTATCCGCACCACCCGACCGCCGCGATCCGGCGTGACCGACATCTCCACCCGCTGGCCCGGTCCGGTGAGCGCCGACAGCCGCGCGGAGGTCAGCACGCCCGCCGCGCGCTCGGCGCGCACCCGGAGGGCGCTGGCGAGCCGGCCACGGGCAAGCACGACCTGGGCGAAGCTCCCGTCCAACTGCCAGTCGGACTCCGGGCCGGCGGCTTCGTCGCCCGGGCTTGCGGCACCCGTCCGGCCCGCCCCTCGCGCGAGCCGGCCCGAGAGGTCCAGTCGAGGGCCGGAGAGACGCGCGCGCACGGTACGCCCGCCGTCGAGCACCCGTATCGTGCCCCGGGCGGTCGTGCCGCCGAGCACCAGCCGATCAAGGGTCAAAGTGGTATCGCCGCCGGCCCCCAGCATCGCGCCGCCGCGCAGGGCGATCCCCTTTCCCTCGGCCTCGATCGACTCGACCCGGATCAGCCGCCCGGCGCGATCCAGCACCAGCTTCGCGCGCGCGGTCGCCGGATCGCCCGGGGGCTTGCGCCAGCCGAGGGAGGTCACCTGCAGTTCGGCGGCGTCCAGGCCGGCGTGAACTTCGATATCGGCATCCCCGCTTCGGCGCTGGGTATAGGTGGCGGTCAGGTCAGTCGATCCCACCAGCAGCCCGCCCGTATCCAGGCCGGCGGCCGTCAGGTCGCGCGACCGAGCGCGTCCCGATACCGTTATTTTCTGCTGAACCTGCGACGGCGGCCCGGCGCGGAAGTCGAGAGCGCCGGTGATCCGCGCGGGAATGTCGGCCACACTTGCGGACCCGGTCAGGCCCAGCCCGTCGTCTGTCGCCGAAAGGTCGAATGCGCCGCCATCCAGGGCGCGTCCGGCGACCACGTCGTCGAGGTGCAGCGCCGAGAGATGCGCCCGCGTCCGAAGCTTCACCTGATCCATCGTCACCCGGGCGAGCAGCGGCAGCGAGACGGAAATCTCGGCCGACATCTCTCCGTGTGGGTTCTTTAACGGGACCGGATGCTTCGAGAGCAGCTCCAGCCGGGGATGCGAGAGCAGCGCCAGCGCCGCCGGAACGGGTCCTGCCACGTTGGCCTCGATCGCGCCGAACTGGTCGGGCTGCGTCAGCCCGGTGACGAGAACGCTGCCGCTTTGCAGAGCCAGCCCCGGCTGTCCGGCCGTCGGGGCCGATTGCTGCGCCGTCCCCAGTTCGATCCGCAAACTGTCGGGATCGATGATCCGCAGCATCGCCTCGCCATGCTCGGCGGGCGGAATCGGACGTAGCCAATGCACGGTCAGATCGCTCCCGGCCACGCTCCCGGTTGCGCCGGTCAGGCGCAGGCCGGACAGTCCCAGCCCGGACGGAGCCGAGGGCGCGGCGAAGCTCAGCGCGACGTGCCCGTCGTGGGCATCCCCCGCGGTCACGTTCTCCATTACCCAGGACCGGGCATCGCGCCCCAGCCCTGCGGGCCACAGCGCGGCGAGGTCGTCGAACGCCAGTCGATCCAGATCGAGCGCCACTTCGCCGACGCCCCCCTCCGGGCCAATCCGGGCGGTGCCGCGCGCGCTCACCCGCGTGCCCGGCCGGTCCGGCCGGGGACGCAGATCGAGGCTGGCGCCCTTCAGGGCGAGACGGCCGGGCACCCAGGAGGCGGCCAGATGCGCCCCCAGGAGCTGGACCGGCGCATCCCCGGCCCGGAGCGTGCCGGGGCCGGCGTCCAGGTCGAGCCGGCCGGTCTTCGGCGCGAGATCGGACCCGAGAGCCAGCTCCGCCTCGGCGGTGATCGGCGCATCCAGGATCGGCGCGACACGTATGAGCGCCGGCCAGAGCGCGGCCAGGCTCGCCAGCCGCACCGGCCCCAACGAAGCGTGCAGCCCCGCATCACCGGAGGGCGGCATCGTCGCGCGCAGCGACGCGTGCGCCGGTTCCGCCCCGAGCGTCAGGGCTGCGTCGGCGGAGGCGTCGGCCGCGCCGTCGCGCTTGCGGGTAAACTGCGCGTCCAGGCGCGGGACCGCCCAGCCCTGCCCCGGCGCGGTGGCGATTCGCGCGCCGTTCACAACCAATCGGGTGAGGCCAGCGGCTTGACTGAACCGCGCGACCGCTCTCGCAAGGGGAGGGGAGAAGTAAACAGCGCCTGCCTTCTCCCCCTCCCCTGGCGGGAGGGGGCCGGGAGGGGTCGCGCCCGCCGGCATTCGCCATTCCGCCGGCGCGATGAGCCGGGTCAGCGTCACAAGCGCGCCGCGGACAACCACCGTGCGAGGACGAAGCCGCAAATGGAGCAGCGACGCAAGCTCCAAGGTCACCTGCACGCGCGGCGCCTCGACGACCACCCCGTCCGCCGGGTCGCGCCACGCGAGGTCGGCCAGCCGAATGTCGATCGGGGAGCCGACGCCTTGGCGGAATCCCTCCCAGGCCAGCGCGGCCCCAGCGACACTGACGCGTCCCGATCCGATGGCGTCCGACCCAGCCGCCTCGATGCGCGCGGCCAGCCAGGGCATCTCGATCGGGCGTTGCGCCAGCCACCAGGCCAGCACGCCGAATCCCGCGCCCCCGACCACGACGCACCCCAGCACGACGGCAAGCAGCCGCCGCAGCCCGGCCCATAGGCGGACATAGATCTTGCGGGCGGCTTGACCGCCGAGGCGTCTCACGGCCAGCCTGCGCGCGCATGATCGCCGCGTTCTCGCTCCCACCCTCCTGGCCGGCCCCCCACGACCCGGCCGCCGCCGCCCGGCTGACCGAGCGCATCGCCGCGATCGGCCCGGAGATGGCGAGCCTGGCCGCCCGGCCCGAGGCGGAGGCCATGCTCCGCGCGCTGGGCGGAAACAGCCCTTTCCTGGCCGACCTCGCAGTGCGCGAGGCCGAGGCGCTGGCCGCGCTGGTCGGCGTAGGCCCGGACGCGGTGCAGGCGGATGCTCTGGCCCGGCTGCGAAGCGTGCCCGCCGATGCCGCCCGCGCCCATGTCTCGGCCGCGATGCGCCGGGCCAAGCGCGTGGTCGCCCTGGTCGCGGCGATCGCCGACATCGGCGGCATGTGGCCGCTGGAGCGCGTGACGGCGGCGCTCTCCGATCTGGCCGAGACCGCGCTCTGCCTCGCGGCGGCGCACCTGCTGCGCGCCGCGCATGACGCGGGCGAACTGCGCCTGCCCGACCCCGACGATCCCGGGGCGGGCAGCGGGTTCGTCGTGCTCGGCATGGGAAAGCTCGGCGCGCGCGAGCTGAACTATTCCAGCGATATCGACCTCGTCCTGATCCACGACCCTGCAAGCGGCATATACACCGCGCGCACGGGGGGCGATGCCTGTCAGGCGTTCATGTCGCGCCTGGGACGCGGGCTGGTCGCGCTGATGGAGGCGCGCGACGCCGAGGGTTACGTGTTCCGCACCGATCTGCGGCTGCGCCCCGACCCCGCCGTGACGCCGCCCGTGATCGCGCTGCAAGCCGCCATCACCTACTACGAGAGCATGGGCCAGAACTGGGAGCGGGCGGCGATGATCAAGGCCCGCCCGGTCGCCGGCGACCGCATCGCGGGTGCCGCGTTTCTCGACGCCATTCGGCCGTTCGTCTGGCGGCGCGGCCTCGATTTCGCGGCTGTTGCCGACATCGACGCGATGAAGCGCCGGATCGACCGCCGCCAGACTGACCGCCAGCGGGGCGGCGCACTCGCGGATGCCGCCGATCCGATCGGGCGCATCGCCGGGCACAACGTCAAGCTGGGCGACGGCGGCATCCGGGAGATCGAGTTCCTGGCGCAGACGCTCCAGCTCGTCTGGGGCGGACGCGATCCCGGCCTGCGGGAACCGACGACGCTCGGCGCGCTGCGGCTGCTGTCCCAGGCGGGACACCTGACGGCGGATGCCGCCGACGCGCTGTCGGCCGCCTACCGCTTCCTGCGCCGGGTCGAGCACCGATTGCAGATGGTGGCCGATCGCCAGACCCACGTCTTGCCGGAGCGCCGGGCGGAGCTCGAGGGCATCGCGTGCTTCCTCGGCTTCGACGACGTTCGCTCCTTCGCCGGCGTGCTGCTCGACCAGCGCGCGGCCGTGCGCGCCCGCTACGCCGAGGTGTTCGAGACCGCGCCCGATTCCGGGCTTCCGGCGGCCGCCGTCGATCTCGATTTCCGCGGCGACGACCCCGCGCCCGCCGCCCCCATCGCGGCCCTGCTCGCGCTCGGCTTCGCCGATGCCCGGCGCATCGTGGCGTCCGTGCGTGGCTGGCAAGCCGGGCGCCTGCGCGCGCTGCGCTCCGAACGGGCCCGCGATCTCCTGGGCGGCCTGCTTCCCGACATCCTGGCCGCGCTCGCGCGCCAGCCGCAGCCCGACGCGGCGTTCAGCCGGTTCGACGAGCTGTTGTCGCGGCTTCCCGCCGGGGTGCAGCTCCTGTCGCTTTTTCAACGCAATCCGGGGCTGCTCGACCGCGTTGCCGCCGTTCTCGGCGCCGCCCCGCCGCTGGCCGACCATCTTGCGCGTCACCCGGCGGCGCTGGAGGGATTGCTGGTACCCGACGCGGCGGCCGATCCCGCCGGCCTGCTGCGGATCCGGCTTCGCGACGCGCGGCGGCTGGAGGACGTGATCGCCATTGCGCGCCGCACTGTACGGGAGGAGGATTTCGCGATCGCCGCCGCCACGCTGGAGGGTCGGATCGACGCCGACGCGGCCGGGCTGTGCCGCTCCACCCTCGCCGACGCCGCGCTCGATGCCCTGCTGCCGGCCGTCCTGGACGATTTCGCCGCGCGGAATGGGCGCGTGCCGGGCGGGGAAATGGCGGTGCTGCTTCTGGGCAAGGCCGGCGGGCGGGAGATGATGGCGGGCTCCGACCTCGACCTCATGCTGATCTACGATCACCCGCCCGACGCGGCGGAGGCCCTTGGCGGTCCGCGCAGCCTGCCGGCTCCGCAATGGTTCGTCCGCGCGGCGCACGCCTTCGTCGCCGCCCTCACCGCGCCGGGCGCGGACGGCAAGCTGTACGATGTGGACATGCGTCTGCGCCCCTCCGGCAACAAAGGCCCGGTCGCAGTCTCGCTGGCCGCGTTCCGGCGCTACCACCAGGATTCCGCCTGGACGTGGGAGCGCATGGCGCTTACCCGCGCCCGGGCGGTCGCCGGGCCGCCCGCCTTGCGGGCGCGGGCCGAGGAAGCTGTTGAGGAGGCGATCGAAGCGGCCGACCCGGCGCGCGCCTGCGCGGACGCCGCCGCGATGCGCGCGCGGATGTGCCGCGACCTGCCGCATGACGGCCCGTGGGACGTGAAGCTGCGCGCCGGCGGGCAGGTCGAAGTGGAGTTCATCGCCCAGGCGCTCCAGCTCCTTCACGCGCGGGAGGCCCCCGAGGTGCGCGACCCCACGACACGATTGGCGCTCGGCAATCTCGCCGCCGCCGGCCTTCTTCAGGCCGAGGACGCCGCCCTGCTGATCCGCGCGGACCATCTGTTCCGCACCGTCCAAGGGATGCTGCGCCTGACGCTCGGCCGTGCGCATCCCGACGCCCTGCCTGCCGCCTTCGCCCGCCCATTGCTGCGCGCCACCAACGCGGTTGACTTGCCGGGGCTGCGCGGCAGTCTCGACGCGACGGCCGAACAGGTCCGCGCCGTCTTCACGCGCCACATCGGAGAGATCACCGCATGAGCCTGCAAGAGGGCGACCTCGCGCCCGACTTCACGATCGACGCGACCGGCGGCCGCCAAGTCAGCCTCGCGGCGCTGCGCGGCCGGCCGTTCGTGCTGTATTTCTATCCGAAGGCCGACACGCCCGGCTGCACGAAGGAGGCGTGCGCCTTCCAGGAGGCGCTGCCGCAACTGGGCAAGCTGGGCATCGACGTCGTCGGCGTCTCCCGTGACAAGATGCCGGCGCTGGAGAAGTTCGCCGCGAAATACGGGCTGACGTTCCCGCTGGCGTCCGACGCCGAGGGTAAGGTGTCCGATGCCTTCGCCACCTGGGCCGAGAAGTCGATGTACGGCCGGACGTATATGGGGATGGAGCGGAGTACGTTCCTGGTCGGCAAGGACGGCCGTATCGCGAAGGTGTGGCGGAAGGTCAGCGTGCCGAAGCACGCGGCGGAGGTGATGGATGCGGTGGCGGCGTTGGGGTGAGCGGTCGGGTTTCGTTGATTGCGAGTCACTCGAACAGTAACCCCGTCACCGAGCGAACCGCTGGGCACGGTACGGGCGCGCCTCGAAGGCGGGCGACCGGCCGCTGACGAGATCGGCCACCAGCCGGCCCGTCGTCGCGCCCGCCGCCAAGCCGATATGGCCGTGTCCGAACGCGTGGACGATGTCGGCCGTGGCGGACGCGGGGCCGATGCAAGGCAGGCTGTCGGGCATCGACGGGCGATGTCCCATCCAGAAGCTTACGCGTCCAACGGGAATCTCACGCGGCAGGCCGGGGAACAGCCGCACCGCGAAATCGCGCAAAATCTCCGCCCGGCGCCAATTCGGCGCGGCCTCCAGCCCCGCCAGCTCTACCTGCCCGGCGATGCGAAGCCCCCCCGCCATGTGGGTGATCGACATCTTGCCGTCGCTCGGCATCACCGGCAGGCGCGGCGCGATCTCCGGCAGCTTGATCGTCGCGTGATAGCCGCGCTCGCTCTCCAGCGGCACCCGATCGCCGGCGGCGGCGGCCAGCGCGCGGGACCGCGCGCCGGCGGCGATCACCGCCTTGTCGCATTCGATCTCGCCGGCCTCGGTCCGCACCGCGCGGAGCCGCCCGGCCTCGATGCGGAACCCGGTGGCGCGCGCGGTGTGCCGCTCCGCCCCGAGCGCCTGGGCGTGGCGCACCAGCGCGGCGACATAGGCGCCGGGGTCGCGGCAGTGCCCGCCCTCCTCGACCAGCAGCCCGAAGCGGTAGCGCCGGTCGATCGCGGGCTCGCGCTGGCGCAGCTCGTCCTCGCCCAGCTCGATCCAGCGCACGCCCGCGTCTTGGCGCACACGCCAAGCCAGCGCTTCCGCCTCGAAGTCGGCGCGCGAGGGGAACACGTACAGCAGCCCGGTGCGCTGGATCAGCTCGCCCACGCCGGCCTCCTCGGCCAGCCGCAGATGGCGCTCGGGCGCCCCCGCCACCAGCGGGCGCAACGCGCGCGCGGTCGCGGCGACCTTCGCCTCGGTCGCGCCGGCGGCGAGGAAGCGCGCGAGCCAGGACGCCATGCGCGGCAAATACCGCCAGCGGATCGTGAGCGGCCCGAGCGGATCGGCGAGCCAGCCCGGCACCTTGCGCCAGATGCCCGGCGCCGACATCGGCACGACCGAGCTGGGCGAGAGCCAGCACCCATTGCCGAAGCTCGCCGCCTGCTCGCCCCCCGGCTCGCCGGGGTCGAGGATGCTGACACGGTGCCCGTCGCGCAGCAGTTCGACCGCGCTCGCCGCGCCGACGATGCCGGCGCCGATGACGACGACGTGGGATTGCGTCACGCGCTGTCCTCCGGGCGGCCGAGCTGGCGGCGGCCGTGCGCCAGTTCGGTGACGATGCCGTGCAAGGTCCGCAGCTCCTGCTCCGTCACCTCGCCGCGCTCGAACAGGTGGCGGATGTTGCGGACCATGCCGGGGCGCTTCGGCGGGTTCCGCAGGAAGCCGCATTCGTCGAGCTGGCCGATGAGGTGCGTCAGGAAGTTTTCCAGCTCGGCCTTCGTCGCCACCCGCGTCTCGTTCGTCATGAGCGCGCGCGGCGGTGTCGCGTCGGTGGCGATCCACCACTCGTAGGCCGTGACCATCACGGCCTGCGCGAGATTGAGCGACAGGAAGCCGGGGTTGAGCGGGAAGCGCACGAGCGCGTCGGCGTGCGCCATGTCGTCGTTGTCGAGGCCGGCGCGCTCCGGCCCGAACAGGATGCCGGCGCGAAGATCGCGGTCGCAGATCGCGCGCAACTCCGCCGCCGCGCCGCGCGCGGTCAGCACCGGCTTGATGACGTGGCGCGGGCGCGGACAGGTGGCGAGGACGTGGTGCAGGTCGGCGACGGCGTCCTCGACGTTCGGGTGGACGCTCGCCGCGTCCAGGATGCGGTCGGCCCCGGAGGAGGTCCGCCACGCCTTCCCCTGCGGCCAGCCGTCGCGCGGGGCGACCAGGCGCAGATGGAACAGCCCGCCATTGGCCATCGCGCGGGCGCAGGCGCCGATGTTGTCGGCGAGCTGCGGGCGCACCAGCACCACGACCGGGGCGTTGCCGATCGGCGCGAGATCGGCCCCGCCGTCGCGCCCGGTCACGTCGAGGCGCGCCGCCAGGTCGTGCCGCCGGCGGTGTCCTCCAGCACGATCCCCGTTGCCGCCAACCCCGCGCGGATTGCATCGGCGCGGGCGAAATCGCGGGCTTGGCGCGCGGCTTGGCGCGCCGCGATGGCGGCCTCAATGGCAGCCGTATCCTGCACGCCGCCCTGGAACCACGAAGCCGGGTCGGCGCCAAGCAGCCCGAGCACGGCGCCGCCGGCGCGCAGGTCCGCCGCCGCCGCCGCGTCGCCCGCAAACGCGCGATCGGCGAGACCATGCAGCGTGGCGAGGGCGAGCGGCGTATTTAGATCGTCGCACAAGGCTTCGATCACGCCATCAGGTGCCCCGGTTTCCACTCCCGGATGGCGCTCCAGCGCGCGATACAGCCGATCCAGCTCCCGCCGCGCCTCGCCCAGTCCGGCGTCGGTGAAGTCGAGCGGGGCGCGGTAGTGCGTGCGCAGCAGCAGCAGGCGGATCGCCTCGCCCGGCGCCTTTTCCAGCAGCTCGCGGACGGTGAAGAAGTTGCCGAGGCTTTTCGACATCTTCTCGCCGTTCACCACCAGCATCCCGTTGTGCATCCAGTACCGGGCGAAATGGCTGCCGGGGAAGGCGCAGACGCTCTGCGCCAGCTCGTTCTCATGGTGCGGGAAGATGAGATCCTGCCCGCCGCCGTGGATGTCGAAATCCGTGCCGAGATAGCGCCAGGACATCGCGCTGCACTCGATATGCCAGCCCGGCCGGCCGCGCCCCCAGGGGCTGTCCCAGCCCGGCAACTCGGGCGGCGAGGGCTTCCACAGCACGAAGTCGCCGGGGTCGCGCTTGTAGGGCGCCACGTCGATGCGCGCGCCGGCCAGCAATTCGTCGGGGCTGCGGCCCGAAAGGCGTCCGTATTCGGCAAAGCTCGCGACCGCGAACAGCACATGGCCCTCGGCCACGTAGGCGTGGCCGGAGGCGACCAGGGATTCGATCAGCGCAACCATCTCGCCGATGTGCGCGGTCGCGCGCGGCTCCTCGTCCGGGGGCAATGCGCCGAGGGCCGCCATGTCGGCCTGGAAGTCGGCCGCGGTGCGCACCGTGATCGCCCCGATCGGCTCGCCCGACTCCAGCGCGCGCGCGTTGATCTTGTCGTCGATGTCGGTGATGTTGCGGACGTATGTGACGCGCGGGAACAGCCGGCCCAGCAGCCGCCGCAGGACGTCGAACACCACCACCGGACGCGCGTTGCCGACATGGGCGAGGTCGTACACCGTCGGTCCGCACACGTACACCCGCACATGGGCCGGATCGAGCGGGACGAATCTCTCCCGCCGGCGGGAAAGGCTGTTGTGCAGATGAAAGTCGCGCATACCCGCCCGGTTATACGCGGGACGCCTTCCTGCGCCAGGGGCTATCACCGGGGTTATGGCAGGGTTGTTGGCGGGAACGTTGACATCCGAGAGCCGTCCCGGCTATCTCGCCCCGGGATTTGCGAATGCCTCGCAATCGCCTCGACCCGGAGGGCACACCGGCGACATGAGCGCGGCGCACAATCCCTCCCCGCAGACGGACCGGCGCCCCGCACGCACCCCGCGGGGCGGCCGGCTCGCGCGCTTCCTGGCGGTCGTCGGACCGGGCATCGTCGTCATGCTGGCCGATACCGACGTTGGCAGCGTCATCACCGCCGGGCAGTCCGGGGTGCAGTGGGGCTACCGGCTGCTGCTGCTCCAGTTCGTGCTCATGCCGATCCTGTTCATGGTCCAGGAGCTGACGGTCCGCCTCGGCATCTTCACCGGGCGCGGGCACGGCGAGCTGATCCGCGACACGTTCGGGCGCTTCTGGGCCTGGGTCTCGGCGGCTGGCCTCGGGGTCGCTACCATCGGCGCGCTGCTGACCGAGTTCTCCGGCGTCGCCGGAGTGGGGGAGCTGTACGGCATCCCCCGCTGGGGCAGCCTGCCGATCGCGGCAATTGCGCTGCTCGCCGTCGTGCTGACCGGCTCCTATCGTCGGGTGGAGCGCGCTGCCATCGCGGTCGGCCTGTTCGAAATGGCCTTCTTCTTCATCGCCTGGGAAGCCCATCCCGGCCCGCGCGCCATGCTGGCCGGGGCATTGGACATTCCCTTCGCGAACAAGGAATACCTCTATCTCGCGGCGGCCAATATCGGCGCGGTCATCATGCCGTGGATGGTGTTCTACCAGCAGTCGGCCATCGCCGATAAGAAGCTGCGCCCTGAGCACGTCGCGGCGGCGCGCTGGGACACCGCGATCGGCGCCGTGGTCACGCAACTCGTTATGGCGGCCGTGCTGGTCGCGTGCGCCGCGACCATCGGGCAGACCTCGCCCAACGCCACGCTGTCCACGGTGGGCGAGATGGCCCAGGCGCTGACGCCGTTCCTCGGGACCGCCTTCGGCAACGCCGTCTTTGGCGCCGGCGTGCTCGGCGCCGGCATGGTCGCCGCGATCGTCGCCTCGCTCGCCTTCGCCTGGGGGCTGGGCGAGGTGACGGGTTATCGCCGCTCGCTCGAGTACCGGCCGTTGCAGGCGCGGTGGTTCTACGGCGTCTATGCGGCCTCGGTCGTCGGCGGCTGCGTCGTGGTGGGGCTGTGGCCCAACCTCGTGTCGCTGAACGTCGGCGTGCAGGTGATGAACGCGCTGCTGCTGCCGCTCGTGCTCGGGTTCCTCATCGCGCTCGCCTGCCGGACGCTGCCGGCCGCCCAGCGGCTGCGCGGATCGTATCTCTGGGTGGTGCTCGCGGTCGCCGCCGTCACTTGCGCGCTCGGCGTGTTCGGCGGCTTCTCCGGGGCCGGGCTGCTGGGCTAGGTTCGCCGCACCCAGAGGAGAGCGCCATGCGCAACGCACCGTTCGAGGTCCGCCCCATCGCCGGCGCGATCGGCGCCGAGCTGCACGGAATTGACCTCGACCACGATCTGCCCGAGGACACCGTCCGCGCCATCCGTCAGGCGTTGCTCGATCACCTTGTGATCTTCTTTCGCGACCAGCACCTGCCGCCCGATCGCTTCCTGGCC
The DNA here is from genome assembly GCA_963756545.1 of uncultured Pseudomonadota bacterium. Taxonomy (GTDB): domain Bacteria; phylum Pseudomonadota; class Alphaproteobacteria; order Acetobacterales; family Acetobacteraceae; genus DATFDN01. Next base: position 634,333 of record CAVWNY010000001.1, on the reverse strand, counting down.
TTCGCTCGGCGATTCGGCCAGCCGATCGAATACCCCTTCATCAGGGGCATCGACGGCTTTCCGGAAGTGATCCAGGTCGCCAAGCTGGAGCACGAGACCGTCAACTTCGGCGGGATTTGGCACTCCGACACGACCTATCTCGCCCAGCCACCGATGGGCTCGATGCTGGTCGCCCGCGAGCTGCCGCCGCACGGCGGGGACACGCTGTTCGCCAACCAGTACCTGGCATGGGAGACATTGTCCGACGGCATGAAGGCGATGCTCGCGCCGCTCCGTGCTGTCAGCAGTTCAGCCAAGGCGGACGTCACCCGCACGCGCGAGGATCGCCTCCGCTCGGATGGCACCGCGCGCGCGCCGCTGGAGGCGACGCATCCGGTGGTCCGCACGCACCCCGAGACCGGACGCAAGGCGCTTTATGTGAACGTCGCCCATACCGCCCGTTTCGACGGCATGACAGAGGAGGAGAGCGCACCGATCCTCGGCTTCCTGTTCCGCCACCAGGTCCGCCCGGAGTTCACCTGCCGCTTCCGCTGGAGCCCCGGCGCGCTGGCGTTCTGGGACAACCGCTGCGCCCAGCACAATCCGGTCAACGACTATCACGGGTTCCGCCGCGTCATGCACCGAATCACCCTGGCGGGGGAGACGCCGGCAGGGGCTTGACGAGAATAGGGAATGGTCTAGCTTTGGCTAAACTAGGCTGGATCAGGTCATGAAAACCGTCAACGTGCATGAGGCGAAGACGCGGCTGTCGGCCCTGCTTGCTTTGGTCGAGCAAGGCGAGGACGTGATCATCGCCCGTAACGGCCATCACGTCGCGCGGCTGACATCCGCCGCGCCGCCGGTCCGGCGCGAGCCGGGCGTGCTGCGCCGCCTGCCGGCTTGGCGGGAGTTTCGGTTCGACCCGGCCGTGTTCGCGCCCATGAGCGACGCCGAGATGGCCGAGGAGGGCTGGGAGTGAGTGTCAGCCACCTCGCGGATGCCTGCGCCGTCATCGCTTTCCTGAGCGAGCCGGACCCGGCGCGCGTCATGAGCCGGTCGGCGGACGAGGTCATGCGGCGGGGTGCGGTCGGAGTATCCGCGATCACTCTCTGGGAAATCGCGCGCAAGACCAGCATTGGCAAGCTGCCTCATGACTGGGGCGCCGGGGGGCTTGCCGGCACGCTGTTGCGGCAAGGCTTCGAGCCGGTGCCGCTGACCTGGGACGACGCGGAGGAGGCCAACCGCCTGCCCGCGCTGCACAAGGATCCGATGGACCGCATGTTGATCGCGCAGGCCAAGCGGCTCGGCGTGCCGATCATCACCAATGACGGCTTGTTCGCCGGCTATGGGGTCGGAACGATATGGTGAGACGGCGACTCCTCCGATCCCTGGACTAGACCCGCCGTGCCGCCATGTGGTCCCGAATCCGGTACCACCGCAGGACCGCCCCAAGCAATGCTGGCGCGAGCGCGCGCGCCGGGATTGGGCGCAGCTCGGATAGCGGGAACGTCATCGCGGAGGCACCGCCGGCCAGCATGGCGAGATCGCGGCCCGCCAGCGATGCCGCCGCCAGGCCGCGGCCGCTGTAGCCGAGGGCCGCGAACGCCCCGGGGGCGAGCTCGTGCAGATGCGGAAACTGGTCGCGAGTCATCGCGACCCAGCCGCTCCATGTCTCCCGCCAGTCCGGGGTCCCCACGAACGGAAACAGCTTGGCGACGCGCGTGGCCGCCTTGCGCCGGAATGCGTCCGCCTCGGGGCCGAACGCGGGTCCGTCGCTGCTGACGTGCAGACTGCCGTCGGCGAGCAGCCGCACACCGGAAAACAGGTGGCGCGTGTCGGTCATCGGCTGCCTCCCGGGCAGGATCGCGGCGCGCACATTGTCGGACAACGGCCGGGTCACCAGCGCGTGGCCGCGCATCGGGACAATGCTTTCGCGCATAACCGGCCACATCGCATCGGCATAGGCGTTGGTCCCGATGACGAGGGCCTCGGCGTGCAGCGCCCCGTGCGGGGTCTCGACGTGCCATCGTCCGTTTTCACGCGCGACCGAGCGAACCGGGCTGCCGGTGTGGATCGCCGCGCCGGCTGCCGCGGCGGCACCGGCGAGGCCGGCGGTATAGGCGAACGGATTGATATGGCCGCCGCGCTCGTCGAGGCAGCTCGCCTCATAGGCGCCGCCGCCGATCGCCGCCCGCGTGGCGCGGGCGTCGAGCATCCGCACCGGCGCCCCACGGCCCTCCCAGTAGCGCGTCCGCCGCTCCAAGGCGCGCCGGCCGGCCGGCGCGTGGGCGGCGAACAGCAGCCCGGTGCGCACGGCAGCGCAGGCGATCTTGTGGCGTTCGATCAGCCCGAACACGAAGTCCGGACCCGCGGCCACGGCATCGATGAGGCGGTTCCCACGCTCCGGGCCGAAGCGCGCGACGATCCGGTCGTGGTCGTGCTTCAGGTACGGCACGACCTGCCCGAAGGCCCGGCCGGAAGCGCCCCAGCCGATCTCCTTGGCTTCCAGCACGGCAACGTCGGCGCCCGCTTCGGCCAGATGCAGCGCGGCGGACAGGCCGGTCAGACCGCCGCCGATCACCGCGACCCCGACCCGGCGGACCTCGCGCAAGGGAGCGCTGGCGGAAACCAGGGCGACGCCGCGCGTGTAGGCTTCGGGTGGCGGGCGCGTGTCGTCCTGCGGCGTGTGCATCAGGAGATGACGACAAGCTCGCGGGGGCGCGACGAGAGCAGCTCGGCGCCGCGCTGGGTGATCAGCACGTTGTCGATCAGCCGCACACCCAGCCGCTCCGCATGGATGAACAGGTTGGGCTCGACGGAAACCACCATGCCGGCCGTCAGCGTGTAGCCGTTGCCGGCGAACATGTTGACGGGCTCGCCCCACGACGGCGGGAACCCCGCCGCCATGCCGTATCCCGTCGTGTGCTGGCGGTACTGGTCGAGCCCGGCCTCCACGAACACCTGCTTCGCCGTCTCGTGCGGGACGGTGGTCCGGACGCCGTCGCGCATCGCGCCGATGCAGGCGTCGGAGGCCGCGCGGACCACCCCATGTAGCTCGGTCAAACGCCGGGACGGCGCGCCCAGGCTCCAGACGCGGCCGACGGTCGAGGTGTAGCGTCGGCAGGCGGCCGCCACCTCGACATGGCCGGGATCGCCCTGGCGCAGGCGCCGCGTCGTGGGGGCGCCGAGGACGGTGCTGCACCGCTCCCCGGTGACCAGGTTCATCGTGCTCGCCGGCAGCCCGCTGCCCGCCGACAACAGCGTCTGGAAGGCCGCCGCCGCCAGCTCCAGCTCCGTGCGCCCCGCCTCGATGCGGCCGAGCAGCGCATCCAGCGCCTCGCCGGCGATCCGCGCGGACTGCCGGATATAGGCAAGCTCGCGTTCGGACTTCACCAGCTTCAGATCGAGGATCAGCGTGCTCGGCTCGGCGACCAGCGCATCGCCCAGCATGGCCTTGATGCGCTGATAGTGGTGCGGGTGCAGGTACCAGGCGGGCACCTCCATCCCGACCCGCGCGTTGCGCAGTCCGAGATCGGCGACGAGCCGGCCGAAGGCTTCCATCGGGTCCTCCGGCTCGCGGCCGTTCCAGCCGCGCACCTCGTCGGCGAGCGTGTCGTCCTCCAGCTCGTTGCGGTCGGTCTCGCGCGCGAACATCACCAGCCTGCCCGGCTTGGCCGACAGCGGCAGGCACTGGAACGACGTATAGCCCTTGGCGTCCGAGCCGATCAGCCAGTGCAGCGACACCGGATTGATCACCAGCAGCCAGTCCAGCCCCGCATCGGCGATAGCGCGGCGCACGCGCTCCTGACGGTCGCGGAACTCGGCTTCCGGAAAGTCGTGCTTCGACATCGGCTCAGGTCCCTTGCTGCATCTGCGCCGACGCGGCATGGCGGCGCACCTCGGCCTCCACCTCCGCCCAAACCCGCGCCTTCAGCGCCGCGAATTCGGGCGAGAGCTGGACCGCGACGCTGCGCGGCACCGGCAGGCGATTCGCCAGCACCGCCTTCACCCGCCCCGGCCGTGCCGAGAGCACCACGATGCGGTCGGCCAGGATCAGCGCCTCGTCGATGCTGTGGGTGATGAACAAGATGGTCTTGCCGCTCGCGGCGTGGATGCGCAGCAGCTCCTCCTGCATGACCTGGCGCGTCATCGCGTCCAGCGCCGCGAAGGGCTCGTCCATCAGTAGCACCTCGGGGTCGGCGGCGAGGATGCGCGCCAGCGTGACGCGCTGCTGCATCCCGCCGGAAAGCTCCGTCGGGTAGTGGTCCTCGAAGCCCGCGAGATCCACCATCTCGATGAAGCGGTCGGTCCGCCGGCGCCGTTCGGGGCGACCCACGCCCTGCATCTTCAGACCGAACTCGACGTTGCCGCGCACCGTCTTCCATGGGAACAGCGCATAGGACTGGAACACCATGCCACAGCGCGGCTCGATGCCGGTGATCGGCCGGCCGAGAAGCGTGAGCTCGCCCGAGGTCGGCCGCTCAAAGCCGGCGAACATGTTGAGGATGGTGGACTTGCCGCAGCCGGAGGCGCCCAGCAGGCACATCAGCTCCCCCTCCTCGACCTCGAACGAGAGATCGTCGATCACGACGAGCGGGACGCCGCGCCCGCTGGGAAACGCCTTGCTGACGTGCCGCGCCGCGAGGATGACTGCCATCAGGCGCGCCGGCTGCGTTCCCACGGGAGGAGCAGCCGCTCAATGCGGTTGGCCGCGAAGTCGGCGAGCAGGACGGTGATCGAGATGCAGACCATGCCCACCAGCACGAGCGACAGGTTGCCCCAGTCTTTGGCCTGCCAGATTAGCGCGCCGAGGCCGTCCTGTGCTGCCACCATCTCGGCCGTGAGCACGCAGGACCACGCGATCGCGAGCGTGATCTTGAGGCCGGTGATGATGCCGGGCAAGGCGCCGGGAAGGATCACCTCCCGCATCACCGCGAGGTCGGACGCGCCAAGATTGCGCGCGGCGCGCACCAGCAAAGGGTCGACGCGACGCGTGCTCTCGACCGTGGAGATCAGGATGTAAATCCACGAGCCGAGAAAGACGATCGCGACCTTCTCCGATTCCCCGATCCCGAGCCAGAGGATCGTGAGCGGGATCCAGGTAATAGAGGGCAGCGGGCGCAGCAGCGAGATGAACGGGTCCATGACGGCCTTGGCCGGCCACCACACGCCCATGACCACACCGAGCGGAACGGCCACCAGCGCGGCAAAGCCAAAGCCCAGGAAGACGCGCTGCGAGGAGATCGCCACGTCGGTCAACAGGTCGCCACTGGCGGCGAGCTTCCCCGCCGCACCCAATACAGCGGCGGGCGAGGGCAGGAACACCGGAGACACCCAGCCCAGCGACGTCGCCATGTGCCAGGCGAGAAGGAACACCGCGATCGCGGCGACTTTGATGGCGAGGACCAAGCCGAGACGCGCCATCCCCGGTCGGCGTCCAGCCCGACCGGCCCTTCCGACGAGCGGCAACGACCAGGCACCGGTCGGCCCGACGGGCGGCGCGGGCAGGTCGTCGCGGACGGTTGTTGATACTACGCCAGTCTCACGGCTTCGGGACAAAGCTCACGTTCTCCCATTTGCTGACGTCAGGTTCGGTGGGGATCTTACCGCTCGCGCTCAACAGGTGGGCAAGGTACTGCATCTGCTCGGTTTGAATCCGCATGTGCTCGGGCCATCCGGCCGCGCCGAAATACTTGAACGTCTTCATCGCCGCGAGAACCTCCTCCGGCGACTTGCGGAAATAATGCGCGACCGTCTTCGCCGTGTCCTCCGGATGGGCATTGGTGTAGTCCGCGCCCTTGAACATCGCGGCGGCCAGGTCGCGCGCCGCCTCGGGGTACCGCGTGACAAAGCTCCGTGCGATGATGACGATGTCCGGCGAGGCCATCGTATGAAACTTCTGTCCGATCGGCGTATCGCTGTCGAGGCCGAGCATCTTGCCGCCGGGCGCCGCCTTCTTCAGCCCCGCCAGCAACGGCTGCCAGACGCAGGCGGCGTCCACGTCCCCATTCGCAAGCGCGGGCGCCATCTCGTCCGGCGGCAGGTTTACGAACCGCACTTCCTTTTCGGTCATTCCGGCATTTTGCAGCAGCCCGTCCATCGTGATCTGAGCGGAGGTGTTGGCCGCGACCTTGTGACCCTTCAGTTGCGCCCAGGAGGTGAAGCCGGGCCGGGCCCAGCAGCCCTCGTTGCCGGGAGAATCGTCGATGTTGGCGAAATACCAGAAGCTGGTGTCGCCGCGCGCCATGTTGCTGATCACCGCGATGCGGCCAAGATTGCTGAACACCGCCGAGCCGGACGCAACGGCGGCGATGCGGTCCGACGAGTTGGTGATGTTGCGCAGCGTGACATCCACCCCGGCATCCCTGAAAAAGCCCTTGTCGATCGCGACCATCAGGGGAATCTGGCCCCACCATGTCGTCGAGGCCGCCAGCTCGGCCTTGACCGGCTCGCGCTGCTGCGCCGAGGCCGGGGTCGTGGCACAGCCAAGGGATGCGGCGAACGCCGCCGCCAACGCCAGCATCCAGGTCGCTCGTTTCACTTGTGCCTCCCTTTTTTGTTTTCCCGACGCGCTTACGGCATGGGAGCGACCCCGCTATTCGGCCGCCGCCTGCCGGTCGGCGAAGCGTGGGATCACCTGCTCGCCGATCAGCTCGATCGAGCGCATGACCTGGTCGTGCGTCGTGCGTCCGGCTTGCAGCACGAAGATCATCTGGTCGAGCCCGGCGGCCTGCCACTTCTCCACCGCGCGGCACACCGTATCGGGATTGCCGCCGATCGCCATGCCGTCCTCGATCAGCTCGTCGTTGGTGCGGCCGCGGAACTTCGCCCGAATCTTGTCGATCCCGCCCGCGGTCCCGAAGCGGACATGGTTGAGTACGGCCTCGTTGTCGCCGTTGTACCACCGCGCCGCCGCGCAGGCGACATCGCGCCCGATCCGATCGTCCTCATGTACGCACGCCAGGGCGAACGCCGCCACGTGCTCGTTCGCATACTGGCCGATAAACGCGGAGCGGTCGCCGCGAATGGTCTGCCGATAGCAGGCGATGGCGTGCCTGGTCTCGGTGATCGAGTTGCGGGTGACACCGATCACCCCGACGCCCATCCGGGCGGCGTGTTCATAGGTCTCGAAATTCGACGCCGCCACCCACAGCGGCGGGTGCGGCCGCTGCACCGGGCGCGGCACGACATAGCGGGAAGGCAGGTCGTAGTGCTCTCCCTTGAAACCGGCAAAGTGCTCCTCGGCAAACATCCGCAGCACGGCCTCCGTCGCCTCGCCGGCCTGCGCCCGGGCGGTGGTCGGGTCCACGCCCAGCGCTTCCACCATGTACTGCGTCGAGCCGCGGCCCATGCCAAATTCGACCCGTCCGTTGCTGATGACGTCGAGGGTCGCGATCTTCTCGGCGATGATGAAGGGATTATGCACCGTCATCAGCATGACCGCGAAGCCCAGCCGGATGTCGCGCGTGCGCTCGGCGATGGCAGCCAGCAACATGTCGGGGCAGGGGCTGTGCCCGATCTCCATGAAAAAGTGCTGCTCGGTGGTCCAGAAGTAGCGGAAGCCGGCCGCCTCCGCCGCCACCGCCTGGTCGATGGCGTGCCGATAGGCCAGCACCTCGGCGTTCTCCCCCCAGGGCCGCGGCATCTGGATTTGCGTCATCAGACCGAATTTCATGGCAGGCTCCCGCGCCGGACGAGCCAGCATGGAACCGCACCGGGCTTTGCGTCCAAGGCATAACGTCTATAGGTGCTATTACCTGAATGACGGATCGGGCGGGATGGACACCAGGGCGCTGCGCTACTTCCAGACCGTCGCCGAGTTCGGCGGCTACAGCCGCGGCGCGGAGTTCCTGCGTCTGTCCCAGCCGGCGCTCAGCCGGCAAATCAAGCGGCTGGAGCAGGAGGTAGGGACGGCGCTGTTCATCCGCCACGGGCACGGCGTCACGCTGACCGACGCCGGCCGCACGCTGCTGGCGCGCAGCCAGGTGATCCTGCGCCAGATGGAGCAGGCGCGGGCCGAAATCCGCGACGGCGCCAACGGGCCGGCGGGCACGCTGACCCTGGCCGTGCCGCCGGCCGCCGGCACCTACCTGGTTCCCGCGCTCGCCGAACGCTTCGCCGCCGCCTATCCCAACGTGTTCCTGAAGGTGGCCGGCGGCTACAGCGGCTACATCCACGAATGGCTTGTGCGCGGCCAGGTGGACCTAGCCTGCCTCCACGATCCCTTGCCGCAGCGCGGCTTCGATGCCGTCCCGCTGGTGCAGGAGCCGGTGTTCCTGGTCGGCCGGCCCGGCAGCTTTCCGCGTCGGCGCGGGCCGGTCTGCACGGCGGACCTCGCGACATTGCCGATGATCCTGCCCAGCCGGCCGAACGCCTCGCGCCGCCTGCTCGACGGGTGGATGGCCGAGCAGCGTTTGACCCTGAACCTGCGGATGGAGGTCGATGATCCCCTGATCATCCGCGCGTTGCTGCGGGCGGGGCAGGGCTTCTGCCTGCTCAGCCGGGGCGCGTTCGAGGCGGACCTGCGCGACGGCCAGCTCGAAGCCCTGCCGCTGCGCCCGGCGGCGAGCTGGCAGCTCGCGCTGGTGCTGCCGGCACACGGCCCGCGACCGCCGATCGTGACGGCACTGGCCGATACCATCGTCGCACTGGCACGCGAACTCACCCGGGGTGGCGCCTGGCCGGGGCGCGGATTGGGATAGCGCCGGGCGGGGAGCCGTACGCGCAGCAGTCTGTCAGAGCGGGGATCGGGTGATCGTGCCGCTGCTCGCCTCGATCTTGGCTAGCCCCCGGGGTTGGTCTGTGTCTTGCCGTTCAGGCTTTTGGGACCCTGCACCGGCGTGGTCACTCCTTGATCGGTCTTCTCCTGACCCATCGCCTCGTGCTGCTGTTGAGCCCTCCGCTCCTGCTGCGGCAGGCCGGGTACGACTGCGGAGCGCGGAGCCGAGTAGGAAGGTGAGCCCTGCGGCGCGCCCATCGAGGTGGTGACGCCGTTGTTGGCCGCGTTGACGTTCGGCGCGAAAATGACGCCACATGATAGAGCCGTCAGCGCCAGAAGAACGGATTTCATTCGGTGCCTCCTGCCTGTTTGCCGGTTTCATCAGTCAGGGAACCGGCGCCCGACCGGCCCGTCGGGCGAACGCCTCACCACCCTGGAAGGTTCCTTTCACCCAGGCCGCGGCTGGCTGCTGTGGCGGCCGCGGCGCCACACGAACCGGCTGGATGCCGGCCAGTCGGGGCGAGTGGTGTGCGTGGCGTGGTGCGGTGACGCCCGAACCGGCATACCCTTGGTGAAAGACGGCTTGTCTGCCACAACATATGGATTGGCGGGCGCGGCCGTGCTAAACTCGGCCTCGAAAAGAAGAGGACGAGCGATGGACGGTGGCTCCCAAGTTGCGGCGGCTCCCTCCGGCCTGCTGGCCGCGAATCCGGTGTACAAGCCGTTCCGCTATCCGTGGGCCTACGAGGCCTGGCTGACCCAGCAGCGGGTCCATTGGCTGCCCGAGGAGGTGCCGCTCGCCGACGACGTGAAGGACTGGCACCGCAACCTGACGGAGGGAGAGCGCAACCTGCTCTCCCAGATCTTCCGGTTCTTCACCCAGGCCGACGTCGAGGTGAACAACTGCTACATGAAGCACTACAGCCAGGTCTTCAAACCGACCGAGGTGCTGATGATGTTGTCGGCCTTCTCGAACATCGAGACGGTCCACATAGCCGCCTACAGCCACCTGCTCGACACGATCGGAATGCCGGAGACCGAGTACCAGGCCTTTCTCCGCTACAAGGAGATGAAGGACAAGTACGACTACATGCAGGGCTTCTCGGTCGACAGCCGGCACGACATCGCCAAGACGCTCGCCGCGTTCGGCGCCTTCACCGAAGGGCTTCAGCTGTTCGCCTCGTTCGCCGTCCTGCTGAATTTCCCGCGCTTCGGGAAGATGAAGGGGATGGGCCAGATCATCTCGTGGTCGGTGCGCGACGAGACCTTGCACTGCGTCTCCATGATCCGCCTGTTCCGCACCTTCGTGCAGGAGAACCCGGACATCTGGACGGAGGCGCTGCGGCGCGAGATCCGCGACACCTGCGCGACCATCGTGGAGCACGAGGACGCATTCATCGACCTCGCGTTCGAACAGGGCCCGGTCGAGGGGCTGACCGCGGGAGACTTGAAGCAATATATCCGCTATATCGCCGATCGCCGGCTGATCCAGCTCGGGCTGGAGCCGCTGTTCGACGTGGAGCGGAACCCGCTGCCCTGGTTGGACGAGATGCTGAACGCCGTGGAGCACGCCAACTTCTTCGAGAACCGGTCTACCGAATACAGCAAGGCCTCGACCGTCGGCTCCTGGGAGGAGGCGTTCGCGGAGTGACGGTGCTGTTGTATTTCCGTCACCGGCGAACGATTGGTTCCACGAAATAACGGATCATTGACCCAAGTCTCACGGCGGCTTGGACCGGGCGTGGCAAGCTCGTTCCAGAACAGCAAGAATTCGCTTGCTCCCAGGCGCGGCGGAGGTAGCGTGAGCGAAACCGAGGACGATGTCTTGCACGAGCCGCCCGCCTCCCCTCCAATGGGCGCGCCGCGCTATAGCCGCCGATTGTCCGACAAGATCCTGATCGGGTTCCACCAGGCCTGCGACCAGCGCGACCTGGAAGTGGCCGAGCAGCTCCTGCAGGTGCTGGAGATGATGCTCGCCAGGCGCCCGACGAGTCCCGACGGCGGGCGTCGACGCAATATGGAGAGCCTGGTCGCGGCGCACGAGCGTCTGTGGCACCTGCGGCACCCGGCGGCCGAGGTGGGAAGCTGGACAGCCTCACGAGCGTCCGCCCATCACGACCGCCCGTAGGTATCCTCGATCCGCACGATGTCGTCCTCGCCGAGATACGGTCCCGACCCGACCTCGATCAGCGCCAGCGGGATCTTGCCGGGATTCTCCAGCCTGTGGATTTCGCCCAACGGGATATAGACGCTCTCGTTCTCCTGGAGCAGCTCGTAACGCTCCCCGCGCGTGACCAGCGCGCTGCCGGTGACCACGACCCAGTGCTCCGCGCGATGAAAGTGCTTCTGCAGGGACAGCTTCTGGCCGGGCTTGACCACGATCCGCTTGACCTGGAACCGATCGCCGCGCGTCAGCACTTCGTAGTAGCCCCAGGGGCGATAGACGCGGTTGTGCGCCACCGCCTCCGCCCGCCCGGACCGCTTCAGACGATCAACCAGCACCTTGACGTCCTGCGCGTGGTCGCGGTGCATCGCCAGCACCGCGTCCTCGGTCACCACCAACACGGCGTCCCTCAGGCCGACCACCGCGGCCAGCCGGCCGTCGCTGCGGACATAGCAGTCGTCGGCGTTCTCCAGTACCGCGTCGCCCACCGTGGCGTTGCCGCGCCGATCCTTGGCCGCCAGCTCCCACAGCGCGTTCCAACTGCCGACATCGGACCAGCCGAGATCGGCCGGGATGACGGCCGCGCGCGTCGTGCGCTCGGCCACCGCATGGTCGAGGCTGATCGCCGGCGTGGCGCGAAACGCCTCCGGGTCGAGGCGGATGAAATCGAGGTCGCTCGACCGGCCCGCCATCGCCCGGCGCACGCCCTCCAGCACCTCGGGCGCGTGGGCAGCCAGTTCATCGAGCAGGGTCCGCGCGGTGAACACGAACATCCCGGAGTTCCACAGATGCCGGCCGGAGGCGATCAGCTTGGCGGCGGTCTCGGCGTCCGGCTTCTCGATGAAGCGGGCGACGTCGCGCGCACCGCCGGTTTCCGACAGTTCCGCCCCGGTCTCGATGTAGCCGTATCCGGTCTCGGGCGTGTTCGGGCGCATTCCGAACAGCACGATCCGCCCCGCGCGCGCCGCCTCGGCCGCCGTGTCGACGTGCTCGCGCAGGGCGGCGAGGTCGGCGATCGCGTGATCGGCCGGCATCATCCACAGGACCGCGCCCGGGTCGGTCTCGGCGGCGAGCAGGGCGGCGGCGGCGATGGCGGGCGCACTGTTGCGCCCGACCGGCTCCAGGATGATCCACGCGCCCTCGATGCCGGCCGCGCGAAGCTGCTCGGCGATCAGGAAGCGATGCTCCTGGTTGCAGACGACGATCGGCGGAGCGAATCCGTTGCCTGCCGCGCGCAGCGCCGTCTCCTGAACCATCGTGCGCTCGGAGACGAGCGGCCAGAGCTGCTTGGGAAAACTCTCCCGCGAAACGGGCCACAGCCGCGTGCCCGAGCCGCCGGAGAGGATGACGGGAATAATGCGCGGCTCGGTCATGCGGAGATCCTTGCTGGAGGAGTCACGCCGCGCGCGTCAGGCGCTTGACGAAGGCCGACAGCCGATGGCGCCGCATCTCGGCGCGCGCCTTCTGGTCGGTCGTCATGTAGTTGAGCTGGATGCTGTAGCGTTGGCCGGCGAAGATCTTGTGCCCGTGCCAGGTGTTGGCCGCGTTGGGGAATACCAGGAGCGTCCCGTTCACCGGAGGCACCTCGACGACATAGTCCTCCAGGTCGTGCGGGCCGCGCAGCAGGCGCAGGCACCCCTCGTGCCGGGCAAAGCTGTCGGATGCCGGATTGAGGTAGAGCAGCGCGGTGACGCGCTTGGCCGTCGAATTGACATGGATGCGCCCGTCGCGCTCGGCGGTGCGGCCGCGTAGCGTGAGCATGGTCGGTGCCTGGTCGAGGTCGAGCCCGAAGCGCTCGGTGATGAGCGCGCGCAACGCGCTTCCCTGCAATTGCGCAATCAGCGCCCGCGCGGCCGGGCCGAGCCGCAGCGCCTCGACCGGGAAGGAGCCGCGCTGTCCGATCGGCGGCAAGTCTGCGAGCACCGCGCGCAAGCTGTCGGGCGGCACGAAGTCGGGCACCAGCAGGTGCGGAAACGGCTCGGCCGCGACCGGGGCGGCGCGCAAGGCGGGGAAATCCAGTTCGATCATCGGCGCTCCTCTCCCGGCGGCTTTAGCACGGATCGCCGCTCGTTGAACCTTTTCGCGTTACGCGCTATCGGGCGCCGCGAATGGACACAAAAGCCGCCCCCACCGCCGCCGGGCCGTTGCCGGCCTACCGGGCGCTGGTGGCGGCCGGTCGGCTGGTCCCCGACCCGGCCCAGGCGCTGGCGGCCGAACGGCTCCAGCATCTGTGGGCGAAGTTGCGCGGCTACGACCCGCCGCCCCGGCCGGCGCTGGGGAACGGGCTGCTCTCGCGCCTGCTACGCCTTCGGGCGGTGGACGACGCGCCGGAGGGCAAGCCGAACGGCCTCTACCTCGTGGGCGCGGTCGGGCGCGGCAAGTCGATGCTGATGGACCTGTTCTTCGCCGCCGCCGACGTGCCTCGCAAGCGGCGCATCCATTTTCATCAGTTCATGCAGGACGCGCACGCGCGCTTTCACGCCTTCAAGCGCGCCAACCCCGAGATCGACGACCCGATCCCGCCGCTGGCAGACGCCATCGCCGCCGAGGCCGCGCTGCTCTGCCTCGACGAATTTCAGGTGAACGACATCGCCGACGCGATGATCCTCGGCCGGCTGTTTCAGGCGCTGTTCGAGCGCGGCGTCGTGGTGGTGACGACTTCCAACATCCGCCCCGACGACCTCTTCAAGGGCCAGCCGGGGCGGGATGCGTTCCTGCCCTTCATCGCGTTGCTGAACCAGCGGCTGGACGTGCTGGAGATGAACGCCGCCCGCGACTTCCGGCGCGCCCGGCTGAGAGGCTTGCGGACCTGGCACGTCCCCGCCGACGCGCAAAGCCGGCGTGAGTTGGACGACGCCTTCGCCGAGATGACCGGAGGGGCCGCGCCGCGCCCCGAGAGCCTGACGGTGATGGGGCGCCGGCTGGTGGTGCCGGCGGCGGCCGAGGGGGTGGCACGGTTCGATTTCGCGACGCTGTGCGCCGCCGCGCTCGGGCCGGGCGATTATCTCGCGCTCGCGACCCACTATCACACGCTCGTCCTCGACGACATCCCGCGCCTGTCACCCGACAATTTCGACGAGGCGCGCCGCTTCATCATGCTGATCGACACGCTGTACGACCACAGGGTGAAGCTGCTCGCCTCCGCCGACGCCATGCCGGACCAGCTCTACGCGCGCGGCGAGAACGTGCGGATGTTCGAGCGCACCGCCTCCCGTCTCACCGAGATGCAGGGCCGCGAGTGGCAGGCTCTGCCGCATCTGACGTGACCTACGGTTGCAGTTTCAACAGCCGGTCGGCGTTGCCATGCGCGATCTTCTCCCGATCCGTGGCCGAGACCGGCAGTTCGTCCAGGAATTTGCGCCCTGCCATGTTCGACACGAACGGGTAATCCACCGAGAAAAGGATGCGATCGGTTCCGAACGTCATCAGCGCGGCGAGGAACGGTGGCAGCGTGAAAAAGCCGCTGGTGGTGATCCAGACCTGCTCCAGGATCGTCTGTGTGACCGTCCGGCGCAGGATTTTCGACGCCTCCGCGCCCAGCGTCTGCTCGCATCGTGCCAGCATGAACGGCAGCGCCTCGCCCATGTGTCCGACGATGACCTGCAGCCTCGAATGGCGCTCGAGCACGCCGGATAACGCGAGGCGCAGTACATGCACCGCGGTCTCCGCGTGCCAGCCCCATCCGGCGATGGACAGGATGAAGCCCAATTGTCCCGGCAGCCCGTCGTAGTAGGCGCGGCGCACGGGTTCGGGCGGGATGCCGGGATGCAGGTAGATCGGCACGTCCAGCGCCTCGGCGCGCGCCAGGATGGGGTCGAACGCGGGATCGTCGAGGAAGCGACCTTCGCTCAATCCGTTGATCAGGGCGCCCCTGAACCCGAGCCGCCGCACGGCCCGCTCCAGCTCGTCGGCCGCCGCCTCCGGCGCCTGCATCGGCAGATGCGCGAAACCCGCGAGGCGGCCCGGATGCGCCGTGACCGCGCGGGCGAGTGCGTCGTTGTAGTCGCGGGCCAGCCCCACGCCCGCCTCGCCCGCCAGCAGATCGGCGCCCGGCCCTGCCACCGACAGCACCTGGGTCGTGATCCCGGCGGCATCCATATCGGCGATCCGCGCGGCGCCGAGATCTTGCAGTTTCGCGGCCTGCATTGTCTGGCTCCACTGGGTTTCCGGCGGCGGGAAGCCGCGCCGCTCGATGGCGGCGCGACTGATGCGCCCGACCAGATCGGGCTGCGCGAAATGCTCTTCCAACGCGATGATGCGCATTATCGTCTCCCGACAGCCGGTTGCGCGCCTTGCCCACCCACGGCGCTTGGTCTAGCAACGTGCGCTTGCCGGATGCTGTGTCCGGCCACTCGCACGCTTGTTATCCGCCAGACGAGGACACCCATGGCCCGCAACAAGATCGCCCTGATCGGTGCCGGCAACATTGGCGGCACGCTCGCCCATCTGGTCGGCTTGAAGGATCTGGGCGACGTCGTGCTGTTCGACGTGTTCGGCGGCGTGGCCGCGGGCAAGGCCCTCGATCTGATGCAGTCCGGCCCGGTGGAGGGGTTCGACGCCGTGATGACAGGCGGGTCGGACTACGCGGCGATCGCCGGCGCCGACGTGGTGATCGTGACCGCCGGCTTCCCGCGCTCGCCGGGGATGTCGCGCGACGACCTGATCGGCAAGAACGCCGGCGTGATCGCGCAGGTGGCCGACGGCATCAAGACGCATTGCCCGGATGCGTTCGTCATCGTCATCACCAACCCGCTGGATGCGATGGTCTGGGTGATGAAGGAGAAGTCGGGCCTGCCGGCCAACCGCGTCGTCGGCATGGCGGGCGTGCTGGACAGCTCCCGCTTCCGGCTGTTCCTGGCGCACGAGTTCAACGTCTCGGTCGAGGACGTGACCGCGTTCGTGCTCGGCGGGCACGGCGACAGCATGGTGCCGCTCACGCGGTACTCGGCGGTCGCCGGCATCCCCGTGCCCGACCTGGTGAAGATGGGCTGGACGACGCAGGACAAGATCGACGCGATCGTGACCCGCACCGCCAACGGCGGCGGCGAAATCGTCAAGCTGCTGGAGCGCGGCAGCGCATTCTACGCGCCGGCGGCCTCGGCGATCGCGATGGCCGAGAGCTTCCTGAAGGACAAGCGCCGCGTGCTGCCGTGCGCCGCCTACCTGAACGGCGAGTACGGCATCCACGGGCTCTACGTGGGCGTGCCGGTGGTGATCGGCGCCAACGGCGTCGAGCGGATCGTCGAAATTGCGCTGAACCCGCAGGAGAAGGCCGCCTTTGACAAGTCTTGTGCCTCCGTGCGCGAGCTGATCGAGGCGTCGAAGAAGCTGGTCGGCTGAAATGAACATTCACGAATACCAGGCGAAGGACCTCCTGCGCGGCTACGGCGTGGCGGTCCCGGAAGGACACGTCGCCTGGACCCCCGATGAGGCGGCCGCGGCGGCGCGGAAGCTCCCCGGCCCGGTGTTCGTGGTGAAATCGCAGATCCACGCCGGCGGCCGCGGCGCCGGCCGGTTTGCCGATGATCCGGACGGAAAAGGCGGCGTGCGCGTCACCCGCTCCGTCGAGGAGGCGCGGGCGGCGGCCGAGGCGATCATCGGGCACGTCCTCGTCACCAAGCAGACTGGCCCTGCCGGGCGCAAGGTGCATCGGATCTATGTCGAGGCGGGCTGCGACATCGCGCGCGAGCTTTATCTCTCGCTGCTGGTCGATCGCGGGTCGGGGCGGATCATGCTCATGGCGTCCTCCGAGGGCGGCATGGAGATCGAGGAGGTCGCGGCGCGCAACCCCGAGAAGATCATGCGTGTCACCGTCGATCCGGCGGCCGGCATCCAGGGATTCCACGCGCGCCGCCTGGCTTTCGGGCTGGGGCTGAAGGGCAAGCAGATCGGCCCGTTCGGCCGCTTCGTCGATGCGATGTACCGCGCCTTCGTCGGCCTCGACTGCGCGATTGTCGAGATCAACCCGCTGGTCGTGACCGGCGCGGGTGACGTGGTGGCGCTCGACACCAAGGTGAGCTTCGACGACAGCGCCCTGTTCCGCCATCCCGAACTGGAGAAGCTGCGCGACGAGTCCGAGGAAGACCCGAAGGAGCTGGAGGCCGGCCGCCACGGGCTCAACTACGTGGCCTTGGACGGCACCATCGGCTGCATGGTCAACGGCGCGGGCCTCGCGATGGCGACCATGGACATCATCAAGCTGTACGGCTCGGCACCCGCCAACTTCCTCGACGTCGGCGGCGGCGCCACCAAGGAGCGGGTGACGGCGGCGTTCAAGATCATCCTGTCGGACCCGAACGTGGAGGGCATCCTGGTCAACATCTTCGGTGGCATCATGCGCTGCGACGTGATCGCCGAGGGCGTGGTGGCCGCGGCACGCGAGGTGAAGCTCTCGGTGCCCTTGGTGGTGCGGCTGGAGGGCACCAACGTCGATCTCGGCAAGGAAATCCTCGCGAAATCCGGCTTGCCGATCATCGCCGCCGACAATCTGGCCGACGCTGCCCAGAAGGTGGTCAAGGCCGTGGCGGAGGCTGCCTGATGGCGGTCCTGGTCGATGCCAATACGCGCGTGATCACCCAGGGCTTCACCGGCGCCCAGGGCACGTTCCACTCCGAGCAGGCGATCGCCTACGGAACCAAGGTCATGGGCGGCGTCACCCCCGGCAAGGGCGGGGGGAAGCA
This sequence comes from uncultured Pseudomonadota bacterium, assembly GCA_963756545.1. Classification (GTDB taxonomy): domain Bacteria; phylum Pseudomonadota; class Alphaproteobacteria; order Acetobacterales; family Acetobacteraceae; genus DATFDN01. The sequence goes on along the minus strand of CAVWNY010000001.1, from coordinate 616,791 downwards.
CCTCGACCTGCCGGTGTTCGACACCGTGGCCGAGGCGCGCGAGGCAACGGGCGCCACCGCGACCGGCATCTACGTTCCGCCGGCCTTCGCGGCCGACGCCATCCTGGAAGCGATCGACGCCGGGATTCCGCTGATCGTGTGCATCACCGAAGGCATTCCCGTGCTCGACATGGTGCGGGTCAAGCGGGCGCTGAGCGGATCGGCCTCGCGCCTCATCGGCCCGAACTGTCCCGGCGTGATCACGCCCGACGCCTGCAAGATCGGCATCATGCCGGGCCATATCCATAGGCGGGGGTCGGTGGGCATCGTCTCGCGCTCCGGCACGCTCACCTACGAGGCGGTCGCGCAGACCACGGCGGCGGGGCTGGGACAGAGCAGTTGCGTCGGCATCGGCGGCGACCCGGTGAAGGGCACCGACTTCGTGGAGGTGCTGGAGATGTTCCTCGCCGACGAGGAGACGAAGCAGATCGTCATGATCGGCGAGATCGGCGGCCAAAGCGAGATCGAGGCGGCCGAGTTCCTGGCGCGGACCAACGTGAAGAAGCCCGTCGTCGGCTTCATCGCCGGCGCGACCGCGCCCGCCGGCCGCCGCATGGGCCACGCCGGCGCGGTCATCAGCGGCGGGCGTGACACGGCGGCGGCGAAGATGGAGGCGCTGCGAGCGGCGGGGGTTTACGTGGCCGAGAGCCCGGCGGGGTTGGGGAGCACGTTGGTCGGGGTGCTGCGGGGTTAGGCTGGCGGCCGAGGTGCAATACCAACGACCTTTATGTCCGGAACGTCCCTACCCCTCATGTTCGCGTATGCGAGCATCCACGACTTCGGGACCCCCACTAGTCGTGGATGGTCGGCCTGCGCCGACCGGCGTGGGAAGCGGTCGTCGTAGAGCGGTCGGTTGTCCCTACTCACGCCTTGCATGGGGAGATGCCTTCGCGTAAACACACCATCGCCCATACGCCAACACAGAGTCATGCCGCTCAACATCCGGAGCGAAGTCGTCAACCGTCTGGCCGAAAAGCTGGCGGCCCGAAAACAGACCAGCAAGACCGATGCGGTGAGGCTGGCGCTGGAGAACGAACTGCGGCGCCTCGACGAGGCATTGCCGCTGCGGGAGCGGCTTCGCCCGCTGCAAGACCGCGTCCTGAGCCGGCCCGCAACGGGACAAGAGGCGGATAAGGCCTTCTACGACGCCCTCAGCGGTGAGCAGTGATGTTCGTCGATGCATCCGCCATCGTGGCCATCCTGACCCGCGAGCCCGAGGCCGACGCGCTCACCGATGTGCTTGACGATGCTCCCGCGCCGATCACGTCGCCGATTGCCGTCTTCGAGGCGACCCTGGGCGTTTGCCGCAAACGCCATGCAAGCATAACGGAGGCCCAAGGGGACGTTCAGCAATTCCTCAGGACGGCCGGCGTCGGCACCGTCGCGGTCACCGGGAAGGAGGCGGAAACGGCGCTCGAAGCATTTTCGCGGTACGGCAAAGGCCGCGGGCACCCGGCCAAGCTCAATCTGGGAGACTGCTTCGCCTATGCGGTGGCGAAGAATCATGGCGTGTCCCTTCTGTTCAAGGGGGAGGATTTCGGCAAGACCGACATTCGACCTGCCACCGAACAGCCGTAGTTTGTAGGTCCGCGAAGGCCCGCTCATGCGCAAGCGGCAACCCAGCGCGTTGTTCGTCAGACTCTCGTAACCAGGGCACTCGCACTATCTACCGCGCGAGCCGCCCGCCCTCGCCGGCGGCGGGTTTGCGCGTGGGTTGAATACATGGGAAGGCAACGGACATGGCGGGCGTGGACATCCTGGCCTCGGCATTCAACGGGGCGAACGCGGCGTTTCTGGGCGATCTCTATGCCCGCTGGGCGACCGAGCCCGGCGCGGTCGATCCGAGCTTCGCCGACCTTTTCGGCGCCCTGAACGACGAATCCCGCGCGGTGCTTGAGGACGCGACCGGCGCGTCCTGGGCGCCTCGGCCCGTCACCTTTGAAGGCGCGCGCCCCGCGGCGGCGGCCCCTGCGGCCGACCTGCGGGCCTCGATCATCTCCAGCCTTCGCGCTCTCATGCTGATCCGCAGCTACCGCGTGCGCGGCCATCTGGAGGCGCGCCTCGATCCACTCGGCCTGCAAGTCCCGCCCGCACACCCGGAGTTGGACCCCGCTACCTACGGCTTCACCGACGCCGACCTCGACCGGCCGATCTTCATCGACAACGTGCTCGGCCGCGAGAGCGCGACCTTGCGCGAGATCATGGGCATCCTGCGCGAGACCTACTGCGGGCATGTCGGCGTCGAGTTCATGCACATCCAGGACCCCGAGCAGAAGGCCTGGATCCAGCGCAAGGTCGAGGGCGCACCCTGGAACACCGGATTCGACGCGGAGGCCAAGCGCACGATCCTGCGTCAATTGACCGAGGCCGAGGGATTCGAGGCGTTCTGCCAGCGCCGCTACGTTACCACCAAGCGATTCGGGCTGGAGGGCGGCGAGGTCACCATCCCGGCACTGCACGCGATCATCGACACCGTGGCCGCCGGCGGCGCGAACGAAATCGCCATCGGGATGCCGCATCGCGGTCGGTTAAACACGCTGGTCAACATCGTCCGCAAGCCGTTCACCGCCGTGTTCAGCGAGTTCGGCGGCGAGAGCTTCAAGCCCGACGACGTGCAGGGCTCGGGCGACGTGAAATACCATCTCGGCACATCGACCGATGTCGATGTCGCCGGACAGGCCGTCCACCTTTCGTTGCAGCCGAACCCGTCGCACCTCGAAGCAGTCGATCCCGTGGTGGTGGGCAAGGTGCGCGCGCGCCAGGATCAGGCCGGCGACACGCAGGCGCGGCGCTCGGTCATGGCGGTCCTGATGCATGGCGATGCGGCCTTCGCCGGCCAGGGGCTTGTCTATGAGACATTGGCGATGAGCCAGCTCATCGGCTACCGCACCGGCGGCACCGTGCATGTCGTGGTCAACAACCAGATCGGCTTCACCACGGTCGCCGCGCACGCCTATTCGGGCCTCTACTGCACCGATGTCGCGAAGTCGATTCAGTCGCCGATCCTGCACGTCAACGGCGACGATCCCGAGGCGGCGATCTTCTGCGCCCGCATGGCGGCCGAGTTCCGGATGCGCTTCGGCAGCGACATCGTGCTCGACATCGTCTGCTACCGCCGCCACGGCCACAACGAGACCGACGAGCCGGCCTTCACCCAGCCGCTGATGTACCGCGCCATCGGGGCGCAGAAGACCACGCGCACGCTCTATGCCGAGAAGCTGGCCGCCGAGGCGGTGGTGTCAGCCGACGAGGCGAAGGCGATGTGGGACGAGTTCGCCGCGCGCCTCGACGCCGCGAACCAGGCCGCGCAGTCCTACAAGCCGAACAAGGCCGACTGGCTGGAGGGCCACTGGTCGGGCCTGTCGCGCCCCGACGCCGAGCCCGAGCAGACGGAGGACGCGACCGGCGTCGATCCCGCCGTGCTGCGCCAGGTCGGCATGACCCTGGCGCACGTACCCGAGGCGTTTAACCTCAATTCGAAGATCGCCCGCCAGCTCGACGCCAAGCGGCACATGATCGAGAGCGGCGAGGGCATCGACTGGTCAACCGGCGAGGCGCTGGCGTTCGGCACCTTGTTGCTGGAGGGCCATCGGGTGCGCCTCTCGGGCGAGGACACCCAGCGCGGCACGTTCAGCCAGCGTCACGCCGTGCTGATCGACCAGGACAACCAGAACGAATACGTGCCGCTGAACAACATCGCCCCCGACCAGGCGCGCATAGAGATCTACAACTCGCTGCTCTCCGAGGCGGGCGTGCTGGGCTTCGAGTACGGCTACTCGCTGGCCGATCCGCGCACCTTGGTGCTGTGGGAGGCGCAGTTCGGCGACTTCGCCAACGGCGCACAGGTCATCATCGACCAGTTCCTGGCGAGCGGCGAAACCAAATGGCTGCGCATGTCGGGGCTCACCTTGCTGCTGCCGCACGGCTACGAAGGGCAGGGGCCGGAGCATTCGTCGGCGCGGCCCGAGCGATATCTGCAGCTCTGCGCCGAGCGCAACATGGCGGTCTGCAACCTGACCACGCCGGCCAACTACTTCCACGCGCTGCGCCGCCAGCTCAAGCGCAACTTCCGCAAGCCGCTGATCGTCTTCACGCCGAAGTCGCTGCTGCGCCACAAGCTCGCGGTCTCCCCGCTGCACGAGATGGCGACCGGCAGCGCCTTCCAGTACGTCATCCCCGAGATCGACCGGATCGCGCCCGCCGACGGCGTGCGCCGCGCGGTGCTGTGCTCGGGGAAGGTCTATTACGACCTGCTCGCCGAACGGCGGGAGAAGAACATCAACGACGTGGCCATCCTGCGGCTAGAACAGATTCATCCGTTTCCCGAGAAGACGCTCGGCCGCCTGCTCGCGCCCTATCGCAACGCCGAAATCATCTGGTGCCAGGAGGAGCCCGAGAACATGGGCGCCTGGAGCTTCGTCGACCGCCGCATCGAGAAGGTGCTGAACAGGTTGGATGGCACGGCGAAGCGCCCGCGCTATGTCGGCCGGGTCGAGGCGGCCAGCCCCGCCACCGGCACGGCGCGCGTCCACGCCGCCGAGCAGGCGGCGTTGGTGGCCGACGCGCTCGACGTGACGCGCGGGTAGAGGGACCGATGATGGCAACCGAGATCAAGGTGCCAGCGCTGGGCGAGAGCGTCACCTCGGCCACCGTCGCGCGCTGGCTCAAGCACGCGGGCGAGGCGGTCGCCGCCGACGAGCCGCTGGTTGAGCTGGAAACCGACAAGGTGACGGTCGAGGTGAACGCGCCCGAGGCGGGCGTGCTGTCCATGATCAGCGCCGACGAGGGCGCCGAGGTAGCGGTGGGCGCGACGCTCGGCCTGCTGGACGCGGGGGCGAGCGCCACGGCAGCGCCGGTCGCCAAGGCCGCGCCTGCGCCCGCCAAGCCCGCTCCTGTCCCTGCCGCGCAGCCCCGCCCAGCGGCCGCGCCGGCTAGCGCGCCGCAGTCGCCGCGATTGCGCGCCGCCGCCAACCCGCCGCCCGGCATCAATCCGCCGCCGCGCCCGCTGGGTCCGGTGGCCCGTCCCGCCGCACCGCCGGGCGAGATCGCCGCCCATCCGCCGATGCCGTCGGCCGCCAAGCTGATGGAAGAGCAGCATCTGACCGCCGCCGACCTTGACGCGGGCAGCGGCAAGGAAGGCCGCATAACCAAGGGCGACGTGCTCGCCTTCCTGAACCGGCCCGCGCCGCAGCCGACGCCCCCCGCGCCGAAGCCAGCGCGCGAAACCGACCCGCGCGAAGAGCGCGTGCGGATGACGCGGCTGCGCCGCACCATCGCCGCGCGGCTGAAGGAGGCGCAGAACACCGCGGCGATGCTCACCACCTTCAACGAGGTGGACATGACGGCGGTGATGGCGCTTCGCCGCGAGTACCGCGAGGCATTCGAGAAGAAGCACGGCATGCGCCTGGGCTTCATGGGCTTCTTCGTGCGCGCCTGCGTGTCGGCCCTCAAGGAGTTTCCCGCCGTCAACGCCGAGATCGACGGCGACGAGATCGTCTACAAGAACTTCGTCCACATGGGCATCGCCGTCGGCGGCGCGAACGGCCTGGTGGTGCCGGTGATCCGCGACGCCGACGGCATGGGGCTGGCCGAGATCGAACGCGCTGTCGCCGATTTCGGCCGCCGCGCCCGCGATGGGGCGCTGAAGCTCGACGAGCTGGCCGGCGGCACGTTCAGCATCACCAATGGCGGCGTCTACGGCTCGCTGATGTCCACGCCGATCCTCAACCCGCCGCAGTCGGCCATCCTCGGTATGCACAAGATCCAGGACCGTCCGGTGGCGATCGGCGGCAAGGTGGAGGTGCGGCCGATGATGTACCTCGCGCTGAGCTACGACCATCGCATCGTGGATGGCAGCGAGGCGGTGTCGTTCCTGGTGCGGGTGAAGGAGGGCGTCGAGGATCCGCGCCGGCTGCTACTGGATTTGTAGGCATGGATCAGCCGATGCATGATCCTGGCATGGAGGCGCGGGTCGAGAGGCTTGAGCAGGACAGCCGTGAGATGAAGGCTGCGCTTGGCCGTCTGGAACCCATGATCATCTCCATCCTCGCCCAGATGACGCACCTTGCCACCAAGGCCGATCTCGAGAAGCTGCGGGGCGACATTGACATGAAAATGGAGCAGCTTCGCGGAGAGATGCGGGTCGGCTTGGCAGGGAAGCCAAGCATAGGCGCCATGTGGACCGTGGGCATCACCCTGTTCGCTCTGGTGGTCGCCTCCGTTGCCCTGGGTGCCGCGTATCTCCCCTTGATCTCCCGCGCCATGCACGGGTCTCCGTGAGCGACTCGTTCGACCTCATCGTCATCGGCGCCGGCCCCGGTGGCTACGTGTGCGCGCTGCGCGCCGCGCAGCTCGGCTTGAAGGTCGCCTGCGTGGAGAAGCGCGCCACCCTGGGCGGCACCTGCCTCAACATCGGCTGCATCCCGTCCAAGGCTCTGCTGCAATCGTCGGAGAACTACGTCGCGGCGACCCAGGACTTCGCCGCGCACGGCATCGACGTGGGATCGGTCAGCCTCGACCTCGGCCGCATGATGGCGCGCAAGGACGAGGTCGTGTCGGCCAACGTAAAGGGCGTCGAATTCCTGTTCCGCAAGAACAAGATCACCTGGCTCAAGGGCATCGCACGCATCGCCGCGCCGGGGACGGTGGAGGTGGACGGGACAACGTACTCCGCGAAAAACATCGTCATCGCAACCGGCAGCGAAAGCGTGAACCTGCCCGGCCTCGACATCGACGAGCAGCGCATCGTCACCTCCACCGGCGCGCTCGCATTGCCCGAAATTCCGAAGCGGATCGCCGTCGTCGGGGGCGGCTATATCGGGCTTGAACTCGGCAGCGTCTGGCGCCGGCTCGGCGCCGAGGTGACCGTGATCGAGTTCATGGAGCGCATCGTCCCCACGATGGATGCCGAGATCGCCAAGGCGTTCGAGCGCATCCTGCGCAAGCAGGGGCTCAAATTCCGCCTCCGCACCAAGGTCGCCGGCGCGCGCGTGACCAACGCGGGCGTGATTCTGACGCTGGAGCCCGATCGCGGCGGTCCGTCCGAGGAGGTCGTGGCCGACGTGGTGCTGGTCGCCGTCGGCCGCCGCCCCAACACGGAAGGGCTGGGGCTGGAGGCGGTCGGCGTGGGCCTGGACGAGCGCGGGCGGGTCAAAACCGACGCGCACTGGGCGACGAACGTGCCCGGCATCCACGCGATCGGCGACGTGATCGCCGGCCCGATGCTGGCCCACAAGGCCGAGGAGGAGGGCGTCGCCGTGGCCGAGCGGCTGGCCGGGCAGGCCGGTCACGTCAACTACGCCGTGATTCCCGGCGTGGTCTACACTTGGCCCGAGGTCGCCGCCGTGGGCCAGACCGAGGAGGAACTGAAGGCCGCCGGGATTGCCTACCGGATCGGCAAGTTCCCCTTCACCGCCAACGGCCGCGCCCGCGCGATGGGCGACACGGACGGCTTCGTGAAGATCCTCGCCGACGCGACGACCGATCGCATCCTGGGCGCCCACATCATCGGCCCCGACGCCGGCACGCTGATCGCCGAGCTTGCGACCGCGATGGAGTTCGACGCCGCCGCCGAGGACGTCGCCCGCACCTGTCACGCCCACCCGACGCTGAACGAGGCCGTGAAGGAGGCCGCGCTGGCGGTCGCGGGGCGCGCGCTGCACATGTAGCAATGTGATTCCCACGCCCTTTCCGCCGGCCCCTCCCCCCGACCCCCTCCCGCAAGGGGAGGGGGAGCAGAAAGCGCGGCGCTTTCTTCCTCCTCCCCTCCCCTTGCGGGAGGGGGCGGGGGAGGGGTCGAGCGCGGTAGGGAGCGCCCAACGGTCAGGACCACAGCGATGACACCGCTCGCACTCACGATGGGCGACCCCGCCGGCATCGGCGGCGAGCTTTCCCTCCGCGCCTGGCAAGCCAGGGCGCCGTGCTTCGTCCTGCTGGACGACCCCGACCGGCTGCGAGCGCTCGCGCGGGCGTTGCGGCTGGATACCCCGATCGTCGAGATCGCCGACATCGCCTCCGCGTCCGCCGCCTTTCCCGACGCGCTCCCGGTGCTGCCGATCCGACTGGCGGCGCCGGCGCGGCCGGGGCGGCCGGATCAAGCGAACGCACCGGTGATCATCGCCGCCATCGAGCGGGCCACACGGCTCGCCCAGGCGGGCGAGGCGAGCGCCGTCGTCACCAACCCGATCAGCAAGGCGGTGCTGTACGGCGCCGGCTTCGGCTTTCCGGGCCATACCGAGTTTCTCGCGTCGCTGACGGGCGTGGCCGGCCGCGAGGTCATGATGCTGGCGAGCCCCGATTTGCGCGTCGTGCCGGTCACGGTGCATGTCCCGCTGCGGCGCGCGCTGGAGATGCTGACCACCGAGGCGATCATTGCGGCCGCCCGCACCACGCACGCCGCGCTCCGCCGCGACTTCGGACTGCCGCGCCCGCGCCTCGCCGTCGCCGGCCTCAACCCGCATGCGGGCGAGGACGGCGCGCTCGGCCAGGAGGAGGCGACAATCATCGAGCCGGCGATCGCCGCGTTGCGCGCCGGGGGCCTCGATGTCGCCGGCCCGTGGCCGCCCGACACCATGTTCACCGAAGCCGCACGGGCGCGCTACGACGCCGCGATCTGCATGTACCACGACCAGGCGCTGATCCCGCTCAAGACGCTCGACATGCGCCAGGGCGTGAACGTCACGCTGGGCCTTCCGATCGTGCGGACCTCGCCCGACCACGGGACGGCCTTCGACATCGCGGGAACCGGCGTCGCCGACCCGTCCAGCCTGATCGCGGCGCTCCGTTTGGCCGCTGAGATGGCCGCGCGGCGCCGCGGTTGAGGGGACCAGCCATGGACATGCTCGCCACCGTCGCCCAGCACAGACTGCCCTTCGCCGAGTTGCTCGGCATTGCCTTCACCGCCGCCGACCGGGACCGGGTCTCAGCCACGATGGAGGTTCGCCCGGACCTGTGCACCGTCCCGGCCGTCCTGCACGGCGGCGCCGTCATGGCCTTCGCCGACACGCTCGGGGCGATGGGCACGATCCTGAACCTGCCGGATGGCGCCGGCACCACCACGATCGAGAGCAAGACCAACTTCATCGGCCCCGCCCCGGTCGGCACGACGATAATAGGCGAGGCCGTGCCCCTGCATCGCGGCCGGCGCACCATGGTCTGGCAGACCCGCGTCACATCGGCCGAGGGCCGGCTGGTCGCGCTCGTGGTGCAGACGCAGCTCGTGCTGGAACCGAAATAGGCGCCGCGCAGTCGCAGCAGGGATGCCCGCCATGGACAAGAAGGCGCATATCAACTTCTGGTACGTGATCGCGGCGGTACTCGGCCTGTTGTTCCTGCACAACGCGTACGTCCGGAATACCGCGCCCAAGCCGATCCCGTACAGCCAGTTCCAAAACCTGCTCGAAGAGGACAAGGTCGCCGAGGTCGCGATCACCCAGAACCGCATTCGCGGCACGCTCAAGGAGCCCTTGCCGGACGGGTCGACGGATTTCGTGACGACGCGCGTCGAGCCCGACCTGGCGGACAAATTAGACAAGCACAACGTCGTCTATGCGGGGGTGATCGAGAGCAACTGGCTCGGCAATGTCCTGTCCTGGATCCTGCCGACGCTGGTCTTTGTCGGAATCTGGATGTTCCTCATCCGACGCATGGGCCAGGGCGGCCTCGGAGGCGGCATGATGGCGATCGGCAAGAGCCGCGCCAAAGTCTTCGTGGAGAAGTCGACGAACGTTACGTTCGCCGATGTGGCCGGCGTGGACGAAGCCAAGGACGAGTTAGTCGAGATCGTCAACTTCCTGAAGAACCCTGAAGAGTACAGCCGGCTCGGCGGCCGCGCGCCGAAGGGCATCCTGCTGGTCGGCCCGCCGGGCACGGGCAAGACGCTGCTGGCGCGCGCGGTGGCGGGCGAAGCCGGCGTGCCGTTCTTCTCCATCTCGGGTTCGGAGTTTGTCGAGATGTTCGTCGGTGTCGGCGCCGCCCGCGTGCGCGACCTGTTCGAGCAGGCGCGCAAGATGGCGCCGGCCATCGTCTTCATCGACGAGCTCGATTCCCTGGGCCGCGCCCGCGGAGCCTACGGAATTGCCGGACATGATGAGAAGGAGCAGACGCTGAACCAGCTGCTTGCCGAACTCGACGGCTTCGATCCGAAGGGGGGCATAGTGCTGCTGGCCGCCACCAACCGTCCGGAGGTGCTCGACCCGGCGCTGCTGCGCGCCGGTCGGTTCGACCGCCAGGTGCTGGTGGACCGGCCGGACAAGAAGGGCCGCGAGCAAATCCTCGCCATCTATCTGAGGAAGGTGAAGCTCGACGTCGATGTGAACCCGGAGGAGATCGCCGCACTGACGCCGGGACTCACGGGAGCCGATCTCGCCAACCTGGTCAACGAGGCGACGCTGCTCGCCACGCGCCGCCGTGGTGAAGCCGTGGCCATGGTTGATTTCAACAACGCCATCGAGCGTGTCGTCGCCGGTCTCGAAAAGCGCAACCGCCTGATCAATGCGCACGAGCGCCGGGTCGTGGCCTTCCACGAACTCGGCCACGTCCTCGTCTCGCTCGCGCTTCCCGGCACCGAGACCGTGCATAAGGTGTCGATCATTCCCCGTGGGATCGGGGCGCTTGGCTACACGATCCAGCGCCCGACCGAGGATCGCTACCTGATGACCAAGACGGAACTGGCTAACAAGATGGCAGTGCTGCTGGGCGGCCGCGCGGCGGAACACGTCGTGTTCGGCGAGATTTCCACCGGCGCAGCGGATGATCTGGCCCGTGTCACGGACATCGCCCGCGCGATGGTGCTCCGCTATGGCATGAGCGAGGCGCTCGGAAACGTCGCCTATGACCGCGATCGCTCGCCTTTCCTGCAGGGCGTCCCGGCCATGCCGGAGGCTCGGGCCTACGGCGACGCCACCGCGAACGCCGTGGATGGATCGGTCAGCACGCTGGTGGAATCGAGCTTCGTCCGTGCGGTCAAGATATTGGAGCGCAATCGCGCCCTCCTTGACCGCACGGCGGAGGAATTGCTCGAAGCCGAAACTTTGAACACGCCGCAGATCGAGGCGCTGAAGCAGCAGGTGGTTTCGGAATTGCCCCGAAAAGCGGCGTAGGCCCGGTCGCTCAGCCGGGTGCCGCGCCTTGGACGTTGAGCAGCAGCCCGTACAAGGACTGGCTCGCCGCCATGAACAGGAAGTCGCGCTTCGGACCGCCGAAGGCCAGGTTGGCACAGACCTCGGGCAGCCGGATGCGCCCGATCAGCTTGCCTTGCGGGTTCCACACCGTCACACCGGAGTAACCGAGCGGCGCGTTGGAGCCGACCCAGAGATTGCCCGCGCGGTCCGCGCGCATCCCGTCCGGGCCGCAATGCACGCCGTCCACCATGCAATCGCTGAACTGGCGCATGTTCGCGAGCTTCTGGCCCTGCACGTCGAAGACGAAGATTACCCCCTTGCCGCCGGTCGTCTCGCCGGGTCCGGGGCCGGTGCTGATGAGATAGAGCGACTTGTAGTCGGGCGAGAAGCAGAATCCCGTTGGGATCGGGCACCTGGCTCGCCGGCGCCACCACGTCCAATCGCCCGCTCGGGTCCCAGCGATAGGTGTTCGTCGGCAGCTCGCGCTTCACGCCCCAGATCAGCCCGACGCCGCCATTGCCCACGTTGGCATCATAGAGGCCGTCGGGGTTCGCCTCGCCCCCCGCCACGTCCGGATGGCCCTCGGTGATCGAATCGCCATAGGCCGGATCGGTGAACCAGATGCTGCCGTCCGGATGCGGCACGAGGTCGTTGGGCGAGTTGAGCGGCTTGCCGTCGAACTGATCGGCGATGACGGTCATCGAGCCGTCGGGCTCCCAGCGGACGACGCGGCGGAAGAAATCCTGCGTCGAGAGCTGCCGGCCCTGGAAGTCGAAGGAGTTGCCGTTGCTGTTGTAGGACGGCTTGCGGTAGGGCGAGACCCGGCCGCTCTCCCAGACATGCCGATACTGCGTGTTGCCCTTCACGTCGCTGAACACGAGGTATTGCCCCTCGCCCGACCACGCCGGCCCCTCCGCCCACTGAAAGCCGGTGTGGAGCCGGCGGATGGCCGTCAGCCCGACCAGGTACTGCTTGAACGACGGGTCGATCACCAGGATGTCGGGGTCGGGGTAGATTGTCGGCGGCGCGAAGCGCCCCCACTGGCGCGGCGGGCTGCTGATGACCGTGGGCGGCTCGCCAAGTTGCGGTTTAGCCTGGCCCCAGGCCAGGGCCGGCGCCAGCGCGGCGACCCCGCCGAGCAGGCCGCGACGTGACAGCGCGAGAGCGTGCGCGTGCATGGGCGTCTCCTTCCCCTGGTTTTGTCGTTAGGGGCAAGCGAACGCGCCGAGAGCCCCGCGTCAATCCAACAGGACGTGACTATTCAGCGGCCAGCGCCGCCGGCCGGGGGCGGGGGATGTCCTTGCCGAGGATCACCTCGTGCTCAAGCAGCGCCTGCGCGCCCTCCGCCAGTTCGGCGCGATTCTCCCGCAGGATCGCCAGCGCACGCTTCAGCGCCGCCTCCAGATAGCTGCGCACCGCCGTGTCGATGTCGTGCGCGGTCTCCTCGCTGTAGCTGGGACGCCCGAACATCGCGCCCTGCGGGCTCGAGAGGAACTGGCTGCCCTGGTCGGTGGCCCACATGACCGGACCCAGCCGCTGGTCCATGCCGTAGCGCATGACGATGGCGCGCGCGATCTCGGTGGCCTTCTTCAGATCGTCCGCCGCGCCGGTGGAAATGTCCGTCCCGGTCAGCATCTCGGCCGCGCGTCCGCCCATCAGGACCGCCATCTTGTCCAGCAACTCCTGCCGGCCCATCAGGAAGCGGTCCTCGGTGGGGTGCTGCATGGTGTAGCCGAGCGCGCCGATGCCGCGCGGGATGATCGAGATCTTTTCCACCGGATCGGTGCCCGGGATCGCGAGCGCGACCAGCGCGTGCCCCATCTCGTGGTGGGCGACGGTACTCCGCTCGCGCGGAATCAGCACGCGGCCCTTCTTCTCCAGCCCCGCGATGATCCGCTCCACCGCCTCGGTGAAGTCGGCCATCGCGACGGAGGAGGCGCCGCGCCGCGTCGCCAGCATCGCCGCCTCGTTCGTCAGGGTGGCGATGTCGGCGCCGGTGAAGCCCGGGGTCAGCGCGGCCAGATCCTCCAGCCGCACGTCGGGCGAGACCTGCTTGTCCTTCAGATGCAGCCGCAGAATTTCGATCCGGCCCTTCTTGTCGGCGCGATCGACCAGCACCTGGCGATCGAAGCGCCCGGCCCGCAGCAGGGCGGGGTCCATGATCTCCGGCCGGTTGGTCGCTGCCAACACGATCACGGGAACCGCGTTGCGCTCGAAGCCATCCATCTCGGACAGGAGCTGGTTGAGCGTCTGTTCCTTCTCGTCCCCGCCCGCCATCGGCCCGGCGTTGCGCGCCCGGCCGAGCGCGTCCAGCTCGTCGATAAAGATGATGCAGGGCGCGGTCTTGCGCGCCTTCTCGAACAGGTCGCGCACGCGCGAGGCGCCGACGCCCACGAACATCTCCACGAACTCCGAGCCGGTGGCGGAGAAGAACGGCACCCCGGCCTCGCCGGCGACGGCGCGTGCGAGCAGGGTCTTGCCGGTGCCGGGCGGGCCGACCAGCAGGATCCCCGTCGGGATGTGCGCGCCGAGCCGGCTGAACTCCTTCGGACGCTTGAGGAAATCGACGATCTCGCTCAGCTCCTCCTTCGCCTCCTCGACGCCGGCGACGTCGGCGAATGTGGTCTTGACGGCGGTTTCGGCGACCAGCTTGGCGCGCGAGCGTCCGACCTGCATCAGCCCGCCCAGCCCGCCGGTGCCGCCCGCCGCGCCGCCCATGAAGCGCGAGGCGGCGAACCAGATGCCGACGAACAGCAGCGGCGGGATGATCCAGGACAGCAGCACGCCGGCGCCGGAACTCGACGCGGCGGCGGAATAGGTGACGTCGTGCTTCTGCAATTCGGTGGCGAGCGTCGGCGGCACGCGCTGCGTGACGAACGTGGTGTGCCCGTCCGGCAGCGCCTTGGTCAGCGTGCCCGTGATCTGCTCGCCGGAGACGACGACGTTCTTGACCTGGCCCTGGTCCAGCAGCTGCTGGAACTGACTGTAGGCAATGACGTCGGTGGTCCCGCGCCCGGTCTTGCCGCCGCCGCCGGCGACCAATCCGGCGATGATCAGCGCGAACAGGGCGAGCCACAGCCACCACAGCGAGAAGCTCGGCTTCGGAGAGCCGGGAGTTTTCGGAGTACGCGGGGGCACGCGGCCCTCCTTCGGCCTGGGACGATCTCCGGGATGTCGGGCAGCCACGGGTGCCCAGCAACGCCCCGGCGATCAAGATTGCGGAGGCGGCCGCTCGGATCAGCTCGTATGGGCGCCCCACGCCTCGACTCCTCCCCTTCCCTTGCGGAAGGGGCGGGGGAGGGGGCCGAGGAGAGGATAGGAGCGGTTAGCCCACGAGCCGATGGGATCAGCCCATAAAGGCCCCGCCGTTCACGTGGATCACCTGGCCGGTGATGAAGCGCGCCGGGGCCGAGCAGAGGTAGCGCACCATCTCGGCGATCTCCTCGATCGTGCCGGGGCGCGCGGCGAGGTTGTCGGGCAGCTTCGCGCGCCCTGCGTTGCCGCCGGCGGCGTGGCCGCGCACCGTGTCGATCGCGCCCGGCGCGACGGCGTTGACGGTGATCCGATCGCCCGCCAGCTCGCGGGCCAGCGCGCGCGTCAGCCCGACCATGCCGGCCTTGGCGACCGCGACGTGCACGCGCCCCAGGGGCGCCACATGCGCCGAGATGCCGCCGAGGTTGACGATGCTGCCCCCGCCGGCCCGCGCGATGTGCGGCGCGGCGGCCTGCGCGCAGTAGAAGGCCCCATCGAGCGTGCTGCCGAGAATCCAGCGCCATTCCTCCGCGCCGATCTCCGCCAGCGGCGTCTGGCGGCGGACCGAGGCGTTGTTGACCAGCGCATCGAGCCGCCCGAAGCGCGCGACCGCCGCCTCGACCAGCCCACGCGCCTGCGCCGGGTCGGCGATGTCGGCCAGATGCACCGCCGCCTCCGATCCCGCCTCGGCGACGAGGCGGGCCGTCTCCTCGCAGCCCTCGCGCGAGGCGCGCGCCGTCACCAGGACGCGGAAGCCGTCGCGCGCCAGCGCCAGCGCGATGCCCCGCCCGATATTGCCCGCGCTCCCCGTCACCAGCGCCGCCTTGTCCTGATCAGCCATGCGATGTCCTCCCCCAACGGGACGGTGTTTTTGGTCAAGTCGCGATCGCCCGGCATCCCCCGCTCGCCGATTGGACTCGAAATCCCGGGAGGTGTGCAATGCCAGCTCCAACAAGCGGGAGGAAAGATCATGGCCAAGCCACCCTCGTCGGCAGCGCGCGACCGGGTTCGCGCCACCGTCCCCAAGCTGATCGACGTGACCGAGAAGACGCTGTTCGGCGACATCTGGGAGCGCCCGGAGCTGTCGAAGCGCGACCGCAGCCTGATCACCTGCGCCGTGCTGGTCGCGACCTACCGCCCCGAGCAGCTCAGGGGCCATCTCGGCCGCGCCCTGTTCAACGGGCTGAGCAAGGAGGAACTTGTCCGAACTCATCACCCATGTCGCCTTCTACGCCGGCTGGCCGGCGGCCATGACGGCGGCGAACATCGCGCGCGAGGTGTTCGCGGAGAATGAGTAGCGCCATGCGGATCGGTTTCATCGGCCTCGGCACCATGGGGGCCGGCATGGCCGCCAACCTTCAGAAGGCCGGGCACGCGCTGGTTGTCCACGATTTGCGCCGCGCGGCGGCGGATCGGGCGGTCGCGAGCGGCGCGGCGTGGGCCGACACGCCGCGCGCGGTCGCGGCGCAGGCGGACGTCGTGTTCACCTCGCTGCCCGGCCCGCCCGAGATGGAGGCGGTCGCGCTCGGCGAGCAGGGCCTGCTTGCGGGGATGCGCCCCGACGGCGCGTATTTCGACCTGAGCACGAACGCGCCCACGGTCGTCCGCCGCGTCCATGCCATCTTCGCCGAGCGCGGCGCGCATGTGCTGGATGCGCCGGTGAGCGGCGGGCCGCGTGGCGCCGAGTCCGGCAAGCTCGCCATCTGGGTCGGCGGGGAGCGCGCGGTGTTCGATCGCTGCAAGCCCGTTCTGGACGCGATGAGCGACCAGGCGAGCCATGTCGGCCCGATCGGCGCCGGATCGGTCGCCAAGCTCGTCCACAACATGTTCGGCTATATAATGACGACGGGCTTGGCCGAGGTCTTCAGCATGGGGGTGAAGGCCGGCATCGAGCCGCTGGCGATCTGGGAGGCGGTGCGCCAGGGTGCCCTGGGGCGGCGCGGCGCGTTCGACGCCCTGCCCGACCAGTTCCTGTCCAACACCTACGAACCGCCCGCCTTCGCGCTGCGCCTCGCCCACAAGGACGTCTCGCTCGCCTGCGCGCTGGGCCGCGAGATGGGGGTGCCGATGCGGCTGGCGAACCTGGTGCTGGCCGAGATGACCGAGGCGATGAACCGCGGCTGGGCGGATCGGGATTCGCGCGCGGCGATGCTGTTGCAGACCGAGCGCGCGGGGGTGGAGATCGCGGTCGATCCCGCAAGGCTGCGGGAGGCCGTGGAGGCGATGCGCGGGCGATGACGGATGGCTGCCCGACCGCAAATTTTCATCGTCATGCCCGGGCTTGGCCCGGGCACCCACGTTTTCCTCGCGGCCCGAAGAAGACGTGGGTGGCCGGGCCCAAGCCCGGCCATGACGATGAACGTAAGCCCGGTGCGATGTGAGAGGCCGAAGGTATTGTGAACCGGACAAACGAGGGAATGATGGAGGGGTTGCCGCATGCGCCGATCCGAACCTTCCCGAAATCGTACACCGCAGCCGCTTGCGCCTTTTTTGTTTCGATCATTAAGGCGACCAGCCTTGGCAAGACCTGTTCCGCCATTTTGGCGTCCTCCGACCATCGTTATGATGCAACTTAAAGTTGATTTGACAACGATGTCAATGGGGAATTGCAACCTCTGGTAGAGGGATGCTGATTTGCCACATCGCCGCCGCCCGGCGGCAACACTGCCTCGCCGTTAGCAGCCGCCAAGGGGCCAGCCCCTTCCGCAATTATAGATCGTACAGAACATTTTGAGATTAACGCACCGCAGGGTCAGCGGCTCGCACAACTCTCGCCATTTAACGCAACGCTGGGCGGCCCTGCCGGCCGCCCAGGGCCGATTGCGTGCCGGCGCCGAGGGTCAGCCGGGCCGGCAGGCCGAGATCGGTCAGCGCCAGTTCGCCCGCGCCGGTAGCGCCACGCCGGAACGCCATCCGCGGACGGTCCTCGGGGCAGGTCGTCGCCGCGCCGGCGCACCAGGCGCCATCGGTTGCAACCGAAAGCGGGCCAAACCGCTGTTCAGCTACGGCGCGCATTTCGGCGGTAGTACTCGGCGTACTGGTCAGGCGATAGGCGACGCTGACGGCGGCTTCCCGCCCCTCGTTGAAGCCGGCGGGCACGTCGGTGAACCTGATCGTGATCGGCCCGTCCGGCAGGCGAGCGGAGATGCTGTCGGTGCAGGCGGCGGAGGCGTGCAGCGCGCAGGGGTGGACATGCTCGCTCACCCCATCCTCGCGCACGCCCTGGGCGTAGAGCGCGGCTAGCACCTCCTGCGCGCTCATGTAGAGGCGGACGCCCATGACCGCGAAATGAGCCGGATCGGCAGCGACCACTGGCCTGTCCGCCGCCACCGCCGCGACGGCCGCCGCCGCCAGAACCAAAGTTCGACTGTACCGCATGAAAATCCTCGTCGCCTCTCGACTTTGTTGCATTCGAGTTACTAACGGAAGGTGAAGGCGCGCTCTAAAAAATCAATTCACCATCAAAAAATCGGGATAGGAGAATAAATTTTAGATTCAATTTTACAATTCGTTAAGGGTTTCTGCGCAAATCTCCGGCATCGTCTGGGCAATAAAAGCTCTAGATCACAATTGCAGGAAAATAGGACAAAAGAACTATTTTCCACCCGGTGTTCAGTAACAAGGTTCTCTCAAAAAAGAGCGCAGGCAATTAATGCTTGTCGAACCAGGAAAATCCCAGGAGTCCTCTGTTTAGCACTGGAAGGCAGGAATCTCAAAGGCGACCAAGTTTCCATGCCAAACCAGTCTGATACCAGTCTCCAACTCTTCACTGATCCCTCAGTAGAAGGGCCGAAGATGGCCTTCGGGATTGGGCAAGTAGCTAATAACGAACCGGTGTTTTTTCCCAACTTGCCGGACATTTCAGGCAATGCCTCAAACTGGGATGTTATCGAGTGGTCAAAGGCGCAATACCTGCAGCCGACATCGATGCAGACAAACGCCCCCTCCAGTTACAATCTACTTAGCGGCGACGCCGCCTACTCATGGTCGACGAGCGACGGCGAATCGGCTCTTCAAGCATATCATCTTCAAGCATATCAGGTGAACAATGCCGGCTGGGTCTATGATCTCAGCGCATCCGGTGGCATCCTGTCGAGCAGAGGAGGGGCGAACCTTTTTCTCAGCGCTCCGGCAAGCGTCACAGCGAATTTCGCGAGCCCCATCACCTACCAGATCGACGCGAGAATTACGCAGGCGGACATCGCGTATTTCAACTCGACCGCAGCTTCCAACGGTGCCGTCCTGGCTCAGGTCTTCACTGGATTTGTGGCGACATTCAATGCCCCATCGACGGCGACATACAACTCAACTCTCCCGACGTGGACTGCGTTCATCCAGATACCGATCTCTGCTTCAGGCGGGGGCGCGTCCGGGGCGCTCTATGATAATGTGCAAGGACCGTCGAGTGGCGGCGGGGTAATCACTTACAGTCATCTTTTGCCCGGAGAGTCCGCCCTTGCATACGAGGCAGACAGCGGCTCTCAGCACTCCCTCTCCTACAGCCTGAACGCCCATCTCAGCGACTTAATTGAACACAGCGGACTCGGCGCGGCTGAGCAGAACATGTCCGGTTGGACGCTGGGTTCGATGTATATTGGTCTCGAAACGGAAACGGCAATTGGCAACCCGGCCGGGACGCCAGAGCCGCAGGGAAGTCTCGCCGTAGGCTTCGAGTTCGCAAATGTATCGGTTGTTCAGGATAGATCGCAAACATATAGCTATGGAACCGGGGCCGATGCGGCAAGCCTCGGCATGGTCAACATCATCTCAGTTTCTTCAGGCGAGTCGGTAGCACCAGTCACGCCGCCCGCATCCACGCTTCCTGTCGCTCCCGGCGTTATCGCGAGTGACTCGTCCCCGGCTCCTGGAACTGACACCGGGACGCCCCCCGGATCCACGCTCCCAATCGCTCCCAACGCTATCGCCAGTGGCTCGTCCCCGGCTCCTGGAACTGACACCGGGACGCCCCCTGCGTTGGCGGCCTCGGTCACGGGATCGATCTCATCGGGCATGTCGACTACGCCGGTCGTGTCTTCCACTATCTATTCGTCGCGTACCACAACCAGTTCCGGCGCGCCTAACGTGGTTGCCCAAGGAGCACCGCAGTCAAATTCAAAGTCAAATCAGACGATTCCGGTTCAGGCGTCCTCCCTGGATCGCGGTGCATCACCCGTTGACATCCCCCCACCAGCACCTGCGAATTTTCTTGTCACGGATACAACCACGGGCCAGATTGTTGGCGACGCTGGTACCGTGGCGGGCAACGGCCAGACCTTCGTCGATTTGTCGCCAGATAACCTCTGCATCACGGCACAAGCACCGAATGAGTTTATCCAAAGCGGTTTAGGAAACGACATCTTGATTGCACAAAGCGGTAGCAACGTCCTGGATAGCACCGGTGGAACGGTTAATTTCCTGTTCGGAGGGTCGGGTACAGACACGTTCTTTCTGAACGCACAAAACAATCCCGTTACTTGGAACACACTCGTGAATTTTCATGCCGGCGACGCCGCCGTCGTCTGGGGGATTACGCCGCAAGATTCTCAGTTCAGTTTTGCGGACACCCAAGGCGTGCCAGCGTATTCCGGCCTTACCTTGCACGAAATGGCGTCTGGCCGCGCGGCATTTATTACCCTTGCGGGCTACACAGGTGCCGATCTCTCGAACGGCAAGCTGGCGATGGGCTTTGGGACAAATACCTTGGACGAGAGGCCGTATATGTTGATCGTCGCGGGCTGATTGACACCTAGCCGAATTGCTACCTCCTTAAATCTCCTCGGTGTCCCACTCAAACCTTGATCAGCGCCTCCCCGTCTGACGCCTGCGTCAACAACCATCGATGGCCGCGTCCGGTTCAGACACGATCTCCGAGCGGGATAACGCGGTTATAGGCCCAATCGTAGCTAGTCCCTTCGATAAGTTCCCATCCTGCCGTGTAGATTTTCTTCCCCGATGAAGTGCCGTTAGCTATAAGGCTGGGTGCCAGCCCGCGCCGGTCGGATGGTATACGAGTGGTTGCCCAAATCCGCTGCCATATCCCGCGCCTCTGCAAGTCGATCTCCTTGAAGCGAAGCGAGCGGTAG
Source organism: uncultured Pseudomonadota bacterium (assembly GCA_963756545.1). Lineage (GTDB taxonomy): Bacteria > Pseudomonadota > Alphaproteobacteria > Acetobacterales > Acetobacteraceae > DATFDN01. The sequence goes on along the minus strand of CAVWNY010000001.1, from coordinate 596,297 downwards.
CCAAGCATGGCCAAGCCAATGCTTTTCGCATCGAACTCGTCAGGCACCAGCACCCAGCACGTCGCCGTATAAGTTCCGTCTGGGTGAGCATCCGATCGATGATAATTAAACACCGGCTCCCCGTCGGCGTGCGGCAAAATTGAATGCTCCAGAACATCCAACCCTTCAGAGGGTGGTGGGACATCCAAAACGAGATTTGTTTCGGCGTTTGGCGACTGCCACATACCAGGGAAACCGCGACCTCCATATCTGATTGCCAGCGCTTTGCGCGCAATTTTTTCCCAGGATAGGAATTCGATTTGAGGCGGATTTTCGTTCGAGAGACGGGCGACCGAGGCGACTAGCAATCTGTCCCTGATGAGGCGAACGGAGCCTGCGGGGATCAAGTCGTCTTCCCGAACGTAAAGCAGCCAACCTGGCCCGCAAGCTCCTATCGCTAAGTGGAGGCGATCAATTTCGGCCCCCTCCAGGGCTTCTCTTGATCGAAAGACAAAACATTTCGTGCCATTCGAAAGGTCTTCCTGAAACTTTCGCTTCATAAACAAAAATGAAGCGATGCATTTGCCCGAGTACCGCTCCCATTCTAGCCCACCCCTGTCGATATGCGCGGGAATACCAGAATGAAAAGCAAAGCCGAAGCGATCACAATGAAGTACCCAATCCGGCCAACCTTCCCGGTGCAAAAACGAAAACGCGCCAAGGTCGAACATCGTATCTAGATTTACAGTGAGCGCCTTGACAATTTGCAATACATTGAGATAGCCAACATTCCTGAAAAGTCCTGGGGCGTCATAGCCGGACCTACGTTGCACAATGCCGAGCTCACAATTATTCCCCAAGCTCTCAAACTTGGTATAGATCTCGTCGAGCGGCATGGTCGCAGAGTTCATCATGGGAAAATTGGTTACCACAGTCTGGCCCTTATCGTCGGCTGGGAAGTGTGAGCCATCACCAGGCCCGACCGTCTTTGTAAATGTGTTCAGCGGCCACCTCTATAGTTTTCCTCTAAACCAAGGTACTGTTTACGCCAACGCTGGTTGACATCGGCAGACTGACGACGGAAGCGCAAAGCTAGAGGCTTAAAACGAAGAGCCAGCCGCAGCCATGTGCCGATCCACGCTACTATCAAATCCGGCATCGCGCCCAGCATCTCGTAACTGATATGCAGCGGTGTAATCCCGTTTAGGCCGAAAAATCGGTCAAACAGCGACATCTCGTTAGCGATCCCGTTGATGAAGTCGCGCACCAGGTCTGGATTGAACGGCACGGCATCAGCGGCGGCACGCGCCTCGTGCGCGCTCGTCCACTGGCTCGTTCCCAGCGCCAGCGCGTAGGAGATCGCCTGGCCGAGCTTGTCGTCGCGCTCCAGCACCAAAAACGACGTGCGCGCCAGGATGTGGTCCAGGATTCCGGCCCGTGCCAGCACGGCGATTTGCGTCACCGTCGCCTTGCTGACGAGGATGCCGTTCTTCGACTGGCTGCGCGCCAGATGCCCGACGAACTGACCGAGGTCGCGCAGGTTATGCGCCTTCGAATCGCCAACCACGATTTCGGCGTTGAACATCTCTCCCGCCCGGTTCAGCACGCCGGACGAGGCCAGCGCGTCGGCTAGGAAGTGCGAGCCGCATCGGTTGGTGAAGCAGATCAGGACGAACCGCACATTGGAGGGAATGGCGGCGAGGTCGGCGGCGGCGGCGCCGAAGTGGGCCTCGATCAAGTCCCCATGCTCATTCGGGTAGGCTGTCAGTTCCTCGGGAAGAAAAAGCGGCATGTCTTTCAGTCGGTCGGGGCGCCCCGCTTAGCCCATGACACCTGCGAACGTCCAACAATTTGAGCCATCCGGCTGGCACGATCGCCCGTGTGGTCGCGCTGTGGGACGTGAGGACGGGAGACGCGAACCCGCCCCAATCGGCGTACAAACCGGCGTGGGGCGAGCTGAACAACGAACTGGCCCGGCTGTTCAGGATGAACAAGGGCGAGTTCCGCACGAGGGACTTCTTCCCCGCTGCTAGTCCGACGGAGACCGTCTGGACCGCGCCCAGCGGATGTGAGCCGCTACGCCGCCACATCGCTGACTTCGAGCCGCCGGCCCAGCGCCCGCAGCGCGGACGCCACGGCGTCGATATGGCTGCGATGCAGCGGGTCGCGCAGCCGGCGCACCGCCTCCTCGTCCAAGTTGAGCCGGCGCCCGAGTTCGACGCTGCCGACTCCGGCCGCCAACATGGCCTCGTGCAGCGCGAGCTTCGCGGCGGTAAGCACCGGGATCGCCACCACCGGGCGGCCGCGCGCCGGGCTGGCGGGGGGGATCGGGCGGCCGTCATCGACGTAGAAGCTCAGCGCCGTGGCCAATCCGTCCTCGGCTGCGTCGAGATTGGCCGCGAGATCGCCCCATCCGCCCGTGAGCATCTCCGGCACGTCGGGGCATGTGATGGTGATGCCGTCCGGTTCTTCGAGGACTTCGACGGGGTAGGTGTATCGCATGGTTCAGTCCTCCACATCCTCCCCCCGTGATGCCAAGCTGGTGAGGATCGCGCGAAGCGTCCCCCATCGGCAGGTCGGCGGCGTGGCGCGGCACCGGTGCGAACCGCCCGTTAAATCGGACTTTCGTATGCCGACCACCCTGCGTCACCTCGATCGCCCATCCCCGGCGGGTCGCGAGGCGTCCGAGCCGGCGGAAAAGATCGCTCGATTCCACTCCGTAATGTCGGACACATTTGCCCGAGACACAAGGGCAAATGCACACCCGGGAGGCTACTTCGAGGGTGCCGCCACCCTACACCTGCCGCTCCACGATCTTCTGCTTGATCTCCGCGATCGCCTTCGCCGGGTTCAGCCCCTTGGGGCAGGTGTCGGTGCAGTTCATGATCGTGTGGCAGCGATAGAGCTTGAACGGGTCCTCCAGCGCGTCCAGCCGCGCCCCGGTCGCCTCGTCGCGCGAATCGGCGATCCAGCGATACGCCTGGAGCAGCACGGCCGGGCCGAGATAGCGGTCGCCGTTCCACCAGTAGCTGGGGCAGGAGGTGGTGCAGCAGAAGCACAGGATGCACTCCCACAGGCCGTCGATTTGCGCGCGCTCCGTCTTGCTTTGCAGCCGCTCGGCGTCCGGGGGAGCGGGGGTGTCGGCCTTCAGCCAGGGCTCGATGGAGCGGAGCTGGGCATAGACCTGCGACAGGTCGGGGACGAGATCCTTCACCACCGCCATGTGCGGCAGCGGCGTGATCCGCACCGCGCCCTTCACGTCCTCGATCGGCTTGAGGCAGGCGAGCGTGTTGCCGCCGTCGATGTTCATGGCGCAGCTGCCGCAGATGCCCTCCCGGCAGGAGCGGCGGAAGGTCAGCGTCGGATCGACCTCGTTCTTGATCTTGATGAGCGCGTCGAGGACCATCGGGCCGCAGGCATCGAGGTCGATCTCGAAGGTATCGGTGCGCGGATTTCGCCCCTCGTCGGGGTCCCAGCGATAGACGCGGAACGCGCGCACGCGCTTGGCGCCGGGGGGGGCCTTGAAGGTCTTGCCCCCGGTGATGCGGCTGTTCCGGGGGAGGCTGAAGGCGACCATTGTTGCTTTTTGTCCGTCAATGCGCGATTGCGTGCAGCACCGCAGTAGAGGCGGCGATAAACGCTGTCGCGAAGGCCGCGCCAGCACCAATCGCAAAGATGATGACCTTCCACGGCTCCCACTTGATTTGCGACTTGTAGTGCTCGATCTGCGTGGCCATCAGCTCGATCCTTAATTCCTGCTCGACAAGGGCGAGATTGTCGGCTTCCACCATGCGCGCTCAATAAACCCGCTTCCTCGGCGGAAACACCGAGACCTCGTTGGTCAGCGTCCGCATCTTCACCGGGCGATACGCCAGCCGCACGTCGCCGGCATCGTCGCACCAGGCCAGCGTGTGCTTCATCCAGTTGGCATCGTCGCGCTCGGGGTAGTCGTCGTGGGCGTGCGCGCCGCGGCTTTCCGTGCGGGCCTCGGCGCCCGCCATCGTGGTCATCGCGTTGCCCATCAGGTTCTGCAACTCCAGCGCCTCCATCAGGTCGCTGTTCCAGATCAGGCCGCGGTCGGAGACTGACATGTCCGATAGCCCGTCCCACACCCGCCGCATCTTCTCGACGCCGTCCTTCAGGGTGGCGCTGCTGCGGAACACCGCCGCATGGGTCTGCATGGTCCGCTGCATCTCGAGGCGCAGATCGGCGACACGCGTGCCGCCGCGCGCATATCGGGCGCGGTCGAAGCGATCGAGCGAGGCCTCCCCCGCGCGCGCCGGCAAGGGGGCCTGCGACGCCCCCGGCCGCACCGTCTCGGCCGCGCGCTGCGCCGCCGCGCGGCCGAACACCACCAGATCGAGCAGCGAGTTGGTGCCCAGCCGGTTCGCGCCGTGCACCGAGACGCAGGCGCATTCGCCCACCGCCATCAGGCCGGGGATCACGGCGTCGGGGTCGGCCGCCGTCGGGCGCAGCACCTCGCCGTGGTAGTTCGTCGGGATGCCGCCCATGTTGTAGTGCACCGTGGGCAGCACGGGGATCGGGTCCTTGGTCACGTCGACGTCGGCGAACACCCGCGCGGTCTCCGAGATGCCGGGCAGGCGCTCGTGCAGCAGGGCGGCGCCGAGATGCTCCAGGTGGAGCATCATGTGGTCCTTGTCCGGCCCGCAGCCGCGACCCTCCTTGATCTCGATGGTCATGGAGCGCGACACCACGTCGCGCGAGGCGAGGTCCTTCGCGGTCGGCGCGTACCGCTCCATGAACCGCTCGCCCTCGGCGTTGGTCAGATACCCGCCCTCGCCGCGCGCCCCCTCGGTGATCAGACAGCCGGCGGGGAAGATGCCGGTGGGATGGAACTGCACGAACTCCATGTCCTGGCAAGGCAATCCGGCGCGCAGCACCATGCCGTTGCCGTCGCCGGTGCAGGTGTGCGCGGAGGTGCAGGACAGGAACGCGCGCCCGTAGCCTCCGGTCGCCATCACCACCGTCTGCGCGCGGAAGCGATGGAGGGATCCGTCCTCCAGGCACCAGGCGGTGACGCCGCGACAGACGCCCTCCTCGTCAAGGATCAGGTCGAGCGCGAAATACTCCACGAAGAACTCCACCTCGTGCTTCAGGCACTGCTGGTAGAGCGTGTGCAGGATGGCGTGGCCGGTCCTGTCGGCGGCGGCGCAGGCGCGCTGGGCCGGTTCGCGGCCGTAGTCCTTCATGTGGCCGCCGAACGGGCGCTGGTAGATGCGCCCGTCCTCGGTGCGGCTGAACGGCACGCCGAAATGCTCCAGCTCGTAGACCGCCGGGATCGCCTCCCGGCACATGTACTCGATGGCGTCCTGGTCGCCGAGCCAGTCGGATCCCTTGACGGTGTCGTACATGTGCCAGCGCCAGTCGTCCTCGCCCATGTTGCCTAGCGCCGCGCCGATGCCGCCCTGTGCGGCGACGGTGTGGCTGCGGGTCGGGAAGACCTTGGTGATGCAGGCGGTCTTGAGGCTCGCCGCGCCCATCCCCAGCGTCGCGCGCAGCCCGGACCCGCCGGCGCCGACCACCACCACGTCGTAGGCGTGATCGACGAAGGTATAAGCGGCGTGCGACGGCATGGCGGACGCGTCCATGAACCCTCCTCAAAGCCCCAAACGCAGCGCCGCGAGCACGCAGAGCAGCGCGGCGACGATGCAAAGGCCGCGCTGCAACAGCAGCATCGCGATGCGGATCGCGTCGTTGTGGACGTAGTCCTCGACGACGACGCGCAGTCCAAGTTCCATGTGCCAGAAGGTGGCGATGATCAGGCACAGGATCAGCACCAGCGGCACCGGCGCGTGCAGCCAGCCGATCATGCCGGCGCGATCGGTGCCCTCCAGGCGGACGACGGAGGCGATGAACCACAAGGTGAGCGGCACCAGGGCGATCGAGGTCAGCCGCTCCGCCCACCACGCGCCGGACCCGGAGCGGGCCGAGCCGAGGCCGCGGGCGCGCTTGAGCTGGGAGCGCAGGACGTCGACGTGCAGGGCCTTCTCCGGCGGGGTCGCGTCGCTTGCCATCACCACACCAGGAACCCGACGATCCACAGAATCAGCGTCGCCGCGACCGTCGCCGCGATGACGATCCACCCGGTGGTGCGGTAGGTCCGGTTCTCGAACCCCACGCGCACGGGCTCCTGTTGGGCAAGGGTGCCGAACCCCCAGCCGGCGTCCCATACCAGATGACGGATGCCCTGAAAGAGATGCAGCAGCAGCGCCGCTGCCCAGCAAAACAGCAGGAACACCCCGAACCCCGAGCCGAGGAAGCCCTGCACCGTGGCGAAGGCGCCGTCAGAGGCGGCGGCGGCGACCAGCCACCACGTCATCAGCAGCGCGCCCACCGATAGCCCGACGCCGGTGACGCGATGGCTGATCGACAGCGCCATGCTGACCGGCCATCTGTACACCTGCAGATGCGGCGACAGCGGCCGGCGGACCAGCTTGCCGTCGCTGGTGCGCGCCACCATCAGCGCGTCGCGGACGTCCTTCACGGATGCCTCTTTTCTCCGTGGCCGGGCCGGAGGAGTTCCAGGGCGAAACTTCGGTGCCGAGCCGTTGCGGTTCCCTTACCCGCGCCGCTTCGGAGGGTCAACGCGGGGCTCCGGTTTCGGTATGAAAAAATCCTACCTCACGCTAAACTTTCGCCCGGAGATTGTCATGGCCGTTGTCGAGAAACGCACCGTCAGCCTGCCGCCCGAGCAGGCGCTCTACATCGATTCCCTGGTCGCCAAGGGGAGCTATGCCTCGGCGAGCGAGGTGGTCCGGGCCGGGCTGCGCGCTTTGCAGGAACGCGACGCCGCTGTCGAGCGCTGGCTGCGCGAGGAGGTCGCGCCTGTCTACGACGCCACGCAGGCCGATCCGTCCCGCGCAATCCCGGCCGACCAGGTATTCCAAACCCTGCGCGCGCATCACGCGAACCGGCTGAAAGCCAAGCGTGGCGCATAGGATCGTATTTTCGCCGGAAGCGCAGGCGGACTTGGTTGAACTCTACGACTACATCGCCGAGCACGGCAGCCCGGAGCGGGCGCTGGCCTACGTCGAGCGGATCGAGGCGACGTGCCGGGGCTTGGCCACATTCCCTGAGCGTGGCACGCGCCGGGACGATCTTCGCCCCGGCTTGCGGGTGATCGGCCTCGCCAGACGCGTCACGATCGCCTTCCACGTCGGCGCCGAGACGGTCATGATCGACCGCATCCTCTATGGCGGGCGCGACCTGCCGGCAGCACTCGCCGAGGATTGATCGTGCTGAAGACGGCTCACCACACCACTCGCCGCGCCTTCTCCTGCACGCGAAGCAGGCTGGCCCAGTAGCCGACCGCGCAGCCGAGATCGGGGGGCAGGGCGGGGTAGCGCTGCTTGGCCTGGGAGGCCGCGATCGCCCCGTTCGACAGCGGCTCCAGCCAATTCCGCGCCATCGCGATCTCCAGCACGCGCGCGGGCCGCGTCTCCGTCCCGGCGGGTGCGGCCATCGAGAAGAAGCGGTTCTCGACCGCCTGGCAGGTGGTCGAGGCGTGCTCGTTCCACAGCGGGTAGCCGTAGCCGACGCCGCCGGCGACGGCCGCTACGAACAGCAGCTTGCCGATCATGCCTAGAACCCCACCCGGTCGCCGCCCTTGAGCTTCAAGGTCGCGCGCGCCTCCGAGGGCGTCGCGATCTCCAGGCTCAGTTCCTCCAGGATGCGGCGGATCTTGGAAACCTGCTCGGCGTTCGATGTCGCGAGCTGGCCCTTGCCGATATAGAGACTGTCCTCCAGCCCGACGCGCACATTCCCGCCCATGATGCCGGCCATCGTAGTGAACGCCATCTGGTGACGTCCGGCGGCGAGCACCGACCAGACATAGGCGTCGCCGAACAGCCGATCGGCTGTCTCCTTCATGAACAGCAGATTCCGCGGCTCGGCCCCGATGCCGCCCAGGATGCCGAAGATCGTCTGCACGAATAGCGGCGGCTCGACCAGCTTGCGGTCCAGCAAGTAGGCGAGGTTGTAGAGGTGCCCGACATCGTAGCACTCGAACTCGAAGCGGGTGCCGTGCGCGCGACCCAGCCGCTCGACAATCCCGGTCACGTCGCGGAACGTATTGCGGAAGATGTGGTCGTCCGTGCGGTCGAGGTACGGCTTCTCCCAGTCGTGCTTCCACGTCTTCACCCGATCGCCGGCGTGCGAGATGTTGAAGTTCATGCTGCCCATGTTGAGGCTGCACATCTCGGGTTTCGCCCGCAGCGGCGCGGCGAGCCTGTCATCCAGCGTCATGTTCAGCCCGCCGCCGGTGGTGATGTTCACCACTGCGTCGGTGCTCTGCTTGATGGTCGGGAGGAAGCGCATGAACACGGCGGGATCGGGCGTCGGCGCGCCGGTCTCCGGATCGCGCGCGTGCAGGTGGATGACCGCCGCCCCGGCCTCCGCCGCCTCGATCGCGGAGCGCGCGATCTCCTCCGGCGTGATCGGCAGGTGGGGCGACATGCTCGGCGTGTGGATCGCGCCGGTGACGGCGCAACTTATGATGACCTTGTTCGCCATGGCGGCCCCCTCATGCGTGCCGAGCGAGACCGTGCGGCACGGCCGCGCGGTTGACAAGGAACGGCACGATCCCGCCGGCCAGCGTGACCGCGACCTCGATCGGGCCTAGCGGCGCCAGCCCGAGCAGCCGGCGCAGCGCCGGCACCAGCAGCGCCACGCCCTGCGCGCCGAACGAGGCGGCGAGTGCGCCGGTCAGCGCCGGGTTGGATGGCGCCTGCTCGTCCCGGCAGTTCAGCGCGTGCAGCAACTGGCCGAGCACCAGGCTGCCGAACAGCATCGTGCCGGCCTGCCCCAGGCCGCCTACCCGCATCGCGCCCCAGGCGCCGGCGGCGAGCGCGCCGGCCGCCATGCCCCCGCCCTCGCGCGCCAGGCGCGGCCACGCTGCCGCCCCTAGGATCGGTGCGTGGCGCAGCGGCGGCGGGCGTTGCATCTGTCCCGGCGCGGGCGCCTCGCAAGCGAGGCCGAGACCAGGCAGGACGTCGGAGACGAGATTGATCCACAGAAGCTGGAACGCGCTCAGCGGCTCGGCCGAACCCAGCGCGGTGCCGGCGAGCACGACCAGGACCTCGCTGAGGTTGGTCGCGAGCAGGTAGCGCGTGGCGCGACGCACGTTCGCCCGGGTCGCGCGGCCCCGGCCGATCGCCGCGGCCAGGGTTTCCAATGCCTCGGGCGGCAGGACGATGCCGGCCACCTCGCGCGCCGCCTCCGCGCCGAGCCCACCCATCGCCACGCCCACATCGGCGGTCTTGAGCGCCGGGCCGTCGTTGAAGCCGTCACCGACCATCGCGACGACCGAGTCGGCGGCTTGCAGAGCGCGCACGATCCGCAGCTTCTGCGCCGGGCTGACCCGCGCGACCACGTCCGCCCGCCTCGCCAGGCCGGCAAGGGCGAGCTCGTCCAGCCCCTCGATCGCGGCGCCCTCCACCACCAATGGGCCGGCCGGACCGCCCAGGCCGATCGCGTGGGCCACCGCGCGGGCCGTCGGCATCTGATCGCCGGTCATGACCAGCGGATGCACGCCGGCGTCCTGGAGCTGGCGCATCAGCCCCGCCGCCCCCGGCCGGACCGGATCGGAGAGCCCGGCCAGGCCGAGCCAGGTCAGACCGCCGATGGGCGGGGTGCCGGCATCCGCTCCTTCCCGGAAGCCAAAGCCCAGCACCCGCAGGCCATCGGCGGCCATGTCGCTGTTCGCGCGGGCGATCGCCTCCCGCCGCTCAGGCGAGAGGGGGACGGCGCCCTCCGCCATCTGTTCCGTCTCGCACAAGGCGAGCACGTCGGGCGGACTGCCCTTGACCGCCAGCAGAACCCCGCCTTCGCGCAGGTGCGCGGTTGCCATGAAACGGCCGGCCTCGCTGCGGTGGCGGATCGACACCCGCGGTGCGGTCCGGCGGATCGCGCGCGGGTCGGCGCCGACCCGCCGGGCGAGGGCGATCAGGGCAAGCTCCGTCGCCGAGCCCTCGTCCGGGTCCAGCGTCGTCTGGCTGCACAGCACGCCGACCTCGACCAATCGCCCTAGCACCGGGTCCGAGCCAGCGCCCGCGATCTCGTCGGCCCCCAGCACCCGCCCGGCCGCCGCGACCGCGCCCACCTGCATCCGATTGGCAGTCAGCGTGCCGGTCTTGTCGAAGCAGGCGACATCCACCGACCCCAGAGTCTCGACAGCATCCAATCGGCGCACCAGCACGCCCTCGCGCCGCGCCGCCTCCACCCCGCGAGCGAGCGTCGTCGTCGCGACCGTGGGCAAGCCTTCCGGGATCGCGGCGATGCCGAGCGAGATCGACGAGCGAAGCAGCCCCATCAGCGCCAGGCCGCGCAGCGCGCCGATCCCGAACACCGCGCCGCAGGCCGCGAGCGAGGCCCACACGAACTGGCGTCCGAGACGATCGAGTTCCACCTGCATCGCGGTCGGGGGCGCGGCGGCGTCGCCCAGCAGGGCGTGAATGCGGCCGATCTCGGTGCGCCGGCCGGTGGCGACCGCGACCGCCGCCCCGCTTCCGCCCATGACCGCCGTGCCGCGCCAGACCATGCTGTCGCGGTCGGCGAGCGCCGCGTCGCGCGCGACCGGCGCGGCGGACTTCGCGACCGGCAGGCTCTCGCCGGTCAGCATCGCTTCGTTCACCGACAGGTCCTGCGCGCGCAGAATCCGCGCATCGGCCGGCACCGCGTGGTCGCGCGACAGCACCAGCACGTCGCCGGGCACCACCTTCGCGAGCGGCATCGCGACCTGTCGGCCGTCGCGCAGGACCTGCGCGCTTCCCTCGGGGCCGCCCAGCGCGCGAATCGTCCGCTCGGCGCGGCTCTCGACAGTGAAGCCGATCGTGCCGTTCAGCCCCAGGACCGCGCCGATCGCCACTGCCTCGGCGATCCCCCCGGTGAACACCGACAGCGCCGCCGCGGCCGCCAGCAGCAGCGTCGGCAAGGTCCGGAATTGATCGCCCAGGACCGCGAGGCTGCCGCGCGGAAGAGCGCGAGGAAGCAGGTTCGGCCCGGATACGTGCAGCCGCCGTCGCGCCTCGGCGGACGCAAGGCCGGAGGCGGCGCTGCGCATCCCAACCAGCGCCGCGTCGGCCGGCTCGGCGTGCCAATCAGATAAAGGCTCGGGATTGGCCGCCTCGCCGGCAGCCAGGGCTTCGGCGCGGGCCAGGACGAAGCCCCGGCTCAGCGCCTTGTCGTGGAAAACGAGGACCGTTCCGGTTTCGTCGCTCGCCCATGCCCCGCCAACGCCGGCCTGCTCACGCAGCCCCCGCTCCAGCCGCTCCCGCATGGAGGGCGTGCGCCGCAGGCCACGCACTGCGAGCCGCAGCCGCCCTGGCAGGGCATGGACAAGCCGGACACGCGCGCCGCGTGAGGCCGACACGGCAGCCGGCTCGCCGCCGGCGCCGCGCGGCGCCATCGGCGGGGTTCAGCCCGGCGCCGGCTGGGTCTCGACGTCGTGGCCGGGGCGGCGCTTCGCCGGCCGGTGCGTCGCCGGCTCGGCAGCCATCTCGGAGCGCGCCTCGACAACCGCGTCGTCGGCCATCTCCCGTGCCTGCGCCGCCATTTCCCGCCCCCGGTCATAGGCGTAGATGCCGCCCCGGATCGCCATCTTGGCGGCTGGCCGCACCACATTCGCGACCAACGGCCGCAGCAGAGGTCCGAGCACGGCAACGCCGATGCCGACCGCCAAGCCGGTGCCCAGACCGCCCTCGAAGATGTCCTCGATCGCCATTTTCCTACCTCGCACTCTGAGGGAAACATCTGGCCACGCGGGCTTGCGGTGGCGCGGCCCTCACGCGTGTTTGAGCGGGGCGATCGGATCGCCGCGGGCCGGCGCGATCGGATCACCACGCCTCCGGCACGCCCTCGACCACCTCCTCCAGAAGCTCCTGGTCAGGCTCCCGCTGGCCTTTCGCGGCGGCGGCAACGGCCCGATGTAGGTGGGCAACGTGGCGGCGATACCGGCGCGCCTGGTCGTGGTCGTCGGCGCCCCAGTGCTCGGCGCGGGCGCGGGCGCGGCGCTCGAAGCGGCGGGCTGCGTGCCGCGCGGCGCGCCGTCGCTCCTCGGGCGTGCCGGCATCGGCGGCCGCGCCCAGCAGCGCGTCGATCGTTTCGGAAACCAGCTTGTCGATCAATCCGCCTTCGGCCTCGAACTCCGCTTCCAGGAACAGCGTGGCCCCGGCCTTGAGGGCCGAGCGCAGCGGCGGCGCGAGACTGGGGAACAGGGCGGGGAGCGCCAGCGCCGCGAGACTGACCCCGACAGCGGTCATCACCTTGCCGGAGATCGTATCGTCGATCAGCATGACACTCGGCCCCGCGTTGCCCAGGCTGTCCGACAAAGCCTCATGGGCGCCGCCGCCGGCCCATCCGGGCGTCGATCGGGCCGGGCAGCGCGCGCTCCGCCGCATCCTCGAGCTGCTGCTCGTGGCGGCGGAGAAAGAAGAATCCGGCCACGATCAGGATGACGGCGAGCACGGCCAGCCCGCCGCCCACCGGCCCGAGCAGGCGGTGGATATGCGTCCCAAGCGCATAGGCGCCGATCCCATAGACGCCGGACCAGACGATCCCGCCGGCGGCGTTGGCGATCAGAAAGCGGCGCCAGCCCATCCGGTTCGCACCGGCCAGAAACGCCGCGAGCGCCCGCAGGAAGGCGACGAACCGCCCGAAGAACACGACCTCAATGCCGTATCGCTGGAACAAGTATTGGCCGAGCTTGATCCGCCGCTCGGTCAGGCGGATGTACTTGCCGTAACGGATCAGCAGGCGAAAGCCGAACTCGCGACCGATCCAGAAGCCGATGTTGTCGCCGATGATCGCCCCCGCGGCCGCCGCGGCGATCACGAATCCGATGTTGAGCTTGTGCGTGCTGCCGGCGTAGGCGGCCGCCGCGATCAGCGTCGTCTCGCCCGGAAAAGGGATGCCGATGCTTTCGATCCCGACCGCGAGCATGACCGCGCCGTAGCCGGCGTGGGCGAGCAAGGCATGAGCTGGCAACGAAAGCGGCCTTTCCTGTGGGCGGGCGGGAGTAAAAGCGCCGCTCACCGCACCCGGTTTTCGACGAGTTCGGTCACAACCGACGGGTCCGCGAGGGTGGACGTGTCGCCCAGCGTGTCGGTCTCGTTCGCCGCGATCTTGCGCAGGATGCGCCGCATGATCTTGCCGCTGCGTGTCTTGGGCAGTGCGGGAGCCCACTGGATCGCGTCGGGCGAGGCGATCGGGCCGATCTGCTGGCGCACCCAGGTGACCAGTTCGTTGCGGAGTGCCTCGCTGGGCGGCTCGTCGGCGACCAGGGTGACATAGGCGTAGATGCCCTGGCCCTTGAGGTCATGCGGGAAGCCGACCACCGCGGCCTCGGCGACCTTGGCGTGCGCCACCAGCGCGCTCTCGACCTCGGCGGTGCCCATGCGGTGGCCGGAGACGTTGATCACGTCGTCCACCCGCCCGGTGATCCACCAATAGCCGTCCTCGTCCCGTCGTGCGCCGTCGCCGGTGAAATAGAGGCCCTTGAAGGTCGAGAAATAGGTCTGCACGAACCGCTCGTGATCCCCGAACACGGTCCGCATCTGCCCAGGCCAGGAGTCCGACAGGCATAGATTGCCCTCGGCCGTGCCCGCAAGCTCGTTGCCGTCGTTATCGACGATGAGCGGCCGCACGCCGGGCAGCGGCAGCGTCGCCGAACCGGGCTTGAGCACGGTCGCGCCGGGGAGCGGGCTTATCAGGATGCCGCCGGTTTCGGTCTGCCACCACGTATCGACCACCGGGCAGCGTCCCTCGCCGACGACGCGATGGTACCACAGCCACGCCTCGGGATTGATCGGCTCGCCCACGCTGCCGAGGATGCGCAACGATTTCCGCGAGGTGCGTCGCACCGGGGCTTCGCCGTCGCGCATCAGCGCGCGGATCGCCGTCGGCGCGGTGTAGAAGATGTTGACCTTGTGCTTGTCCACCACCTGCCAGAAGCGGGAGCTGTCCGGGTAGTTGGGGATGCCCTCGAACATCAGCGTGGTCGCGCCGTTCGCGAGCGGGCCGTACAGGATATAAGAGTGCCCCGTGACCCAGCCGACATCCGCGGTGCACCAGTAGATTTCCCCGGGCTGGTAGTCGAACACGATCTCGTGCGTGAAGGCGCACCAGACCATGTAGCCGCCGATGGTGTGCAGCACGCCCTTGGGCCGTCCGGTGCTACCCGAGGTGTAGAGGATGAACAGCGGGTCCTCGGCACCCATCTCGGCCGGCTGGCAGTCGGGCGAGGCGCCGTCGACAAGCGCCTTGTAAGCGTGGTCGCGGCCGGGCTGCATCGGCACCTCCCCGCCCGTGACCTGGACCACGACGACGTTTCGCACGCTTGGGCACGTCTTGACGGCAGCGTCGGCGTTGGCCTTCAGGGGCACGCGCCGGCCGCCCCTCCGCCCCTCGTCGGCGGTGATCAGCAGGTTGGAATCGCAGTCCTGGATGCGGTTCGCGAGACTGTCGGGGGAGAACCCGCCGAACACGACGGAGTGGATGGCGCCGATCCGCGCGCACGCGAGCATCGCCACCGCCGCCTCCGGCACCATCGGCAGATAGATCGTAACGACGTCGCCCTTTTGGACGCCAAGCCCCGTCAGGGCGTTGGCGAACCGGCAGACCTGATCGTGCAGCTCGCGGTAGGTGATGGAGCGGCTCTGGCCGGGATCGTCGCCCTCCCAGATGATCGCGACCTGATCGCCGCGCGCGTCCAGGTGGTGATCGAGGCAGGCGGCCGAAGCGTTCAGCGTCCCGTCCTCGAACCACTTGATCGAGACATCACCCGCGAAGCTGGTGTTCTTGATGGTGGTCGGCGCCCTCATCCACGGGATGCGCCGCGCCTGCTCGGCCCAGAACGCATCGGGCGCCTGCGCGGCGCGGTCGCACATTTCCCGGTATTTCGCCGAGTTGACGTGGGCTCGCGCGGCGATTTCGGGGCGAGGCGGAAAGCTCTGGCCCTCGGCGGGCCGCGTGTCGGGCATCGGGCAAGTTCCTCCGTCAGCATCTGCCGGTCGTGCCGGGGCCACAGCCCCGCGTCTTCGGGCACGAACAGGGTGCCGTCCTCGATCCGGGTCGCCACGGGCTCCTGCCGGTCGCCTTCGCGGGGACCGTGCAGGCACAACCCGTCCTCGATCCGAAAGAGGGCGCCATGCGTAGCGCACACGATAAGGCCGCCGCCGGCGGAGAGGAAGCCGTCGGGCGCCAGTTTGAACTGCTGGAGCCGAGCTTCCAGATCACTCGATGCATCTTCCGCCGATGCGGGACGAAGCTCTTGGCGTTGAGCGTGGACCGAAGGGAGGCGGTCCGGCTGCTCCGCCAGCATTCGCGGCAGTCACGTTTTTTTTCCCATATCATCGCGCCTGAAAGCTGGCGCAAACCGCGCGGTGGTTGGTGCAGCACGGCGGCCACGTAGCCGTGTGGCTGGTGCAGTGCCCTACCCTACAAGGTTTGTTTCACGACACCCAGGATGCCCTTGATGGCGGCGAAGAACTCGGCCTCGGTTTCATTAAACCCCTCCGGCGGCGCATCCCAGTTCACGATGAAGCAGAACGTCACCGGTATGGCTTTATTATCGCTGCCGACCACTATCTGACCGGCGAAGATCTTGGCGTTAAGCGTGGATACGGACGCGGGGAATTCCCCGCCCTTGGCGTAGGCGACCGTGTCCGGCGGTACCGCCTGGGCGATCTGCACGGACATCGCCTGGATGCGCTTGAACTCAATGAGCGTCTCCGGCTTGGCGAAGAACGTCCCCGCCAGGGCCTGCTCGTACCAGGACACGAAGTCCCGCGCATTCCCAGCCAGCGTGATCACGTCGTTGAGCGGCGGCCGAAACGGGCCGGCCGGGTGTTCCAAGGCCTGCAGAATCCCCGACCAGCCCAGATCCACGCCCGCACGCGCACCAAGGAGGTACGAAAGGAAGAGCCGCCCAGAATCCGGGATGCGGATGGAGGAGAGGCCGGCCCGGGCGATGAGCGCGCGCACCCGATCGGCACCCACCTTCATCGTTGCGAGGTCGGTCGCGGTGTTGTCGCTGTGCGTAATCATCGCTTCCAGCACGGAGCGCGCCTCGGTCGTGCCGGCGAGGTTTAGGAACACCGGGCTGCTGATCATACGCACGCTGTCGTCGATCGGCACCTGCTCATCTTCGGACAGCCGGCCCGCCTCGACGTCGCGCAGGTATTGCCCGAGCACGAAGGTCTTGTAGGCGCTGGCGGTGAAGAGGAGGAGGTCCGGCTGCTCCGCGATCTGGCCGGCCGACCCGCCGGGACCAACATGCAGCAGGTAGCTTTTCGTGCCTGGCAGCGCCGCGAACCGCTGAAGCGCCGTATCGAGGTCGTCGCCCCCTTGTGGGCCCACGGTGTCTGCGAGCGCGGCCCTGACCACCCATGGCGCGGCAAGCATTGACGCTGCAAACGGAACGAATTTTCGGCGCTGCATGGCTTCCTCCAGACTTCCGGGCTGGTATGCCGGATTCGGCTCGATTTCGGTAAAGCTTCACGCAACTTCCAGGGCATGAACGCGTGTGCTGGAAGGCACCGAGAAGCCGGCACGAAGCTTCGGCGAGATCGGGGCGAAGCCGGGATACTCTCGCCGATCGTGGACGACCCGTACCGTCGTCCTAGGCAAAATCCGTCAAGCTTCGCAAGACCTTGCGCAGCACCACCGTTGCCGTTCCGTGGTGCCTTTCACCAGATACAAAGGGGTTGGGGGAGGGCCGGCGGTACTGGTCAGCGACTGAATTCATCGCCGCGCCGTCCATCCCCCCATGCGGCAGATGAAGGCCCAGTGCTCCGGCGAGACCGGCACCACCGAGAGCCGCGACAGGCGCACCAGCGCGAGATCCGCGAGCGCCGGCTCGGCCTTGATCGCGGCGAGGGTCACGGGATGGGGCATCGGGGCGATGGCGCGCATATCGACGCTCACCCAGTCACCCGAGTCCGCAGTGGGGTCGGGATAGGCCGCGCGCGCGACCTCGACCACGCCGACGATCTCCTTGCCCACGTTGGAGTGGTAGAAGAACGCGCGATCCCCGACCCGCATCGCCTTGAGGTTGTTCTTCGCCATGTGGCTGCGCACGCCGGTCCAGGGCTCGACGCCGTTGGCCACCTGCTGATCCCACGAAAAGGCGTCCGGCTCCGTCTTCACGAGCCAGGTACCTGGGTCACGCGGCCGGCTCCTCGTTGCCAGGCTCGAACGAGATGCCCGTGTAGATGTCGGCCATCGGCAGATTGATGCCGGATATCCCGAGGTCGATAGCGCCATCCAGCCCGGTGACGCTGGCCTGCACCGCGAGGCGCTCGCTGTCGTCGCGGAGCCATACGATTGCGCGGGGCTCATCCTGCGAGATGATCACGTATCGCTGAATCGACGGGGTTGCATCGTAGTCGCGAAGCTTTTCGTGCAAATCCACCCACGCCGTGGTGCGGGAGAGCACCTCGAAGGCGACCGTGAGCTTCGAGGCATCCCGCGCGCCTGGCCGGAAAGGGCCACAATCGATCGCCGCATCGGGGTAGCGGACGTTCCCCGTGCCGGTGATGATGCGGATATCGGATGCGCCCGAACGGCAGCGGGAGCCACGGAGCAAGGGATTGAGCGCGGCGACGATGTTGCCTGTGATCACCCAATGCGCCTGCGTTCCGCCGGTCATCATCATCGGCTGCCCATCGACCAGTTCGTATTTCGCCGCCTGGTGCTCCTCCCAGGCAAGAAACTCTTCCAGATCCCAACGCCGCAGCTTCGCCTCGCTCATGTCCTTGCTCCCCGGTGCGATTTGCGTCCGGCTCGGGACTTCATGACCGGACCGCTGCGCGAGTCGGTCCTGTCGCCCGCAACTGAGTAAAGCCCAGCATAACGGCCCAGTAGCGGGCAATGCGGCTTTCAGGCAAGTGAGTGGGGCCAGGCCGACACCAGATTGCTGAGCTTATCCCTCAGGGTCCGCTCATTCTCGCAGCCAGTGCGGCCACATCGGGGCCGTCGGCCAGCAGCTCGTCAAGCCTGAAGGGACACGTTTCGGAAAAAGGGCGGGGGGTGCCCGTGGTGTCCGTGGCCGCTCGTGCGAGGTGGAGCGCCTTCGTATAGAGTTCATCCAGGCCGATCCGTTGGCGCATAGATGGAGTGAACCGATCCTCTGCGTCGGCAAGAAACGCTCCTGCCTCGTCACGCCAGTGCCCCGCTGCCGGGCTGGCCGGCCAGGCATGGAGCTTGAGCAGATGCACCAGCGCCTGGCGAACCAGAACTCCGGCAGGCCCGCAGCTCCGATAACCCCACGTCCTGCAGCTCCTCGATCACGTTGGGCCAGTCCACCGCCTCGTTCACCGCTTCACCTGCGGCGAGCCGGCGCAGCAGCGCCCCCTGCTGCTCGGCCCAGGCCAGCGCGTCGCGCTCGTACAGGCTGTCAAGCTTTACCTCATCCATTCCTTGCTCCGCGCCGCACTACGCATCGCGGCGAATGATGAATCCGTTCCGGACCGGCTCCATCCCGATCCGCGGATAGTAGGTCATCGGCTTCGGGGCCGAGAGCAGGAGCAGCATGGCTCGCGGCCCCAGGATGCGCTTGGTCTCGCCGATCAGCGCCCGCCCGATGCCGCGCCCCTGCCAGGCCTCATCCACGCAAAGGTCCGAGAGGTAACAGCAGTAAGCGAAGTCCGTGACGCTGCGGGCCACCCCGATCAGCCGGCGCGGTGCGTCCGCCTCGCGCGCAGTCACCACGAGGTTGGAGTTGGCCAGCATCGCCGCCATCCATTCCACGTCGTCCACCGGCCGGTTCAGGTCGGAGCGCCGAATCACCGCGATGAACTCCTCGACGGCGAGCCAGCCCTCCTCGCGGGCGAAGACAATGCCGGATGGCAGCGAAGCGAGCGCTGCCCACGCCGCGTGCCCAACCAGCGGTGGGGATTCCGTCGTCATCGTTCGCCTCCGTCACACTCTTGCCTCGCACGCGTCCGCGCACCTACTAGATGCGTTGCCCGTTACCGGGAAGCAATTCCCGGCCCGCTTCATCGACGCCCGCGCCTGGGCTAAGAAGCCAGCCGGAGTGTCCATGTGACCATGTCTGCCAGCCTCGCACCCCAGCCGCGCAGCCTGCACCGTTTCGCCAATCCGGGGCGGTTCCTGCGCCTGTCGGGGAGCATTCTCCCCTGGCTGAGCGCCGGGGCGCTGCTCCTGACCGCCATCGGGCTGGTCTGGGGCCTGTTCTTCTCGCCGGCGGACTGGCAGCAGGGCGACGCCGTGCGGATCATGTATGTCCACGTCCCGGCGGCGTGGCTGGCATCGGCCGGCTATCTCTGCCTCGCGCTCAGTTCGGCCGTCGCCCTGGTCTGGCGGCATCCGCTGGCCGACCTCGCGGCGGTCGAGATCGGGCCGGTGGGTGCGGCCTTCACCGCACTCTGCCTCGCCAGCGGCAGTCTCTGGGGCAAGCCGATGTGGGGGGCGTGGTGGGTGTGGGACGCACGGCTCACCTCGGTGCTCGTGCTGTTCTTCCTCTATCTCGGCCATATCGCACTGGTGCGCGCCTTCGACAGCCCCGAGCGCGGCTATCGCGCCGGCGCCATCCTGGCGCTGGTCGGCGTAATCAACCTGCCGATCATCAAGTTCAGCGTCGATTGGTGGAGCACGCTGCACCAGCCGGCGACCATCACGCTCACCGGCGCGCCGACCATGTATGTCGGGATGCTCTGGCCGCTGCTGTTCACCACGCTCGGCTACACGCTCGGCTTCGCCGCCATCGTCACGGCCCGGCTGCGCGCGGCGGTGATGGAGCGGCGCATCCGCGGGCTGCTGATGGCCCGGGCGGCGGAAGCGGAGGTGGCGTGACGCATCTGCCCTATGTCGCCGGGTCGTACGCGCTCGGCATTCTGATTCCCGGCGGATTCGCGCTGGCGGCGTGGACGCGGATGCGCGCGGCCGTCCGCCGGCTCGCCGCGGTCGATCCGCGCGCGCGGAGGCGCCGATGACCCGCAAGCGGCGCCGCCTCTATGTCCTGCTCGCCTGCGGGGTCGGGCTCGGCTCGGCGAGCGCGCTGGCGCTATCGGCGTTCAGCGGCAATCTCATGTTCTTCGTCTCGCCGTCGCAGATCGCCGACGAGGCGCTCCCGCCGGGCCGTATCTTCCGTCTGGGCGGGCTGGTGGAGGCGGGCAGCGTGCGGCGCGCGACGGTCGATGGCCACCCCGAGGCGATGTTTCGCGTCACCGACGGGCGTGCCGCGGTGCGGGTGGACTATCCGGGCATCCTGCCCGACCTGTTCCGCGAGGGCCAGGGCATCGTCGCCCTCGGCGCGGTCGCGCCGGACGGCAGCTTCCGCGCCTCCGAGGTGCTGGCCAAGCACGATGAGAACTACATGCCGAAGGAGGTCGTGGAGGCGCTGAAGAAAAGCGGGCGCTGGAACCCGACCAGTGGGCCGCCGCCCACGGCGGCGAGCTGGGACGGGATTACCGAGCCGGTGGGCGGGCGATGATGACCGGGTTCGTGTGCGTAACCCCTGCTATGAAAACGTCCCAAGACGACCCCAGCGTCATGCCGTCATGCCCGCGAATGCGGGTATCCACGTCTACCTTGGCCGCCCACGAAGACGTGGATACCCGCATTCGCGGGCATGACGACACTATTTCTCTCCCCCTCTCCTTGCCGGAGGGGGCCGGGGGGAGGGGTCGGCTCCGGAGTGCCCCCCCTTGACCCCCGAACTCGGCCATTTCGCCCTGGCGCTCGCCGTCGCGTTGGCGGGCGCGCAGGCGGTGCTGCCGCTGTGGGGCGCCCATAATCGCGACGCGCGCCTGATGGCCGCCGCCCCGGCGCTCGCGCTCGGCCAGCTGATCGCGCTGGCCACGTCCTACGGCTGCCTGGTTGCCAGTGCGGTGTCGGACGACTTCTCCGTGCTCGGCGTCGCCCAGTATTCGAGCAGCATCGAGCCGCTGTTCTACAAGATCACCGGCACCTGGGGGAACCACGAGGGGTCCATCCTCCTGTGGTGCCTGATCCTGGCCCTGTGCGGCTGCATGGTCGGGCTGTTCGGCCGGAACCTGCCGTCCGCGCTGCGGGCGCGGGTGATCGGCGTGCTCGGCTTCACCTCGGCGGGCTTTCTGCTGTTCGCGCTGACGGTGTCGAACCCGTTCGCCCGCGTCTGGCCGCCGCCGATCCAGGGGCAGAACATCAACCCGCTGTTGCAGGATCCCGGCCTGGCGATCCATCCGCCGATCCTCTACGCGGGCTATGTCGGCTTCGCGATTCCCTTCGCGTTCGCCGTGGCGGCGCTGCTGGAGGGCCGCGTCGATGCCGCCTGGGGACGCTGGGTGCGGCCCTGGACGCTGGCGTCATGGGCCCTGCTCACCGGCGGCATCGCGCTCGGGTCGTGGTGGTCGTACTACGTGCTGGGCTGGGGTGGGTACTGGTTCTGGGACCCGGTGGAGAACGCCTCGCTGCTGCCGTGGCTCACCGGCACCGCGCTCCTGCATTCGGCGATCGTGGTCGAGAAGCGCGAGGCGCTGAAAATCTGGACGATCCTGCTCGCCATCGGCACGTTCTCGCTGAGCCTGTCGGGCACGTTCATGGTGCGCTCGGGGCTGCTCAACTCGGTCCACAGCTTCGCCAACGACCCGACACGAGGCGTGTTCATCCTGGCATTGCTCGCGATCGTGATTGGCGGCAGCCTGCTGCTCTTCGCGCTGCGCGCCCCGGTGCTGTCGCCCGCCGGCCTGTTCGCCCCGCTCTCGCGCGAGGGCGCGATCGTGCTGAACAACATCCTGCTGTGCTCGATCGCCGCGGTGGTGCTGACCGGGACGATGTATCCGCCGATGGCCGAGCTGGCGTTCGGCGCCAAGCTGAGCGTCGGGCCGCCCTATTTCCATGACACCGTGTTGCCGCTCGCCGTGCCGCTGTTCGCCGCAATGAGCCTCGGGCCGGTGCTGCCATGGAAGCGCGCCGATTTGGGCGCGGCGCTGATGAAGCTGTGGTGGGCCGCGCTGATTGCTGCGTTGGTGGGAATCGCGGTCGCGGCCGGCGTACGGCAGGCCTTCGCCGCGCTCGGCTTCGCCGCCGCCGCGTGGCTGATCCTGGGGGCCAGCGCCGAACTGGTGTCTCGGGTGCGCCTGTTCCGCGTGCCCTGGCGCGCCACCCGCGCCCGGCTCGGCGCGCAGCCGCTGGCCGTGTGGGGCGCGGCGGTGGCGCATGCCGGACTGGGCGTGACGATCGCCGGCATCGCCGGGATGTCGCTCGCCAGCAGCACGGTCGTCGCGGTGACGCCGGGGCAGACGGTGACGCTCGGTGGCTACGGCTGGACGCTGCTTGGCCTGCACGACGCGCCCGGGCCGGACTACACCTCGCGGGAGGCGGATGTGCGGGTGACGCGGGGCGGGCGGCCGGTCGCGCTGATGCACCCCGCCCGCCACACCTTCACCGCCCAGCACCAGACGGTCAGCGACGCCGCTATCACCACGAACGGGGTGCGCGACTTGTACGCCGTGCTCGGCGACGAGCGCGGCGGGGCGGTGGTGCTGCGCCTGCACGTCAATCTCCTGGCGCCGTGGATTTGGCTGGGGGCGCTGGTCATGGCGGCGGGCGGGGCGCTGTCGCTCGCCGACCGCCGGCTGCGCGTCGGCGCACCGTCCCGTCGGGGCCGCCGCGCCGTGCAACCCGTGCCGGCGGAATAAGATGACCCCGACCACTCGCCGCCGGCTGCTGCTCCTCGCCCCGCTCGGCATCGCCGCCGGGGCGGGGGGCGCGTTCACGGCGCTGCTCGTGCGGATGCAGGAAGGCCGCTACGATCCGCACGCCCTGCCCTCGATGCTGGTCGGCAAGCCCCTGCCGAGGTTCACGCTGCCCGGGCAGGCGCCGTCGCGAGGCTTTTCGAGCGCCGAGGTCATCGCCCCCGGCCGCCCGGCGGTGGTGAACTTCTTCGCCTCGTGGTGCATCCCCTGCGCCGAGGAGGCACCGGCGTTGGCAGAACTGAAACGCGCCGGCGTGACTTTGTGGGGGATCGCCTACAAGGACAAACCCGACGCCACCGCGCGCTTCCTGGATCAGTACGGAAACCCCTATGTGCGCGTGGCGCGCGACGAGGCGGGGACGGTCGGGATCGATTTCGGACTCTACGGCGTGCCGGAGAGCTATCTGGTGGACGCGGCAGGCGTCGTGCGCTGGCGCTGGGCGGGCGGATTGTCGGCCGACACCGTCCGCCAGGACGTGTTGCCGAAAATGCAGGCATTATCATGAAGCGGTTGCTTGCCGTGCTCGCCCTGCTGTTGCCGCTCGCCGGTGGCGCGTACGCCGTGAGCGATCCGGGTGAGATGCTGGCAAATTCCGCGCAGGAGCGGCGGGCGGAGGCGCTGGGCGAGCAGCTCCGCTGTCTGGTCTGCCAGAACGAAAGCGTGGAACAGTCCGACGCCGATCTGGCGAAGGACCTGCGACGCATCATCCGCCAACGCGTCGCGGCCGGCGACAGCGACCGGCAGGTGGTCGCCTGGATGGTCGCGCGCTACGGCGACTTCATCCGGCTTTCGCCACCATTCGACGCTCTGACCCTGCTGCTGTGGGGCGCTCCGGTGATCGCGGTCGCCACCGGCGCGGGTGTGGTGCTGCTGGCCCGCCGCCGCGCCGGCGCCGCGCCGGTCCCGTTGACGGAGGCCGAGCGGCAGCGCCTGGCGGACCTGCTGGGCCGCTGAGATGAGGCGCCGATGATCTGGCTCGCGGCCCTGCTGCTGGCCTGCGCGGCGCTCGCCCCGCTCGCGCTGACGCTGCGCCCTGCGCTCGGCGCCCGCGGCCGGCGCGAGGCCGCCCTTGCGCTGCACCGCGCGCAACTCGCGGAACTCGACCGCGACCTCGCAGACGGGCGGATCGCGGCCGCCGAGCATGCCGGCGCGGTGCTGGAGGTCGAGCGGCGGCTGCTGGGCGCGGCGGCGGCGATTGAACCCGGCCCCCGGACGCCCCCTGGGGCTACGCCGCGCGGTCCCGTCTGGGTCGCGCTCGTGCTGGTGCCGGTCGCGGCGGCGCTGCTCTATCTGACCGGCGGCTCGCCGGGCCTGCCGGCGGCCCCGCTCAAGGCCCGCATCGCCGCCGCCGAGCAGCGGGTGCGCGACGAGGCGGGCATGGTCGAGCGGTTGCGGATGGTGCTGAGCGGCCTCGATCCGCGCTCGGAGAAGGCGCGCGAGGGCTACATCCTGTTGGGCGGGGCGGAGGCGCGGCTCGGCAATCTGGGCGCCGCGGCGGCGGCCTGGAACACGGCGCTCGCCGCTCGGTTTGATCCGACGCTGGCGGCCGAGGCCGCCGAGGCGACGGCAGAGGCGAACGGGCGCGTGACGGAGGAGTCGGCCGCGCTGTTCCGCCGCGCGCTGGCCGAGGCGCCGGCCGATGCGCCGTGGCGAAAAATGGCGGAGCGTCGGCTGACGGAGGGCCAGCCAGCCGGCCCGAGGCGATCAGTGACGCAACCGTAACTTGGGTCCAGACATCGTGAGATGGCCGCGCAACCAAAATGGTGTTGGTGCCGTTGGGGAGTGCAGGCGGGGACGAGCGTGGCTCGCGGACGGGGATCCCTGACGAAAGCCTGGCTCGGACATGATGGCCGCAGGCGGCGCAGGCACGATAGAACCGGGAAACGGGAAGCGTCGCGAGCCGGGCGGTCGGACGGCCGTACGTTTAGGAAGGTACCAGACATGAGCAGCAACAACAACGATGCGGGCGACGGGTTGGCCGGCGTGCTGCGTACGACCATTGTGGAGCTGGTGCGGCGGGACGGTCCCGACCTGTCGGCGCGACAACTTGGGGTGTTCCTGACCTGCTATCTGGAGGCCGAGGCGCAGACGGTGCGCGGGCTGGCCGCAAAGCTTGGCGTGTCCAAGCCGGCGATCACGCGCGCGCTCGACCGGCTGACGGAGTTCGATCTGGTCAAGCGCAAGACCGATCCGCTGGATCGGCGCAGCGTGCTGGTGCAGCGTACGCCCGCCGGCATGGCGTTTCTACGCGAGATGCGCGCGATCCTGCGCGATGCGGCGACGGGCCTGAACCTGAAGCTGCCGGCCGACGTGGCGGCGCAGCGGGCGCGCGCCGAGGTGCGGGCGACGCATTAGGGACCAGCGCACGGGGCGGGCAGCGGATGCACGACGCCGCGCGCCCGGCGCCGTGGATTGCGGGAGCGGAGGATGTCGCCACGTCCTACGAGGAACTGGCCGTGGCGCTTGCCGCGCTCCTGGAAGACGAGACCGACCCGCTGGCGAACACTGCGAACGCCGCGGCCGCGATCTACAACGGCCTGCCCGATGTCAACTGGGCCGGGTTCTATGTGGTTCGCGGACAGGAGCTGGTGCTCGGCCCGTTCCAGGGCCGCCCCGCATGCGCGCGCATCCCGCTCGGACGCGGCGTTTGCGGAGCGGCTGCCGCCACGCGTCGGTCGGTGTTGGTCCCCGATGTGGCCGTATTTCCCGATCATATCGCTTGCGACCTCCTCTCACGCTCCGAACTGGTGGTGCCGGTGCTTCACGCCGGGCGGGTGGGCGGCGTGCTCGACCTCGACAGCCCGCGCCTCGCGCGCTTCACCGCGACCGACCTGGCCGGGTGCGAACGGCTGGCGAGCCTGATCGCGCCGCATCTTTCCCGTCTCTGACGACGGATAAAACCGCGGCCATGGCGCGACGTGCTATGTGCTGGGCCACGCAACCACCTTGAGCCGAGCAATGAGCGCCTCGCCCTCCTCCAATCTGTCGTTCCGCCGGCCCCGCAGCGGCTGGATCTGGTTCGTCGTGCTGGGCATTCTGCAGATCCTGCTGGGCATCTTCTGCTGGTACGACGTGGTGGCGGCCACCCTGGTCGGAGCGGTGTTCATCGGCGCTGCCCTCGTGGTCGGGGGCGTGCTGCAAATTTTGCACGCCCTTTTGGACCGCAGTTGGGGCGGATTCCTGCTGCATGTGCTGAGCGGCGTGCTCTATGCCATCGCCGGGTTCCTGATCATGGCCCAGCCGGTGCAAGGGTCGGTCGTCCTCACCATCGCGCTCGCTGCCGTGCTGATTGTGGCCGGCGTGTCACGGGTGGTGCTGGCGGTGAGCCATTGGCACCTAGGCGGGTCGGGGCTGCTGCTGCTGGGCGGGCTTATCAGCATCGGCGTGGGCGTCGGGCTATACGTCACCCTGCCCTGGTCGGGGCTGTGGGTGCTGGGCACGCTCATCGGCGTCGAGCTGATCTTCCACGGCGCGGCCTGGTTCGAGTTCGGGCTATCGCTGCGTCGGGTGGGGCGACCGGTTCCGTAGAGTTCCGTCACCCCTCCCCCAACCCCTCCCGCAAGGGAGGGGAGGAGCAAGCGCTGGTCGGGCATTCTTCTCCCCCTCCCCTGGGGAGGGGCCGGCCGGCGCGATGGGTCAGCAGCTAGAATCCGGTGGTAGTAGAACACATCACCCGATCACAGCGGATCCCACGAGAACACGTCCCCCGAACGATCCAGCGGCATGAACGAGGCCTTCAAGGCCGGCAGCGCGTGCTCGGCGATCGATTCCGGCGTCCAGCCCTCGGCGCGATGCACGT
The DNA here is from genome assembly GCA_963756545.1 of uncultured Pseudomonadota bacterium. Lineage (GTDB taxonomy): Bacteria > Pseudomonadota > Alphaproteobacteria > Acetobacterales > Acetobacteraceae > DATFDN01. The sequence continues at coordinate 569,804 of CAVWNY010000001.1, read as the reverse complement.
AGCGGATCGGGCGGGGGGAGCTGAACAGGATCAACTCGTTCATCCGCGTGCCGAACACCTGCCCGCTCACGTCCCTCGCGGCGTCGGAGGCCAGGAACACCGCCATCGGCGCGTTCTTGTCCGGGGTCATCTGCTTGATCTTCTCTAGCCGGACCTGCTGTTCGGGCGAGCTTGCCGGGATCGAGCTGGTCATGCGGCTCCAGGCGAACGGGGCGATACAGTTGGAGCGCACGTTGTAGCGCTTCATATCCAGCGCGATCGACTTCGACAGCGCGGTGATGCCCAGCTTGGCGGCGGAGTAGTTCGCCTGCCCAAAATTGCCGACCAGCCCGGACGTGCTGGTGATGTGGACGAAGGCGCCGCTCTCCTGCTTGCGGAAATGCTCGGCGGCGGCGCGGCTGACGAAGAAGCTGCCGTTCAGGTGGACGCCGATCACCGCGGTCCAATCGTCGGCCGTCATCTTGTGGAAGATCACGTCGCGCAGGATGCCCGCGTTGTTCACGACGATGTCGATGCGACCGAAATGGTCCATCGCCGCCTGGATGATCTTCTGCGCCGAATTCCACTCGGCGACCGAGTCCGTGTTGATCTCGGCGCGCCCGCCGCGCTGCTCGATCACCTGCTTGGTCTGCTGCGCGGGCGTGGCGGACAGGCCCTCGCCGGAAAGTGACGCGCCCACGTCGTTGATGATGATCTTGGCCCCGGCTCCGGCCATCATGACCGCGATCTCGCGCCCGATGCCGCCGCCCGAGCCGGTGACGACCGCCACCTTGCCGTCCAACATGCCCGCCATGCTGCGTCCTCCTCCTTCTCCGAGGACGCCGAGGTTAGGCGGGCATGTCCGCGAAGGCCAGGGGCCGCCGTTCGCGGCAGCCAGCGGCAGCCAGCGGTGGCCTGCGGCCTCAAAGCAGATCCTGTCGGCGCATGAAGACTGCCGGCCCCGGGCAGGCGACATTTTAACGTACGGATAATTACGAAGCCGCGACAAGGCGGTCTTCTTTTGTGCAATCTGAGCCTTCATGCAGGGAGTGCATAATGGCGACGATAACGGTTCCCGGGGCTCACGGGAGCACGGAGACATTGCGCTATGATTCGCACACGAATGCGACGCTGGCGCAGCAACTGGCGGCCTCGATCGCGCAAGCCGTGCAGGCGCAGTCCGTTATTCCGGTCGCCCAGACCGACGGGCCACCGCCGCCCGTGCCGTCGGGCAAGATCGGCGAGTTCGTGCAGGCGAGGAGTGGCCTGACGCTGCTGCCCAAGGGCTATGATGTCGTCGTCAACACGGCGCGTAACGCCGTGATCTTCGGCTCGGGCGACGCGCGCGAGGCGGTGCTGTCCGGTGCCGGCAATCTGACTTTCATCGCCACTGGGGGCTCGGGCACCGTCGTGGGCGGCGGGGGTGACAACACGATCCTGATCCCCGGCGACGTTGCCGGCGGCTGGTCCGTCAATCTCGGCGGCGGCAATGATCGCGTGCGGGCGCTGGGCGGCGGCAACGACACGATCGCGGCCGGAGGCGGGCACGATCAGATCCAGCTCGGGTCGGGCCGCGACATCGTGGACTCCGCGGGCGACGACACCGTGGTAGCCGGCGCGGGTGCCGAGACAGTCGCCGCCACCGGCGGGCACCATTCCGATCTCGTCTATGGTGGGGCGAGCGATCTCTTCTTCGTCGGCGGGAAAGGCAGTGCGAGTGTCCTGGGCGGGATGGGCAGCGACACCGTCCTGGGCGGCGGCGGGGACGAGCTGGTGCGTGGCGGCGCGGGAGGACACAACCTGCTGCTTGCGGGCTTGGGACGCGCGACCTTGTTCGGCGGCGGCCGCGGCGATGCGCTGTATGCCGGGGGCACCAAGGCGCAAAGCCTGATCGCCGGCGAGGGGAACGAGACGCTGTCCGGGGCCTTCGCGAGCGGGCCGGACATGTTCAAGGCCGGCAGCGGCACGGATTCGATCGTGCTCGGTCGCGGGAGCGATACGGTGGTGGCGGGCACCGGGACGGCCACGGTCAGCGCGGGTTTCGGGAACGACATCTTCGCGTTCATCAAGGGCGAGGCGGGCGGCAGCGTGCTGATCCAAAACTTCGAGAATCCCGACAAGATCGCGCTGACAGGTTATGGCAAGGACGAGGTGCATCAGGCGCTGCAGCACCAAACCTTCGCGAACGGGACGGTGGCGATCACGCTCTCGGACAACACGAAGATCACGCTGAGCGGGATCACCCACCTGAACGCGTCGGATTTCCGCACCGGCCACTGACGAGTCAGTTGTTAATATACTGAGACATACTCTCTGGAGTCACTTACGGGTCGTGCAAAGACGTGGGTGCCCGCCTTCGCGGGCATGACGGGGAGGGCACGCGTCCGCAGCCTGCTTGGTCGCCTCAGTCGAGAGCCTGATGCCCTTCGCCGGGTCCAGCGCGATCAGGCGTACGCCTCCAATAGGTCTGCCTGCCCGGATGCTCGAAGCGCCAAGTCGGCCGCCACAACCCGACCTCACCGGTGAGCAAGGCGCCACGCCGAGCCGAGCAGGTCGAAGAGATCGAGCAGGCGCGCAACATAATGGTCATGCACCGCAAAGGCGGGCGCGGCTGGATCGAGCATCTGGCGCTCCAGCGCGCCCAGCATCCGCCGCAGCCGCCGCTCGTGCAGACCGAGCCGGCGTTGCACCGGGTCGGCGACGATGCCGGCGAAGGCGGCCGCGCCGGCGGCGGCCAGCATCAGCCCGCCGGTCAGCCCCGTGACCAAAGCGATGGACGGCGCGACGGGAAACAGGCCGTACCACAGGCCACCCAGCCCGGCGCCCAGCGGGAACGAGGCGATCGCCGCCTGCTGAGCCAGGATCGCGGCGAGCGCCGGGCCGAGCGAAACGGCGCCCGGCGTGAGTTGCTTGATGGCGAGCGCCCCGGTGCCGAGCGTCAGCAACGAGGTGGTGATCTCCGCCGCCGCCGCGCGGGTCGCCGCGTAGCTGGCCATCGCCTCGCTCAATCGGGCGCGGAACGCCGGGTCGTCGCCCCGTGCACCGATCGGCGCGAGCAGCGTCGCGGCCGCCGCGGTCACGCGCGGGTCGGCCAGGATCGCCTCGGCGAGCGCATCGCGGCCCGATTCGCGCCCGCGCTGACGGCACGGCAGTTCCAGCAGTTCGGTGAACACCAGCCACTCGATCTCGCGACCCACATCAGTCCGCAGCAGCAGGTTCCGCCGTTCCAGCGCCCGCCCGATTCGCGCGGCGCCGAGCCACCCGGCAAGCAAACCCGCTCCCTTCATCGCCGCGTGCGGGGCGGCCAGAAAGAGATTGGCGGGCGCGCGGACGATGTCCGCTCCCAAGGCGGCCCGATGCAGCCCCAAGGTTCCCCGAAACGCGAAATGCCGATCCACGAACGGGCGGACCCGCGCGTGGCGATCGGCGAAGTAGCGGCGAAGACCGTCCTCCACCGCCGCGCGCGCGAGCGCCGGCAGATCAGGTGGAAATGTGTCCGTCATGCGCCCTATCTGGGCGCTGGGCCGGGATGCTAACAGGCGCGAGCCGATGCATGCCTTGACCCTTACCCTGACGAGCCCGGCAGGCCGCGTTCTCGCCGCCGCCATCCCCACGAGCCTGCGCGCGCGCTGGTGCGCGCTCCGCCTGCCGAAGCTGCCGCCCAAGGCGCGCGCGGTCTTCGTCCTCGATCTCGACGGCGAAATTGCCCTGACCTTGCTGGCCGCGCCGGGGCGCGGGGGAGCGCCGCGACTGCTCCTCTATATGTTGCCCGAAGCGCGGGAGTTGCGCGTGGAATTGCTCGGCATGCCGCACCCGCCGTCCCAGATGCCGCTGCTTGTGCGTCCGGTGTCGCGGGTTGGCGCCGCGGCGCGTCTCCTGACTCGCGCGCCCCGGCCCATCCTGCGGGCCGCCCTCGGCGGGCGTGCCGGCTGGGGCCGCCGCGTGCGGGGCGCGCTGGCGAAGGCGAGCGGCGAGTCCATGCCGGAGTCTTATGAACTCTGGACCATGCTGTTCGATCACTGGTCGATCGACGACATCGCGCGTCTGCTCGCCTCGCCTCGCCGTGCGGAGTGGCCCGGCGTGCTTGCCCTGGTGATGTGCGCCGAGGGGACCGAGACGGCGGCGGCGCGAACAACACTCGGTTCGCTCGCGGCGCAGGCGGTTCCGGTGTGCGCCCGCGCGCTGGCGCACGGCGCTCCGCTCGCCCCGGCGCTGATCGGCGCAACGGAACCCTATGTGGCGATTTTGCAGGCCGGCGAGGTGCTGCCCCGGCACGCGATCGCCCTGCTCGGGGAATGGATGGCGCGCAACGGCACTCCATCCGCGTTATGCACAGACGAGGACGCGATCGCGCCGGATGGCGCGCGCACCGTCCCGCTGTTCAAGCCGGAGCCGAATCGCGCCCTGATGCTCTCCGGAACGCTGACGCGCGGCCTGTGGCTGTTCCGGCGCGACTGGCTCGCCGCGCACGCACCGGAAACGGCGGAGTGGGCCGAGGTGCTGCGGCTCGATCTCTGGCTGCGTCTGCACGAGGCCGGGCGCGCGGGCGAGACGCGGCGGGTACCCTTCGTGCTGGCGCACCGAAGATGGGACGCGGAGGCCGCGCCCCCCGCGGCGATCGCGGAGGCGGCGCGCGCGCACCTCGCCCGCGTGGGAGGGACGGCACGGATCACGGCGGACGCGCTGCCGTTGCGCGTGCAGCCGGTTCTGGCGGGCGCGCGGGCACGCTCCGTCGCCCTGGTCGTGCCCTCGGCGCTGCGAGCGGCGCATGTGCGGCGATGCCTGCGCGCGGTGCTGGACCGGACCGACCATGATGCGCTGGAACTGCTGATCGTCGTCTCGCAGGCGACGAAGCTGGACCCGGCGCAATGCGCAACGCTCGCCGCCATCGGCGACGATTCCCGCGTGCGCGTGGTGAATTTCCCGGTCGAGCGGTTCAACTACGCGGCCGCCAACAATTTCGGCGCCCGTCAGACCGGCGCCGAATTCCTGTGTCTGCTGAACGACGACGTCGCGCCGGCCGCGCCGGATTGGCTGGATGTCATGCTCGGCCACTTCGCCGACCCTGAGGTGGGCGCGGCGGGCGCGCGGCTCCTTTATGAAAACGAGACGATCCAGCATGGCGGGATCATCATGGGGCTGGCGGGCCTCGCCGAGCACGCGCATCGCGGCCTGCCCCGGCGCGCGCCGGGCTACGCGCACCGCGCCGTTCTGAGCCAGGAGCTGTCGGCCGTCACCGGCGCCTGCCTGCTCACGCGTCGGGCCGCCTACCAGGCGATCGGGGGAATGGACGAGAGCTATCCCATCGCCTTCAACGACGTCGATTTCTGCCTGCGGCTGCGCGAAGCCGGACACCGCATCGTCTTCTGCGCGGAGGCGGAGCTGATGCACTACGAATCCCTCTCGCTCGGCCACCATTTCTCGGGCGAGCGCGCCGCCGTGGAACGCGAGGAGGTGCGGCGGATGCGGCTGCGCTGGCCCTTGGTGGTGGCGGACGACCCGTTCCACAGCCCCAACCTGTCGCTGACGCGGGGACTGGAGGGGGAGCTTGCCTTTCCGCCGCGGGTGCGAAAGGCGGCGTGGCTGAGCGGATGCTGTCGGTAGGGTATTGGGTCGGGTCGAATTTCGGCTGCCGGCCAGAGCGGACATTCGTTGAGGCTTGCTCGACAGCTGAACTTGGCCGGGAGCGGAACGGCAGGTTCCGGTCGAGAAAAGCTGCCGGCAACTTGCGAACCAAATATAGTTCCCCCATCGTGTCCGCATCGGAGGCCCTGTCCACCCGTCGTCAAGGCAGCTCGTCAGTCATGCAGCGCCAAAGACTTATCATAGGGATCAGCGGCGCGACTGGCGTCGCGTATGGCATCAGATTGTTGCAGGTGGCGCGCGGACTGGAGATCGAGACCCATCTGGTCGTCACGAAGGCTGGCGAACGGACTTTAAGTTACGAAACAGACATGACCATGCACGAGCTCCGAAGCATGGCGGATCACATATATCCCGACGCCGATATCGGAGCTGCCATCGCATCGGGAAGCTTCACCACCATCGGGATGGTAGTCGCGCCGTGCTCGGTGCACAGCCTGGCTGAAATAGCCCATTCCACGACGGATGGCCTCCTCACACGAGCCGCGGATGTCTGTCTCAAGGAGCGGCGCCGGCTTGTGCTGGTGTTCCGCGAGACGCCGCTCCATGCGGGCCACATCCGCAGCATGCTGGCCGCGACGGAAAATGGCGCGGTCATATTCCCGCCCGTGCCAGCGTTCTACACGCACCCGACGAGCGTGGCGGACATCGTGGACCATACGGTGGGGCGGGTGCTGGATCTGTTCGGTCTGGAAGCTGGCCTGGTCGAACGGTGGACCGGGCAGCAGAAGCGAGGATGTTAGCCGGCGGCTGCCGTCGGCCTACGCCTGAGGTTGGATGTGCGGCGGCCCGGACTGATGCCGGACCTGACCGTGCGTCTCCCCGGTTGAACAGCAGGTTGCGCGACGTCAGCTTGCCTTTTCCCGCAACGGCGGAATTGGCGGAGAAACGGGGAGGGCGTGCAGGGTCCTTGGATCCAAGTGGAAGGCGGCCGGATAGAGGTCGGGGTTGCGGTTTTCCTCCGGCTCCGTCGACCGCCAGACATAGAGGCACGTCTGGCATCCGAAGATCGTCCAGACGCCCGGCACGGGCGAGGCGCTCATCACCGTCACGGCCTTCGCGCGGCAGCGCGGGCAAGCGGCGGGGGTACCGTCGCTCATGTGCGTTTGTCCTTCATCATCTTGGCTATCCTCTGCTGCCAAGCGGCGGTCGCCGCGGGCGTGTCCAACTCCTCGCCGTAGTCGCCGCGCCGATCGGGGGCGATCGGGGTCGTTGCGTCGATAATCATCTTCGACGACATGCCGCTCGGCTCGCAGGCGGGGTCGAGCAGGTTCTCGGACAAGTTCGGGATAATGACGGCGTCGCCGGACGGATTCACCTTCACCGAGATCGCCCACATGACCTGTGCGAGGTCGAACGGATCGACGTCGGCATCCACGACGATGACGACCTTGGCGTAGCCGAGCCCGTGCGTGGTCGAGAGCACGCGCAAGCCGACCGCCTTGGCGAAGCCGCCATAGCGCGTCTTGGTGGAGACGATGAGCACGAGGCCGTGGGTGTAGAGCGCGTTGACCGCGACCACCTCCGGGAACGTCTCCTTGAGCTGCATGTAGACCGGCGCGCTCGTCGTCATCGCCTGGAGATAGTCGAGCTCGGTCCAGGGGCGGCCGACATAGACCGCGTCGAAGATCGGGTCCTTGCGGTGCGAGACGCGGTCGATCTCGATGATGGGGTAGAGATGGCAGCCCGAATAGTAGCCGGGGAATTCGCCGAACGGCCCCTCTATCTCGCGTTGCCGCGCAAGGATCCGGCCCTCCAGGATATATTCCGAGCCGACCGGCACCTGCAGGCCGTTGGCGAGCTGCACCACCTTGTAGGGCGCACCCTGCATCGCCCCGGCCATCTTGTATTCGAGCTGTTTGTAGAGCATCGGCGTTGCCGCCATCAGCAGAATGAGGGGATCGTTGCCGACGGTGATGGCGACCGGCAGGTCCTCGCCGCGCGCCTCGGCGTGGGCGAGCTGCACGGCGATGTCATGCTGCGGCACGGGCTGGATGCCAAGCCGGTTGCGCCCTTTCACCTGCAGCCGATAGCAGCCCACATTCTCCACGTTGTCGTTGTTCCAATCGTCCGGGTCGCGGCTGATAATGCAGGCCTTATCGATGAAGAAGCTGCCGTCGCCCCGGTTGGCGCGGAACAGCGGCATGAGATCGAACAGGTTGATGTCGCGGTCGACCACGACCTCCTGCCACGGCGCGGAGGCGACCTTCGCGATCTCGCCCGGATATTGCTGGTAGCGGCGGACGAACTCGAAGAACTGCTCCCGTTGCGGCGTGTCCTTCGCCAGCCCCAGCGCCATGGCATGGTTCGGCCAGGAGCCGTGGACGTTCACCACGAGCCGGGCATTGGTGTAGCCCCTGATCTGGTTGAACTGCAGAGCGGGGCTGCCTTCGCCGACGCGGGTCAGCGCGCAGCCGGCGGCGGGAACATCGGGCTCCAGATCGACGGGGTCGTTGATTTTCAGAAGCTGGCCTTCCTGGTCGAGGGCGGCAAGGAAGGCACGAAGGTCCGGGTAAGCGGGCATTGGCCTGCTCGGCTCACGAGGCGGCGCGGAGGGCATTGATCTGACACTGCCAGCGCGGCAGGACGGCATCGGGCTTATGCAACGCAAAGCTGACGCCGCTGGTGACGGTGGCGTAGGGTGCCTTGTGAAAGCGCGCCGTCTCGAGCGCCGCTTCGAAGAAGGCGAGCGGCAGGCCGCTATTCGGATTGGAGATGGGGCGGGCGCGCATCCGCAACTCGTGCATCCCGCCGTCGAACGACAGGGTGAGTGCCAGCCGCCCATCGCGCCGCAGGTTCTCCGCCGTGGCAGATTGCCCGAACACCGCGAAGCGAATGCCCTGCGGCGGCAGGGCCAGCGCGTCTCCCGCGCTCAGCAGCGAGGCGTGTGGCCACCCAGCGGTGTCGACGGTCGCAAGACGCAGTGCCTGCGTCTTAGCGAGCAGGTTCGTGCCGTCGAGGAAGCTGGACACGCCCGGCGGGAGGGCGGCCGCCAGTGCGATTTCCGGTGGTGTGTACTGGTGTTCAGCCTCGCTCATGATCAGGCCCCATGCGCGCCAGTACCTCGTTTCGTGCTTACCGCAATGGCAGGGCTCCAGCGCGTCACCCGGTCCATCGGCGCAGTGTCGCCTTGCCGAGATCGAAACGTCAAGCACGCGGCCGAACGCCTGCTGGCGGATGGGCTTGGCGCACCCTACAACTTACCTTCAGCGCGTCCCTCAGCCATATTTCGCGGTCTGTCGACAGAAGGTGCCGGACGCGGGGATTTCGTAGAGGCTACGATCGCATGACTATTGCCCTCCTCGTATTACCGGTGTTCGCCGTTATCCTGAGCGGATGGATCGCAGGGGCAAGTGGGTATCTGCCGCGCTCGCTGGCCGGGCCACTCGTGCAGTTCGCGTATAACGTTGCGATGCCAGCGCTCGTCTTCCTCACCATCGCGGAGGAGAGGCTCGACGCGCTCATGGAATGGGGATTTATTGCTGCGTTTGGCGGCGGCTCTATGCTCTGCTTTGGCGCGGTCTATGCCGCGGCACGGATCCTGGGGAATCGTGGCGCGGGACCAAGCGCGCTTATCGGGGCGAGCGCTACGATGACGAATACGGGCTTTGTCGCGCTCCCCGTGCTGAATGCCTTGTACGGCGCGCGCGGCGTCCTCGCGGCAGCGGTCGCGACGGTGCTGGTCGCGGTGCTGATGTTCCCGCCGCTCATCGGGTTGCTCGAGCGGGACCGCGAAATGGCAAACAGCCGGCGCGGCGCCGGCGCATCGGTGCGCCTCATCCTGGTCAACCCGTTGATCGTCTCAACCGTGCTTGGGCTCGTCTGGTCGCTGTCGGGCCTTCCTGTCCCGACGCCGCTCGGCGACCTCGCCCGCATCTTCGGAGACACGCTGACAGGCTGCGCCCTGTTCTCGATCGGGCTCGGCTTCTCAATATCGGCGTTGCGGCACGACTGGCGTGCCTCGTTGCTGCTCAGCTTGGTGAAGCTCTTCGCGGTGCCTGCGGTCGTGTGGGTCGTGGCCCGTGCGTGCGGGCTGGGCCCGTTTCAGACGCTTGCGGCGGTAATCTGCGCCGGGGTGCCAACGGCAAAGACGGCCTATGTGCTCGCCGGCGAATACGACGTCGAGCACGACCTCGTGGCCGCCACCGTTTCGACGACGACGCTCTTCTCCGCCGCGACGCTGCTGGTTTGGATATACGTCCTTCAATGATCCGGCTCGCGATGGAACCGGTCAAATGGTCTCCGGCACCGGATCGTCTTCTGCGCGGAGGCGGAGTTGATGCACTACGAATCCCTCTCGCTCGGCCACCATTCCTCGGGCGAGCGCGCCGCCGTGGAACGCGAGGAGGTGCGGCGGATGCGGCTGCGCTGGCCCGCGGTGGTGACGGACGACGGCGCGGTGGGGTGAGCGTTCCATGACCGGCGCACCCTACCTTCTCCTCGGCTACGTGCTCGGCTCCATCCCGTTCGGATTGCTGCTCACCCGGCTGGCCGGGCTGGGCGACATCCGCGCCATCGGGTCGGGCAATATCGGCGCGACCAACGTGCTGCGGACGGGACGCAAGGGATTGGCCGCCGCGACCTTGCTGCTCGATGGCGCGAAGGGCGCGGCTGCGGTGCTCCTGGCCGGCTGGCTCGGCGGCCACGCGGCGGCGCTGTGGGCGGGCGGCGGCGCGGTGCTGGGTCACCTTTTTCCGATCTGGCTCGGCTTCCGGGGGGGCAAGGGGGGGGCCACGGGGCTCGGCGTGCTACTGGCCATCGCATGGCCGGTCGGTGTGCTGTGGTGCGTCACCTGGCTGATCATTGCCAAACTTGCCCGCTTCTCCTCGCTCGCGACGCTGGCGGCGTTCGCCCTCGCCCCCTTGTTCGCGTGGGCGCTGGCCGACGGCGGGGTCGTTAAGCTCTCGTTGGGCATCGGCGTGCTTGTGTTCGTTCGACACCACGCCAACATCCGCCGCCTTCTCGCCGGCCAGGAGCCCAGGATCGGCCATCCAGGCTGAATGCGGCAGAGGGCGTGAGCGGAAGGAGCCGCCATGCGCGCCGATGCCGCCCCGGACCCGATCGACCACCTGCGCCTCGCGCGCGCCGAGGGAGTCGGCCCCGTCGCGTGGCGACGGCTGCTCGCCCGCTATCGCACGCCCGCGCGGGCATTGGAGGCGCTGCCGGAACTCGCCCGGACGGGCGGACGGAGCGCGGCGCCGCGCATCCCGAGCGTGGGCGAGGCGACGCGCGAGATCGACGGAGTGCGGGCCATCGGCGGCCGGCTGCTCGTGCTCGGCGAACCGGGGTATCCGTCGCTACTCGCGTTGCTGGACGATGCGCCGCCACTCATCGCGATTCTGGGCGATGTCGCCGCGCTATCGGATCGTGCCGTCGCACTGGTGGGCGGGCGCAACGCCTCGGCCAACGGCCAGCGGATGGCCGCAAATCTGGCCGAGGAGCTGGCCGGCGCCGGGCTGGTGATCGTCTCGGGGCTTGCTCGCGGCATCGACGCGGCCGCGCACGCGGGCGCACTGCGCACCGGTCGCACCGTGGCCGCCGTAGCCGGCGGCCTCGACCAGCCCTATCCGGCCGAGCACGCCGACTTGCAGCGCCGGGTCGCGGAGGGGGGCGCGGTGCTCACCGAGGCCCCGCTCGGCACCGTGCCGCAGGCCCGCCATTTCCCGCGGCGCAACCGTCTGATCGCCGGGCTTTCGCTGGGAGTGGTGGTGATCGAGGCCGCGCCGCGCTCGGGCAGCCTGATCACTGCACGGCTGGCGCAGGAGGCGGGGCGCGAGCTGTTCGCCGTCCCCGGCTCCCCGCTCGACCCGCGTGCGCGGGGCTCCAACGACCTGATCCGCCAAGGCGCGCATCTGACGGAGTCCGCGTCCGACGTGCTCGACAACCTGCCGGACCATCCGCTGCGAGCCGGTCTCGCGCGCGCGCCGCTGTTCGCGCGGGGTGCGCCGGAGGAGGTCGGGCTGGCCGAGCCGCCGCCCTGCTGGGAGGATCCGCCGGAGCCGCTCAAGGAGCTTGCGGCGGCTCGCTCGCAAGTAGTTGAATAGCTCGACGCCTCGCCCACGCCGGTTGACGATCTCGTGCGCCGCTGCCAGTTCTCCCCGGCCGCCGTGATGGCGGTGCTGCTTGAACTGGAACTCGCCGGACGGATCGAGACGCTTTCGGGGGCGCGGGTCGCACTGACCGCGCCCTAGCTTTCGATCCTCCGGCCGACGCACAGGACAAAATGACGGACGTCGTCGTCGTCGAATCTCCGGCCAAGGCCAAGACCATCAATCGCTACCTCGGTGACAGGTTCACCGTCCTGGCGAGCTTTGGCCATGTGCGGGATTTGCCGCCCAAGGACGGCTCGGTGCGTCCGGAGCAGGATTTCGCGATGGACTGGGAGTCCGACGCGCGGGGCGAGCGGCAGGTCAGCGCCATCGCCAAGGCGCTGAAGGGCGCGCGCACGCTCTATCTCGCCACCGACCCGGACCGGGAGGGCGAGGCGATCTCGTGGCACGTGCGCAACATGCTCGATGAGAAGAAGGCGCTGCGCGGCGTCGAGGTCCGGCGCATCAGCTTCAACGAGATCACCCGTACCGCGATCCGCGCCGCCCTCGCCGCCCCGCGCGACCTCGACCAGCCGCTGATCGAGGCGTACCTGGCCCGCCGCGCGCTGGACTATCTCGTGGGTTTCACCCTTTCGCCGGGTACTGTGGCGCAAGCTGCCCGGTAGCCGCAGCGCCGGGCGCGTCCAATCGGTCGCGCTGCGCCTGATCTGCGAGCGCGAAGCCGAGATCGAGGCGTTCCGCCCGCGCGAGTACCTGGACGGTGGAGGCGCTGCTCACCACCCCGGCGGGCGCCCCGTTTACCGCGCGCCTGACGCATCTCGACGGCAAGCAACTCGACCAGTTCGACCTTAACACCGAGGCGCTGGCCCTGCGCGCCAAGGCGGCGGTCGAGGCGGGCACCTTCACGGTCGGTTCGGTCGAGCGCAAGCGCGTCAAGCGCAACCCGCCGCCGCCCTTCACCACCTCGACCTTGCAGCAGGAGGCCTCGCGCAAGCTCGGCTTTGGCGCGCAGCAGACGATGCGCACCGCCCAGCAGCTCTATGAGGGCGCCGACCTGGGCGGCGAGACCGTGGGCCTGATCACCTACATGCGCACCGACGGCGTGCAGATGGCGCGCGAGGCGATCCACGCCATGCGTGAACATGTGGGCGGCACCTACGGCCCCGACTACCTGCCGGCCGCGCCGCGCGAATACACCAGCAAGGCGAAGAACGCGCAGGAGGCGCACGAGGCAATTCGCCCCACCGATGTCACGCGCACTCCCGACTCCGTCGCCCGCTATCTCAGCTCGGATCAGCGCCGGCTTTACGAGCTGGTATGGAAGCGCGCCGTCGCCTCGCAGATGCAGTCGGCCGAACTGGATCAGGTGTCGGTCGAGATCACCGACGGGAAAGGGCTTCGCCTCCGCGCCACCGGCTCGATCGTGGCCTTCGACGGGTTCCTGAAACTCTATCGCGAGGATCGCGACGACACCGAGACGGGCGAGTCCGAAGAAGACAGCCGGATGCTGCCGCCGATGGCCGAGCGCGATCCCCTGAGACGCGGCGACGTCAACGCCCTCCAGCACTTCACCCAGCCGCCGCCGCGCTTCTCCGAAGCCAGTCTGGTGAAGAAATTGGAGGAGCTTGGGATCGGCCGCCCCTCCACCTACGCCTCCATCCTGACGGTGTTGCAGGACCGCAAATACGTCCGGCTGGACAAGCGCCGCTTCATGCCCGAGGACCGCGGCCGGCTGGTCACCGCCTTCCTGACCAGCTTCTTCGAGCATTACGTCGAGACCGGCTTCACCGCCGAGATGGAGGAGAAGCTCGACGACGTCTCCGCCGGGCAGACCGACTGGCGCGCGGTGATGCGCGACTTCTGGGAGGAATTCTCGAAGGCGGTCGAGCAGACCCGTGATTTGAAGATCAGCGACGTCATCTCCGCGCTCGACCAGGACCTCGGCCCGCACTTCTTCCCCGCGCGCGAGGACGGCTCGGACCCCCGCCTCTGCGCAGCCTGCGGCACCGGCCGGCTGGGCCTGAAGCTCGGCCGGTTTGGCAGCTTCATCGGCTGCTCCAACTACCCGGCCTGCCAGTACACCCGCCGCCTCGGGATCGAGACTGGGGAGGAGGAGGGCGAGACGCTGAAGGAGGGAATGCGGACGCTGGGCCACAACCCTGAGACTGGGGAGGAAATCACGGTGCGACGCGGCCCTTACGGGGTCTATGTCCAGCAGGGCGAGGCGTCGGAGGACAAGAAGGCGCCGAAGCCGCGCCGCACCTCGCTGCCGCGCGGGATGGACGGGGCGCAGGTCACGCTGGAGCAGGCCATCGCGCTGCTGTCGTTGCCGCGGGTGATCGGCATCCACCCCGAGACCCACGAGCCGATCGAGGCGGGGATCGGCCGCTTCGGGCCGTTCGTCCGCATGGGCGCGGTGTACGGGTCGCTGGACCGCGACGACGATGTGCTGGCCGTCGGGATCAATCGCGCAGTCGATCTGCTGGCCAAGAAGATGGCCAATGTGCGGACGCTCGGCCCGCATCCGCGAGACGGTCAGCCCGTGGCGGTGCGCAAGGGCCGCTTCGGTCCGTTCGTGCAGCACGCCAACACGGTCGCCAACCTGCCGCGCGGCACCGCGATGGACGACGTGACCTTGGCCGAAGGGCTGGCGCTGCTGGCAGAGAAGGGCAAGACGCTGAAGCCGCGCGGCGCCCCGAGGCGCAAGCAGCGGGGGGCCTCCGCCAGGAAGGCGCCAACCAATGCCCCGGCGGCGAAAAAGGCGGCCCCGGCCAAACGGGCTGCCAAGGCGAAACCCGCGAAGCGGAAGGCCGCGCGCAAAGCCGCCGTCAGAAAAACCCCAGCAAGACGGCGCGACGCCGCCGAGTAGAAGGCCGGCTCATCGCGCGCGCCCTCCCCCCCCACCCCCTCCCGCAGAGGAGGGGGAGAAGAGAAGGCCGCGTTTCCTGCTCCCCCTCCCCTAGCGGGAGGGGGTCGGGGGGAGGGCGCGACCCGCGATCAATTCCGGCGCGGACACGGGCGGCGGACGCGACCCATGCCGCGCTCCGGCATTTGTTGCGTGGAGGCCCCGGCCGTGCCCGCGTACGTCATCGCCTGCCCGCAATGCGCGACCATCCAGACGATGCCGCCGCCCCCCGAGCGCGGCCACATCGAGTGCCGGCGTTGCGGCGACGTGCTGGAGCGCAGGACCGGCCGCAGTCTGGACGCAGCGCTCGCCTGCGCGCTGGCGGCGCTGCTGCTGCTGCTGCCAGCGAACGCGCTCACGCTGCTCACCGTGCGTGCGCCGGCCGGCCTAGTCGCCAGCATACACCTCTTTTCCGGGATCCAGAGCATCTGGGCGCAGGGCTGGCCGCTGATGGCGATCGTCTGCGCGCTGGAGGGGATCTTCCTGCCCTTCGCGCGGTTCGTGCTGCTGATCGCGGTACTGACGGCGGTGAAGCTGGAACGGCGCGATCCCTGGATCGGACCCACGTTCCGCTATGCCGAGGTGCTCGACGACTGGGCGATGGCCGACGTGATCCTGCTCGGCGCCGCAATCGGTTGGGGCCGCGTGGTCGCGCTGATCCCGGTCAGCATCGACGTCGGCGGTTATGCCCTGATCGGCGCCGCGTTCATGACCATGCTGACCCGCGCCTGCCTGGACAGTCGCGCGGTCTGGCGCCGGATCGCCGTGCCGACGATGGAGGCGGGATCGGACCCGATCGCCTGCACGACCTGCGACCTCGTGCTGCCAGCGCGCCTGGTTGGCGGGCGCTGCCCGCGGTGCCGCGCCCCCCTGCACCGGCGCCGGAGGCGGGCGCTGACCCGTTGTCACGCGATGGTGCTCGCGGGCTGGGTGCTGCTGCCTGTGTCAAACTACTTTCCGATGAGCGCGTATTACGAAGTCGGCATCCCGCACCCGCATACGATCTTCGCCGGCATCGTGCTGCTGTTCAACAACGGCTATGCGCCGCTCGGCGTGCTGATCTTCTGCACCAGCCTCGGGATCCCGATCTTCAAGCTGGCCGGCCTGACTTGGTTGTTCGTCTCCATCCACACCCGCTCGACGCGGCGCCTGCGCACGAAGACGCGCGTCTATCGGGTCATCAACGCCGTCGGGCGATGGTCGAACCTCGACCCGTTCACGGTTGTCGTCTTCACCCCGATGGTGCAGTTCGGCCAGCTTGCGCATATCAACGTGTACGGTGGCTCTTCGGCGTTCCTGGCGGTCGTCGTCATCTCCATGCTTGCCTCGCGCAGCTTCGACGCGCGACTGCTGTGGGACGCCGCCGAACGCGGCCAGCGGGTCGGCGCGGCCGCGAACGCGGCCAGCGCTCGTTCCAGCGGCTGGAGGTGGAAGGGCTTCTTGAGGGCGCGACGTCCCCGATACGGGCCACGCAGCGTGGCCGGATCGTAGCCGGCGCGTTCGGCAGCCTCCTACCGCAAAGCCCATCCGACGCGCAGCAAGGTGCCCACGATCCGGCGCCCCGCCTTCAGCGTGCCGCGCAAATTGCCCGCGACCTTGGAGCGCCCTGCGATTCGCCGTCGATAGGCAAGCGGCACCTCGCGCACGCGCAGCCGCGCATGGGCGGCGCGCATCTGCATCTCCAAATTCCAACCGTATGTCGTCTCCCGCATCCCGAGCGCGGCCAGACGGTCGGCGCGGATGGCGCGGAAGGCGGACATGTCGGTGTAGCGCACGCCGCAGATCAGCCCCACCGCGCGGCCGATCAGCCGGCCGGCGAGAATCTGGTGTGGCCCCATGCTGCCCGCCTCCCGCCCGGCGCGCGTGCGCGTTGCGAGCACGAAATCGGCCTCGTCCGCCAAAACCGGACCCACGATGCGTCCCGCCGCCTCGGCCGGGTCGGCGCCGTCGCCATCAAGGAACAGCAGCACCGTTGCGCCGAGCGCGCCGGCACGCGCTGCACCAAGCGCGCAGGCCCGGCCATAGCCCGCCCCGCGCTCGATCAGCACCTCGGCCCCGACCGCTTGGGCTTCCCTAACCGTCGCGTCGGCGCTGCCGCCGTCCACGACGAGGATCAGGTCGACAATCGCGCGCGGCAGGCCCGCGACCGTCGGGCCGATCGCGCCGGCCTCGTTCAGCGCCGGGATGATGGCGACGACGCGCGGCGGCACTCACAAGCTCCAGCGCAGCCCGCAGCCCTGGCACGGTTTCGGCGGCGTGTCGCCCAGCAGATCGGCGCGGAAATCCCGATACGCGGCGCCGTTCCAGATTTCGCGCAGGGTCTGCTGTGTCGCGTCGCCCAGCGTGTAGCTGTCGTAGCCGCGCGCCGAGAATGGCGCGATGCAGCACGGCAGCGCCCGGCCGTGCGCGGTGAAATACATCAGCGACCACGGCCGCCGGCACGCCGACCAGGGGCGATCGTCCTGCTGGCGCTTGAGGCTGAGGCCCGGCTCGGTCGCGCCCGATGCGTCGAGCGTGACGCCAAGCTCCGCCCCGATCGCTTGCGCCGCGTCGATCGCCGCCTGCTCCTCGGCCCGGGTCTTCTCGAACAGCGATGAATCCGGCCGCGCCATCCCGAAGCCATGCTCGTCATACACCAGGCGTTGCAGATGCACCTCGCGCACGCCCATCGAGGCGGCGAGCCGCACCAGCGCGGGAAGCTGCTCCACCGTCTCCTTCAGCCCGGTCAGCCACAGCGACACGCGCGGCCGTTCAAGCCCGCGCTCGCGCAGATAAGCGCTGAACCGGCCGACGTCGCGCACGATGCGATGGAAGAAATCCTTGCCGCGCACCTGCTTGTAGGTGGCCGCGTCGGCCGCGTCGATCGACACCCGCAACTCGTCGAGACCGGATTCCACCAGCCATTCGAATTTCTTCGGCGAGAGCAGCGTGCCGTTGGTGTTGAACAGCACATGGATGCCGCGATCCTTGAGATAGCGGATCATGCGCGGCAGATCGCGCACCAGCATCGGCTCGCCGACGCCATGCAGCACCACGCGGGCGACATCGGGCGCCTGATCGACGATCCGCGTGAACAGCTCCCAGCTCATGTCCGCTGGCGGCTCCAGCGCCTCGAACGTGCGCGGGCAGGTCTCGCACAGCAGGTTGCAGCGGTTGGTCACCTCCAGATAAAGGCAGACGGCGGGCGCGGTGGCCTCGGCCGTGCGGGACCCGCCCACGGTCTCGAAATAGCGGCGCGGGTTCGGCATGGTCGCGACCGACATCAGGCGTTCCTTTCGACAGCTTGGGCCGATGAGGCGATGCGTCCGGGCCAGTGGCGCCTCGCATCCAGCACGGCGAGGACGATCGCCGGCACGTAGAGGAGCGAGGCCCAAAGGAACCGCTCGTTGAACGGGTCCAGATAAAGAAGCAGCGCCGCCACCGAGAGATAAATGATGCTGCGCAGCGGCGCGAGGCAACACGGAAGCGCGAGCCAGGCGAAATACCAGGGGTAGTGCGGGCTGAGCGCCGCGACCGCCGCCCCCGCGAGCATCGCGGCGGAGGCGCAGACGCGCACGATATCGGCGCCGGGATCGGCCGGGCGCGGGATGCGGAACGCGACGAGGAACGCGAGGGTTCCGAGCGCGACGGCCGCCAGCGCCTCGTAGAGCGCCGTTATCGCGGGCGTGACGCGCGCCATCTCGCCGATTCCGGCGAGCAGCCAGAACGCGTCGCCCCGGTCGATCCCCTCCTCGGCGGCGTAGCCGGGCAGGAAGCCGAGCACATGGCGGCCCGCGCCGAGATAGCAGGCATAGAGCGCGGCGATGACGACAGCGCAGGCCAGCGGCATCCGCCAATCGAACCGCCGCCATAGCGCGGGCGCGATCGCGGCGGGCAGGAACTTCACCAGGATCGCCGCGCCCAGCAGTGCGCCCGCCAACCCGTCGCGCAGGCGCGCGCGCGCCAGCAGCGCGAGCCCGATCAGCCCGATCGCCAGCGCGTCCACATGCCCGTTGCCGGCGAAGGCCCAGACGGCGAGCGGATTCCAGGCGTAGATCAGCAGTCGCGCGCGCGACTGGCCCGCGATGTCGAGCAGGCGCAGCATCGCCAGCATCGCCGCGAACTCGAAGGCCACCATCGTCGCCTTCATCGCGAGCACGCTCGGGTCGATTCGCGCGACGAGGGCGAAGACGGCCTGCGCCGCCGGGGGATAGATCGTGCGCGCGTACTCGGCGCGGTTGACGAGGGGATAAACCGCCGTATCGCGCAATGGGGCGAGCACCGGATCGGCGGGGACATAGCGATAGGGGTTGATTCCCGCCGTCTGCACCTTGCCGTCCCAGACATAGCGGAACACGTCGCTCGACAGGAACGGCGGCGCGAACAGCACCGACAGCCGCAACGCGAGCGCGACGGCGAGCACCAGCCACGCCGCGAGGCGCGGCGGGCTGGTCCGCAGCACCACTCGCACGGCCAAGAGATAGACGCAGCCAGCCGCCGCCATCAGCCCGACGAAAATATCCGTCGCGCGCGGCGAAGGCATCGTGATGGCTCCCGCCGGTCGGTGCAGCGATAGACCGGCGAGCGTCAGCGTGATCAGGATGGCGCCGAACAGCACCAGTTTTCGCATCGGGGGCGACCCCTCCCCCCAACCCCCTCCCGCAAGGGGAGGGGGAGCAGAACGTGCCATACTTCTCACTCCCCCCTCCCCTCGCGGGCGGGGTCGGGGGTCGCCGCTGGTCGTGGCCTCATGCGAAGCCCGTGAGCAACGCCGCCAGCCCGAGCCTCCGCACACAGGCCGCCGTGGCCGGAGCCGGATAGGGCGTCAGTTCGGCGTCCCCTGGCGCTTCCAGATCGGCCAACAACCGGAGCAGCGAGCCGCGATCGTCCACGTCGTACCAGCCCGGCAGTTCCACGACATCAAGCCCCAACGCACGCACGCGAAGGCGGGTCTGATCGGCGACGCGCTCCGTGCTCCAGTCAATATCCTCGAACAGATGCGCGTGCGCCGCCTTGGCCCCGATCAGGTAATAGCCGCCGTCCTCAGCCGGGCCGAGCACGACGCGATCGCCCGGCGTGCCGAGGGCAACGGCGGCGCGGCGCAGCAGGTCCGTCGGCAAGGTCGGGCTGTCGGAGTTGACCAGGCAAACCGCCCCATGCCCAAGCGCGAAAGCGGATTGCATCGCGTGCAGCAGCGACCGCCCGAAGCCGCGCACGCGTGCCGGCATCGTCGGGCTGCCATCGGCCAGCAGCAACGACGTGCCGGGTGCCAGCAGGCCGTCGAACAGCGCCTCCTGTCCGGCGGGCGCGTAGGCGATGCAGCCGGCGAGCCCGGCGCGCGCGATGTTGTCGGTGATGTCGCGCAGGAACGCCGCGCTCAGCGCCGCCGCGCCCGCGCCGTCGAGCGGCGGCACAAGCCGCGTCTTCGAGCGTCCCGGCCGTGGCGCCTTGGCCATCACGGCGATGGCGCACGAGTGGCGATCCCCCCTCACAAGCTCAGATTCCGCTAAACCAGTTGTAGCCCCGGTCGGTCCAGAAGCCGCGCGGCTCGCGGTTGGTGACATAGAGCGCGGTGACGAATTTCGGATTCTTGAAACCGAGCTTCGTCGGGGCGCGGATCTTGAACGGGAAGCCATTCTCCGTGGGCAGCGTCTCGTCGGCGAGCTGGAACGCCATGATCGTCTGCGGATGCAGCGCGCTCGGCATGTCCATGCCTTCGTAGTAGCCGTCGGCGCAGACGAACCCGACATACTTCGCCGTGGTGTCGGCGCCGATGCGCTCCAGGAACACGCGCAACGGCGTGCCGGTCCACTTGCCGATCATGCTCCATCCCTCGACGCAGACATGGCGCGTGATCTGCGCCTCCCGCGGCAGCGCGTGAAGCTGGTCCACGCGCCACGGCCGCTTGTCCGCGATCAGTCCGGCGAGTTCGAGCTTGTAGCTCGCCGGATCGAGGCGCGGCGCCTTCTCCTTGCCATACCAGGCGTTGTAGCGAAAGTCCTTGACGGCCTGGCTTTCGGCGAAGGTCGGCGCCAGCTTCGAGGGGTTGAACAGCGCGGCCTGAACCGCGTCGTTCCATCGCGAGAAGGCGCCGAGCACGCCTTGCACCGGATCGTTGTAGCTGATGTCGCAGCCGGTCAGCAGCGTGAGCGCGCCCACGCTCAGGGTCTGCCGCAGCGCGCAGCGGCGCTCGACGCCACGCAGCAGGGACGCGATCTCGGCTTTCTCCATCGGGCCTTACCTTCCATGCGGCCGCGCGGTCGCCCGCCCGGTGACCATCGCCACGAGCGTCTTCGGCACCAGTGCGACGAGAGCGACATGCACGATCACGAACAGCGCGATCGCCGCCATGAACAGGAAATGCACGATCCGCGCCGCCTGGAAGCCGCCGAACAGCCACGTCAGCCCCGAGAGCTGCACCGGCTTCCAGATGGCGAGGCCCGAGAGGATCATCATCGTCACCGCGAGCAGCATCCCCAGGTAGAATGTCTTCTGGACGGAGTTGTACTTGCCGAGCCGATGCGCAAGGCGGAATGTCGCGGCGGCGAGGAAATCGCGCAGGAAGCCGCGCGGCGTCACCGGCAGGTAGTCGCGCCGGAAATGACCCGACAACAGCCCGTGCAGCACGAACGTCGCGAACCCCGCCAGCAGCAGCCAGATCGCCGCGAGATGCCAGGCGATTGCCGATGCGACGCCCGGATCGTTGTGCCAGGCCAACGCCACATCGACGTCGTAGCCGAGCGCCGCCCAGTTGGGGAAGCGGAAGCCGAAGATCGGCGATGCGTTGTAGATGCCCCAGCCGCTCGCGATCAGGATCAGAATGGCGAACGCCATGAGCCAATGTGCCAACCGGCGGATCAGCGGATGGCGCTGCTCCTCCAGCGTCTCGGCGCGCGGCTTGTCGACGGCCGCGCTCATGAAAGTCCCGCCAGTCCGGCCTCGCCCAACCGCGCCCGCGCCTCCTTCGTGCGCAGGAAATCCAAGAATCGCGTGGCGTTCGGGCTGCGGGTGATCACGCTGACGGCGGCCTCATACGCGGCGGGAACGCTTTCAGGCAGTATCGCGGCCTCGGTCAGGCGCGCATCGGCGCGCGCCGCGGTGGTGCTCAGCAATCCCAGCAGGGCGACCCCGCCCGCGACCAGGAAGGCGACGTCCGCCTCGTCGGCCGCGCCGAGCGTCTTGAAGCCATAAGGCGCCGACATGCCGATCCGGGCGAGCGCGCCGGCGGCGTCGATCGTGGTGAGCGACGTGGCATCCGGGATCGCGAGCGGGCCGGCGCCGATCAGCGCTTGGATCGCGTCGGCGCGGGTGCGCGGCGTGCTGGCCCCGCCGATCCGGGCGGCCAGCACGAGCCCGTTGCGACCGAGCGGAAGCCGCGTCTCGGGCTTGATCAGGCCGCGCGTCGCGGCGTCGTCGAGCACCGCCGTTCCGCTGATCAGCACGTCGTTCTGCGTCACGCGCTCGATCTGGGCCAGCATCATCCACGGCGCGGCGCAGAACACATTGGCGCGCGCGCCTGTCCGGGCGGTGAACGCCCGGCCGGCATCCTCGATCGCCCCGCGCAGCGCCGGATCGCAATAGACGACCACGTTCGCCGCGGAGCTGACCTCCGCCCGCGCCGAGCCGCTCCTCGAACCGGCCAAGATGGGTGACAACGCGATCCCGCGCGCGACGCCCCGGCGAGTCAGCATCATGCGTCCTGCTCCCTCAAGCGGGAGGCATCATCATGGCATCGGTGTTCACCGCCCCATACCGTGATTCGATGAATTCGACGGATTCGGCTTATCGGCCGGCCGCTGTTTTTGAAAGATAACGAACCCACCCGGAATCACTTCGGCGTGAATTTCCGGCGATCACGTCCCGGTCAACACATGCAGAGCCGCCACGCCGTTGAAAACCGGCGCGCGCTTATGCTCGATGGTCCCGCCCGGATCGAGTCGCAGTGCCGGGAACCGCTTCAGCAGCGTGGCGGTCGCGATCTGCGCCTCCGCGCGCGCAAGCGGGGCGCCCAGGCAGAAATGCGCGCCGCCGCCGAAGGACAGATGGCTGGTGTCCGCACGCCTTATATCGAAGTCGTGCGGGTTCTGGTGCGCCGCCGGATCGTGCCCGGCGGCCAGCAGCGAGGCGTTCAGCGACTCTCCGGCCTCCACACGCACGCCGCCCAACTCGATCGGCGCGAGCGCCAGGCGGCTCGTCTGCGCCACCGGCGGATCGTAGCGCAGCATCTCCTCCACCGCCTCGCGGATCAGCTCGGGTTGCGCGCGCAGCGCCTGCATCTGTTCGGGATGGCGCAGCAGCGCCAGGACGCCGTTGCCGATCAGGTCGGTTGTCGTGACGTTGCCGGCCACCAGCAGGAGATTGCACGTGCCGATGATCTCGCGCTCGCTCAGCCGGTCGCCGGCTTCCTCGGCGGAGACTAGCGCGCTCACCAGATCCGTCCCGCGCGCGCGTCGCCGGGCGTCCACGATCTGCTGGAAATAGCCGAACAGGCCGGTGCGCGCCTCGGCCAGCTCTGTGTCCTGCGCCGCCGTGCGGCGGGGATTGAAGCTGTGCGCCAGCGCGTCCGACCAGATCTTGAACCGCCCCTGGTCGGCCGGATCGACGCCCAGCATCTCGGCGATCGCGATGGTGGGCAGGGGCGCGGCGTAATCGGCGATCACGTCGAAGCCGCCGCGATCCGCGATCGCGTCCAGAAGCTGATCGGCGATCGCCTGGATGCGCGGGCGGAACGCCTCGATCGCGCGCTGATTGAATGCCTGCGACACCAGGCCGCGGATGCGCTTGTGGTCCGGATCGTCCATGTGCAGCATCGACGGCTCGAAGTCGGTCGCATCGCCGATCACGATACGCCGATGATACGAGCTTGGCGGACCCTTGCGCGGATCGACGACCAGCGCGCGATTCGACACGACCGCCTTCACGTCCTCGAAGCGGGTCAGGAAAACCCGGTTCAGCGCCGTGTCGCGATGCACCGGCGCCTCGGCGCGCAGCCGGTCCAGGTATTCGTGCGGATGCTCGCGGAAGACCGGATCGAGCGGCGTGAGTGCCAGGCCGGTGGGAAGATCCGTGTCCTGATCGGCCATGCGCCTACTCCGTCAACCCGCGTTCGGTCCGGGTCGCCGCGCCGATCACCTGACGGATCGGCGACGGCGTCTCGGGGTCCCAGGCGTGGCGCGGGCCGATGGTCAGGCCGCCATCGACGACGAGATGCGTGCCGGTCACGAACGCGGATTCGTCGCTGGCCAGGAAGACGCACGCATCGGCGATGTGGCCGGGGCTGCCGGGCGCGGCGACGGGCTGCACGCGGGGCGCCATGCGCGCCAGCGCAGACTTCACGTGCTCGGCCGTTTCGCCGGTGATGCCGCTGCTCGCGGTAAAGATGTTGGTCAGGATGTAGCCGGGGCAGATCGCGTTGACCCGGATGCGGTGCCGCGCGAGTTCGGCCGCCGCCACCTTGGTCAGATGGATCACGCCCGCCTTGGCGACGGCGTAGGCGATCGGCGAGAAGCCGGCCTGCAATCCGGCGATCGAGGCGGTGTTGACGACCGCCCCACCCCGCGCCTTCATGTGCGTCGCCGCATGGCGGATGCCGAGCGCGACGGAGCGCAGCAGCAGCGCCTGCGTGGCATCCCACTCCTCGCCGCTGATCTCGTCGATCGGCGCCCGCGCGCCGCCCGCCCCGGCGTTGTTGAAGACGATGTCAAGGCCGCCCCAGGCCTCGACGGCCGCCGCCATCGTCGCGGCGATGTCGGTTTCCCGCGTCACGTCGCAGCGGCGGAACCGCACCGCCTCGCCCAGTCCGGCAACGACCTGCCGGCCGGCATCCTCCTGCACGTCGGCCACCAGCACGCGCGCGCCCTCCTGCGCGAATCGCTCGACCGTGGCCAGCCCGATGCCCGAGCAGCCCCCGGTGACGACCGCGACCTTGCCTTCGAGCCTGCCCATCCAGCATTCCTCCGCTTGCACCTCGGACTATAGCCGCCGACCCGCTCAGTGAGACACGTCCACTTTGGCGCGGCGCTTCAGGTAATGCCGGTGGGCCTTCGCGCGATTGCCGCACGAGGCCATCGAGCACCAGCGCCGGTTGCCGCTCTTGCTGTCGTCGAGGAACACCCAACGGCACTCGGGATTGGCACACTGGCGAACGCGCGCCCGCCGCGCGCCCGCCAGCAGGTCCGAAGCCGACCACAGCACCGGCGACAGCAGCGCCGACACACCGGGGCGCACCGCGTCCACCGACCACACGAACGCGCCGTTCCGCCAAGCCATGCGCGACCGCGCGGCGGCCGAACCCAATGCGGCATTCAGAGCGTCAAGATCGGCAAGCGCCGGCGCCTCGCCCGAGGCGAACGCTCCGAAGATGCGAAACAGCGCCTCGCGCAGCGCGATCGCCGCCGTGAACGCCTTGAGCTCCTCTTCGGGGTGCGCCTGCCACCAGGCTCGGAACGTCCCGGCAATGGCCTCGCCCACTCCTCCGACAGCAACCGACCACGCCAGCACGTCGTCGAGCCCGCGCAACTCCTCGGTCGGCGTTTCGCGGCCCCGCCAGGATCGGGTGTTCACGAAGTCCAGGCACAAATCCTCGCGAGGCGCTGCGACGAAGCCTTCGGCTTGGGGGGCGCGTGCGGGCATGGCGCTACCTACTAACCCCCAAGTCGGTTGACAACCGGAGACGAACGCACTCCACTCCTAACCGGCATGGCAGTTATAGGGCTGTCGGCTACAGGAGGACCGGACAATGCTCGACCACGTTTCCATCGGCGTCCGCGACATCGACGCCGCTCGCCGCTTCTACGACGCGGCGCTGACGCCGCTCGGCTACAAGTGTCTCAGCCATGATGCGGGTTCGCTCGGCTACGGGCGCGATCGGGTGGCGTTCTGGATCAGCGCCTCGGAACGTCCCGTTCCGCCCGACGACGGATCGGGCTTGCACTTCTGTTTCGCGGCACCGACGCGCAAGAGCGTGGATGCGTTCCACGTCGCGGCGCTCGACGCAGGCGGGCGTGACAACGGGAAGCCCGGCCTGCGCCCGGAATATGACCCCAACTACTACGCCGCTTTCGCAATCGACCCCGATGGCTATCGGGTCGAGGCCCATTGCGGAGATCGCCCATGATGCAGGCAACGCGCAAACTGAGGGGTGTTGTTCGTAGCTCAGCGGTCTGCCAGACAAGAAACCTGGTAACTAAATGGAGGGGCGATGACGCTGCCCCGCACTCCCTCGTTCCGCCTCGATGGCCGCCGCGCCATTGTGACGGGCGCGGGCCGCGGCATCGGGTTGGCCGCAGCCGCCGCGCTGGCGCAGGCCGGGGCGCATGTGGTTCTGGCCGCGCGCACCAGGACCGAGATCGAGGCCGTGGCCCAGGAGATTCGCTCCGACGGTGGAAGCGCGGAGGCGCTCGCGCTCGATGTGACCGATCTTGACGCAGTCGCGTCGGCTTTCGCTGACCGTCCCGCCTTCCACATTCTGGTCAACAACGCCGGCACCAACCGCCCGCGCCCCTTCCTCGACGTAAGCGTGGATGACTACGACGCCATCATGGGCCTGAACCTGCGTGCAGCGTTCTTCGTCGCGCAGGCGGCGGCGCGGCGCATGGCTGCGGAAAAAGTGAGCGGCTCGATCATCCACGTCTCCTCGCAGATGGGCCATGTCGGCGGGCAGCGCCGCAGCGTCTATTGCGCCTCTAAGCACGCGATGGAGGGGCTGACCAAGGCCATGGCGATCGACCTCGCCCCGCTCGGCATCCGCGTGAACACGATATGCCCGACCTTCATCGATACCCCGCTCACGCGCCCGTTCTGGACCGACGCCGCGTTCCACGCCGACGTGCTGGCCCGCATCAAGCTCGGCCGGCTCGGCAAGGTGGAGGATTTGATGGGCGCGTTCGTCTATCTCGCCTCCGACGCGGCGGCGCTGGTGACGGGCACCTCGCTGGTGGTGGACGGCGGCTGGACTGCCGAGTAGCGGCACGTCACGCGCGCAGCGGCTCCGGCGGCGGGTTGGGCGGAACCGGGATCGGCGGCGGCGGCTCCTCGACGGGAGGCGGAGCGTCCGGGTCCGGGTTGTCCGGCGGCTGACCGGGCGGCAATGGCGGGTCTGACGGCATATGCCCTATACGGGCGAGAGCGGGCGGCGGTTGCACGCGGCCTCAGGTGGAGCCCATCCATGATCCGTACCCTCAAGACCGGCTTGTCGGAAGCCGAGGCGTCCGAAGCCGACCGCAAGGTGAGTGCAACGGTTGAATCGATCCTCGCCGACGTCGCCGCGCGCGGCGATTCGGCGGTGCGCGAACTGTCGGCGCGCTTCGATAAGTGGGAACCGGCCTCGTTCCGACTGTCGCGGCCGGAGATCGACGCGCTGATCGCCTCGCTGCCCCCGCGGGTCGTCGAGGACATCGGCTTCGCCCAAACGCAGGTGCGCCGTTTCGCCCAGGCCCAGCGCGCCGCGCTGCGCGACATCGAGGTAGAGACGTTGCCCGGCGTGCGGCTGGGCCACAAGAACATCCCCGTGAACAGCGTCGGATGCTATGTGCCCGGCGGACGCTATCCGATGGTGGCCTCGGCGCATATGAGCGTGCTGACCGCGAAGGTCGCCGGGGTGAAGCGCATCATCGCCTGCACGCCGCCGCTGAACGGCGCCCCGCCCGCCGCGACCGTGGCCGCGATGGCACTGGGCGGGGCCGACGAGATCCACGTCCTGGGCGGCGTGCAGGCCATCGCGGCGATGGGGCTCGGCACCGCCTCGATCGCCGCCGTGGATATGCTGGTCGGCCCCGGCAACGCCTATGTCGCCGAGGCCAAGCGCCAATTGTTCGGCCGGACGGGGATCGACCTGCTGGCCGGCCCGACCGAGACGCTGATCATCGCGGACGACACGGCCGATGCCGAGATGTGCGCGACGGACCTGCTGGGCCAGGCCGAGCACGGCCCGACCTCGCCCGCGATCCTGCTCACCACCTCGCCGCGCCTCGCCGAGGGGATCGAGCCGGAAATTGCCCGCCAGCTCGCCGGTCTCCCCACCGCCGACATCGCGCGGGTCGCATGGCGCGACCACGGCCAGGTGATCCTCTGCGAAACCGATGAGGAGATGCTGGCCGAGGCCGACCGCATCGCCTCCGAGCACGTGCAGGTGTTGACGCGCCATCCGCGCTGGTTCCTCGACCGGATGACCAATTACGGCGCGCTCTTTCTAGGCAAGGAAACCAATGTCGCGTACGGCGACAAGGTGATCGGCACGAACCACACGCTGCCGACCCGGCGCGCGGCCCGCTACACGGGCGGGCTGTGGGTCGGCAAGTTCCTCAAGACGGTCACGTACCAGGAGGTGAGCGCCGAGGCATCCGCGATGATCGGGGAGTACTGCTCGCGGCTGTGCGAGATCGAGAACTTCGCCGCGCATAAGGCGCAGGCCGACCTTCGCGTGGGGCGCTACGGCGGCCGGAACGCGAGCTGAGGCAATAATACCAACCGGCTTAGACACTGACCGATCCATAATGCGTTCGTCATGCCCGGCGAAGGCCGGGCACCCACGTCTTTGCGGTTGTTCAAGACGTGGGTGGCCGGGCCAAGCCCGGGAGCAATCCTCAGCCAGCGGAACTGCCCTACACCTTCTCCACTTGCCCGTATTCCAGCTCCACCGGCGTCGAACGGCCGAAGATCGAGACGCTGACCTTCACGCGGCCCTTCTCCTCGTCCACCTCCTCGACGGTCCCGTTGAAGCTGGTGAACGGGCCGTCGGCGACGCGGACCTGCTCGCCCACCTCGAACAGGATCGAGGGGCGGGGATGTTCCACGCCCTCCTGCGTCTGCTTGATGATCCGCTCGGCCTCCGCCTCGGTGATCGGCGAGGGCCGGGTGCGGGTGCCCAGGAAGCCGGTCACCTTGGGGGTGTTCTTGACCAGGTGCCAGGCGTCGTCGGTGAGGTCCATCTTCACCAGCACGTAGCCGGGGAAGAACTTGCGCTCGGCGTTCGTCTTCTGCCCGCGCCGCACCTCGACCACCTCCTCGGAGGGCACCAACACCTCCTCGAACTGATCGCCCAGGCCCTTCTGGGCGGCCTGTTCCTTGATCTGTTGAGCGATCTTCTTCTCGAAACCTGAATAGACGTGCACCACGTACCAGCGCTTGGCCATCTTGCCCTTTTCCCGTCAGCTCGCGGCGCCGAACATGGCGCGCACCGCGATGCTGACCGCTTCGTCGATCGCAAAAAAGAACGCCGCCGCGGCGGCCACCATTGCGACCACGAGCGCGGTCGTCACCAGCGTCTCTTTGCGGCTGGGCCAGGTGACCCGGGCCATCTCCGCCCTGACCTCCCGCACGAACTTCGCCGGATGCACCGCCACCTGTTTCCGCTCCATCGATCCAAGAAAGACGCGCGCCGGAGCTGGCAGGGGTGGAGGGTCTCGAACCCCCAACCTCCGGTTTTGGAGACCGGCGCTCTAGCCAATTGAGCTACACCCCTGCACGGCGGGCCGGCAGCCCGCCAGAGCGGCGCAAGCCGCTCGTGCAAGCGGCGTAGAAAGGCCGCGGCCGACCCGGTGTCAAGCCTTTGAGAGCAGCGCGGCCTCCAGCGCCGGATGGCGAACCCGCGCCGCCAGCGCCGCGCCAAGCTCCGCCCGGCGGGCCCACAGCGAGCGATACCACGCGATCCGCTCCGCCACCTGATACGCCAGCATCCGCTCCGCCGCCACATAACCCCGCGCCGCCTCGCCCAGCGAGCGAGCGAGCTCGGGCATCGCCACCAGCCGCAGCAGCCGCGTGCGCAGCTCCTCGGCGTCGCGGAACAGCAGCCCGGTGCGGCCGTCCTCGATGCTCGCGGCATAGACGACGTGGCTGGCCAGGGCGGCGGCCCGGCAGGCGCCCGCCTCGATGAACTTCAGGTCCGACTTGGCGCGGCTGAACGTGGTGTCCGCGAGCGGCATGAACGCGACCTCCGCCTCGCCCAGCAGCCGCAGATAGGTCTCGTAGTCGCAGGTCGGAGTGAAGCTCTTGCGCGGGGTGTCGAGTGCATCGAAAAAGGCGCGGTCGTGGACGACGCTGAACCGCAGCCGTTCCCCCGCCGCCGCCGCCACCGCGTTCAGTGCCGGCATCAAGGGCTGCCAGTCGCGCTCGCGGTTCAGCGCGCCGAAAAACAGTGTCAGGTGGCCGGGATCGGCGAAGTTGCGCGGCTCCGGTAACGTCCGGATGGCGTTTGGAAACACGCGCAGCTCGGGGTTGCGCTCGCGCAGCACGTCAGCGAGCGCCTCCGTGGTGGTCTGCACGGCATGCACGCCGGCGAATGAGAGCTGATTGTCGCCCTGCATCGCGACGAAGAAGTCCGGATGGTCGTCGAACTCCGTCACCACCACCCAGCCGGCGGCGAACAGCCGCGCGAGGTGCTCGATCCCCTGCGCGCCGGACAGCACAGGCCGGTGCAGCACGAGGATGCGCGGCGCGTCCTCAGCGAGACTGGGCAGCTTGTCGGGTTCGCCCAGGATCACCGTCCGCACCGCCGGATCGGTCGCCAGCGCCTGCAACGGATAGACCACCCTTGTGTGGGACACGCCGCCGACCGGGACCAGCATGGTCGCGGCTATGGTCAGCCTCGTTGGCGCACGGCGGCGCACGCGCCAGACAAATTGCAGCGGCGCCGCGCGGCTGACGTAGCCCTGGCGGTCGATTCCCATGGCAAGCAGTGCGGGTGCCAGCGCGTCGGCGAAGGCTTGCGCGCGGTCCGGATCGAACACGCGCGGATGAACGTCGCAAGGCACCAGCGACAGCGCCTCCAATCCGCGCTTCATGCTCTCCAGACTGAACCAGCGCAGATGCGTGCGATCGAACAGGCCCGATTCCTCGTAGTCCCACGCGCCGCGCAGCAGGCGCGCGGCGAAGCTCCAGTGCTCGACATTGGGCACGCAGATCAGGATCGTGCCGCTCTCGCTCAGCGCGTCGGCATGACAGGCCAGCACGGCGAACGGGTCTTTCAGGTGCTCCAGCACGTCGCCGTACACGATGCAGTCGATGCCGCCCGCCAGACCGAACGGCAGCGCCGTCTGCTCGACATCGACGTTGGCGACTGCGTCCAGGCGCTGCGCGGCGCGCTGCGCGGCCTCGCGGTCCTGCTCGATGCCCAGCAGGCGTGCGCGGGGATTCAACTGGCGATAGGCGGCGCCCAGCGCACCGGCCGCGCAACCGACGTCGAGCACGATGCGCGCATCGAGCGGGATGCGGTCCAGCAGGTCGGGGTTGGGCAGATCGGGGTAGGAGGTCACGCGCGGGTTAGCCATCGGGTGCACTGGCCGCCAACGCCTGGTCGAGGTCGCGGATCAGGTCCTCCGCGCACTCCAGCCCGACGGAGAGCCGGATCACGTCCGATCCCGCGCCCGCCGCCGCGCGCTGCTCGTCGCTGAGTTGGCGATGCGTGGTGGACGCCGGATGCAGGATCAGACTGCGGGTGTCGCCAATGTTGGCGAGATGCGAAAACAGCCGCACCGCCTCGACCAGCCGCACGCCCGCCTCGAACCCGCCGCGCACGCCGAAGGTGAACACCGCGCCGGCGCCGCGCGGCATGTATTTGCGGGCGAGAGCGCGATAGGGGCTGGCCTCCAGACCGGCGTAGGACACCCAGGCCACGCGCGCGTGCCGGGACAGGAACTCCGCCACGCGCTGGGCATTGGCGACGTGACGCTCCATGCGGACATGCAGCGTCTCGATGCCGGTCAGCGTCAAGAAGGCGTTCATCGGCGCCATCGTCGGGCCGAAGTCGCGCAATGCCACAGCGCGCGCCTTGGTGGTGAACGCGAAATCGCCGAAATTCTCGTAGAAACGCAGGCCGTGATAGGCCGGCTCCGGTTCCGTCAGCGCGGGGAAGCGGCCCCCCTGTGCCCAGTCGAAGCGGCCGGACTCGACGATGATGCCGCCCAGCGCGTTGCCGTGCCCGTCGAGGAACTTGGTCGTGGAGTGCGTCACGAGGTCGGCGCCCCACTCGATCGGGCGGCAAAGGAACGGCGTCGCCAGCGTGTTATCGACGATCAGCGGCACGCCGGCGTCGTGCGCGATTCGCGCCACCGCCGCGATATCGACGATGACGCCGCCGGGATTGGCGAGGCTTTCGATGAAAACCGCCTTGCAGCGCGGCGTCAGGGCGTGGCGAAAATTCTCCGGATCGTGCGGATCGACGAAATGGCAGGTCCAGCCGAGTTTCCTGAACGACAGGCCGAACTGCGTGAGCGACCCGCCATACAGGTTGCGCGAGGCCAGGAACTCGTCGCCCGGCTCCAGCATCGTGGCGAACACCAGGAACTGCGCGGCGTGGCCCGAGGCGGCGGCGAGCGCCGCGCGCCCACCCTCCAAGCTCGCCACCCGCTCCTCGAGCACCGCGACGGTCGGATTCGAGAGGCGTCCGTAGATGTGGCCGAAGGTGTGCAGATTGAACAGCGAGGCGGCGTGATCGACGTCGTCGAACACATAGGCCGCGGTCTGGAAGATCGGCGTGGTGCGCGCGCCGGTGGTCGGGTCGGGCGCGGCGCCGGCATGGATGGCGCGCGTCTCGAAGCCGTAGGCGGCGTTTTCGCCCGATGGTTCCACGGTGTCACGGCGGCGAGCGGCTTGGGTGTTGGGCGCCTGGGCCGCGCGGTTGCGGATGATGCCGGAGTTGACGCCGCTCCAGGACAGCTCCCCGCCCAGCCGGCCAAACTCGATCTTCGGGCAGCGGTTCATCACCACTTCGATGCCGGCGGCCTCGGCCCGCGCGCCGGCCGCGTCGTTGCGGATGCCGAGCTGCATCCACACGACACGCGCGCCGATGGCGATGGCGTCATCGACGATCGGGTCCACCTGATCGGAGGCGCGGAAGATGTCCACCATGTCCACGCGCTCGGGGATGTCGCGGAGCGAGGCATAGGCGCGCTCGCCCAGCAACTCCTGTCCGGCGATGCCCGGGTTGACCGGGATGACCCGGTAGCCCTTCCCCTGCAGGTACTTCATCACGAAGTAGCTCGGCCGGTTCCAGTTCGGCGATGCGCCGACCAGCGCGATCACGTGCACCTCGGCCAGAATGCGGCGCAGCTTGGCGTCGGCGTAGGGAATCGGCTCGATGACGGTCATGCACGCGCGTCCTTCTGGCGGGCGGCAATCTGCGTCCGCCGCCGGACGCCCGCAAGCGCGGCGTTGCGGATATCATCTCGGCGTTGGCACGCCGAACAGGCGGCGATCCCACTCCAGCTTTTCGGGTGGGCCGACCACGATCCGCGCGGCGTCCGGGTGTCGCGGGTTGACCAGGTAATTGGCCTCGCGCGGAACAAGAGCGGAGGGAACCCGCAGCAGCACCGTCCTGCCCGATCCCGCCCACGCGCCACCCGCCCGGGCCGCCTCGGGGCTGTCGAGCGGCCGCCAGTTCCGCGGCGGATCGGTCATGCGATCCTCGACGGCCACATCGTCCGGCACAAATGCCTCGACCAGCAGGGTCCCGCTCAGATCGCGCCGCTGCACGAGCCGTTCCAGCATGGCCAGGGAGAGAGAGCCGGCCGCATAGATCACCGGCACGCCCGGCGGATTCCAGCGACCGCCGAACATCGCCGCGCCGGCGCCGTCCCACATCGGGTGACGTCGTGTGCCCAGACGATAGATCCGCACCTAGACCGGCAGGGCGTACTCGATGTTGACCAGGATGCGCTCGACCTGCCGGGCGCCGAGATCGGTCGCGGCGACACGGATCGGCGGTCGGCCGTCCAGCAACGGATGCGGCTCATTCAACCAAACCCGAGCCGCATCGGGGTCGCCCAAGGCCTGTCGCGCGAGCGCCACCACGCGGGCCAGACGCTCGGCGCGTTCGCTGGCGGACGGGGATAGTCTCTCATTGCGCTTGAGGGTCGCGGGGGAAACGACAAGATCGGCGACAACCTGCCGGGCCTCGCCCTCTCGTGGGGCAGCGTTGGCGGCGATCTCTCGCACGACAGCCCGCGGCAATCCCTGCGCGACGGCATTCGCGAGTTCGCCGACGGTACTGGGGAGCGCACCGAGTGTACGCACACCGCCCAGCGCGGCGGCGACCTTGGCGACGGTCACGGGGTACATCGGGCAGCCTCGGATCAGATGACAACCTAAATTAGGCTCATGTGAGCTGTCCCGCAAGCCTTGTCACACCATTCCCGGCGCGAGCAGCGCTTCCACGTCGTCCTCCGACATCGCCAGCGCCTTGCCCGGCTCGGCCCCGAGAATGCCGGCGGCGAGCGCCTCCTTGCGGGCCTTCAGCGCCTCCATCTTCTCCTCGATCGTGTCCTGCGTGATCAGCCGATGCACGAACACGGCCTTGTCCTGGCCGATGCGGTGCGCCCGATCGGTTGCCTGGTCCTCCACCGCCGGATTCCACCATGGGTCGTAGTGGATCACCGTGTCGGCGGCGGTCAGATTCAATCCCACCCCGCCGGCCTTCAGGCTGATCAGGAACAGCGGCACCTCGCCCGCCTGGAACCGGCCGACCGGCCCCTTGCGATCGCGCGTATCCCCGGTCAGCAAGACGTAGGGGAGACGCATTTCTGCCAGTTCCGCCTCGATCAGTGCCAGCATCGAGGTGAACTGCGAGAACAGCAGCACGCGCCGGCCTTCCTCGATCATCTCCGGCAGCAGTTCCATCAGCCGCGCCAGCTTCGCCGATCGCGCCCGCGCGGCCCTGGCGGTCGCCAGCTTGAGCAGCCGCGGGTCGCAGCAGGCCTGGCGCAGCTTGAGCAGCGCGTCGAGGACGATGATGCCCGAGCGCGCCAACCCGCGCTCGGCGATCGCCTGACGCACCTTGGCGTGCATGGCGAGCCGGATGCTCTCGTAGATCGCGCGCTGCCCGTCGCCCATCTCGATGGTCTCGGTGATCTCCGTCTTGGGCGGCAGGTCGGCCGCGACCTCGGCCTTGGTCCGGCGCAGCAGGAAGGGGGCGACGCGCTTGGCGAGTACGGCCTGGCGCTCCATGTCACCGTCCTTCTCGATCGGCGCGCGGAAGCGGCGCTGGAAATTCCGGCGGTCGCCGAGGAACCCCGGCGTGAGGAAATCGAACAGCGACCACAGCTCGCCCAGGTGATTCTCCAGCGGCGTGCCGGACAGGCACAGGCGCTGGCGCGCCTTCAGCGTGCGCGCGAGCTTCGACGTGGTCGCGGCCGGGTTCTTGATCACCTGCGCCTCGTCGAGCGCGACCACATGCCATTCCTGCGCGGCGAGCGCCGCGTGATCGCGTGCGAGCAGCGGGTAGGTCGTCAGCACCAGGTCGTGCGCCCCGATCTCGGCGAAGCGCGCGGCGCGGTCCGGCCCGTGCAAGGTCAGCACGCGCAAGGAGGGGGCGAAGCGCGCCGCCTCGGCCCGCCAGTTCGGCACTAGGCTGGTCGGGCACACGACGAGCGCCGGGCAATCCAGCCGTCCCTCCGCCTGCTCGATCGCCAGATGGGCCAGCGCCTGTACCGTCTTGCCCAGCCCCATGTCGTCGGCCAGCACGCCGCCGAGCCCGGCCGTGCGAAGGAATTGCAGCCAGTCCACGCCGCGCGCCTGATAGGGGCGCAGCTCGCCCACGAAGCTCTCGGGCACCGCCGCGCGCGGAATGCCCCCCGCGTCCCGGAGCTGGCGGCCGAGCGAGCGCACCGCCTCGCCCCCCGCCCAGACCACGCCGGCCCCCGCTTCTTCCAGCAAGGCGAGATCGGCGGCGTTGGCGCGGGAGAGGCGAATCCCGCCGTCCGGGCCGACGCCGCCGGCGAACAGCTCCAGGAGGGGGGCCAGAATGGGCCGGATGCGCTCGCCGGGGACCGGGAGCAGGCGGCCGTCCGCCAGCCGGAGCAGCAGCGGCGCGGCATCATCGAGTGCGGCACCGTCGTCGAACAGCGCGGACAGGGCGCGGCTATCGGCGATAAGGCCGAGCAGGGCGGGGATCAGGTCCACCCGCTCGCCGTCCACCATCACGCCGAGCGCGAGATCGAACCAGTCGGTGCCGGACCCCTCGTGGATCTCCGCGCTGATGTCGCCCTGGATCTGGGCCAGCCGCACGGGGAAGCTCTCGGCCACGTCCACTTGCCAGCCGGAATCTCGCAACGCGGGCAAGTCGTCGAGCAGGAAATCGATCCAGGCCGCCGGGTCGTCGTCCAGCAACAGGCAGTCCCGGCACTCGGCGGGAAATCCCCACGGTGGCTCGCTGACCCGCGAAAGGCCGAGACTGTCGAGATGCATCTCCGCATCCCTCTCGGCGACCGTGTCGCGGGTCACGCGACAGAGCTGGCCCTCGTGGCGCAGGCGGAGATCAGCCCCGCGCGGGAAGGCCGGCACGGGGACGGCCTCGTAGCGAAACGACAGCCGGCCCGCCGGGATCCCGTCGAGCTTCGCCACCCCGAACAGCTCCAGGCACGGGATCGGTGTGCCGCCCACGGTCCGGACCGGCCCGAGCAGATGCGGGGGCGGCAGGACGATGCCATGCAGCCGCCGGGCGATCTGGGCTCCGAGTCGCTCCGCCGCCTCGGGTGGGACCGTGGGCGCCGCAAGCACGGCGCGCACGACAGCAGGCGGAACGCCGACCTCGAGAGCGCCCATCGTCCCCGTCGCGGGCTCGATGTACCAGGGCGCCCCGGCGAACACGGCGAGGGTCTCTCCATCGGCCTCCAGGGCCGGGCGCTGGGCGCCTTCGGCATCCATCCTCCAGGCGAGACGGCCGGGCCGAGCCTCGCCCAGGCGCAGGGCCGGGCCGTCGGCCCGATCCCAGCGACCGCGGCCCGTGGCGATGATCTCGCGCACCGCGGCAACGGCGGTGGTTCCGCCGTCAGGGAGATTGTACCCGATGCTTCCCAGCAGGCGCAGGATGGCGCGGTCCGAAGGGCGCAGGAAGCGCGGCAGCTGGCCCGAATGGAATTGATAGGCGGCGTGGCGCCTCATCGTGGCCATCGCGGGCGTGCCGTCGCGCCGGATCTCGATGCCTACCAGCTCCATGCCCAGCCGACCGGACCCGCCCGTCGTGCGGGGGACGCTCGCGATATACAGCAGGCGCTTGCGTACGCTCGGCGGGTAGTCCTCGGTCTCGTCCTGCCGGACGCGCTCCAGGCTCTCCAGCCAGGCGGCCAGGGCCGAGGAAAGCGGCGGCTCCGCGGCGATCCCGCGCGGCGCCTGCGCCTCGCGGGCCGTCGGTGGCGGCGTCGGCGCGCCGTCGCGCTTCATCGCGGCAAACAGGCTGGCGGCGACGTGCTTGCAGTTGTGCCCCACCGGGCAGGAGCAGGAGCCGGACACGAGCGGGCTCTTGTCGCTGAGGCGGGCACCGATCGTGATGTGGACCCGGTACGGTCGGCGCGCGCTGCCCCGCACGGCGGTTTCGATCACGCGACCCCCGGCGAGGAGCTGCAGATCAAGGACGCGGCCACTCCTCTCATAGGCGCGGCCGGCCGTGACGGCGTTGGGGGGGACGGCGCGACGGATGTCGTCTTCGGTCATGGGCGACATCATGCCCCCGCTGGCGAGTCGCAAAAAAATGGCGGTGCCTTGTGGGCACCGCCAAGTTTAGGGAGGAAACGTCCAAGAAAACAGCGCCACGGCGAACCGTGTTGCTGCGATGCACAATCTAGGTCCGGCCTCCTCGATTCGCAAGCGAATTCCGGCATCGCAGCATTGTCCGGCGCGAAAGGCTGCCAACGATAACTCAGCATTAACGGCCAGCACTTTATCTTGCGCTGATGCGCCGCCTTGGCCTGATTGCCGTCCTGATGTTCTGTCTGCCGGTGGTCCCCGCCTCGGCCGCCATCATGACGGAGCTTGCCGGGACGGCGGGATGTCGCGCGGCGATCGCGGCGGTGGAGCGGGGAAGGGGATCGCCGCCTGGCCTGCTCGGCGCGATCGCCCATGTGGAAAGCGGGCGGCGCGACCCCGCTACAGGGCGGGTAAACCCCTGGCCCTGGACCGCCGATGTCGAGGGCACGGGGTATTTCTACGAGACGAAGGAGGCTGCGGTCGCGGCGGTGCGGCGCTTTCAGGCGCGGGGCATCCGCTCGATCGACGTGGGGTGCATGCAGGTCAATCTCCAGCAGCACCCGGACGCCTTCGCGAGTGTGGAGGCGGCGTTCGATCCCGCGACCAATGTGGCCTACGCCGCCCGGTTCCTGGGTGATCTGCACGAACAGACCGGCGATTGGGCGAAGGCCACCGCCATGTATCATTCCGCCACGCCGGCGATCGGCGCGGCCTATCAGATCAAGGTGCTCGCCGCACTCCCCGAAGAGGAGCAAGCCGCGATGATGCAGCCGAGCCCGGTCGCGCGCGCCTGGGCGGCGAGCCTGAGCGGCACCGGCCTGGGCGGGACCCGTTCCGGCGGCAACCCCTTCGGCACTTCGGGCGGAATAACGGGATTCGCCGCCCGTCGGCCGCCGGGGGCACGCTTCCTGCCCGTCGTGGCGACCGGCGTGGGCGGAGCGGCACCACCGGGCCGCAGCCTCGCCGCCTATCGCGCGATGCCCGTAATGATGGCGCCGGTGATGACGGCGCTCCAGCTCCGCGCGCCCGTGTTCGCCCACCGCTGAGCTACGGCGGCGCGTGCGTGCAGGGCGGCACGCTGGGACGGTTCCAGCGGGCGGGCGTCTTCGACAGCGTGGCTGCGTGATGCACGCAGCAGAGGCGGCCGAAGCCGGCATGTCCGCCTCCTGTTCCGCGTGGCGCGACCGTAGTAGAGGGCGGCCATGCCTGACGATGCCCTGGTCCTGTTCTCCGGCGGACAGGATTCCACGACCTGCCTTGCCTGGGCGCTCGCGCGTTACCCGCACGTGGAGACGGTGGGATTCGCCTATGGCCAGCGCCATGCGGTGGAGCTGGCGTGCCGCGCGCCCGTGCGCGCGGGGCTGGCCGGGATCGGCGACTGGGGCGCCCGGCTGGGGGCGGATCATGTGGTCGATCTTGCTCCGTCGATGGCGGCGCTCGGCGAGACGGCGCTGACCGGCGAGACCGCGATCGCGATGGGCGCGGACGGCCTGCCCAACACGTTCGTGCCCGGCCGCAACCTGCTGTTCCTGACCTACGCCGCCGCGATCGCCTACCGGCGCGGCCTCCGGCGCATCGTCGCCGGCATGTGCGAGACGGACTATTCGGGCTATCCGGATTGCCGCGACGACACGATCAAGGCGATGCAACTCGCGCTTAATCTGGGGATGCAACGCCGCTTCGTGCTGGAGACGCCGCTGATGTGGCACGACAAGGCGGCGACGTGGGATTTGGCGGATTTCCTGGGCGGCGCGGCGTTGGTGGAGTTGGTGCGCGAGCGGACGCATAGCTGCTATCTAGGCGACCGCGTGCACCGCCACGACTGGGGATACGGCTGCGGCACTTGCCCCGCCTGCGAGCTGCGCGGGGCCGGGTGGTCGCGTTGGCGGGGAGGCCGGATGTAAGGGAGTCAGGCGGACAGCAGGCCGAGATATCGGACCCTCGGATCGAGATCCTCGACCGTCGCCTTCTTCGTCGGTCAGATCGTCGTCGATCTCGACGTTCGTTCGCACGACCCACGTCGGTGTGTATAAATCTCTGACTCGAAACGCATCTACCAAGGAGATATCGCCCATGAGGCTTTCGCTCCCCCTGGTCGCCGCGGCGCTGGCCGCCTGCGCCCTGGCTCCCTCCGCGCAAGCGCAGCGGGCAATCAACCTGCACGCGGGCACCGCCGGAGAGCTGGCCGAGATGTGCGCGGCAAACCCGCGTCAGGAGACGGGCGACGCCAAGATCAATTACTGCCATGGCTTCGCGCAGGGCGCGGTGGACGTGTTCGTCCACTTCGAGGGCGAGAAGAAGACGTTCTGCTTTCCCAAGCCCACGCCCACGCGGACGGAGACCCTGAGCCAGTTCGTCGCCTGGGTTCGCGCCGATCCCGCGCGCGCCCGCTTCCAGGCCGCCGCCGGCCTGTATCGGTTTCTCCAGGGTCGCTATCCTTGCGGCAAGTAGCGCCTGCGCCGCCACGGCGAAGCCGGCTTCGCGCAACGCCGCGGCCAATTGCTCCGGCGCGACGGCCGCGTTGTCCACGCGCACCTGGCGGCCCGTCGGATCGACGGCGACCACCGCCGCCGGATCGACGCCCCGCACGGCGTTGGTGATCGCGCCCACGCACGTCTCACACTCCATATTCGCCACATCAAAGGTCGGCATCGCGGCCCTCGCCGTTGATCCGTCGGAGTGGGTAAGCCGCTTGCGGCTTGCCGGCGACCGCATCAGCCCGTTCAATGCGGCGCACCACGGGAAACGCAGGAGGACAGCGAATGCCGAAGCTGGCAGGCAAGGTCGCATGGGTGACGGGCGCGGGCAGCGGGATCGGCGAGGCCGCCGCGCTCGCGCTCGCCGATGAGGGCGCGACGCTGGTGCTGACCGGGCGCCGCCGCGAGCCGCTGGAGCACGTGGCGGCGCGCATCCGCGAGAAGGGCGGCGCGGCGCATGTGCAGCCGGCGGACCTGATGCGCGCCGAGCAGGCGCAAAAGATCGGCGCCTTCATCAAGGGCACGCTCGGCCGACTGGACGTCCTGGTGAACAACGCCGGGCTGAACATCGTTGACCGGCACTGGGACAAGCTCACCCCACAGGGCATCGACGAGCTGGTGCACGGCAATCTCTCGGCATCGCTGTATTGCGTGACCATCGCGCTGCCGATCATGCGCGCCCAGAAGGACGGGCTGATCATCCACACCGCCTCCATGGCCGGGCGCTTCATCGGCGGCTTCAGCGGGCCGATCTACACGGCGGCCAAGCATGGCGTGGTGGCGATGAGCCACACGATCAACATGGAGGAGTGCGTCAACAACATCCGCTCCACCGCCCTGCTGCCCGGCGAGGTCGCGACGCCGATCCTCGACAAGCGCCCGAACCCGGTCGGGTCGGAGGAACGGGCGCGCATGGTCCAGCCCGAGGATTGCGGCGACCTGATCCGCTACATCGCCTGCCTGCCGCCGCGCGTGGTGATCAACGAGGTGATGATCGCGCCCACCTGGAACCGCGGCTACGTCGCGAATTTGCAGCGTAAGCTGTAACGCGGAGGCCCATCGTCAAGCCCGTGCTTGGCACGGGCATCCACGTCTTTCGCTATGCTTCGAGGCACACAAAGGAGAAGGCTGATGCCAAGCAACCGCAAAACGGTGATGGTGCCGCAGACGATGGGCAAGGCGGGAGTCGACGTGCTGTCGCGGCGCGACGACATCGCGGTGCGGAGCTATCCGAGTTCGATCAAGCAGGCGGACTTGCTCGGGCTGCTAAGCGACGCCGCCGGCATCGCGCTCTCGGTGACGCCCTATGGCAAAACCGAGATGGAAGCCGCGCCGGTCATGGAGGTCGTGGCGCGGATCGGCGTCGGCTACGACGCGGTCGATGTGCCGGCGCTGACCGCGCGGCGGGTGCCGCTGATGATCGCCGGGATCGCCAACTCCACCTCGGTCGCCGAGCACGCGCTCTATCTCATCATGAACCTCGCCAAGCGCGGGCCGGCGATGGACA
Source organism: uncultured Pseudomonadota bacterium (assembly GCA_963756545.1). Classification (GTDB taxonomy): domain Bacteria; phylum Pseudomonadota; class Alphaproteobacteria; order Acetobacterales; family Acetobacteraceae; genus DATFDN01. Next base: position 528,809 of record CAVWNY010000001.1, on the reverse strand, counting down.
AGGTGGTGCGCGAGGGAAGGTGGACGGACGGACGCGCGAACCTGCCGATGGAGCTGGTTGGCAAGACCGTTCTGATCGTCGGCTTCGGACGCATAGGCACGCGCTCGGCCAAGCGATGCGCGGCGATGGACATGCACGTGCTGATCTACGATCCGTATGTTGCCGCCGCATCGATCCGGGCTGCCGGGTATGAGCCTGTCGCCGATCTGAATGCCGCCCTGCCGCGCGCGGATTTCGTGACGATCCACTGCCCGAAGAACCCCGAAACGGTGGGTCTGTTCGATGCCGCGAGGCTCGCGCGCATGAAGCGCGGCGCCTGCATCGTCAACACCGCGCGCGGCGGCATCATCGACGAGCCGGCGCTGCACGACGCCCTCACATCGGGCCACCTCGCCGGCGCCGGACTGGACGTGTTCGAGACCGAGCCGGCGCCGGTCGCGAACGCGCTGCTGAAGCTGGACCGCGTCATCGCCTCGCCGCACATGGCGGGCGTGACGACGGAATCCGTCGCGGGCATGGCAGTGGCGACGGCGGAGAACATCCTGAGCGTGCTGGACGGCAGCCCGAACCGCGACAACGTGGTGAACAAGGAGGTGCTTGGGTAGCGAGAGGCTAACGCCAGCGCCGGTGGAACCATAGCCATTGCTCCGGGTGCTCGCGCACCCAGCCTTCGACGATTCCAGTGACCATCTGCATGGTGGCGGGGACGTCGATCACGCCTCGCGGGTCGCGCGGGAGATCGAGCGGGCCGACGGCGTGGACGCGGAAGCGCCCTTTCGGCAGGCGCACCACGCGTACGCCGATGACCGGGCAATCGAACTGACGCGCGAGGCGCGCGAGTGAGGGATTGGCCTTGCAGCGGCGGCCGAAGAACGTCACGTCCACGCCGCGCGAGAAGTGCTGATCGACGAGCATCCCCAGGTGCTCGCCGCGCCGGAGCGCGCCCGCCATCTCGATCGGCGCTTCCTTCCGGGTGCGGATCAGCCGGCCCATCAGCGGCGCCCGGATGCGCGCGATCTGGGCGGCGACGGCGCGGTTGTTGGGCATCCGGTACACTACCGCCGAGGGCAGCCCGTGCGCGGCGGCGGCGACCGCCGGCAGCTCCCAGTTGCCAAGATGCGCGGCGAAGCAGAGCGCCGGCTTGCTGTCGTTCAGCAGATCGTAGAACAGCGGCGCGGCATCGGTCTCGATCCGCCCCGCGCCGGGGTGGTCGGGATCGAAATCCCACAGCCGGCCGAGATGGACGTATTCCCCGACGACCCGGCCGAGGTTCTCCCACGCGGAACCGAGCGTGGCCTCGATCCAGGCGGCGTCCCGATCGGGGAAGGCGGCGCGCAGGTTCGCGCGGCCGACGCGATGCGCCGGCATGCGCGGCCCGACCCGCCGCGCCGCCGCCCCGCATAGGTCCGATGCGCGATCGGGATCGGTCCGTCCCAGTGTCCGCAGCAGGCCGGAGGCGAGGCCGCCCAGCAGGCCGTCGATCCCGAGCGCGGTCAGGGCGCGATCTTGGCGCGCAAGGCGAACAGGTCGGCGCCGTGTTGAGTGCGCGTCACCGGAGCGGAGAACGCGGGCTCGCGGATCAGCGGATCGGCGGAGAGGCCGGCGATCAGCTTTGCCGCCGCAGCCGACTGCCCTTCCAGGGTCAGCGTTCGGTCGTGCAGGCTGAAGCTGGTGAGGAACGTGTCGTCGGGCAGGATCTGCGTGATGGTCGCCAGGATCCGCAGGGGATCGCCAAGGCGCGCGCGTTCCCGCGCGATCGTGTCGGCCTCGCTGCTCGCGCTGGCGATCCGGCGCCGCAGCGCCTCGGCCTGCTGGACGCTCGGTTGCAGCGCCGCGATGCGGTCCTCCACCTCGGCGCGGGCGAGGGATTGGCGGATCAGCGGCTGCGCCACCACGGCGAGCGCCAGGGCCGCGCATCCCCAGGCCCCCAGAAGCACCGCGCGCCGCTGCCGGCGTTCCCGTCGGGTCGGCGGCCGCTCGATCCTGATCGTGCGGACGGTTCCGCTCGGGCCGGGGAATTCGAGCAAGGCGGCCGGCGCGCCGGCGCTCTCTAGCGCGGTCGTCAGCGCCCGCAGGTTGGTGCGAGGCACGACCGAGAGGCGCAGCCGGATCACGCCCGCGCCGAGGTCGCGCGACTGGACGTGAAAGCCCCAGTGGACCTCGTCGGCCTTGAACGGCGTGAACCGGTCCATCTCATAGGCCAGCACGCGCGGAAGCTCCTCGGCGGCTGCAAGCGGCAAGGTCACGTCACGTTCCAGCAGCCAGGCCGGCGGAGGGCGCACCACGACCGGCGCGTCGCGTCGGCGATGCGCAAGGAGGTGGCGGGCCGGCTCGATGCCGACATCGGTGAGCGGAAAGCGAAGCCGTTCCGCCTCGCGCCGATGCCGCCGCTCGCTGGCGACGACCGTCGGCGCGTCGGTGTCGCGGCCCTGCCGGAGCGTGAAGACGATCGCGTTGGCCGGCCCGGTTGGCGCGAGCCGCCAACGGCGGGGCAGGAGATCGCGCATCTGCGTGGCCCACCAGCTCAGCGCATCTCTCAGCAAGGGCTCGGCCTCGGTTACTCTGCATGTCGCAGTTTGCGGCGGCTGGCCGAAGCTCGGCAAGCGACCACGGCCCTGATACAATGGGTTCGGCAAGCGCGCACGACGAGATGGAGTGAACATGTTCACCCTGCTGGAGGTGCTGGTCGCCTTCATCATCGCGGCCCTTGCGCTCGGGGAACTGTTCGGCGTTGCCGGGAGCGACCTGCACTCCGTGCAAGTCGCTGGCCGCTACAAGGAGGCGCTATCCCGCGTCCGCTCCCACGTCGCCTCCGTCGGCCTCGGCGAACGGCTGGTGGCGGGCGAACTCCAGGGCGACGACGGCGGTGGGTACCACTGGGCCGTACGCATCACGCAGGTCGCCACCGCCGCCCCTCCTGCCCCGCCGAAGGGCGGCGCGTCTCTGGCCGCCGCTCCAACGCCGCCTGCGGCGCTCTATTCGGTCGTGGCCGCCGTGTCCTGGAAAGAGGGCGACCGCCCGCGCGTCGTCCGCCTGACAACGGAGCGCGTGGGCGAGGCCCCGGCGCCTCGCCCATGAACACAGCCCCGCGCGCCGAACCCGCCGGCTTCACGCTGCTGGAAGTCATCGTGGCATTGGTCGTGTTCGGCTTCCTCATGGCCGGGCTGTCGCAAGGCGTGCGCTTCGGTCTTGCCGCCTGGGGAACGCAGGCCCGGATCATCGAGGAGCGCGGCGATCTGGACGCGGTGGACCGGACCTTGCGCCAGATCGTGCAGCGCATGGACCCCGGGACACCCGCCGATCCGCCGGTGATTTCCGGCACCGAGGCTCGCTTCGCCTTCACCTCCGTCATGCCGATGGCGGCCGGCGGGGATAGCGCCGATATGCTACTGGGGACCGACGCGCAGCATCGCCTGATGCTGGGCTGGACGCCGCACCTCCATGTCCGGCGGACCGCTCCCCCGCCGCCGCCACGATCCGAGGAGCTGCTGAGCGGGGTAGAGCGCATGGACTTGGCCTACTGGCTGCTGGATGCCGGCGGGGGGCGCTGGGTGCCGACCTGGACCGCGCGGGAGTTGCCGGCGCTGGTCCGCATCCGGATCGTCTTCGCGGACCATCGCCATTGGCCCGACATCGTTGCTCGGCCGCTTCGCGCCAATCCCAAACGCTGATAGGCTCGTGCGGTGGAAACCTGCGATGCCGGCGATGACGCTCGATCTTCCGACCGGTCCGCGGGGCCGGCTCCTGGCGCTGTCCCTGACCGTCCTCGTGCTGCTGGTGCTGTGGTTCGGGATCGCCGCCCCGGTGCTCGGATGGTACGCCGACAGAACCGAGCAACTGAACCAGCGGGAGATGCTGGCGGGGCGGATGGCCGAGGTGGCGGCGGCGCGCCCGGAATTGCAACGCCAGGCCGCCGGCCTCAGCGCGAGCAGCGCCGCGCCGGGCGCACTGCTGGCGGGCGAGACCGACGCGGTCGCGGCGGCGACGTTGCAGGAGCGGATGCAGGACATGGCGGCCAAGGCCGGCGCCCAGCTCTCCAGCGTGGAGATGCTGCCCGCCACGCAGGCCGGGCAGTTTCGGCGCATTGGCCTGCGGGTGGCGGTACAGGCCGGGATGGCGAACGTGATTCACCTGCTTGAGCTCATCGAGCAGGCGAAGCCGCGCATGCTGGTCGATGAGCTTGATTTTCAGCGTCGTCTGCTGCTGACCCGGTCGACGGCGCCCGATCTCGACGCCAGGTTCGTGGTGTACGCGTTCCGCGCCGGTCCTCCGAACGGAAACCCGCGGTGACGCGCGTCCTTCCCGCCTTGCTGGTATGCCTCGCGGCGGGACTGTCGGGCCTGCTCTATCTGGAATCCCGCGTCGGGGCGCCCGACCTTGCCGGAAGGGACCCGGGGCCGCGGCGCGCCATCGGGCTCGCCGCTCCGGCGCGGCTTTCGCCGTCAGCCGATCACGCGCCCGAATGGGTTGCCACGATCATCGAACGCCCCTTGTTCAGTCCGACGCGGCGCCCGTCGGCGACCGCCGCCGGACCGGCGGGCAAGCCCGTCGCGGAAGAGGCGGCACCCCGGCTCGCCGGCGTCCTGGTGAGTGCCGCGGGTCGCGGGGCCATCTTCGCCCGCTCCGGCGACAAGCCGATCCTCGCCCGGGAAGGCGACCGGGTCGGGCCCTACCTCGTCCGCTCGATCGCGGCTGGGCAGGTCACAGTCGTCGGGCCGCACGGCGTGGCCGTCCTGCACCCCGCGTTCGCGAGCAGTCACGCGACTGGCCCGACGGTTCCGGTCGCGGCCGCGCCGTCGCTGCTCGACAAGCTGCTCGCCGGGCGGCGGCCGGCGGCGCCGATGCCGTCGCCCGAGGCGGTCCGGAGCATGCTCGCCAAACGGCAGACGGGACCGAGCCCGTGAGGCGCCGGACGGAACGCGGGTTCGCGCTCCTGATCGTGCTGTGGACGCTGGTTCTGGTCGCACTGATCGTGTCGCACATCATGGCGGCGGCACGGCAGGAGACGCAGCTCGCAGCTAACCTGCGGAGCGCGGCCGAACTTGGCGCGGCGGCGGACGGCGCTGTGCATGAGGCGATCTTTCACGCCCTGGACAAGTCGGCGGGGCACTGGGCCGCCGACGGCCTCCCGCATCGGGTCGCCGGACCGCGGGGAGAGCTGGACATCCGCATCCGCAGCGAGGCCGGCAAGGTCAACCTCAACTCGGCGCCGGGGGAGCTGCTGAGCGCCCTGCTCCACGAAACTGGGCTCGACCAGGCGGCGGCGGACCAGATCGCCGGCGCGATCGTGGTCTGGCGCACGCAGCCGGGCCAGGCGCCGTCCATGGCCGCGGCCTATCGCCAGGCCGGTCGCGGCTACGAGCCGCCCGGCGCGCCGTTCGAGAGCGTGCGGGAGTTGGGCGACGTGCTGGGCGTGACCCCGGAGATCCTCGATCGAATGGCGCCGCACCTGACCATCTATCACGACGGCGACACGGACCCCTCGGCCGCCGACCCGGTGGTGCGGATGGCGCTCAAGAATGTGTTTGGCACAGTTCCGACGGGAAGCCCGTCTGGTCCCGATGAAAGCGTGATCGAGATACGTGTGAGCGCCAGCGGGCGCGGCGGCGCGCGCGCCGGACGCGAGGCGATCGTGCGTCTCGGCCCCACGCCGACCGGCAAGCTGTATGAGATCCTGGAATGGCGGGTCACGCCCTGACGACGAAATTCGATGGCGCGGCCAGGACCGTCGAGTTCCTGAATCTGGCTCGACGGTCGCTGTTGGCGTTCAGGTGCCTGGATTGATCCCGTTCGGGAAGAACAGGCCGCTGCTGGCCCCGGGAGCGCCATAGACGATGGACAGTACCTGCGCCGGCGTGCGTCGGAAGGCCAGCCCGCCCGGGTCGACGTTGGCGAAGTTGAACGGATTGCCGTAGGCGTTGGTGCCGACATCCCCGACCCCGGACAGCTTCGCGCGGAGAGCGGAAATCGCATCCGTCGCGGCGCCCCCGCCAAGTTCGGCCAGACGGAAGCGGACCATGCCGGCGTGATAAGCCTCAACGCTCAGGATGCTGGCCGCATAGGAGACGTCGGTGGGATTTGTCAGTGAACCCGCCGCTCCGGCGTAGGCGGTCACCCCGACATCCTCGAAGATGTAGGCACCGATCAGGAAGTTCACCTCGTTTGCGAACGGGTTGAAGGACGTGCCAAGACCGGCCGCGTTCGCGAGCGTGTTGAAGCTGTTCACCAGGTCGATCGTCGGCTCGGCGACCGCGCTGGCCCCGAGGGCGTTGCGGAGAAACTGGACATGGCCCAGCTCATCGAGCGCGATGCGGATGGCGGAAAACGCGATCGCGGTGTTCTCAAAGGGGACCAGGGAGCCGCCGGTCACGGTGCCCTTCGTGCCGACGCCGGTGGTGAGGCTGGGATTGATCCCCTGGCCGCTCACCGCGCGGAGATAGTACTCGGTCTCCAGGTATTCGAGGTTCAGGGCAAAGTTGAAGATCTGGGTGTCGGTCAGCGCCGCCTGGGCGTTGGCCGGCTTGCTGGACAGCGCGAGACCGCCCACCCCCATGGCGCTCGCCGCGGCGGCGCCGGCAACCCCGATGCCAAAACGCTTCATCATTCGGCGGCGCTCCAGCCCGGCGAGCAGGGCCGTTTCGATGCCAGTCTCAGCAGGATCCATCTTCGTCTCCCGTTCAGGACGATGCCATCCGCCTCGTCACCCGAGGTGCGAGACCGACGCGGGGCGATTTCGCCCCGGCATGAGATACGGCCGAGGACCGGCACCAGATGACAGCAGAACGGTAAATCAGCTTGTTATGCTCTAACGTTATGGTGAGCTGTAACCGGTTCGGCCCCTCGGCGGAGGGCGGGGTGGCACTCATTGTGGACGCCGGAGTTCGCTTCGACTAGCAGTCGAAACTCGGAGACCGCCGCCCACCCACGATTCGCTTGCCCCGGCAGCCCACGGCTTGCGCCACCTGAAGATGAAGCAACGCATCGCTACCCGATTGCTGCTGGCCGCCTTTGTTGCCGGCTGCAGCAATCAGACGCCCGTGGCCTATGCACCACCCCCCGCGCCGATTCCCTTCGGCATCGGCCATGGCGGATCGCAACCGCCCAGCAGCGGCGTGGTCGGGGCGACGCGGCGGCTGCCCCCGCCTGAGATCAGCCTCGGTAGCGGACAGACCCTTTCGGGCACCCAAGCGGGCTTGGCCGCCGGCCTTCCGGAGACGGCTGGCGGCCCGGTTTCACTGGATTTTGCCGACACCGACATCCGGGAGGTCGCGGCCCAGATCCTCGGGACGATCCTGAAGGTGAACTACACGATCGACCCCGCCGTGAAGGGGACCGCCAGTTTTCGCTCGGCGCACCCGCTGTCGGGGCCGCAACTGATCGCCGTGCTGCAGGCGCTGCTCGGGCAGAACGGTGCCGCTCTGGTCCGCTCCGGGGACCTCTACCGCGTGCTTCCGGCCGCCGCCGCCGCGAACGTGCCGGGCCTGGCGGACAACGCGGCGAGCGCGGGCAGCATCGTCGTACCCCTGCGCTTCGCCTCCGCCGAGGACTTGGCGAAGGTGCTCCAGCCGGTGATCGGGGCCGGCGCGCGGATCAGCCCCGACCCGGCGCAGAACGCGCTGGTGGTCAGCGGCGAACCGGAGGCGCGCAATGCGGTCGTCGGTCTGATCCGCAGCTTCGACGTCGATTCGCTGGCCGGCCAGTCCTACGCGCTCCTGCCGGTGCCGCAGGGCGCCAACGCCAAGGACTTCGCCACCACCTTGCAGGATGCGTTCCGCGGCCGTTCGGGTGGCGGGCTCGTGGGTCTGGCCGGGCTGGTCCGTGTGCTGCCGCTGGCGCAGGCCAGCTCGGTGCTCGTGGTCGCCAGCCAGCCCGGCTACATCGACGCGGCGCGACGCGTGTACGGCCTGGTCGAACGGCAGCAGCGGGCGACGCTGCGGACCTGGCACGTCTATTACCTCAAGAACAGCCACGCCGACGACAGCGCCAATCTGCTGCAACGGGCGTTCACGCCCAACGACGTGACCGCCCAGCCCTCGACATCGGCTCCCAACCCGGCGACTTCGGGGCCGGGCGGTCCACCCGGCGCGCCGACCGGCGGGGGTGGTCCCGGCGGGTTCGGTGGCGGGGGTGGGTACGGCGGTGGGTATGGCGGTGGTGGGTACGGCGGGGGCGGGTACGGCGGGGGTGGGGGCGGCTTCGGCGGCGGCGCGCCCCCCGGCCTCACCCTGCTTAGCCAAGGCGCGGCGCCAGCCGCACCCGCCGGCGGCGCACCCGCCGCGGGCGCGGCGGCCGGCAATCCGCTGCTCGGCGGCCTTGAACCGGGCGCGGGTCCCGCACCCGAGGCGATGCGGATCATCTCCGACCCGCAGAACAACTCCGTGCTGGTCTACGCGACCGCGCAGGAGTCCGGCACGGTCGAAGCGATGCTCCGCAAGATCGATATCCTGCCGTTGCAAGTCAGGATCGATGCCGTCATCGCCGAGGTCACGCTCAACGACGCGCTCAAATACGGCACGCAGTTCTTCTTCAAGCAAGGCGACATCAACGAGACGCTGAGCGCGAACGGGCCCAACCCGAACGCGCCCGCCGGTTACCCGGGATTGCCCCTGGTCGGCAATTTCCCGGGATTCGTGCTGGGCGCCACGGCAAAGACCGTGCAGGCCGCGCTGTCCGCCTTGCAGGCGGTCACCACGGTGCGCGTGCTGTCCTCGCCCGAGGTGATGGTGCTCGACAACCAACCGGCCGCGCTCCAGGTCGGCGACCTGGTGCCCTACCTGACGCAGTCCTCGCAGAGCACGCTGGTCAGCGGCTCGCCCGTCATCAACTCGATCAATTATCGGCAGACCGGCGTGATCCTGAAGGTCACGCCCCGAGTGAACAGCGGCGGGCTGGTGACGCTCGACGTCGCGCAGGAGGTGAGCGGCATCAACACTTCTGCGCCGCAGTATCAGGGCATCAGCTCGCCCACCTTCTCCGAGCGACTCGTGCAGTCCCGCGTGGTGGTGCAGGACGGGCAGACGGTGGGCCTAGCGGGGCTGATCACGGATAACATCGGCACTGGGAACCAGGGGATTCCGTTCCTGAAGAACGTTCCGATCCTCGGGTTCCTGATGGGCACGCAGAGCAACCAGCGAGCCCGCACGGAGCTTCTGGTGCTGATCACGCCGCACGTCGTCCACGACCAGCGCGACGCCCAGGCATTGACCCGGGACCTGCTCAGCGAGTTGCCTAACGCCGCGGCCGTGCCCGCCTACTCGAGGGCGCTCCCGCCGACCAGCCCGACCGACCCGCAAGCCCGCATCGTGCGGAAGATGGGCGTCACGCCGTGAACGCGCCCTCATCCGCGCGAAGACGCGACGGCGGCGTGCTGTAAGGGGGGCGGGCGGCGCGGTGAGCGCTACGCCGGTCCTGCCGACGGGAACGACCCACCCCTGCAAACCTTGCCGCCCGCCCCGCACCGGCCCAGTTTGACCCCTCGCGGGAGAGACGAGAATGCCGGCATTCCTCTGCACCACCTGCGGCACCCAGTTTCCGCCCTCCGACGCGCCGGCCGAGGCGTGCGCGATCTGCCAGGAGGAGCGGCAATACGTGAACCCGCTCGGCCAGTCCTGGACGACGCTCGCAGCAATGCGCCGCACCCACCACAACGCCTTCGGCCAGGAAGAGCCGGGGCTTCTCGGCATCGGCACGGTGCCGTCCTTCGCCATCGGCCAGCGCGCGCTGCTGCTGCGTCTGCCGGGCGGCAACGTGCTGTGGGACTGCATCAGCTTCATCGACGACGCGACCATCGAGATCGTGCACGCGCTCGGCGGCCTGGCAGCCATCGCGATCTCGCACCCGCACTTCTACGCCGCCATGATCGAATGGAGCCGCGCGTTCGACGGCGCCCCGGTGTTCCTGCACGAGGCTGACCGCCAATGGGTGATGCGCCCCGACCCGGCGATCCGCTTCTGGACGGACGAGACGCGCGAGATCGCGCCCGGCGCCACGTTGATCCGCTGCGGCGGCCACTTCGCGGGCGGCACGGTGCTGCATTGGGCGCAGGGCGCGGCCGGCAAGGGCGCGCTGCTGTCGGGCGACATCGTGCAGGTCGGGCCGGACAAGAAGGTAAGCTTCATGCGGAGCTACCCCGATCTGATCCCGCTGGATGCCGGCAGCGTGCAGCGCATCGCCGACACGCTCGCCCCCTGGCCGTTCGAGCCGATCTACGGCGCCTGGTGGGAGCGGGTCATCCCGAGCGGGGGCAAGCCGGCGATCGAGCGCTCGGTGCGCCGCTACATCGAGGCGGTCAGCCGCCCGCCGCGCGATTGAGCTAGCGCCCGCCGAGCACGATCAACACGACGCCGAGCACCACCAGCACCAACCCCGGCGCATCGCCCGGCTTCAGCCGCTCCTTCAGATAGAAGCGGCCGAAGATTAGGGTGAACACGACCTCGATCTGTCCGACCGAGCGAACCAGCGCCACGTCGGTGAGCGCGAAGCCGGTGAACCAGCATGCCGAGCCGGCCGAGGAGAGCACGCCCACCCAGCCGCCGCTGCGCCACGCCAGCAACGCCTTGCGCAGCTCCGCCCGGTCGCGCACCATCAGATAGGCGCCCTGCATGACGGTCTGCAACACGCTGGTGACGAAGACCAGGAACAGCGCGCGCACGAACACGTTCGCCCCGGTCTCGGCCTGGCTCGCGAGCTTGATGAACACCGCGGTGATCGCGAAGAAGAATCCGGCGGCCAATCCGCTGAGTGCCGCCGGCTGGAACGTGCCGGCAAGAAGCTGCTTCGGCCGCAGGCCGCGCCCGGCCAGCGAGAGCGTGAGAACACCCGCGAGGCCGATCGCGATGCCGACCCAGGCGAGCGGGCGCAGCGCCTCGTGCAGCACGATCAGCGCAAGAATCGCGGTCTGCGCCGTCTCGGTCTTGGCATACGCGGTACCGACGGCGAAGTTGCGGAAGCCGAACGCCATGATCATCAGGGCGGTGGCCAGGATCTGGCTCAGCCCGCCGGCGGCGGCATAGCCGAACATCGCCCAGGTGGGGACCGGCAGCGCGAAACCGCCGGCGGCGATGCCGGCCAGCAGGAACGCCAGCGCGGCCGGCGCGCCATAGAGGAAGCGGATGAAGGTCGCACCGTTGACCGACAGCACGCCACGCAGCTTCTGCTGCTTGGCCGTGCGCCAGCACTGAAAGAGCGCGGCGAAGAGGGTGACGGGGATCCAAATGGGCATCGGGACGCCAAGCTAGGGCGTGGGGGTTGCCCGTCAATCCGGACCGCGCCACGGTTGCCGTATGTCCCCTCGCCTCGGCCTCGCCCTGCCCGTGATCCTCGCGCTCGCGGCCGCGTCGGCGCGGGCGGATACCATCCTCGACCTATCGGAGACGGCGAGCGTGACCGCCCAGCCCGACGAGATCGCGGCCTCGCTCCGCGCCGAGGCCTCCGCCCCCGCTCCCGCCGCGGCGCAGGCGGCGGTGAACCGGATGATGGCGCAGGCGCTGGCGCGGGCGCACCAGACCCCGGCCCTGAAGATCACGACCGGCAGCTACGCGGTCTGGCTCGTCGAGCCGGCGCATCCGGGCTCGGGCGTCCCCGCCTGGCGGGCGAGCCAGACGCTTGACCTCTCCGGCCACGACGGACCGGCGCTGCTCGCTCTCACCGGGGCGCTGCAACAACAGGGCATGGCGGTCCAGCAACTCGGCTGGCGGCTCTCGGCCCCAGGCGCGCGAACCGCGCGCGACGAGGCGCTCCGCCAGGCGCTGTCCGGCCTGCGGGCGCGCGCCGCGGACGCGGCCGGCCTGCTCGGCCTGCGCTTCGCCTCTTTCCGCACCGTCCGGCTCGGCCCCGAGATGCCGGAACCTCCGATGCCGCGCGCCAGCTTCGCCGCGGCCGCCATGCCGAGCGCCGAGCAGGGCCCGATCGAGGTCGCCGCGACGGTCACCGCCGAGGCGGTGCTGGCGCCGAAGCCGCCGTGACACGGGCGCGCGGACTCCGCGCCAGATCAGCCTCCGCCCAAGCCGTGACCCGCTCGGCGTTGGCACGCCACGTGTAGTCGCGGCGTGCGATCTCCGCCCGCGCCGCCGCGCCGAGGCGTCGCCGGAGGGGCTTGTCCCCGATCAGCCGCAAGGTTGCCCGCCACATCGCGTCCTCCCCCGCCGGGTCGAACAGGAGCGCCGTCTCCTCATGGCGCAGGATCTCGCGGAGGTTCGGTTGGTCGGGCGCCACAATGGCACGGCCGGCGGCCATGTATTCGAAGATCTTCAACGGCGAGGCGTAGGCCACCGCTTTGGGCTGCATCGCAATGTCCATCTTCGCGAGCAGGCCGGGAACCGCCGCGCGCTCCGTGAGCCCGGTGAAGCGCACTCGCCCGGCCAGCCCAAGCGCCTCGGCCTGCCGCACGAGGTCCGCCAGCGCCGGGCCATCGCCCACGATCAGAAGCCGCACTCGATCATCACCATGCCGGGCCACGGCGCGCAGCAGCGCATCCAGGCCGTGCCACGACCGCATGAAGCCGATGAAGCCCAGCACTACCGCGTCGGCCTCGTCCGCACGGTCTGGCACGCCTGCGAAATGGTCCATGTCGATGCCGTTCGCCACAACCGTGATCCGTTCGCGCGGGGCGCCCTGGGCGGCGATGATGTCGCGCAGCACGCCAGTCACCGCCGCGATCCGGTCGGCTTTGCGCCACACGAACCGTTCCATCGCGCGCGCCACCGCCGTCAGCCCGACCCCGCCCTCGCGCCTGCGCTCGTCGGCCAGCGGCGCGTTGACCTCCACGTAGAACGGCACGCGCCGTCTTCGGGCGAGCAGGGCGCCGGCCACGTAGAACAGGTTGTATCGCTCGTAAATCACGTCTGGCCGGAAGCGGGTGAAGGCGCGTGACAGCCGGAGGTATGCGGGAAGGTTGTAGGCGATCTCCGCGCAAGCCCCCACGACGTTGGGCAGATGCCGACGGATCAGCGGCACGACTTTGTTCTCGGCCCCGAAGCTGCCGGCGTCGTACAGGCCGGGGCCGACCACCATCACCTCGTGCCCGACGCGGCGGAGCGCGGCGATCAGTTCCTCCAGATGGACGCTCTGTCCGTCGCGGGACTGGATGCGGTGGCTGTAGAGGATGCGCATTCGTCGGCTCGAGACTGTTCCGGGACCGTCTTAGCCGGAAGCCTCACGCCTGCGCGAGCGGATTACGTCGCCCTGTGCAGTTTGGCGTCGGTGCGCGACTGCAACGCCTCGAAGTCGACGCCCGGGATCATGTCGATCACCACGAACCCGCATTCGGCAACGTCAATCACCGCCAGATTGGTGTAGACGCGCTTGACCGCGCCCACCGCCGTCAGCGGGTAGGAGCACTTGCGGACCAGCTTGGGCTGGCCGTCCTTCGTGGTGTGCTCCATCGTCACCCACAGGCGCTTGGCGCCGGCCGCAAGGTCCATCGCGCCGCCCACCGCCGGGGCGGTGTCGTTCTCGCTGGTCGCCCAATTCGCGATGTCGCCGTTCTCGGCCACCTGGAAGGCGCCGAGCACGCACAGGTCGAGATGCCCGCCGCGGATCATCGCGAAGCTGTCGGCGTGATGGCAGAAGCTCGCGCCCGGTCGCAACGTCACGTACTGCTTGCCGGCGTTGATGAGCCAGGGGTCGATCGCCTCCTTCGGCGGCTGCGGCCCCATGCCCAGGATGCCGTTCTCCGAGTGGAACACCACCTCGCGCTCCAGCGGCACGTGGTCGGCGACCCCGGTGGGGATGCCGATGCCGAGGTTCACGTACCATCCCTCGGGGATGTCGCGCGCCAGGCGGGCAGCCATCTCGGCGCGGCCCATCGGCTTGAACGCGGCTTGCGTGTCGGGCATCGGGTTCTCCTCAGAAGCCGGACGGGTCGCCATAGGGAACGTGCAGCACGCGGCTGGTGAAGATGCCGGGCGTGTGGACGTTGTCGGGGTCGATCTCGCCGAGTTCCCTTATATGCTGGCTCTGCGCGATCGTCAGCCTGCCCGCCATCGCCATCACCGGGTTGAAGTTTCGCCCGGCGCGGCGGTAGGTGAGGTTGCCCCAGCGATCCGCCTCCCACGCCTCGACCAGCGCGACGTCGCCGGGCAGCGCCTTCTCGGCGACGTAGGCGCGGCCGTCGATCTCGCGCGTTTCCTTGCCCTGCGCCATCTTGGTGCCGACGCCGGTGGCGGTGAAGAAGATCGGGATCCCGGCGCCGGCGGCGTGCATCCGCTCGGCGAGCGTGCCCTGGGGCACGATCTCCAGCTCGATCCGGCCGGCGCGATAGAGCGTCTCGAACACCACCGGGTCCGAGGAGCGGGGAAACGAGCAGATGATCTTGCGCACCCGCCCCAGATCCATCAGCCGCGCAAGCCCGATCCGCCCGACGCCGGCGTTGTTGCACGCCACCGTCAACTCCTTGGCGCCCTGCTCGATCAGCCCCTCGATCAGCGCGTTCGGCTGTCCGACCGCGCCGAAGCCGCCGACCAGCACGGTCGCGCCATCCTGGATGCCGTCCATCGCCTCGGCCATCGAGCGGACGATCTTGTCGATCATGGGTCGCCATCCCCTTGCGCGTAGGGGTTGGTTTAACGTCCGAGCGCCCGGACGCCAAGGCGCGCCGGGTGGACAGGCTGCGGCCGGATGTCCAAGTCCGGCCATCCCGGTATTTTGTCTCAAATGCGATAGCCCTGGGGGAGTTGACTTCTCCGATGCAGGGGGCCGAGATAGCGTTCGAAACTAAGAACGTTGGGCTGCTTGTCGGCGGCACCACGGCAGAACGGCAGGGAAGGACACGGCCATGGGGAACCTAAGCCGGCGGGGCGTTATAGGCGCCTCGTTGGGGCTCGCGGGCGCGACGCTGGCGCGGCCCTATATCGCCAATGCGGCGGCCAAGACGGCGGTCGTCTGGGTCAATCAGGGCTTCATTCCGCAGGAGGACGCCGCCTTCAAGCAACTCGCCGCGGACTACATGAAGGAAAGCGGCAACAAGCTGGACTACAGCCTCATGCCGTTCACGGCGCAGAACCAGAAGACGATCTCCGCCCTTACCAGCGGCGATGTCCCTGACCTGATCTTCATGGACGCTCCTGCGACGATCATCGCGCAGAACGCCTGGGACGATAAGTTCATTGATGTGACCGACGTTGTCACGTCTTACGAACATCTGCTCAGCGATACCGCGAAGCTAGGCTCCACCTTCCTCAATAAGGTCACCCAGAAGCGAAGCTATTATCTCTGTCCGGTGAAGCAAGGCGGCACGCCGTTCCACATCTGGGGCAACCTGGTCGAAAAGGCAGGCTTCAAGGTCTCGGACATCCCGAACACCTGGGACGCGCGGTGGGATTTCTTCAAGCCGATGCAGAAGATCCTGCGCGGCAAGGGAATGCGGCGGGTCTACGCGCTCGGCCTCCAGGTCACCACGGTCGGACCGAACGACGGCAACAACCTGTACCAGCATTTCATCATCGCCAATGGCGGCAGGGGCATCGTCACGCCGGACGGCAAGCTGCATACCGATGATCCGCGGGTTCGCGAAGCGGCGATCAAGTCCACCACCTTCCTGGCTGATTCCTATAAGGCCGGCGTCGTCCCGCCGGAGGCGTTGAGCTGGAACGACGCCGACGACAACAACGGCTTCCACGAGAAGCTCTTCGTCGCGGACTTCGACGGCACGCTCTCGACCGAACTGGCGATGATCCACAACAAGGAAGACTTCCTGGCGGCGGTGACGCTCGGCATGCCGAACTACAGCGATGGCACGCCGATCCCCTGCCAGGTCGGCGTCGGCGGCGGCTTTATCCCGAAGGGAGCGAAAAGCGCCGAGGTCGCGAAGGATCTAATGAAGTACTGGATGCAACCGAAGGTCATGGACGCCAACCTGAAGGCCGGTTTGGGGCGGTGGGTACCGGCGATACCGCAGGTCGTGAAGGATGACCCGTTCTGGCTGCAGTCGTCCGACCCACACCTGAAACCCTATGTGGAGGAGGCCGTGTTGAACCCGACCCTGCCACCGTTCGAGGGCTTCACGCCGGCATGGGGCCAGGTCGCCGCCGAACAACTCCAGCAGGGAACCGTCGCCGATGTCGTCAAGAACGGCATGACTCCGGCACAGTCGGTCGATAAGGCGTTCAAGCGGATGGGGCAGATTTTCGCCAAGATGTCGTTCGACTAGCCAGCGAGGCACGCATGAGCGCGACACAGCGGGTTGCTCCGATCGGCCGGGCCGTCGGGGCAACCCGACTGCGGCACCGGCCCTGGCATCGAGGCTTGTTAGGTTCCGAATACGCGTGGGCGCTCGCCTTCGCCATACCCTACATCGCCATTTTCTTCTTGTTCGTGATCTACCCGATCATCTACGGGCTGTGGCTAGGCAGCGAGCCCACCCTGTACAGCGATCTGTTTTCCGATCCCCGGTATGCGACTGCCGTCGTCAACACCTTGCTGTATGTCGGCATCGGCGTGAACCTGCATATCCTGGGAGCCTTCCTGCTGTCAGGCTTCTTCATGCGCAAAGGCTGGTGGGTTAAGGCGTTGCTGGTCCTTTATATCCTGCCTTGGGCAACGCCGGCGCTGCCGGCGTTCATTTCGATCCACTGGTTTTTCGACGGCCAGTATGGAATGCTCAACAACGTACTGTACATGCTTTTCGGCATCGACGGCCCGGTCTATCTCAATTCGCGCTGGCTCGGGCTCGGATGTGATATCATCGCCTATGTCTGGAAGAACATGCCGTTCTGGACGATCATCTTCCTGGCCGGCCGGATGTCGATTCCACGTGAATTATACGAAGCCGCCGATGTGGATGGCGCAACCGGTCTTCGTAGGTTCACGAACGTCACGTTGCCGCTGATGGCGAACCTGTATCTCGTCTGCACGCTGCTTTCGACTATATTCACGCTCGGCGACTTTAACGCGGTATATTTCGTCTCCGGCGGCGGCCCGAACATGTCTACCGAAGTTCTCGCCACCCTTGGCATTCGCTACGCCTTCACCCTGTCGTTGCCGCGACTCGGCGTAGCGGAAGTGATGACGGCTCTGCCCGTGTTGCTTCCGCTCGTCTTCCTTCTCATGCGCAAGCTTCGTATGTCGGAAAGGCAGCTATGAGCGCGACGACAGCCGGCGGCCGGTTTCGATCGCCGCGCCGCTACCGTATCCGACGCTTCCTGGCGGAGGCGGCGGCCGTGACGCTCGGGTTCGTGCTCCTCGTCTGGTCGCTGGCGCCAATCTACAACATCATCGTGATCTCTCTCGAAAGCCACGACGACGTGTTCAGTGGCGCGGTCTGGCCGCCGCATCCGTCACTGCATAGTTTTGTCATCGTCTTCACGGAGGGCTTCTGGTACCTCGAGAATTTCTGGCACCAGTTCGGCAACAGTTTCTTCGTCGGCTTCATGACGATGTTTTTGACTCTGCTGATCGGCTCGCTTGCGAGCTTCACCATCGGGCGGCTGCATTTGCGCCAGGGCTGGTTGCTGAGCAACGCGGCGCTGATGACCTACGTCATCCCGGCATCCTTCCTGGCCATCCCATTTTACCGGATCATGCAGATCTACGGGCTTGGCAACAATCTGTGGTCGGTCATTGCCGCGATGGTGACATTTGCCACGCCCTATTCGATCTTCATCTTCTCCCAGTACGGGAAATCGATCCCGATGGAGCTCGACGAGTCCGCCCGCATCGATGGCGCCAACCCGCTGCAGATCTACTGTCGCATCTACTTGCCGCTGATGGCGCCGGCGTTGGTGGCCGTTGGCACCTATGCACTGCTGCTGGCCTGGAACGAATACCTGTACCAATTTCTGCTGCTGTCCACGCCGCAGAGCATGACCGTGGCGGTCGCGCTGGCGCAGTTCCTCAACAGCGACGAATCGCCGTGGAACTTCATGATGGCAACCGCCGTCATCTACGCGTTGCCGCCGATCATCCTGTACTGCGGATTCCGGCGGTACATGTCGGCGGGCCTGACCATGGGCGGGGTGAAGGGATAGGCACCACGGCCGCGGCGACGCGGGGATGAGCAGCACGCATCCCGTTCTCGCGGTGCGGTCTCCGATGGCGGTCGGCGGGTCGCGGCGGCCGCCGTGGCGCTTGCGCCTGCAGGGTTCGGAAACTGCCTGGGCGATCGCGTTCATCGTCCCCTATGCGGCCGTATTCACTGCCTTCGTCGTCTATCCCGTCGCATTCGGGTTGTGGATGGGCAGCCAGCCATCGCTTTATACGACGCTCCTCTCCGATCCGAAGTATCTGACCACGGCCGTCAACACGCTGCTGTTCGTCGGCATCGGCGTGAACGTGAAGATGTTCCTGGCCTTTCTGCTCTCCGGGTTCTTCGTGATCCGAAGCTGGTGGGTCCGGCTGCTTCTGGCGATCTACCTGATACCCTGGGCCTTGCCCGCAATGGTCGTCTTCACCTCCATTCACTTCATGCTGGTCACCCAATGGGGCCTGCTCGATAGCCTGTGGCGCGCGATAACCGGCCATGACGGACCGCTGTTTCTGACCCACCAATGGGTCGCGATGGGAGCGAACGTTGTCGCCTACATCTGGAAATGGATGCCGTTCTGGACGCTGGTCTTTGTCGCCGCCCGGCTCGCGATCCCGCAGGAGATCTATGAGGCTGCCGCGATCGACGGTGCCGCAGGCATCAGGCGTCTGATCTACGTCACCCTCCCTCTGCTCGCGAATGTATACCTCGTCTCCACACTGCTCTCCACCGTCTGGACGCTTGGCGACTTCCCCACCGTCTATTTCGTCACCAGCGGCGCACCGGGCATGACAACCAACGTATTGGCGACGTACGGCTTCCACGAGGCGTTTGACTTCGGCTACCCGAACCTCGGCGTCGCGGCGATGATGTCGGCGTTGCCTGTACTGATCCCGGTCGTGATCCTTCTGATGCGGCGGGTAAGGGCGACGGGGGTGCAGCTATGAGCATCGCAGGCGCCTCCGGCCATCCTCGATGCCGGCCGCGCCGGCGCCGCCAACGGTTCTCGACGAAAGCGGCTGCCATCGTCCTCGGCATCGGCCTGCTGATCTGGACGCTGCTGCCCGTCTACAACATGCTGCTGATGGCGCTCGATTCCGATGCGGACGAGTTCACCGGCAGCATCTGGCCGCCAGACCCGAATTTCGACAGCTTCCGCTCGGTCTGGACGGAAGACTACTGGCTATTGGAACACTTCTGGCACCAGTTCGCCAACAGCCTCTATCTAAGTCTGGCGACGATGGTGCTGACCGTGCTGATCGGCTCGCTCGCCAGCTTTGCGCTGGGTCGCTTGCGGTTGCGCAAGGGCTGGATACTCAGCGATATCGCGCTGCTGACCTATATGCTGCCGACTGCCTTCCTGGTGATCCCGTTCGTCCACCTCATGCACCTCTACGGGTTGTCGGACAGTCTCTGGGGGGTGATCGCCGCAGAAGTGACCTTCGCCACGCCCTATGCAATTCTGATCTTGCATCAATATGGCAGGCTGATTCCGATGGAGCTGGACGAGTCGGCGAAGGTCGACGGTGCGTCGCCGCTCCAGGTCTACCTGCGCATCTACATGCCGCTGATGGCGCCCGCGCTGGTCGCCGTCGGCGTCTATGCATTGCTGCTTGCGTGGAACGAATACCTGTACCAGTTCCTGTTGCTCTCCTCGACCCGCAACATGACCGTGGCGGTGGCAATCGACCAGTTCTTCGACAGCGACGAGGCGCCGTGGAACTACATGATGGCGATTGCCATCATCTATTCGCTGCCACCGATCGCGATCTATTTTGTGCTCCGCCGCTATATGACAGCCGGACTGACCATGGGCGGGGTGAAGGGTTAGGTCGGTCCGGGAGCGGCGGACAGCGAAAATTTGACTCGGCAAGAGCGCATCCCGATAGCTTGGTCAAAACTAAGGATTAGGGTTCGCCGATCGCGAGCGACCCTTTGCTGAATGTCAACAGGGAGGGAAACCGCCATGGGAAACCTGAGCCGACGTGGCGTTCTCGGCGGATCTCTCGGCCTCGCGGCGGGCGCCACGCTGGCGAGGCCGCATATCGCGCGGGCCGCGGGAACCACCATCACCGTGTGGTGGAATCAGGGCTTCTACGCCGCCGAGGACGAGGCATTCCGCACCTTGATCGCGGCATGGGAGAAGGCGAGCGGCAACAAGGTCGACCTCACGCTGCTCCCCGGACAGGCGCTGAACGAGAAGATCGTCTCCGCCCTCACCACCGGCCACGTCCCCGATCTCATGTACGCCGACAACGCGCCCGCGCAGATCATTCCGCAGGCCGCGTGGGACGGCAAGCTGCTCGACGTCAGCGACGTGGTGGACACGCAGAAGGCGGAACTGAGTGCGACGGCGCTGCAGTCCGCCCAGTTCTTCGACAATGTGGCGAAGAAGCGTGCGTTCTACGGCGTGCCGTTCAAGGGCGCGACGCTCAACATCCCGACCTGGAAATCGCTGATCGAGAAGGCCGGCTACAAGGTCTCGGACATCCCGAAGAACTGGGATGCCTTTTACAGCTTCTTCGAGGGAGTGCAGAAGAAGCTGCGCGCCAAGGGGATGCGCCACACCTATGGCCTGGGCTATACGCTGTCCACGACCGGCGACGATCCCAACAACACGTTCGTCCAGTTTCTCGTCGCCCATGGAGGCGGCGGCGTCGTCACGCCCGACGGCAAGCTGCACGTGGATGACCCCAAGGTCCACGATGCGATGGTCAAGACGATCACCCAGCTCGCGACGGCGTTCAAGCAGGGCTTTGTACCCCCGGATGCCCTAAACTGGGGTGATCCCGACAACAACAACGCCTTCCACGCGCAGGAAGTCGTGATGACGCCGAACGACACCATCTCGATTTCCGCCGCGGTCGCCAACAACAAGCAGTGGTACTACAATGACATCATGACCAGTCCGCTGCCGCTCGACAACGACGGCAAGCCGGTCTCGGTGCTGCTCGGCGTCCTGCTCGGCTTCATCCCGAAGGGCGCCGGCAACGTCGCGGGGGCGAAGGACTTCCTGCGCTACCTGATCCAGCCGGCCCATCTCGACACCTACCTGAAAGAGGCGCGCGGCCGCTGGCTGCCGGTGATGCCGAGCATGGTCAAGAACGATCCCTACTGGCTCGACCCCAAGGATCCGCACCGCCATGTCGCGGTCCGTCAGGGCGTGCTGGGTCCGACCGCGACGTGGCCGTACGTCTTCAATCCCGCCTTCGCGCAGGTGGACGCCGAGCATGTATGGTCGGTGGCGACATCGGACGTGATCAACGGGAGTACGCCGGACCAGGCGACTAAAAAGGCATTCGACCGGATCACGGCGATATTTTCGAAGTATCAGACCACCAGCTAGGCAGGCCGCGATGGCGATGGACGGTACATCGACGATCGGGATCGGGCGCTCTGTTTCGGGGCGCCGGTCCCGACGCCGGGGCCGGCGCGGCGGGCTGCAAGGCTCCGACCTCAACTGGGCGCTCGCCTTCCTGGTGCCGTACGTCGCCATCTTTTTCGCCTTCGTGCTGCTGCCCGTCGGCTACGGGCTGTGGCTCGGCCACCGGCCGTCCAGCTACGCCGCGCTGTTCTCTGATCCGATCTATCTGCGCACCCTCGTCAACACGGCGCTGTTCCTTGCCATCGGGGTGAACCTGCACCTGTTCCTGGCGCTGCTGCTGTCCGGTTACTTCATGAACCGGAACTGGTGGGTACGGGCGCTGCTCCTGGTGTTCATCCTGCCCTGGGCGACGCCGGCCATTCCCACCTTCATCGCGATCCACTGGATGCTGAACGGCGAATGGGGGTTCATCAACAACGCGCTGTATGACCTGTTCGGGATCAACGGTCCGTCCTGGCTCAATTATCGCTGGCTCGCGCTGGGATCGGTCTTCGTCTCCTACATTTGGAAGTGGACGCCGTTCTGGACGGTGATCCTGATCGCCGGACGAATGGCGATCCCGCAAGAATTGTATGAGGCGGCGGAGGTGGACGGCGCCACCGGGATACGCCGGTTCACCCTCGTCACGTTTCCGCTGTTGGCCAATCTCTATCTCATCTGCACCCTCCTCTCGACCATCTGGACCCTCGGCGACTTCAACACGGTGTATTTCGTCACCGGCGGCGGCCCCGCGCTTTCCACCCATGTGCTGGCGACGCTCGGCATCCGCGACGCGTTCATCGTCGCCAATCCCGAACTTGGCATGGCGGCCGTGATGTCGGCGCTCCCGCTGCTGATCCCGCTGGTGATCATCCTGATGCGGAAGCTCGCGACGAGCGAGGTGCAGCTATGAGCGCCAGCCTTGCCGCCGGCGGGGTGCGGTCGCGCCGGCGGTCGCAAATCGGGCTGCGCCGGAACCTGTCCATCGTGGGCCAGGTGGTGATCGGGCTGATCGTCCTGATCTGGACGCTCATCCCGCTCTACACCATGGTACAGGTCGCCCTCGAGCCGAAGGACAACGTGTTCAACGGCGCGATCTGGCCGGTCAACGCGACGCTCGCCGGGTTCTGGACCGTCCTTACGCAAGATTATTGGTACCTCGCCAATTTCTGGCGGGAGATGGGCAACAGCCTCTATATCGCGGTGGCGACGACGGTGCTGACGCTGCTCGTCGGCACCCTCACCAGTTTCGTGGTCGGCCGGATGCGGATCCGCCACGCCTGGGTGGTGAGCAATGCTGCGTTGCTGACCTACGTGATCCCGATGACGTTCCTGGCGATCCCGTTCTACCGGGTCATGCAGGACTATGGCCTCGCCAATAATCTATGGGCGGTGATCTTCGTCGAGGTGACGTTCGCCACCCCGTACGCGATCTTCATCTTCACCCAATACGGGTCCAGCATCCCGATCGAGCTTGACGAGGCGGCGCGGATCGACGGCGCCAGCCCGTTCCAGATCTACTGGCGCGTCTATCTGCCGCTGATGGCGCCATCGATGGTGGCCGTGGGCACCTATGCGCTGCTGCTCGCCTGGAACGAGTACCTGTACATGTTCCTGCTGCTCGCCAGCCCGGACAACATGACGGTGCCGGTGGCGCTCGGGCGGTTCCTCAACAGCGACGAGGCGCCCTGGAATTTGATGATGGCGACATCGGTGATCTACGCCGTGCCGCCGGTGGTGATCTACTACGCGTTCCGCCGGTACATGAGCGCGGGGCTGACGATGGGCGGGGTGAAGGGGTAGGGTTTCGCCGGCATGACCGCTCCGGCCCCCGCCCGCATGACATCCGATGCCTTCATCGCCTGGGCGATGGAGCGCCCGAACGGCGAGCGATACGAGCTAGTCGCGGGCGAGGTCGTGGCGATGGCGCCCGAGCAGGCGGCGCACGGCCGGGTCAAGCTGCGGATCACGCGGCGCCTGGCCGAGGCGGTGGAAGCCGATGACCCCGCCTGCGAGGTGTTCGGGGACGGCATGGCGGTCGAGATCGACGCCATGACGACGTATGAGCCCGACGCGCTGCTCCGATGCGGTGAGAAATTGCCCGACGATGCGGTCAAGGTCACGGACCCGATGATCGTTGTCGAGGTGCTGTCGCCGTCGACCCGCGCGCGCGACGCAGGGGCCAAGCTCGAGGATTATTTCCGGCTTGCCTCGGTGCGCCACTACGTGATCGTCAAGACGGAGAACCGTACGATCATCCATCACGAGCGGAGCGAGCGCGGGGCGATCACAACGCGCATTGTTCGCGACGGGGCGCTTCGTCTGGAGCCGCCGGGGATCGAATTGCGCGACGTGTTCGGCTGAGGTTTCAGCCGGCTAAGTCTGACATCCGATCTCCAGCACCGCATCCGCCGCGAATGCCCCCTCGCCCTCGGGCATCGCGAACACCGGGTTCAAATCCACCGACACCAGCCGATCCCCCGCCTGGTGTGCGAACACCGACAGCCGCGCCAGCATCTCGGCCAACGCCTTCAGGTCTGCGGGCTTCCGCCCGCGCGCGCCGAGCAGCAGGGGCGCTCCCTTGATGGAGCGGATCATGCGTTCGGCCTCGGCCAACCCGAAGGGACAGCGGCGGAACACCACGTCCTTTAGCACCTCCACGAAGATTCCGCCCAGGCCGAACATAGCCATCTGGCCGAACACCGGGTCGCGGTGGATGCCGAGGATGCACTCCGCGCCGCCCTTGAGCTGCTTGGCCACCAGCACGCCCTCGATCCGCGCCGTGGGTGCGGCATTCTTCGCGCGCCGGTGCAACGTCGCGAAGCCGTCGCGCACCGCCGCCGCGTCGGCAACATCGAGCAGCACGCCGCCGATCTCCGATTTGTGGGTGATGTCAGGCGAAAGGATCTTCATCACCACCGGAAAGCCGAACCGCTCCGCCGCCGCCACCGCCGCCTCGGCAGCCGCGCACGCGGCTTCCGGTGCGGAGGTGATGCCGGCCAACGCGAGCAGGCGCTTGGCCTCCGCCTCGGTCGGCGTCGCCGCGGGCAGCGCGATGTGCGGCACCGACGGGGCCGGCGCGGCGGCGGGCGCGGCGAAAGCCGCGCCGTAGCTTCCCATCGCGGCGATGGCGTTGACCGCGCGCGTCGGGTCCTCGTGGCAAATCCATCCGTCGTCCTCCAGCGCGCGGATGCGCTCGGGTGGCGCGATCGCCGAGAGGACATAGAGCCGATCGGGGTACCGCGCGCGCACCGCGTCGAGCCGCTCCTGCATCGCCGGCCAGCGGTCGGTCGAGGCGACCATGGTGAAGAAGGCAAGGACGGACGCATAGCCGCCGTCGCGCACCATCGATTCCATGAACGGCGTGAGCAGGCTCAAGTCGTTGCCCACCTGCGCCGTCGCATCCACCGGGTTGCGGGGCGCGCAGAACGAGACCAGCGCCTTCAGCCGCGCCTGCGCGTCGGCCGGCATCTCCGGCATAGCCAGCCCGACCTGCTCGGCGACATCGCTGACCAGCACGCCCGCGCCGCCCGACAGGGTGATCATTCCCAGCGTGTTGCGCGCCGGGTAGATGCGCCGCGTCGCGGTCTGCGCGATGTCGAGCATCTCCTCCGAAGTGCGCGCGCGGACAACGCCGAATTCCGTCATCACCGCCTCGGTCACGGCGTCGTCGCCGGCGATCGAGGCGGTGTGGGACTTGGCGGCGGTGGTGCCGAGCACGCTGCGGCCGACCTTCATCATCACGATCGGCTTCCTCGCCGCGCGCGCCGTCTCGAACGCGGAGATCAGGCCGGGCGCCTCGCGGATGCCCTCGGCGTAGACCGCGATCACGTCCACCTCGGGGCTTTCGGCGAGCCAGCCGATGCACTCGCCCATGGTCACATCGGATTCGTTGCCCGTCATGATGCAGAGCGACGCGCCGATGCCGCGGTTGCGCGCCAGCGTGTAGAGATGCGTGCCGTAGGCACCGGACTGGCTGGCGATGCCGATGCGCCCCGGCACCGGCCAGCCGCTGTCGAACGAAGAGGAGAAGGTGGCATAATAGCCGGTGCGGCCGTCAAACACGCCGAGGCAGTTCGGCCCCAGAATGCGCATCCCGTGCGCGCGCGCGGCGGCGACCATGCGGGTTTGCGCCGCCTCGCCGTCAGCGTCCACCTCGGCGAAGCCGGCGGTGAACACCAGGGCGGCCTTGGTGCCAAGCTTGCCGAGGTCCTCGATCGGCTGCACGGCGATCCCGGCCGGCACGGCGACGATGGCGACGTCCGGCGTCTCCGGCAGCTCGGCGACGGAGGCGTAGGCGCGCAGACCCTGCACCGCGGGCCGGTTCGGGTTCACCGGATAGAGCGCGCCCTTGAAGCCGGCCGCCTTCATGTACGCGATCGGCCGGCCGCCGATGCGGGTTGGATCGTTGGAGGCGCCGAGCACCGCGACCGAGCGCGGCGCGAGCAGCGGCGTCAGGCCGGAAAAGCGCGTGGCGCCAGGCTGCATGATCGTTCCCCCTTCATCAGAAGCGGCCGATGGTGGCGGCGGCCGTCGGGTCGCGCAAGCTGGGGGCGGCGTCTTGCTAGGCCGCGATCGGCTGAACCTCCGCCTCGATCGTGACGCCGATGTCGTGCTGGGCGACGGAGGGATCGTAGCGCGCAGCCCTCGACAAATCCTTCGCGGCCGGGCAAGCGGACGCGCATGACGCTTGCCGCCGTGCTGCGCCATCTGGCCTTCGCCGCCGGACTGGCGTGCCTCTCCGCCCTGATCGTCCGGCTGATGATCTCCGCACGGGTCATGGATCACCCGGACGCGCGCAAATCGCACGACCGTCCGATCCCGAAAGGCGGGGGGGTCGGCATCGTCGTGGCCTTCGTGATCGGGCTGCTGGTGCTGTATCGGTTCGCCGAGTTCGCTCGGCTGGCCGATCCGTACTTCCTGGGAGTGATCGCCGCCTCGCTCGCCATCGCCGCGGTGGCGTTCCTCGACGACGTGGCGGACTGGCCGTTCGCGGTGAAGCTGACGGCGCAACTGGCGGCCGCGCTGGCCGCCGTCGGCACGGGGGTCTTCGTCCAGGACTACCGGATTCCCTATCTGGGATCGCTCTTCGTCGGCTGGCTCGGCGTGCCGGCGACGTTGGCCTGGATCTTGTTCGTGACCAACGCGATGAACTTCATCGACGGGCTGGATGGCTTGGCCGGCGGCGTGGCCTTGATCGCCGCGTGCTTTCTGGCCGGCATCGCCGCCGCGCACGGCGCCTGGTTCGCCTACTTCGCCGCGCTGCTGCTCGCTGCCGGCCTGCTGGGCTTCCTCCCCTTCAACTTTCCGCGCGCGCGCATTTTCATGGGCGACGTGGGCAGTCAGTTCTGCGGGTTCGTTTTGGCCATGCTGGGCGTGGTCGCCAGCCGCTTCGACGGGGTGGAGCTACCGCTGCTGCTCATGCCGATGCTGTTGTCCGGGGTGCTGTTCGATGTCGCCTTCACCCTCGCGCGCAGGATGGCGGCCGGAGAGCGGATCACGAAGGCGCACCGGGGCCATCTCTATCAGGTGGCCCACCGCGCCGGCGTGCCGGCCCCGGCGATCGCGCTCGCCCATTGGGGGTTCGCGGTGTTCGGCGGCGGGTGCTGCCTGTTGTTCATCGCCGCCCCCTCGCCGCTGAAGCCCTACGTCCCCGTGCTGACGCTGCTGCCGCAGGTGCCGTGGGTCGCGTTCGTGCGCGCGCGGTCCCGCGCCGCCGGCCTCACGCGCTGGTAAAGCGCCTTATGTGCCGCCGCTCGTCGCCGCCGCCTTGCGCGATGCCGGCGGTACGTCGGCGGGGACCCCGCCCCCCTTGCGGAGGGTCTGTGCCGCCTCTCCCATGATCGAGCGGAGGTCGCGCAGGAACCCCGCGCCCTTCAGCGTGCGTTGCACCAACACGCTGCGTCGATCGAGCGGATCGACCTTGCGGCGAGCGAGATCAAGCTCGCCCAGACGATCGAGCGCGCGGGTGATCGCGGGCTTGGAGACGTGCAGCTCAGCCGCGAGGCCTCGGACCGTGTGTGCCCCGTCCTGCAAATAGCAAGTCAGGAACACGCCAAGCTGGCGCGCCGATAAGTCGGGACCGTCGCGACGCACCAGCGCCACGATCGTGTCGCGCAGGATCGCGATGAGCTGGTCCGGGGCGGGACTCGTTGTCATGTCAAGTCCTCTCATGCACGCCGGCGTCTTGCTCGGGTGCGACACTCGCCGCAACTCGCGGCATTTCATTTACTCGGCCCTGCGCGTTTCGTTGCGCCCTCACGACGATGTTATCCCGCTGCTCCGGTTCGGGTCGGCATCGGTAATCTCTCAGCCAGGGCCGCGAAGATCGCCCGCATCGCCTGCGCCTCGCCACCTTCGGGTCTGCCCGGCTGCGTCTGGTCGTTCCACCCATATAGGTCCACGTGCGCCCAGGGAACAGACGGTGTAACGAACCGTTTAAGGAACAGCGCGCCTACGATCGCCCCCGCAAATGGTTTCGATGACACATTGTTGATGTCGGCGGTCGGGCTTTCGAGCCAGCCTTCGTAGCCGTCCCACAGCGGCAGCCGCCACAGCGGGTCGTGTCGCGCGGCCCCCGCCCGCGTGATCACCTCGGCCCACGCATCGTCATTGCAGAACAGCGCCGGCAATTCGGGGCCCAGCGCGACCCGCGCCGCGCCGGTCAGGGTGGCGCAGTCCACCAGCAGCGCGGGGGCCTCCGTCACCGCCTCGGCCAGCAGGTCGCACAGCACCAGCCTTCCTTCGGCGTCGGTGTTGCCGACCTCGACCGTGAGCCCGGCGCGGGTGCGGATCACGTCGAGCGGGCGCATCGCCGTGCCGGAGACGGAGTTCTCCACGCATGCCACCCGGACGCCGAGCCGGATCGGCAGATCGGCCTCCATCACCAGGCGCGCCAGGCCGAGCACGGCGGCGGCGCCGCCCATGTCTTTTTTCATGCGCAGCATCCCCGCCGAGGGCTTCAGGTCATAGCCGCCGGTGTCGAAACAGACGCCCTTGCCGCATAGCGACAGCAAGGGCGCGCCGGCGTGCGCCGTGCTGCCGGCCCAGCGGAAGCTGGCCACGCGCGGCGCGCGCGACGAGCCGCGGCCGACGGCGGCGATCGTCGGGTACTCGCGCTCCAACGCCGCGCCCTCGATCACGCCGGCGATCGCGCCGAAGCGCTCGCCCAGTGCGGCGCTGAACGCGGCCAGCTCGGCCGGGCCGAGGTCGTTGGCCGGCGTATTGATGAGGTCGCGCACCATCCAGGCCGCGCGCGCCTGCGACAGCGCCGCCTCTTGTTCCGCGTCAGGTCCCGCTGGCACCACCAGCCGCGCCGGCGCGCGCTTGCCCGGCTTGTAGGCGGTGAAGCGATAGGCGCCGAGGCAGAAGCCCAAGCTCGCCTGCGTGGCGTCGAAGTCCCCCGGCTCGATGCGCCAGACGGAGTGTTCGGGAAGGCGGAAGGCAAGGCCGCCAAAACCATAGGGTGAGCGATCCTCGCCCAGCCCCAGCACGGCCCCGGCCACGCCCGCCTCGCCCGGCAGCAGGGCCAGCTCCTGGGCGGCGGCGGAAAAGCCGGAATCGCGCAGGAACTCGGCCTGGCCGGGTGTCAGGCTGCCCAGCAGATCCGCGAGGCCGGTCGGACGCACGGCATGGAGCGGGCGCGCCGTCTCCGTGCTGGCCGCGATGCAGTCGAGCGCCTGATCCGGCATGGCGGGTTCCCTCATGAGCGGAGCCGATCGAGTTGTCGCTGTCATGGAGGTTGTCCCTCCGGGGCTCGGCCGAGAAGCTGTGGTGCGAGGCCGACAACCCGCAGCCTGGAATCTCGGATGGACGTCCATGAGAATGCCCGAATCACGCGCTGTAGTCGAATGCTGATGATCAAGCGCGAGCTGCCCCCAGGCGCATGGCTCACCCGCACGATGGAGTCGAATCACGCGCGGCGCACACGACGTGCTCGATCGCGCGAATCACCGCCTGGGCTGATCCAGTTGGATGTAATGGCCGCTGTTGAGCACGACCGTAAGCACGCCCTTTGTCGCACGGGCTGCGGCCGCGCGGCCGGAAGCATCACCGGCAGTGCGAGCAGGGTTCGACGGCACATCATCGCGCCAGCAATAGCCGTTTGATGGCCTCCAGGGATCCCTTCACCCGCGAGTGTCGCGAAAGCCAGTTTGCCGAAGTTTTGACGATGCATTTTGCCGAACCGGGACGAGCCGACATACCACCCCCGGAAGTCGCGCAGATCAGGAACCGCCGCCGGACCCAGGAACCGTCGATACGCCTCCGGCCGCGGCGGCTACTCCGGCAGCCCAGCCTTGCGCAGCGCCTCGAACAGCGCCGGGTCGCGCATGGCGGTATGCGAGCGGGCGGCGGAGACCGTGTAGCCCGGCGCCACGGCACGCAGGGCGCTCAGCGCCGCCTCGGCCGCTGCCCGGTCGCCGAGCTGGGCGAGGCTTGCCACCAGAAGCCGGTGGCCGGGCAGGAAATTCGGCCGGTCGCCGAGGGCGCGGCGCCCCAGTTCCGCTGCATCCCCATACCGCCGGAGCTGGAAGTGGGCGAAGCCGAGCGCGGTGGTGACGTAGAACTTCGCCGGGTCCACTGGGCTGAGCCGCATTGCCCGCTCGAGATGCGCCACCGCCGCCGGCGCGTCGCCGACATAGACCCGGAGCCAGCCGGCCGCCCAGAGCACCTGTGCCGAGTTGGGGGCAAGCAGCAGCGCGCGCTCGGTGGCCGCGTTTCCGGTTTCGTAGTCCTTGGCGAAGAAGGCCAGGGCGTGCCCGGCGCAGGCGAGGGCGCTCGGGGCCTCCTCGCCGGCGCCATCCACCACGTCGCGCGCGAGGCGCACCGCCTCCTCGACATCGCCCTTCTCCACCCAGTCCTGCCCAAACCGGATAACGTGCAGGCTCGCGAGGGCCCCCTTGGCGGCGGTGAAGCCGGGGTCGATGGCGATCGCTCGCCGGAGCAGGCGCAGCGCCTCGTCGTTGCCCTCCTGCGTCGCGAAGCGGTGCGGCAGGGCGCGGAGGTAGAGGTCATAGGCGGTGAGGCTTTCGGTCGGCCTGGCCCGGACGCGCGCGACCTCGGCCAGCCGCAAACTGGGCTCGATGGCGCCGACCACCGCCTCGGTCAACCGGTCCTGGAGGTCGAAGATGTCGGCGAGATCGCCGTCGAAGCGTCCGGCCCAGACCTGCGTTCCGGCTTCGGCTTCGCACAGTTGCGCGGAGATGCGGACCCTGTCGCCCGCCTTGCGGATGCTGCCCTCGAGCGCGTAGCCGATTCCGAGATCGCGTCCAACCTGGCGCACGTCCATCGCCCGGCCCTTGTAGGTGAAGGCCGAGTTGCGCGCGATGACCGAAAACCAGCGCAGGTGCGAGAGCGCCGTCGTCACGTCCTCGGTGATGCCGTCCGCGAAGTATTCCTGCCCGGGATCGCCGGTCATGTTGGCGAAGGGCAGCACCACGAGCATGGGGCGGCTGGCGGGGGATTGCATAGCCGTGACTGCCTCGGCCGGTTCCGTCGGCGCCGGGTCGGGCGCGGGGGGAAGCACGACCAGGGTTGCCTTGTCGTCGATGCGCGACACCTCGGCGGCGAACAGGAAGCCCCGGCGCGGCACGGTGCGCAGCAGCCGCTGCTCGCCGTCGCCGAGAGCCCGGCGGACCTCCTTGACGACCTGGGTGACGCTGTCGTCGGTGACGATGACCCCGGGCCAGATCGCCGCCATGATCTCGTCGCGCTCGATCAGGCGCCCGGCGTTCTCGACCAACCGGCGCAACAGCGCGAAGGCTTTCGGGCGCAGCGCGACCTCGGTTCCGCCCGCCGCCAGCAATGCGCCACGGATGAGGTCGAGCGTGAAACAGTCGAAGCGATAGACGGTGCCCTTTGGCCCTGGTGCGTCCACATCCATCCGTCGGTCCCCCTGGCGCACTTGCTCGCCCTCCGGGCCGTGCGATTCACGAAGGCCATGGCGCCGATGTCAAGATTCTCCAAGCTGCGCCGGTGCGGGCCGACGCGGCGCGTCTGGGGATACCGACGCTCATCCAGTCCACCACGAAGCAGAATGTGACGGGCGTTGCGTTTATAACCATTTGCCCGACATATGACAGGGCGGGGAAGTCATCCACAGTCGTGCTTTCGGCTAACCCGGGTGCCGAAGTTTCGACGGTGCATTGGTTGCTCCCCGTCTGCGCCGGCGTCGTGATATCGGTCTTGCGGCCGAGAATGCGAGCATGAGTGGTCTCCTTTCAGGCGGCTTTGTTTCCAGATCGTCCGCGGCGAGCGCGTCGCCGGTTCGGGCTAACCCCGCCAGAACGGCGTGCGCGCCTGGTCCCGTGCATCTGCGGGGTTGAGCCTGATATCGCGCAAATCCCGGTAGCTCATTTGCGCCAGTTCGGCGCGGTCGGCCGCGCGTTGGCGCCAGAGCGCAATCAGTTGCGCGCCGCGAGCCAAGATGCGGCGAAGCAATCCGGCGCGCGCGATCGGGGCGGACGTGAACTGGAAGGGAGCGATTGAACGAGCCGACATCGTGGTCTCCTGACGTTTTGCCTTCGGCGTCGGGAAGAAGACACCACGGGGGCGTTCATGTCGTGGAAGTTTGGCAGGATGAAGCGACGAAGCTTCGGCGAAGATACGTCGAAGCGGGCTTACCACTTCGGAAGTCTTACCGATCCCCGGGCGTTTTCGCCGCTATTCCGGCATGCCCGCCTCGCCCAGTCCTTCGAACAGCGCCGGATCGCGCATCGAGGTGCGCGCCCTGGCTGCCGGAACCGTGTGGCCCGGCCCAAGAGCGAGCAGCGTACCTCAGTGCCTCCTTGGCGGCCAACGGGTCGCCGAGCTGGGCGAGGCTTGCCACCAGGAGCCGGTGCGCTGGCGAAAACGCCGGTCGGTCGCCGAGAGCACGATGCGCCACTTCCACGGCCTCGGTATAACGACGCAGCAGAAACCTGGCGTAACCGAGCGCCGTGACGGCATAAGATTCCGCTGGATCGACCGGGCTGAGGCGCATCGCCCGCTCAAGACGCTCCACCGCCCCCGCGCCGTCTCCGCGTCGCCCGGGCCGGCCCAGCCCTGGGTGGCACGCAGGGTGTGCAGGCCCGCCAGCGTGCCTTTGGGGGCGGCGAAACCGGGGTCGATGGCGATGGCCCGGCGGAGCAGGCGCAGCGCCTCATCGTTGCCCTCCTGCATCGCGAAGCGGTGTGGCAGTGCGCGGAGGTAGAGGTCATAGGCGGTGAGGCTCTGGGTTGGCTTGGCCCGGGAGCGCGCGACCTCGGCCAGCCGCAAACTGGGCTCGATGGAGCCGCGGGGAGCGCGGGCCGACGCGGCGCGTCTTGGGAGACCGCCCCGCAAGCCTTGCATGAGCACAGCTCAGTTGAGTGCCGACAGGGGGATCTCGCAGGAATCGGCGCATGGCGCGACCTGCCCGCCGAGATGGCGGACCAAGCCCCGGATCGCGACGTTGGACGGGTCGAATTCGAACACGGCGGCATTCGCGCCGCGCGCCGAGACAGCGTCACAGACACGGGCCACGAGGTCCGCCCCGAGGCCACGACGGCGGTGCTCCGGGGCAACACTCACGGCGATCTCGGCGAACCAGCGGCGATGACCGACGCCGCAAGTGAAGCCGAGTGCCGCGCCGACCACAGCGCCGGCCGTATCAAACGCGACAAAGCAGACTGTGTCCTCCAGGTCCAAGTCATCGCAGTGAAGCTGGATCGCTTCGTCGTGAAGATGGCCGCTGAAACGGGTGCGGCGATCCGCCCGCGGCAAGCCGATGAGGTGAGCCGCCAGCGCGGCGCGATCGTTATGCTCGAGGCGGCGGATCAGCAGGCAGGGCCGCGAGGAGGGCGACAGCAGGGTGTCGATCGCGGGAAGCGGCGAAATGTCGGATGTCGGCTGTTGCAGCATTGCGGTTGTCCCCCGTTCCGTGGGCGGCGCCTGAAGCGCCGCGGGCAGAGGGGAGGAGACACCCGAGGGTCATTCGTGTCCCGGAAGGTACCGCGAAGCGGGCACGAAACTTCGGCGAGATCAGGACGAAGCCGGGATACATTTCCGGAAATCTCGCCGATCGTGGACGACCTGTACCGTCATCCTCGGCAGTGGCGCCGTAGCGCCGCCCGCCCGACCCGTCACGCGAGGCCGATTATTCCAAACTGGTGGCGAGCAGGTCGCTCACGCGGCGGGCGAAGCGGGCGGGATCGCGCGGCGGCTCGCCCTCTTGGACGCGGGCGAGGTCGAGCAAGGTCAGGGCGGCCTCGGCGATCAGGTCGGTGTCCTGCCGGCGCCGTCCCAGCGCCTCGATCAGGGCGTGGCGCGGATTGATCTCCAGCACCGGGCGAGCGGGCGGGCCGCCCCGGCCGGAGCGGCGCAGCAGGCGCTGCATCTGAAGGTCGGGCCCAGTGCCGGAGGCGGCGAGCACGGCCGCGCTGTCGGTCAGGCGCCCGGTCGCACGCACCTCCGAGACCTGATCGACCAGCGCCGTCTTCAGCGCCGCCAGCAGCGGGGAGATGTCGGGCAGGTCGGCGCCCTTGTCGAGTTCGGCCGCGGCCTGGGTCACGCTGCGGAGTTTCTTGCCCTCGAACGCGCCCAGCCGGTCGGGCCAGAAGGCGTCGATCGAATCGGCGAGCAGCAGCACCTCCAATTTCCGCGCCCGGAAGCCCTCGAGCTGCGGCGAGGCGGCCAGCGCGTCGGTGTCGTCGCCGACGAGATAATAGATCGCCTCCTGCCCCGGCTGCATCCGCCCGAGATAGTCGGCGAGCGATGTCCACCCCGCCTGATCTGGGGCGGAGGAGCGGAAGCGCAGCAGCCCGGCGATGTCGGCGCGGTGCTCGGGATCGTCGAACACGCCCTCCTTCAGGACCGGGCCGAAGGCCTCCCAGAACTTGGCGTAGTCCGCCGGGTCCTTCGCGCGTGCCTTCAGCTCGGAGATCACGCGCCCGATCAGGGCCTTGCGGATGCGCGCCAGCACCGGCGTGGTCTGCAGCATCTCGCGCGAGACGTTCAGCGGCAGGTCTTCGGTGTCTACCACCCCCTCGACGAAGCGCAGCCAGGGCGGCAGCAGCTCGGCGTGGTCGGTGATGAACATGCGGCGGACGTGCAGGCGCACGCGTGATTCCCGCTCGCGATCCAGAAAATCGAAAGGCCGCGTGCCGGGAATGAACAGCAGCGCGAAGTATTCCAGCACTCCCTCCGCGCGCCAGTGCAGCGTCGCCCACGGCTTGTCGAAGATATGTCCAAGATGCTGGAAGAACTCCGCATAGGATCGCTCGGGAACCTCGGCACGCGACTTGCGCCAGAGCGCGGTGCCCTCGTTCGCCGGCAGGTCCTTGCCCTCGCGGGCGATGGTGATAGGCACCGTGATGTGGTCGGCCCAGCGGCGGACGACCGTCTCCAGCCGCGCCGGATCGAGGTATTCGTCGGCGTCGGCGCGCATGTGCAAAAGCACGTCCGTGCCCGCCCGCTCGCGTCGTGCCGGCGCCACGGTGAAGCCGCTGCCGTCGGAGGTCCACGTGAACGCCGTCTCGGCGCCCGCCTTGCGCGAGATGACCTCCACCCGCTCGGCCACCATGAAGGCGGCGTAGAAGCCGACGCCGAACTGGCCGATCAGGCCAGGGCGATCTTCGGGCTTCGCCTCGGCGAGACGCTCGCCGAAGGCGCGCGTGCCGGAGCGCGCGATGGTGCCTAGATTCTCGATCAGTTCCTGGCGTGTCATGCCGATCCCCTCGTCGGCGATCAGCAAGGTGCGCGCGCGCTTATCGGGCACCAGGCGGATCTTCGCCTCGGCGGGAGGCGCGAGCGTGGGGTCGGTCAGCGCCTCGAACCGGCGCCGGTCGATCGCGTCGGCGGCGTTGGCGACCAGCTCGCGAAGGAATATCTCGCGTTCCGAATAGAGCGAGTGGACGACGAGATCGAGCAGGCGCCCGACCTCGGCGCCGAAGTTGAGGGTTTCCGGGGTGTCCGTCGCGGCGTCCATGCTCACTCCTCCGTGCGCGCGGCGATATGCGCGCGTCGGCGGCGAGATTCAACCTATGCACACGAAACCGGAGGCCCCATCCCATCCGGCAACGAGCTGTGCTGGATCGATATCCGCGTTGGAGCCGGTCGGAACGCTGGACCGGCTCGCGAGAGCGGCCGAGGGGACTTAGGATGGGGCCGGTCTCGTAGTCTTCCGCCTTGCATTCGCCTCATCCAGCCCCAAACATCGCCCCATGTACGCCTTTGACGCGCGCGTGAAGGCCGTTCTCGGCCCAACCAACACCGGCAAGACCCACCTCGCCATCGAACGGCTGCTGGCGCACGCCTCCGGCGTGATCGGATTCCCGCTGCGGCTGCTAGCCCGCGAGAACTACGACCGCATGGTCGCGCGCAAGGGCGTCCGCAGCGTCGCGCTGATCACCGGGGAGGAGAAGATCGTGCCCCCCGGCGCGCGCTGGTATTCCTGCACGGTCGAGGCCATGCCGCTCGACCGCGCGGCCGAGTTCGTGGCGGTGGACGAAATCCAGCTCTGCGCCGATGCCGACCGGGGGCACGTGTTCACCGACCGGCTGCTGCACGCGCGCGGGCTGGTCGAGACGATGTTCCTGGGGGCCGAGACGATCCGGCCGCTGCTGCACCGGCTGGTGCCGCAGGCCAGCGTGGAGACGCGGCCGCGCCTGTCGCAACTCACCTTCACCGGCAAGGCCAAGCTCACCAAGCTGCCGCCGCGCACCGCCGTGGTCGCCTTCAGCGCCGCCGAGGTCTATGCGATCGCCGAGCTGATCCGCCGCCGGCGCGGCGGCTGCGCGGTCGTGATGGGCCGGCTGAGCCCGCGCACCCGCAACGCGCAGGTGGCGCTCTATCAGGACAAGGAGGTCGATTTCCTGGTCGCCACCGACGCGATCGGGATGGGTTTGAACATGGACGTCGATCACGTCGCCTTCGCCGGCATCACCAAGCACGACGGCCACCGCATCCGCCGCCTCGCCCCCGCCGAGATCGCCCAGATCGCCGGGCGCGCCGGGCGCGGGATGCGCGACGGCACCTTCGGCATGACGGGCGACTGTCCCGAAATTCCCGACGAGATGGTGGCGCAGGTCGAGGCGCACAGCTTCGAGGCCCTGGACCATCTCTGCTGGCGCAACGCCGACCTCGCCTTCGGGACCGTCGATGCCCTGCTCGATAGGCTGCTCGCCCCGGTGCCGGGACCGGGGCTGGTGAAGGGCAACGACGCCTCGGACCTCGAAACCCTGGCCGCGCTGGCGCGCGATCCCGACATCCGGCGGCTCGCCCGGGGCCGGGCGCGGGTCCGTCTGCTGTGGGAGGCGGCCCAAATTCCGGATTTTCGCAAGCTGGCGGACGAGACCCACCACCAGCTCTGCGCGCGCGTGTTCACTCATCTGGCGACCGAGGGCACGCTGCCGACCGACTGGCTCGCTGGGCAGATCGCCGGCCTCGCCCGACCCGAGGGCGACATCGACACCCTGATGCAGCGGCTGGCCGGCGTGCGGGTGTGGTCCTATGTCGCGGCCCGCGCCGATTGGGTAAGCGATGCCGCGCATTGGCAGGCCCGCGCCCGCGAGGTCGAGGACCTGCTGTCGGACGCGCTGCACGAGCGACTGACCGCCCGCTTCGTGGACCGGCGGGCGGCGCACCTGATGCGTCGGCTGGACGAGACGAACGGGAAGGACCTCCTGTCGGCTGTGACGCGCGGCGGTCATGTGGTGGTCGAGGGCCACCCCGTCGGCCAGATCGGCGGCTTCAGCTTCTTCCCCGATCCCGCCACCGCCGGGGAGGAGCGCCGGGTGGTGCTGCGCGCCGCCCGGCGCGCGCTGCGCGAGGAGATGCCGCGCCGGGTGACGGAGGCCGAGACGGCGGGGGACGCGGCCTTCAGCCTCACGCCGGATCATCGGGTCCTGTGGGATGCCCAGCCGATCGCCCGCCTGCGCTCCGGCGCGAGCGCGCTTCGACCGCGCATGGAGATGCTGGACAGCGAGTACCTGGACGGCGTCCAGCGGGAGCGCCTGCGGGCACGCCTGCAAGGCTGGATCGAGGACGCGGTCCGGAACGATCTCGCCCCACTCTTCGCCGCCTCCGTCCGCGCCGCCGCGGACCCCCCGTTGCGCGGCCCGCTGCATCGGCTGGAGGAGGCGCTCGGCCTCATTCCGGGCGACGTCGCGGAGGGCCAGGACGCGGAGCTGCGGCGCCAGCTCAAGGCGCTTGGCGTGACGGCGGGGCGCTTCGCGCTGTTCCTCCCCGCCTTGCTGAAACCCCGGGCGACCACCATGCGCGCCCGGCTCTGGTCGCTGCGCCGCGACATGCCGATTCCTGATCTTCCGGCGGCCGGACTGGTCTCGCTGACCCCTCCCGCCGCATGGCCGGCGGGCTTCGCCGAGGCGATGGGATGGCTGGAGGCCGGGCCGGTGCTGGTCCGGCTCGATGTGGCCGAACGCATCACCGCCGAACTGGCCTGGGCGGCGCGACGCGGCGCGATCGCGCTGCCCGCCGGACTGGCGTCTCGGTTCTCCATCACGACCGCGCTGTTGCCGGCGATGCTGCGCCGGCTCGGCTTTCGTCTGCTGCCCGGCGGCACTCTGGCCGACGCGGTGTACGGACCCCCGACGCCGCCGATGCTGCTGGCCCCGCGCCGGCCTCGGCCGGTTCCGCCCGCGCCGCCATCCCGTCGCGCAGCGGCCCAAGGTCCGTTCGCCGCGCTGGCCGCGCTGCGGCGGTGATGGCTCAGGCGGACGGCCAAGCGGACGAGCAGGAGGACGGGCGGGACTGGCAGCGCCTGGACCTGTGGCTCTGGTGCGCCCGCTTCGCCCGCGCTCGCGCCGACTGCGCGCGGCTGGTGGCGCAAGGCGTGGTGCGGATCAACCGAAACCCGACCGACAAGGCGCACGCGCGGCTACGGGTGGGCGACGTGCTGACGCTCGGGCTGCGCGGGGGCGTGCGCGTCGTTCGCGTCCGCGCGCTGGCCCGCCGGCGCGGCCCGCCAGCCGAGGCATGGCAGCTCTACGAGGAGGTCGCGGAGGCGCCCGCGGCCTTGCGCGCCCCTTGAAACCCCGCCATATCGACCGCGCCTGGACTTGGCCTCCCGGGGGAGTCGCATGACCTACGTGGTCAACGAAAACTGCATCCGCTGCAAATACATGGACTGTGTGGAAGTATGTCCTGTGGATTGCTTCTACGTCGGCGCGAACATGCTCGTGATCCATCCGGACGAATGCATCGACTGCGGCGTCTGCGAGCCCGAGTGCCCGGTTGAGGCGATCATTCCCGACAGCGACGACCGGGCCGCCGCTTGGATCGAGCAGAACCGCACCTACGCCCAGTCCTGGCCCAACATCACCCGCAAGGGGGAAGCCCCGGCCGACGCCGACGACTGGAAGGACAAGCCGGACAAGGCCAAGCTGTTCGACCCGGAACCGGGGACGCCCTGAAGGTCGGCGGCTTGCCCGCCAATTCGGTTTCGCGCCGGCGATCGGCTCCCGATGACTTTGGCGTGCCACCGTGCTATATGTGTGTCCAAAGGTGCGAACCCCCGCCGCCAGTTGGGGCGGGGCGGTTCGCAGCCGCGTTTTCCACAGAGCTGATCCTTCGGGCGGGGGGCGTTTGAGCGCCGGCCCGCGCTGAAGGCTTCGCAGGGACGAGAGGGCTCAACATGAAGGCATCCGCCGGGACCGCGGCAACCCCGCGCCGGGACGCGCCTGGGTCGGTGACCGCAAAGGCCGCCGGAAAGCCGGTCGCGGCCAAGCAGGCCGCCCCCGCGACCGCGAAGACGACGCCCGTTCGGGCCAAGGCCGCCGCCGTGGCGCCGGCTCGCCGCACCGAGCCGGACGAGATCGTGGCGGCCACGCCCGCGCCGGCCGCCGCGAAGATGAAGCCGGCCGCCACGGCCCCCGAGCCGTCGGTCGCGCCCAGCCCGGTCGCGCCCAGCCCGGTCGCGCCCGGCCCGATGGATGTAGCGGCCACTCGCGAACCGCCGGCCCCTCCGCCGCCGGGGGCGGTCGCGCCCGTTGCCGCGCGGCGCGAGGCCGAGGCGTCCGGATCGGGTGCCGCCGTACCGGCGCCGCCCGCGTCGCACGCGTCGCACTATCAGATGGGACCGGACCGCCGCGCCCTGCCGCGCCCGATGGCGGCGGCCGAAACGTTTATCGAAGGCGACCACGTCGTCTATCCCACGCACGGCGTGGGCCGGGTGGAGCGGATCGCGATGGAGGAGATCGCCGGGCACAAGCTGGAGCTGATCCACATCACCTTCGAGGAAAACCGCATGACCTTGCGCGTGCCGGTCGCCAAGGCGCGCACCGCGGGTCTGCGCAAGCTCGCCTCGCGCGACCTGTTCGACAAGGCGCTCGATGTCCTGCGGGGCCGCGCACGTATCAAGCGCACGATGTGGTCGCGCCGGGCGCAGGAATACGAGGCGAAGATCAACTCGGGCGACCCGCTGGCCATCGCGGAGGTGGTGCGCGATTTGCACCGCAACGCCGGCCAGCCCGACCAGAGCTTCAGCGAGCGCCAAATCTACGAATCGGCGATGGATCGTCTAGGGGCGGAGCTGGCGGCGCTCGATCAGACCGACAAGGCCACCGCTGCGACCAAGCTTGCCGAGTTCCTGAAGACCGTCTGAAACCGCCGGCGCGCTCGCCTCCTCCCTCAATCGCTCCCGGAACGGGAGGGGGCGGGGGCGGGGGCGGCGCTCACGCCATAGCGACCTTCACGCCCTCCGGGTCGAGGCGGTACCCGCCGCCCTCCGTCACGAGCAGGCGCGCGTTGGCCGGGTCGGGCTCGATCTTCTGGCGCAGGCGGTATATGTGGGTCTCCAGCGTGTGCGTCGTGACCGCCGCGTTGTAGCCCCAGACCTCGTTCAGCAGCACCTGCCGGGCCACCGCGCGGTCGCCGGCTCGGTAAAGAAACTTGAGGATCGCCGCCTCTTTCTCGGTCAGGCGGATGCGGCGGTTCTTGGTCGGGTCTTGCAGCAGCTTCGCGGACGGGCGGAAGGTGTACGGCCCGATGGTGAAGACCGCATCCTCGCTGTTCTCGAAGATGCGGAGCTGGGCGCGGACGCGTGCCAGCAACTCGCCCAGGCGGAACGGCTTGGCCATGTAGTCGTTCGCGCCGGAATCGAGGCCGCGGATCACGTCGGACTCGGCATCCGAGCCCGTCAGCATGATGACCGGCATCTTGTGGCCCTGCCGGCGCAGCTTCATGCAGAAGTCCCGCCCATCGCCGTCGGGCAGGCGAACGTCCAGGATCACCGCGTCGAAGCGGGAGTCCCGTCCGTTCAGCTTGTCCTCGGCCTCGGCCAGGTTCGCCGCCTCGACGGGGACGAATTCCCGATCCACCCCGAACTGCTCGGCGAGCGTGAGGCGCAGATCGTGGTCGTCATCGACGATGAGGATGGGTCGTTCACTCGACATTCTTGTGGTTCCTTCGCCAATTGGGACGGAAACCCCTCCGCCCGTGTCAGGCCCGACCCGCGCCTTGAACACAATCGGGTTGAACGCAGTGAAGTAGCTTACGATGTGTTCACGCCTTCAGGCATCGCACAAACGTGTGCTCACGGGCGCATCCTCACTCACATAGGCGCGAGCCGCGTCAGGGACAAATAGGCGGGTTGCTCCGCGATCGCCATGTCAGGGCCGCGCGGGTGGCCAGCGGCGGGTATCGGTGCCAATCTTGACCAAAATACGCCAGGCTAATCTTCTCTGCACGTGAAAGCGCCGATGACCCACTCCCCTGCGAGCAGCCCGGCCTCCCGGATGGCCGCGAGCGGCGCCGAGCCATCCCGCGACCAGCCCTCGATCGCGCGGCTGCGGGCCGTTCATCGCGCCGCCGCGGACCTGCGGCGCGGGGTTCCGGTGCTGCTGACCGGCTCCGAACCGCTCGCGCTGCTCGCCGCCGAAACGTCGGGGGATCGCGGGTTGGCGGAGTTCGCGGCATTGACGGACGCAGCCCCGGTCATGCTGCTGGCCGCCACCCGCGCCGCCGCCGTGCTGCATCGGCCGGTGCAGCCGGCCGGTTCCGCGGTCGCGCTCCGTCTCGTGCCGGCGCTGCTCAGCGCCACCGCACTGCATGCGCTGGCCGACCCTACGCTCGATCAGACCCGGGCCGAGACGCCCGTGCCGGTCCCGGCCCCACAGGCCGCCGACGCGGCGCTGACGCTGGTCAAGTTGTCGCGCCTGCT
This sequence comes from uncultured Pseudomonadota bacterium, assembly GCA_963756545.1. Lineage (GTDB taxonomy): Bacteria > Pseudomonadota > Alphaproteobacteria > Acetobacterales > Acetobacteraceae > DATFDN01. The sequence goes on along the minus strand of CAVWNY010000001.1, from coordinate 487,349 downwards.
GCCAGCCGCACTAGCCGCGCCCGCCCTACCGGGGGCGCCCGAAGCCGCGCGTCGGCTCGGCCTGCTGAGCATCCCGGCGGCCGACGCCGCCGCCTATCCCGAGGCCGGCGTCGCCGGCCTGACACGCGTGACCGACGCGCGCGTGCCGCTCGACGAGGCGGCGGAAACGCGGATCGTCGCGTTCCGCACCGATGACGGCGGCGTCGAGCATCTCGCCATCGTGGTGGGCGACCCGTCGTCGGTGGAGTCGCCGCTCGTGCGGCTGCACTCGGAGTGCTTCACGGGGGATCTGCTCGGCAGCCTGCGCTGCGATTGCGGCCTGCAGCTTCGCGGCGCGATCCGCCGCATGGCGGCCGAGCACGCCGGTGTGCTGCTCTATCTGGCCCAGGAGGGGCGCGGGATCGGCCTGGTGAACAAGCTGCGCGCCTACGCGCTCCAGGATCGTGGGCTCGACACGCTGGACGCCAACCGGGCGCTCGGCTGGGGTGCCGATGAGCGCAACTTCCTGGTTGCCGCGACGATGCTGGAGGCGCTCGGCCTGCGGCGGGTGCGCCTGCTGACCAACAACCCCGACAAGCTCGCAGCACTCGCCGCCTGCGGCATCGACGTGGCCGGGCGCGTGCCGCACGCCTTCGCGCCGAATGGCGTCAACGATCGCTACCTGGCGACCAAGGCGCGCCGCTTCGGCCATCTGCTGGGTTGAGCCGGATGCGCGCGCTGGTGCATCCCGACGGACGCCTGATGGCGCGCGGGCGTGTCGTGCGCGCCGCGCTCGGCCGGGGCGGCGTGCGAGCGCGCAAGCAGGAGGGCGACGGCGCCACCCCGGCGGGGGTTTTGCCGTTGCGTCGCGTGCTGTATCGCGCCGACCGGGTACGCCCGCCCGCCTGCGCCGTGCCGATCGAGCCGATCGCGCCGAATGACGGCTGGTGCGACGACCCGGAGAATCCGCTGTACAACCGGCTGGTGCGCCTGCCCCATCCGGGGCGGCACGAGGCGCTGTGGCGCGAGGACGCGCTGTACGATGTCATCGGCGTGCTCGGCTGGAACGACCGGCCGGTGCGGCGCGGCGAGGGCTCGGCAATCTTTCTTCACATCGCACGCTCCGATCTCGCGCCGACGGAGGGCTGCATCGCGCTGCCAATGGCGGAGTTGCTGGCCCTGCTGGCGGCCGGGCTGACCGAGATCGAGGTCAGCTCCGGCTGAGGCACTGCCGGAATGAGACAGAACGACATAGAACGCGGACAATCGGCCATTCCGGGCCTCGAAGCGACGGAGCTTGCGGCGATGCGCCGGCTGCGGTTCGTCGTTGCCGCGCTCTGTTTCCTGACGATCCTGCTCGACGGCTACGATACGTCGGTCATCTCTTTCACGGCACCCAGCATTGCGCACGACTGGCATCTGTCCTCGGCGGCGTTCACGCCCGCCTTCGTCGCGACCAGCGTGGGCGCGGTGACCGGATATCTGTTCTGCGGCATGCTCGCCGCGCGCTTCGGCCATCGGCGCGTAGTCATCGCGAGCGTCGGCTTCTTCGGAGTGATGGCGCTCGCGACCGTGCTTGCCACCAGCATCGCGGGATTGACCGCGCTGCGCTTCGTCACCGCACTGGGTCTTGGCGGTGCCATCCCGACTGCGATCGCGCTCGCCTCGGAGTATGCGGAGGTGAGGCGGCGGGAACTCACCGCCGCGATCGTCACCGTCGCGATCATCTTCGGCAGCACGCTCGGTGGCATAGTCGCGGTGCCGCTGCTGCGACGCTGGGGCTGGCAGGCGCCGTTCGTGCTTGGGGCCGCGATGCCGCTCCTGCTCGCCGCCGCACTCGCTGCCTGGCTGCCGGACACGCTTTCACACGCGTTCGGCCATCGCCCCGACGCCGCGAGCACGCGACGCCTTCGCCGCGTGCTCCGCCTCGCGGATCCCCTCATCACACCTGCCATCCGTCCGCGCATGGCATCCCCGGCCGCACTGTTCGCACAGGGCCTTGCCTTGCCGACCCTGCTGCTCTGGGCGATGGCGTTCCTCGCTTTCATGCAGAGCTACTCCTTCACCTACTGGCTGCCGCTCCTGCTGACGAGCTTCGGCTTCGACCGCGCGACCGCCGCGCTCGGCAACACCTATATCGGCAGCGGCGGCATCGCCGGTGTGGTCCTGATGGTGCTGATGGTGAGCCGCGTCGGCACCGCGCGTTATCTCGCGACGGCGTTCACAATTGGCGCGTGCTTCGTTCTGGTGCTCTCCTATGGGCACTTGCCGAACCGCACCGTGCCTTGGCTGCTGTTCCTGATCGGTGCCGGGCTCGGCGCCGGGGGCGTCGGCCAGGCGACGATCGGCGCCATGATCTACCCGGCAACGGCGCGCACCACCGGCATCGGGTGGTCATCGGCGATGGGCCGGCTCGGCTCGATCCTTGGGCCGGCGATCGCTGGGCTGTTCCTGTACCTGCACTGGCCGGCGCGCAGCATCATCGCAGCCGCGGTCGTGCCGTCGCTCGCGGCTGCGGTCGCCGCGGGCGCGATCTACGTGCTGATCCAGCGACGGCCCGCCAGGGAGAACGACCATGCCTGAGACGATGAACCGTCTGCATGCACGGACGGCGCTCGGCGAACTGCGCGGGCAGGCAGGCGACGGCGTCGTGACGTTCCGCGCCGTGCCCTACGCGCTGCCTCCGGTGGGCGCCCGTCGCTTCGCGCCGCCATCGCCGCCCGCCGGCTGGACCGGGCTCCGCGATGCGACGCGGCATGGCCCGGTCGCGCCACAGCCGCCGTCGCGCCTCCGCGTTGCGATGGGCGAGTTCACCCGCGAGCAGGACGAGGACTGCCTCACGCTTACGATTTCGACACCGGCGGCGGATGCGGGCCGGCGGCCGGTGCTCGTCTGGCTGCATGGCGGCGCTTGGCTTAGCGGCGCCGGCTCGCTCGACTGGTATGACGGTGCGGCGCTCGCGAGATCGGGCGACGTCGTGGTGGTCGGCGTCAATTACCGGCTCGGTCCGCTCGGCTTCCTGCACTTTCCGGGGCTCGCGGACGGAATGATGGGGCTGCACGACATGGTGGCGGCCCTCCGCTTCGTGCAGGAGCACATCGCGGCGTTCGGCGGCGACCCTGAAACCGTCACTGTGATGGGCCAGTCGGCGGGCGGCGGCGCCGTCCTGCGGCTCATTACCATGGAGGGCACACAGGGCCTGTTCCGCCGCGCGATCGTGCAGAGCGGCAGCCCGCGGCGCGGCCTCGCGGCGACGGAGGCGACCGCGCGCGCCCGCCGGCTGATGACGCTCCTGGAGATCGACCCCGATGCGGCGGACGCCGCGGAGCGGCTGCGCGACGCGCCGGCAGCGCGCATGGTCAACTTGCAGATGCAGATCGCCCGCGAGAACGCCCGCTTCGCCGAGACCGAGCCCGCCTTTCCGCCCGTGTTCGACGATTTCGACGGGGTCGCCGCGTTCTCCGAGCGAATCGCGCGCGCCGCCTCCCTCCGCGGCGTCGATTTCATGCTCGGCACCACGCGCGAGGAGATGCACGCCTTCTTCGTTGCCGACCCGGCGATGGTGATGCCCGATCCCACCGCCGTCGGCGAGCGATTCGCCGCCCTCGCCGGCGCCGAGGCGGCGATCGAGACCTATCGCCGTCGCCGCCCGGGCGGCACCTTGCGCGACCTGCTTGCCGATCTCGCGACCGACCACGGCTTCCTGTTCCCGCTACTGACTTTGGCCGAGCGGCTTGCCGGGGCTGGCCGGCTGCCATTCGTCTACGAGTTCGACTGGTCGCCGCCGGGTTCTCCCTGGCAAGCCTGTCACTGCATCGAGTTGCCCTTCGTGTTCGGCACGCGCGACGCTTGGGATGCGCCGATGCTCGCGGGGATGGACGAGGGCGAATATGCCGGACTCTCCACCACGATGATGGCCGCCTGGACCCGCTTTGCCCGCACCGGCGACCCAGCATCGCCGAGCCTGCCCTGGCCCGGGTACGAGGCACGTGCGCGGCAGACGATGCGCTTCGGGCGGCTGGTCGGCGTGGTGGGCGACCTCGCGGGCGCCGGGTGGCGAAAAGTCAGTAGGTGATCGCAGTGGGGGCGCCCATCACTGGCGGCCTCGCACAGAACCGTACGGGCGGGACTCCCGCGTGCCGCTCGCGTGATTTAAGCCGCCATGACCGGCGATACACGGCCCTCCGAAACCATCCTGTCGGCATCGCCAAATTCGGCGCCATGAACCTGGGCAAAAATCTCGAGAGCCAGCAACGTCCATAGGAGCTTTTCGTGATTTTGCGTGCCTTCGACATGCTCGTTCAGTAATCGCCTGACGGCCTGTTCCTTGAGGATGCTTCTCGTCCTTGCCGCCGTCCCGAGCAGGTTGTCACGCAGATACTCGCGGAGCGACGTGCGAAACCAGACATCAACCGGCACGCGAAAGCCGATTTTCGGTCGGGTCAGGGTGTCCCGCGGCAGCAGCCGCTTGGCGGCGCGCCGCAGCACGGTCTTTCCGCCGCGCCCGCCGATGAGCAGGCGGTCGGGAAAGCTCGCGACCACGCGCGCGACCTCGGTATCCATGAACGGCATGCGGCCTTCTATGGACCCCGCCATCATCATTCGATCCCCCCGCTCAAGGAGATTGTCCGGAAGCCAGGAGGTCTGATCGAGAAACAGCATGCGTTTCAACCGAGAGGCTCGGCTGGACCAGGGATACGGGTCGATTGGTCGACGGGAACGGGGTTCGAACAGCAGCTGCTCGCGCTCCGCTTCGGTCGTCGCACCAAACCAGAGCGCGAACCGCCTCTGCTCGTCTCGCTCACGAAGCGCGCGAGCGACGATCGTGGCCCGTCGCGCGCCGTGGGCAAATCGCCGGATCAGCGGATCTATCAGCCGGTCGTGGACGATAGCGGGGATAACGGCGTGAAAGGCGGCAACCACCGCATCCGCGCGGTGCTTGGGATAACCCCCCAAGAGCTCGTCGGCGCCTTCGCCGGTCAGAACCATCTTCACCTTACGTGAAGCGACCTTCGACAGCATCAGGATGGCCAAGTCGGACGGTTCCGAGACCGGCGCGCCGCGGTGCCGGGTTGCCTCCGCCAAGTTGTGAATGACGGATTCAGCCGAAACGACAAGCTGGTTGTGATCGGCGCCGAACCGATCGGCAATCCGGCGCGCATGATGCAGTTCGGAGTGCTCGCCCTCGTTGAATCCGACCGAAAAGCTCGTGACAGGATGGGCGAGCTGTTCCGTCATCAGGGCCAGTATCAGCGAGGAATCGAGGCCGCCGGACAGGAAGAGTCCAAACGGCGCCTCCGATCGCAGGCGGATCGAGACCGCTTCGCGAAGGCTGGCGATCAAGCGTGTCTCCGCCTTTTGGCTGCTTATCCGCTTGGCGCGCGGATTTCGGAACGGTGGCGTGTAATAGGACCCGGTTTCCGTCCTGCCTGCCTTCCAGCGCATCCAGTGGCCGGGCGGCAGCTTCTTGACCTTCCGAAAGAAAGTGTTTGGGCCCGGTACATAGCGATACTGGAGGTATTCCGGCACGGCATCGCCATCGACCGATCGATCCAGTCCGGGCATCGCCGCGATCGCATCGATCTCCGAGCCGAATACGACACCTCCATCATCAAGTTCAGCCACGTACAGGGGCTTCTTGCCAAACGGATCGCGCGCGAGAAGGAGTTCACCCTTGGACCCGTTCCAGAACGCGAATGCGAACATGCCCCGCAGAAGAGGCAGACAGTTCAGTCCGTCTTGAGCCAGCAAATTCAGCAGAACGACGGTGTCTCCCGTCGATTCCCAGCCGTCGGTCGCAACGCGCTCGCGGAGCTCGATGTAGTTGTAAATCTCGCCATTGAATACCAGCGCCGTATCGGGCCGGGCGAACATCGGTTGGGAGCCGGCCGGCGACAAATCGAGGAACGCCAGTCTGCGAAACGACAGGCCGATCTGCCATTTGTCGTCGCGCGTGAACCCAATCCAATGGCCGGCGGAATCCGGGCCGCGATGCTTTTGCCGTTCGGCGAGCGATACGAGAAGTCGTTCAGAGAGCGCGTGTTGAGAAGGTAATACCCAGCCTACGACCCCGCACATCGCCGCTCCTGTTCCCAATCGACGTGCCAAACATGCCGACCGCCCCGCGCAGCCAACAACCAATTCCCGACCAACGCGCAGCAAACCGAAGGGTTCGCGCATCGGGGTCGCTAAGGCTCAGAGTCGCTGAGGACAACTCCCGAGCCCGTGACCGCAACGGGAGCTCCCACTCACCGCAGAACCCCTAGATCACACCCCTCGTCAGCCTGCAATACCTGCTCGATCACGATACGGTCCCAGCCGCGCGCCGGCGGCGCCGGCGGACGCCAGGAAAGGCGCCGGCGCGCGAGTTCGGGCTCGTCCACCAGCAGATCAAGCCGTCGGTCGCGCACCGACATCCCGATGCGATCGCCCGTCTCGAGCAGCCCCAGCGGCCCGCCGGCGGCGGCCTCGGGCGTCACATGCAGCACGATTGTCCCGAACGCGGTGCCGGACATCCGGCAGTCGCTGATCCGTAGCATGTCCTTCACCCCGGCGGCGGCGAGCTTGCGGGGGATCGGCAGGTATCCCGCCTCCGGCATTCCGGCCGGCGTCAGCGGCCCGGCGTTCTTCAGCACCAGCGCGTCGCGCTCGGTCACATCCAGCGCGGGGTCGTCGATTCGTGCCGCCAGGTCGGCCAGCCCGTCGAACACCACCGCCCGCGCCTCGATTTCGAACAGCCCCGGGGTCGCGGCGCTGCGCTTGATCAGGGCGCCACGCGGGGCGAGCGAGCCGAACAGCGCGACCAGTCCGCCGACCGGGGAAACCGGCTCGGCGCGGGCGCGGATGAAGCGGCGATCGACGAAGGCCGGCTCGGCCAGTCGCTCGCCCAGCTTCAGCCCCGTGACGTCGCGCGCGTCGAGATGCAACAGCTCGCGCAACTCCCACAACAGAGCCGGCATCCCGCCGGCGGCGTGGAAGTCTTCCATGTAGCCGTCGCCCGTCGGCTTCAGATCGACCAGTACCGGCGTGGCGTCCGAGAGCGCGTTCAGCCGATCGAGGTCGATGCGGATGCCCCGCCTGCCGGCGATTGCGGTAAGATGGATCAGCGCGTTGGTGGACCCGCCGAGCGCGAGCAGCACGCGCAGCGCGTTCTCGACCGAGCCCTCGGTGATGATCTCGGAGGGGCGGACCGGGCGGTTGACCAGCGCCATCGCCAGCATTCCCGCCTCCTCGGCGGCGCGCAGCCGATCGGCGTGGACGGCCGGGATCGTGGCGTGCGCCGCCGGCATCATCCCCAGCGCGGCGGCGACGCAGGCCATCGTGCTGGCCGTGCCCATCACCCCGCACGTCCCCGCGGTGCTGGCCAGCCGGCCCTCGATCTCGCCGATTCGCTCGTCCGACACCTTCCCGGCGCGATACATCGCCCAGTAGCGCCGGCAGTCGGTGCAGGCCGAGAGCCGCTCGCCCTGATAGGGCGTCGCCAGCATCGGGCCGGTGACGAGCTGCACGCAGGGGATGTCGGCCGAGGCGGCGGCCATGAGCTGGGCCGGCACCGTCTTGTCGCACCCGCCCATCAGCACCGCCGCGTCCATCGGCTGCGCCGTCAGCATCGCCTCGGTGTCGAGCGCGGCGAGGTTGCGGTAGTGCATGGAGGTCGGGAACAGCGACGGCTCGCACAGCGAGATCGTGGGGAACGCCAGCGGCAGGCCGCCGGCCGCCAGCACGCCGCGCTTCACCGCCTCGATCAGCTCCGGCATCGTGCGGTGGCAGTTGTTGTAGCCCGAGCCGGTATCGACGATCCCCACCACCGGGCGGTCGAGCAGCGCCTGGGAGTAGCCCATCGACTTGGCGAACGAGCGGCGGAGATAGAGCGCGAAATCGGGGTCGCCGTAATTGGCGGTGTTGCGGGACAGGCCCCGCTTGCCGTTGTTCATCGCCGCGTCTCCCCTATGTTGGGACCGAAGTAGCAGGAGCGAGCCATGACCGACATCCCTGACAAGTTCCGCGACCTGATGAGCAAGAAGGCGTTCGCCACCGTCGCTACGGTGATGGCCGACGGCTCGCCCCAGGTCACGCCCGTCTGGTTCGACTACACCGGCGGCAAGATTCGCGTGAACACGGCCAAGGGCCGGGTGAAGGCGCGCACGATGACCCAGGGTGCCAAGGTCGCGGTGGCGATCATGGACCCGGATAACGCTTACCGCTACGTGCAGGTTCGCGGCACCGTCGCGCGCGCGACCGAGGACGGCGCCGAGCAGCACATCGAGGATTTGTCGCAGAAATACCTTGGCAAGCCTTACCCGAACCGTCAGCCGGGCGAGCGGCGGATCACGATCGAGATCACGCCCGACGCCGTCAATACGATGGGTTGACGCTCAGGGGGCGGCGAGGGTGCGTGAAAGTCCGTCCCGCAGCCCCGTCTCGGCGGCGAAGCCCAGCGCGGCAGAGGCGGCCGACGGATCACCGAGCGAGGCGCGGATGTCGCCGGGCCGTGCCGGTCCGAAGCCGATTTCCGGCGCCACGCCAATCGCCTCCGCGATCGCGCAGGCGAGGTCGAGTACGCTGATGGCCCGTCCGGTGCAGACGTTGAAGACTTCCGCCTTCAGAGACGCGCCCCGCATCGCGGCGAGCAGCGCGCGGACCACGTCGGCCACGAACACGAAGTCGCGTGTCTGCCCGCCGTCACCGAATACCGTCACATGGTGCCCGGTGCCCAGCCGGTCGCAGAAGATCGAGATCACCCCGGAATAGGGCGAGGCGGGGTCCTGTCGCGGGCCGTAGACGTTGAAGAAGCGCAAGCCGGTGGTGCGCACGGCATGAACCCGCCCGGCGATCCGCGCGTGCAGTTCGCAGCCGAGCTTGTCCGCGCCATAGGCCGACAACGGCCGGGTCGCCGCGTTCTCGGCCAGCGGCAGGGCCGGGTTGTCGCCGTACACGGCCGCCGAGGAGGCATACACCACTGGCACCGGCCTGTCCCCTGGCCCCGCCCGCCGCGCCGCCTCCAGAACCGCGATCATGCCGGTCAGGTTGACGCGGTGCGTGCCCAGCCAGTCCCGGTTGCCGCGCTCGACCGAGGCGATGGCGGCCAGGTGGAAGCACCCGTCCACGCCCCGCATCGCCCCCGCCACGGCCGCCGCGTCGGCGACGTCGGCCACGATCAGCTCGGCGGCATCCGGCTTGTTGGCGAGCTTGCCGCTGGAGAGGTCGTCCAGAATGCGAACGGCATGTCCCTCGGCCAGCAGCGCGTCGGCGAGGTGCGAGCCGATGAAGCCGCAGCCTCCGGTCACGAGATAGGTGGGCATGGAAGAACAGGGTCCGAACGGAAGGGACGTTTCTATACCGTATTCGGAATTGTTTCGTCCAGGATTTCCGTCGAATCGAAGGGATGCCGCTTATGACCGAGCCCGACCTCGCCTACACCTCCGCCGCCGATCTCGCGGCGATGATCCGTGCCCGCACGCTCTCGCCGATTGAGCTGATGACGGCGACGCTCGATCGCATTGCGCGCAGCCAGCCGGTGCTGAACGCCTTCATCACGGTCGCGGCGGACGCGGCGATGGCCGCCGCGCGACGGGCCGAGGCGGCCGTGATGCGGGGCGAGCACTGGGGGCCGCTGCACGGCATTCCGGTCTCGGTGAAGGACCTGGTTCCGACGGCCGGGATTCGCACGACCTGGGGCTCGTTGATTTTCAAGGACCATGTGCCCGACCAGGACGCCGTGGCGGTGGCACGGCTCAAGCAGGCGGGGGCGATCGTGGTGGGCAAGACCGCGACGCCCGAGTTCGGCCAGCAGTGCCTGACCGAGGCGCCGCTGTTCGGACGCACCCGCAATGCCTGGCGGGCCGACCGCGCGGCGGGCGGATCGAGCGGCGGGGCGGCCGTGGCGGCGGCATCGGGGCTCGGCCCGCTCGCCGTCGCCACCGACGGCGGCGGCTCGACCCGCATCCCGGCCGCCTGCAACGGCGTGGTCGGCTTCAAGCAGGGCCTCGGCGTGGTGCCGCAGGAATACGCGCAGGACGGGTTCGGCAACATCTCCTATATCACGCCGATGACCCGCACGGTGCTGGACACCGCGCTCATGCTGGACGCCATGTCCGGCGCGGACGCGCGCGATCCGCTGACGATGGCGCGGCCGCAGCCGCATTTCGCCACCGCCGCCCGCGCCGAGGGCGACCTGAGCGGGGTGCGGGTTGCCTGGCGCGCGCGCCTCGGCAACAGCGCCGTCGCCGCCGATGTGCTCGCCGGCTGCGAGGCGGCGCTCGGGGCGTTCACCGAACTCGGCGCGACGCTTTCGGAGCTGACGGCGCCGTTCGACAACCCTGAATCGGTGTGGTTCGTGAACAACGGCGCCTATCGGATGGCGCAGTTCGGCCATCATTTGGCGAAGCATCGCGCCATCATGTGCCCGACCTTCGTGCGCCAGTTGGACCGCGTCGCCGATGTCTCCGCCACCGCCCTGTACGAAGCGATCTTCGCGCGCACGCGGCTCTATCGCCAGGTGCAGGCGTGGTTCGACCACTGCGACGTGGTCGCCATGCCTACCCTGTCGCGCACCGCCGTGCCGATCGACCAGGACTTCTTCGGGCCGATCGAGATCGACAACCGGCAGGTCGAGAACATCCGCGCGTCGTGGTATCCCTACACCATGCCCTTCAATCTGACGGGCAACCCGGCGGTGAGCCTGCCCTGCGGATTCGACCGCGACGGAATGCCGCTGGCGATCCAGCTCGTCGGCCGCCTCGGCGCCGATGCCGACCTGCTGCGGATCGCCGCCGCGTTCGAGCGCGCCCGGCCGTGGAGCGACCGCCGGCCGGACCTGCCCGAGCTGGAGTAACATCAACCGCTCTATGCGATGACCGCTCCCCACTGTCATGCGACTGGTGGGCGCCCCGAAGTCGTGGATACTCGCAGACGCCGCATGACGGGTGGGGAACGAACATTGGCTCACCCATACCGCGCCCGACCCCTCCCCCAACCCCTCCCGCAAGGGGAGGGGAGGGGCGAGAAGCGCCGCGCCTACTACCCCCTCCCCTTGCGGGAGGGGTCGGGGGAGGGGCCCGCGCGATGGAGTGGCGAAAGGGCCATTCGCATAGCCACCGAGTTTCCTGGACCCTTGCGACGCCCGTCCGGTAGATCAGGCCCGCACCAAGGAAGGTCTCGCGTGACGACGCTCACATGGCTGCCTCCCGATCCGGAGTTTCGCGCCCGGCTGCGCGCCCTGCGCGCCGATCAGGCGCCGCGCTGGGATCAGGCCGTCGCGCTCGCCAATCTCCGGCTCGACTTCCTGCTCACAAACGCGCTGGACGAGGCGGTGCGCCGCCGCTTTCCCGCGGCCCCGGCGGACGCGGCGGGCAAGCCCATCCGCCTCGCCCTGCTCGGCTCGGCCACGATGGCCCACCTGCACGCGGGCATCCAGGTCGCGGGCCTGCGCCGGGGCCTGTGGATCGACACCTACGAGAACGAGTACGGGCAGTACATGCAGGAGTTGGCGGATCCGTCCTCCGGCCTGCATGCGTTCCAGCCGACCGCGATCCTGCTCGCGCTCGACGCGCACCATCTCGCCGCCGGCCTGACCGCCGCGATGGAGCCCGCCGACGCGGACGCCGCGCTGTCGGAGGTCACGTCCCGGCTGCGCGAGGCGTGGACTCTCGCCCGTCGCGCCTTTCGCTGCCCGGTGATCCAGCAGACCGCGCTGCAGCTGCATCTGCCCGTGCTGGGCGAGAACGAGCACCGGCTGCCCGGCTCGCGGGCCCGCTTCATCGCGCGGCTGAACGCGGCGCTTCGCGGCCTGGCGGAGGAGGACGGCGTGGACCTGCTCGCGCTGGACGACCGCGCCGCGCGCGACGGCATCGCCGCCTGGCACGATCCGGCGCTGTGGCATCGCTCGAAGCAGGAGATCACGCCGCTCGCCGCGCCGATGTACGGCGAGCTCGTGGCGCGCCTCCTCGCCGCGAAACAGGGCCGCTCGGCCAAGTGCCTCGTGCTCGACCTCGACAACACCATCTGGGGCGGCGTCGTCGGTGACGACGGGCTTGAAGGCATCGTCATCGGCCAGGGATCACCGCTCGGCGAGGCCTACGTCGCGTTCCAGGAGCATTGCCGGGAGCTGGCACGCCGCGGCGTGATCCTCGCCGTCTGCTCGAAGAACGACGAGGCGAACGCGCTGGAGCCGTTCGACAAGCACCCCGAGATGGTGCTGAGGCGTGCCGACATCGCCTGCTTCGTCGCCAACTGGTCCGACAAGGCCGCCAACATCCGCCAGATCGCGCATGAGCTGAACATCGGACTCGATTCGCTGGTGTTCGTGGATGATAACCCGTTCGAGCGAAACCTGGTGCGCCGTGAACTGCCGATGATCGCGGTGCCCGAGGTGGGCGACGACCCCGCCACCTATGCCCAGGCGATCGCCGACGCCGGCTATTTCGAGGGGCTGTCGGTCACCGACGAAGACCGCGAGCGCACCACGCAGTATCACGGCAATCGCGCGCGCGAGGCGCTGAGGGGCGGGGCGACGGACCTCGATTCCTACCTGCGCGGGCTGGAGATGCAGTTGATCTGGCGGCGCTTCGACCGGATGGGGCTGCAACGCATCGTGCAGCTCATCAACAAGTCAAACCAGTTCAACCTGACGACTCGGCGTTATACCGAGGAAGACGTGCTCGCGGTGATGGACGATCCGGATGCGGTCGGGCTGCAACTGCGCCTGACCGACCGCTTCGGCGACAACGGGATCATCGCCATCGTCATCGGCCGGCTGCGCGCCAACAAGGATCTCGATATCGACACCTGGCTGATGAGCTGCCGCGTGCTCGGACGGCAGGTCGAGCCGACGACGCTCAACCTGATCGCGCGGGAGGCCGCGCGCATGGGCGCGCTGCGGCTGGTCGGCGAGTATATCCCGACGAAGAAGAACGCCATGGTGAGGGACCACTACACGCGCCTTGGCTTCACGGTCATCGAGACTACGCAAGAAGGCGGCACCCGCGCCGCCCGCGACCTCGCCGGGTTCACCCCGGCCCATACCTTCATCCATGTCACGGAGGCCTGAGACGTGCCGAGCGAAGCCGAGATCACCAGCAGCCTGACCGAGATATTCCGCGACGTGTTCATGCGCGACGACATGGCGTTGACGCCCGCGCTGTCGGCGAAGGACGTCGAGGGATGGGATTCCTTCAAGCAGATCGAGATCATCCTGGCCGCCGAGGAGCGGTTCGGCATCAAGATGAGCACGCGCGAATTGGACAGTCTGCGGAATGTGGGCGATCTGGTGCGGGTGGTCGCGTCCAAGGGCGGGTGAGCGTCGCCGCTCAGACAGATAATCGCTCCATGCCGTCATGCCCGCGAAAGCGGGCATCCAGGCCCGCGCGCACCAAATTCCGTGCCTTCCCCCTGGATTCCCGCTTTCGCGGGAATGACGGAAGACGGATCAGGAACTATTATCCGTTCGGCGGACCATCCCGGTAATACGGCTCCACCGTGCCGTTCATCTTCATGGTGAGCGGCGCGCCGTGCCGGTCCACGGTCTTGCCGACGGCCACTCGGACCCACCCTTCGGTGACGCAATATTCCTCGACATTATGCCTCTCCACGCCGTTGAACCGCACGCCCACGCCCCTCTCGAGCGACGCGGCGTCGTAGTGCGGACTTTTCGGGTTGTTGGACAGACGATCGGGCGGTGTTTCGGACATCGCTTATCCTGAACGCGGCGGTTCGGGCCTGGGGATCGGGCAGGCTCCGGCGATCCGGTCGCCCGCTTCGACCTCGGCGATCGTCTCCTCGTCCACGTCGGTGAGGAATGTGGCGTGGAAGCGGTTCACCATGTTGCTCAGCCCGACGGTCATGCAGATGTCGATGATCTGCTCCGGCGTGAAGTGCCGGGCGAGATCGCCGTACGTCGCATCGTCGATCGGCTCCAGCCGCGTCGATTTCCGCGCGTAGCGGATGATCGCCGCCTCCAACTCGTCATAGATGCCCTCGGGCAAGGGATCATCGGCGAGGTGGCGCATCTGATCCTCCGTCATGCCGACACCCCGACCGAGCGTCGTATGCGTAGGGATTCAATAATGGCAGTTGTTGACGACGGTCGCGGTCAGATAGGCGAACTCGGCATGTTTCGGGGCCAGCGTCGTGCGCCCCCGATAGACGGTCGTGGCGAGCCCCGAAAACGCGCGCGCGGCCTCCGGGCGGTTGCCGAGCGCGCGGTAGATGTTGAGCAGGCGCCCGCGAGTCCGCTTTGCTTCCACCAGGTAGTCCCTGGTACCCTGCGACAACGCGGGATCATCCTCCCGCAAGATCGGAATGCGCGCCACGGTGATATCCCTTCGTCGGGAGGTTCCGAAATACGATGGAGATGAAGATGACCATGATCGGACCGCTGGGCAAGTCCTTCCCGGCGCCACCGGCGGGCTCGCAGTGTGGAGCACGACGATGAGCAGTTTGACACCCATCCAGGAACCCGTGACGGGACGCGAGGATCTCGGCGACCTGAGCCAGCCGATCCAGGCGCTGGCACAGTTCTACCGTGCCATCAACGCCGGTGACCTGTCGCTTATGGAAGCAAACTGGGAGAACTCCGATGAAGCCTCCATGGACAATCCGCTGGGCGGGATCAAGCGGGGCTGGCCGGAGATACGGCAAGTGTACGACAGGATATTCAGCGGACGGGCCAACGTCCGGGTGGAGTTCCATGATTACACCCTGCACACGACAGGCGACGTGTTCTGGGCGGTCGGCCGAGAGCGGGGGAGCCTTGAAATGGACGGGCGGACGCTCGAACTCGCCATTCGCACCAGCCGACTGTACCGGCGCTCGGCCGGACGTTGGCGGCAGGTCCATCATCACGGCTCCATAGAAAGTCCCGGGCTGCTCGACGCCTACCAGCAGGCCTTATCGCCTTCGAGCGCGGCGTAGCGTTACCCCGCATCCCCCGTCAGCCCCGCCTCGGCGATCCCCGCCAGTGCGGAAGCCTCATCATGGTCGGAGGTGTCGCCCGACACCCCGACCACCCCCAGGATGCGCTTCTCCGCGTCCCGGATCAGCACCCCGCCCGGCACCGGAATCAGCATGCCACCCACGGCATGGGTCACGGCCGCGATGAACTGCGGACGCGCCTCCGCCCGCTTGCCCAACTCGCGCGAGCCGAGACCCATGGCGAGAGCGCCGTGCGCCTTGCCCTGCGCGATCTCGAAGCGGCGCAGGCTGGTGCCGTCCTCGGCGGCGAACGCCTTGGGGACGCCGCGCGCGTCCAGCACCAGCACGGCCAGCGGAGCGAGATCCCCGGCGCGGGCGTGGCGGAGCGCGCCCGCGAGGATTTCTTGCGCCTGCTTCAGGGTCAGTTCGGGCATCTCAGCTTCTCCAGGATCGGCAGCAGGTAGTCGGCGAACAGCGGCGGGTTCTCGGCGACCGGGAAGTGCCCGATGGGACGCGCGCGGGCGGGTGAATCGGGAAACCGGGTCATTCCGGGTCGATCACGCGCAGCACGACCGGATGATAGGCTTCGCCCATCCCCCGCCGCTCGGCTTCCCGCAAGCGCTCCATCGCCAACTCCGCCCCCGGCACGGCAACGCCCGTGTCTCGGGCCATCTCAAGCGCATAAGAAAGATCCTTCATCGCGTAGCGTGTGGAGAAGGCGCGCTCGGGAAAGGCGCCGGGCAGCATCGCCTTCATGCCGTGGCTGCGCAGCACGAAACTGTCGCCCGAGCCCTTCGCGATCGCCGGCAGCAGCACATCGGCCGGCACGCCCTGGCGCCGGCCCAGCGCCATGGCCTCGGCCAGCGCGTGCGTGTTCTCGAACACCAGCATGTTGTTGAGGATTTTCACCACCTGCCCGCAGCCGATGGGTCCGCAATGCGTGACATCGGTTCCCATCGTGTCCAGCACCGGGCGGACATGGGCGAACACGGTCTCGCTCGCGCCGACCATGACGGACAACTCGCCCCGCGCTGCCGCCTCGCGCGTGCGGGCCACCGGCGCGTCGGCGAGGCCGATGCCCTTGGCCGCAAGCCGCGCGCCGATCTCGCGGGTTAGCGAGACCGGCGAGGTGCTGGTGTCCACCACGCATTGGCCGGCGGACAGCGCCGGCTCGAGCTCCGCGATCACCGCTCGCACCGCGCCTCCGTCGGGCAGCGACAGCAGGATCAGGTCGCAACCGGCGATCTCGCCCGGCGCGGCGGCTGTCACGCCCGCCTCGGCCAGCCGCTCCAGCGGCTCGCGGCGCAGATCGTGGGCGAGCACCGGGCGGCCGCCGCGGCGTGCGAGATGGCCGCACATCGGCTCTCCCATGACCCCGAGCCCGATCCATCCGATGCGTGCGATCGGTCGCAGCGCCGCGTCGCCCATGGCTTGCGCCCCTTCCGTGATGTCGCAGTCTGCGAACCGCGTCCGAGGCTGTCAAAGGGACGCCACCCGCGCCATGCTGCCTCGGCGAGGACGGAAGGAACGGCCGATGCACGCGGCGGTACGTGGGACCCGAATTTACTTCGACATCGAGGGTGCCGGGCTCATTCCGGCTGGGACGACGATGCGCGAGCGGCCGGCCGCCTTTCTCATCCATGGCGGCCCCGGTGGGGATCATACCGGGTTCAAGCCGGGCATGAGCCCGCTCGCCCAGCATTTCCAGCTCGTCTATTTCGACCATCGCGGCCAGGGCCGCTCCGATCGGGTCGATCCGGCGACCTGCACGCTCGACGAGAACGTGGACGACATGGAGGCGCTGCGGCGCCATCTTGGCCTCGGCCCCATCGTCAGCATCGGCACGTCGTACGGCGGCATCGTCGGAATGGCGCACGCCGCGCGTTATCCCGATGCGGTTTCGCATCTGATCCTGATCGTCACCGCCGCGCATTCCGGCTTCATCCCGCGCGCGCAGGCGATCGTGGCCGAGCGTGGCACCGACGAGCAGAGGCGGGTGAGCGAGACGCTCTGGGCGGGCGGCTTTCGCTCCGACGCCGAGATGCGCGAGTACTACCGGATCATGGGACCGCTCTACGCGCGCCGCCACGACGAGATGCCCGCTGCGGCGGGCAGGGCGCGCGCGACCTACACGCCCGATCCGCTCAACCGGGCATTCGGCCCCAATGGCTTCCTCCGCCGCTTCGACCTCCGCCCCGGGCTCGCCCGCATCACCGCGCCGACCCTCATCCTGGCCGGCCGCCACGACTGGATTTGCCCGCCCGAGTTCTCCGAGGAGATCAACCGCCTGATCCCCGGTTCCGAACTGCGGATCTTCGAGGACAGCAGCCACTCGATCCGGGTGGACGAGCCGGAGGCGATGGTCGCGGCGATCACGAGGTTCGCGGCAGATTCTCCGGCTGGGTGAAGCGGAGGCTCATCTCCGGATCAAGGGCGGATTCGTCGCCGGCGGCGAGGAAGGCGATCCGCAGGATCGCGCTGCCCGCGAGCACGGCGAGCGAGGCGGCGGCCGACAGCATGCGCGAGCGGCGCGGCAGCAGCAGCAGCGAGGCGCCGTGCAGCCCCAGCGGCAGCACGATGCCCAAACCGCCCGCGCCGACCTCCTGGATGACGCCCGGAAGCGTTTCCAGCGCGCCGGCCACGCCCTTGCGGCGATACTGCTCGTCCGCCGAGATCGTCGCCGCCAGTTCGAGCGCCAGCGCGGCCACCGCCACCCTGTCGAGATCGCGCCCGAGCCGGCTACCCCGGCTTTCCCCGAGCGAAAGCGCCGCCGCGCTCGCCGCCACCGAGGACGCGCCGAAGCGGATCGCCGTCGCGCGCGGCGCTGCGGCCCAGAGCGGCGTGCTGGTGGCCGACAGCAGCGAGGCGGTGTAGGTCGCGAGCCCCGCCCCGGCCGCCGCGGCCGGAATCTGCGTGGCCCGCGCCAGACCGCGCAACCAGCCCAGGCCGGGCGTCCGGGTCGCGACCCAGTGCGCCCCCGCGGTCAGCGTGCTGAACACGCCGAATCCGACCAGGAGCCAACTGCCGATCGACATCGGCGACGTGGCCTTGAACAGCCGCAGCATGTTGTAGAAGCGCTTCGGCGTGTGCAGGTCGGCAAGCAGCAACACCGTGCCCAAGGTCGGCGCAAGCAGCGACAGCGAGCGACCCCGCCGCACCGCCCGTTCCGCTGTCCGCCCGCGCGCCAGATCGATCAGCGTGGACAGCAGCATGCCGCCGCCCGACAGGCCGGAGAGAAAGATGTAGCTCCCCACCAACCAGTTGTTGAAGGGCGCCGCCTTGACCTGCTCGCGGCCGTAATAGGTCGTCCCGTCCCAGCCGGCGGCCTCAGGCATAACGAGTCCCTCTCGTTTTCAGGCGCTGCGGGTGAACGAAACGAGCGCCGCGACCGCGAGGCCCGCGACGGCCGCAAGCCCCGCGGCGAGGCTCGGCAAGGTGCGGTTGGAGGGACGGGTCGGCGCGCGCGGCAGGTTGTACACCTCCGGCCGATCGGTCAGCAGGAAGAAGGCGTGCAGATGATCGAGCCCGCCGGTGGCGCCCGGCGCTCCCGGCGTGCCGTACAGGTAGGCGCCGTCCACCCCCAATCCGTGCAGCGCATCCACCCGCGCCTCGGCGCGCGCGATCAGTTCCGGCACTTCGCCGAACTGGATGGAATTGGTCGGGCACACCTTGGCGCAGGCCGGTTCCAGCCCGCCCTTCAGCCGGTCGTAGCAGAGCGTGCATTTATGCGCCTTGCCGTCGGCCATGCTGACGTCGATCACCCCGAACGGGCAGGCGGGCTGGCACATGCCGCAGCCGTTGCAGATGTCCTGCTGCACCACCACCGTATGGAACTCGGTGTAGAACAGCGCCCCGGTCGGGCACGCCTCCAGGCAGGGCGCGTTGTGGCAATGCTTGCAGACGTCGCTCATCATCAGCCAGCCGCTCTGGAAGGCGGACTGGGTGTCGGCGCGCACCGATTTCTCGATGAAGTTCACGTGCCGCCAGGTGTGCGACGAGAGCCTGCCGGTGTTGTCGTAGCTGTCACCGGTCAGATGCAGTTCGTCGGCGGGAAGGTTGTTCCACTCCTTGCACGCCACCTCGCACGCCTTGCAGCCGATGCAGAGGGTGGTGTCGGTGAAGAACCCGTATTGCCGGCCGGCGACGATCTTCACGCCGGCGGTGAGTTCGGACTCGTCGGCGATCATGCGGTCCAGGCTGGATTCCGGGTATTCCAGCGCCCGTGGGTGCATGTCCATGCGCCTCTCCTACCGATCCAGCCGCTCGATGGAGCGGGCGACCAAGCCGATCACGTCTTCGCCGGGCTCGTAATGCACCCGCACCTCCGCCTGCTCGCGTTGCAGCGGCGGCAACTGCTCGGGCTCGATCGACGCCTTGTGCGACAGCTCGAACTGATGGGCCACGCCCTCCGTGTCGCGTAACTGGAAGCGCCCTTCCTGGACGATGAGGACGATCCCCTCCATCGACTTCATGCCCGCGCTCCCGGTTGCGTCCCTACAATCCCCGGCGCGCGAACTGGTTCCCGAATTGGAACCGATGTACGCCCATCGCGTTGGACCGACGCCCAGATCGGAGCCGCCGCCATGAAGAAGATGCGCCGCCGTTTGACCGACCGCGTCTCCGGCTTCGTGCGGGACTGGACGTTGCCGCGCCAGTTCGAGGGTCAGGACGTGATGGCCGAGGCGGCGATGAGCACGATGTCGAAGACGCTCCGCCCCCGGCTGGAGGAGGCGGACCGCGTGGGCACATCCATTTGCCCGTTCTGCGCGGTCGGCTGCGCGCAGCTCGTCTACGCGAAGAACGGCAAGCCGATCCACGTCGAGGGCGACCCGCGCAGCCCGGTGAACCAGGGCACGCTCTGTCCCAAAGGCGCCGGCACGCTGGGCCTGATGCTGAGCCCGGCGCGGATCAACCAGGTTCTGTATCGTGCCCCGCACTCCGACCGCTGGGAGCCGAAGCCGCTCGAATGGGCGATGGACCGCATCGCCGAGCGGGTGAAGCAGACCCGCGACGAGACGTTCGTGGAGGACCTCGCCGACGGCACCAAGGTCAACCACACGCTGGGCATCGGCTCGCTCGGCGGCGCGACGCTGGACAACGAAGAAAACTACCTGATGAAGAAGCTGTTCGGCGGCGGCCTTGGCATGGTGAACATCGAGAACCAGGCGAGAATCTGACACTCCTCCTCGGTCCCCAGTCTGGGGACCACATTCGGACGCGGCGCGGCGACCATGGCCCTCTGGGACCTGGCGAACAGCGACGTGATCACCGTCATGGGCTCGAACATGGCGGAGAACCATCCCGTGGCCTTCCGCTTCGTCACCGAGGCGAAGTCGCGCGGGGCGACCGTGATCCACGTCGATCCGCGGTTCACCCGGACATCGGCGCTCGCCGACATCCACGCGCCGATCCGCTCGGGCACCGACATCGCGTTCCTGGGCGGGATCATCCGTTATATCCTGGAGAACGACCTGTGGTTCCGTGACTGGGCGATGGCCTACACGAACATCGCCGCCATCATCGAGGACGGCTACCGCGACCCGGAGGAGACCGGGGGCGTGTTCTCCGGGTTCCATCCGGCGGATGCCGCCTACAAGATGGACACGTGGCAGTACCGAGGGCGAGGTGGTTCCCTCGGCGCTCGCGGAACACTCTCCGACCTTGGAGGAGAAGGATCCGGAGAAGGGCGAGCGGGAGATGACGAAGCACCCGCCGCCCGACGACCCGACGCTCACACATCCGCACTGCGTCTATCAGATCATGCGCCGGCATTTCGCGCGCTACACGCCGGAAATGGTGGAACGCACCACCGGATGCCCGAAGGAGACGTTCCTGCGCGTGGCCGACGCGATCGCGCGCAATTCCGGGCGCGAGCGCACCGGTGCGTTCTGCTACGCGGTGGGCTGGACGCATCATTCATACGGCGTGCAGATCATCCGTGCGGCCTCGATCATCCAGGGCCTGCTCGGCAACGCCGGGCGTCCGGGCGGCGGCATCATGGCGCTGCGCGGGCATTGCAGCATCCAGGGCAGCACCGACATCCCGACGCTTTACAACATGCTGCCGACCTACCTAATGCAGCCGGACGCGCTGAAGCCGCATCACTCGCTGAAGGAGTATCTGACCAGCGAGACCCCGCAGACCGGGTGGTGGCACAACCTTCCCAAATACATGGTCAGTTTGTTGAAAGCCTGGTACGGCGAGGCGGCGAAGTCATCCAATGACTACTGCTACGACCTGCTGCCCAAGCTCACCGGCGATCACTCGCAATTGCCGATGACCTTGGCGATGGTCGATGGCGTCGTGAAAGGCCAGTTCATCCTGGGTCAGAACCCGGTGGTGGGGACGGTCAACTCCGATCTGGTCGAGCGCGGCCTTTCCAAGCTCGATTGGCTGGTGGTGCGCGACTTCGCGATGACCGAGACGGGGGATTTCTGGCAGAAGGGAAGGCTGGTGCAGCGAGGCGAACTGCGCCCCGAGGATATCGGAACCGAGATCTTCTTCCTGCCGAGCGCGATGGCGGCGGAGAAGGAAGGCACCGTCACCAACACCAGCCGGCTGATCCAGTGGCACGACAAAGTCTGCGAGCCACCGGGCGATTGCCGATCGGAGACGTGGTTCGTCTACCACCTCGGCCGGCGGCTGAAGGAAATGTACTATCCCAGCGCCGAGCCGCGCGACCGCCCCATCCAGGCGCTGACGTGGGATTATCCCACCAGCGGCGCGATCGCCGAGCCCGATGCCGCCGCCGTGCTGCGCGAGATCAACGGCAAGCGCCTGTCGGACGGC
Organism: uncultured Pseudomonadota bacterium; assembly: GCA_963756545.1. GTDB lineage: Bacteria > Pseudomonadota > Alphaproteobacteria > Acetobacterales > Acetobacteraceae > DATFDN01. The sequence goes on along the minus strand of CAVWNY010000001.1, from coordinate 465,671 downwards.
GAGCAGTTGAAGAGCTTCGAGGAGATCAAGGACGACGGCAGCACGGCCGTCGGCGGCTGGCTCTACACCGGCGTCTTTCAGGGCGAGCACGACAACAAATCCCGCTCCCGCAAGCCCGATCCGCCATCCGGCCCCGGCAGCCACGCCGGCTGGGCCTGGGCGTGGCCGGCCAATCGGCGGACGATGTACAACCGCGCCTCGGCCGACCCGGACGGCAATCCGTGGTCGGAACGCAAGAGGATGATCTGGTGGGACGAGGACAAGGGGGAGTGGACGGGGCTCGACGTGCCGGACTTCGAGAAGACCACGAAGCCCACCATGCGCCCCAACTACTGGCTGCACCCCAAAGGGATGAAGGCGCTGTCGGGCGCGGATCCGTTCATCATGGAGGCGGACGGCAAGTGCCAGTTGTTCGCGCCGTCGGGCCTCAAGGACGGGCCGCTGCCGACCTATTACGAGCCGGTCGAGAGTCCGGTGAAGAACCCGATCTATCCCGACCAGCAGATCAATCCCGCGACGAAGCAGTGGCCGCGCCCCGGCAATGAGTATCATGAGGTGGCCGACCCTCGGTTCCCGTACGTGTTCACCACCTTCCGCCTGACCGAACTGCATTGCGGCGGCATCGTCACCCGCGTGATGCCGCATACCGCCGAGTTGCAGCCCGAGGCGTTTGTGGAGGTCTCGCCCGAGTTGGCCGCAGAGCATGAGATCGAGACGCTGGACTGGGTGGTGCTGTCCACGCTGCGCGGCGAGATCGAGGTGAAGGCAATGGTGACGCAGCGGCTACGGCCGTTCTCGATCAACGGAAAGCTGGTGCATCAGGTCGGAATGCCGTGGATGTACGGCTGGGACGGGTTCGCGCGCGGTGACATCGCCAACGTGCTGCTGGCGATCCACGGCGACCCGAACACGTCCATCCACACCACCAAGGCGTTGACGTGCAATCTGCGCAAGGGGCGGCTGGCGCGGCCCGGCGGGGTGGGCCGTGGTCAGTGACGGGCCTGGGGAACGCGCCTTGGCGCTGATGGGCAAGCTCCTGGAGGAGCGCCCGAACAAGGTCGGCCACGACTTCTCGGAAACGGCGCGCTGCGTTTCCGCTTACCGCAATGAGTTGACGGGCACGTGGCGCGCCAGCGGGGCCGAGCGGGATCGAGTGCGGCTTGGTGACGTGAACGCCGTGCTGAGCGTGGTCGTCGGCGGTCACTTCCCGCTTGGCGGCATTCCCTGGGAGCACATCGAGAAGGCGCGCGGGCGGCTGGAGAGGGTGGTCCGCGAAGGGGCGTGAATGCCCGGCATCAGGCGCCTGGGTGCCTTTCTTGAATGGGGCGAATGCCGAAATCGGTCTCAAGCGCCGTCAGGCCGATATGCGTCGCGAGCCCGAGCGACAAATGGCCGATCAGCCCGCGCAGATGCGCCTGCCACGGATAGGCGCGTGGCGGGGCGGCCACGCCGACGGCGACGGACGCCAGCTCGTCCCAGAGGACGAAGACGGTCAGTCCGTAGAGCAGCCCGCGATCGGCCGAGAAGCGCAGATCGCGCTCCCGAAGCGCCGAATAGACCAAGGCCGGCCCAATCCCCAGCAGGTAATGGGTGAGGATGCCGGCCGTGCTCGGCTGCGTCCGCTTCGCGCGCAGGCCGAGGGCCTTCGCCACCCGATAGACCATGAGATGCGGGACATCGAGGCCCTCTGGACGCGCCGCCTTCTCCTGTTGGATCGCGCTTCGCGGCTGACGGTCGAGCACGACCCAGGTCACGCGATCCATGACCCAGGCGCCAATGATGCCCGCGACCAGCCCTCGGAAAACCGAACCGCCTGATGATGCGCCCATGTCCGATCTCCCAGGCAACCGCAATTCCAGAACGGGCGCGGGATCGGGAAGGATGCGTCACATCATAGCAAGCGCGACGCCTGCTTAGGTTAGGGGTCGCGCGAGCAGCCCCAGCGCGGCGGCGATTCCGTGATCGCCCGGCAGGCCGCCCTTCGGGAACAGTCGCGTCACATGACCCATCTTGCGACGGGAGCGGGCCTCGGCCTTGCCATAGAGATGCGGGATCAATCCAGGGGTGGCCACGATTTCGGGCCACAACGCCACGTCCTCCGGTCCGACGAGGTTGCGCATGACGGCATCAGCGTGCCGGGAAGCGGGCGGCAGGGGCAGGCCGGCGATGGCGCGGATGTGCATCTCGAACTGGCTGGCGGGGCACGCCTCGATCGACCAGTGGCCGGAATTGTGCGGCCGCGGCGCGATCTCGTTGGCCAGCACCCGCCCGCGCGCATCCACGAACATCTCCACCGCGAGCAGCCCCACCACGTCGAGCGCGGCGGCGAGCCGCCGGGCGATCGCCTGGGCCTGCGCGGCGACGTCTTCGGACACCCTGGCCGGGGCGAAGGTGAGGTCGAGGATGTGGTTGCGGTGCCGGTTCTCCACGGTGTCGAAGGCACTGAGCGAGCCGTCCGCGCCGCGCGCCACGATCACGCTGATCTCGGCGGCGAAATCGACGAAGCCTTCCAGAATCAGCGGCTTGGGGGCGAGGCGCTCGAAGGCCGAACTCCAGGTCGGCGGGGTCGGTCAGCCGGGCCTGGCCCTTGCCGTCGTAGCCATAACGGGTGGTCTTCAGGACTGCCGGCAGCCCGATGTCGGCGACGGCGGCGCGCAGCTCTTCGAGACCGGACACCGAGGCCCACGGCGCGGTCGGCACGCCGGCGTCGTTCAGGAACCGCTTTTCGACCACCCGATCCTGGCTGACCCGCAGCACGGCGGGAGCGGGGCGCACCGGCTTGAGGGAGGCGAGCAATTCCAGTCCCTCGGCGCTGACGTTCTCGAACTCGAAGCTGATGACGTCCACCGCGCCGGCGAAGGCGCGCAGGCTGGCCGGGTCCGCGTAGTCGCTGAGGGTAACGGCGTGGGAGACCTGAGAGGCCGGACTGTCGGGCTCGCGCGTGAGGATATGGCAGCGATAGCCGAGCCGGGCGGCGGCGAGCGCGGACATCCGGCCGAGCTGGCCGCCGCCGACCAGGCCGATGACGGCGTTGGGCGGCAGGGGAAAAAGGAGCGGGGGGACCATCAGAGCCTTCGCTCGACAAGGTGCTCGCTCGGCTCCATCGCGACCGAAGCCGTCTGCGCGGTTCGCCAGGCATCCAGCCGCTCCGCAAGCGCCGGGTCGGCCAGCGCCAGAATGGCCACCGCGAGCAGCGCGGCGTTGATGGCCCCGGCCCGACCGATGGCCAGCGTGCCAACGGGGATGCCGGCGGGCATCTGGGCGATCGACAGCAAGCTGTCCATCCCCTTGAGGCTATGGCTTTCGACCGGCACGCCGAGCACCGGCAGCGATGTCCAGGCGGCGCACATCCCCGGCAGATGCGCCGCGCCCCCGGCCCCGGCGATGATCACGCGCAAGCCGCGCCCGCGCGCCGTCCGCGCATATTCGCGCAGGCGGTCTGGCGTGCGGTGCGCCGAGATGATCCGCCGCTCGTGGGCCACCTCCAGCCGCGCCAGCGTCTCGGCCGCGTGGCGGAGCGTCGCCCAGTCCGACTGGCTGCCCATGACGAGGCCAATGGCGGGGGGCATGGCGGTCACGCGATGTCGTCGGGAATGAGCCGGTTCTCCAGCCAGGAGATCTCGTCCTTCAGCATCAGCTTGCGCTTCTTGAGCCGTTGCACCTGGAGTTGGTCGAGCGAGCCCTGCTCGGCCAGCCGGGCGATCACGGTGTCCAGGTCACGGTGCTCGCTGCGAAGCTCGTGCAGCCGGCGCAGCAGGGAATCGCGATCCGTCAGCATGGGCGCCGCAAGGGGCCGATCCGACGGATTCTTGGTTCGCCCCTGCCGCGCGGGTTGTGGTTTCGCTTTTCGCGCCACATGTCCACCTGACTACCGTCACGCGTCGCCAGGTCCGGCGCACCCGGCCACGGCGCCAGAGCCAACGGAGGTGAAATGAGTTTGCAGACCCGCCTCGACTCCTTGAGGGAGCGCCATGCCGCGCTGGAGAACCGGATCACGGACGAGGACCATCGTCCCCGGCCCGACAGCGACGCCCTCATTCGGCTCAAGCTTGAAAAACTGCGTGTCAAAGAGGAGATCGAGCGCATTCGCGAGCACGGGGAAATGGTCTAGGCCGCCTCCTCGGCGTCGGGCGGCGGGGGCTGGGGAACCGTCTGGCCCTCCCGCTGGAGCCGATCGTTGGCGGCGGTCACGGCAGCGTTGAGATCGGTCTGGCTGCACAGCCCGAGAATGACCGGGTCGCTCGGTTTGATGTTGGCACTATTCCAATGCGTGCGGTCCCGCACCTTCTGGATCGTCTCCTTCGTGGTGCCCAGAAGCTTCCCGACCTGCATTTCCGTGAGCTGCGGGTAGTTGCGCAGCAGGAATGCGATCGCGTTCGGCCGGTCGTTGCGCTTGGCCACCGGCGTATAGCGTCCACCGCGCGAGCGCTTCGGTTGCGGCAGATTGCTGGGCAGCATCTGCAGGCGCGAATCCGGGTCGGCCTCGCAGCGCTTGACCTCCTGTGCGGTTATCTGGCCATTGGCGACGGGGTCATAGCCCACGATGCCCTGCGCCACCTCGCCATCGGCGATGGCCTGGATCTCAAGCGGATGCATGCCGCAAAACTCAGCGATCTGGCTAAACGTGAGCGCGGTCTTTTCGATCAGCCACACGGCGGTGGCCTTCGGCATCAGCGGCAGAGCCATGATATGTCACCTTTGGGCCCGCGAGCCGTCAGCCGTTCGATCCGGAGCGCCTCGCGCGGGGATGAAGTGAAGGCCGCGGCGGGCGGGCAGTGAGGGCATATGACCGTCGCCCGCCGGCAGGTCAAGGGCGCATCGGCAATGATCGGAGGCTGAGATGCAAGAGGACGAGGCTGCGGAGCCGCGCAGGCAGGCCCGCTTGGCAAAGCTGACCCTGGATAGTCTGAGCGTCGAGGAGTTGGACGCCTATATCGGCGAACTTCGTGGCGAGATTGCGCGGGTGGAGGCCGACATCGCGCGCAAGCAGAGCCACCGCAGTGCAGCAGACGCCTTCTTTCGCCGACCCTAACGCATTATGAACAAGGCGAACGGTCGCGGCGTTATGAGGCCGCGGAAACAAACTCCGCCACTCCGCTGATCCTTTACGCGCCATCTCCCGCACTAACGCGGGGCATGAGACAGGAGATGTGGCTATGGCGGATGTCGCCGAGTTCCGGGACTTCCGGTTGGTGGATCAGCACCAGTCCTGGACACCGAGCGGGCCGGTCGCCTCGCGACTGCCCGACGCCGAGATCGAGACGCTGGAGGGGCGGGCTGCCGCCACAATAAGCGAGCCGGGGACGCTCGCTCTGTTCGGATTCGCGACCGGGACATGGATGGCGGGCGTCGTGTTCGGCGGGTTCGTCGGGTCAACCGCCGAGCCCGCGCTGGGCGTTGTGATGCTGTTGTTTGCCGGTATCGCCCAGTTCATCGGAGGTCTTTACGCGTTCCGACGCGCGAATGCCCTCTCAGCGAGCACTTTCTGCTGCTTGGGCTCCTACAACGCGGTCGTCGGTTTGACGCTGCTGTTCATGGCATCGGGTCTGGTCCCGCAGACGACGGCGCAGGGAGCGGGAGTATTCGACGTGCTCGCGTGGTTCAACTTCTCGTTCGGATTCATCTCGTTCGCGCTTATGGCGGCATCACTCCGCCGCAACTTGGCGATGGCGGTGGTCCTGGGCCTTCTCGGCGCCGGCTACACGCTGATCGGCGTCGCCCTGCTCGGCTTTGCTCCACCCGCCACTCTGGGCGGCGGCGTCGCGTTCGCGGGCGCCATCCTGCTGTGGATATCCTCGTTCTTCGCCTACTACCTGGGCACGGCGCTGGTCGTGAACAGCACCTGGCGGCGTCCGGTTCTGCCGATCTTCGGCGAGGCGTAAGGGTCAGGCGACCAGGGGCGCGCGCTCCATCGCGGCGCGCGCCCACGCCTCGCCCGCGTCCTCGTCGAACAGTTCCGTCAGCTTCTTCATCATCGTGCCGCCGAGTTCCTCGGCATCCACGATGGTGACCGCGCGGCGATAGTAACGGGTCACGTCGTGGCCGATGCCGATCGCGATCAGCTCCACCTGTTCGCGCGCCTCGATGTCGCGGATAACCTCGCGCAGATGCTTTTCCAGGTAATTCCCGGGATTTACCGACAGCGTGGAGTCATCGACCGGCGCGCCGTCGCTGATGACCATGAGGATGCGCCGGTGCTCGGGTCGGACCAGCAGGCGGCGGTAGGCCCAGAGCAGCGCCTCACCGTCGATGTTCTCCTTCAGCAGACCCTCGCGGAGCATCAGGCCAAGGTTCTTGCGCGCGCGGCGCCAGGGGGAATCCGCGGCCTTGTAGATGATGTGGCGCAGGTCGTTGAGCCGGCCAGGGCTGCGCGGCTTGCCGTCCTGCACCCATTTCTCCCGGCTTTGCCCGCCCTTCCAGGCGCGCGTGGTGAAGCCCAGCACCTCCACCTTCACGGCGCAGCGCTCCAGCGTGCGGGCCAGGATGTCGCCGCACATGGCGGCGACCGTGATTGGCCGGCCGCGCATGGAGCCCGAGTTGTCGATCAGCAAGCTCACGACCGTATCGCGAAAGGCGGTCTCCAACTCGCGCTTGTAGGACAGCGCGTGCGTCGGGTTGATGACCACGCGCGACAGCCGCCCGGCGTCGAGCAGGCCCTCCTCCAGGTCGAACTCCCATGACCGCTGCTGCTGCGCCATCAGCCGCCGTTGCAGCCGGTTGGCGAGCTTGGAGATGACGCCCTGGAGATGCTGGAGCTGCTGGTCGAGCTGCTGGCGTAGCCGGATCAGCTCGTCGGCGTCGCACAGATCCTCGGCCGCGGCCTCCTCGTCGTGCAGGCGCGTGTAGGCACGATAGATGGCCTCGTGATCGGGGCTGGGGCGCTCGCGCCGAGGCTGCGGACCGCCCGGCCGGTCGTCGCCCTCCGCGATCGCGGCGTCCTCCTCGCTCTCCTCGCCCTCGTCGTCGGCCGCCTCGCCCTGCATCTCCTCAGGCTGGGCGCCGACCATGCTCTCGCTATCAGATTCCGACTGCCCCTCGCCCTCGGCCTGGTTGTCCTGGCTCGACTGCTCGCCGCCTTCCTCGCCCTCGTCGGTCTCGTCTTCGGGATCGGCGTCGGCCTCGGCCTCGGCGAGTTCCAGCGCGGCGAGCAGCTTGCGGGCGGCGCGGGTGAAGGCGCGCTGGTCGGCCTGCGTGCGGCCAAGCTCGGCGAGCGCCTGCTCGGCGCCCTCGCCCAGCGTGCCGCGCCAGAGGTCCAGCACATGGTGCGCCAGCTCCGGCGCGGGCTCGCCGGACATCCTCTCGCGCGCCAACAGCGCCAGAGCGGCGGAGACGGGAAGCTGGTCGCGCCGGGTCATCCGGTCGTAGCCCTCGGCCCCGCACTCCTCGACCAGCTTGGAGCGCAGATTGGCGGCGACCCCGGCCATGTGGCGGGAACCGACCACCTCGACGCGGGCCTGCTCCAGCGCGTCGTAGGCGTCCTTGGCCTCGCGCCGCGCCGGCATCCGCGCGGTATGCACGGCATCGTCGTGATGGCGCAGTCGGAGCGCGATGGCATCCGAGGCGCCGCGCAGCTTTGCCATCTCCGGGGCCGGCAGGGTGCGCGTCGGCAGCGGCAGGCGGGCGCGCTTGCCCGATACGCCCGACGGGCCGGGCTGGAAATTCACCTGCACGTCGGGCTGCTCGGCGATGGCGCGCAGCACGCCGGCCGTGGCGCGCTTGAACTCCTCGGCGCGGGTGTTGTCCTTGCTGGTGCCACTCACGGCCGCGCCTCGGCAGCGAGTAGCCGGCCGTCTCGACCTGTTCCCCCGACCCCCTCCCGCAAGGGGAGGGGGGGCAGACGGCGGGGTGCCTTCTCCCGCCCTTTCTCCTGCCCTCCCCCTGCGGGAGGGGTGGCGCGCAGATCAGTCGATTTCGGCCGCGCCCACATAACGCCGCTCATCACGTCTTCCGCACCATCAGCCCCGTCGGCAGCTCCTCGTTGAAACAGCGCTGATAGTACTCGGCGACCGTGGCGCGCTCGGCCTCGTCGCACTTGTTGAGGAAGGTCATCCGGAAGCCGAACCCGACATCGCCGAAGATGCGCGCGTTCTCCGCCCAGGTGATGACGGTGCGCGGCGACATCACGGTGGAGATGTCGCCGTTGATGAAGCCCGCGCGAGTGAGGTCGGCGAGTGCCACCATCGCTTCGACGCGCTTCTTCGTGCCCGGCTCGTTGCCGTCCTCGCCCATTTTCGCCAGCACGATCCCGGTCTCTAGCGCATGCGGAAGATAGTTCAGGGTGGCGACGATGTTCCAGCGGTCCATCTGGCCTTGGTTAATCTGCTGGGTGCCGTGATAAAGGCCGGTGGTGTCGCCGAGGCCCACCGTGTTGGCCGTGGAAAACAGGCGGAACGACGGGTGCGGGCGGATCACGCGGTTCTGGTCGAGCAACGTCAGTTTGCCCTCGACCTCCAGCACGCGCTGGATCACGAACATCACGTCCGGGCGTCCGGCGTCATACTCGTCGAACACCAGCGCGCAGGCGTGCTGGATCGCCCAGGGCAGGATCCCCTCGCGGAATTCCGTCACCTGCTTGCCGTCGCGCAGCACGATCGCGTCCTTGCCGATCAGGTCGATGCGGCTGATGTGGCTGTCGAGGTTCACGCGGATGCACGGCCAGTTCAGCCGCGCCGCGACCTGTTCGATGTGGGTGGACTTGCCGGTGCCGTGATAGCCCTGGATCATCACCCGGCGATTGAAGGCGAAGCCGGCGAGGATCGCGAGCGTGGTCTCCTGGTCGAACTTGTAGGCGGAATCGACGTCCGGCACGTGCTCCGTGCGGACCGAGAAGGCGGGCGCCACCATGTCCGTGTCGAGACCGAACGCCTCACGCGCCGCAACCTGCGTGTCGGGCAGGTCGATGGCGGAAGTGGGGCGGATGTCGGCGAGGGAGGCGACCTTGTTCATCAGCCAGCGTGTCCTGCTTGTTCCTGTTCGAGTCTAGGCCGCGCGCCCGACCTGTCAAACCTGTGCGCGTCAACTCGCGGCGGCAAGCCCCGTCTCTTGCGCAAGATGCGAGCGCAGCGCGGCGTAGGCCAGGGCCATCACCTTGAACCGTTCCTCCGCCGCGCGGTCGCCGCCGTTGGCGTCCGGGTGATTGGCCTTCGCCAGCTCCTTGTAACGGATCTTGAGCGCATCGAGGGTGAGCGGCCAGGATAGGCCGAGGGTCGCCAGCGGCTCGCGCAGTTCGGTCGGGACCTGATGGGCGTGTGCGCGGCGATCGGCGCCATGGCGGCGGAGCCGCCCGGCCGCCAGCACGTGCAGCGGATCGCGGAGCATTTCCTGCTCCCAATCCGCCGCCCCCAGCCGGCCGAGCGGCCAGCTCGGGCGCTGCCAGGCGGTGTCGCGGCGCAACTCGGCTTCGATCTGCGCCGGACTCATGCCCTTGTAGTAGTCCCAGGCGGCGTTGTAGGCCCGGACGTGCTCCAGGCAAAACCACCAATACTCGCGCAGATGCGCGCGCGACTTGGGGGCCCGGTAGTCGCCCATCGCGCCGCATCCGGGCATGTCGCAGGGCTGGCCCGGCGCCGCCGGGTCAGGTGCGTAGGCCCGAGGTCGCGATGGGCGGCGGCTCATGGTGCTGGGTTATGTGCGCCGCATGATCGCCTTGGCAATGCCCGCTTGGCGCAACCCGGCGGAAGGCCGATATGCCTTCCATGCACTCATCTGAGGCGAGCCGGGCCGCCCGGCTGGAAGTCGCACTGCGCCAGGCATTCGCACCGGTGGAACTGCGCGTGGACGACGACAGCGCACGCCATGCCGGCCATTCCGGCGCGCGACCGGGGGGCGAGACGCACTATTCGGTGCTTGTCGTATCAGATTCGTTCCGGAATATGAGCCGAGTCGCCCGTTCGCGCGCGGTGCATGATGCGCTGGCCGCGGAATTCACCGGCGGCCTGCACGCGCTGGCGCTGACCCTGCGGACGCCGGAGGAGCACGAAGCGGGCCGGATGGGGTGATCCCGGCTGCGAGGCCGCAGGAGTAGGCTTTTCTCCCCGCGGCCGGTATATGCCCGGAATCCAACTCAGGGGAAGCCGATGTCCGCCGACAAGGAGCTGGATCGTGTCGATCGCGAGATCCTGCGGCTCCTGAGCGAGGACGCCTCGCTGTCGCTGGCCGATATCGCCGGGCGGGTTGGCCTCACCCCGACGCCTTGCTGGAAGCGCATTCGGCGGATGGAGCAGGACGGGATCATCCTGCGGCGTGTGGCGGTGATCGACCCCGCGAAGATCGGGCTGCCGGTTTCGGTGTTCGTGGAAGTGGAGACGGCGGATCATTCCAGCGCCTGGCTCGCGCGCTTCGCGGAGGTGATCGCCGGCATGACGGAGGTCGTGGACGCGTGGCGCATGAGCGGCGACGTGGACTACCTGCTGCACGTCGTGGTCTCCGACATCGCCGCCTACGACAGCTTCTATCGTTGCCTGATCGCGGCCGTGCCGCTGCGCAACGTCTCCAGCCGCTTCGCGATGGAGCGCATGAAGGTGGCGGCGTTGCCGATCTGAGCGGGCAATTCGAGCCAGCGAAACCATCCCTTAATCCGGCCCGTGCTTGGTTCTGCTCCTGACCTGTTCAAAGGAGTGGCCATGTCCCGAAGCCGGCTTGTCAACCGCAACGTGGTTGCCGACACCGGGCGCACCAGCATGCGTCTGGAGCCCGAGATCTGGGAGGCGCTGGGGGAGATCTGCGCGCGGGAGGGCGAGGATTTGCATGGGCTGATCCGCCGTGTCGATCTCCCGCGACAGGATGGCGGGCGGACCAGTGCCGTGCGCGTCTTCGTCCTGCAATATTTCCGCGCCGCCGCGACCGAGGTTGGACATGCGGCGGCATCGCACGGCCCCCACTCCGACCGGCGGGCCGCGGCCTGAGCTTCGGGTGCTCAGCCTCGAACTCTGGCGATCCGCTCGACCGTGCGCCGCCAATCCGCCATCTCCCGGTCCTCCGGCTCGACCAGCAGGTGCTGGACACTGGCGGCGGCGTAGGCGTCGAACCGGGCGCGCAATTCGCCCTCGTCGCGCCCGTCCCAGCGGCATCGCAAGGACACCGCGAACCCAGGATCCGGCCGCTCGCCGCGGAGCCGGCGCACGATGGGCTCGGCCTGCTCGGGGGTTATGCGGCTGCCGTGCCAGCCATCCAAGTTGGCCGCCCGGCGCAGGGCCGGCTCCGAGCTGCCGCCGATCCAGATCGGGATCGGCGCGGCCGGGCGCGGCTGCATCCGCATGTCCTCGATCACCGCCGGAATCCAGCGGCTTTTGAACGTGATCGGGTCGTCGGACCAGACCGCGCGCATCATCGCGATCCCCTCGTCCATGCGCCGGCCCCGCTCGCGGAACGGCACGCCCAGCGCGGCGAATTCGGCCTCCATCCAGCCGACGCCCGCGCCCAGGATGAGCCGCCCCTCCGAGAGGTTCTGCAGGGTCGCCAATTCCTTGGCGAGCGGCAGTGGATGGCGCATCGGCAGCACCAGGACGGACGTGCCGAGGCGCACCCGTCGAGTCGCGGCGGCCGCCCAGGTCAGTGTCAGAACCGGATCGTAGAAGCTGGGCGAGGGCGGGTAGCTGGCTCCGCGCGGCACGACGATGTGCTCGCTGACCCACACGTCGTCGAAGCCGAGCGCCTCGGCTTGCAGGGCCGAGTCCCGGATGGTGGCGGGACTTGCCTTGCGCCCGACGTGCGGCAGATGAATGCCGTATTGCATGTCCTTCGCCCTCCTCGCGCAGCGCTTCGCTCTAGGACAGTCTGCAGCACGGCGCCGCGCCAGGGTAGGTGGGGCGGTCGTTTGCCCTGATTGCCGTCTCCCGGCAATGTGCCCATCTCACGCGGGCATCGTTCGAGGAGGGGCGAGAGGATGTGGCGGTTTGTTCTGCCCGGGGCCGGAGTGGTCGCGGCTATGCTGTTGTTGTTCGCCGGCTCGCTCGGGTCCTGGTCGGTCGTGAGTTCCTGTGGCGCCGTCGGCACCACCCGCCTCGGCCCCGCCCGCCTCGGCCCCGCCCGCCTCGACCCCGGCCGCTTCGGCCCCGCCCGCCTCGACCCCGGCCGCTTCGGCACCATCCGCCTCGACCCCACCCGCGTCGACCCCGGCCGCCTCGAACCTGGCCGCGTCGGCCCCGGCCGCCTCGACCCCGGCCGCCTCGGTTCCCTCCGCCTCGACCCCGGCCGCCTCGGTTCCCTCCGCCTCGACCTCGGCCGCCTCGAACCTGGCCGCGTTGGCCCCGACCCTTCCCCCTGCCTCGAACCCGGCCGTCGTGACCCCGGCCGCCTCGGCCCCCCCCGCCTCGGCCCCCCCTGCCTCGATCCCCGCCGCCTCGACGCCAGCCATTTCGGCACCACCCGCCTCGGCCCCCCCCGCCTCGAACCCGCCCGCCTCGGCCTTGGCCGCAGCGCCCTCGCCTGCGCCCGCCCCCGCTGCGGCGGCCGCGCCGCCGTCGGATGCCGTGCCGCCTCCCGCGCCGACGGACATGGCGACGGCCGCGCCGGCTCCGGCGCCGTCCGCGCCGACGAACTCAGAGCCGTCGGCCGTCGCTGCAGCTTCCGGATCGACCGACGACGACGCCAGCTTCGCTTCGGTCGAGAGCTTGGTGCATCGGCTGCGTGGGTCGCACCGAAAAGCTGCCTATTCACGGGCGGAGCCGGTCGTGCCGGCTGAGCGTCAAACGACGGCGAGCGACCGTCTCCTCGTCGCGCGCGGGCTGCTCGCGGCCGGCGATCCCTTCCGCGCGCGTCCTTTGCTGGAGGCGGCAGCGGCGCAACTCGTGCTGCGTCCCGTCAGTCCGGAGAACAGTCCGCCTGGCCTTGGCGCGAGCCCGGCCGCTGGGCGCGTGAACGCGGCGCTGCAGTGGCTGGCGGCGGGTCAGCCCGCCCGGGCACTGAGCCTTGTGGATGCCGCGATCGCCATGCTTGACGCTGCCAACCCAGCTTCGGCGCCCTCTCCGGATCGCCGCTTTGCTGCCGAGGCGCCGGCGCTGGGACCGCCGGGCCTCGGCTTGTGGTGATTCTAGAGAATCGCGTGCGACGTCAGCGTCGCCAGGCTCACCGAACCGGCGCCGCTGAAACGGGCGATGTCGTACCAGGTGCCACCTGACGCCCCGCCCGGCTTCACCGAGACGATGGTGTCCGTGCCGTTGGCGAGCCGTGTGCTGAGATAGGCGCCGAGGCTCGCCGTGCTGCCGTTCCACGTCGTATGGGCGAGCACGGTGCGTAGGTCGACCAGATCGCCCGCCTGCAGCACTGGGCCGAGGATGGTATCCATGCCGGTGCCGCCGGCGGGGAGCACCAGCGTGTTGGCGCTGCCGGCGTCGGAGATCGTGTTGGTGCCGCCGCCCGCGTCAACCACATTCCCGCTGCCCCCGATGTTGATGGTGTCGGCGCTGGCGCCGGTCCGGATGGTGTTGTGCCCTTTCAGGGCGGTCACCGTCTCCGCCCCGCCGGTCGCGACGAGCTGATCGTAGGTGCCGCCGATGAAGATGGCGTGGCTGCCGGTGGTCACGCTGAAGAGCGTGTTGCTGGCCGAACTGCTGAACGAGGCTTGGCCGGCCGGGATGAGCACCGTGGCTGTGGTGATCGTGATCGGGATCGTGCGCGTGGTCTCCACGCCGGCCTGGTTCCAGACATCGACGGTGAGCGTGTCCGAGCCGGCCTTCGCGCCGGCTTTGTAGGCGAGCGTGGCGAGATCGGCGTTGAGTTGCGCTTCGGTGCCGGACAACATCCCACCCGCCACCTTCCCGCCGCCGGGGCCGTAGGTGTGGCCGGCGATGGTGATGGTACCGGCGGTGTCGTAGACGTTCAGCGACATCGTGCCGGCCGCCGTCGCCGCCCCCGGATCGTTGATGGCGACGCCCTTCACCGCCAGGCTCGTGCCCGCCATCAGCGTCTCGCTCGCCGGGACCGACAACTCGGGGCTGACCGGGGCGGGCTGCGTGACGGCGATCGCGATGGTCTGGGTGACCTCCACGCCGGCTTGGTTCCAGACGTCGACGCTCAGGGTGTCCGCCCCCGCGCTCGCGCCCGCCGTGTAGGCGAGGGTCGCGAGATCTGCGTTGAGCTGCGCCTCGGTGCCCGACAGCATCCCGCCGCCCACCTTCCCGCCGCCGGGGCCGTAGGTGTGGCCGGCGATGGTGATGGTGCCGGCGGTGTCGTAGACGTTCAGCGCCATCGAGCCGCCGGCGGATGCGGCCCAGGGATCGTTGATCGAAACGCCGCCGACCGCGAGTGTCGCCCCGGCGGCCAGCGTCTGCGCGCCCGGCACGGCGACGGCGAGATCCTGGGATGTGGGGGTCGTCGTTCCCCCGCCCCCGCCGGTCGAGGGTGGGGGTGTCGACGTCCCGGCCGGGATCACCTCCACCAGCACCGGATGGTCCGGAAGCGTGATCTGCGCGGTGGTCGCATTGCTGAGCGTCTGGAAGGCGCTCGTCCCGGTGAGCGGGTCGAACACGGTGATCGTCGCGGCGGGCGAGGCGAGATTGAGCGTGATCGTGTGGGATGCACCCAGCGCCTGCTGCTCGTTCCAGATCGCGATCCAGTCGCTGCCGTCGGATTTCTGGAACAAAAGGCTGTTGTCGCCCGTCGTGGTGCCGGTGAGGCCATAGCTGAGTGTTCCCGGCGTGAAGCCGGCGCCCGCTCCGGGATCGGCGAGCAGCGTCGTCATGTCATGGATTGCGAGCCCGGCCGGCTTGCTCGTGCCATCGGCGTTCATCAGCCCGAACTGGCCGGAACCGTCGTCGAACAGCGCGTACAGGTAGGTCTTCGCGACGCCGTCGGCCGTGGAGTCGAGCAGGCCGTCAAGCGTGTATTTCGCCGCCGTCGTGGCATCGATCTGGCTGGTGTCGTAACCGAACTCCGTCTGGATCACGGGCCGGCCGGGGGCGGCGATGTTGGCGTCGGTGGTGATGAGTTGGATCGTGCTCGCCGGCGCGCCGCTCGGATAGGTGTGGGCGTTGGCGTAGTCGGCGTAGGCGGAGAGGTTGCCGGCTTTGTCGTAGTCCCCCGCCCAGTTGTTGGCCGCCGTCCAGCCCTGGCCGAAGGACATGTTGATGGCGGGCAGGCCGAGGTTGTGGGCGGCAGCATAGACGTTGGCCTGGAACGCCGCCGCGGCGGCGAGCGAGTTGCCGTTGGAGGTGGCGTACGGATCGTCCTCCTCGTTGCCGCCCTCGATGAAGTTGACGATGCCTTGCTGGGCGAGCTGCACGGCGCGCGGCAGATCGCCCTGCATCTGCGCCACCGAACCCTCGGCGAGGAAGGCGTCGAACTTGGCGCCGGTGGCGGTGGCCACCTGCTGCCACCAGCCGTTCGCGCCGACGTCGGCCGGGTTCTCGGGATCGTCGCGAAGATTGACGAGGCCAAGATAGCGGATCGCCGCCTCGGTCGTCGCCAAGTCCTGGTAGCCGTATGCCTGGAAATCGATATGCGTGTTGACGCCTAGCGAGTCGACGAACGTTTCCGCGCTCTCGGCCTGGGTCGCAGTCGAAATAGCCGGAATAGTTGCCATTGTGGACCTCCGGTCTCCGAATTTATATCGCAAGTGTTTAAATCTCATAATTTGGTTGAGTTGCCGTTAACGGCAACGCGCCGTGACTGTCGTTGCATGTCACTGGGCGCGACGTCCCGCTCACCCGGCGCGCGGGGTCGGGGTCATGGAGCCCTCCGACTGCCTTGGCGGCGCGAAGGCCCCGGAAGTCCTCAAGTGAACGCCACGTAAGCGTAACAGCGGCGCCGATTCACATGCTCCGCTCGGCAATGGCTGTTGGATCTACGAAACCATTAGCCATGATCAAGGAAGTCATTGGCACAGCGCTTGCTTGGCCGTGAGGTCGGGGATGGGTGGGTACGAAGCCGCCCTGCCCTGCCCCGCAAACGAGGGTTCGACGCCGTGTTCCCGATGAAGCGCCTGGATCCCGCTGACTACGCCGCGGCCGTATCCGCCTCCAGCGTGATGCTCCCGCCGGAGCGGGTGATGCGCGCGCAGCAGCGCGCGAGGGTTTGTCCCCTGACGCTTCTCTGCGCTGACATGCTCGCCTTCGTGCTGGCCGCGTTTCTCGCGTTCGCGGCGAGCCTGGCCACCCGTCCGCAGCCTCTTGAACGCGCGATCGAGCACGCCTCCGCTCTCGGAACCGGCTGGCATGGCTGGGGGACCTTGCTCGTGCTCGTGTCCCTGCTCTGCTACCTCAGCGGTCGGGGCCACTACACCTCGCGCGTGCCGTTCTGGACGCAGATGGAGGATGTCCTGCTCGGCGCGGCCGTCGCGCTGGCCTGCGACACCTTCATCACCGTGGCGGTCTACCGACAGCCGATCGGGGTCGAGCCCTTGCTGCGCTGGATGATCTTCGCGCCGAGCGCGCTCGCGCTCCGCGCGGGCGCTCGCGCGTTGCTGCGCGCCGTGAGCCTGTGGCCCATCGACACGCTGATCATCGCCGGCGCGGCGGTGGTCGAGCAGGCCAAGGCGGCGCTGCTGTCCGACCGCGGATTGGGATACCGCTTTGCCGGAGCGCTCGATCTCGATGAAGCGGTCAGGCTGGGCGACGACGACCTCATCACCGCGATCGACGCACGCGAGGCCGAGTTCGTCGTGGTCGCCGTGAGCGGCAGCACGCCCGCGGCCGAGCGAGCGGTGATCGCGGCACTGCGGCGGGCCCGCCTGCCGCTGGCGATCGTGCCCGCGCTGGACGGCCTCCCCGTGGTCGGATTCCGTCAGCACTACTTCTTCGGCCACGACATTGTGATGCTTGTAAGCCGGAACAACCTTGCGCGGCCGTTCAGTCGGATGCTGAAAGCAACATTCGATCATATTACGGCGGCGATGCTCGTGGTCCTTCTCGCTCCTCTGCTCCTGACCCTCGCGTTGATCGTGCGCGCCGACGGCGGCCCCGCCTTTTACCGCCATCGACGGATCGGCGCGGGCGGGCGTATTTTTGGTTGTTTGAAATTCCGGACGATGGTGCTCAATGCCGAGCAGACCTTGCACGCACTGATCAGCTCCGATCCCGCTGCGGCGGCCGAGTGGGAGGCGACGCAGAAGCTGCGCTGCGATCCACGGGTGACGCGCATCGGCCGGTTTCTGCGGCGCTCAAGCCTCGACGAGCTGCCGCAGCTTTTCAACGTGCTGCGCGGCGAGATGAGCCTGGTGGGTCCGCGCCCCATTGTGCAGGCCGAGGTCGCGCGCTACGGCGCCGACATCGAGTTTTATCACGAAACGAAGCCGGGCCTGACCGGGATGTGGCAGGTCAGCGGCCGCAGCGACACGTCCTATGCGCAGCGCGTGCGCCTGGACGTGTGGTATGTGCGGAACTGGACACTCTGGCACGACATCGCGATCCTTCTTCAGACTATCCCCGCCGTCTTCCTGCAGCGTGGCGCGCTCTGAGGCGCCCCGCCGCTTCCCCCAACCGCGATCCGGCCGAACCGGAAATCAACAGCAAAGGATGGAGACGATGAACTCAAGGAGGACTGATGTGACCCCAATCAGTGCGCTTTCGGAAGGGACTGTGACGCTCGCCTCGGCTCGTCTGGCGACCGCCGCGCGCCGGCTGGTCGCGTTCGGGGCGGTCGCGACGCTGCCCGCCTGCGCCACCGTCTCGCAAATGCCGCCGGCACCACCGGTGCCGTCGGCAGATACCGGATATGTGAGCTATCTGACCCCCTATCGGCTGCAAATCGGGGACGTTTTGCAGATACGCTTGCTGCTGAACCCCGAACTCAACGAGGACGTGACGGTTCGCCCGGACGGACACATCTCCACGACGGTCGTCAGCGACGAGCTGGCCTACGGCCGCACGGTTCCGCAACTCGCGGCGGCGCTGCGGCGGGACTACTCGAGCCAGCTACAGAATCCGCATCTCACGGTGGTCGTCCGATCGTTCGCGCCGACGCGGGTCTATGTCGGCGGCGAGGTCAACAATCCGGGCGAGTTCATCTCGGTCGGCCTGGCGCCCACGCTGTCGCAGACGCTGGCGCGGGCGGGCGGGCTGCGCCTGTCGGGTGACGACAACCGCGTGTTCATCATCCGTCGTGGTCCGGGCAACCGCCCCGAGTTCCTCTCGACGCGCTTCGGTGCGCTGGAGCATGGGCGCGACGCCAGCGCCGACATCGCGCTGGCGCCGTATGACGTGGTCTACGTGCCGCGGACCGGCATCGCCGAGGTCTACAGATACTTCAACCAGTACGTGCAGCAGTTCGTTCCCATCAGTTGGGGCTTCTCGTACATCGTGGGTGGCTCCAGCGGCACCTCGGTGGTGCAGTCGGGAGGCGCCGCCGCCGTCACGCGTTAGTCCGAGCCCGCCGCGTTCCCCGCCGCGTTCCCGGATCGGAGACGAAGCGAATGGTCATCCAGCCGTCCTTCCGCGACACCCTCCTGATCTTCTTCAGGCGGAAGCTCGTGTTCATCACGGCCTTCCTGGTGGTCTGCGCCTTGGGCGGCGCCTATCTCGCGCTGGCGACGCCAAAATACGCCTCCGGCGCGTCGCTCGTCCTCCGGTTCGAGACGCGGGCCGTTCCGCGGATCGACCGCAACCTCGACGCCGAGGCGCCGAACCAGCAGGGCGTCAACGAGCACCGCGAGGTGCTGCACTCCGATGCCGAGATCCTGCGCAGCCCCGATCTGGCGCGCAATGCGATCCGCGCGGTCGGATTGGCGGAGCTGTATCCCAAGATCGCCGCCGCGGCGCTGCCCGCTCCGCGCAAGATGGACAACGCGCTGCACGCCTTCCAGAGCGATCTCGTCGTGAATGTCGGCCTCGAGAGCGACGTGATCACGGTGACGTTTCTCGCGCACGCGCCGAAGATCGCCCAGGCGGTGGTGCAGCACCTGCTGACCGAATTCTACGGCCAGGAGGCATCGATCTACGCCAATCCGCAGCTGCGGTTCGCTCAGCAGGAAGCGGTCAAGGCGAAGCAGAAGCTGGCAGATGCGCAAAACGAGCTCTCCAGCTTCAAGCAGAGCCACCAGATAGCCGACCTCCAGATCCAAGTGTCGCAACTGTTGCAGCAGCGCACAGACGTATCCAGCCGACTGGCGATCTCCCAGGGCGCGCTGCTGCAGGCCCAGCAGCAGGAGGCCGCGCTGAAGGATCTGCTCGCGACCGTTCCGGCCGAGACGACGAGTTCGGCCACCGGCGAGCAATATCAGTCCGTCGATACCGCCGAGGGGGAGCTTGACCGGCTGCGCGCCAAGCGCAGCCAGATGCTGAGCACGTATCAACCGGGCAGCCCGATGCTGCGCCAGTTGGACGCGCAGATCGCCAGTCTCGGCCATGCCGTGCACGCCCGCACCGGCGAGGGGCGGTCGCGTGTCAGCCGGGCGCCGAACAAGGTCTACGAGAGCATCAAGACCGACTTCCTCCGCGCCCAGGCGCAGGCTCGCAGCGCCAGCCAGCCGGTGGACGTGGCGCAGGTGCAACTCGACGAGATCAACGCCCGTCTGGCCGCGCTGGAGCAGGACCAGATCCGCTATGCCGACCTGACGCGCGCGGTGCAGATCCAGTCCGAGACCTACCGGGCGCTCGCCATCCGCGATCAGGAGGCGCAGATCGAGGCCAACCGCAATGCCGAGAAGATCTCCTCGGCGGCGCTGATCGCCGCCCCCTCGCTCGCCGATCGTCCGGCCCGCCCGCGCAAGACGCTGGTCGCCGGGGGGAGCGTGCTCCTGGGGCTGCTGTTCGGTGTCGGGCTCGTGCTGGCGCTGGAGGCGTTCGACGACCGGCTGCGGACGCCCCGTGAAGTGGCCCATGTCTTGCGTTTGCCTGTCCTGGCGACCTTCGGGAAGGACTGATGAGCAGCGGCATGACAGCCCGGCAACTGACCGCCAGGACGGGCCTGCCGGTGCCAACCGGCCGGACTATGCCGGCCCGCATCACCCCCGGCGCGCGGCCGCATGGTTTGGCGACGGGGGATTTGGTCCGCCTGCATCACGCGCTATCCCAGGCGCTCGAGACCGAGGCCGGCGCGGTGGTCCAGTTCGTCTCGCCCGAGCGCGAGTCGGGCACCGAGCACGTCGTCTATGACCTCGCCTACATCAGCGCGGCGTGGCTCGGCAAACGCGTGCTGTTCGTCAACGGTTCCGGAATGCGGCTCGATCCCAAGGGTGCAGTCGCGCCGCGCCGGCGCCCACCCACGATCGCCAACGGGTTCGATCTCGGGGACGTCGAACGCTCGATCACCCGTGTGGTCGGGCTCGAACTCTA
Source organism: uncultured Pseudomonadota bacterium (assembly GCA_963756545.1). GTDB lineage: Bacteria > Pseudomonadota > Alphaproteobacteria > Acetobacterales > Acetobacteraceae > DATFDN01. Next base: position 445,464 of record CAVWNY010000001.1, on the reverse strand, counting down.
TCAGATGACGCTGCCCAGCATGCGCGGCGCCCTCGACCTCACGCCGGCCGTCCGCGGCATGCCCGACTTCCTCGACAGGCTGCGCCGCGCGTTCGATCTCGTCGTGATCGCCGCCCCGGCGGCGACCGACGCGCCGATGGGCGTCCTGCTGTCGCGCTTCGTGGACGGCAACATCATCGTGCTGGAATCCGGGCGCACGCGCGCGCCGGAGGCGACGGAGTTGCGGGAGTCGCTCAGCGCCTCCGGTGGCGTCGTGCTCGGCGCCGTGCTGACGAAGTATCGCTCCTACGCGCCGCGCTGGTTGCGGCGCTGGCTCTGAGCCGGCCGCCCGAAGTCCGTCTGACACGGCGAGTGCGATGCACGTGCTGCTGGTGAACAATATCTATCCGCCGATCATGGCGGGCGGCGCCGAGCTGATGGTCGCTTGGCTGGGCGAATCCCTTGCCGCGCGCGGGCACCGTGTCACCGCGGTCTCCACCTGCGGGCCGGAGATGGAACCGTACCCGGTGGAGATGCGCAACGGCGTGGAGGTGATCCGGTTTTTCCCGCGGAACATGTACTGGAGCTTCTCGCGCACCGGCCAGCCCGCCCACAGGCGCGCGTTGTGGCACCTGCGCGACGCCTGGAACCGCGACGCCGGACGACGCTTCGGCGCCATTCTGCGCGACGCCTTGCCCGATATCGTGCACACGCACCTGATCGACGGCCTCTCGGCGACCGTTTGGGCGCGCGCGCGCCAGGCGGGTGTGCCCGTAGTCCACACCGCGCACGACTACCACCTGCTCTGCCCGCGCGCCTTCATGCTGGACCGCGACTGGAAGATTTGCGCCAATCCCTCGCTTGGCTGCCGCGCCTATCGCGCGTGGCATCTCACCACCGCGCGCGAGGTGGACCTGTTCGTCAGCCCGTCGCGGTTCCTGCTCGATGAGCACGCGAAGGCGGGGCTTGCCCCAGCCCGGTGGGCGGTGGTCCGCAACGGCATCCCCGTGCCGGCGGAGGCCGAGGCCATCCGCCGCGCCCGCGCGCCCGCGCCGCCGCTCCGCGTGTTGCTGCTGTGCCGTCTGACGGTGGAGAAGGGCGTACGCGTGGTGCTCGAGGCGATGCGCCGGCTTCCGCCTGAGGCGGAGGTGACGCTGACCGTGGCCGGGCGCGGCCCTCTGGAGGAGGAGGTGCGCCAAGCCGCCCAGACCGACCCGCGCATTCGCTTCGCGGGCTACGTCTCGGGAGAGGCCAAGAAAGCGCTGCTCGCCGAGGCGCATCACCTGCTGATCCCGTCGCTTTGGTACGAGAACGCGCCAGTCGCGGTGGTCGAAGCGGCCGCCAGCGGGATGGGTGTCATCGGCAGCCGCATCGGCGGCATCCCGGAGTTGGTCCGCGAGGCCCGCACCGGCTTCCTGTTCGAGCCGGGCGACGCCGCGAAGCTTGCCGACATCGTCTCGGGTCTCATAACGGGCCGGCTTGGCCTGCCTGATCTCGACGCCGACACTGCGGCGCTGGCCGAGGCCCACACCGTCGAGCGCATGGCCGATGCCTACCTTGGCCATTACGAGGGGTTGCTGTCTGAGGTGTCGCGGGCAAGCGGAGTGGGCCGAAAGGCCAGGTTCGCGGCGTCGGGCACGCCGGCGGCCACGTGAGGGGTCTTCTCGGCGGCGCGCTTATCGCGCTGCTCGCCTCGTCGGTCGGCGGCCCGGCGCGAGGCGCGGCGCTCCCTCCGGATTCGGGTGCGATCAACGTCCGCGATTACGGCGCCAAGGGAGACGGCGTGCACGACGACACCGCCGCGCTGCGCGGGGCAATCGACGCGGCCGGTCCCGACACGCGCTCGGCATTCTGGCGCTCCCGGCCCGTCTATCTGCCGGATGGTGTCTATCTCGTCTCGGGGCAGCTCACGCGGCACTACGCCGATGGCCGGTTCGCGTCGGGCATGGTCCTGCTTGGCCAGTCGCGTGCCGGCACCGTGATCCGGCTGCGCGACGCCACGCCCGGATTTGCCGATCCGAAGTCGCCACGCGGGGTCGTGATGACAACCGCGAAGCTGCTGGACGGCACGCCGACCTCGGGCGGCAAGGATTATACGGGCAAGGGCGAGGGCAACGACGCGTACGACAATTTCGTCGAGGACCTGACGATCGAGGTCGGGCCGGGGAATCCCGGCGCCATCGGGATCGACTACCTGGCGAACAACATCGGAGCTATCCGTAACGTCACCATTACAGCACCCCGTTCCACCGGCGCGATCGGCATCTCCATGCGTCGGAAGTGGCCCGGCCCCGCGCTGCTGGAGCGCGTGAGCGTGCAGGGCTTCGATGTGGGGATCGCGGTGGCGAACACCGAATACGGTGTCACGCTGGAGCATGTGCGTCTCACCGGGCAGGGCCGGGCGGGGCTGACCAACGACGCCAACGCGGTTTCGGCGGCGGACCTTGAGGTGGAGGGCGCGCCGGAACCGATCGTCAATCTGTCGCCGAAAGGGCTGATCGTGCTCGCCGGCGGTCGGATCCGCGCCGGATTGAGCGCTATCAGGAACGCCGGCGCGGTGACTCTGCTCGGCCTGCGAACGCAAGCCGGCTCCGCACCACTCTGGGGCGTGCTGAGCGGCGCGGCTTTCACGGCGCACCCGGCGAACGTGTTCGACGCCGACCTGCCGGACCCGCCGGTGCCACCCGACGGGCCCGCCGCGCGATGGGTGAACGTCCTGCGGTTCCTGCCGGCCGGACCGTCCGCGGCCGCTGCGGGGCGCGATGTAACGGAGGCGCTGCGCCGCGCCTTCGCGAGCGGCGCCGCGACGGTGTATCTGCCGTATGGGCGCTACGTTATCCACGACCGCATCGAGGTGCCGCCGACCCTGCGCCGGATCCTCGGCTTCAACGCCAGCCTGAGCGTCGGCGACGCGCGCAACCCCGCCTTCGCGCGCGACACGGGCGAGTTCCACGTCGCTCTGCCAGGGCCGCCGCTGGCGATCGAGGGACTGGTGTTCGACCAGACCGACATCGGCAACCAGGTCGGGGTGACGCTGGCCGGGCCGCGCACGCTGGTGCTCCGCGACGTGGTGACGGCGGGGGCGACGCTGCTGGACCGGAGCCTGCAGGGCGGGACGGTGTTCATCGAGAACACGTGCTGCGGCCCGCTCCGGGTGGCCGGGCCGGCGCCGGTCTATGCGCGCCAGCTCGACATGGAGTTCGGCAATCCGCGCGTGCTGAACGACGGCGCCAAGCTGGTCATCCTAGGCATCAAGACCGAAAATCCGGGAGTCGTGGTGGATAGCCGCGCCGGCGCGGCGACGAGCGTGCTGGGTGGGCTGCTTTACCAGGTGCAGGACGCCGATCCGGCGGTGCCGGCGTTCGCCGTTGCCGACCATTCCCGGCTCGCCGCGGCGTTCGTCGAGGAATCGCTGCGACCCGCGAGCCGCTATACCTTGTATCTGGGAGGCGCGCGGCCGGTGCCGGCCGCCCGCTTTCTCGAGCGCGGCTACGGCCGATTGGTTCCCTGGCTCAGCTCGTCGGTCGAGCGGGAGTACTGATGCGGATCGGGCGTGTTGGCCGCCGCCGGGGGCGGCGCCTGGACACAGACCCCCCGCTGATGAGCCGCCTCCCGGGCGCAGTCACTGCTGCTCTGGAACACACAGGAGGAAACGCGGGTGGATGTCACCACGCAATATTCGCCGACGCCCGGATTGACCGAAATCTCCTCCGGATTGACGACACAGAACGCGCCTTGACGGCCGGCGTCGCGACGGCAGTCGGAGGCATCGTCATAGATGCACTGCGGCGGGATGACCTGCGACTGCAAGCAAAAGGGAGCGGCGAATGCCGACGGCGCGGGCAGGGCGGTGGCGAACAGGAGTGCGGCGGAAATTTCGAAAGTGCTCAAACGTCTCCTCATCAGGCGCCTCACAGGGTTGCGGCTCAGCGCGACCGCCAGAGCCTCAGCAATCGGAGTGCCGAGCGACTCGCCCCAAGTGGAACGAGGCTTGCATCGCCCGCCTCGTTCGGAGGCGCCAAGCGGCCCAGGGACCATGCACGATCGGAACGACGAAGGGTCAAACAACTTCACGCTACTGCGCCTGCTGCTCGCCCTGGCCGTTGTGCTGGGTCACTTCAAGAGCCTGTCCGGCGGGAACGACACGATCCTCCCCTTCAACTTGGCCGACGCGGCGGTGGACGCCTTTTTCGTGGTCAGCGGCATTCTGATCGCCGGCAGCTTCGACCGCTCACGCGGGCTCCTGGAGTTCTATACACGACGCGTGTTCCGGCTGCTGCCGATGTATGTCTTCATCGTGCTGGGGCAAACCGCGATCGTCATGGCGCTGCTGCCGGGTGGCATGTTGAGCGCGCCGGAGCAGACGGTGCGCTATCTGGTCGCGAACCTGTCTTTCGCGAATTTCCTCCAGCACGACATCGCCGGCGTGCTGCATCCTCTTATCGTGCCGAGCATCAATCCCAGCCTGTGGACGCTGAAGATCGAGATGGCGTTCTATTTGACGGTGCCGCTGATCTGCCTCGCGATCCGCCGGTGGGGCTGGGGCGTGCTGGCGCTGATCTTCGCCGGCTCGGCGCTTTATCATGCCGAGATGATGCATCTCGGTGCATTCCGCTACGCCAAGCAGCTTCCCGGGCAGCTTCAGTTCTTCGCCGTGGGGATAGCGCTGCATCTGTATGGGCGCAGGCTGCGGGTGGCGCGAGGCACGGCGGTCGGCGTCTGCATCCTGTTCCTGGCGGCCTGGACGCTGTTCCAGCCGCTTCCGGACGGGCTCTCTCCACTGGTGACCGGCGCCTTCGTGTTCTGCTTCGCCCTCCGCCTGCCGGTGATGCGCGTCAGGCGGGACATATCCTACAGCGTCTATCTGCTGCATGCGCCGCTGATCCAGACTGCCATCCTGCTCGGCTTGTTTCGCGACACGCCGGCGGTCTTGCTGGCGGTTGTCGCGACCGTGCTGGTGCTGGCTGCCGGGACGGAGCGGCTGATCGAGTGGCCGGGCAACGCCTTCGGCAAGCGCCTGTCGCGCCGGCTGAGGCGATCCGTGCCGGTGCCGGTTCCGTCGGGCGGCGTGATCGCGCACCGCTGACCGGCACATGACAGACATTTCGACCGTCGTTGTCCTGAACGATTTCTGTCACGTCCAGGGCGGCGCCAGCAAGGTGGCGCTGGACGAGGCGGCCGCACTGGCCTTCGCCGGCCTCGATGTAGTCTTTCTGGGCGCGGTCGGTCCCGTGGAACCGGCGCTGGCGGCGTCGGGCGCCCGCGTGATCTGCCTCGATCAGCCGGAATTGGCGGACCCGCGCCAAGCGATGCGTGCCGCCGCGCAGGCACTATGGAATTGGCAAGCGTACGGGGTGATGAAAGGGTTGCTGGTCGGGCTCGATCCGCGCCGGACGGTGGTCCACCTGCACGGCTACACCAAGGCGCTGACGACGACGCCCGTGCTGGCGGCCCGGCGGGCCGGGTTCGCCACGGTCTGCACCCTGCACGACTTCTTTGCCGCCTGCCCGAACGGCGCCTTTTTCGACTACCGGCTGCAGGAGCCGTGCCGGCTCACCGCGCTCGGTGCGCGATGCGTGCTGCGGAACTGCGACAAGCGCCACCGGGCGCACAAGGCGTATCGCGTGCTGCGCGGCTTCGCCCAGCGCGGACTCGCCGGGTTCCCGGAGACGGTCCGCGACTACATCACGCTTTCGCGCCGTTCGGCCGATCTGCTGGGACCGTACCTTCCGGCGACCGCGCGCGCCTATCCGCTGGAAAACATGATCGACGTGCCGCGCGAGCCGCCGGTGGCGGTCGGCGCCAACCGCGAACTGGCCGTGCTGGGGCGGCTGGATGCCGAGAAGGGCGTGCTGCTGGCAGCCAAGACGGCGCGGCGGGCCGGCCTGCCGATCACCTTTATCGGCGAGGGACCGCTGCGCCGCGAGGTCGAGGCCTTGGGCGCGCGCGTCACGGGCTGGCTGCCGGCCCGGGGAGCCTGGCGCGCGCTGGAGACGGCGCGCTGCCTGCTGTTTCCGAGCCTCTGGTACGAAACTTATGGCCTCGTCGTCTCGGAAGCGGCGGCCCGTGGCGTCCCGGCGATCGTCAGCGACATCTCGGCCGCCGCCGAGCGGGTCGTCGAGGGCAAGACAGGCTGGGCGTTTCGCAGCGGCGATGCCGAGGATTTGGCGCGCGCTCTGAGCGCGGTGCGCGACGACGGGGTGGTGCGAGAGGCGGGGCGCGCCGCATTTGAGCGGTTCTGGGCGGCCCCGCCCGACCGCGCGCGGCACACGCGCGAACTGCTGGCGATCTATCGCGCGGTGCTGGCGCGCGCGCCCGCAGTGGGCGCGGAGCCGAAGGCCAGCATCATCGCGGCGGTGTCGAGCGACTGACAGGGCATCACCGGCACGCCGGCCGCGCGCTCGCGCACCTCGCGCAGCGCGGCACCGGTGCCGAACCAGCAGACCGCGCCGCTTGCCTGGATCAGCGGAAGGTCGTCGATGTGGTCAGTGAAGAAGACGATGCGCCGCCCCGACCAGCCGCGCGCGGCGACGTAGTCGAGCACGCGGTCGCGTTTGCGCGCACCCATATTGCAGGCCTCACCCTCGCCGCGCCGGCTTGGGGTTGCCAGAATGTGGCGGAAGCCGAGGGCGTGCCCGAGCGGCAGGGCGTAGTCCTCGGCCGCCGCCGTGGCCAGGATCGCGTCCGCCTCGCCCCGAGCCACGCGGTCGAGCACCGGTCGCAGGCCGGGACGCACGTGGCGGAGGAGTCGCTCGGAAAATCGCGCCGCCGCCGCCGTCGCGGCCTCGCCGCAGCCTCTACTCCAGGCCGCCTGCAACCCGGCGAGCAGCGCGTCATGGTCGGCGCGGCCCAGCTTGCGCGTGAGGAGCAGGCGTTGCACGGCGAGTGACAGGCGCACCCGCCGGATCGCCGACAGGCCGGCGACGTTGCAGGCGACCATGCTCAGCGCCCAGCGTGGGAAGCTGTTGATCTCCAGGATGGTGCCGTCGAGATCGAAGACGAGGAGCGGATCAGCGCGCGGCATCGAAGGACCATGGGAAGCGGCACAGAATGCCGCGGTGAAGCGCGAAATCGGGTTGGACCAAGGGGTGGTCCAGCGTCACAGTCACGACGGCCGAGCGAATCTCGGTACCGGCCGGACAGAGCGCGCGGAGCACGCTCAAGACGGTCGCTAGGGTGACGCCGCTGTCCACCGCGTCGTCCACCACCAGCAGATGTCGGCCGACCGAGCCGCAGCGCGCGCGCGTGGCGATCGCCTCGGCCTCGGCTTGGTCCACCACCTGGGTCGGCACACGGGCCCGCCGGCGGCCAGCCGACAATCGAAGCTCCAGCACGCGCAGCCCGTCGGTGACCGGCCGGGGCAGAGCCGATAGCGTTCGCGCCAGCAACGGCACCCGGGCCTTGGTCCCGGTCGCGCCACGTCGGCAGGTTAGCGGCGCCACCGCGATGGGCGTGGCGGCGGTGCGCGCCATCGCCTCCGCCACGACCAGACCACCCGTGCGCACGCCCACCAAGAGGCTGGGGGCATAGCTTGCCTCGACCTGCCCCATCAACGCGGCGCAAGCCGCTCCGAACGTGGTCTCGTCCAACGTGTGGACTGCGAATGCGTTCATCGGCCCGTCTTCTCCATCCCGAACGCTTTCGAAATCAGCAAATGCAAGCCTGAAGCCGAGCCCCGCGACCTCACGAGTAGTTGACTTACCCTCGCGGCTCTGCGAACGTCCAGGAACTGCCCATCGAGAGGGACAACCTGGTGTCAAGCGTCGATCCAGATGCTTTCGTCTCCCCTCAGATCGACCGTTTCCGCCAGAGCGTCGCGGAGGCGCTCGGCCCCCGGCGCGGCATCGACAGGTTGGTCGACGACCCACCTTCCGTCCGCCAGACGGTCGAAGGCGCTGGCGAGCAGCCGGCGCGACAACGGGCGCGGCGCCAAGCCTTGCTTCTGATGATCGCCTCCGCTACCGTTTCTATCATGTCACTATACGGGTTGTGGCAGGGGCTGCACTCACTTTTCTGAGGCTATAGCTGGCCCGGGCCAAACCCGGGCAGCCGACTTGTTTCCTAACGTCCCTCACGTCACAGCATTGACGCGCCTTGTCACACTTATGTAAGCCTTCGCTCTTCAGGTGCCAGATCTTCAGGATTGATCCGGCTTCCGCGAGCGTGGAACGCGCGAGTGACCTTTGCGGGCGCTGGCTCGGTTCGCTGAACTCACGTGACGTCCGCGCGGCAGTTGGCGCGCTGTTTGCAACAGAAAATGGACGGCTACTGCGGGCCGCAATAGGGAGTGCTGACGTGCCAAGTCAGCTTGGAAATCGGACCTAAGGTTATGGATCCCTCGCCATTCAGGGGAATCGAGCCGGAGGCGTCGCATTCGTCTTTGGCTTTGACCGCCGAGGAGTGCCAGATTTTGGCGGCCTGGGCGGAGCACGCGCGTGGCGCCGGCATCGCGGGTGTCGAGGATCTCCGGGACCGACCCTGGCCACCCCTGGCGGACGAGGCGAACATTCTCGGGGTGTTCCGTGAGCGGGAGCGTCTGGCGGCGTGGCTCGTCGTCGGGCGCACCGGAAGTTGGGCCGTTGCATCCTGCACCCGGGGTGAGGTGGTCGGGGCCGCGACCACGCTCGAGGAGGCGCTGGCGCTGATCGCGCGGACTTCCGAAGGCTGACCTCGGCGCATCCGCGCCGCGGGTCAGTTCATCGCGGGCGCAGACCGCAGCCCGCGATGGAGGCTGATCGCGTGCCGGCGCAGCATTCGGTAGAGCGTCACGCGCGACACCCCCAGCTCCTGCGCCGTCAGCGTGACGTTCTCTCGCGTCGAGGCCAGCGCCTGCATCAGCACCATTCGTTCGTCCTCCGATCCCGGCTGGGGGCGGAGGGCGTCGATCGCGTGCGCCGGAAGATCGACCTGCTGAGCTACTGCTGCGGCCGCCGGCTCGTCGAGGCCGAGCAGCTCGCACCGCTCCAACAACGGACCGTCGCCGATCACGACCGCCCGCCGGATGGTCGACATCAGCTCGCGAATGTTGCCCGGCCATCGGTGCCGGCGGAGCGCGTCGAGCGCCGCGGGCTGAAAGTCCGTCACCGCGCGTCCGAACTGCCGCGCAGCATCATCGAGAAAAAGCCGGGCCAGCAGTTCCACATCGCCCGCGCGCTCCCGCAAGGGCGGCATCTCCAGCGTGAGCACGTTGAGCCGGTAATAGAGATCCTCGCGGAAGCGGCCCTCGGCGATCGCCTGGCGGAGGCGGACGTTGGTCGCGGAAACCACGCGCACATCGACATTGATCGTCTCGCGCCCGCCCACGCGGATGATCTGGCCCTCTTGAAGGAAGCGTAGCAGGTGGCCTTGCAGATCGACCGGCATGTCGCCGATCTCATCGAGGAACAGCGTGCCGCCGTGCGCGTGCTCGATCTTGCCCTTGGTGCGCGCGATCGCGCCAGTGAAGGCGCCGCGCTCATAGCCGAACAGCTCGGAGGCGACGAGGTTGGCCGGAATGGCCGCGCAATTGACAGCGACGAACGGCTGCGCACGGCGGCTTGATCCCTCATGGATCGCGCGCGCGGCAAGCTCCTTGCCCGTGCCGCTCTCGCCGGTGACGAGCACCGGCTCCCCGGTCCGGGCAAAGCGGGCGATCAGTTCGCTGGCGCGGCGCATCGCCGGACTTTCGCCGACGATGCACGCCCGTTCTGCTCGGCCGGTGGAGGCTGCCCGCTGCGCGCTGATCGTGTCGTGCAGGCGCCCGAGCAGGCCCGGGCTCTCGGCCGCGCACTCCAGCAACAACCGCGCCAGCCGCTCGGCCGGCAGGCGGGACAGGTCAGAGACCGTCACGCGCATCATGGATATTGTACTTGCATCGAAATCAGGCGGACGCACAGGTTCACACCGTCGATTGGCTTGGCGCAGATGCGCAGCAAATTGGGCTCGAACGTGGCGGTTCCAGTCACGAAATTTCGCTCCCGGGCGCGATCCGGCTCCTTGTGATCAGCCACGAAGTGTTGAGACGCGTTTTCGCGAGATGCTCCGGGAGGCGAGCGGCGCGCCGATTGGCTCGTGCGTTGCAGCAGCATCCCTCCGGCCGGCGCCGGCCATGTCGTGATCGGGGGTTCGGAAGCCGGACGGTATGGCGACGGCAAACCACCGACCGCAAGGGGGAGATGTTTAGCAGGGCTGATCGGAGCGGCGCGGCGGAGTGCTCCCGGCGGGCACTGCCCGCGGCGCGGGCGCGCTGATCACGGAATGCCGTCCGATCATCGCATGGCGCGGAATCCTTCCGGGGGAGGCCTCTCGATCGCCCGTATCGCGGTCCTCGTGCGCGCGGTTCGCGTGCGCCTTCGCGATCGCGGCTTCGCCCGCAATCTCTGGGTCATGCTCGCGGGCACGGTGCTTGGCCAAGGCACCAGCCTCCTGCTCGCCCCGGCGTTGACGCGGCTCTATAGCCCCGAACAGTTCGGCTATCTTAGCACCTATACCGCCGCGGTCGGCATTCTGTGCGTGATCGCCAGCCTGGGGCTGGAGGTCGCCATCCCGATCGCGACCTCCACTTTCGAGACCGCGAACCTTCTCGCACTGTGCGCCGTCAGCCTGGTCGCGACGACGGTGCTCGTCAGTGCGCTGACCTGGGCGATTCCATACCGCGCGCTGGAACTGCTCTGGCTGGGGCCGATCGCCTCCTGGCGATGGCTCATCCCGCTCGGCTTCGCCTGCTTCGGCGCCTATTACATCATGGTCGCGACGGCGACGCGTCAGGCGGCATTCGGCGACATCGCCCGCACCCGGATCGCCCAGGGGCTGACCGGCCCGATCTCGCAGATCGTGTTCGGCCTGCTCGGCTTCGGCGCGCCGGGGCTGGTCGTGGGATTCGTCTGGGGCCAGTCGGCCGGAGTGGTCCTGCTGCTGCGCCGGACCATGCTCGCCAGCCCGGACCTGGTGGCGGCCATATCCTGGGCAGGGATGCGGCAGGCCTGGCGACGCTACGTGGCGTTCCCGCTCTGGGTAAGCTGGGCGCGGCTGCTCGACCTCGCCGGCGGGCTGGTCATCTATCTGATGGTTTCGGCCTTCTTCTCGCCCGAGATCGCCGGGTTCATGTTCCTGTCCGATCGCGTGATCGCCCGCCCGCTGCTGATCGTCAGCACCTCGTTCTTGCAGGTGTTCACCGGCGAGGCGGGACAAGCGGTGCGCGCCGACCCGGCGGCGTTGCGGCGGCGATTTCGGCAGGTCGTGCCGTGGCAGGTGGGGCTCGCGATCGGCTGGATCGCGGTGGCCAACATCGCCGCGTGCTGGCTCTTTCCCGTGGTGTTTGGTCCGCGCTGGGCCGCCGCCGTGCCCTACTTGCAGGCGATGAGCCTCGCCTATCTCGCCTTGACTGCCGTGCACCCGGTCTCCACGACGTTGCAGATGCTGGAGCGACAGGTTCTGAACGCGGCCTGGGAGATACTGCGCCTGGTCGCGGTGGTACTGGCCGTGACAATGGCATGGCGCACGGGCTTGTCGGCGGTGCAGACCTTGTGGCTCTACTCCGCGGTCCAGGCGGTCTGCTGTTTGGCGTTGCTCGGTCTGATCGATGCCTCGATCGGACGCCTGCAGGCCGCCCGCGAGGGGTAGAAAGAGGCATGCGCTTTTTCGTGACCGGCGGCGCCGGCTTCGTCGGTAGTCATGTTGTGCTCGCGCTGTCCGAGCGTGGCGATGAGGTACTGGTGCTCGACAACCTGCGCCAGGGCCATCGCGCCGCGTTGCCCGCTGGCGTGCGGCTGGTCGAGGCGGACTTGGCCGATGCCGCGTCCGTCGATGCGGCGCTGGCCGACGGGCCGTGGGATGGCGTGCTGCACTTCGCCGCCCTGTCGCTGGTCGGCGAGAGCATGCGTCTGCCGTTTCGCTATTTGCTGGAGAACGGCATCAACGGCATCCGGCTAATCGATGCCTGCGTGCGCCACCAGGTTCCGCGTTTCGTGCTGTCCTCCACCGCGAACCTGTTTGGCGCGCCCGAGACGGTGCCCATCGCCGAGGACGCACGGGTCGATCCAGGATCGCCCTACGGCGAGAGCAAATGGATGATCGAGCGGGCACTGCTGTGGGCGGAGAGCGTGCATGGCCTGCACAGCGCCTGCCTGCGCTACTTCAATGCCGCCGGCGCCGACCCCAAGGGACGGATCGGGGAGGACCATCGTCCCGAGACGCATCTGATTCCGCTCGCGATCGACGCCGCGCTTGGCCGCCGTCCGCCGCTGGAGGTGTTCGGGGCCGACTACGAGACGCCCGATGGCACCTGCATCCGCGACTATGTCCACGTCGCCGACCTCGCGGATGCCCATTTGCGCGTGTTGGATCAGCTGGTCGGCGTCAGCGTGACTTACAACTTGGGCAATGGGGCAGGCTACTCCGTGACGGAGGTGATCGCGGCCGTCGAGCGGGTGGGCGGGCGCGCGGTGCCGCGCGTGTTGAGCCCCCGGCGCGCCGGCGATCCCGCCGTGCTCGTCGCGTCGGCCGATCGCATTCGGCGCGAGACGGGCTGGCGGCCTCGGTTCGCGCGACTGGAGGACATCGTGCGCACGGCCTATGCTTGGCGCGAGGCGCATCCCGAGGGGTACGGGGACACCCACGGGGACTGAGCACGCCCCCTGGCCACCTCCGAGGACGAAGCATGGATGTGCTGAACGACCCTCTGGTCCGGGGTCTGTATCCGCTGCGCGATCTCCCTCCGTCCGATCTCGCCGGCGTTCTGTCCGACGCGCACCGGATTCAACTAGGGGAAGGGGCCATCGCCTGCACTCAAGGCGGGCGGGCCGATGCGTTCTTCCTTCTGGTGAGCGGACGGTTGAAAGTCGTTCAGCTCACCGTCGACGGGCAGCGGATCATCGCGCATTTCGTCCTCCCGGGCCAGTTCTTCGGGATCGCCGTCGCGTTTGGGCGCGGGGAGTATCCGGGGACCGCGATTGCGGCCACTGACAGCGTCGCCCTGTCTTGGCCGGCCGCCACCTGGAGCAAATTGGCTTCGACGCACCCGGGTCTGACCAAGACGGCCCTGCGCAACGTCGGCGGTTATCTGGAGGACGCCTTCGCGCGCCTGCGCGAGGTGGCTTCCATCCGCGTCGAGCAGCGCATCGCCCAGGCGCTGCTGCGCCTGCTTCGCCAGTCGGAGCCGGGGCGGGCCCCCGCGATGGAGATCGCGTTCCCAGTCACGCGCCAGGACATCGCCGAGATGGCCAGCACGACGCTGCATACCGCAAGCCGCACCCTGCACGCCTGGAAGCAGGACGGCATCCTGTCCGGCGGACGGCGGCGGATCGTGGTCCTCGACACACAGGCGCTGGCGCGGATAGCTGGCGAGGCGTGAGCGATCAGCCCTCCATGAGATGCTGCGGCGCCGCCCGCCCGGCCGCGATCCTTGCGCCAGCGCTGCCCGCCGGAAGGTGCGGATCGAGGCCCGGCTGGTCGAGGAGGAGCGGGCGCCAGGGGCGAAGCTTGATGATGAAATCCCACGCCATCAGCAGGGCGCCGATCGCGAAGACCACGTCGCCCGGCAGGCGCATCCACTGCCAATAGAGCGTGGTGTCGTAGAACGCCGCGCTGCGGGCGTAGGCGAAGCCGTGCTCGTACACCGCTTCCAGTTGCGGCCAGCCGATCGGGAAGAAGTTCAGTATGATCCACAGCACCAGCCCGCCATTGTAGAGCCAGAACGCCCATATTCCGATCCGGTCCGAGAAGGCGACGCGGTCGGCCGCTCTGTAGCGCAGGCAGAAATAGATGAGGCCGATCCCCAGCAGGCCGAACGCGCCGAATAGCGCTGTATGGGCATGGTTGAGCGTTAGAAAGGTCCCATGCTCGTAGTAATTGACAAGGGGCGCGTTTAACGTGCCGCCGCCGAACACGCCGGCACCGACGAAATTCCAGAATGCCGCGCCGATGATGTATGTGTAGGCGAGCCTGTACTGAAACTCCCGATGTGCTGTTATCAGCCAGTACCTGCTGGATCGCTTCGATGATGAGCAGCACCAGGGGCAGCACTTCGATGAACGAGAACATGCTGCCCATCGGCACCCACATGCTCGGTCCGCCAGCCCAGTACAGATGGTGCCCAGTGCCGATCACGCCGCCCAGGAAGATCAGGATGAGCTCGAAATAGGTCGCCCGCTCCGCCAGCATGCGCGACACCAGCCCCGTCGCCATCAGCAGATAGGCACTCATGCAGGCGGCGAAGAACTCGAAGGATTGCTCGACCCACAGATGCACCACCCACCAGCGCCAGAAATCGGTTATGGTGAACGACTTTTCGATGCCGGTGAGCGGGATCATCCCGAAGACGTAGAGCACGGCGACGTTGACGGTGGAGGCCCAGATCAGGTGCTCCATCCGGATCCGGCCGGACCAGAATTGCCGCGTCGCCTGCCATAGCGCGGTGCCGGTCGGCCACAGCGCCCGCAACACCAGCGCGCTCCAGATAGCGAGGCCCAGGAAGAAGCCGATCTGCCAGAACCGCCCGAGCTGGATGTAGGACAGGCCCTGGTTGCCGAACCAGAACCAGCGGCGGTCTATGATGCCCATGATGCCGAAATAGTTGCCCGCAAGCGCGCCGACGACGATCGCCACGGTGGCCCAGAACAGCACATCCACCAGAAACCCTTGTCCCCGCGCCTCCCGCCCGCCGGCGATCGCGGGAGCCAGGAACAGTCCGGCTCCGATCCAGGATACTCCGATCCAGACGATCGGCGCCTGGGTATGCACATCCCGCACGAAATTGAACGGAAAGAGATAGTTGATGTCGATGCCGTAGAAGCTGACACGGTCGTAGTAGGAATGTGCCATGATGGTGCCGGCGGCGATCTGCAACAGCAGCACCGCCGCAACGAACAGGAAGTATTTGCCCGCCTTGCGCTGGCTTGGCGTGAGCGGGTGGCGCCTGGCGAGCACCGGGTCCATCGGCGCGTCGTCGGGATGGTTGAGCCAGAATTCGTAGATGAACAGGACCAAGCCGAACGCGAAGAACGTGAAGCAGAAGCTGATCCAGGTCCAGATGAAGGTATTGGTCGTGGGTGTGTTGCCCACCATCGGTTCATAGGGCCAGTTCTCGGTCCAGGACCAAGCAAGGCCCGGTCGGCGCGCCACCGTCGTAAGGGCGGAATAGACAAGGAAATCGGCGGTTTGCACCGCGTCGGCCGGGCTTAGACTGTAGGCTGGCGTCCATCCGGCAGCGGCATCGAGCGTGTTAAGCCGCTTGGCGGTCTCGGCCCGCACGTCGCGGATCGCCGCCGCCAGCGCATCCGGGATGACAACCTGCGCCTGCGTCAGGTCTACGCGTTGCATTTGCTCGCGCATCGTCGTCGCGGCGGACGCCTGCTGGTCGCCCGTCAAAGCCGAAAGCGGCTTGCCGTAGCGCGCCCGTGCGACATTGTCTTCGGCGAGCGTCGCCAGCCGAACGAGGATCGAGGCGGTATAATCCTGGCCGAAATACGACCCCATGCCGTACAGACTGCCGTAGTCCATCAGATCGGCTTTCTGGAAGCCTGCCTTGCCGGCAAGGATGTCGTCGTTGGTGAACAGCGTCGCGCCCGTCGTGGTGACGAAGCGCTCCGGCTGCGGGGGCGCCGTCTCGTATGTCCGCATCGTCGCCCATGCCATCAAGGCAAACGTGAGAATGGCCGTCGCGAAAAGGATCCATTTCAGCACGTTGCTGACGGGATCCTCGGTCACGGGGTGGTGCGCTTCGGCGGTGATCGACATGCTTGATTTCACCCAAAGATCGAACGGGTTGCCCCCGAACCGTACAGGGATGCCCGGTTGGCGTCTTTGCGCCAGAACAATATCAGTCGCTCATTTGCATCCACTCGGGCCACGCGCCATGCTGGCAAGGCCTTTTCCCGGAGGATGTCATGGACGCCAGCGATCCGGCGTGGACGCACGAGCTGTACGATCTCCTGCGGCGCAGCGGCGTCACCCAGTTCGCCTATGTGCCCGACGCCGGGCACCGCGTCCTGATCGACCGCTCGCTCGCCGACCCGGACGCCCTATCGGTGCCGCTGACCACCGAGGAGGAGGGCGTCGCGTTGCTCGCCGGCGCCGATCTCGGCGGAGCGCGGGGCGTGCTGCTGATGCAGTCCTCCGGCGCCGGAAATTGCATCAACATGCTCTCGCTGATCGCCGGTGGACGGTTCCCGTTCCTGACGCTCATCAGCATGCGGGGCGAGTTCGGTGAGGGGAACCCGTGGCAGTTCCCGATGGGTCAGGCGGTCGCGCCGGTGATGCGGGCGATGGGCGTGGTGTGCCTGCGCGCGGAGCAGCCCGACGAGGTGATCCCGACGGTGACCGCGGCGCTGACGATGGCCTTCCAGTCCGGGCAGGCGGTCGCCGTGCTGCTGACGCAGAGGCTCATCGGCGCGAAGAAGTTCTGAGGGGCGAGCGATGGCGAAGTTGAATCGGATGCAGACGGCGGCGCTGCCCGACCCGGTGCTGGACCGCCGTCAGGCGGTGCCCGCGCTGATCCAGCGGCCCGAGGACTTCCTGGTCGTCACCGGGCTCGCCGGCGCGGCGCAGGAACTGTGCGCAATGACCGAGGATGCGCCCAACGTCTTCGGCCTCGGCGGGGCGATGGGCGCGGCGCCGATGATGGGGCTTGGCCTCGCGCTCGCGCAACCGCGCCGGCTTATTCTGGTGGTGACGGGCGACGGCGAGTTGCTGATGAACATGGGCGCACTGGCGACCATCGCGCTGCTCAACCCGCCCAATCTGCGGATCGTCTGCGTCGACAACGGCCATTACGGCGAAACCGGCAACCAGGACAGCCACACCGGGCTTGGCGTGCAACTCGACAGGATCGCGGCCGGCGCGGGCTTTCCTGTGATCCACACGATCAACACCGAGGCGGAGATCGCCGAGGGACGTCGCCTGTTGGATGAGGGCGGCGGCCTGGCCTTCATCCTGCTGCGGGTCAAGGAGGGGCCGCCCCTCAAGAGCCGGCGCAATCGCTTCCCCCATGTCGTGCGCGACCGGTTCCGGGCGGCGCTGCTGGGGCAAGATGGTGCATAGGCGGACCCGGCACGGGTGACGTCCCACCGTGCCGGCCACCCCGGACCGCGATCCCGTCACAGAAAAGTTCCTGCCGCCTGCCCTATCCTGCCACACTCATACCCGAGATGCTGGACTCGGTTGAATGGAGTGAGCATGGCCGCGAGGATTCCGCCGCTGGCAGTCCCGGTCGTCGCGGCCGCGCTGCTGCTGGCCACGACGTATGTCGCCTATCCCTGTGTGACCCTCTACCGGCTGGACGGCGCGGTGGCGCGGAACGACGCCAAGATGCTGCGCCAATTGATCGACTGGCCGGAGGTCCAGCAAGGAATCGAGGCGGACCTCTCGAGCGGCCAGGAGCTCGCGCCTTTTGGCGCGGCGTTCCTGCGCGATATCGCGGTGAGGGCATCCATCACCCCCGAGAACGTCCTGGCAGCGCTGCGCGCGGATGAGGCTTGGCCGGGCGGCGCGCTGGGCGTCGGGCAACTGCGTGGTGCCTGGCTGGAAGGGCCGGATCGCCTGATGCTGGACGTTGGCGCGATCCGGCTGCGGCTCGAGCTGCGGGGCGGCGTCTGGCGGGTCACGCGCGCCTGGCTGCCCGAGGCGATGTTGGTCCAGGCCCGCACCGAGGCGCGGCGACAGCCGCGCGGGTAGCCGGATGGATCAGCTCTCCAGCTCGCTGTCCCAGTAGAGGTAGTCCCGCCAACTCTGATGCAGGTAGTTGGGGGGAAAGCCGCGCCCCCTGTCCTGAAGTTCCCATGTCGTTGGCTGACGCGGGGGGCCGCGGGGCGGCATGCCGCACTCGCGCGGTAGGCGCGAGCCCTTCCGCAGGTTGCACTCTCCACAGGCGGTGACGACGTTCTCCCACGTCGTCCGGCCGCCGCGCGAGCGCGGCACCACGTGATCGAACGTCAGGTCGTGGGTGGGCAGCCGGTCCCCGCAGTACTGGCAGACGAAGCCGTCCCGCAGGAACACGTTGAACCGGGTGAAGGCGGGCCGCCGCGCCGAGGGGATGTAGTCCTTCAGCGCGATCACGCTGGGCAGCCGCATGGTCAGGCTGGGCGAGTGCACCCGCTTTTCATACTCGCTCAGGACCGAGACCCGGTCGAGGAACACGGCCTTCACCGCGTCCTGCCACGACCAGAGCGAGAGTGGGAAATAGGATAGCGGACGGAAGTCCGCGTTCAGGACGAGCGCCGGAAAGTGCTGTCCGCCGTCGGGCAAGCGCGGCTCCTTCAGGTCCGGAGCGCAAGAGGTCGGGGCTTCATCCCGCCGAGCCGCCGCGTCTTGTGCGCCGCCGAAAACAGGCTCCGGTTATTGCAAAGTGGGCGGCGGCCTGCAAGCGCGGCGGCGGTGTGGGTGGCCCGGCGAACGGGAAACTTCGTTCATGCTGCGAAAAACATGCGCCAGGGAATCGAAAGCGCTTGAGCGCATCGGCGCATGCCGCTACAGCACCGTTCACTCACGGTTAGTTCATCAGCAGGTTCGCACGTCGGCTGAAGAGCCGCGCTTCGATTACGGAGACCCGCCCCATGACGGCAGACGTGCTCGTGGCCGACATCGCGACGGACGTGCATGCGCCCGCGGACGGCCCTGCGTCGTCACGGCCGCCCTGGAACGGCTTGGTGGATTATTACGGCTATCACTCCGGATCGGGCGCCTGGTTCTTCGTGGGCTGGGTCGAGGCAGGGTACGTTCCCAGTGCCAAGCCCGCGACTGTCGATGTCCGGGTGGATTTCGAATCGGGTGCATTGGCCGGTCCGGCGACCATCGCGTATTTTCATCGGACCGACCTTGGCGAGCGTGGCTCGGGGGTCGTGCTCCACTTTCCTTCTTCAGGCCGGGGTATGGGCCGACTTGGTTGGCTCGAGGTGGTTGGACCCGACCATCGCGTTGGCATGAGTGTCCCCTCCGACGGCCAGCACCTGCGGGGGGTGGACGTCGGGGCGCGCCTGTTCGCCGAACTGAGCAACGCTGAAGGCGCGAGCAAGAGCCGAGAGACACTGCTGTCGCTGCTGCTGCGCAAGGGGTTCACGGGCGCGGACACGCTGGGCACGCTGAAAGACGAGGTGCGGCTCGGTCTTGATCACGCGATTCTCTGCCCGCCGCAGGGCGTGATTCTGATGGGCTGGGTCGCGGCGGCGGCCGATGTGGTACGCGCCGTGCGCCTTCGCGCCGGCCTGGCGGTCGCCTCGATAACCGAGCGCAATGTCATCCGTGTGCCGCGTCCGGACGTGGTGGAGACCCTCGGCACCGGGCAAGCCGAGGAGGATTGCGGCTTCATCGCCTTCTTGCCGATGTTTCCCAATGGGGTCCCCGAGGGGGCCGAACAGCCGATGTATCTGGAGATCGAGACCGCGCGGGGCGAGATCGGCTACAGGCCGGTGCCCGCTACACCCGTGGCGGGGATCGAGGCGATCAAGCGCGTGCTGTCGTCCTTCGATCTGCGCTACGACCAACTCGCGCCGGCGTTTGACCGCGTGATCGGGGCGAGCGTCCGCGCGCTGAACGCCGAGCGACTGCGCCGGCGTCCGCGAGTTAGCGCCGTCACGCTCGGCCAGTCGCCCGCCGCACCGCGTCACAGCGTGATCGTGCCGCTGTACGGGCGCCTCGATTTCCTGGAGTATCAGGTCGCGCTGTTCGCGCGCCAGGGTCTGCCCGACACCGAGTTGATCTACGTCCTGGACGACCCGTCGCGCCGGCGCGAGCTGGAGACGTTGGCCGTCAGCGTCCACGAGCGGTTCCGCCTGCCCCTGCGGATGCTGCTGCTGGACCGCAACATGGGCTTCGCGCCGGCGAACAACATCGGCCTGGCCCATGCGCGCGGGGCCTTCGTTTGCTTCCTGAACTCCGATGTCTTTCCCGACACCCCGGATTGGCTCGACCGACTGTCCGCGCGGCTGGAGGCGGACCCGGCATTGGGCGCGGTCGGGCCGCTGCTGCTGTTCGAGAACGGCGCGGTGCAGCACCAGGGTATGAGTTTCGAGGAAGTGGCGGAGTTCGGCGGCTGGATGTTTCCGATCCATCCGCGCAAGGGAATGAAGCCGCCCGTGGACGTTCCGGGAGACGCTGGCGGGCTGCTGCCCAGCCGCGCCATCACCGCTGCTTGCATGGTCATGCGCCACGCGGAAGCCGCCGATCTCGGCGGATTCGACGAGTCCTACGTGATCGGCGATTTCGAGGATTCCGATCTCTGCATGCGGCTGCACGAGCGCGGCCAGGGCTGCGCGGTGGATCCGAGCGTCCGGCTGTGTCATCTGGAGCGGCGCTCCCAGGTCGGCGCGGCCGAGCGATGGCGCATGAACATGACGCTCTACAACGCCTGGACGCACCAGGCCCGCTGGTTCGCGAGCGCGCATGGCAATTCCTGAACCGCGTCGCCGCCTCACCTTGCCCCGGGCGGTCGACATCCGGCCGGCGGGACTGCGCGTGCTGGTCGCCTCGCACGGGCATCCCGAGGTGACCAAGGGCGGGGCCGAGAACGCCGCGTTCCAGCTTTTCGCCGGGCTGCGCGACCAGCCGGGGATCGAGGCCTGGTTCCTGGGCTGCGGCGCCCTGCCGGGCCAGGGCGCGGAGCTGTGCATCACGCAGCCCTTTTCCGATCGCGAGTTTCTCTACGCGCCGGGTGCGTTCAACTGGTTCAACTTCGCCAACCGCGACCCACGGCTGCCGCGCGAGCTGGAGCGGCTGCTGATCGAGCTTTCGCCCGACGTGGTCCATTTTCACCACTACGCGAATTTCGGGGTGGAGGTGTTCGACCTCGTGCGGCGGGTGCTGCCGCGCGCGCGGATCATCCTGACCTTGCACGAATATCTTGCCATTTGCAACCATTTTGGGCAGATGGTCACGCGCGGCGACCTGCACCTATGCCGGCGCGCCAGCGACGTGCGGTGCGCGGGCTGCTTTCCCGAAATCGCGCCGTCGGACTTCTTCCTCCGCCGCCGCTACGTGCAGAGCTTCTTCGAGATGGTGGACCAGTTCACCGCGCCCAGCGCGTTCCTCGCGCAACGCTACGTCCAGTGGGGCGTGTCGGAGGCGAAGATGGCGGTGCTGGACAACCTCGTTCCGCCGGCCGGCGAGGCGGCGGTGGCGGCGATCGCGCCTCGCGCGGGCGGGGCGGCGCTGCGCGTCGGCTTCTTCGGCCAGATCTCGCGGCTCAAGGGCATCGAGGTGCTGCTCGGCGCCGCCGAGCAGCTCGCGGCGGAAGCCTGCGATACGATCAGCTTTGCCATCTTCGGCGACTACCGCGGCCAGCCCGAGGTGTTTCGCGCCGATCTCGAGAAGCGCCTCGCCAAACCGGGCTCCAACGTGCGCTTCTACGGCCCCTATGAGCACGAGGAGGTGGACGCGCTGATGCGGGGCGTCGACGTCGTGCTGATGCCCTCGATCTGGTGGGAGAACGCGCCGCTGGTGATCGAGGAGGCGCTGCGCAACCGTCGCCCCGTGCTGTGCTCCGACATCGGTGGCATGGCCGAGAAGGTGCGCGACGGCCTCGACGGGTTTCATTTCCGCATGGGCAGCACGCACGCGCTGGCCGATCTGCTGAAGCGGATCGACCGCGACCGCGCCCTGATCGACGGCCTCGCCGCCAGCATGCGCCCCCCCGCCGCCGCGTCGCACACGCTCGACGCGCATCTCGCGCTGTATCTCCGGCTTCTCGCGGATTCCCCCGCGGCCGCCGCCTAACCGACGACGACGGAGAACCAAGTGTCCATTCGCGGCTCGCTTGATGTCCTCACCACGACGGGGCTTACCGGTTGGGCCTATGCGCCCGAGGCGCGGGACGGGCTGACCGTGCAGGCGCTGCTGAACCATCAGGTGATCGGCGAGGCGGTGGCCGACATCCACCGCCCCGACCTCGAGGCGGTGGGCATCGGCGACGGCAGGTGCGGCTACAGCGTCACCTTCTATTACCACCTCGACCCGCTTCTTCTGCCCTTCGTCGTCGTCAAGCCGGAAGGCGGCGATGTGGAACTGCCGCGCACCACGATCTCGGGCTATGGCGAGTTCTTCCAGGCGCTCTTTCGCGAGTGGCCGAGCACGGGCCGGCATCGCAGCGTGTTGGGCGGGCTGTGGACCGATCGGGTGGATGCCGCCGCGCAGCTGCGCGGCCGGCGCGACATCGCGATGATCGCGCCGGCGGCGGCCGATGCGGTCGAGGCGCTGGTGCAGGCGGGGGTGATGCTGCTGGCGTTGCCGGCCGAGGCTCGCACGGACACGGCCGAGGACGACCCCGTGACGGCGGCGCGACGCGCGATCGAGGCGGCGCTCGGCGCCCCGAACGTCATCGCCGCCCTGCGGGCGGTGCTGGAGGACCATCCGCTCGTTCTGCGGCCACGCCCGTGCGAGGCCGAGGGGCCGTTTCGCCAACCGAGCGGGATCGATGCGCTGTCCTCGCCCGGCGAGTGCCTCCTGCTGCTCGTGGCGCTGAACGATGCGCCGGTGGAGCTGGAGGTGGTGCGCGACAGCCATCGCCTGCCCGAGTTCACCGGCGACGGCGTCTCGCGCTGGACGAGCCGGAGCGGGGCCGAGGCGCTGGTCATGGTCGAGCAGCATGGCTTGGTCGATCGCTACACCCTGCCGCCCGACACGCTCGCCGTAATTGGGCCGGGCCTGCTGCATCGCGTGCTGGCGCCAGAGGGAGGGGCGGCGGCGGCGCTCGCTGTTCCCGCCCGTTCGGCCCCGCTGAGCCGGCGTTTGGCCGGCACGCGCGAGGTGGTCTGCGACAACGGCGTGCGGATCTGGGCCTGACGCGCATGGAGTATCCGGCCGACCTGGCTTTGGAATTGTTCGCCTCGCCCTTCGTGGACGAGGCGCTGGTCGCCGCCTGCCTCGGTGGTGCCAAGCAGGACCCCGACACGGTGCGGCGGTATCTGGAGCTGCCGATCGGCGCGCGTCCCGACATCGCCTGGTATTTCGACCGCGCCTGGTACCTGCTGTGCTATCCCGACATCGCGGCGGGCGACTTCGATCCCCTGCTCCACTTCATCGGCTGGGGCGCGGCGGAGGGGCGGGAGCCGCATCCGCTGATCGACCCGCGCTTCGTGCGGGCGGCAGACCCCGACCTCGACCCGATCGGCATCCCCGCCCTGCTCGATCTTCTGGACAATGACCGCGCCGACCCCAGCGCGCGCTTCGTGCGCGCGCACTACCGCGCCCAGCTCGACGAGCCGGAGGCGGTCGCGGGGGGGTTGCTCCGCCACTTCCTGGCGCACGGGCTGCTGGCCGGGCTGCATCCCGCGCCGGGCCTCGACCCGCTCGGCGCTTGGCGGCAGGCCAAGCCGCGCACGCTCGACATCCGCGCCGGGCTGCGCCACCTCGCGCGCGCCGGCCTCGACGCGCAGGACGCCGAGACGGAGCCGCCGGGGGAGGGCCAGGCCAAGGCGCTCTTTCTCGCCAACGCCCGCGCGCAGCTGCCGGGCTACGGCCGCAACCCGCTCGACTTCGACCCGCGCGGCGCGGACCCGGCGCTCAGCGCGATCGTCGTGGCGCACGATCGGTTCGCGCTGACGATGGCGACGCTCGCCAGCCTGCGCGCGAACTTCGCGGGCGCGATCGAGCTGATCGTGGTCGATTCCGGCTCAGGCGACGAGACGCGGCGGATCGGGCGGTATGTTCGCGGGGCGCATGTGCTGCGATTCGAGGAGAACATCGGCTTTCTGCACGGCTGCAACGCCGCGCTGCGCCTCGCCTCGGCGGAGGCGGTCCTCTATCTCAACAACGACGTGGAGCTGGGGCCCGGCGCGGTGGACGCGGCGCTGGCCCGGCTGCTCGATGCCACGATCGGGGCGGTCGGCGGCAAGCTGATCCGCGCGCACGGCGCGTTGCAGGAGGCCGGCTCGATCGTCTGGCGCGACGGCTCGACGGCGGGCTATCTGCGCGACGCCTCCCCGCTCGCGCCGGAGGCGAATTTCGTGCGCGACGTCGACTACTGCTCGGCCGCCTTCCTGCTTGCCCGCAGCGCGCTGCTGCGCGACCTGGGCGGCTTCGACGAGGCGTTCGCGCCCGGCTACTACGAGGACGCCGATCTGTGCCTGCGCATGCGCGAGGCCGGGCATCGCGTGGTCTATGACCCGGCGGTGGTGGTGCGGCATCTGGAGCACGGCAGCGCGGACGACGTGGCGGCGGCGGCAACAGCGATCGCGGCGCGTCGCGAGGTGTTCTTCCGCAAGCACATGAACCGGCTGCGCTTGCGCTACACCGCCGAGCCCCGGGCGAAATTGTTCGCCCGTTCGGCCGGCCCGACGCGCGGGCGCGTGCTGTTCATCGAGGACCAGGTGCCGCTGCGTCGGCTGGGCCAGGGGTTCGTGCGATCGAACGACATCGTGGCGGCGCTCGCGGCCGGCGGCCGGCACGTCACCGTCTATCCGCTGCATCCCGCGCGCCGCGATCCGGCGGCGATCTACGCCGACATGCCGGACAACGTGGAGGTGATGCACGACCGGGGACTGGGCGAGCTGGAGGCGTTCCTGAAGGCGCGGCGCGGCTACTACGACACCATCTGGATCGCGCGCACGCACAACCTGGACCGCGTAAAGCCGATCCTGGAGCGCGGCGGGATGGACGCGGCGGGCGGCGTGCGGCTGGTGCTGGACACCGAAGCGATCGCGGCGCTGCGCGAGGCCGCGCGACGGACGGCGCTGGGCGATGCGAGCCCGTTCGACGTGGATGGCGCCATCCTCGACGAGTTCGCCAACGCCTGGTTCTGCCAGAGCGTGGTCGCGGTGAACGAGGCCGAGGCGGCGCGGTTGCGGGGACTGGGTTTGGCCGATGTCGCCGTGCTGGGCCATGCGTGCGCGGTGACGCCGACGCCACGAGGGTTCGCCGAGCGCGCGGGCCTGCTGTTCGTGGGGGCGCTGGCCGCGGCGGATTCGCCCAACCTGGATGGGCTGGTGTGGTTTGCCGATGCGGTGCTGCCGTTGATCGAGGCGGAGCTGGGCCATGAGACGCGGCTGACGGTCGCGGGGTTCGTGGGCGAGGACGTCGATCTGTCGCGCCTCGCGGCGCACCCGCGCATCACGCTGCGCGGCGCGGTGGAGGATCTGGCGCCGCTGTATGACCGCCATCGGGTGTTCGTCGCGCCGACGCGGTATGCCGCGGGAATTCCCTACAAGGTGCACGAGGCCGCCGCGATGGGGCTGCCGGTGGTGGGGAGCGAACTGCTGGCCGGGCAGTTGGGGTGGCGATGGGTTGAGATGATGAGCGCGACGTTGGGGGACGCGGAGGCGTTCGCGCGCGCGGTGTTGGTTGTGTATCGCGATGCGGGGGTCTGGGGGGCGTTGCGGGAGGCGGCGATGGCGCGGGTGGAGAGGGAGTGTGGGGTGGAGGGGTTCGGGCGGGCGTTCGGCCGGATCATGAAGTCGAATTGCACTGATCATAACAGAGGTTAGGGAGTCGGTGATTGACGACGTCGGAGAACGTGATTCAGACCGCGAACACTTTGCGCGCAAAGGGCTTGTTGCAGTCGGCGGATGAAACGCTCGCGGCAGCTCTTGTCGAATTTCCCGACAACGCGTCCATTTTAGCCGAATATTGCTGGGCCGCGCATCGTAGGGAGATGTGGACCGAGGCTACGTTGCGCTGGTCACAATACCAAAGCCGCTTTCCCGATCATTTGCTCGGGTATTCCGGCCGAAGCTCCGCATTGTTGCAAAGCGGGCGGATCGATGACGCCGAACACGCCGTCATCGAGGGAATGCGCCGATTTTGCAATGACTTTGTGCTAATGGCGAACTTCGCATGGGTTGCGCATCGTCGATCCAATTGGTCGGACGCACTGGCTCGCTGGACCGCCTTTACGGAGGCTTATCCCAATTACCCTCTTGGATATCTCAAGGCGGGTATAGCTCTGCGCGAACTGCGGCGTTTTGACGAGGCGGACGCGGTTCTTCGAGCGGGGATTGAGACCAACTCAAGCGACCCAGAATTGCGCGCCGACTATGCCCGGGTGGCTTCTCATCGCGAGGAATGGGCCGAAGCTCATCGACGATGCTCTGATTACTGCGAACGCTACCCGGACCAAGCCCTCGGTCACCAACAGGTCGCCGTCGTGATGGGATGGCTTGGAAACTTTGCCGAGGCGGACAATCAGAGCATCATCGTGGCAAAATCGAGCAGTTCCCTAACTGCAAAACTCATGCTGCAATTTGAGGGATTGGGCGACAATTGCGAGTTCGGTCTGGTCCAGCGACATTTTGGCGCGGAGCCGTTGGGCTTGCTTCGCTGGGCGGGGATTTCCGCCGATCATCTCGTGAGGGCATTAGAAACCCAATTCGAAGGTGTCGGCTCCTCAGCTCAGACTGAGTTAGGAATTCAGGGTGGCGAATATTACGTGCAGGACTCAAGGTTTGGAATGTCGATGCACACCTTCATTCCGGAGGGTTCGGCTGACCGTGACCGCGTATCCGTCCAACAATGCCGCCGAGTGAAGTTCCTTCGGGATAAGATGCTCGGTGATCTTGCAAGCGGAGAAAAGATCTTTCTTCATAAGCCGCGCAATGGTCGGCTAACTGATAAAGAGATGTGGTCGATTTTCCACGCGCTGCGCTTACATGGTCCGAATAGGCTTTTTTGCATCATCCTCTCGGATGAGCGCCATCCTGCCGGTACGATCGAGTGCATTAGCGATGGCCTGATCGTCGGGTTTATAGATCGGGTGTCAAAGGAGGCAAATCAAAGCGAAATTGCTTATGCCTCATGGCTCAGTCTGCTGGAGCAGGCCAGTAGCGCGTTCGATCATCTTGGTCAGCGGGTAGGTATCCCGGATGACGTTGGCTGACTTGGGGGAGGAAATCATGAAAGAAGATTTCGCATCGAATGTTGCATCAGAAAAATTGGCGGATCTCGCCGACTACTCTGGCTCCCCCTGGGTTCCGACCAATTCATATTTCGCGGAGGCAGAAGCGCATATGCCGTCCCTGTGGGCAAAGCTGGTGTGGCCATTTATTGCAGATTGCGCCTTTACGAATGTAGTAGATTTGGCCGCCGGCCAAGGCCGTAACACCCAATTTCTCTGTGAAATGGCCGAGCATGTGACTGTCATTGACATTCAGCCCGGGAACATCGCGATCTGCAAGGAGCGCTTCGCGGACCGCACTGGTGTTTCTTTCTTAGTTAACAATGGATTCGACTTCAACCCGGTACCGGATGGACAGATTAGCCTAATCTATTGCTTTGATGCTATGGTTCACTTTGATAGCGATGTAGTTCGGTCGTATTTACACGATGCCTGCCGAATTTTGAAGCCTGGTGGACGGGCATTTCTCCATCATTCCAACTACACTGGCGGCCATGATTGGCGGACGAATCCATCTTCTCGCAATTTCATGTCGAAGGAGCTATTCGCGCACTACGCCGTAAAGGAAAAACTTCGAGTAATTCGACAAAAGGTGATCAATTGGGGAATGAACGTGAATCTAGATTGCCTAACCCTGATAGAGCGCTCCGTCGAGCTTTAAGACATAAAGAGCAGGATCGCGGCAGCAGTTTAGGGTTCTGAACTATTCTGGAATCCTAGGGGGTAATCAGAGCCTATTCGCAATCCCATTCCTGCTTAGGAATTCTGAAACGAGATCGTAGCCGCGTTTATATAGAGCATCAAACTTTGCAAAGTCCAATTCAGCATAGATTTCGCGCCAGGATCTCTGGGCGATCTCGTTCTCCTTTATGAGAGGAATGCCGTGAGTTTGGGCCAACTCCGCGCTGCGGACATCGTAGTTCACCAGTGCTCCGGGAGTGCCGTTGGCTAGAGCAGGGAGGACACCATGAACCCGGTAGCCGATTGCGAAATCGACAGACCGGATTAATGTGTCATAATCATCTGCGCGCGTGTACATATAAAGATTGTTGTTATAAATTTCGAGTAACTCGCGTTCCGAAGAGGATGTGAACCACCCGCTCTGCCGCAACCGTTCCGTAGCCTCCACTTTTGCATGTAGGTCGCGAAAGTAGAAGGCCTTTTCCTCGGGTTCACCGTGGATCGTCACGGTCAATCTGCGACACTCGCGTGCAAGCCGCAGCATGGCCGAACGCTGATTTTCAAGATAAGCCTCCATATTGCCGGAATAGCTGGCATCTACCTCGCGTCGCAAACTGAAAGCCACGTGGCGGATGTCTCTCACGTCTTTGACACGGAGGCTCATCTCGCGCTCACGGCTTCTGAAAAGCGATGGGCATCCGATGATGTCGACGTTTTTGATCCCCAAACTGTCCAGCGTGTCAGCGGTGAACGATCCGCGCACACCGATCGATCCGCAGCGTTCCGATATCAGCTTCCATATTGCAACGGAGTCTTCACTTAGACGAAGCTTCCTGGCAGAAGCCGCTTGCGCGCCCACACCGATGACGTAAACAGGAAGATGTAACCGCTCCAGAAGAGAACGAGTGTTTTCCCAATCCATGCCTTCGTTGATGTAGTTTGATCCCCTCAGTAGACAATAATCGAAGTTCGAGTTGTATCGCTCTATGGATTCTTCTGTCACGTTGCGAAGGTCAGCTACGTCAAAGTCGGCGTAGTCAAGGAGCTTTAAGGTTGAGTCATATACCATCATATCGCCAATGTTGAAATATTCATTAATGAAAATTTCCCATGGTTGCTTGTAGAGTTGAATTGATTGATGTTTCCAGGGCGCACCCGCGGGAATTAGCACAAGAACATGGGGCTTTCTCTGCAATGTTTTCGCAAAAATCTCGCCGCCGGCGAGCCGACGGCCGTCGCTGACACGGATGATCGAGATGGTGGGGCGCAGATGCCGCATGTTGAACATTGCTGGGGGAAATTGAAACGCAAATTTCAACCGTTCTTCGCCACTCCGAACGTATCGGCCGATCTGAAAGGGCTCAACGGCAATCCGGGCAAGGCAACTGCCATCAATTCGGATCTCTACGCCGTTCCCGAGTGCGTTCCATGAATCCGCGGGAAAGGAGAAAACAACAGCGTGTTCGTCAAAAGACTCGATCCGTCCAGGGTCGAGCGTACAGTTCCGGCCGACAGCAGTCAGTCATTCAAGACCCTTCTTATTTGAGACGGATGAAAGCCATTAAAGTGTCGCCAGTCCCGACTGCTGATTGCAGGTCGGTGCTGTAGGCGAGTTGCTGAGCCGCTCCTGCCGGGACACGCGTGATCAATGTTGTCCACGCGCATCCGTCCGACGGACCGCGTCGCCCAGAAACACCGTTCCGAAGGAGCTTGCGTCCGCATTCCACGCTTGAGAATTCGGACTATAGAAGGTGCCCGTCAACGTCCATGAAGCTGGATTGTCCAGGATTCGGCATCCGACCTCGAAAAAGCTGCCGATCTCGATCTGAGCATGCTGGATCGAGACTTGTTCCACCGGAACTCGCCGCGACAACACGAAATCCGATGCGAACGTCCCGTGATCCTTATAGCTGAAACCGCGAATCACCGTGGACGGCGCTTGTCCCGTGACAACGAAGACGTTCCGAAGACCCTTGGTTTCACAGTGACAATCGACATCCAGCATGGTGTGGCTGTTCGGGCCGCAATAAAGCTCGAACGACGCCTCGCCGGCGCTCGCGGCGTAGCAGCGGTAGAACCGGTGCCGGGTCGTATCGCCCAGCCAGACCGGAATGCCTCCGCCGCTGTGACGGAAATCGCAGTTGATGAATTCGTTCTCGTTGAAGCTGGCATCGGCCTCGGGCGGACTGCGCCGATCCCGAGCGAACGCAGACGCAGTGTGAAAGTGATCGAGGCCGTCCTGGATCAAACAGTATGATCCAGGATCGGGTCGGTCATTCCAACAGAACACGTGATCAAAGCCGACCGTCTCCGACGCCGCATTGACCAGGCACGCAAGGCTGTAGTGCCCGACCAGTTTGACATTCGAAAGCCGATGGTTGTCGGCCACCCTGCCGTCGATCAGGCGGCCGATCTGCAAGCCGATTGTCGGGATCGCCGCGCCGTCGCCCAGGATCGTGAGATCCTTGATCGTGAGCCACCGGGATCCGAGTGCGTCGACAACCGGCCGGCCGGCGCATCGTCCGATGATGGCCGACGAGTTCCCGTCAATGAGGGCGTTGATGCTTTGCAGCCCCGTCAGGTTGATCGTTTCCTCGACCGCGTAAGCTCCGGCCGGGAACACGAGCTTTGGGGCAAGCCGATATGAGCCGACCCGCATCTGGTGGTCGCGGACGAACTGCACCGCGCGGTTGATCGCGGGTCCGTCGTTGCTCGCGCCATCGCCGGTCGCACCGAACCGGCGGACATCCACCACCGCCGAGCCGTTCATGCCGGAAACCGCCCCCCCGTCCGGGACCGCGCTTGCCCCTATGCCTGTCGCCACACCGGTATTGAGAAAACCGCGGCGCGACAGTCCGTTCACGCCAACCGTGCCCCGTCCGGCATGGAGGCTTGGTACTCCCCTGTCTCCGCGTACCCAAACGCCTCCATCATCGGCCCGCATATCCCGCGAAACGCCTCGACCCAATCCGGACGCCATCCCATCTCACCGAGCGCCTTGACCTCGGCAAACCGCTCGCCCGTCCGCTGGGGCTGGTCGCTCGCAAGGATCTGAGCAATCCGGCGCTGCTCAATCGCCGAAAGATCAAGCAATCCGGCAATCTCCGCCGCAGCCCCTTCCGGCTCACGAGCCGCCGTGAGTTGGTCAAGCTCCACCGCCGCACCCTCCAGTTGCCCGCGAACAGCGAGCCACGCCTGCATGATCAACGCCCATTCGCGGCAGTTATGCGCGAAGTCGAAGTCGAACTTTCGCAGGCGCGAGGCGATGTTCTCGATAGCGCGGCGCTTCATGAAGATGAAGCGCGCATTCGGCCAGATGCGGCGCAACCGCGGCGCCAGATGGACCATGTTCTCGTTCGGCGTCTTGTCGAGCCAGAGCCCGCTCGGGAACAGCGCCCGCGCCGCCGTGATCGCCATCTCCGCGAACGCGTCTTCAAAGAACGCCTTCGGAACGCGTGCCGCCGTCGTGTTGGCCCCCTCCGCGCGCTCGTCGGTCTTCCAGATGTAGAAGTGCTCCAGGCTCACCGTCAGCGGGGCCAGCACCTCCATGAGATGGCCTTCCTCGTTGCCCTCATAGCGGGTCGCGGACAGCAGGGCGTGGGCCACCGCGCTGGTGCCGGATCGCGCGGCGCCGAGGATGAACAGCGGGCGGTGCTCCGGATCGCTCGCCTTGCCGGGCCAGGCGATCGGCGGCGCGAGCGGCGGAGGAGCCGGCGGCTCGGACAGGCGCCCCAGCGTGCAGGCAGGCCGACCCGGCGGGTCCACCAGGACCGCGACGCCGGGCAGTTCCGCCGCGGCGAGCGGGGGATCGAGCCGCAGGACGAAGGCGTGGTCGCCCTGTCCCAGCCGAGCCGTCTCCAGGTCTCGCCGATACATGTCGGCGCGCACGCGGCCCAGCACGCGAGGGCCGCACAGCACCTCCACATCCAGATGCTGCTCCGGGCGCGCCGGGTCGAGCGCCCAGCCGCGCACCTCGTGCGTGGTCACGGATTCGAGGAATCCTTTGATCATTCGGCTGTCCAGTGCACCCGAGACCGGATCAAATCCTGGATCAACTCCGGCCATGACGATGAGGGGGAACCGGAAACATCGCCCGCTCCACCAGCGCGCAAAACACGTGCCCACCGGTGATGTGCAACTGCTGCACGATCGCCGTCTCCTCCGCGGGCGCGCGGAACAGCAGTTCGCACCGCTCCGCCATCGCGCCGCCGTCGCGCCCGGTGAACCCGAGGCAGCGCAGGCCGTTCGTCCGCGCCGCCTCCAGCGCGCGCAGCACGTTGGGCGATTGCCCCGATGTGGAAATCCCCAGCAGCACGTCGCCCGCACGCCCGAGGGCGACCACCTGACGGGCGAACACATGCTCGAACCCATAGTCGTTGCCGGTCGCGGTCAGCACCGAACCGTCCACCGTCAGCGCCAGCGCGGGCAGCGGCGGGCGATCGTACATCAGGCGGCCGACGAACTCGGCGGCGATGTGCTGGGAATCGCCCGCGCTGCCGCCGTTGCCGGCGATCATCAGCTTGCCGCCGGCGCGCATCGCCGCGCACGTCGCGCCGGCCATGCTCTCCAGCACCTGCCGGGCCACGCGGTCTTGCGCCAGCTCGGCCATCGCGGCGGCGGAGCGGGCCAGATAGGCGGCGGGATCGTCGGTCGGGCCTGCGCTCACGGATCGGTGCTCGATGCTGGCCTCGGGTTCTATCACCGCGAGGCCATGGGGCAAGCGGATTCGCGCCCGCTCTGTTCCGCGCGCCGGGCGTTGTCTATACCATCACGCGCATCATGCCCCGCGGCGACCTGTTCCCCGAGATCGGCCCGTTCGAGACCGGCTATCTGCCGCTCCCGGCCGGGCATGTCATGTATTGGGAGCAGGTCGGCAGCCCGCGCGGGCGCCCCGTGCTCTTTCTGCACGGCGGCCCCGGCGCCGGGGCCGGGGCGGTGCATCGGCGCTTCTTCGATCCGGACATCTGGCGCGTGGTGATCTTCGACCAGCGCGGGGCCGGCCGCTCCCGCCCGCTCGGCAGCCTCGCCCAGAACACCACCGCCGACCTCGTGGGCGACATCGAGACCTTGCGCCGGCATCTCGGCATCGAGCGGTGGATGCTGTTCGGCGGATCCTGGGGCTCCACCTTGGCGCTCGCCTATGCGCAGGCCCATCCCGAGCGGGTGCTCTCCTGCGTGCTGCGCGGCGTGTTCCTGGGCCGGGCCGACGAGGTGGACTGGTTCCTGAACGGCGTACGCGCCATCTTTCCCGACGCGCACGCGAACTTCGTGAACTTCCTGCCCGAGGCCGAGCGCGCCGACGTGCTGGACGGCTATCTGCGCCGGCTGACCGATCCGGACCCGGCTACCCACATGCCCGCGGCGCGCGCCTGGTCGGTCTACGAGGGCTCGTGCAGCACCCTGCTGCCCAGCCCCGACACCGTCACCTCGTTCGCGCAGGACCGCACGGCGCTCGGCCTCGCGCGGATCGAGGCGCATTATTTCGCGCACAATCTTTTCCTGCCGCCGGGCGGGCTGCTCGCCCACATGGACCGCATCGGGCATATCCCGGCCGAGATCGTGCAGGGCCGCTACGACATGATCTGCCCACCCCGCACCGCCTTCGACCTGGCCGCGCATTGGCCCGCCGCGCGGCTGACCCTGGTGCCGGACGCCGGCCACTCGGCGCTGGAGCCGGGGGTGCGCCGCGCGCTGGTGGCCGCGGTCGAGCGGTTCCGGGTGGGACGCTGAACCAGCCAACAATAGGAGCGTGCGATGAAGGTCGGCGTGATCGGGCTCGGGACGATGGGCATGGGCGCGGCCCGCAACCTGCTGGCGAAGGGCCACGCGGTGACCGGCTGCGACGTGCGCGAGGCGGCGCGGGCCGAATTCGCGCAAGCGGGCGGCCGGGCGGTCGCCGCGCCCGCCGAGCTGGCGGGGCTGGAGGCCGTGCTTGTCCTGGTGGTGAACGGCGCGCAGGAGGAGGACGTGCTGTTCGGCCCGGCGGGCTGCGTGCCGCATCTCGCGCGCGGCGCCGTGGTGATCTGCGCCGCCACCGTCGCGCCCGCCTTCGCCCGCGCGATGGAGGAGCGGCTGAACGCGGCGGGCCTGCTGATGCTCGACGCGCCGGTGTCCGGCGGACGCGTCGGGGCGGAGGCCGGGACGATGACGGTGATGGGCTCGGGTGCGCCGGAGGCGTTCGCGCGCGCGGCGCCGGTCCTGGACGCGATCGCCGGCAAGGTGTTCCGCCTGGGCGATCAGGCCGGCATCGGCAGTACCGTGAAGATGGTGAACCAGCTCCTCGCCGGCGTGCATATCGCGGTGGCGGCCGAGGCGCTGGCACTCGGCATCCGCGCCGGGGCCGATCCGCGCACGCTCTACGACGTGATCTCGGCCTCGGCCGGCAATTCGTGGATGTGGCAGAACCGGGTGCCGCACATCCTGGACGGCGACGACCAGCCGCGGTCGGCGGCGAGCATCTTCGTCAAGGATCTGGGCATCGTGCTCGATCAGGCGCGCGCCCTGTCGTTCCCGCTGCCGCTGGCCGCCTGCGCGCACCAGCTTTTCCTCGCCACCGCCGCGGCGGGATGGGGCGGCAAGGATGACTCGTCCGTTATCCGCGTGTTCCAGGCGCTGACCGGGATCGAGCTGCCGGAGAAGCCGGGCTCGGCCTGACGATCAGTGCGTCCACAACTCCCGCCTGCCGTACGCAAAGTTTTCCGCGTACGCCTTGGGCTTCACGCGCCGGTGATGCGGCAGCTCCACGTCGTAGGGGATGCCTTGCTTCTCGGCATACGACACCGCCTCCTCGCGGGTCGGGAAATGCAGATGCACCTGCGCCAACGTGTCGGTGCTGCCGATCCAGCCCATCAGCGGATCCGGCCGCTGCGGGGCGTTCGGCTCGAACTCCAGCACCCACATGTCGGTACCGGCGCGGCCCGACTGCATCGCGTTCTTGGGCGGCTGATAGATGCGCGCGCGCATGGCGGTCCTGTTGCTCATTAACGGTCTGGTCGGGGCGGCCGGATTCGAACCGGCGGCCTCATGCACCCAAAGCACGCGCGCTACCAGGCTGCGCCACGCCCCGCCGGACTGGGATCGCGCCGGACCGTATGGGGAGCGGGGCCGATCCGCAAGCCTATCCGGCGGTATGGAATTGCGGACCGATCACCTTGTCGCCGACCGTAATCCCCAGGCGCGCCGTCGTGCCGCCCGCCAGTTCCAGTGTCGCGGCGACCGGCCCGCCGCTGTCGATCACACGCAGGCTCTGCGGCACGGTGTCCTCGGCGATCCGGCGGATCGTGCCGTCGGCGTCGATGAACACCATGTCGAGCGGCACCAGCGTGTTGCGCATCCACATCTGGCTTTCCTGCGGCGCCGGCCAGACGAACAGCATCCCGCCATCGGGGGGGATGCTCGTGCGAAACATCTCGCCGACGGTCTGCTGCGCCGGCGTGCGTGCCAGTTCCACGTCGAAGGGATGTTGCTGCCCGCCCTTGGTGACGATGGTGAGCCGCTCCTTCGGCAGCTCGGGCTGCGCCGCCGTGGGCTCCTGCGCCTGCGCGGCCAGCACCAGGGCGGGAACGGTCGCGAGCAGAAAGAACAGCGTGCGGTGGTTCATGCGGGCAGCCTTTCCTGAAGGGTCATCGCGGCGAGCCGGCGCACCGCCTCGCGCACCGGCCCGGGCCGGGGCCGGTCGCGCAAGGTGGTGAACCAGTGCGTCGGCGGGTCGCGGCCGGCGGCGCGGTCGAAGCGGAGCGCGCGCAGCAGCGCCTCGGCGGCGGCGGGCAGGCGCTCGGGGACAGGCAGGGCGTTGAGCGTCGCCCAGATGCCCGCCCAGCAGCGCCCGACCGTCCACGGGTTATAACCGCCCCCGCCGAGCACGATCAGGCGCTGCGTGAGAGCCATGATCGCGGCGACGGTCGCGACATGCGCGTTGTTGGACAGCGACAGGCGGGCCAGCGGGTCTTCCTCCAGCGCGTCGGCGCCGGCCTGCACCATGATCGCCTGCGGGCGGCGGGCGCGGATCAGCGGCAGCACGGCGTTTTCGAGCAAATACAAGAACTCGCTGTCGTTGCAGCCCGCCGGCACCGGCATGTTGCGCGCAGCCCCGCCCGCGCGATCCTCGGCGCCGCCGGTGAACGGCCAGCGACCGGCCTCGTGGATGCTGATGGTCAGCACGCGCTCGTCGTCGGCGAAGGCGTCCTGCACGCCGTCGCCGTGATGGGCGTCGATGTCGAGGTAGACGACGTTGTCGAGCCCCTGGTCGAGCCAGGCCAACAATCCCAGCACGCAGTCATTGAGAAAACAGAACCCCGCGGCCCGGTCGCGCCGGCCGTGATGCGTGCCCCCGCCCGGACAATGCACGATGCCCCCGTGTTGGGTCAGCCGCGCCGCCAGCATCACGCCGCCGGCCGAAATCGCCGGGCGACGGAACACCTCGCGATAGATCGGGTTGCCCCCGGCGCCGATGCCGTAGCGCATGCGTTCCGGCGCGCCGAGCGCCTGCGCCGCCTCGGCGCGGTGCAGCGCGGCCAGATAACCCGGGTCGTGGAAGCGTGCCAGCGCCGCATCGCTCGCCAGCGGCGCCTCGACATAGGCCGCGTCCGGCAGCCAGTCGAGCGCGCGGCAGAGGTCGGTGCAGGTGGAGACCCGCGGCACCGCCAGGGGGTGCTTCGGCCCGTAGCTCGAATTTCGGTAGATCTCACTGCCGATGTAGAGCGGGCGGGGGATCATGACGGGGCTGACTTATACGAGCAGCCCTTTGTCCCGACCCGTGCCCGTCATTCCCGCGAAAGCGGGAATCCAGTGCGCACGACACGGAATCTGGTGCTCGCGGGCCAAGAGGTCCGCTTTCGCGGGCATGACGGAAAACGGGTCAGGAGTTAGGGTCATCGGTGTTACTGATCCCGCTGCGGCATCCCTCGGGGAATCACGGTCTTCACGATGGAGGCGTCCAGCGCCTCGTAGTCGTGATAGCCGATCGTGGCGTAAAGCTCGCCGCGAGTTTGCATCCGGTCGATCATCCTGTGTGTGCCGCCGTCGCGCCGGATCGCCGCGTATAGTTCCTCCTGCGCCTTGTTGGCGACGCGCATGGCGCTGACCGGCCAGATCACCATTCGGTACCCCATCGCCTCGAACTCGCTCGCCGTGAAGAACGGCGTGCGGCCGAACTCGGTCATGTTGGCGAGCAGCGGCGCATCGACACGGCGGGCGAACTCGCGGAACATCTTGGCGTTGACCAGCGCCTCGGGGAAGATCGCGTCGGCGCCCGCCTCCAGATAGAGCTTGGCGCGCCCGACCGCCCCGTCCATGCCCTCGCTCGCCGCCGCGTCGGTCCGCGCGATGACGACCAGGTGGCGGCGGGCGCGCCGGGCGGCGGCGACCTTGGCGGCCATGTCGTGTGCGTCGGCCAGCTTCTTGTCGTTCAGGTGCCCGCATTTCTTGGGCAGCAACTGGTCCTCGATGTGCACGCCGGCGGCGCCCGAATCCTCGAAGGCGCGGACCATGTGCATCACGTTCAGCGCCTCGCCATAGCCGGTGTCGCCGTCCACCAAGACGGGGAGCCCCGAGGCGCGCGCAACCTGGCGGATGTAGAAGCACACATCGTCTACCGTGATCACGCCCAGGTCGGGCAGGCCCATCTGCGCCGACATCGCCGCGCCGGACAGGTAGAGCGCCTCGAACCCGGCGGCCTTGGCCTGGAGCGCGGCTTGCCCGTTCTGCGCGCCCGGCATCTGCACGATCCCCGGGCGGGCGAGCAGCGCGCGCAGGCGATCCCCCGCGGGCTCGGTCGGCAGGTCGGCGGCGACGAGATAGGTCATATGGACGATCTCCCCACGGAGGGCGGCTGCGCCATAGCTCATGCGTCAGCGGAAGAACAGCGCCGTCAGTACCGCGAACGCGGGCAGAAGCACCACCGCGACGATGGCGGTGAAGCCGAAGAAGCCCGGCATCGGGACGCCGCGATGCGAGGCGATGGCACGGAGCATCATGTTCGGCGCGTTGCCGATATAGGTCAGCGCGCCGAAGAACACCGCGCCTGCCGACAATGCCTCCAGCACCAGATTCCGTGCGCCGCCGAGCGCCGCCGGCCGGACATCCGCCATGCCGAAGAAGACCAGGTAGGTGGGGGCATTGTCGAGGAACGCGGAGAGCGAACCGGTCAGCCAGAAGAACGCGGCCGGCAGGGGGTTTCCCCGGTCGTCGCGCAACACCGCCAGCAGCGGGGCGAACGGGCCGGATGGACCGGCCTCCAGCATCCGCAGGACCGGCGCGATCGTGATGAAGATGGCGATGAAGAGCAGCGCCACCTCGACCATCGGATGCCACGAGAAGTCGTTGGCCTGATGCACGGCGCGGGGCGTGCTGATCGCCGAGGCGCATGTGACCGCCAGGAAGACCAGGACCGCGATGATCCGGGCCGTCGGGATCGCCTGGCCCGCCAACACCAGCGTGCCCGTGATCCGCTCCTGCGCCAGAACCATGCCGAGGACCACGAGGATCAGCGCAGCGTTGTGCCATCCCCGGACATGCAGCCGCTCGCGCGGCGGGGCGGCGGGCTCGCGCCGCGCCAGCACGCGATCGGTGGCGTAGAACAGCGCCAGCAGCAGGGCGGCGAGCACGGCGAGCGGCGGGCCGAGGTGGCGGAGAGGCCAGAAGAACGGCACGCCGCGCAGATAGCCGAGATAGAGCGGCGGATCGCCGAGTGGGGAGAGCGCACCGCCGGCGTTGGCGACGAGGATGATGAAGAAGGCCACCAGATGCATCTTGCGCCGCCGATGCGCGTTGGCGCGCAGCAGGGGATGGATGAGCACCATGGAGGCGCCGGTGGTGCCCATCACGCCTGCGAGCACGGTGCCGCCGGCCAGCAGCCCGGTGTTGCTCCCCGGCGTTCCCGAGATCAGCCCGCGGACGAGAACCCCGCCCGCGGCGGTGTAGAGAGCCAGGAGAAGCGTCACGAACGGCAGGTATTCGACGAAGACGGCATGCAGGGCTTCCCGCGCCGCGGCCCCGATCCCGAAGGTCGCCGCCTCCGGCGCGAGCAGCGTCGCCACCCAGAATCCCGCCACCCAGCCCATCCGCCGGTGCCAGAGGCGCGGCGCCAGCATGGGGACCAGGGCGATGGACAGCAGCATCCCGAGGAAGGGCGCGGCCCAGGGCAGGCCGAGGAAGGGCGCGGCGGTTGGTTGCATGGATCCTACCCTGCCAGTAATACATCCGGCGCGCGAAACGGGGAGCCGTGACTATGGACATGACCGGTGAACGGCGCATTCCTGCGCCGCGCTCAGTGGTATGGGATGCACTCAACGATCCCGCGATCCTGAAGACGTGCATTCCCGGCTGCGAGCGGCTGGAGGCCACGTCGCCGCAGGACATGGAGGCGACCGCCGCCGTGCGGATGGGACCGATCGCCGCGCGGTTCAGCGGAAAGGTGCATCTGTCCGACATCGACGAGCCGAACGGCTACACGATCTCCGGCGACGGACAGGGCGGCGCCGCCGGCTTCGCCAAGGGCGGCGCCAAGGTCCACCTGGCTGATGACGGCCCCGAGGCGACGGTGCTGACCTACGAGGTGCAGGCGCAGGTCGGCGGCAAGATGGCCCAGCTCGGGGGGCGGCTGATCGATTCCACCGCCAAGTCCTTGGCCGACACGTTCTTCACCAACTTCACGAACGAGATGACTCTGAAGATGGCCCCGGCCGCCGAGGGCACTCTCCCGTCGGCTCCCTCCGCAGCCGTCAGCCGTCCGGCGGTCCGTCTGATGGGCTACCCGATCACCGCCTGGATCGGGGGCGCCATCGGGCTCTGCATCCTGTTGCTCATCGTGGCGCCGCGTTCGGCAGCCCGGCAGCGGAGGGAATAGGCCCCGGTCGGTTGCATGGCTTGTACCCTGCCAGTAAGACGTGCGGCGCGCGAAACGGGGAACCGTGACTATGGACATGACCGGTGAACGGCGCATTCCTGCGCCGCGCTCGATGGTATGGGATGCACTCAACGATCCCGCGATCCTGAAGACGTGCATTCCCGGCTGCGAGCGGCTGGAGGCCACGTCGCGACAGGACATGGAGGCAACCGCCGCCGTGCGGATCGGGCCGATCGCGGCCCGTTTCAACGGCCACGTGCATCTCTCGGACATCGACGAGCCGAACGGCTACACGATCTCCGGCGCGGGCCAGGGCGGCGTCGCCGGCTTCGCCAAGGGCGGCGCCAAGGTCCACTTGGCCGATGACGGCCTCGCCGCGACGGTGCTGACCTACGCGGTGCAGGCCGAGGTCGGCGGCAAGATGGCCCAGCTCGGCGCGCGGCTGATCGACTCCACCGCCAAGTCGTTGGCCGACACCTTCTTCAACAACCTGACCAAGGAGCTGACGCTGCAAATGGCGCCGAGCACCGAGCGGTCGTTCCCGTCCGCCCCCTCCGAGGCGGTGATCCCGGTGAGTCCCGCCGCCATCCCGCGCTCGGCGGTGAGCATGTGGTCGATGATCCCGCCCGACCCGATGGGCTATCCGATGGCCGCCTGGATCGGCGGCGCCCTCTGGCTCTGCATCCTGTTCCTGGTCGTCGGGCCGTTGCTCTAGTGGCGACGCTGCCTCTTGGCCTTCCCGGCTCGGTCGCCGACACCGCGAGGTTGCTGACCGAGCACGGCTACATCGCGGACCGCGAGCTGGCGACCACGGTGCATCTGGCGCTGTCGATGCGCCGGCCGCTGTTCCTTGAAGGCGAGCCGGGTACGGGCAAGACCGAGATCGCCAAGGTGCTCGCCGCCGGGCTGGGGCGGCGGCTGGTGCGGCTGCAATGCTATGACGGCATGGACCTCGCCGCCGCCGCCTACGAATGGGACCACGCCCGCCAGCTCATGGCGATCCGGCTGGCCGAGGCGGCCGGTGAGACCGATCGCGCGCGGCTCGGCCGCGACATCTACACGCGCGAGTTCCTCCAACCCCGCCCGCTGCTGTCGGCGATCGACCCCGACCAGCCGCCTTCCGTGCTGCTGATCGACGAGCTGGACCGCGCCGACGAGCCGTTCGAGGCGTTTCTGCTGGAGCTGCTAGCCGACTTCCAGATCACCGTGCCGGAACTGGGCACCGTGAAGGCCGCGATCGTGCCCGTGGTCGTGCTGACCTCGAACCGCACGCGCGAGGTCCACGACGCGATCCGCCGCCGCTGCCTGTACCATTGGGTCGACTACCCGGACGCGGCGCGCGAGCGCGCGATCCTGGCCGCCAAGGCCCCCGAGGTGCCGGCCCGCCTGTCCGCGCAGGTGGTCGCCTTCGTGCAGCGGTTGCGCGGCGAGGAACTGTTCAAGCTGCCGGGCGTGGCGGAAACGATCGACTGGGCCAGCGCCCTGCGGAACCTGAACCAGACCGAGCTGCACCCGCAGATGGTCGAGCAGACGTTGGGCGTGCTGCTGAAGTATCAGGACGACATCACCAAGCTGCGCGGCGCCCAGGCGGCGCGGCTGGTGGAGGAGGCGCGGGCGGCCGAGGCGGCGTAGCGCGAGTGCCGGTCATGCCTCGCGCAGCAGCGGCACCACCGACGCGACCAGCAGCGAGGCCATCGCCAGGTTGAACGTGCGCATGGCGCGCGCGGTCCGCAGCACCCGCGCGGCTCCCACCCCGGTCAGGGTCCAAAACGCGAGCGCGGGCAGGATGACGACAAAAAAAATGGCGGCGAGCGCCGCAGCCTTCGGCAGAGCGGACGATCCCGCATTGGTGAAGGTTACGACCGCGCTGATCGCGATCACCCAACCCTTGGGATTGACCCATTGGAAGAGGGCCGCCTGGATGAAGGAGAGCGGCTTCGATCCACGTTTTCCGCCGCCGTCCCTCACGGCCGGCGAGGCGGTCGCGATGCGGACAGCCAGCCAGAGCAGATAGGCCGCTCCGGCCCATCGGAGGATTTCGTGCATGGAAGGCGCGGCTCGGAGCAGATCGCCCGCGCCCACTGCGACCGCGACCAGCATGACGGGAAAGCCAATGGCGATCCCCACCATGTGGGGCAGTGTGCGCGCAAAGCCGAACGTCGCGCCCGAGGACGCGACCATCGCGTTGTTCGGCCCCGGAGTGGCCGACATGGACACGGCGAACGCGACGGCGGAGAAGAACCAGGCAAGTGCGTCGGGGTGCATGGCTTATCCAAGCACGCCTGCCGAACCGGTGGATAGGCGACCCATGGTTCCTAGAGCCGGGAGTGTCTCAGTTTGAACTTCGGCTTCCGACCCAAGGCGGTGAGGGTGCTCACGGATGGCGCGGTTTCAAAACTCGCCAGAATTTCCGAAATGAACTTGGAATTGGTGATCCCGTTCGGACCACTCGCTAACCAAGTGGCCGGCGAAATGTGTGTCGTGCTGCCCAACATGGCGTTGATATCTCCCAAGCGATCCCCGCGGCGATCCGGTAACTCCAGGCTAAGGGCGTCGACGTCGCCTTTGAAGGAGTGCCCGGCCAGCGCGCCTGGAAGGTGCGCGAAGCGTCGAGAGTCGCCGAGCGTGGCCCGCCGCCGCCCGAGGGCTGCTTTCCCGGATGCCTCGTCGGAATCGGACGGACTGCTTTCGGCCAAGCCCGGCCGTAAAGTGAATGTCTGGTTTTTATGGGGTGCCTCGAAAGCGGTCGGACCGCTCACCACCCGAAGCAGACCTTGGTTTAGTCATGCTGGCCTACTGCCTACCTGGCTGAACCCGTCCACGATGTATTTACGGGGTTCGTCAGGTAGTGAGCCTTCCCGTTCCGCTCTACAAAGACGACAAGCCCCTGACTTATCCCATGAGCACGCTTCGCCATTGCGTTTTGCATTCCGCCACTCATGTCCATCCGTACAACCGAGACCTGGCCGTCGGGCGTGACCCGGAGGGCCTGCCCCGGGTGAAGCGTGAAGCTCTGCGGAGACTGCGCCATGGCCGGCAACGTCGCGAAAGCCAGCATCGCCCCTGCGAAGGACAGCCTTTTGATTCGAAGTCATGAAGTTTTCCCGTCATTGACACGCGCAGGAATTGCACACGTTGGATCAAATCCGACACTTTGTCCCTGGCCAAGCAAAATGCCCGTTTCGGAGCCGACCTCTCGGCTTGAGTTGGTTCAGGTGCATCGGCACGGTGCCGTGTGCAGGCTCGGCCGTTTCCCGCTCTTTTCGTCCTGCTGACGAAGGTCTGGCTTCCACCCTTCCCGGATAGTCAAACTGAGACAATACCCGAGAGCCCGATCCCTCGACAATGGCTCCGACGTTATCATATAATGATAGCATTCCTTTGGGGGCCCGCCATGGGTCAACTTCTCGTCCGAAATCTCGATGACCAACTTATTCGCTCCCTCAAGCAGCGCGCCATGTCCAATGGGCGCTCCGTGGAGGCTGAGCATCGGGCGATCCTTGAATCCGTGCTGAAGCCGGAGGCTGAAATCCTTCGCCGAATTGGCGGCCCGGCTACGGGCCGAGGCGCCCTGGCAGACCACCAATAGCACGGACATTATCCGAGCCGATCGGGACC
This sequence comes from uncultured Pseudomonadota bacterium, assembly GCA_963756545.1. Taxonomy (GTDB): domain Bacteria; phylum Pseudomonadota; class Alphaproteobacteria; order Acetobacterales; family Acetobacteraceae; genus DATFDN01. Next base: position 402,550 of record CAVWNY010000001.1, on the reverse strand, counting down.
GGAACTACGACTACGATCCGGATGAGCCTTGAAGGCGGCCGTCATTGATGCCTCGGTCGCGACAAAATGGGTTGCGACCGAGCCGTTCAGCGATCAGGCGAAATTGCTTTTGAACGGAACCGACATGTGTGCCCCATCGCATTGGCAAGCAGAGGCCGTCAACGCGCTCTGGGGAAAGGTCCATCGCGGCGAATGGGCCCCGTCTCTTGCGACCGCACGGGTATCCGCCCTGATGCGGGCACCGGTCGAGCCGGTGCCGCTGCCGACGCTTCTCGATCGCGCCCTGAAGCATTCGATCGCGCTCCGCATCACGATCTATGACTCGCTTTATGTGGCGTTGGCCGAAATGCGACGCATTCCGCTCATCACCGACGATGGCAAATTGCTGAGAAAGATGAAGAACGATCCCGATCTCGCCGCATTCGGTCTATCGCTCGCCGAGCTGGCTTCCGAGTGACTTCCTCCGGCCTCCTCGCCGCCAACGTGATGCACTTCGCGCGCCTGCTGCGCCGCGCCGGCCTGCCGGTCGGGCCATCGGAGGCGATGGCGGCGCTGCGGGCGCTCACCCTCATAGACATCGGCAGCCGCGCCGACGCGCGGACCGCGCTGCGGGCCTCCATGACCCATCGCCACGAGCACCGGGAGGTGTTCGATGCCGCCTTCGACCTGTTCTGGCGCGACCCCGCCGCCGCCGAGCGGGCCGCCGCGGCGGCGCTGCTGGACCCCCGCAAGGACATTCCCCGCGACAAGCCGCCCCCGGCGTCGCGTCGCGTCGCGGAAGCCTTTCAGCCGCCCCGCGAACGCAAGCTGCGTCCGGACGAGAAGCCGCCACAGATCGACGTGGCGCTGACGGCGAGCGAGCGCGAGCATCTTCAGACGATGGATTTCGAGGCGATGAGCGCCGCCGAGATCGCCGCCGCGAAACGCGAAATCCGCCGCCTCGCCCTGCCGCTCCAACATCAGACGACGCGCCGGCTCCGCCCCGACCCGCTCGGTCCGGCATTCGACCTGCGGCGCACCATCCGCGCGAGCCTCCGCCAGGGTGGCGAGATCTTCGACATCGCCCGCTCCCGCCGGGTCACGCGGCCGCCGCCGCTGGTGGTGCTGTGCGACATCTCCGGCTCGATGGCGCGGTACGCGCAGATCCTGCTGCACTTCCTGCACGCCGTCACCAACGACCGCGACCGGGTCCACGCGTTCCTGTTCGGCACCCGGCTAACCAACATCACCCGCCAATTGCGCCATCGCGATCCCGAGGTCGCGTTCCAGATGGTCGCGCATATCGTGCCCGACTGGTCGGGCGGAACACGCATCGGCGAGGCGGTCGGCGCGTTCAACCGGCTATGGGCACGTCGCGTTCTGGGACAGGGCGCGATCGTGCTGCTGATCACCGACGGGCTGGATCGCCCGCGCGAGCAAGACGCGGGGCGGGGTCTCGCGGAAAGCATGGACCGGCTGCATCGGTCCTGCCGCCGTCTGATCTGGCTCAACCCGCTGTTGCGCTGGGAGGGATTCGAGCCAAGATCGCAGGGCATCCGCGCCATGCTGCCGCACGTGGACGAGTTCCGGCCGGTCCACAACCTGGCCAGTCTGCGCGCGCTGGTCGACCTGCTCTCCCGTCCCGAGCCGAGCCGGCCGAAGTTTGAAAGGACCGAGCCATGAGTAATATGAGTTCAATGGGCGAAACCGAGGACGTGCTGAACCAGGCCGGCGCCTGGCGCGCGGCGGGCGAGGACGTCGCGCTCGCTACCGTGACCGAAGCCTGGGGCAGCTCCCCGCGCCCGGCCGGCAGCCAGATGGCCGTGACAAAATCGGGCAAGATGGCGGGCTCGGTATCGGGGGGCTGCATCGAGGGCGCGGTCGCCGACGCGGCGATGCGGACCATCGCGACGGGCGCCCCGCAGCTTCTCGATTTCGGCGTGACCAACGAGCGCGCCTGGGAGGTGGGCCTGGCCTGCGGCGGCAAGGTGAAGGTGTTCGTGGAGAAGCTGACGTGACGCCCGAGATCCTGGCCGCGCTCACCCGGGCTCGGCAGGAAAAGCGGCCCGTCGTCCTCGCCACCCGCCTGTCGGACGGGGCGCAGCACCTGCTGCCCGACCCCGCGCTCGGCGCCGAGTTGAACAGGGCGGCCGAGGCGGCCTTGCGCGACGATAAAAGCGACACCGTCCACGTGGCCGGCATCGCGTGGTTCCTGCAGGCGCACAACCCGCCCTTGCGGCTGATCGTGGTGGGCGCGGTCCATATCGCGCAGGCGCTGGTGCCGTTCGCGTCCGGCGTCGGCTTCGCCGTCACCGTGGTCGATCCCCGCCGCTCGTTCGCCTCCGACGAGCGGTTTCCCGACGTCACCATCCGGACCGACTGGCCCGACGAGGCGCTTGACGAGTTGCGCCCGGACGCGCGCACCGCCGTCATCACGCTGACGCACGATCCCAAGCTCGACGACCCCGCGCTCGACCGCGCGCTGCGCTCGGACGCCTTCTACATCGGCTCCCTCGGCTCGCGGCGCACGCACGCCGCGCGGCTCCAGCGTTTGCGCGAACTGGGCCACGATGACGCGGCGATGGCGCGGATTCGGGGGCCTGTGGGGCTTGGTCTGGAGGCGGTGACGGCGCCCGAGATCGCGCTTTCGATCGTGGCCGAGCTGGTGGCGGTGCGTCGGGGCTCGGCGCTCGCGAGCCGCCGGCCGGCTCAGCAGGCCGCATGAGGTTCGGCCCGGTCGCGCTCGCGGAGGCGAAGGGCGCCATCAACGCGCATTCCCATCGCCTCGCCGACCGCATGATCCGCAAGGGCTCGGTGCTGGACGAGGCGGCGATCGCGGCGTTGCGGCAAGCAGGCTGGACCGAGGTGATCGCCGCGCGGCTCGACCCGGGCGACGTGCCGGAGGACATCGCCGCCGACCGGCTGGCCGATCCGCTGGTCGCGCCGCTGCTCGCCCGCTCGCGGGCCGGCACGGGGCGCGTGAACCTCGCGGCCGAGGCGCCGGGCCTGCTGCGCGTCGATGCGCGCAAGGTGGACCGCATCAACGGGATCGACGAGAGCCTGACGCTTGGGACGTTGCCCGACTTCGCCGTGGTCGCGGCCAAGGACCTCGTTGCGACGATCAAGATCGTCCCGTTCGCGGTGCCCGGCGCGCTGCTCGACGTGGCGGTGACCATCGCGCGCCAGGGCGGCGCGGCGCTGCGGCTCCACCCGTTCCGGCCGCTGAAGGTCGGGCTGGTGGTGACCGAGCTGCCGGGCATGAAGGAGAGCGCCACCGAGAAGGCCATCGCCGTGACGGGCGAGCGGGTGAACCGGCTGACCGGCACCTTGCTGCCCGCGCTCCGCACGCCGCACGAGGAGGCGCCGGTGGTGACCGCGCTGGAGAGCCTGATCGGGCAGGGGGCCGAGCTGCTGCTGATCGCCGGGGCGTCGGCGGTCGTGGACCGGCGCGACGTGGGTCCGGCTTCCATCGTGCGCGCCGGCGGGGAGATCGTGCACTTCGGCATGCCGGTCGATCCCGGCAATCTGATCTGCGTCGGGCGCATCGGGAGCCGCCCGGCGCTGGTGCTGCCCGGCTGCGCGAAGAGCCCCAAGCTGAACGGCATCGACTTCATCCTGCCGCGTCTGTTCGCGGACCTGCCCGTCCGGCCGGCCGACGTGATGGGCCTCGGTGTCGGCGGGCTGCTGAAGGAGATGGACGCACGGCCGCTGCCCCGCGAGAAGGCGCCGGCCGTCGTTCGCTCAGGGCCGGCGCCGCGCAGCGCGCCGGTGATCGCGGCCGTGGTGCTCGCGGCCGGGCGGTCGCGGCGGATGGCGCCGCACAACAAGCTGCTGGTGGCCGACCGCACCGGCAAGCCGATGATCGCGCGGGTGATCGACAACGTGCTGTCGTCCAAGGCCCGCCCAATTCTGGTCGTCACCGGCCACATGGCGAACGAGATCGAGCACGCGCTCGGCGGACGCCCGGTGCGCCACGTCCACGCGCCCGACTTCGCGGAGGGTCTGTCGGCGAGCCTCAAGGCCGGGATCGCGGCCGTCCCATCCGAGGCCGCCGCCGCGCTGGTCTGCCTGGGGGACATGCCGCTGGTCACGGGGCGCATGATCGACCGCCTGTTGGGCGCCTACGACGCCGACGAGGGAAGGCTCATCGTGCTGCCGACCTTTCGCGGCAAGCAGGGCAACCCGATGCTGTGGGATCGTCGCTTCTTCCCCGAGATGCTGGAACTCACCGGCGATTCCGGGGCGCGTTCCCTGCTGAGCCGGCATCTGGAGCAGGTGGCCGAGGTGGAGATGGGCGAGGACGCGGTGCTGCGGGATTTCGACACCGCCGACGCGCTGGCGAGCCTGCCGCCGCGCCTGCGCCCCGAAACCCTGCCTGCCGGGTGATCCCATGCCGATCTGCGAGGCCGATCCATGGCGTATGCAGTATTTCGAGGGCGTCGCCTGCCCCGATGATGTCCGCATTTCCACCGAGGATGCGGATTCCTGGACGTGGTATCCGGCGCAGCGGTGGATCTATGACAAGCTTGCCGTCGCGCTGTCGCAGGGCCTGGAGGCCGCGCCGCACGGGGTCATGCCGGCTTCCTTTCCGGTATTTTCCAAGCCGATCATGAATTTGCGCGGCATGGGGACGGGCAGCCTGGCGATCGGATCCGCCACGGAATACAAGGCCGCGCTGACGCCGGGCCATTTCTGGTCCACCTTGCTGACCGGCCGGCACGTCAGCACCGACGTCGTCCTGCTGAACGGCGTGCCGCGTTGGTGGCGGCACGCCACGGGGGCCGTCACGCCGGGCGGCACGTTCGACCACTGGCACATCCACGCCGAGCCGATGGCGGAGGTAGAGGATTGGTGCGGCGCGTGGGCCAAAGCTCACCTGGCCGGCTACACCGGGATGGCGAATTTCGAGACGATCGGCGGCCGCATCATCGAGGCGCATCTGCGCTTCGCCGACCAGTGGCCCGATCTCTACGGCACGGGCTGGGTTGCAGCGTTGGTGCGCCTCTATGAGCACCAGGAGTGGCGTTTCCCCGACGCAGACCGCGCGGACGGCTTCAGCGTCGTGCTGTTCGTCCCGCACGGCCGCCGCTATCGTCACCCGCCGGCCGAGCTGGTCGAGGCGGTGCGCCGGATGCCCGACGTCTCCAGCGTACAGATCACCTTTCACGAGGGCCGCGACCCCGCGCACCATGCCATGCCGCCGGGCGGCTTCCGGGTTGCGATCGTGAACGCGCGGACCTTGCCGGCGGGGCAGGCGGCGCGAGAGCGGCTGCGCGCGGCGATCATCGATGGATGACAGTCCGCGGCGCGACAAGCTGATCGCCGCGAAGCAGGCCTGGGCGCGGCAAGGCCGGCTCCTCACGGGCACCACGGCGGACCCCGCGCGGGATCGGCTGCCGCCGGGACAGACGTTGGTGCGCAACTGGCCCGTCCTCGACCTCGGCAGCCAGCCGGATGTGGCCATTCAGAAATTCCGGCTGGACATCGACGGCGCGGTGCGCCGGCCCATCAGTCTGAACTGGGACGAATTCCGGGCGCTACCCCGCACCACGGTGGTGTCCGACATCCACTGCGTCACCCAGTGGTCGCGCTACGACAACCGCTGGGCCGGAGTCGCCGCGCGCACGCTTCTGGCGCTGGTGGAGCCGAAGGATGAGGCGCGTTCGATCGTGTTCCACGCCCATGACGGCTACACCACCAACGTGCGGCTCCACCAGTTCGACCAGCCGGACGCGCTGCTGGCCGACACCTGGAACGACGCGCCGCTCTCGCGCCAGCACGGCGGCCCGCTGCGCGCGGTGATCCCGCATCTCTACTTCTGGAAGTCGGCGAAATGGGTCCGGCGGGTGGAGATCACCCTGGTCGACCGTCCCGGTTTCTGGGAGCAGCGGGGCTATCACAACGACGCCGATCCCTGGGCCGAGGAACGCTACGGCTGAAGCCGCTCGCTCGCGGGGTGCCCTTAACTTCTGGGTCATCCGTGCCACCCCTGGCGCATGTCCGGCGTTTTAGTTCCACGCGGGAGAGAGGCGTCTGTCGACGTCTTCGATTGGGCGATTGCCCAGGGCGCGCGCCGAGCCGGCAAAGACGCACAGAGACGTCGGTATCGCGCGGGGGGTCACCCGCCCTCTCCCATCCCTTACGAAGGCAGGATGAACGGGCAAAGGAGTCACGCTAACATGATGTCACTCGGCAAGCTCGGCACGCTCACCGCCATTGGCGCGCTGCTCGCGGCTCCCGCGGCAATGGCGCAAGTGGGCGCGTACGGCCCGATGGGCCAGAACTACGGCACCAACTCCGGCGGGAGCGACCAGACCTACAACGGGGGCGGTCAGAATGGCTACAACGGGATGGGCAACGGGTACGGCCAACAGAATGGCTATAATAGCGGAATGAACAACGGCTACGGCCAGCAGAACGGCTACGACCAGCAGAGCGGCTACAACCAGCAGAACGGCTACAACGGCGGAATGGAGAACGGCTACGGCCAGCGCTACGGCTCCAGCGGTAGTATGAACAACGGCTACGGCCAGCAGAACGGCTACGGCCAGCAGAACGGTTACAACGGCGGAATGGACAACGGCAACGGCCAGCGCTACGGCTCCAGCGGCGGTATGAACAACGGCTACGGCCAGCAGAACGGCTACAACGGCGGACCGGAGAACGGCAACGGCCAGCGCTATGGTTCCAACGGCGGTATGAACAACGGATATGGCCAGCAGAACGGCTACAACTCTGGAATGAACAACGGCTATGGCCAGCAGAATGGGTACACCAGTGGAGATAACACATCGGGTCAGCAGAACGGCTACAATCCTGGAATGACCAACGGCTACGGCCAGCAGAACGGCTACAACTCTGGAATGAACAACCGCTCCGGCCAGCAGAATGAATATACCAGTGGAGGTAACACATCTGGTCAGCCGAACGGCTACAATCCAGGAATGACCGAAGGCTATGGCCAGCAGAACGGCTACAACTCAGGGAACAGCGGGTCGAGCCAGCAGGACGGCTATAATTCAGGCATGAACAGCGGCTACGGTCAGCAAAACGCTGAGCAGAATGGCTATCGTGCGGGTAACAGCGGGTACAGCCAGCAGGACCAATACAACTCTGGCATGAACAACGGCTGGGCGACCAACGGACAATCAGGCTACAGCGGCGGCATGAACAACGGCTGGAGCGGAAACGCCAGCAGCTCCAACGGCCAGACAGGGTTCAATTCCGGCACGAATGCTCCCAACAGCGGTTATGGAAATCAGTCCAGCTACAGCGGCGGCGGGACTAACGGCTCCAAGGGGATCGTGAGCAGCTACAACAGCGCCACCCAGCCCGCCCCGTCTCCCGGCAGAAGCACCGAGAGCAATACCGCCAACAACAACCTTGGCGGCGAGTCCAGCTCCAGCAGCGGCGTAAACGCCAACGCCGCGAACGGCCAGAGCGGTTCCACCCAGGCGAGCACCGATAATCAGACCCAAGGCCAGCAGAACCAGCAGAGCGCGAACACCACTGACAAGACCGGCGGCGCGACCAGTAGTACGGCCGCCTCTAGTTCCGGCGGCCACGATGCGACGCACGCCGCACAAGGCACCGGGAGCGGCGCCAACCCCACCCCGGATGCGAAGGGCGGCTGATCGCGCCGACGCAACGGAAAGCCGGGCCGATGCGGCCCGGCTTTCAACACGTCTCAGCTCGAAGCGGTTCGGCCCTCCAGCCGCGAGAGAAGGGTGCGGATGACGGTTTCGAACATGTCCGAGGTCAGCCGGCCCGTGTTCGTGTTGTAGCGCGAGACGTGATAGCTATCCGCCAGCACTCTGCCGTTTGGGAGAGGGTGGATCGCGCCGTGCCGGAACCGCGCGCGCGATGGCGAGAGCCCCGTCGCCCGCAGCACGGCGGCGTGCGCCAGGACCCCCAATGCGAGGATCGCCCGAAGCGCGGGCATGGCCGCTAGCTCCGCCGCGAGAAAGCGATTGCAGGCGCCCACCTCGGCCGGCAGCGGCTTGTTGGCCGGCGGGACGCAGCGCACCGCGTTCACGATGCGACAGCCCGTCAGCGCGAGCCCGTCCGTCGGGTCCGCCCCGTAGTCGCCGCTCGCCAGGCCGAAGCGCAGCAAGGTCTGGTATAACAGCACGCCGGCGTGGTCGCCCGTGAAGGGCCGGCCCGTGCGATTGGCGCCCTTCAGCCCCGGCGCCAGCCCGACGATGAGGATGGGCGCATCCCGCGGACCGAAGCTCGGGACGGGCGCGTTGAACCAGGTGGGAAACCGCGTCCGGTTCGCGGCGCGAAACAGCGCCAGCCGGTCGCACCGCGGACAGTCCGGCCCAGGGCCCTCCCCAGGGCCCTCCCCTGGGACTTCCGGCAGCGCCATGAGGGCCTGGCGCCGGGCGGCCTCGCTCACGCTGGCGTCTGGTCGTTGAACGGATCGGCCGGCGTCGGCCGCACCGCTGGGGGACGCGCGCGCGGCTCGGTCTGCCGGCGTGTGAACTCCTTGGCGATGTCGGCCAACTCGATGAATTGGTCAGCCTGTCGGCGCAACTCGTCGGAGACCATCGGCTGGCTGGTTCGGATCGAGGAGATGACCGAGACGCGCACGCCCTTGCGCTGCACCGCCTCGACCAGCCGGCGAAAATCGGAGTCGCCGCTGAACAGCACGACGTGGTCGAGCCTTGGCGCGAGTTCCAGCATGTCCACCGCCAACTCGATATCCATGTTGCCCTTCACGCGCCGCCGACCGGCGGCATCGGTGAACTCCTTCGCCGGCTTGGTGACGAGGGCGTAGCCGTTGTAGGCGAGCCAGTCGGTCAGCGGCTTGAGCGGGGAGTAGTCCTCGGTTTCTAGCACGGCTGCGTAATAATAGGCTCGCACGACATTGCCGAGCCCCCGAAAGTATTCGAGCAGGTTGCGGTAGTCGACGTCGAAGCCCAGGTTGCGCGAGGCGGAGTAGAGGTTGGCGCCGTCGATGAACAGGCCGATGCGCTCGTTGGGCAGGAAATGCGGGTCCATGATGATCCCTGGATGATGCGGGTCGTCCGAAGCGGGGCAGGCCGGGCCAAGACTCGTGCCCGGAGCAGACGACGGGATCATCCCACCAACCCGTGGCGTTGTGAATTGTCGCCGGACGGAACACCCCGATGATCCCGGCCCCGATGATCCTGGTCGCGATCGGCGCCAACCTGCCCGCGCCCGATGGCGCGTCCCCGCTCGACACATGCCGGAAGGCCGCCGCGGCGCTCGATGCGCTCGCGGGGCTGCGGCTGCGCGGCCTGTCGCGCTGGTGGCGGAGCGCGCCCGTGCCGGCCTCGGAGCAGCCGGACTACGTCAACGGGGTCGCGCTCCTGGCGGGCCACGCCGACCCTGCCGCACTGCTGGCCGCCCTGCTCGCCATCGAGGACGGCTTCGGGCGCCGCCGCGGCGCGCCGAACGCGGCGCGCCGGCTTGACCTCGACCTAATCGCGATGGGCGCCCGGGTGCGCGACGCGCCCGACCCGATCCTGCCGCACCCACGCGCCCACGAACGCGCCTTCGTCCTCGCGCCTCTCGCCGATGTCGCGCCGGGGTGGGTGCATCCACGCCTCGGCGCGCGGGTTGAGGCGCTGCTCGCCGCGCTCCCGTCGCAGGCCGCGTGGCCGTTTTAGCTGGCCGGTTCCTTGCATCGGCGGCCGATCTCGCTTAAATGTCGGTGCCGTCCCCTGATCATCGGCCCGGAGTAGCTGTGCATGGCGCGCGTGACCGTTGAAGACTGCGTCGAGAAAGTTCCCAACCGTTTCGAGCTTGTTTTGCTCGCCGCCCAACGCGCGCGCAATCTCAGCCGGGGGGAGGAACTGACCCTCGATCGCGACAACGACAAGAACCCCGTCGTCGCGCTGCGCGAGATTGCCGACGAGACGATCGAGTTGCTGCGTCTTGAACAGGACCTCATCAAATCGCTGTCGCGAGCGCCCGAGCCGGAGCCCGCCGACGAGGAGGTGCTGGACCTGATCCCCACCGACCAGAACATCTTCGGCCTTCAGGACATCACCGCCGAGGAGGAGGCGGCGAACCTGCCCACCGAGACCGAGGGGGAGCTTTCGCCCGAGGACGTGGAAGCCGCGATCGAGGCGGAACTCGCCGGGCGTCGCCGTTAGGGCGGGCATGGCCGACGGCGCTCCAGCCCGCCCACTTTCCGCGCCCGTCCATGCGCCGTTCGACCGCGCCCAGCCGCTGCCCGCCCCGGAGGGCGTCACCGCGCCGGCCGAGCCGCGTGAGCGGCCGCCGATCATCCGCCAGTTCGAGCTGACGGAGAAGGTCGCCGCCTACGACCCCAAGTCCGACCTGCCGCTCATCGACGCCGCCTATGTGCTCGCCATGAAGGCGCATGGGGCGCAGAAGCGCGACAACGGCGACCCCTACATCACCCATCCGGTCGCGGTCGCCGACATCCTGGCCGGCTATCGGCTCGACACGGCCAGCATCGTCACCGGCCTCCTGCACGACGTCATCGAGGACACCCAGGTCGGCCTGCCCGACATCGAGCGGCGCTTTGGCCGCGAGGTAGCGGGATTGGTCGATGGCGTGACCAAGCTGACGCGCCTAGAGCTGCAGTCCGACCGCACCAAGCAGGCGGAGAACTTTCGCAAGCTCGTGCTGGCGATGAGCCGCGACATCCGCGTGCTGCTGGTCAAGCTCGCCGACCGGCTGCACAACATGCGGACGCTCCACTTCATTCGGGACGCCGACCGGCGCAAGCGCATCGCCCGCGAGACGATGGAGATCTACGCGCCGCTCGCCGAGCGGATCGGCATGGACGCGGTCAAGACCGAGCTTCAGACGCTCGCCTTCGGGCAACTGGAACCGGAAGCGTTCGAGACCATCCAGGCCCGCCTGAACTTCCTGCGCGGGCAGGGCGCCGACGTGATCGAGGATGTTCGGCAGGAACTGCGCCGCGTCTGCGAGGGAGCCGGCGTGCCGGTTCTGAGCGTCACCGGACGCGAGAAGTCGCTGTTTTCGATCTGGGAGAAGATGCACCAGCGAAACGTCGCCTTCGAGCAGCTCTCCGACATCATGGCGTTCCGCATCGTGGTGCCCAGCAAGGAGGATTGTTACGCCGCGCTCGGCGCCGTCCACTCCGCCTATCCGGTGATCGCCGGGCGCTTCAAGGACTACATCTCGACGCCGAAGGCGAACGGCTATCAAAGCGTGCACACCGGCGTCACCTTGCGCGAGCCGCGCAACCAAAAGATCGAGGTGCAGATCCGCACGCAGGAGATGAACGACGTAGGCGAGGCCGGGGTCGCGGCGCACTGGCTGTACAAGCAGCATGAAGCTTCCCCGAGCGATCTGCACCAGTTCCGCTGGGTGCAGGATCTGCTGGAAATCCTGGAGAATTCCTCGGCTCCCGACGAATTCCTGGAAAACACCAAGCTTGAACTCTACGGCGATCAAGTCTTCTGCTTCACGCCGAAGGGCCAGCTCATCCAGTTGCCGCGCGGGGCGACGCCGGTGGATTTCGCCTACGCGGTGCATAGCCAGGTGGGCGACGCCTGCGTCGGGGCCAAGGTGAACGGGCGGCTGATGCCGCTGCGCTACCAGCTGCAGAACGGCGACCAGGTCGAGATCATGACCGCGCGCGGCGGCACGCCGTCGGCGCAGTGGGAGCGGTTCGTCGTCACCGGCAAGGCGCGCGCGCGCGTTCGGCGCTTCATTCATCAGCAACTGCGCCAGGAGCACCTTGATCGGGGCCGGGCCGAGCTGACGAAGGCGTTCCGTCAGGCGGGCGTGGACGGGTCGGAGAAGGCGCTGGAACCCGCGCTGAAAACTCTGAAGCTCTCGCTGATGGACGAACTGTTCATCGCGGTCGGGAATGGCACTCTTGGTCCGAAGGACGTGGTCCACGCCGCCTATCCCGAGCTGCGCCAGACGCCGCGCGCGCCCCGCGTCATCTCGACGCTAACGCCGCGCCCGTCCGCGCGGGGCGGGGCGCGGCTCGACAGCGGAATGCCGATCACGGGCCTGGTGCCCGGCATGGCGTATTACTTCGCCGGTTGCTGCCACCCGGTGCCGGGCGACGAGATCGTCGGGATCGTGACCACCGGCAAGGGTGTCACGATCCACGGGCGGGCCTGTCAGACGCTGGATAGCTTTGCCGCCACACCCGAGCGGTTCATCGAGGTGGGCTGGAATCTCGGCTCGCTGGGCAAGGGGGGACACACGGCCCGCGTCAGCGCCATCGCCGCCAACGAGCCCTCGACGCTTGCCGACCTCGCCAACGCCGTCGCCAAGCACGAGGGCGCCGTCGCCAACCTGCGGATCGTCAACCGCCAGCAGGACTTCATCGAGGTCCTGATCGACGTCGAGGTGCGCGACCTGCCGCACCTGTCCAAGGTGATCGCCGGTCTGCGGGGCGCCAGGACGATCAAGAGCGTGGAGCGGGCCAAGGGGTGATCGCTCCGGGGATCATCCGGGGGATGACGCAGGGCATGATCCTCGGCCTCGGCAGCGACATCTGCGACGTCCGCCGGATCGAGGCGGCGATCGCTCGGCACGGCGACCGATTTCTGACGCGTGTTTTCACCGAGACCGAGCGGGCGAAGGCGGCCCGCCGGACGGAGCGCATTCGGGCCGGCACCTTTGCCAAGCGGTTCGCTGCCAAGGAAGCCGGAGCGAAGGCGCTGGGGACCGGCTTCAGCCGGGGCGTGTTCTTCTCCGATCTCGGTGTGGTCAACCTGCCGTCCGGCCAGCCCACGCTGCGCCTGGCCGGCGGGGCGGCGGCCCGGCTCGCCGCGATCACGCCGCCGGGAATGCAGGCGGTCGTTTCGCTGACCATGACCGACGAGTACCCATACGCCTTTGCGCAGGTGATCATTTCGGCGCTCGGCGTGTCGCCGGCGTGACCGCGCTCCGCATTTCTTGACAGCGCCGGGACGCATGCGCTTGATCCCGGCCGATCTGGATGGACCATTTCCTGAATGACCGCGACCACCAAGTCGAAGCGAAGGTCGAACGGCCTCCTCGATAACGTCAAGACGATCGTCTATGCCGGGCTGATCGCCGTGGTGATCCGCACCTTCCTGTTCGAGCCGTTCAACATTCCCTCCGGCAGCATGATCCCGACACTTCTGGTAGGCGACTACCTGTTCGTCGAGAAATACAGCTACGGCTACTCGCATTACTCCTTCCCGTTCGCGCCCGACCTGTTTTCGGGGCGGATCTTCGGCTCGACTCCGCGGCGCGGCGACGTGGTGGTGTTCAAGTACCCGCGCGACACGTCGGTCGATTACATCAAGCGGGTGATCGGCCTGCCCGGCGACGCGGTGCAGGTCATCAACGGGCGGTTGCAGATCAACGGCCGCGAGGTGCCGCGCCGGCCCGAGGGCGAGTACGTGGTCAATGACGAGGGCGTTTCCATGGCGCTGCGCGAGTACCAGGAGGATTTGCCCGGCGGGGTGCGCCACCACATCCTGAAGGCGACGGAGTTGGGCGAGGCCAACAACACGCCAGTGTACACGGTTCCAGACGGCGAGCTGTTCGTGATGGGAGACAATCGCGACAACAGCGCCGACAGCCGTTTCTGGGGCTTCGTGCCAATGGAAAACCTGGTCGGCAAGGCCGAGGTGCTGTTCTTCTCGATCGACCCGCGCGCGCCGTGGTGGGAGGTCTGGATGTGGCCCTTCGAGGTCCGCTGGGGCCGGATCGGGCACATCATCCCATGATGCGCGGCCGGCGGGCGTGACGGCGCCCATTGAGACCATCCTCGGCCATCGCTTCACCCGCCCGGAGTTGCTACGCGAGGCGCTGACCCACCGCTCCGCTGCCGCGCACCGCCGGGGACGACACGGCATCGGCTCCAACGAGCGGCTGGAGTTCATGGGCGACCGGGTCCTCGGGCTGCTGATCGCCGAGTGGCTGGTGGAGCGATACCCGGTCGAGCAGGAGGGCCATCTCGGCCGGCGTCTCGCACACCTCGTCTCCCAGCCGGTGCTCGCCGCCGTCGCCGAAACGATCGGAATGGAGGCGGCGCTGGCGGTCTCTCCCGGCGAGGCGCGCGCAGGCGTGAAGAAGCGCGCCACCGTGCTGGCCGACGCCCTGGAGGCGGCGCTGGGCGCGCTCTATCTCGATGGCGGGCTGGAGCCGGCAAGGGGATTCGTGCGGCGGGCATGGCAGCAGGCGATCGAAGCGCAGATGACGCCTCCGAAGGATCCCAAGACGGCCTTGCAGGAATGGGCGCTGGGGCGCGGCTGGGATCTGCCGCGCTACACCGAGGTCGCCCGCTCCGGTCCGCCGCACGCGCCGGCGTTCACCGTCAGCGTCGACGCGGGCGGGCAGACCGGCACCGGCACCGCCGGCAGCAAGCAGGCGGCCGAGCAGATCGCGGCCGAGGATTTGCTCCGGGCGCTCACCCGGTGAGCCCCGGACCATCCACGCGCTGCGGGTTCGCCGCCATCCTCGGCATACCGAACGCCGGCAAATCCACATTGCTGAACCGCCTCACGGGCGCCAAGCTCTCCATCGTCACGCCGAAGGCCCAGACGACCCGGTTCCGCGTGCTGGGCATCCTGATGCACGGCGAGAGCCAGGTTCTGCTGGTGGACACGCCCGGCATCTTCCGCCCGCGCCGGCGGCTCGACCGCGCGATGGTGGCGGCCGCCTGGACCGGAGCGCGCGATGCCGACCTCGCGCTGCTGCTGGTGGACGCGCGGTCGGGCGCGACCGAGGCCGTGCGCGAGATCGCCGAGCGGCTGGGCGAGAGCAGGCGCCGCTGCTGGCTCGTTCTGAACAAGGTCGATCTCGTCGCCCCGCCCCGGCTGCTGCCGGCCGTGGCCACGCTGACCGCGCTCGCGCCGTTCGAGGAGACCTTCATGGTGAGCGCCTTGACCGGGGACGGGCTCGACCGGGTCGCCGCCGCGCTGGCCGCCGCCATGCCCGAGGGGCCGTTCCTTTTCCCGCCCGACGACCTCACCGACCTTCCCGACAGGCTGCTCGCAGCCGAGATGGTGCGCGAGCAGGTATTCCTGCAGACCCACGAGGAAGTGCCGTACGCCACCACCGTCGAAACCGAGAGCTGGCAGGAACGTGCGGACGGCAGTGTGCGGGTGGACGTGACGATCTACGTGGCCCGGCCGGGCCACAAGGCCATCCTGATCGGTGCCGGCGGCAGCCGCATCCGCCAGATCGGCGCCCGCGCCCGCGCCGAACTAATGGTAGCGTTGGAGCGGCCGGTCCATCTGTTCCTGAACGTCAAGGAACGCGCGGGCTGGGATGACGAACGGGCACGGCTGCGGGCTCTTGGGTTGGATGATACCGAGTAGCGGAGCATTCATCGAGGCGGGCGGATATGGACGCGGGAAGGAGCGCGCTCATGCCAGACACCCCTGTTGAACCGGCCGGAGGCGGCCGATATCCTACTGACATGGAGACGCGCGTCGCCATTTTGGAGCACATCGCCCAGACGACGGCCGAAACCCTGACCCGGATCGAGCGTCGTTTTGATGCGACCGACGGACGTTTCGCCGCGGTCGATCGCCGATTCGAGTTGGTCGATCGGCACTTCGAGTCGGTCGATCGGCACTTCGAAGCGGTTGAGCGGCACTTCGAAACGGTTGAGCGGCGGCTGGACAGGATGGCGGCCGAGCATCTCGCCAGCTTCCGCTGGCTGCTCGGGGTCATGCTCGCGGGTTGGGGAAGCGTTCTTGGCGTCCTCGGTGCCATGTTCGGGCTTATGGCGCACGGCTTCCATTGGTTCTGACCATCAGCTAGGCCCGCGTGCATGGACTGGGAGGCACCGGCCGTCGTCCTGGAGGCGCGGCCCTACGGCGAAGGCGATTCGCTCGCCTCGGTGCTGACCGAGGCGCACGGGCTGCATCACGGCCTTGCCCGCGGAGGCGGCGCGCGCGGGCGCACGTCGCTGTGGCAGCCGGGCAACCTCGTTCAGGTGCGCTGGGTCGCCCGCCTCGCCGACCAACTCGGCAGCTTCAGCGCCGAACTGGTGCATCCCGGGGCGGCGCTCGCGATGGATGATCCGCTCGCTTTGGCGACGCTCGCGGGATCCTGCGCCGTCGCGGCCGGCGCGTTGCCCGAGCGCGAGGCCCATCCGCGCGCGTTCCACGGCCTCGTCCGCCTGATCGCAGGGCTTTCGCGAGGCACGCCCATGCTGGCCGAGCTGGTACGGTGGGAAGCGGTTCTGCTCGCCGAGCTGGGCTACGGCCTCGACCTCGCAACTTGCGCCGTCACCGGCGCGGCCGAGGGCCTCGCCTATGTCTCCCCGCGCAGCGGTCGGGCGGTCGTGGCCGCCGCCGCCGGCGCCTGGCGCGACCGCCTGCTCCCGCTCCCCGGCTTCCTGCTGCATCCGGACGCGGAGGGAAGCGCGGCCGATTGGCGCGACGGCCTGCGCCTGACCGGGCACTTCCTCGTCCGCGATGCCTTCGGACTGCACCACAAGCCGCTGCCCTCTGCGCGCCTGATGCTATACGACCGGGTCGCCGCCCTGGCCGATGCCGCGGCGGCGCAGGAGATCCCGGATGCCCGATGACATCGGCCGCATCGAGGACACGCGTCTGGTTGACGCGCTCTCGGAGCGGTATCTCGCGTATGCGCTCTCCACCATCATGTCGCGCTCGCTGCCCGACGTGCGCGACGGGCTCAAGCCGGTGCATCGGCGGCTGATCTACGCCATGCACCTGCTGCGGCTCGATCCCGCCGCCGGCTTCAAGAAATGCGCCCGCGTGGTCGGCGACGTGATCGGCAAGTTCCACCCGCACGGCGACATCGCCGTGTACGACGCGCTGGTGCGGCTGGCACAGGATTTCGCCGTCCGCTATCCGCTGGTCGAGGGCCAGGGCAATTTCGGCAACATCGACGGCGATAACGCCGCCGCCATGCGGTACACCGAGGCCCGGCTGACCGAGGTCGCGCAGGCGATGCTCGCCGGCATCGACGAGGACGCGGTCGATCTCCGGCCCACCTATGATGGCGAGGAGCACGAGCCGGTCGTGCTGCCCGGCGCGTTCCCGAACCTGCTCGCCAATGGCGCCGCGGGCATCGCGGTCGGCATGGCGACCTCGATTCCGCCGCACAACGCGGGCGAGGTCTGCGCGGCCGCGATCCACCTGATCCGCCATCCCGGCGCGACCGCATCCGATCTGGTCCGCCTGATGCCCGGCCCCGACTTCCCGACCGGGGGCGTGCTGGTGGAGGACCCGTCGGCGGTCCTGGCCGCCTACGAGGCCGGGCGCGGCGGGTTCCGGGTTCGCGCCCGCTGGGAACGCGAGAGCGCCAAGTACGGCGCCTGGCAGATTGTCGTCACCGAGATCCCCTATCAGGTGCAGAAGGCCCGCCTCATCGAGCAGATCGCGCAACTCATCGAGGACAAGAAGCTCCCCCTGCTGGGCGACGTGCGCGACGAGAGCACCGACAAGGTGCGCCTAGTGCTGGAGCCGCGCACGCGCGGGGTCGAGCCCGAGGTGCTGATGGAAACCCTGTTCCGCGCGACGGCCCTGGAGCAGCGCTTCCCGCTGAACATGAACGTGCTCGACGCCACGCGCACGCCCCGGGTGATGAGCCTGCCCGAGGTGCTGCGTGCCTTCCTCGACCACCGCCATGAGGTGCTGCTGCGCCGGTCGCGCCATCGTCTGGCTGCCATCGAGCGGCGGCTGGAGATGCTGGACGGGTACCTGATCGTCTTTCTGAACCTCGACGAGGTGATCCGCATCATCCGCGAGGAGGAGCAGCCGAAACCACCTCTGATTGCGCGCTTCGAGCTGACCGACGCCCAGGCCGAGGCGATCCTGAACATGCGCCTGCGCAGCCTCCGCCGGCTCGAGGAGATGGAGATCCGCAAGGAGCACAAGGCCCTCTCCCGCGAGCGGAAGGAAATTCAGGTGCTGCTGGGCGATGAAGGGGTGCGCTGGGACCGCATCGCCGCCGAGCTGGAGCAGATTCGCGCCCGCTTCGGCACCGGCCCGCTCGGCGATCGGCGCACCAGGATCGGTACGCCGCCGGCCGTGGTCGAGGTGGCGGCGGACGGGTTCGTCGAGCGCGAGCCGATCACCGTCATCCTCTCGGAGAAGGGGTGGATTCGCGCCCTGAAGGGCAGCGTCGCCGATGCCGCCGAGCTGCGCTTCAAGGAGGGCGATCAGCTCAAGATGATGCTGGCGTGCCAGACGACGGACCGGCTGTGCCTGTTCGCCACCAACGGTCGCGCCTACACGCTGAAGGCGGCCGACATGCCGCGCGGGCGCGGCGACGGCCAGCCGGTGCGTCTACTGGCTGAATTTGGCAACGACGCCGACGTCGTGGCGCTGTTCGTCCACGCCGAGACGGGGCGGTATCTCGTCGCGTCCAGTACCGGCCGCGGCTTCGTCGTCGCGGCGGGCGAGTTGCTAGCCGAGCGCCGCGCCGGCAAGCAGGTGCTCAATTTGCGCCCCGGCGAGGAGGCGGCGCTCTGTCTGCCGGCCGAGGGCGATCATGTCGCGGCGGTGGGCGAGAACCGCCGGCTGCTCGTTTTCCCGCTCGATCAGGTTCCGGAGATGCCGCGCGGCGCTGGCGTGATCCTGCAACGCTACAAGGAGGGCGGGTTGGCCGATGCCCGCGTATTCCGCCTCGCCGACGGGCTGAGCTGGCGCAGCGGGGAGCGCATCCGGACGGAGACCGACCTGCGCGCGTGGCTCGGCGAGCGTGGCCAAGCCGGGCGGACACCGCCCAGCGGTTTCCCGAAATCCGGCCGGTTCGGTCCGGCTCCGGGTTGACGTCCGTCGCGCGATGGGGCCACTAGGCCGGACTTTAGACAAACGAGTTCCGGAGGCAGTCCATGCAGCTTACCCGTCGCGGAGCCCTCGCCGGCGCCGCCGCGCTGACCGCTCCGCTGGTCGGCGCCCGCGCCCAGGCCCGGCCGAAGATCAGGCTCGGCGTGCTCACGGATCTCAGCGGCACCTACCGAGACACGACAGGCCCCAATTCCGTGGCGTGCGCCCGCCAGGCCGTTGAGGAGTTCAACCCGTCGGCGCACGGTTTCGATGTGGAGGTGATCTCCGCCGACCACCAGAACAAGCCGGACGTGGCCTCCAGCATCGCGCGGCAGTGGTATGACCAGGGAGTGGATGCCACGGTGGACGTTCCGACCTCCTCGGTGGCGCTGGCGGTCGCGCAAGTGAGCAAGGAGAAGAACAAGATCATGCTCAACGCGTCGGCGGCGTCGACGGACCTGACCGACAAGCAGTGCAGTCCAAACACGATCGTCTGGAGCTTCGACAACTACATGCTGGCGGTGTCCCAGGGCGGGTCCATCGTCAAGCAGCCAAAGGGAAAGAGCTGGTTCATCGTCACGGCGAATTACGTATTCGGCATTACACTCGAGGAACAGACCGCCAACGTAGTGAAGAAGGGCGGCGGCACGGTGAAGGGCACGCTTCGCTACCCGTTTCCCGACACGACGGATTTCTCGTCTTATCTGCAGCAGGCCCAGGCGTCCGGCGCGCAGGTGCTGGGGCTGGCGAATGCGGGCGCCGACACGGTGAACTGTATCAAGCAGGCGCACGAATTCGGCCTGAACCAGACGATGACGATCGCGCCGCTCCTGATCTTCATCACCGATGTCCACGCGATCGGCCCCGAGCTGGCCCAGGGCCTGAACGTGACCACGTCGTTCTATTGGGATTTTAACGATCGCACCCGCGCCTTTACCAAGCGCGTTCTGCCGAAGCTCGCCAACGGGTCGTATCCGAACATGGCGCACGCCAGCGCTTACAGCATCGTCATGCAATACCTGAAGACGGCGGCGGCGATGGGCCCCGCGAACGCTCGCAAGAGTGGGCGCGATACCGTTGCGCACATGAAGGGCATGCCGGTCGATGACGATTGCTTCCAGGGAAGCATCCGCTCGGACGGGCGCGGCGAGTTTCCGGCCTATCTGTGGAAGACGAAGAACCCGTCCAAGCCCGGCGGTTGGGATTTGTTCGACTATGTATCGACCACGCCGGCGGCGCAGGTGCTGCATCCGCTCAACCCGAAATGCGAATTTCCGGTGGTGAAGGCCTGAGGGGCGCTCGGTTCAGGCGCGCCGCGAGGAGCTATCGCCAGGAGCGGTCATCCGCGGGCAGGCGGTTAAAGTCGTCCACCACCCGACTTGGTGGGGCGGGTTAGGCGTCCAGTGCCGAAAACGGCATTGACGTCGGTCTAAAACGCGGATTCCGGCACCAGCGCGCGTGCGCCCGCAAGCGCCGGCTCCAGATCGGCGGCGGTCAGCACGCGCCACGTTCCGCTCACCAGGATCTCGGTCGGACGGAAGCGCGCCTTGTAGGCCATCTTGCGGCTCTCCGGCACCCAGTAGCCGAGATAGACGTACGGCAGATCGAGCTGACGCGCCCGTTCGATCAACCAGAGGATCGAGTAGCTGCCGAGCGAGCGGGCCGCGAGTTCGGGGGCGAAGAAGCTGTAAACCGCCGAAAGCCCATCGCCCAGCCGATCGGTGAGGCAGGCCGCCACGAGGCGATCGTCGGGGTCGCGGAACTCCACGAGGAAGGTCTCGATCGGCGTGTCCTCGACCATGGCCCGGTAGTCGTAGAAGCTCATCGTGGCCATGTCGCCGCCGCCATGGCGGGTCTGCTGGTAGCGCTGGAAAAGCTGGAACTGCTCGGCGGTGGCGCGCGCCGGAACCTCGAACCCCTCCACCGCCTGGTTCGCCTTGGCGACCCGTCGCAGCGTGCGCTCGGGCTGGAACTGGGCGGCGGGGATGCGGATCGGCACGCACGCCTGGCACGCGGGGCAGACCGGCGCATAGGCGATGTTGTGGCTGCGCCGGAAGCCGGCCCGCGAAAGGCGGTCGTGCAGCGCCTCGGCGTCCGGGCCGGTGATCTCCGTCACCACCTTCCGCTCCGTCCGCCCCGTTACGTACGGGCAGGGCAGCGGCGCGGTGGTGTAGAAGAATTGCGGGCGGCGTGGCGGCTTGTAGGTCATGGGTGCCTGGGTCCACCCGCATGTTTTCCGAATCGGGGTGGCCGGGTCAATGGCGAAGGTTCAGGGCGAGAGGCGAATGCGCCCGCTCACACTCTCCGGGGCAGCTTTCAGCGCGACCGTTCCGCCGTCGCGCCAGCGTTGCAGGAAGTCGCGGGCCAGCGGGCTGAACAGGTTCCCCGACTGGCCCGGCGCGATGACGAACCGGCTGCGGTCCAGATCGGCCAGGTCATAGATGCCTCGGAACTCCGGCCCGAGCACCGCCTGGAAGTCGCCCGGCCGAATGGCCTCGGCGAACACCGTGGTATCGCTGCCGGGCACCGGGAGGGCGATGCGTCCGAGCCGGGCCAGCGCCGGGACCTGACCCAGAATCGGATGGGCGAACACCGCTTGGTGCGCCGCGCCCCAGCGCCAGGCGGCCGGATCGGGGCCGAAGCGGGCGGCGAGATCGGCGGTTGCGTCCTGCAAGGTCTGCGTCAGCAGCCCCGCGCAATCGCCGCCGCACCAATGCGCCCCGCCCGGCAACAGCGCCGATGGCAGGAACTCCGGCAGCGGCGCCGCGGCGCCGCCGAAGGCGCCCGCCTTGCGCAGGAGCGCCTCATAGAAGCGGCCCATCCAGGCCTCGAAGATCAGCGGCTGCGGCCGGTCCATCGTCATTGCGCCGTCCCAGCCATCCAGCAGCCCCCGCGCGGCCCCGGCCGGACCGGGTGGAGCGGGGATCGAGAGCAGCGCGGGAAGCATCTGGCGGGCCATCTCGCTGACCACGTCCACCTGCATCTTCGCGAAACTTTCGACGCTGTGCGGCTCAGGGCCGGCCAGCAGCGCCCGGATGCGCCGCGCCCGCCAGTCGGCGAACCAGTCCCGGCCCAGAAACACCGGAAAATCAGCCGGCGCCACCCGCTCGTTGGCGTTGACCAGCACGCCGCTCTCCGGTGCGAAATAGTGCGGCAGTTGCTCGCCGGCGGCCCAGCCCACCCAGTCATGCGCGCCGTCCGCGCCGGATACCGGCATTGCCCCGTCGCCCGATTTGCGGATCGGCACGCGCCCGGTCACGAACAGCCCGATCGTGCGCCGGTCGGCGACCACCAGGTTCTGCACCGGCGAGGTGATCAGGCTGGCCGCTCGCCCGGCCTCCTCGACGCTGCCCGCGCGGTTGAGGGCGAGCAGCCCCTCCGCGGCGGTGTCTCCAGGCTGAAGGTTGGCCATCGACACGGCGAGCACCGGCCCACTGGCGGGCTCGAACAGGTCGCTGATGACCGGACCGTGGCGCGTCCCGCGCACACGCAGCATCACATCGGGCTGGCCGCGCACCCGGATGCGCTCCTCGCGCACCGTGAAGGGGCGCGGGCCGTCGGGGGTCTGGTAATGATCGGGACCGACCGGCGTCTCGACGAATATGTCCTGCACGTCGGCGCCGTTTGTGGTGAAGCTCCAGGCGATGCGCCCGTTGTGGCCCAGGATCATCAGCGGCACGCCGGGCGACGTCGCGCCCGCCAGCGTGCCCTCCGGCGTGTCGATCCGGGCGAGATACCAGATGGCCGGGAACCCGAACCCGAGATGGGGGTCGCCGGCCAGCAGCGGCGCGCCGGTCGTCGTGTGGCGCCCGTCCACCGCCCAGGCGTTGGAGGCACGGTCGGGCTGGGTGAACGGAGCCGGGAAATCCGGCAAGGCATCGGCGAGACGTTCCGCCTTCGTCGGGTCCATGCGCGTGGCTTGCCCCACCGGGGCGTCGGCGCGGCCCTGCTCGTGCTGGTCCGGCCACAGCGCCAGGATCAGCTCGCGCGGCATCGTGCCCTCCAGCCGCCAGCGGGCAAGCTCGGTGCGCCAGTTCATCGACAGCCACAGTCCCATCGTCTTGCCCCACAGCAGGCTGTCGCCGGGCTGCCAGCGCTCGGGCGGCCCAAGCACGACGAACTCGGGCGCGGCGAACCGCCCCCGCCGGTCGATCCAGGCATTCACGCCCCGCGCATACGCCTCCAGCATCGCGTGCCCGTCGGCGGGCAGGGCGGGGTAGTCCGCCGCCGCGCGGCGCGCGAGGCCGAGCGTTCGCATCTGCCGGTCCATCGGCAGCGCGCGCGGGCCGAACAGCTCCGCCAATCGCCCGGCGGCGACGCGGCGCATGAGATCCATCTGGAACATGCGGTCGCGCGCATGGACGTAGCCGAGCGCCGTCGCGGCATCGAGCAGGCTGGCGGCGCGGATGCGCGGCACGCCGTCCTGGTCGAAGGTGATGTCCACGGGCGCGGAGAGGCCCGGGATGGCGAGCGATTGATCGCGGCCGGGCAGGCTGAGCCAGAACAGCCCGCCCAGCCCGACGACGCCGAGCAGGATCAGGCCGCCGATCAAGCTCAACAGCCGGCGGACACCCCGGAGCAGGACGCGCATGGCGGGACACAAACCAGACGGGCGGGGCGGGCGCAAGGAGGTCGCCCAGAGGGGCGCGCCGCCGCTTCAGTCGCGCAGCAGCGGCGCCTCCGTTCGCGCCTGCAACTCGTCGAACGTCAGGCCGGGGATCATGTCGCGCACCGCGAACCCGCGCGGCGTCACGTCCAGCACGGCGAGATTGGTATAGACCCGCCGCACCGTTCCTTTGGCGGTCAGCGGAAAGACGCAGCGCCGCTTCAGCCGCGCCGCGCCGTCCCTGGTGGTGTGCTCCATCACTACCCACAGGCGTCGCGCGCCGACGGCGAGGTCCATCGCGCCGCCGATCTGCTTGATCGCCTCGTCGGCGGCGCGCGCGTAGTTGGCGATGTCGCCGGTCTCCGACACCTCGAAGGCGCCGAGCACCGAAAGATCGAGGTGCCCGCCGCGCGCGATGGCGAAGCTGTCGGCATGGTGGACGTAGCTGCCGCCGGTCCGTAGCGTGATCGGCTGCACGCCGGCGTTGATGAGATAGGGGTTCACCTGATCGGGCGGCGGGGCCGGGCCGGCACCGATGACACCGTTCTCCGCATGGAAGATCACCTCGCGGTCGAGCGGCACATAGTCGGCCACCTCGGTCGGGATGCCGATGCCGAGATTGACCACCCAGCCCTCGGGGATGTCCCGCGCGGCACGCGCCGCCATGCCGGCGCGGTCGAGCGGCTTCCAGGCTTGCTGCGTCATGTGTGCGCCTCTCCTGGGACAACGTGCACCACGCGATCGACGAAGATGCCGGGCGTGTGGACGTGATCCGCCCGGATCGCGCCCAGCGCGACGACATGCGCGGTTTGCGCGACCGCGAGATCGGCGGCCATCGCCATGATCGGGTTGAAGTTGCGCTGCGTGTCGCGGAACGTCAGGTTGCCCCAGCGATCCGCCTCCCAGGCGTCGAGCAGGGCCAGGTCGCCGCGCAGCGGATATTCCAGCAGGCAGAGCTTGCCGCCGATCTCGCGCACCTCGCGTCCCTCGGCGAGCGCCGTCTCGGCTCCGGTCGGCGTATAGAACCCCTCGACGCCGGCGCCGGCGGCGCGGATACGTTCGGCGAGCGTGCCTTGCGGCATGATCTCCAGCTCCAGCTTGCCGGCGGTGAACAGCCGGCCCGCGTCGCTCGCCGGGCGGACGAAGCTGCACACGAGCTTGCGGACCCGCCCCAGCAGCATCAGCCGGGCCGCCGCGCTGCCCTCGCGGCCGCCCGCGTTGCACACCAAAGTGAGATCGCGCGCGCCCTGCTCGATCAGCCCTTCCAGCAGCGCCGTCGGCGTGCCGGGATCGCCGAAGCCGGGGACCAGCACCGTCGCCCCATCCCGGACGCCTTGCAGCGCCTCGGCCACCGACCGCACGAACTTGTCGATCATGCTGTCCGTTTCACTCCCGATGGTTCGGGGCAATCCTAGCTCCCCAGATGATCCCGCGCCAAGGAACAGCCGTGAAGCACGCCCCGCCCGCCCTTGAAGTCGTCTCCGTCGAGGTGCCCGAGCACGCGCTGGAGGCCTTCGTGGCCGCGATGGGTGCCGCCTGCGCTACCGTGGGCTTCTTCCGCGACGAGGCTGCGGGGATGTGGCGCATCGAGGGCGTGAGGCAGGCGGGCGCGAACGAGCCGACGCTCGCGTCCGCTCTCGTGCTGGCCGGCGCGCTGACCGGAGCGGAGGCGACGGCGACCCGCGCTCCGATCGCAGCCGAGGGCTGGCTCGCCCGCAGCTACGCGAGCTTCCCCGAGCAGCGCATCGGCCGGCGCTTCGCCGTGCGCGGAACCCACGTGAGCGACGGGCCGGCGCCGGGGCGGATCACGCTGATTTTGGATGCCGGCCTCGCCTTCGGCTCGGGCGAGCACGGCTCGACGCGCGGCTGCCTGCGCGCCCTGGAGTCGACCGCACATCGCCGACCCCGGCGCGTTCTCGACCTCGGCACCGGCTCCGGCATCCTGGCGATGGCGGCGGCGCGTCTGCTCCACGTGCGGGTGCGCGCCACCGACATCGAGCCCTGGGCGGTGCGGCTTGCCCGGCGCAACGCGGCGGCGAACGGGGTGGCGCGGCTGGTGGATGCGCGGCTGGCGGACGGCTGGAGCAACCGGTTCGTGCGCGCCGGCGCGCCGTACGACCTGGTGCTGGCGAACATCCTCGCCCGCCCGCTGAGCCGGATGGCGCGCCGCCTCGCCGCCCACCTCGCGCCGGGCGGCACCGCAATCTTGTCGGGCCTGCTCGCGCCCCAGGCGCGCGGCGTGCTGACCGCGCACCGGCGCGTGGGGCTGGTGCTGGTCGCCCGGTTCAGCGAGAGGCCATGGGCGACGTTGGTGCTGCGGCGCGGACCTCTCAACCTCTCCCGCGCTGCGGGCGAGGTGTAGTCAGCCAGCCCCCGCGTATTTCCCCCCGGTCTGCGGCGTCGGCGTGTCGAACCCCTTGTTCTGGCGATCGAGCCGGGTCTCGCGCGACCACGTCCGCTTGAGCGGATCGCGGACTTTGATGCTCAGGCGGCCCAGCCCCTCGGTCTCCAGCGCGACCGTGTCGCCGTCCATGAAGGCGCTGAGGCCGCGGTGGTTGGTCCCGGTCGCCAGGATGTCGCCAGGCTCCAGCGGATGGATCGCGCTCACCCACTCGATGCAGCGGGCGATGTCGTGGGCCATGTCGCTGGTGCTGAAATCCTGCTTCACCGTGTCGTTGACCGACAGGCGCACCCGCAGGTTCTGCGGGTCACTGATCTCATCGGCGGTGACGATCCACGGCCCGATCGGCGCGAAGGTATCGCGCGACTTCATCTGGAAGAACACGTTGCCGGGCGGCGGCAGGCCGCGCGCCGAGCCGTCGATGAAGTTCACGTAGCCGAACACGTGCTCCATCGCGCGCGCCCGCGCGACGTTCGCCGCGCGCCGGCCGATCACCACCGCGATCTCGGCCTCCCCCTCGAAGATCGTCGCCGGCACGTCCGGCAAGATCATCGTCTCGCCCGGTCCGATCACCGCCGTCGGCGCCTTGTGGAAGGCGTTCAGCGGCGCCGGCGCGGCGCGCGTGCCGTCCTCCATGTAGTTCACGGCCATGCACACGATGTTGCCCGGCCGCGGCAGCGGCGGGCGCAACGCCACGGCTCCGAGCCCGATCCCCGGGCCCGAGCCGGCACAATCCTGCAACTCCGGCCGGAACTCCGCGAACCGGGCGATCAGCTTGGGCATCAGCTCGCGCCGGTCCGCGTGGGGGATGCGGGGGGCGACGCGCTGGGTCACGTCCACCACCTCCTCGCCTCGCAGCACGCCGAGCTTGTAGTCGTCGAAGTGAAGCAGTTTCACTGTAGCCTCCCTGGCGGCCCGGCCATCGCAGTCGCGTGGATGTCGCCTGTCAACAGGAGGGAGAGGGATGAGCGGAACCAAGGAACGGAATCTGCCGGGCGCGCTGAGCCTGGAGGGGCGGCGCGTGCTGGTGACGGGCGCGGCCAGCGGGGTCGGGCGCGCGACGGCGTTGGCGTTGGCGGCGCTGGGTGCGGAGCTTCTGCTGGCGGACCGCGCTGCGCTGGACGCGGCGCGCGCGGAGGTCGAGGCCGCCGGCGGGCAGTGCCAAGCGCGCCAGGGCGATCTCGCCGACGACGCTTTCCTGGGCGAGCTGTTCCAGGGTGCGCCGCTGCGGGCGGTGGCGCATTGCGCGGCGATCCTGAAGGGCCGGCCGTGGCGCGAGGATCCGGACTGGCGCACGCGCTTCGCCGAGGTGATGGACGTAAACGTGCGCGTGCCGCTCACGCTCGGGGCGCTGGCGATCGAGCACATGGCCGCGCACGGCGGCGGCGCGATCGTGCTGGTGGGCTCGGTCGCCGGGCGCACCGGCGGCACCTCGCCGACCACGCCGCCCGACTACGCGGCGTCGAAGGGCGCGGTGCATGCGCTGATCAAGCTGCTCTCCCGCCAGGGCGTCGGGCGCGGCGTGCTGGTCAACGGCGTAGCGCCGGGGCCTGTGGAGACGCCGATGACACGCGGCTTCGACCAGATGGACCGCTTGCCGCTCGGGCGGATGGCGAAGCCGGCCGAGCTGGGCTGGCCGATCGCCTTCCTGTGCACCCCGGCCGCGAGCTATCTCTCGGGCGCGCTGATCGACGTGAACGGCGGCGCATTCGTGGGCTGAACGAGATTGAAAACCTTGGGACCGGACGTCTCAAGGGAGTTATACCAACCGGCTTAGACACTGACCGATCCATAACGCGTTCGTCATGCCCGGCGAAGGCCGGGCACCCACGTCTTTGCGGTTGTTCAAGACGTGGGTGGCCGGGCCAAGCCCGGCCATGACGACGGCGAAGGGTCAATCATTAGGCGGGCTGGTATTACGCAGGTTCTACGACCCGGACCTGCCGCCGGATGTACAGCTGCTCTGCGACGGAGCCAACAATGCCGCGAGAGAATACATATTCCTGACTTTTATATGGACTCCCAAATCTCTTCTTGTAATCCTCCGCTCCTCTCAGGAAGTCGAACCGACTATGTCCACGATCGGTAGCCCACATGACCAGCATCATGGTGTGAAGCAGGCCTGGTGAAAATCTGGACCACTCGGTGTCATACGCACACAGGTAGTAATAAAAGTCGGAACAATCGGCGAATCCTAAATGAGTTGAGATCGGATGTCCCTCGCATTCCAAGGCTGAGAGATGAAGCACTCCATCGGTCAAAGCTTGGCGGGCCAGATCGGAAAAAAACTTAGTTGATCGGTCCACATCGAAATCGACGCCGTTCTTGGCCGCCCAAGCCTTTTTTTGAGATACCAGCCCTGGCAAGATGGTCGCTATGTCATCCAGGTTTGCCGCGGTCCTGAGCTGCGTTAAGCCGATTCGTTGCAGTCTGCGAAGATTGTAGCGATAGGCCGTCCGCATGTGCGATGTGAGGGCGGCAAGCCATCTCTCGCCGCTTTGCTGGGTGAGTTCGATGGCGTAGTTCAAATCCTCGCGGAGCATTTTTGTAGCGAAACGATCGAGATGGGACCGGCTGATTGTCCCCGACCGCATTGAGCGCATCCTCGCTGTATCGTACCCTCGACTGCGCCGTATCGCCTGCCATAGCGGTGCTTGATCCAACGCCGGATCGGCGAGGACATCCTGAAAATCGAATACCTCGACACCCGCCCATTCCAGAAGACGAATGCCGCGGCGCCGGGTGACCGCCATGGGCGCGACGGCGACCATCCGTCCATCCACGCGACCGACCGCCACATGCGGCGTCCAGCCTTCTGGCTGGCCGAAATCGACCCACCAGATGTGGTACCACGCTGGCTGCTGGAACAAGATCTGGCCGTAACTCACGTACAGCTCGTGCCATTCAGGATACAACTCCGCGATGGCGGCGCTTTCGCTTAAGATCTCTACGTTTAGTGGCGGGTTGGATCGTGCCATCGCTCCGAACATGTTCGCTCCTGACCACGTCCACTGATCGTAGCGCGGTCGTCGTGGCATTATGATTTGTGTGGATCACAGGCGGCCTTGGCCGGCAGTCCCTAGTCCTCCGACGCGCGTCCCGCAAGTGGCGGCACTTCAGACCGCGGAGGTTTTCCTCGCGACGTAATGCACAAACGGCGATTTGCTGGTGGATGTAATGCAACGCCCATCATCATCGAACATTTCCACCTTGCTGGAAAAGCCCGCATCGCTAAGCTGTTGTCTCTGTGCGGTCGGACTGACGTGATACGTTCGAAGGATAAAATCGTGCGCCGGATCGTTCAGAATCGCCCAGTTAGCTCCGCGGATTTCGCGAACCGGGTTTCTCAGGCAGTTAAAGATGCGCAATCCTATACGGGCGCACGACTTGGCGATCCTAACCGGATTGAATGACATTGGAAGACGCAGAAGGTCGCGGATGAACGTCCTGTTTTCAAGGCCGTCCAAATTGTGGCTGCTGAACACGAAAAGTCCGCCGGGTTTCAAGACGCGCGCGACCTCGCGTAGCACTTGGCGCCGTCCATCGTCGTCCACGTAGTCAATGCCATTGAACGAGAACAGCGCGAAATCGACGCTGGCCGAGGCAATCATCGACATGTCACGGGCGTCGCCCCAACGGAAGTCCCACTGCGGGTACCGCAAGCGGCAGCTCTTGATCATCTCGTCGGAAAAATCGATCCCGATGTAGGACGCGCAATGCGGCGCCAACCAGGGCGTCGTGCGACCACCCCCGACGCCAATATCGAGCACGCGCCCGCCGACGTAGTCGCTTTCATACCGCCTGAGGATGGCAGCCTCGGGCGGCGCTATCGCGGAATTTTCGACGAATTGCCTGACGACGCGGGGCCGCTCATACACCGCGCGATTCGGCACGTCCCCTGACGGCGCGCGATCACGGCGGCGGTCGTGCTTACCTGTCATGCTCTACCAACCCGACACCACATTCGACAGAGGCAGCCGATGCTACCTATCTCTTTGGCGCGGAAGTGCAAAGCGGGGTGCCGTGCAGAAGTGCACGCTGGGCATGGCGGTCGAACGGAGGACGAGTCATGCTGACGCCCCGATGGACGCCAGACCAGACCCGTCGAGCCGTGGCGGTGAACGCCGACCGAAGGAGGACCCCATGCGCACACGCACGCTCGGCCGAACCGGCTTGACGGTCTCGGTGCTCGGCTTCGGCTGCGGCGCGGTCGGCGGCCTGATGGTGCGGGGCGCGCCCGTCGACCAGGAGCGCGCGGTGGCTCGGGCGGTCGAGCGCGGCGTCACCTATTTCGATACCGCGCCCTCCTACGGCGACGGCCAGTCCGAACGCAATCTCGGCCGCGTGCTGGCGAAGCTGAAACCCGACGTGCTCGTCGGCACCAAGGTGCGTCTCGGGCCGAAGGACAAGGACGATATTGGGCGGGCGGTGGTTGCCGGAATGGATGGGAGCCTGCGACGGCTGGGCCTGGATCACGTCGATCTCTTCCATCTCCACAACCCGATAACGCGCGACGGAGCCGGCGAAACCCTCACGCCGCGGATGGTGCTGGACGCGGTGACGCCGGCGTTCGAGAGGCTGCGCGGGCAAGGCAAGACCCGCTTTTTCGGGGTCACCGCCGTGGGCGAGACGGGCGCGCTGCACGCGGTCATCGACTCCAGCGCCTTCGACACCGCCCAGGTCAGCTACAACATGCTGAACCCCAGCGCCGGGGCCCCGCTTCCTGGAAATAGTCCGCGAAATTATCCTGGGCAGGATTACGGCGACCTTCTCGACCGGATGCAGGCCGCCGGCATGGGCGCGATCGGCATCCGTGTCCTGGCCGGGGGCGCCTTGTCCGGCGAGGCGACCCGGCATCCGATCGCCAGCCCGCCGCCCGCCCCGATCGGGTCGGGCCCCGACTACGCCGCCGATCTGGCCCGTGCCCAGGGTCTGCGGGCCCTGATCGAGGAAGCCGGTGCGGCCACGCTGGCGGAGGTCGCCATCCGCTTCGCCATCAGCCACGAGGCGATGGGCACCGCGTTGATCGGGATCGCCACGCCGGAACAATTCGAGGCGGCCGCGAGCGCGGCGGAGAAAGGCCCGTTGCCGGCCTCGGTCCTGGAGCGGCTCCGAGCCTTGCAGAGCGGATTTGCCGGCTGACCTCAGCGCGCGCCGTCGCGCAGGAAAGCCGCGCGATCACGGGCTGATTCGATGTGCCGGGCCAGCTCCGTCCAAAGCTCCTCGCGCGAGCGGGCTTGGGGCCTGGCCCGCTTGACCAGCACCTTGGCGATGGGTCCGAGATAACGCGCGAGGGCGCGCGCCGCGTATTCGGCGTCCTGCTCGGAAATCGCCGAGGCCCCGTGCGACGCCTCGGCAGGCTGCGGGAGCCCCGTGCTCCTCGACGCGCCTGGCCCGGCCGAGGTCAGGCCCGCCGCGTCGTCCCGCGCCAACGCTCGGGCCGCCTGGAGGAAGCGCGTGCGCTCGCCCGGATCGTCGATGCTTTGTGTGAGGGTCGCGCACAGCTCGCCCGTTGAGGTCGCCTTGCGGGCGCCGCTCTGGACGAGATGGCGCGCGATGGGGCCGATATGACTGGCCAGCGCCCGCTCGATTCCGCTGAGAAACCGCGGATCGAACCGCGGCGTGACGCCCGAGATGCTGGGCGCGGCAGGCAGGACCACGGTGCCGTCGCCAGGGGAAGTCCTAGCGGAAGCCCCAGGGGGAGCCGGAGCGGCCGTCACGGCCCCCATTATCGGCAGCAGCGCCTGCCGCATCGCGAGCGCCGAGGCGAAGCGATCCTCCGGCCGCTTGGCGAGAGCGCGGTCCACCACCCGCTTCAGCCGCGCGCCGGCGGGACCGAGAAGCGGCGAGAGATCGGGAGGCTCGGCGTGCAGCAGCTTCTGCGTTATCTCCGCGACCGTGCGACCCGCGAACGGACGCGCGCCGGCGAGCAACTGGTAGAGCACCGCGCCCGTGGAGAAGAGATCGCTGCGCGCGTCCACCGGCTGGCCGCGGCACTGTTCGGGCGACATGTAGCTCGGCGTGCCCACCACCGAGCCCACGTCGGTGAGATCTGACCCCTCCAGCCGCGAGATGCCGAAATCGGTGACTTTCACCCGCCAGTCCGCGAGCAGCATCACATTCGCCGGCTTTATGTCGCGATGCACGATGCCGAGGTCATGCGCGCAGGCGAGCGCGTCCAGCACCTGTGCGATGATCGCGACCGACTGCGCGGATGTGAATTTCGTGCCGCGGTCCAGGTACTGGGCGAGGCTCGCGCCCTCCACGAACTCCATCGCCAGGAACGGATTTCCCTCGTGCAGGGCGAAGTCGTAGATGGCGACGATGTTGCCGTGCACGCAGCGGCCGGCGGCCTGCGCCTCACGCCGGAAGCGCGCGATGTAATCGGCCCGTTCATCGCTGCCCAGCAGGTCGGCGCGCACCAGCTTGATCGCGAGGGGCCGGTCGATATCTGGATCGTGGGCCTTGTAGACCACCCCCATCGCGCCACCGCCGAGCACGCCGTCGATGCGGAATTGGCCGATGCGGTCAGGAATGTTTGCGGTGTCCGGGATGGCGCTACTCCAACAGCTTCAGGGCGTTCGCCAGGCTGCGACGCATCCGGTTGAAGGATTCCGCGAGCGATCCGATCTCGTCGCGCGCCCTGACCGTGAACTCGGGCGCATCCATGTTCCCCAGACTGACCGCGCTGGCGATCGCCGATATGCGCCGCACCGGGCGGACGATCATATAGTGCATCAGCAGATTGAGCAGCAGGATCATCACGATGAACACCACTGCGAGGCCAGCGATGAAGATCGCGAATGTCCGGTTCGCCCGATCCAGCGCCACGGTCATCGGCACGCTGACGATCTCGGCCCCGACCGTCTCGCCAAGCTTCCAGCCGAAGCCGTTGTTCGTGCCGTAGAGGTCCACCATCGTCGGCGGGGCCGCGCTCGGGGTGGAGTGGCAAGCGAGACAGCTTTGATCCGCGACGTTGATGGGCACGGAGATGGAGAGAACCCGCCCGGTCGGCGTGTCGCGTTCGGCCACGATCTGCGGGCGGTGCGGGTCGTGGCGGAAATCGTTGATGATGTCGGCCTCCCAGTCGGTCGCGCGGTCGGCCGGGTTGGTCGGGTTGAGCGCCGCATCCTTGAAGGTGTAATCGGGGAAGGACTTGTTCAGCGTACGGAAATTGGTCTGCGCGACCCAGAACGGGATCGTCTGCGGCAGGAACCGGGACTTGAGCTGCTCGCCCAGGAGCGGCGTGATCTGCTGGTCAGTGTAGGTGCTGATGGCCGCCGCCTGGCCCAGCATGATCCGCGCCTCCTGCATCACCTCGCGCCGGGCGTTCTGCTGCAGGATCCCGTAAGCGAAGGCCCCGGCGAGGGCGAGGCCAACGACGAAGGCCACCAGCATCGCCAGGTTGAACTTGGCCTTCAATCCCATGAGGTGCCCACCCGCTTCTCGTCGGCCGAAAGGGGATTATCGCACGGATGCGAACAGTTGCGCGGCTTGTTTCGGCGTCAGCGTGCCGGTCGTCTCGTCTTTCAGCTCGTGTTGATAGCGTTGGATGGCGGCGCGCGTCTCCGGGCCGAAAACTCCGTCGATGCGCCCGCCGTAGTAACCGAGTTGCGCGAGGGCGATCTGCACTTGGCGGCGCTGGCTCTGGGCCATGTGGGCCTCGTCCGGCGGCTCGGCGGGCGGGGCGGCGGGCGCTGTCGGCCCCACGGTGGGGGGAGCCGGCGCCGGCGCCGGAGCTGGCGCCGGGGGCGCGGGCGGCGGCCCGGGGGCGCCGACCAGCAGCGACGGGCCGGCGGGCGGTCGGAGCACCGGAAACAGGAGGCCGGCTGTCGGCGGGACCGCCGCGCGCAACCCGTCGATCAGATTGGCCGCGGACAGGCTCTGGCCCTTGAGGCCGCCGGCCAGCGCGTTGGCGAGCGGCGTCGGGCCTTCCGAGGGAGCGGCCTCCATCGCGGCCACCAGCCCGATGTTGTCGGGCAGCGGAAGGGCCTTCAGCCCGTCGAACCCGACCGGCGGTGCGCCGGGCGTCGGCATCGGCACGGAATCGAGGATCACGACCCCGGCAGCGGTCACCGCGCGCGTGAGCGTATCGACCACTGATTTGGCGAGCACGCCTTGCGCGAGCACGTCCGAGGCGCGCGCGACCGCCGCCGAGACCGGCAGCAGGAAGGCGCGTTCGTTGAAGCCACCCGCGTAGCCGCAGACGTAGACCAGGGCGGGGCTGTTCGGACGAGCGGCGAGGCTCTGGCCAAAGTCGCCGAGGGCGGCTTGCAGCGCTCCGCTGGGCAGGTCCTCCTTCTCCGTCACCTCGAACCCCACGCCGCGCAGCGCAGAGCCGACAACCTTCGCGGAGGCCGGGCAGGCGGGCAGGGCGGGAAGGTAGGTGTAAGCGCCGTTGCCGATGACGAGGGCGAGCGGCGCGCGAGAGCCGGCGGCCGCGGCGGGAAGCGTCGCCCCGGCCACCAACAAGCCCGCCAAGCCAGCGACGAGCCGCTCTGTTCCGTTGAACCGCATGGTGCCAGCCTGCTCCTTATGGGGCGTGGTTGCGAGGCAACACTGATGCGCTTTACGCTGGCGCCGAGGCGAGGAACAGCGCTTGCGGTGCCCCACCGGCGCCAGATCCTTGTAGCGCCGAGCGGGTTAGACGGAGGCGATTCATGCCGGATGGCTTGTACGAGCGCGACGCCCTGGCCTGGGCCGAGCACCAGGCGGCGCTGCTGCGCCGGCTGGCGGCAGGCGAGCGCCTGAACGAGGCGGTCGACTGGCCCAACGTGATCGAAGAGGTGCAGGACGTGGGGCTGTCGGAGCTGCGGGCGTGCCGGAGCCTGCTACGCCACGCTCTCGTGCACCTGCTCAAGATGCACGCTTGGCCGAACAGCGCAGCGGCGGCGCACTGGCGCGGAGAGACAGCCGGCTTCCTGGCTGACGCGCGGGACCGCTTCACGCCCTCCATGCGCCAGCGGATCGACCTGCCCGACCTCTACGCGGATGCGCTCTACGAGGTGCGGGCCGGGGCGGATGACGCGGGCGAGCCGCGCCGGTTCCCCGAGGCGTGCCCCTTCGCGCTGGACGAGCTGCTGGCCGGGCGCCCCGATGTGGCGGATCTGGCTGCCCGGCTGGCGGGTCCGAGGTAATCCCGCCCGCATGGGACAGCCCGCCGCCCGACTGACCGACCTGCATGTGTGTCCCATGGTCACCGGGGTGGTTCCCCATGTCGGGGGCCCGATCGCGAGCCCCGGCTGCCCGACCGTGCTGATCCAAGAGTTACCCGCCGCGCGGGTCGGCGACATGGCGACCTGCGTGGGACCGCCCGACGTGATCGTCCTGGGATCGTTCACCGTGCTGATCGGCGACCAGCCCGCCGCGCGCATGGGCGACGTGACCGCGCACGGCGGCAATATCGTGCTCGGCTGCTTCACTGTGCTGATCGGCTGAGCCCCGCGGTCACTCTCCCGGCCTGACCAGCCGGTGCTGCTTGCGTCCCGCCGAGAGCTTCACGGCGCCTTCGCGCAGATCGCCGGCCGAGATCACCTGTCCCTCGTCCGTCACCGGCGCGTCGTTCACCCGCGCGCCGCCGCCGCGAATCAGACGGCGGGCCTCGCCGTTGCTGGCGGCGAGGCCGGCAGTGGCGAACAGGCGGAACGCCGGAATGCCCGCCGCCAGCTCCTCGCGCGGCACCGTGATTGTGGGGAGCGTCTCGGCGGCCTCGCCCGCCTCGAAGGCGCGGCGGGCGGTCTCGGCGGCGGTCACGGCAGCGCCGCTGCCATGTGCGAGGCGCGTCGCCTCGGTCGCCAGGATCTTCTTGGCCTCGTTCAGCTCCGCCCCGGGCAGCGCCTCCAGCCGGGCGATCTCGTCCAGCTCCAGATCCGTGAACAGGCGCAGGAACCGGCCCACGTCGGCATCCTCGGTGTCGCGCCAGAATTGCCAGTAGTCGTAGGCCGACAGCCGATCGGGCGTGAGCCAGACCGCGCCGCGCGCGCTTTTTCCCATCTTGGCGCCCGAGGCGGTCGTGATGAGCGGCGTCGTCAGGCCATACAGCGTGCGACTGTCGGTGCGCCGAGCGAGTTCGATCCCGGCGACGATGTTGCCCCACTGGTCCGACCCGCCGATCTGCAAGGTGACGCCAAGCCGGCGCGAGAGCTCGCGGAAATCATAGCTCTGCAGGATCATGTAGTTGAATTCGAGAAACGTCAGCGGCTGCTCGCGCTCCAGGCGCAGCCGCACGGCATCGAAGCTCAGCATCCGATTGATGGTGAAGTGGACGCCCACCTCGCGCAGCAGCGGAATGTAGCCGAGCGCGTTCAGCCACGCGCCGTTGTCGGCCATCACCGCGTCGGCCGGGCCGTCACCGAAGCGAAGGAACGGGTCGAAGCAGCGGCGAATCCCGGCCATGTTGGCCGCGATCTGCGCATCCGACAGAAGCTGGCGTGATTCGTCCTTGCCCGATGGGTCGCCGATGCGCGTCGTCCCGCCGCCCATCAGCACGACGGGCTTGTGCCCGTGGCGCTGCAGCAGCCGCAGAAGCATGATTTGCACCAGGCTGCCGACATGCAGCGAGTCCGCGGTGCAATCGAAGCCGATATAGGCAGCGACCGGCCCGGCGCGCAGTGCCGCGTCCAGCGCGTCGGCGTCGGTGCACTGAAAGACGAAGCCGCGGTCGGTGGCTTCCTGAAGGAACGCGCTGCGGGACATCTCGCGCCTGCGAGGGGCTAACACTTCCGTTATGCCGGGCTTGGACCGGCCGTGACGGGTCAGTCCGCGGCGAGCGCCATCTGCCGGCGCGCGATCGCCTT
The DNA here is from genome assembly GCA_963756545.1 of uncultured Pseudomonadota bacterium. GTDB lineage: Bacteria > Pseudomonadota > Alphaproteobacteria > Acetobacterales > Acetobacteraceae > DATFDN01. Next base: position 366,052 of record CAVWNY010000001.1, on the reverse strand, counting down.
GCCGACGTGATCCTCCAACGCCTCTCCGATCGTATCGGCGTGGCGGGCAAACACGTGGTCCGCACCGGGCAGCACGCGGTAATCGACGCGCACGTTCTTTTGCGTATTCAGCTTGTCCACGAGCTTGCGGACCGCCGGCTCGGGGACCAGCTCGTCGGCGTCGCCCTGCACCATCAGGCCGCCGCACGGGCACGGAGCGAGGAAGCCGAAATCATAGTGGTTGGCGGGCGGCGCGACACTCACCCAGCCCGAGACCTCGGGACGGCGCATGAGAAGCTGCATGCCGATGAATGCGCCGAAGGAATATCCGGCGATCCACAATCCCCCATGGTTCGGGTTCACAGCCTGCATCCAGTCGAGCGCCGATGCGGCGTCGCCGATCTCCCCGATACCGCCATCGTAGCGGCCCTGGCTTCGCCCGACGCCACGAAAGTTGAACCGCATGACGGAGCATCCGAGCCGCTGGAACCCCTGGTACATCGCATAGCTGATGCGATTGTTCATCGTCCCGCCGTGCAGCGGGTGCGGGTGCAGAACCAGGGCCACGGGGGCGCCCGATTCCCGCGAGTGGTGGTAACGGCCTTCAAGTCGACCGTCCGGGCCGGCAAACATCACCTCAGGCATGGCGTTCCGATATCCGCTTCTCGTTTTGATTGCGTTTAGACCGCTGTCCGCCGGAGTTAGGAAGCTTTCAGCGGCAGCCTTAAAAACTCGACCGACTGCACACGAGCCTGCCGCAGTTCTGCGGACATCGTATGTCGTATGCCCTTAACATATGACAGCGATCCCTGGTCTTCCACATCGCACCCACGCATTCTTGACCATGCCGAGTGGCAAACTTAACGCGGCACAGTCGCCTTGCGAGAGGCGCGCCCTATCTTCCCCATCCCCGGCGTTTTGCGGAAGGACTTCCCTTTTTTTCGAGCGCATCGAGTATATCTCCCCGGACGGGGCGCTCATAACGGAATTGTCGCATGGCTTTCATGTCCGTCCGCGAGTTGGTCAAGGCCTATCGTGAACGCGACCCGGCGGCGCGTTCGTCGGTCGAAGTTCTATTTTGCTATCCTGGGTTGCACGCCGTTCTCTGGCATCGGCTGTCGCACGCGCTTTGGCACGGGCACCTCTTCTTTCTGGCTCGGTTTTCGTCCCACATCTCACGCTGGTTGACGGGCATCGAAATTCATCCCGCCGCGAAACTCGGCCGGCGGCTGGTCATCGATCACGGCATGGGCGTCGTGATCGGCGAGACGGCCGAGGTCGGCGACGACTGCTATTTCTACCACCAGGTAACGCTCGGGGTGGCGCGCACGATGGGCGGCAAGCGCCATCCTACGATCGGCAACAACGTGATCATTGGCGCCGGCGCCAAGGTGCTCGGCCCGATCACCGTCGGCGACAACGCCCGCGTCGGTTCCAACGCCGTGGTCGTGGACCCGGTGCCCAGCGACACCACCGTGGTCGGCATCCCCGCCCAGCCGGTGGACCGCACGCTCTCGCGCCGCAAGTCCGACTTTGATCCCTATGGGATGCCCTGCGAGGAGATCCTCGACCCGCTCCTTCGCACTATCGAGGGATTGCGGACGGAACTCGCCGAGCTTGAGGCGCGGGTCGGCCGCGCTTCGACCTCCCAAATGGACGACCAGAGAAGCGCGCAGAACGACGTGGGCGTCGCCCGGGCGGGCTGAGGCAAGCGGTGCGCCACTACCTGGACGCCAACGCCAGCGAGCCGATCCGGCCCGCGGCGCGCGATGCCGCGCTGGCCGCGTTGTCCATTACCGGCAACCCGGCCTCGGTTCACGCCGACGGCCGCGCCGCCCGGCGGCTGCTGGAGGATGCGCGCGAGACCCTGGCCGGTCGCTTCGGTGTCCGCGCCCCCGACATCATCTTCACCTCCGGCGCGACGGAGGCGAACGCGCTCGCCCTGCATGCGATCGGCGCCGGGCGCGTGGTGATCCTGAGCGCGGTCGAGCACGACGCCGTGCGGGCGGCGGCTCCCCTTGGCCGGGTGCTGCCGGTGGATGCCGACGGGGTCGCCGATCTCGCCGCGCTGGAGGCGCTGCTCGCCGCGTCCGGCCCGGCGCTGGTGTGCCTGATGCTGGCCAACAACGAGACCGGCGTGTTGCAGCCGGTGCGCGAGGCCGCCGTGCTCTGTCGGCGCTTCGGCGCGCGGCTGCATGTCGATGCGGTGCAGGCGGCCGGCCGACAGGAGGTGAACCTGGCCGCGCTCGGCGCCCACAGCTTGGCGCTGTCGTCGCACAAGCTGGGCGGGCCGCAGGGCGCCGGGGCGTTGCTGCTCGCTCCGGATGCGATGGCCGGGGGCGCGATCGACGGGCCGGCGCCGCTGATCGCGGGGGGCGGGCAGGAACGCGGCTGGCGCGGGGGCACCCCGGCGCTCCCCGCGATCGTCGGCTTCGCCGCCGCTGCCGGCGCGGCCGAGCCTGCCCACCGTCTCGCGCCGCTGCGCGATGCGATCGAGCGTGTCGCGCGCGAGGCCGGCGCCATCATCTGCGGCGCCGGCGCGTCCCGGCTCGCGAACACGGCCTGCCTCGCCCTGCCGGGCGTTCGGGCCGATGTGCAGGTAATCGCCCTCGACCTCGACGGGATCGCGGTCAGCGCCGGCGCGGCGTGCAGCTCGGGCAAGGTCGCGCCCAGCCATGTCTTGGCCGCGATGGGGTTCGGCGCGCTGGCCGGCGAGGCCATCCGGGTCTCCCTGCCCTGGAGCGCCACGTCAGCCGACGTCGATGCCTTCGCGGTCGCCTATCCGCGCATGACCGCCCGGCTCCGCGCCGCGCTGGCCCCGCAGGCCGCGTGAGCCTACATCCGCCGGCATGACATCAGCCGCGCCATCCCGGCCCAACCGGCCCGTCTATCTCGACAACCAGGCCACTACGCGCTGCGACCCGCGCGTGCTGGAAGTCATGCTGCCGTTCTTCACCGAGGTGTACGGCAACCCGCACAGCGTCGAGCACGCGATGGGCCAGGCGGCGGCGGAGGCCGTCGAGGCGGCGCGCGCCGAGGTCGCCGCGCTGGTCGGCGCCGGGGCGAACGAGATCGTTTTCACCTCGGGCGCCACCGAGAGCAACAACATCGCCATCAAGGGCGCCGCACGCCATGCCGCGCGCATGGGCCTCCTCCGGCGCCGCGTGGTGACGGTCGCCACCGAGCATAAATGCGTGCTGGAATCCGTCGCCGATCTGGCCGAGGAAGGCTTCGAGCCCGTCCTGCTGCCGGTCGGCGCCGATGGGCGGCTCGATCCCGACGCGCTGCGCGGCGCGCTCGCCGAGCCGACCTTGCTGGTCAGCGTGATGGCGGTGAACAACGAGACGGGGGTCGTCCAGGACCTTCCGACCCTCGCCGCGATCACGAAAGAGGCCGGGGCGCTGTTTCACACCGACGCGGCGCAGGCCGTGGGAAAGCTGCCGCTAGACGCCAGCGCCTGGCGGGTCGATCTGCTGTCGCTGTCGGGCCATAAGGTCTATGGCCCGAAGGGGATCGGTGCCCTCTATGTCCGCCGCCGGCCACGCGTGCGCCTGGCGCCGCTGTTCTCCGGGGGCGGGCAGGAGCGGGGCGTGCGCTCGGGCACGTTGCCCGCGCCGTTGATCGTGGGCCTCGGCGAGGCGTGCCGGCTCGCCGGCGCCGGGATGGCCGACGAGGGGAGGCGCCTGCGGGCGATGCGCGACCGGCTGCTCGCCTGGTTGCGTGCGGCGATCCCCGGCCTCGTGGTGAACGGCAGCCTGGACGCGCGCATCCCCGGCAACCTCAACCTGACCTTTCCCGCCGCCACCGCCGTCGAGTTGATGGCGCGCGCGCCCGATCTCTGCGTCTCCACCGGCTCGGCCTGCTCCTCGGCGGCGGTTGAGCCTTCCTACGTGCTGCGCGCGATGGGCCTGCAGGACGGGGCGGCGGCGCGGAGCTTGCGTATCGGCATCGGACGCTTTACCTCGCCGGCCGACATCGAGTACGCGGCGGCGGCGCTGGCGGCCGCCCATGCCGGTGCGGGCGCCCCCGCGTCGGCCTGAACGGGATTCCAGATGCCCAAGATGACCTTCATCGAGCGCGACGGCACGCGCCGCGAGGTGGACGCCCCGCTCGGCCTGTCGGTCCTGGAAATCGCGCACAAGCATGGCGTCGATATCGAAGGCGCCTGCGAGGGCTCGCTCGCCTGTTCGACCTGCCACGTGATCGTCGATCCGGCCTGGTTCGATCGGCTCGCGACCCCGACCGAGGACGAGGAGGACATGCTGGATTCTCGCTTTCGGCTTGGCGGAAACCTCCCGCCTGGGCTGCCAGATCGTCGTCACGGAGGCGCTCGATGGGCTGGTCGTCAGGCTGCCGGCGGGCAGCCGCAACATGATGAACGAGTAGCGATGCGCATCCTCGTCGCGATGTCGGGCGGGGTGGACAGCTCCGTCGTCGCGGCGCGGCTCGCCGAGGCCGGGCACGACGTCATCGGTGCCACCTTGCAGCTCTACCACCACGGCGCCGCGTCGGGACGGAAGGGGGCGTGCTGTGCGGGCCAGGATATCCATGACGCCAGGCGCGTGGCCGATCGGCTCGCCATCCCGCACTACGTCATCGACGCCGAGGCGCGCTTTGCCAAGGCGGTGATCGGCGACTTCGCCGATGCCTATGCTGCCGGCGAGACGCCGGTGCCCTGCGTGCGCTGCAACCAGACGGTGAAGTTCACCGATCTTTTGGCGCTCGCCCGCGGTTTGGGAGCGGAGCGGCTGGCGACCGGGCACTATGTCCGCCGGATCGACGGGCCGGGCGGGGCGGAGCTGCACCGCGCGCGCGACAAGGCGCGCGATCAGAGCTGGTTCCTGTTCGCCACCTCGCGCGCGCAACTTGAGGCAACGCTGTTCCCGCTGGGCGAGATGGCGGACAAGGCCGCCGTGCGCGCCGAGGCCGCGCGGTTCGGCCTGGCGGTCGCGGCCAAGCCGGACAGCCAGGATCTCTGCTTCATCCCCTCGGGCAGCTACGCCGATCTGGTGGGCCGGTTGCGCCCGGAGGCGCTCACGCCCGGCGAGATCGTGGACGGCGCGGGCCGGGTGCTGGGCCGCCATCATGGCATCGCGCGCTACACGGTGGGGCAGGCGCGACGGCTGGGCGCGGCCGGCGGAGAGGATCGCATCGTTGTGGAACTGGACGCGCCGCGCCGGCGCGTCGTGGTCGGCCCGCGCGGCGCGGGAACCCGATCCGTGCGTCTGCGATCGGTGAACTGGCTGGTCGCGCCGCCCGCCGGCCCGCTGCGCTGCCTGGTGAAGCTTCGCGCACGCGAGGAGCCGCAGCCGGCGACCGTTGCGTCAACCGGCGACGGCGCGGAGCTGCGCCTCGATGCGCCCGGCCTGCCCGCCCCCGGCCAGGCCTGCGTCTTCTACGACAACGACCGCGTGCTCGGCGGCGGCTGGATCACGGCGCGGCCCGCGGAGGCGCCGGCGGTTGACGGTGCGACCCCGGCGGGGCTATCTGCGCCGCCTGCGGGATCGGATGGCGGCGTAGCTCAGCGGTAGAGCAGGGGAATCATAATCCCTTGGTCGGTGGTTCAAATCCGCCCGCCGCTACCATCCCGGGCCAGTCCCGGATTCCCACATCGATCCGACAAACGCGGACCCTGCCTCGTGATCTCCGATGAATTGCGACCGGCTGCGGAGTGCGCCATCGTCTGAGGCGCGCCGGGTCAGGCGCGCAGGCGCGACGTTCCGAGAAGCCTTAAAGCCGCAAGGCGCCGCACGGCAGGAACCCATGACGCAGATCGGATACTATATCGCACCCTCGCTGCGCCCCGACGCTTTGGGCGTCCATTCGCTCGACGACATCGCGCTCGCGGTGCCGGCCCTCGAGGAGGCCGGGCGCTACTACGCGGCCTTCGGCCTCGACGTGCGCGCGCACGGTGCCGCGCTCCAAACCCACGCCCAGTCGCACCGCTGGCCCGTCATGGCAATTCCAGCCGCCGCTCTCATCGCTTGATACAAGTCCCTTGCGGCGACAGAGTGCGCGCCACAGCAAGGAATGCGGGCATGGATTTCGACCTGTTCGTGATCGGCGGCGGTTCGGCCGGGGTGCGGTGCGCGCGGATCGCTGCCGGGCATGGCGCGCGCGTCGGGATTGCGGAGGAGCGGTTCTGGGGCGGCACCTGCGTCAACGTCGGCTGCGTGCCGAAGAAGCTGCTGGTGCAGGCGGGCGAGTATGGCGGGTTCGCCGACGACGCGGCCGGCTTCGGGTGGGAAATCAGGAAAGGCCCGCATGACTGGGTCAAGCTGATCGCGGCGAAGGATCGCGAGATCGCTCGGCTCAACGGCATCTACCGTCGCCTGCTCGACGGGGTTGGAGCGCGCGTGTTCGAGGCGCGGGCCCGGCTGCTCGACCCTCATACGCTCGATGTCGGCGGCACGCGCGCGACCGCCGAGCGCATCGTCATCGCGACCGGCGGCCATCCGGTGCGCCCGGCACTTCCGGGCGCCGAGCTCGGCATCGTCTCCGACGACGCGTTCTTCCTGCCCCGGATGCCGAAGCGCGTCGCCGTGATCGGCAGCGGCTACATCGCGGTCGAGTTCGCCGGCATCTTCGCGGCCCTCGGCGCCAAGGTCGACCTCGTGTTCCGCCAACCGCTGCCGCTGCGCGGCTTCGACGCCGATCTGCGCGAGGCGGTGGCCGAGGCGCTGACCCGGCAGGGAATCCGCCTGCACGCCGGCTGCACGCCGCGCGAGGTGACCGCGGATCGCGCGGCGCGCCGTCTCGCGCTCAGCGACGGCAAGATCATCCGGACCGACCTCGTGTTCTTCGCCACCGGCCGCCGGCCCGCTTCAGGCGACCTTGGGCTGGAGGCGGCGGGCGTGGCGCGCAACCAGGCCGGGGCGGTGCTGGTGAACGAGCATCTGCAAACCAGCCAGCCGCACATCTTCGCCATCGGCGACGTGACCGACCGGCTGAACCTCACGCCCGTCGCCACCGCGGAGGGCCACGCGCTCGCCGACAGCCTGTTCGGCGGGCACCCGCGCGCGGTCTCGCTGGCCAACGTGCCGACCGCCGTCTTCTCCACCCCGCCGCTCGCGACCGTGGGCCTGACGGAAGAGGCGGCGGCCTCGCTCGGGCCGGTCGACGTGTATGTGTCGCGTTTCACCCCGATGCGCCACACCATCACCGGGCGCGCGCGCTCCTCGCTGCTGAAGCTGGTGGTCGATCAGGCGAGCCAGCGCGTGCTGGGCGCGCATATGCTGGGCGAGGACGCGCCGGAGATCATGCAGGGCCTGGCGATCGGCTTGGTGATGGGCGCGACGAAGGCCGACTTCGACCGCACCATCGGCATTCATCCGACGGCAGCGGAGGAGTTCGTCACCATGCGCACCCGCACGCGCGTCGCGGGAGTGGCGCGGGCGGCGGAGTGAACGCATGGGGCGCGGCAACGCACGAAGGCGATAATTTGCCCTCACAATTCGCCCACAGATGCGTGGTCAGCTCATTGCGGTGAGCGGCGCCGGAAGATCCTTCGGCAGCGGGCACTCATAGGGCCGTCCTCCCGTGCGTTCCGCATGGTCGGCCTTGGCGCGGTCCAGCAGCGTGGGGTCGCGGAGCACGTCGATCGCCGTGCCCGCCATGACCTTGGCGACGTGAACCATTCCCTTGTGCGCCGCCGGCATCTTGCCCTGCGCCGTGAGTTGCCAGGAATGCCCTGGAGTGCCGATCGCATAGGTCGCTCCGCGTGCGTACACCGTCGGAACGGCCCAGCTTACGTCACCGAGATCGGTCGATCCCACCAGGCCGGCGCCGCCGTTCGACCCCAGCGGAACGATGACGTCGCACAGCGGCTTGTCGCGTTCGATCGGCAGGCCAAAGCGGCGAAACGCAGTCGCGATATCCTCCGGGCGCAGGGTCTCTCGGATCCTGGCCGCGAAGGCACGATCCGCGTCGTCGAAGGCCGGCGGGCCAAGCCGCATGAAATTGTCCTGCATCGCCTTGGCCAGCGGCGCGTTCTCGACCATGTTCGACATGCCGCTGACCACCTGGCTCGCGACGCTCGTCTCTGTCATCAGCGCCGCGCCCCGGGGCGATCTTCGCTACCCGTTCGACAAGCAGGCCCAATCCGGGCGCGTCGATCGCACGGATCAAGTATCGCACCTTGGCGCGGGCCTGCACGACGTTGGGCGCGATGCCACCCGCATCGAGCAACGCATAGTGGACACGGGCATTGTTCGGCATGTGCTCGCGCAGGTAATTCACGCCGACATTCATCAACTCCACCGCATCGAGGGCGCTGCGCCCGAGATGCGGGGCGGCGGCCGCGTGCGAGGCCCGCCCGGTGAAGCTGAAGTCGATGACCTTGTTGGCCAGCGAAGGGGATGCGTTGACGCCGGCGAAAGGCGCCGGGTGCCAGGAGATCGCGACGTCGACGTCATCGAAGGCGCCGTCGCGGACCATGAACACCTTCCCCGCCCCGCCTTCCTCGGCCGGGCAGCCGTAATAGCGCACACGGCCGGGAAGTCCGTTCGCCGCCAGGTAATCCTTGACCGCGGTCGCCGCGAGCAGGGCGCCGGAACCGAGCAGATTGTGCCCGCAGCCATGGCCGTATCCGTGCTGGCCCTCCGCCGGCCGCTGCTCGGCGATGCCCGCCTCCTGGCTCAGCCCCGGAAGCGCGTCGTACTCGCCGAGGATGGCGATCACCGGACCGCCCTCGCCGGCCTCCCCCATGAGTGCGGTCGGAAGGGCCGCAACATCCGAGCTGACGCGGAAGCCCTCGGCCTCCAGCATCCGTCGATGCTCGGCGGCCGAGCGGAATTCGGTGTAGTTCAACTCCGGCGTGCCCCAGACCGTATCGGCGAGGGCGATGAACGCAGCCCTTTTCGCGTCCACATGACGCCAGATCTCCTCGGTGTTCTCCATCGCTCGATCACCCCTGCCGGTTCTGTTCGTCACGTCGCGATCGCCGGTGGTCGTGCCGGCCGCGACAGCCGCGTTGCTTTTGGGATGTAGAAACTTGCATGCGTCGGCCGTCAACCAGAGGCCGTCGCGGTCGCAGCGGGCCTGACAACGCGGCCCGTCGAAGCGGATCGGGTCGCACAGCGCCTCGACGGGTTCCTCGAACCAGACAACGCGGCGGGCGACCGCTTCCGTCTCGGGGTCGAGCGGAATCGGTTTCATCGCGACGGCGCATTTCCGGAACGGTCGTAACGGCCGAATTTAGCCTACGGCAGCCGCCGCAATCGCTCCCCGAGCAGCGCGAAGAACCCGCCCGCGTCAAGCGTCTCCAGCACGATCGCGTTCGCGTGCTCCGGCGCGCACCACCGCTCGATATTCGTGCGCCCCCGACTTCGCGCCCGCGCATTCGACCACGACACGCGCGGGCCGCCCCGTGAACAGCTCGGGGCGGAGCAGCCACGCGACGACGCATGGATCGTGCAGCGCCACCCCCGCGCCCCCAAGCCGGCGCGACGGCGGCACGCTCGCCTGCATGTCGCAGGCGATGCGGAGCGCCCGTCCCGCCCCGGCCGCACGCAGCGCGGCGAGCCGGGCGGGCGTGGCGAGCGCTTGCAAGGTCAGCTCCAGCGTCACCAGCACCACCGGCCGGCCAAGCGCCAGAACCGCCGCCAGCGCCTCGGGGTCGCAGAAGGCGTTGAACTCGGCGGCCGGGGTCACGTTCCCCTCTCCCACGGCGCCCGCCATCAGGACGAACCGCGCGACCTTGGCGGCGAGCGCGCGCTCCGTCAGCAGCGCGAGCGCGAGATTGGTCGCCGGCCCGATCCCGACCGCGGTGACGGGCCCGGCGGCCTCGCGCAGCACGCGCCTTATGGCATCGGCCGCCAGTTCCGGCCGCGCGGGCGCGCCCTCGGGCAGCGCCACGCCGCCCACCCCATCGTCGCCATGCACATGCGCTGCCGTCGGATACCGCCCGAGAAGCGGCCGATCGGCCCCGGCGAACACGGGCACGGACGCGCCCGCCAGCGCCACCAACCCGCGCGCATTAGCCAGCGTTCGGTCCAGCCCGACATTGCCCGCCACGACCGTGACCGCGCGGACATCGAGTTCCGGAGAGGCAAGTGCCAGCAACAGCGCCAAGGCGTCATCGGTGCCGGGGTCGCAGTCGATGAGGATGGGGAGCGGCACGGATTGCTCCTTCTCCGCGGGTTACCGCATCAAGGGCGCCGGCACCTCGGCTCGGCTCAAGCTTCCTCACAGGCGCGGGATTGAAAGGACCTACGCTCCCACCTCGGCCGGCCGGTCGAAACACCCCTCGGTAGCCCGGGCCAGCGTGGCCTGCCCGAACGGCTTGCCCAAACGCACCAGCCCCGCCGGCGCGGTCTCCGGCAACTCAGCATAGCCGGTGGCGAGCAGCACCGGAAGGCCCGGCCGGAGCCGGGACAGCTCGTCGGCGAGCTGCAGGCCGGTCATGCCAGGCATGGCATAGTCCGCGATGACCAGATCGACGGGCGCGGCGACACGCAGGATTTCCAGCGCTTGCAGTCCAGATGTGGCCTCGACGACGGAGTGGCCGAGGTCTTCCAACATCGCGGCCGTGCTCGTCAGCACGAGCGGGTCATCGTCGACCAGTAGGACCCTGCGACGACGGGCCGGCATCGTTTGCGCCGGTTCAGGTGCAACAGGCGCTGCCGCCTGGGCCCCTGCGCGGGGCAGCCACAGCTCGGCCGTCGTGCCCTCGCCCTTGCGGCTGCGAAGCATGAGTTGCCCGCCGGATTGGGCAGCCAAGCCATGCACCATCGGCAGGCCCAGCCCGGTGCCCTTGCCGATGCCCTTCGTCGTGAAGAACGGCTCCGCGGCGTGGGCCAGGGTGGCCTCGTCCATGCCTTCGCCGCTGTCGGTGACGCTGAGGAGGACGTAGGCGCCGATCGGGAGATCGCTCACGTCCCCCGGGCCGACATGCTCCTCGCGCGCTGCGATCGTGAGCTCACCTCCGTCGGGCATGGCATCGCGTGCGTTCGCGGCCAGGTTGAGCAACGCCAGCTCCAACTGGTTGGCGTCCACATGGGCGGACACGGGCATCATTGGAAATCGCGTCTCGACCCGTACGTTGAAACCAAGCGCGCTGCGCAGCAGGTCCGACATGCCGCGCACCAGGGCCGCCACATCGACCGTCTCCGGCTCGAGCGCCTGGCGCCGACCGAACGCGAGCAGGCGCTGTGTCAATGCCGCCCCCCGTTCGGCGCCTTGCACCGCGTTGTCGAGCAGACGCAACGATTTCTGGTCCTGGGCCGAAACGCGCTTGCGGAGCAGATCCAGGCTGCCAAGCACCGCGGTGAGCAGGTTGTTGAAATCGTGGGCAATACCACCCGTGAGTTGCCCCACCGCCTCCATCTTCTGGACGTGACGAAGGGTTGTCTCGGTCGTGCTGTGCTCGGCCATCTCCGCCCGCAGCCTGCCGTTGATGATGTCCAGCTCGTGGGTCCGCTGGGCAAGGTCGAATTGCAGCCGGAGCATGTCACCGAATTGCCGACTGGAGCGCCGACTGGTCGTGGCCAGAGCGGCGACGAAGACCACGATCATGGCTGCCGCGGCGATGCCGCGCTCCGAGCCGACGGCGGCGAACCGGGCGGCGACGGGGAGAGCGGCCGGCACGATGTAGGCGAGCGCGGTGGGCAGGTGGGCGAAGTGAAGCGCCGCCGCGCCGGCACACATGCCGCCGATCAGAAAAACCCAAAGAAGCTGATAGGTCGCGGAATGGGGGAATAGGAGGACGGCGCCCCCGCCCCAGAGCAGGCCGGAGGCAAGGGCGCCATATGCGCTGACCATGGCCCAATGCCGGTCCCCCACGCGTTCCGGTGACGCACGATGGTAGGCACACCAAAGCCAGAAGCGCAGCGCCGCGAGAAGGAGGACAGCCGCCAGCCACGCATAGGCCCGGCGATCATGTTCGGCAGTCACGAGCACCGCCGTCATCAGCGTTGAGTTCACCACTGTCACAAGCACGGCTGCCGGCGCCTGCTGGAACACTGCCTTGATCCGCTCGATGCGGATTTCGGTTTCCGTGGCCATCAGGCCGCTTGCGCGCAGGCCCGGAACTCCGTCCTGGCCTCCACTGGACATGATCCGGCTGTTCCGAGACCGCTCAACACTCACTCCCGCCGGAGGTGTGCCTGCGGATCGCAGGGCGATTCTCGACCGTAGCGCCCTGCGTAATCCCTAGTCAACAACTGCAATCTCGTCGGGGAATGGCGCAATCCCCGCGTCCCGGCTTCGCAATCCCGCCGGTCTGCCCTACCCCTCCGCATACGGGTTCGTCGTCCCCCGCAACTGCAACCGGATCGGCACCCCCGGCAGATCGCATGCCTCGCGCAGCCCATTCACCAGATACCGCGCGTAATCGTCGGGGATCCGCTCCGCCCGCGTCCCGAACACGACGAAGGTCGGCGGGCGCGCCTTCGCCTGCGTGATGTAGCGCAGTTTGAGCCGGCGGCGATCGACCAGCGGCGGCGGATGGCGTTCGAGCGCGCCCTCGAACCACCGGTTCAGTTCGCCCGTCGGCACGCGGCGATTCCACGCCTCGTAGGCCCCCCACACCGCCGGCCAGAGCCGATCGACCCCCGCCCCGGTCAGCCCCGACAGCGTAACCACGGGGATGCCCTTCAACTGCGCCAGGCTCGTCTGCAGCCGATCCGCCACGCCCCGCCGCGCGGCATCGCGGTCGGGCACCGCGTCCCACTTGGTCAGCGCGAGCACGATCGCGCGGCCCTCGCGCTCGACCAGTTGGGCGATGTGCAGATCCTGCTCGTGCAGGCCCTCCACGGCATCGACCGTCAACACCACCACCTCGGCCATCTTCAGCGCGCCGATGGCGGCACCCACCGACATCTTCTCGAGCGGGGCCTCGATGCGCGCGCGCCGGCGCAGCCCGGCGGTGTCCACCAGCTCGACCCGCCGCCCCTCGGCGTCGGTCAGCGTGACGGAGACCGCATCGCGGGTCAGGCCAGGCTCCGGGCCGGTCAGCATCCGCTCCTCGCCCAGCAGGCGATTGAGCAAGGTCGATTTCCCCGCGTTCGGGCGGCCGACGATGGCGAGCTTCAGCGGCTTGTCCGCCACGTCCCCATCCTCCGGCGCCGCCTCGGGCAGGCGATCGGCGATCTGCCACATCAGATCGGCGATTTCGTCGCCGTGCTCGGCCGAGACCGCGACGGGATCGCCCAGGCCGAGCGCATAGGTGTCGTAGTAGGCGGATTCGCTCGCCCGGCCCTCGACCTTGTTGGCGACCAGCAGCACCGGACGGCCCTGCCGGCGTAGCCACCGCGCGAAGTGCCGGTCGGCCGAGGTCAGGCCGGCGCGGGCATCGATCACGAACAGCACCAAATCGGCCTGCCCGAGCGCGGTCGCCGACGAGGCGTGCATCCGGCCCGGCAGGGTCTCGGGCGCGGCCTCGTCCAGCCCCGCCGTGTCCACCAGCCGCACCAGCCGCCCGCGCAGCATCGCTTCGGCCTCCTTGCGGTCGCGGGTGACGCCCGGCGTGTCGGACACGATCGCTTGGCGCCGGCCGGCCAGCTTGTTGAACAGCGTGCTCTTGCCGACGTTCGGTCGGCCGGCGATGACGACGACCGGCAGCATCGCGGCTAGCGCAACGCCATCAGTCGTCCGTCTTCGGCGACCAGCAGCAAGGTGCCGTCGGCCACCGCCGGCTGCACCGGGGCGGCGGTGGCCGGCAGCTTTTGGCGGCCCAGGATCTGGCCCGTGTAGGGGCTGACCGCGAGCGCCTCGCCGCTGGTACCCGCCACCACGAGCCGGTCGCCGGCCAGCACCGGGCCGAACCAGGTGATCGGCCCGGTCTGATCCTTGGCATTCGCGTAGGCCGGCAGCGGCGCCGCCCAGCCGACCCGGCCGTCGGCGGCGTGTAGCGCGGCCAGCACCTGGTCGAGCGTCAGCACGAACAGCCACTCCCCGGCGACCCACGGGCTGTCCAGGCCGCCCACGTCGCGCTCCCACAGCCGCCTTCCCGCGTGCAGGTCGAGCGCGGCCGTCAGCGCGCCCATGCCGACCGCGAACACGCGCCCGCCACTGATCGCCGGATTGCCACGGATCGAGGTGATGTCGGCGAGCGTGCCCGGCCCGGCGGCGGCCAGGGTGTCGGACCACACGACGCTGCCGCCGTCGACGCGCAGGGCGGTCAGCTCGCCGGAACCGAAGCCCGCGACCACCAGCCCCTCGGCGAAGGCCGGCGCCGGCGCGCCCATCAGCGCGGTGGTGGCGTTCTGCGCCTGGTAGTTCCACAGCTCCCGTCCGTCGGCGGCATCCAGCGCGAGCAGCCGGTCGTCCAGCGTCGTGACAAACAGCCGCCCGGCGGCGATGGTGGGCGCCGAGCGCCCGGGCGCCTCGATGCCCACGCGCCAGCGCACGGTTCCCCGCACGGGATCAATCGCCAGCGCCGCGCCCAGCCCGTTCACCGCGTACAGCACGCCGTCGGCGAGGCCGAGGCCGCCGCCCACGTTCGTGCTCCGGTCCTTCTTGCCGCGCGTCTTCGTTCGCCACCGCACCCGCCCGCTGGCGAGATCGAGCGCGGAGACATCGGCGGCGCTGTCCATCGTATAGACCACGCCCTCGCTCACAACGGGCTGCGCCAGGATCTTCTGACGGTAGCCGCCGCCTTCACCGATGTCGGCCGTCCAGACGACGGCCAGCGCCGGTCGCACGGCGAGATGCCCCATCGCGTGAGCGGGATTGCCGCCGTTCTGCAGCCATGCGGCGTTGCGAACGGGCGGCGGCAGTGTCACCGGCGGCAGGGCGGTGTCCGGTTGCAGCACGTCCTGCCCGCGCAGCACGGCCTCACGCTTGCCGGGCAGCGGCGGCTTGTGCTCGCCGAACCAGCCGCTGAACAGCCCGCAGCCGGAGAGCCCCAGAGGCAGTCCCAATGGCAGCGCCAGCGCGGCGCGGCGGCCGATCCGCCGGGCGGACGTGGCTTCGCTCATGCCCGCTCAGCCCCCGAGATGTTGCAGCAGCAGTTGCGCCGATTCGCGCACGCCGGACGGGGCGGTGCCGTCCACCGAAAGCCGCCGCAAGATCTCCCGCGCCGGCCCGGGGCGATTTTGGCGGAGATCGAGGAGCGCGAGCTGGCGTTCGGCGAGCGGGCGCCACGGGCTGACAAACTCGGCGAGCGGCTTCAGCCGGGCTTCGAGAAGCTGCGGATCCCCGGTGTCGATCTGGTGCTCGGTCCACAGCAGGGTCGCGAGGTCCCGCAACAGCGGGGCGGCCGACGAATCCGTCGCCAGGGCGTTGTAAAGGCTCAGAGCTTCCGCCTGCTTCCCGTCCGCTGACAGCAGGGCCGCGAGACGGAGCCGGGCGAGCGCGCGATAGCCCTCCGGGGCGGTCGCCGCGAGCCGGGAGAGCGCTGCCTCGGCGGCCGCCCGGCTCGGCTGGCCGGCCGCACCCGGCGTCTGCGCCTGATTGAGCGCCACCAGGTACTGCGCCGCGGCGGCCTGGTCCTGGCGGGCATGGTAATAGTCGCGGACACGCCACCCCGCGACCCCGGCTGCGATCAGGAGCACGGCCGCCAGGATCACGCCGGCATAGCGCGACAGCAGACGCCGAAGCCGTTCGGCGCGGACCTCTTCCTCTACCTCGTCGAAAATATCAGGCACGATTCAACCCTGGCCTCCGCGCGGCGGCGGACCATAGCGGCGACGCTGGCCGCGAGCAAACAAGGTCGGCCAGCAACGGAGCGTTCACCCATTCATGCCAGGGTCGGGCAATGAGAAGCCCTGTTCTCCTTTTGGCGGCGCTGCTCGTCGGCTGCGCCGCGCCGATCGGCGCGGACGGATTGCCGATCGGGCTGGGCCGGGCGCTATGCGAGTCGGTGCCGGGCAACCGCTGCTGCCGCCGGCCACCGCCGCCACCGGCCCCGCCGCCCTACTGCACGCGCAGCCTGGGCGTGCCGGATTGCTGGCTCGACCCGCTGGCCTTGCCGAACCTCCCGCCGCCCCTGGCCGACACGCCGCCGCCCGCGCCGGGGTGCGGGTGAGCTTCTCAACCCACTTCAAGCGCCCGTAGCCGGCCACAACGCCTGGGTCAGCACCGCGGCCATCATCCGCATCGAAACGTCCGACGCCCGGATGATCTTCCCCATGCTGAGGAAGCCATGCACCTGGTCGGAGAAGTGCAGCAGCTTGACCCGCACGCCCTCGCGCTCCAGCCGCTCGGCATAGGCGATGCCCTCGTCGCGCAGCGGATCGGCGCGCGCGGTCAGCACCAGCGCGGGCGCGGTGCCGGCGAGACTGGCGGCGCGCAGCGGCGAGGCCCGCCAGTCCAGGCCGTCGGCCGCGTCGCGCATGTAGTGGTCGATGAACCATTTCATGGTGCTGCTGGTCAGCGGCACGCCCTCGCGCACGGTCTGCGAGGAGACGGTCACCATCATCATGTCGGTCGCCGGGTAGATCAGGAGCTGAAAGACCAGCGGCGGCAGGTCGCCGTCGCGCGCCATCAAGGCCATGACCGCCGCCAGATTGCCGCCGGCGGAATCGCCCCCGACGGCGACCCGGCGCGGGTCGATCCGCAGCCGCCCGGCGTTCTCGAACACCCACTTCGTCGCCGCGGCGCTGTCCTGCACGGCGGCCGGAAATTTGTGCTCCGGCGCCATGCGGTAATCGACCGAAACCACCGCGCAGCGCGCGAGGTTCGCCAGCCGGCGGCAGACCACGTCGTGCGATTCCAGCCCGCCCAGGAGCCAGCCGCCGCCGTGGTAATAGACCAGGCCGGGCAGCACCTCGGCGTCTGCCGTCCCCGCCGGGCGGTAGGCGCGCAGCTTGATATCGCCCAGCGGGCCGGGCGCGGTGATGTCGCACGCTTCCGCCACATCGTCCGGCTCGGGCTGCAACGCGGCGCGGCTCGCCGCGTACGCCGCGCGCGCCTCGTCGGGCGTGAGCGTCTCGAAGGCCGGCCGGTTGGCCGCGCGCATCATGTCAAGGACGACGAGCGTGTCCGGGTCGAGCGACATGGACTTGTCCTACCTCGTCCAGCCGAGGATCGCGTCCGCGACCGCTCGCGGCTGGTCCAGTTCGGCGAGGTGACCGGCGCCCGGGATCACGCGCAGTTCCGTCGCGCCGTTGATGGCGGCGCGGAACCGCTCGGCGTAGGCGCGCGGCATGATGCGGTCGTGCTCGCCCCAGATCAGCAGAGTTGGCGCCTCGATCAGCCGCAGCCGCTTCTCCAGCTTGGTGTTTCCGAGCGGCCAGAAGATGCGCGCCGCCGCCTCGTTCGCGCGAGTCTGCTCGATCGGCCACTCGATCGAGTTGGCGCTCTCCGGCGCGGCCTTCAGGGCCTTCCAGGTTTCGGGGTCGGCGCACATCAAACCGGGTACGTCGTCGGCCCGCTGCGCCCACGGATCGGTCGCCGGCTCCGCCTCATTGAACAATCCGAACGGCGCGATGAGCGCGAGCTTGCGCACCTGCTTCGGCCACAGCGCCGCGATTTCGGCTGCCAGCGATCCGCCGACGGAACTGCCGGCGAGGTCGGCGCCGTCAAGCCCGGCCTGATCCAGGATGGTGCGCACGGCCAGCAGCCAGTCGAGATGCGTGTCGAGAACGGTGTGCCCGCGATCGCCGCCCGGAAACCCCGGCAACGAGGGCACGATCACCGTACGCGTCTCGGCCAGGTGGTCGAGGAATGGTACCCAGCGCGGCAGCCCGCCGAAGCCGGCCAGGAAGCCCAGCTTCGGCCCGCTCCCCTTGCGCCAGACGCGGGTGGGAAAGCCGTTGACTTCGATGGTCAACGTCTCGGGTTCGCTCACGATCACGCTCCGTTCGTTGATGTCGTTCGGCCCTCACTCCCGCGCCTCCGGCGCGGTCCCGCCCCACTCCCGCAAGGCGGGAGTGGGTGCCGGTGCAGCGAGGCGGGTGAGGGTTACTCCGCCGCCAGCCGCGGCATGAAGGCCGGAATCTCGGCGCGGGCATCCGCCGCCATCGGCTTCGGCCACCAGCGATCCTCCCATTCGGAGAACAGCCCTGCGACCTTCGGCATCACCTTGTCGGCGAACAGCTTCGTGTTGTAGCGGCACAGATCCTTGCTCATGTTGCCGAACTGAAGCAGCAGCATCAGGTGCCCGACGTTCAGATTGCGCGCCACCTCGCGCAACTGCTCGGCGACCTCGTCGGCCGAGCCGATGATGACGTATCCCCGCTCGACGATCGCATCCATCTCGCGCGCGACCGAGGCCATGCGTTCGCCGGTGCCCTTGCCGCGCACGTTGGCGTCGGCGGCCTTGCTGATCTGGCTCTCGATGCCGGCGCGCTGGCTGCCCTCGCTCGTGTAGCCCGGCGGCACCGCGAAGCGCGGATCGACGTGCAGGCAGCGTCCATAGAAATACTCGGCCGCCTCCCCATACAAATCGAAGGCGTGCTGGCGGCTCTCGCCGACCCCGACGAACTGGAGGAACCCGGCCTGATACGGGTTCCGGTCCTTGCCCAGCCGGTCCATCTCCCGCCAGAACCCGTCCATGGTCGCCTGGCCGGCCTTGTAGCCATAATAGGACAGGTAGGAGTACACATAGTCCATCGCGGCGCACCAGCGCCACGTCTCCACCGAGCCGCCGCCCGGCACCCAGACCGGCGGATGCGGGCGCTGGACCGGGCGCGGCCATATGTTCACATACCGCTGCTGGTTGAAGCGGCCGTTGAAGGCGAACGTGTCCGTCTCGGTCCACGCCCTCACGACCAGATCATGCGCCTCCAGATAGCGCTGGCGCAGCATCGACGGGTTCTGGCCGTAGGCGTAGCAGGTGTCCATCGGCGTGCCGACGGGGAAGCCCGCGATCAGGCGGCCTCCGGAGATCACGTCGATCATCGCGAACTCCTCCGCAACCCGCGTCGGCGGATTGTAGAGCGCCAGCGAGTTGCCCATCACGCAGATCGCGGTGTCGGTGGTGCGCCGCGCGAGCGAGGCGGCGATCAGGTTGGGCGACGGCATGAGCCCATAGCCGTTCGAGTGGTGCTCGTTCACGCAGACCGCGTCGAACCCGCAATCGGCCGCGTACTCGAGCTCGTCCATGAAGTCGTTATACATGTGATGGGCGCGCTTGGGATCGAACAGGCTGGAGTGGATGTCCACCCACACCGACGGATGCTTCTCGCGGAAGTCGTCCGGCAGCTCGGTGTACGGCATCAGATGGAACCACATCAGCTTCATGGTCGCGTCTCCGCTCGTTGCGCCGCCCGCCTCAGGCTTCCGGCAAGTAGCACCGGCTTCGCCTCAGGCGTCAACCGGGGGCGTCACCAGGGGCACGAACGAGACGCTCAGGACGCCACGCATCGCCACCGCCCCGGCCGCGTCGCGCTCGGCCACGACCAGCTCCTGCTCCCCGCCCGGCGGGCCAACCGGAATGACAAGGCGCCCCGGCGCCCCGAGCTGTGACAGCAAGGCGGCCGGCACGCCCTGCGCGGCGGCGGCGGTGACTATGATGGCGTCGAACGGCGCCGCCTCCGGCCAGCCGGCCGCGCCGTCGCCCACGCGCAGCGATACGTTGCCGAGGCAAGCGGCCGCCAGCGCCTTGCCCGCGCCGCGCGACAAGGTGGGAATAGTTTCGATCGAGAATACCTCGCGCGCCAGCCGGGCTAGCACCGCCGTCTGGTAACCCGAGCCGGTCCCCACCTCCAGCACGCGCGCGTCGGGAGCGAGGTCGAGCAGGTCGGTCATCAGCGCGACGATGTAGGGCTGCGAGATGGTCTGCCCGTGCCCGATCGGCTGCGGCGCGTTCGCGTGCGCCCGGGTGGCGGCAGCGGGCGGCATGAACGCGGCGCGCTCGGTCGCGCGGATCGCATCCACCACGCGCGGGCTGAACGCATGTCGGCCGGTATACGAGGCCGTCGCCCGCGCCTCGGCCTCGATCTCCGCGATCAGCTCCTCGATCGTACGCATAGGACTATCCTCCCCGCCCGCCCTATATGGCGTGCGGCTTGGCCCGTTAAGCGGGGCGGGTGTAACGTGCGGCGAGATAATCAGGGGATCGCGAATGGACGTCCACGCGCCCGAGCGGCCGGAGACTGAAACCGAGCAGGTCGCCGCCGCCCGGCAGCTGATCCCGCTGTTGCAGGCCGCCGGACCCCGGATCGACGCGATCCGCGAACTGCCCGCCGACGTGCTGGACGGAATGCACGCTGCGGGAATGTTCCGCCTGCTGCTGCCACGTTCGGTCGGCGGGCTGGAGCTGCAACCGGCGACCTACATCCAGTGCGTGGAGGCCATCGCGAACGGCGACGGCAGCACCGCGTGGTGCATGAACCAGGGCTCCGGCTGCGCCATGACCGCTGCCTATCTCGCGCCCGAGGTGGCCCGCGAGGTGTTCGGCCATCCGCGCGACGTGCTCGCCTGGGGACAGGCGCGCGGGCGCGCGCGCGCCGACAAGGTGACGGGCGGCTGGCGCGTGACCGGAACTTGGCTGTTCGCGAGCGGCAGCCGGCACGCGTCATGGCTCGGCGCGCACTGCCCCGTGTTCGACACCGACGGAAGGCAGCACCTCCATCCCGACGGGAGCGCGGTCGAGCGCACCATGCTCTTTCCGCGCGAGAAGGCGGCGATCGAGGATGTGTGGCAGGTCCTGGGCCTGCGCGGTACCGGCAGCGACACCTATTCGGTCGAAGAGCTGTTCGTCGCCGACGACCACGCGGTCGGGCGCGACAACGCCGGGGAGCGGCGCGAGGACGGGCTTCTCTATCGCTTCACCAGCATGAACATCTACGCCGCCGGTTTCGGCGCGGTCGGCCTCGGCGTGGCCCGCGGCATGCTGGACGACTTCGTGCGCCTGGCCTCGGCCAAGACGCCGGCGCTGACCAAGACCGCGATGCGCGACAGCGCCGTGGTGCAGTCCCTGGTCGGCCTGTCGGACGCCAGATTGCGGGCCGCGCGAACCTGGTTGATCGCGGTGCTGGAGCAGGCTCAGCACGGCGCGGCGGCACGCGGACATCTGACGGAGCAGGACCGGCTCGACATCCGCCAATCCGCGACTTTCGCGATCCATCAGGCGCGCGAGGTAGTCAACGCCGTCTGGCACGAGGCCGGCGCCACCGCGATCTTCGATTCCGGCCCGTTCGAGCGGCGGTTCCGCGACATGAACACGGTCAGCCAGCAGGTGCAGGGCCGCGCGTCCCACTTCGAGACCATCGGCCAGCACATGCTGGGCATGACGCCGAACGCGCGCTGGTTGTGAGCCTGGCAAATACTTCACCGAAGATGTGCCAGACACTTCACGGATCGCCTGGAGCCCCACTTTCGCCGGGCACGCGGGCGGTACCGCGCGCTCCGGTGCTGGCCGCCGCCATCGACCCGTTCCCGACGCATGGCCGGGCACCGCCCGCTGGGTAAGCCCCCGTCAACGTTTTGCTGGGCAGGCTGTCCGCAGGAGGTGACGTGTGACCCTGTGCAGCCCGCGAAGCCGGTTCCCGCTAGGCGATCGGTCACCCGCGCTCGCCGAAGCCGCATCGCCAGCGGACTTGCCCCAAGAAGACTTGCCCCTGGCAAACTGGCCGGACGAGCGGCTTGCCCTGACCGACGCCTTGTGGGGCGAGGGATTCACGCTGCCGGGCGGCGAAGACGAGGTGCTCCGCCTAGCCAAGCCGCTGGGTCTGTCGTCGGCCTGCAGCGTCCTGCTGCTCGGCTGCGGCCCGGGCGGTGCAGCGCGCTCGCTCGCGGAGCGGCTGGGCGCGTGGGTCAGCGGGTTCGACTCCGACCCCGCGCTCGTCGCCTCCGCGACCCGGCGCTGCATCGGCGCGGGGCTGGGAAAGCGCGCCAAGATCGAGGTCTGGAATCCCGCCGCGCCGGTCTTTCCGGCCCGAAACTACCATCACGCTCTCGCGCTGGAGCCGCTGCGCCAGGGCGAGGCGGCGACCATCCTGCCCGCCCTCGCGGGCGCGCTTCGGCCGGGCTGCAACCTCGTGCTGACCGAGGTCGTCGCCGGCGCCGGCGAGGATGCCACGGTCGCGGATTGGCTGCGGGTCGAACGCCGCGCGAGGCCGCCCGCCGCTGCCTCGGTGACCCGCGCGCTGGAGGGGCTCGGCTTCGAGATCCGTGTGGCGGAGGACCTGACGCAGCGACACCTCCACCTGACGGTGCGCGCCTGGCGCGAGCTGGTCCGCGCAATGGGTGCCGAGCGCCCGACCCCGGCGCGGGCCGCGCAACTGGTGCGAGAGGCCGAAATCTGGCTCCGCCGCGCGCGGCTGATGCGCTCGGGGTGCGTGCGGCTGATGCGCTGGCACGCGATGAGTCGCGAGGCAACCCCGGCTGCCTAACCGCTACCGGTTGCGGCGCCAGATCTCCCCGTTCAGCAGCCCGGCGAAGCCGAGCCATCCGGCGAGCGGCACCAGCGCCACCGCCGCCGGGCGGTCCACGCGCCACGCGGAGCCGATCGCGCCGAGTGCCGCGGCCAGCATGGCCCCGATCACTCCCAGCCCGCCCACAATCCGGCGCCCGCCGAAGAAGACCCCCATCCAGCCGGGAATTCCGGCGACCGCCATTGACCAGCAGGCCAGCGCCCGGCTTCTGGCGGCGCTGGCCGGCGCCGCCAGAAGCCGAGCGCCAGACGCAGCAAGCAGAAGGTCAAGCGTGGCCCACGCGGCCGCGATGACCGCGCCCGGGGGGGTGAAGGGCGGCTTATGGAGCGCGGCGTACCAGTTGGCCGTGTGCCGGTGTGGCGGCTCCGGCCCCCATCTTCGCGCGAGAAGAGCCGCGCCGAGCACGACGCCGCCAGCCAGCAGCGCGGCCTCGGCCGTGCCCATAGTCGTGCCGCGACGCGCCACGCTCAGTCCAGCGCGGCGTCGAGGGTGATCGTCGCGTTCAGCACCTTCGAGACCGGGCAACCCGCCTTGGCGTCCTCGGCGACCTTGCGGAACTGTGCGGCATCCAGTCCCGGCACCTTGGCGCGCAAGGTCAGGGCCACGGTGCTGATCTTGAACCCCGGCCCGTCGGACTCGATCGTCACCCGCGCCTCCGTGCGCAGGCTCTCCGGCGCGTGCCCTTCGCCCGCCAGCATGAACGCCAACTGCATGTTGAAACAGCCGGCATGCGCCGCGCCGATCAGCTCCTCGGGGTTGGTGCCCCTGCCCTCGGCGAACCGGTCGTTGAAGGAATAGGGCGTCTCCGACAGCGTGCCGCTCTGCGTGGTGAGAGCGCCCTTCCCATCCTTGCCGCCGCCTTGCCAATGCGCCGAACCGGTGCGTGTGATCTTCGCCATGCGATGCCTCCCCGCTGATCGAGAGCGAAACTCAGGGGGCGGACTCCGGTTGCTAACCAGCCGATTGCATCCACGCCGGAATGCGCGGCGTCAGGCGCGCCGATCCGCAGGCCAGCGACACAGCGGACATCGCTTCCAGCCGCAGCAACGTCATGCCCAGCGTGCCGCGACCCGAGCGCATCGCGCCGACCTCCGCGCCGTCGCGCAGAACCGGCGTATTCGGCTCGGGCAAAGTCCCCTCGACCCCCACCGGCACGAGCCGGCGCTTGAGCAGCCCGCGATACTTCGTCCGAGCGGTCAGCTCCTGGCCCATGTAGCAGCCCTTGCTCCAGGAAACGCCGTTGAGTTCGTCGAATCCCGCCTCCAGCAGCACCGTCTTCTCGGCCTCGAGGTCGCGCGAGCCGTCGGGCAGGCCGAGGGAAAGCCGGTGTAGATCGTACTCCTGATCGGTCGCGCTCACCGATAGCAGGGTCGGGGCAAACACGCGCCAGCCCGCGTCATCCAAACGCGGATCGGGCGCCGCGATAGCTTCCGCGACGCCCTCCGTGTCGGGCGGGCCGTCCCACGCCGCATGCACCACCAACGCCGCCGGGGTGATGGTGACGACGGAGCGCAGGCGGTAGCGCGAGAGGCGCTGCGCGATCATCGCCGCCTGCGCGGCCTCGACATCCAGCAGTAGCGCCGCCCCGTCGCTCAGGATGAAGAAATCGGCGAGCCACTTCCCTTGCGGCGTCAGCAGCGCGGCCCAGACGGCTCGGCCCGGCTCGGCGCGGCTCACGTCATTGGAGACCAGGCCTTGCAGGAACGCCACGCGGTCGTCGCCCGCGACCTCGATCACGCTACGGGCAGGAAGTCGGGCCAATCGTGTCATGCCCGCACAATTGGCCCCTGGCGCGGCGCCCCGCAAGAAGTGCTACAGGCGAGCCGATGAAGGTTGCGCACGTTATGGCGGGCGCCCCGGCGGGCGGGGCGGAACTGTTCTTCGAGCGGCTGAGCGCCGCGCTCGCGCGCGCGGGCGAGACGGTGCTGCCGGTGATCCGCCGCGACGCCCCCCGCGCCCGGCGCCTGGCGGCCTGCGGTCTTGCGCCCACCCAGCTCGGCTTCGGCGGCCCGCTCGACCTGCTGACCGGGCCCCGCCTGATGCGCGCGCTCGATCGCTTCGGCCCGCGAGTCGTGGTGGCCTGGATGTCCCGCGCGGCGCGCTTCGCCCCGCGCGGCAGATGGGTGCTGGTCGGACGCCTAGGGGGCTTCTACAACCTCCGGAACTTCCGCCGTTGCGAACATCTGGCGGGGAACACGCGGGGAATCGTCGCCTGGATTCGCGGCCAGGGCTGGCCCGGCGAGCGCGTGCACTACCTGCCCAATTTCGTCCCGGACATGGCAGGCGCCGCCCCCGCCGCCCGCGCGGCGCTCGGCGTGCCGGCGGGCGTGCCGCTGGTCCTGGCGCTCGGCCGGCTGCATCGCAACAAGGGGTTCGACGTGCTCATCCGCAGCCTCGTTCGCCTGCCCGAGGCGCACGCGGTGATCGCGGGCGACGGACCCGAACGGGCGGCGCTCGCCGACCTCGCGCGCGCCGAGGGGGTGGCCACGCGAGTCCACATGCCGGGCTGGCGCGAGGACACGGCCGCGCTGCTGGCCGCCTGCGACGTGCTCGCCTGTCCATCGCGCCACGAGCCGCTGGGCAATGTGGTGATCGAGGGCTGGTCGGCGCGCGTTCCCGTGGTCGCCGCCGCCGCGCGCGGCCCCGCCGAACTGATCGCTGCCGACCGCGACGGGAGGCTGGTGCCGCCCGACGACGCACCGGCCCTGGCCGACGCGCTGGGCGCGGTGCTGGCCGACAGGGGTGCCGGACGGGCGCTGGCCGCCGCCGGGCGTGCCCGCTTCGATGCCGACTTCGCCGAGGCGCCGGTGCTCGCGCGCTGGCGCGCCTTCCTCGCCACCGTGGAGAAGCCCTGATGTGCGGCATCGCCGGCCTGGCGCTCGCCTCCAGCGCGCCGCCGCCCGATGCGGCCCTGCTCGCGCGACTGATCGGCGCGATGGCCCATCGCGGGCCGGACGGCAGCGGCCACGCCGTCGTCGGCCGCATCGCGCTGGCCCAGAACCGGCTGGCGATCATCGACCTTGCCACCGGCGATCAGCCGATGTTCGTCGGGCCGGCGACGCTCATCGCGAACGCCGAGATCTACAACTACCGCGAGCTGCGCGCCGAACTGCCGGGCGCGCCATTCCACACCGAAAGCGACTGCGAGCCGCCGCTGCACCTGTTCCGCCGCGACGGCGCCGAGTTTGCGCAGCATTTGCGCGGGATGTATGCCATCGCCATCCACGACCGCGCGGCCCGCACGGTGACGCTCGCCCGCGACCCGTTCGGGATCAAGCCGCTCTATGTCGCGCAGGTGGCCGGCGGGATCGCCTTCGCCTCCGAGCCGCAGGCGCTCCATGCCGCCGGGCTGGTCGCGCGGGGGCTGCGCCCGGCGTCGCGCGACGAATTGCTGCAATTGCAGTTCACCACCGGCGCGGAGACGATCTTCACCGGCATCGACCGCGTGCTGCCGGGCGAGACGCTCACCTGCCTCGAAGGCCACATCGTCGAGCGCCGGCACCGCCCGGCGCTGCCCGAGGGAGGGCCGGAGGCGATGACCGAGGCCGAGGCGCTGGAGCGGCTGGACGGCGCGCTGGAGAGCAGCGTGCTGCTGCACCAGCGCAGCGACGTGCCGTACGGGATGTTCCTCTCGGGCGGCGTGGACAGCTCGGCTCTGCTGGCGCTGATGGCACGGTTGAACAGCGCGCCGGTCCTCGCGTTCACCGCCGGCTGGGACGTGCCGGGCGCGGCCGACGAGCGGGGACACGCCGCCGCCGTCGCCAAGGCGACCGGGGCGCAGCACGAATTGATCGAGATCACCGAGAGCATGGTCTGGCGGCACCTGCCCGAGATCGTCGCCTGCATGGACGACCCGGCGGCCGACTACGCCATCATCCCCACCTGGTTCCTCGCGCGCCGCGCGCGATCGGACGTGAAAGTGGTGCTGTGCGGCGAGGGCGGCGACGAGCTGTTCGCCGGCTACGGCCGCTATCGAAGCGCCATGCGGCCATGGTGGCTGGGCGGGCGCGTGATGCGCGGACGCGGCGTGTTCGACCGCGTGGACGTGCTGCGCCAGCGCCCCACCGGCTGGCGCGACGGGTTCGCCGCGAGCGAGCAGCGCGAGTCGGAGGTCGGGCGCACGCGGCTCGGCGCCGCGCAGGCCGCCGACATCGCCGACTGGCTGCCCCACGACCTGTTGCTGAAGCTCGACCGCTGCCTGATGGCGCACGGGGTTGAGGGCCGCACGCCCTTCCTCGACCCCGCCGTGGCGGCCGCTTCGTTCCGGCTGCCTGATGCGATGAAGGTGCGCA
This sequence comes from uncultured Pseudomonadota bacterium, assembly GCA_963756545.1. Classification (GTDB taxonomy): domain Bacteria; phylum Pseudomonadota; class Alphaproteobacteria; order Acetobacterales; family Acetobacteraceae; genus DATFDN01. The sequence goes on along the minus strand of CAVWNY010000001.1, from coordinate 339,519 downwards.
AGGGCATGGGCAAGTGGCTGCTGCGCCGCTGGCTCGATCAGCATCTGCCGGAAGCGGGCGCCGTCGCGCCCAAGCGCGGCTTCACCGTGCCGATCGGCGAATGGATCAAGGGCCAGGGCGCCCGCCTCGGCCCGCTCGTCGCCGCCCAGCCGGGCGTGGCCGAGATCGCCGAGCCGGCCAAGGTGGAGGCGCTGTTCCGCGCTGGCACGGGGAAGGGCGAGGGAATGGCTGCGTGGATGCTCCTGTTCTATGCGCTCTGGCACCGGCGGCATATAGTGGGGCTGCCCGCGGATGGGGACGTGTTCGAGGTTTTGGCGGCACAGTAACGCATGGATGGTTGAAATGGACATCAATGGCTTGGCCGCGACGGCGGAAGAGATCAGAAAATTGCAGCGGATTATCGACGGTCAGTTGGCCTTGGCAGGAAAATCAGGTCGCCTGCCGCCCCATGCGCAGGTCAGCGATAAGAACTTCGTCTTCGGGGAGGACACGGGCGGTAGCCCGGCCGTTTGGATTTCAGTTTTCACAAAGAGCGATTCCCGGCCCTCGGACGACGATGTTGCGCATCTCGCCGACTTGCTCGACGGCATTGTCGTCGAAGTGCTTAAATCGGATGTGCGTCACTGGCCCTACTTCCGTTTTCACGCCGACCAGCGGTCGCATGCCGCTGCATGATGAGCTTCTGCAGCAGGCGATTCGGCTGGCCACACGTGACAACGCGAACCAGGCCGATTTCAGACGTGCAGTTTCCGCATCCTATTACGCGATCTTCCATCTTTTGATCGCCGAGGCCGGTTAGGTCGTAGCTCCCGCGTCCCCGCCGGGCTTGGCCACCAGGGTTGCACGCAGCTTTTCGCATTCCACCATGGACGACGTCTGCAAAGCTTTTCTGGCCAAACGGCTCGAAGGTCCGATATCAACCCTTGTGGCGCCCCCGATCGAACCGAACCTTCAGCTCGTGGCACGGACCTTCAACACATTGCAAGATCAGCGAACTGTTGCCGATTATGACACGAGCTTTGTCGCCGACACGGTGTGGGCTCGCAATCAAGTTCGCGTTGCCATCCAGGCTACCTCGGCTTGGCGTTCGGTGAAGGGAAGTCCCAACGCGAATGTTTTCCTGACGGCTCTTGCATTCCATAAGCTCTGGGGAAGGAGCGCTTGACCCAGCCGACATCGAATGAGGGATTGGAAATGCTATGCACTATGACCTGCTGATCCGCAACGGCACCTGCGTCCTGCCCTGGGGCATGGAGCAGACCTCCGTGGGAGTGCGTGACGGCCGCATCGCCGCCCTCGGCGTGCCGGCGGCGGCGACCGCCGACGCCACGATCGACGCGCGCGGCCTGCACGTCCTGCCTGGCCTCATCGACAGCCACGCCCATTTCCGCGACCCCGGAGACGCGGCGGTGGAGACGATCCCGACGGGCACCAGGGCCGCCGTGCTCGGCGGGATCGCGACGGTGTTCGACATGCCGAACACCGCGCCCGCTATCACCGATGCCGAGCGGCTCGCCTGGAAGCAGGAGTACGTGGAACGCGTGGCGTGGTGCGACATGGGCCTCTATGTCGGCGGCACGAAAACGAACATCGCCGAACTCGCCGCGCTCGAACTCGGACACGGCGTCTGCGCGATCAAGATCTTCGCGGGCAGCTCCACCGGCGACCTGCTGGTGGAGGACGACGAGAGCCTGGAGTGCGTGATGCGCGCGGGGCGCCGGCGCATCGCCTATCACAGCGAGGACGAGTACCGCCTCCAATCGCGCCGCGCCTTGTTCAAGCGCGGCGATCCGTATGCGTCGCACATGGAATGGCGCGATGAGGAGACGGCGTTCCTCGGCACGCGGCGGCTGATGGCGCTCGCGCGCAAGACCGGCCGCCCGGCGCACATCCTGCACGTCTCCACCGCCCAGGAACTCGGCTTTCTCAAGGATTTTCGCGACCTCGCCTCGGTCGAGGTGCTGGTCAACCATCTCACCCAGGTCGCGCCCGAGGTCTATGAGACCCTCGGCGGCTTCGGCGTGATGAATCCGCCAATCCGAGGGCGGCGGCACTTCGAGGCGGCGTGGGCGGCGATCGCCGACGGCACGGTGGACACGATCGGCTCGGATCATGCGCCTCATGCGCGCGAGAAGAAGATGCTGCCCTGGCCCGATTGCGCGGCAGGGCTCACCGGAATCCAGACGATCGTTCCGTTAATGCTCGACCATGTGAACGCGGGCCGGCTCACGTTGCCCCGCCTGGTGGATCTGATGTGCGCCGGGCCCGCGCGCGTCTATGGCGTGCTCGGCAAGGGACGGCTCGCCGCCGGCTACGACGCCGACTTTACCCTGGTCGACATGCAGCGGCGGCGGCGCATCGAGGAATCGTGGATCGTCTCGCCTTGCGGCTGGACGCCGTTCGCCGGCATGGACGTCACCGGCTGGCCCGTCACGACGATCGTGCGCGGCCATGCGGTGATGCGCGAGGATCAGGTGCTCGGCGGGCCGGGGGGGCGGCTGGTCCGCTTTCGCTGACGGCCTCAGGACCCGAGCTGCAGAGCAGCCCATTCGGGGCCGGGATGCACCTGCTTTTGCGGCAGCGTCAGCACCAGGACAAACGTCCGGTGCTGACGGCGCGCCTCGTCGACCGCGTTGTAGAAGTCCGCGGCCGAGCCGACGGTATGGGACTGCACCCGCAGGATCGCATCGCCCTGCACGATTCCGCGCTGCGCGGCATCGGTGCCGGGCTCGACGGCGGTGACGAGGACGCCCTTCGTCTCGGGATCGAGCCCGAGCTTGATGCGCTGCATTTCCGGCAACCCCGCGACCTTGATGCCGAGGTCGGGCGGGACGGTGTGCATCGGCTTCGCCTGCTTGATCGGTGCGTCCAAGTTCGCCCAGCTTGTGCGGGGCCACTCGGCGATGGTGGCGTGGAGGTCCAAGACCTGCCCGCCACGGCGGATCGTGACCGCGACGGTCCGCCCAGGGTTCGTCGAGGCCATGTCGCGGAGCAGGGCGCGCTCATCCCGGGGCGTCTTGCCATCATAGGCCAGCACGATGTCGCCCACCTCGATACCGGCCTTCGCCGCGGGGCCGCCCTTGGTGACATCCGCCACGATGGACCCGCGCGGCTCCGCCATCCCGAGTGCCGCGGCCATGTCCGAGGTGAGCTGCTGTACCTTGATGCCCATCCAGCCGGGATGCAGCCAGCCGTACCGCTGGAGCTGGCCGATGACGAAGCGGGCGTCATTGGCGGGGATGGCAAAGCCGAGCCCGGCCGATCCCGCCGTCGGCGAGATGATCGCCGTGTTGATGCCGACGACCTTTCCCTGCATGTCGAACAGCGGGCCGCCGGAGTTGCCGTGGTTGATCGGCGCGTCGGTCTGTATGTAGTCGTCGTACGGCGTCTCCATGATATCGCGGTTGACCGCGCTGACGATGCCTCCGGTGACGGACAGGCCGACACCGAGCGGATTGCCGATCGCGAGCACGGGATCGCCGATCCGCACGGTGCTGCTGTCGGCCCATTGCACCGCCGTCAGCGGTTCCGGCGCGGTGACCTTCAGGAGGGCGATGTCGGACAGGCGGTCGGCCTCCAGAACATCGGCCGAGGCCTGGGTTCCGTCGGAGAAGGTCAAGATGATCTCATAGGCCCCCTCGATGACGTGGTAGTTCGTCACGATCACGCCGTGCGGGTCGATGACGAATCCCGAGCCGAGTTGGCGCTTCTGCTGTGACGCCTGCATTCCCGGATCGCCCATTGCGCTCGCGGCGTGCGGAGCGGGAATGGTTGTCGGGACCACCGCGGTGACGTTGACGACCATCGGCAGCAGGCCGCGGATCAAGGCGGACTGGTCGTACTGCATTTCCTGGGCGCGGATCGGCGCCACCGAGCCGAAGGCGGCGATCGTGGCCAGAACCAGGACGGCGCGCAGGTTGCGAAACATCGGTGCCCTTCCCCGGGATCAGATCAGCTCCGCGCAGCATGGCCGCCGTCTGACGTTCTCGTGATGTCGAAGCTGTTCCAACCCGGCTGCGCAACTCCACATACGCTGGCGCGTGGTGGGGACGCCAGCCGGCTGCGGCTGAACGCGCCCTTTCACCGCATCACTCGCAAAGGCAGAAAGTTATGACAATGAATAACACGCCGCGCCTGCACGGCCGAGCCTTGGGCACGGTGGCCCTCGGTCTTGGGCTTGCACTCATGGCCAGCCCGCTCGCGATGGCGGCTCCCAACGGGGCCGGCTGCACGAATTCCCCGCAGAAGTCCGATCAGGAGCAACTTGGCCAGAACGTCGGCCGGGCGCAGAAATCGGACCAGGAGCAACTTGGGCAGAACGTCGGCCGGGCGCAGAAGTCCGATCAGGAGCAACTTGGCCAGAACGTCGGCCGGGCGCAGAAATCGGATCAGGAGCAGCTCGGCCAGAACGTCGGCCGGGCGCAGAAGTCGGACCAGGAGCAGCTCGGCCAGAATACCGGTCGGCCGCAGAACGCGGATCAGGAGCAGCTCGGCCAGAACGTGGGCCGGGCGCAAAACGCGGACCAGGAGCAGCTCGGCCAGAATACCGGCCGGGCGCAGAAGGCCGATCAGCAGCAGCTCGCGATGAACGGTCCTGGAAAGTGCTGAGCTCCAGCTTTCTCTGAACGCCCGCGTTCCCGGCCTCTCCCTGACGACCCTCGGTCCGCTAGAGCGGACCGAGGGTCGGCGGAGTGTAGCGCGTCCCGCCATCGCCATCGCGAGCCGCCGATCCTTCCTCCTCTTGCACCCCGTCCTGCGATACGGCCATCCTCTTGCGGTACCATCCATCGCCGCCGGCCGCGTGACCGCGCGTGGCGGCTTCGAGGAGGATTGGCCGCACCATGGCAAAGGGCCGCTACCGCATCGGCTTTGACATCGGCGGAACGTTCACGGATTTTATCTTGCTCGATGCCGAGCGGTCCGAGATCCGACTGCACAAATGCCTCACCACGCCGCGTGATCCCTCCCTGGGGGCGCTCCGGGGCATGGCCGAGCTGCTCGATGCGGCCGGCCTGACCCTCGGTGACATCGACGAGATCATTCATGGCACCACGCTGGTTACCAATGCGCTGATCGAGCGCACCGGCGCCAGGCTCGGACTGATTACCACACGCGGCTTCCGCGACATCCTGGAGATCGGCACCGAACAGCGCTACGACATCTACGACCTGTTCTTGCAATTTCCGACGCCCCTCGTGCCGCGCCGCCATCGGCTCGAAATCACCGAGCGCATGGACCGCGATGGGACGCCGGTGCTGCCGGTCGATCTCGCCGAGGTCCGCGCCGCCGCCCAGCGCCTCGTTGGCGAAGGGGTCGAGGCGGTCGCGATCTGCTTCCTGCACGCCTATCGCAACTCGGTTCACGAGCAGCAGGCGGCCGATGCCATTCGCGCCAACTTTCCAGATCTCGCCATCTCGCTGTCCAGCGAGGTGGTGGCGGAGCTGTGGGAGTACCAGCGCTGCACCACGACCTGCGCCAACGCCTATGTGCAACCGCTGATGGCGAGCTATCTTCGTACGCTCGAACGCGAACTGCACCTGCGCGGCTTTCACGGTCAGCTCTATCTGATGCACTCGGCGGGCGGCCTGCTTTCGCCGGAAACCGCGCGTGCCTTTCCGATCCGCATGCTGGAGAGCGGGCCGGCCGGCGGCGGGCTGGCCACCGCCTTCTTCGGTGCGGCGGCCGGCCAGGCGGACGTGATCTCCTTCGACATGGGCGGCACGACCGCCAAGGCCTGCCTCATCGAGAACGGGCGAGCGGCGATCGCGCCGATCATGGAGGCCGCGCGGGTGCACCGCTTCAAGAAGGGCTCCGGCCTGCCGATCAAGGCCCCGGTGATCGACATGATCGAGATCGGCGCCGGCGGCGGCTCGATCGCCGCGATCGACGAGGTCGGACTGCTGCGCGTGGGCCCCCGCTCGGCCGGCGCCGATCCCGGGCCGGCATGCTACGGCCGCGGCGGCACTGAACCCACCGTCACGGATGCCAACCTGCTGCTTGGCTACTACGACCCGGCATTCTTCCTGGGCGGGCGGATGGCGCTCGATCGCGACGCCGCCGAACGCGCGTTGGCCTCCGTAGGGGTGCGGCTCGGACTGTCGGCGGTGGACACCGCATGGGGCATCCACCGCATGGTGGTCGAGAACATGGCCGCCGTCGCCCGCATCCATATCGTCGAGAAGGGCAGGGACCCGCGCAACTACGCCATGGTCGGTTTCGGAGGCGCCGGGCCCGCGCACGCCGTCGAGGTGGCCCGCGTGCTCGGCTTGCGTCAGGTGCTGATCCCGCCGGCCTCCGGCGCCGCGTCCGCCCTTGGCTTTCTCGCGGCGCCGCTGTCGTTCGAGCAGGTGCGCAGCCACCCGGTGCGCCTGGGGGAAGCGGAGGCCGCGACGACGATCGAGGCGATCCTTGCCGAACTCGAAGCCGCCGCCCGCGAACACCTCGCCGCGGCCGGCATCGCCGCGGCGGATATCGTCGCCGAGCGCTCCGCAGATATGCGGCTCGAAGGCCAGATGCACGAGATCAACGTGGCCCTGCCGGACGGCATCATCACCGCCGAGCGCATCCCGGACGTTCGTGCCGCCTTCGCCAAGGTCTACGCCGCCCGCTATACGTCGGTCTATGAGGGCGTCGGCGTGCAAGCGATCTCGTTTCGCGTGCGCTGCCGTGGGCCGCTTCCGGCACTGTCGCTCGCCGAAGCCAGGGCCGACGCCGCCATCGGCTCGCGCCACCCAGACACGGCGCGCAAGGGCGTGCGCGCGGCCTGGTTCGGCGACCGCTTCGTCGATACGCCGGTCTATGACCGCTACGCGCTGGCGCCGGGCGCCACGATCGCGGGCCCCGCCATCGTGGAGGAGCGCGAGGCCACCACGATCCTTTTGCCGGGTGATGCCGCGCGCGTCGAGGCAAGCGGCATGCTGGCGATCACGATCGGCCTGGTCGCCGCATCCGCGGCGCGGGTCACGGACCGGATGCCGACCGCGCAGGCCGCGGCGCTGATCGAGGCCGACCCCGTTTCGCTCGAGATCATGTGGAGCCGGCTGATCACGGTCGCGGAGGAGATGTGGCAGACCATCTGCCGCACGGCGTTCAGCCTGATCGTTTCGGAGGCGCAGGACTTTGCCTGCGACCTGCTCGACCCCGAAGGCGAAAGCCTTGCGCACTCGCCGCGCGCCATGCCGGTGTTCAACCTGACCCTGCCGCTTGCGGTGAAGGCGCTGCTTCGCCAGTTCCCCCTGGATACGCTGCGGCCCGGCGACGTGCTCATAACCAACGACCCGTGGCTCTGCGCCGGCCACCTGTTCGACATCGCCGTCGTCACCCCGGTCTTTCGCGCGGGACGTCTCATCGCGTTGACCGGCACCGTGGGCCACGTCGGGGACATCGGCGGCACCAAGGATTCGCTCCGCGCACGCGAGATCTACGAGGAGGGCATCCAGATTCCGCCGATGATGCTCTACCGCGCCGGAGCGCCAAACGCGGACTTGTTCACTCTGATAGCCGAGAACGTGCGCAAGAGCGAGGAAGTGCTCGGAGACATCCACGCCTTCGTCGCCGCCAACGCGCTCGGCGCGGAACGGCTGACGGCGTTCATGGACGAGTACGGGATGCACGACTTGCGGGCGCTTGCCGCGGTCATGCAGGGCCGCGCCGAGCAGGCGATGCGCGATGCGGTGCGCGCGTTGCCGGACGGCGTGTATCAGTCGGAGATCTGGAACAATCCGCTGGGCGAGAGGCTGCGCTATCCGCTCCGGATCACCGTGCGCGGCGATGCGATCGAACTCGATTTCGCCGGCGCCCCGGCTCAGCTCCCGCAAGGCGGTCTGAACTGCACCTACAGCTACACCGCCGCGCACGCGACCTATCCGTTGAAATGCTTGCTGAGCCCGGAGGTGCGCGGCAATGCCGGCTGTTACCGGCCGTTCACGGTCAAGGTGCCGGAGGGATCGGTGCTGAACTGCACCAAGCCCGCCTCGGTCAACCTGCGCACGCGCATCGGCTGGTATCTCGCGCCCAACATCTTCCGCGCCCTCGCCGATGCGGCGCCCGCGCGCGTGCAGGCCGCCACGGGTCTGCCGGTCGCGATCAACGTCTACGGGCGCGATCCCGATGGCGCGGTCTACGCCGACCATTTCTTCATGGGCGCCGGGCAGGGAGCGTCGCTCCGGGCCGACGGCAAGTCCGCGATCCTCTATCCGACCTCGGCCGCGAACACCTCCGTGGAGTTGATGGAGGTTCGCGCGCCGGTGCTGGTGTTGGAAAAAAGCCTGGTCACGGATTCCGGCGGCCCCGGCCGGCATCGCGGCGGGCTCGGCATGCGGACTCGCTTGCGCAAGCTCACCGACGACGGCCTGCCGATGCTCGCCTCGGTCTATCCGGAGGGTGTCGGCGTCACCGTCGAGGGCCTTGCCGGCGGGCGTCCGGGTGGCGACGTGCGCGGCGTCGTGCTCGATCCGGACGGCAACGTCGTGCACGATTGCGGCACCGGCGAACTGGTGACGCTGACGCGAACCGACCAGATCGTCGAGGTGCGGCTGGGCGGTGGCGCCGGGTACGGCGACCCGCACGAGCGAGCCGCCGCGCTCGTGGAGCACGACATTACCGAGGGCTTCGTCTCGCCCGGGGCGGCGCTGCGCGATTACGGCATGCGGCCGGCGGCCGGTCGGGCCGCGGAATAGGAACCGGCAATGAGCCCGTCCGTGACGCCCGCCGTCGAGGCGAAGCCTGCCGCCCGTGTCCACCCCCGCTTCATCGAGCCGGCGTCGCTCTTCCTGATCGTGCCGCTCTGCGTCGTGGGCGCCATCATCGGCGCGCAGCTTATCGTCACGCTCGGGATCACCGCCAACACCTCGTTGATCGGTGCGCTGGCGGCCATGGTCCTGGCCCGCGTGCCGCTCGCCGCCTTCGCACGCTATCGCTCGATCCATGTGCAGAACCTGGCGCAGAGCGCGATCTCCGCGGCGACGTTCGGCGCCGGCAACAGCCTCCTGCTGCCGGTCGGCATCCCGTTCGTGCTCGGGCGCATGGACCTCGTCCTGCCGATGTTCATCGGCGTGTTCGCGGCGCTGCTGCTCGACGGCTACATGCTGTACCGCCTGTTCGATTCCGAGATGTTCCCCGCCTCGGGCGCGTGGCCGCCGGGGATGGCGGCGGCCGAGGCGATCCGCGCCGGCGACGAGGGCGGCCGCAAGGCCGGCATTTTGGGCGTCGGCGTCCTGCTCGGTATCGTTGGCAACTGGCTGGGCGGCATCCCGATGTCGGCCTTCGGGGTGGCGTTCATCGGCAACATCTGGGCGCTGAGCATGTTCGGCATCGGCCTGCTAATACGCGGCTACTCCGCGCTGCTGTTCAACCATCCCGCCCTCGCCACGGTCTTTCCGAACGGCAACATGGACAAGGCATACCTTCCGCACGGCATGATGGTCGGTGCGGCGCTGATCGCGCTGGTGCAGACCGGGATGATTCTCGCGCGCCGCGGGAGCGCGATCTCCGCCGATGTCACCCGTTCGGCGGACGAGGTGCGCCGTTCGCTTGGCCTCGGCGCGGTGGTCTATCTGGCGATCGCCGTCCTGATCGCCGGGCTGGGCGGTCTGTTCAGTGGCCTGTCGGCGGGCATGCTGGTCGGATACCTGATCTACGCCGCCTTCGCCGCTCTCGTGCACGAGTTGATCGTGGGGCTGGCTGCGATGCATTCCGGCTGGTTCCCCAACTCCGCGGTGGCGCTGGTCACGCTGGTGATCGGCATGTTGATCGGCTTCCCGCCGGCGGCGCTCGCTCTGCTGGTGGGCTTCTGCGCCGCCACCGGCCCGGCGTTCTCCGATATGGGCTATGACCTCAAGGCTGGCTTCATGCTGCGCGGCCAGGGGGCGGACCCGGTCTTCGAGCGGGACGGACGACGCCAGCAACTGATCGCGGCGATGGCCGCCTTCCTGGTGGCCGGCGCGGTGGTCTTTTTGTCCTACCAGAGTTTCCTGGATCGTAACCTGGTGGCGCCGGTCGCTCGTGTATACGTGGCAACGATCAAGGCCGGAACCTCGCCCGCCGTGGCGTGGTCACTGCTGACCTGGGCGATCCCCGGCGCGATCATCCAGTACCTCGGGGGACCCAAGCGGCAACTCGGAATTCTCCTCGCCACCGGTATGCTGATCACCTTCCCGGCCGCCGGCTGGGCGGTGCTGGCGGGCATCGCCTGCCGGATCGTGTGGGAGCGCCTGCCGACGGCGGCCGGGCGCGAGGGGATGGAGGTGTTCGGCGCGGGCGTCATCGCGGGGGACGCGTTGTTCGCATTCGGCCACTCGATGTCGCGCAATCTGGCCATGCGGCAGTAGCGGGCGTCGGTCGGCGATCGTCGCGTCGCGCCATCCAGAGGGCGCCCCGAAGTCGTGGATGCTCGCATACGCGAGCATAACGGGTGCGGAGATCAGATGAGCGAGGCGGTCCAGATCGGCCTTGGCGGCCTCATTCAGGGCTGCATCTATGCCTTGCTCGCGATGGGCTTCTCGCTCGTCCATCGCGTGACCGGCGTGATCAATCTGGCCCAGGGCGGGTTCTGCATCCTGGGCGCGCTGCTGGCCTATACGTTCCAGGTCACCCTTGGCTGGCCGGCCGTCCTGGCGGTGGTGTGCGCCATCCTCGCCACCACGGCGGCGGGCGCGCTGCTCGGGGCCGCCGCGTTCGTGCCGGGCGTGCAGCGCGTGTCAAACAGCAACATGCTGATGCTCACGGCGGGCCTGCTCGCCCTGCTGAGCGGCGTCATGCTCATCGGCTGGGGCAGCCAGCCCTACGAGCTGCCGCCGTTCTCCGGCGAGCACCCGGTGCAGCTCGCCGGCATCCTGATCCCGACGCAAGGATTCTGGGTGATCGGCGTCACCGTCGCCATCGTCGGCGCGCTCTACGCGCTGCTGCAGCGTTCGGCCGTGGGGAGGGCGCTGCGCGCCTGCGCCGAGAACCCGGCGGCGGCGAGCCTCATGGGCATCAGCGTTCCCCGCATGACGCTGTTCAGCTTCGCCCTCGCCGCGGCGATCGGCGCCGTCGCCGGCATCGTCATCGCGCCGGCGACGTCGCTGCAGTTCGATACCGGCACGCTGTTCAGCATCTTCGGCTTCATCGCGCTGGCGATCGGCGGCCTCGGCTCGTTTCCCGGCGCGATCGGGGGCGGGCTGCTCCTGGGCTTCGCCAGCCAGTTGGCGACCGCCTACATCTCCTCGCTGTTCAGCAGTGCTCTCGCGCTCGGGCTGCTGCTGGTGGTGCTGCTGTGGCGACCGAGCGGCCTGTTCGCGCCGGCCAAGGCGAGGCGGCAGGACGTGCGGGAGGAGCCGCGCATCCACAAAGGGGTGATCCGGCTGCAAGGCCGGACCGCCTGGATCTGCGGCGGCATCGCGCTGCTGGTCGCCATGGGGCTGCCTTGGATCTTGCCGACGGGCAGCCTTCTGGGCTCCCTCGTCATCACCGGCATCCTGTTCATCGCGGTCATGGGGCTGAACGTGCTGATGGGCTATGCCGGCCAGGTCAGCCTCGGCCAGGCCGGCTTCATGGCCGTAGGCGGCTACACGGCGGGGTGGCTGGCGGTGCAGTACGACGTCGCGCCGCTGCTGGGCCTTCTGGCCGGCGTCGCCCTCTCGCTGGTGTGCGCGCTGGCGCTCGCGCTCATCACCATGCGGCTGCGCGGCCTCTATCTGGCGCTCGCCACCCTGGCGTTCGGGCTGCTGATCGACTCCCTGACCGTGGGGCTGGACACCATCACGGGCGGCCCGTCCGGCCTGGTCGGCATTCCCCCGTTCTCGGTGGGCTCGTACGAGTTCGGGACGCCGACCGCGATGTATTATTTGGTGCTGGGCGTGATCATCGCGTCGCTGCTGCTGCTGGCGGGCGCGATGCGGTCGGATTTCGGCCGCACGTTGCAGGCGATCCGCACCGACCAGACCGCGGCCGCCGCCCTCGGCATCAACGTCGCGCGCTGCAAGCTCGCGGCCTTCGCCATCAGCGCCATCTTCGCCTCCATGGCGGGCAGCCTCTATGCGTTTGACTTCAATTTCCTCGCCCCCGAGATGGTCAATACCAACCGCTCGCTGGAGCTGGTGACGATGATGATCATCGGCGGCGAGGGAACATTGGTCGGGCCGCTGCTGGGGGCCGGGCTGCTGACCATGCTGCCCACCGCGTTCCAGTCGCTCTCAATCTACAAGACTCTCGCCAACGGCGCCTTGCTGGTGGTGTTCTTCCTTTATCTGCCGGAGGGCATTTTCGGCGGCCTGGTGCGCCTCTTGCGCTCGGGGGGGCGCCGGGGCGCGCAGCCGGCCGGTCCTGTGCCGGTCAAGCGGGCCTGAGATGCTGGAGGTAATCCGCCTCAACAAGCACTTCGGCGGCCTGCACGCGACATGCGACGTGTCGTTCACGGTGCCCGAGGGCCAACTGGTCGCGCTGATCGGCCCGAACGGCGCCGGCAAGACGACGCTGTTCAACCTGATCATCAACCTGTTCCCGCCGGACTCCGGCGAGGTCCGGCTGAACGGCACCTCGTTGCACGCCTTGTCCGCGACACGCATCGCGACGCTCGGATTGATCCGCACCTTCCAGACCGCGCGCGTGTTTCCCGGCATGACGGTTCTGGAAAACGTGCTGGTCGGGCGGCACCGCCTGATGCGCGCGGGGCTGCTGGAACAGATGCTCTGGCTGCCCCGGCACGGACGGGAGGAGCGGGATGCGCGCCGGCGCGCCGAGGCGCTGCTCGATCTCGTCGGCCTCGGCCGGTTCCGCGACGTCCACGCGATCGATCTGCCGATGGGCGCGCAGAAGATGGTGGAGGTGATCCGCGCCCTCATCGCCCAGCCGAGATTGCTGCTGCTCGACGAACCGGCGGCCGGGCTGAACGACAGCGAGACGGCCGAGCTTGCCGCCCTGCTGCGCGCCATCCGCGACAGCGGCGTGACCATCGTGCTGGTCGAGCACAACATGCCGCTGGTGATGGGCATCGCCGACGAGGTGCTGGTGCTGGAAACCGGGCGGCTGATCATGTCGGGCACGCCTGCCGAGGTGCAGCGCGACCCGCGGGTCATCGCCGCCTATCTCGGCCAGGCGGAGGAAGAGACCTCCTGATGCTGGAACTGCAAAAGGTCTGCGCTGGCTATGCCGCCGGCGCGGTGCTGTGGGACATCGACCTGACGGTGGGTCCCGGCGAGATCGTCACGCTGCTCGGCGCTAACGGCGCCGGGAAATCCACGCTGGTGAAGACGGTCTCCGGCCTGCTGTCCCCGATGTCCGGCCGGATTCTTTATGAAGGGCGGCCCATCGAGGCGCTGCCGACAGCCGCCCGGGTGCGGCTCGGCATCGCGCATGTGCCCGAGGGGCGGCAGGTGTTCGCCGGGTTGACCGTCGCCGAAAATCTCCGCCTCGGCGCCTACGCGCAGCGCAAGGAGCGCAGCGGGACGGCGGTGGATGACCGCATCCGCGCCGTCTGCGCCCGGTTTCCCGTCCTGGCGGAGCGGATCGAAGACGTGGTCGGCAACTTCTCCGGCGGGCAGCAGCAGATGCTGGCGATCGCGCGCGGGCTGATGGCGAACCCCCGGCTCCTGATCCTCGATGAGCCATCGCTCGGCCTGTCGCCGCTGCTCGTCTCCGAGATCTTCACCCTTGTTCAGAGCCTGCGCGAGCAGGGGCTGGCGATCCTGTTGTCCGAACAGAATGCCCGCTCCGCGCTCGCCATCGCCGACCGCGGCTATGTGATCGAGGGCGGCCGGGTCGGCATGCACGCGCCTGCGCGCGAGTTGCTGGATTCGCCCGAGGTCGCGGGTCGGTATCTCGGGATCAGCGGCGCCACAGCCTTCTCGTCCGATGCGAGCCGGGAAATGTCGGCGCGGATACGCAAGCTGGTGTGGGGCGTTGGCTAGGGCCGTCTGCATAAATCGGCTACTGGAGGGTGTGGACTTTCCGCATCCCCCTTTGGCCGCCCGGGCGGCACTCGATGCGTTGGTCGCGCGCGACCCCGACCTGGCCGGGATCGAGTTGCGCGCCGGCCCGCTGCCCTGGCGGACCCGCGCGCGCGGCTTCCCCGGCCTGCTTCAGGCGATCGTCGCCCAGCAGATCAGCAACCAGGCGGCGGCGGCGATCTGGGCACGGGTCGCCGTGCTTCCCGGTGCGCTGAACCCGCCGGGAATGCTCGCCCTGACCGAGGAGACGCTACGCAGAGCCGGGCTGTCGCGCCCCAAGGTGGCCCACGCCCACGCGCTCGCTCGTGCCTTCGAGGACGGGCGGCTCGACGCGCTGGCGCTCGATGCGATGGCCGACGAGGCGGCCATCGGGGCGATCGGGGCGGTGCGCGGGATGGGCCGCTGGAGCGCGGAGATCTATCTGCTGTTCGCGCTCGGCCGCGCGGACGTCTTCCCGACTGGCGACCTCGCCCTGGCCGCGGCGGCGGCGGACCTGAAGGGGCTGCCCGGCCGGCCGCCGCCCAAGGCGCTTCAGGCCCTCGCGGAGGCGTGGCGGCCCGCGCGCGGGCTGGCGGCGCGGCTGCTCTGGCACCATTGGCGTCACGTCACCGGCCGCCCGGCGTTCGACGACGTGGCCGTGATCGCGCGCCCGTAATTCTTCCTTCACCAAATCGAACGATGGTGGCGGGATGCAAGAGGCCGGTGCCGCTCCGTCCCCCACCCTGCCCATGGCGCAGGCCTATCACCCGACCACGTTCCTGGAGCGCGGGGTCGCGGTGCCGTTCACCACGCCCGCCCTGGTGGGCGCCCGCGCGCGGCCGGCCGAGCGCGGCGGGCTGGAGATCATCGCCGCCAACCCGGCGGGCGGGCGGGGGGTGTACATCCTGCCCTGGATCGGCGTGTGCCAGCTCTGCCGGCCGACCGTCCACGACACCCTGCTGAACCGGCGTGTCGCCACCCTGCGCAGCGTGACCCCGGCGTCCATCCGCCAGGCAGCGCGCGACGTTGCCGCCGAGGGGCTGGCCGGGCGGGATGCCGCGGCCGCGGCGGGCGCGGCCGCGGAGGGGGACCGGCAGGATCGGCTGGTGTCGAATTTTCTCCTGCTTCTCGCCCTCATCGCGCAGATCGAGCCGGCCGAACTGGACAATTTGCCGGGCGAACGCACGCAGGCGATCGAGTTGGAGGAGCGCGCCAAGCGGGCGGTGGCGCGGATCGGTCCGAAGCTCGGGCGTCCGGCCGAGGCGGTGGCGCAGGCGCTGGAGGAACTGGCGCAGGTCTTCGGGGGGATCGGCGCCCCTGGCCAGAAGCCGCCACCCCGGATCCTCCGCCTGCTGGACGCACTCGGCCGTCTTCGCGCCGACATGCTGGCGTGGAGCAAGGAACACAGCGGCGACAGCGGGGCGCAGGCCACCATGATCGCGACCGTCGCAGATCTGACCATTGTCTGCGCCGACCGAACCCTGAGGGATGCGCACGCCCTGACCGAGGATATGGCGGCGATGCTGCGGAACTGGAGCGCGACGCCCGAGGCCCTGGCCGGGCGGATCGCCCGCCCGGACTGGCTGATGGACGGATGGGAGCAGATCTGCCTCGTGTGGCACTGCGCGACCAGCGACGCCGAGCGGCGCGGCGCGGTGGCGGAGATGGCCCTGCTGGTGCCGGCCCTGCCGCGCGAGACGTCGGACTGGCTGGGCGCGCAGGTGGACACCGATCTCGTGTCGCGGTTCCGCAAGACCGTCAGGCAGAACGAGGATTGGCGCACCGGCCTGACGTTCGAGCGAATCGTCCGCAACGAGACCCTGCGGGCGCTGGCGTCATGAGCGGGGGCGGAGATCGCTGATGGCTGACCCGGTGCGGCAGGTCGCGCGCAGCCTCGCGGGTGCGCGGGACGCCCAGCTGGCGCGGGTCGTCGCCCTGGTCGATACCATGCAGGCGCGCGGCCAGGCCGATGCGCTGATCGCGCCGCTGCGGGCCCGGCTCCGGCTTCTCCGCCCGGCACGGCGGCCGCACTTCGGACGCCTGCTGTTCGCCCCGCTCGATCCGGTGATCGTGCCCGCCACCGCTTGGATGCGCGGAACCGCGACCGTGCCGCGCACGGCGCTGGCGCCGATCGAGGCGGTCGTTCGGCGCCATCTCGGGGCAGAGGCGGCGGCGGTCGAGGCGGCGCTCCGCGAGGATGGCGCGGCGATCGCGCCGATCGGGGCGCGTCTGTGGGCTGCGGCAGCGGATGCCTTGCGCGGCGGGGAAGACGAGATGCCGCCCGCCTGGACCGAGGCCGGCCTCGCCGCGGACGCGTATCCTCCGCTTCGCCGCGCCATCGCCGCGGTCATGACCGCCGCCGCGTCGATCGATGTCTGGGCCGGAAAGGCGGTGGACGAGCCGGCCCCCACGGTGACGGAGTTGCGGCGCCTGCTCGTGGCCGCGCTGGGGGACGGCGCGGAGGCGTGCGCGCTGGTGTCCGCCGTGCTGCTGGGCAGTTTGCCGCGCGCGTGCGGGGCCGTTCTCGACGCCATCGCGGGAATCGGGGAGGACAATCCGGCGTCGGCGCGCGTCTGCGCGGAGCTTGCCGTGGACGCCACGATCGGACGGATCGAGACGGCGGCGGTCGTCGCGATCGGGTCGGCGCCGCTCCAAGCCGCGGTGCAGGAGATCCAGCGGGCCGCGCTGCTGCTTGCCGGTGCCGGCCGGGGGGCCGGCCCACGCCGCCGCGAACGCCTGGACGCCGCGCGCCGCGCGGTGGATGGGGAGTGCCGGCGACGGTTCGCGAATGCGCTGGCGGATGATCTGGTCGGTCCCATGGGCGCGCTCTCCGCCGAACCGACCTGCATCCCGGACCTGGAGGCTGTCGCCCGCGACCTGCGCCGGTTCGAGAGGGAGGCACGCCAGCTCGGCGGCGCCGGCGCCTATGACGACGCGCTCCGCCGCGCGGCGGAGCTGGTAAGCGGCCTCCCCGGCGCGGTGCCGCTCACGACGGGGGATCGGGTCCGTCTCGCCGAGATCCTCGCCGGGTCGGACCAGGCGTTGCGGCTGTTCGCGCTCGGGTGATGCCGGTCGGCATGGGCGCGACTGCGGGCACCGACACCGGCGCTTCGCCTGCTGCCGCAAGCTGACGGGATCACCCCGGCGTCCCCTCGCCTTGCGGCGAAGCGCCGCTCGTGAGGGAATGGGTTCGCCCGAACCGCCCCGGAGAACCCCGTGTCCGCCTTTCGCAGCACCGACACCTACATCGCCACCCGCGACCTCGAAGTCGCTGTCAATGCCGCCGTCACGCTCGAACGTCCGTTGCTGGTGAAGGGCGAGCCCGGGACCGGCAAGACCATGCTGGCCCACGAGGTGGCGGCAACCCTCGGGCACAAGCTGATCCAGTGGCACATCAAGTCCACCACGAAGGCGCAGCAGGGTCTCTACGAGTACGACGCCGTCTCCCGCCTGCGCGACGGGCAGTTGGGCGATCCGCGCGTGCATGACATCGCCAACTACATCGTGCGCGGCAAGCTGTGGGATGCGTTCGACGCCGAGGCGCCCGTCGTCGTGCTGATCGACGAGGTCGACAAGGCCGACATAGAGTTCCCCAACGACCTGCTGCTCGAACTCGATCGCATGGAGTTCTTCGTCTACGAGACGCGCCAGACCGTGGTGGCCCGCCGGCGGCCCATCGTCATCATCACGTCGAACAACGAGAAGGAGCTGCCGGACGCCTTCCTGCGCCGCTGCTTCTTCCACTACATCCGTTTTCCCGATCGCCCGACGATGGAGCGGATCGTCCAGGCGCACTATCCCGACCTCAAGCACGACCTCGCGCGTGAGGCGATGAACGTGTTCTTCCAGATCCGCGAGGTGCCCGGCCTCAAGAAGAAGCCGGCGACCTCGGAGCTTCTGGACTGGCTCAAGCTTCTGATGGTGGACGACATGCCCGCCGAGGCGCTGCGCACCAAGGACAGCCACCTTGTCATCCCGCCGCTGCACGGCGCGCTGCTGAAGAACGAGCAGGACGTGCATCTCTTCGAGCGCATCGCGTTTCTCGCGCGCCGGCAAGGCGGGGACTGATGTTCGCCAACTTCCTGATGTCGCTGAAGCAGGCGGGCCTGCCCGTCTCCGTCACCGAGTACCTGACGCTGATGGGCGCGATGAAGGCCGGAATCGCCGAGTACAGCGTCGAGGATTTCTACTACCTCGCGCGCGCGACCTTGGTGAAGGACGAGCGCCACCTCGATCGCTACGACCGCGTGTTCGGGCAATGCTTCAAGGGTCTGGAGAGCGCCGAGGGCGTCGCGGCGCGCGAATTGCCCGAGGAGTGGCTCCGCAAGCTCGCCGAACGCCTGCTCTCGCCCGAGGAGATGGAGCAGATCAAGGGCCTGGGCGGGTTCGACGCGATCATGGAGCGGCTGCGCGAGCTGCTGGCCGAGCAGAAGGAGCGTCACCAGGGCGGCTCCAAATGGATCGGCACGGCCGGAACCTCGCCCTTCGGCGCCTATGGCTACAACCCCGAGGGCGTGCGGATCGGCCAGAAAGAGAGCCGGCATCGCCGCGCGGTGAAGGTGTGGGACAAGCGCGACTTCCGCGACCTCGACGGCGACGTGGAGTTGGGCACGCGCAACTTCCGGGTCGCGCTCCGCCGTCTGCGGCGTTTCGCCCGCCAGGGCGCGCCGACCGAGCTTGACATCCCCGATACCATCCGCTCGACGGCCAACAACGCCGGGATGCTGGACCTGAAACTGGTGGCGGAGCGCCACAACACGGTGAAGCTGCTGCTGTTCCTCGACATCGGCGGGTCGATGGACGAGCACGTGAAGATCTGCGAGGAGCTATTCTCGGCCTGCCGGACCGAGTTCAAGCATCTCGAATACTTTTACTTTCATAACTACCCCTACGAGAAAGTCTGGAAGGACAATCGCCGCCGCTACGAAAAGACGATCCCGACCTGGGAGGTGCTGCGCACCTATGGCGCGGATTACCGGATCATCTTCGTGGGCGACGCGGCGATGAGCCCTTACGAGATCACGATGGCCGGCGGCAGCGTCGAGCACTGGAACGAGGAATCCGGCCGCGTCTGGCTCGACCGCATGACCTCGCACTACCGCCGCGCCGCGTGGCTCAATCCGACGCCCGAAACCACCTGGGGTTTCGTGCAGTCGATCGGCATCACGCGCCAGCTCATGGAAGGACGCATGTTCCCGCTGACGCTCGCCGGGATCGAGGAGATGACGCGGGAATTGAGCCGGTAATCATGGACACACCGGGACAGATGACGAAGCGAAAGGTGTGTAACGCAATGACATTCCTTCGACGGTAAGGAGAAATCATGCCCCGTCTCGCGGACAGGATCGCCTTCATCACCGGCGCCGGAACCGGCATCGGGCGGGCCACCGCCGTCGCGATGGCGCGCGAGGGCGTGCAGGTCGCGGTGGCCGAGATCAATCCCGGCGCGGGAGAGGAAACGGCCCATCTCGCCGGCAACGGCGCCATCGCGATCCGCACCGACGTCACCGACGAGGACAGCGTGCGCGCGGCGGTGCGTCAGGCCGCTTCGCATTTCGGCGGGCTGCACATCCTGCACAACAACGCCGGCGGCTCCACGCCGCA
This sequence comes from uncultured Pseudomonadota bacterium, assembly GCA_963756545.1. Taxonomy (GTDB): domain Bacteria; phylum Pseudomonadota; class Alphaproteobacteria; order Acetobacterales; family Acetobacteraceae; genus DATFDN01. The sequence goes on along the minus strand of CAVWNY010000001.1, from coordinate 320,011 downwards.
GGACGGCACCGTGGTCGATGCGCCCGTCGAGGAGTTCTGGCGCGTCATCAGGCTCGACCTGTTCGGCACTTTCCTCGGCTGCCGCTGCGCCATCCCGGAGATCATCAAGTCGGGCGGCGGCGCGGTCATCAACATGGCGTCGAACCTCGCGCTGATGGGGATCGCCGGGCGCGACTGCTACACCGCCGCGAAGGGCGGGGTCGCCGCCATCACGCGCTCGCTCGCCGTCGAGTTCGCGCCCAAGGTGCGCGTCAACGCGCTGGCGCCGTCGGCCACCATGACCGATCGTGTCCGCACGCTGATGGCGGGCAACGCGGCGATCGAGGGCTTGGCGAAGTCGCACCTGCTCGGCCTGATTGCGCCCGAGGACATCGCCCATGCCGCCGTCTTCCTCGCCTCCGACGAGGCGCGCATGATCACCGGCCAGATCCTGCCGGTCGATAGCGGCGTGACCATCTCCTGAACGGGACGAGGGGGAGCCGGATCAGAAAGCCCAGCATCAGGCGGGTATGCATCCAGCTCAGCAGTGCGTTGTCGCGGCCATAGCGGAAATGCGAGACGCCGCCCTCCCCGACGCTCGGATAGCGCACCGGGGCCGGCAGGTTGACCAGCTTCAGGCCTCGCCAGCATAGCCGCACCGCCGCCTCAGGGTCGAAGTCGAAGCGGCGCATCCAGCGTTGCCCCTCCATCACGGCGCGGAGCGGCGCGGCGGGATAGACGCGCAAGCCGAACAGCGAATCGCCGATGCCGGCCCACAACGTCTCCAGATTGGCCCACCAGTTCGAGATCCGCCGGCCCCGGACGCGCAATGCGGGCGCGTCGTCGCCGAACACCGGCACCCCCAGCACCAGTGCGTCGGGCGCGGCACGCGAGGCCGCCATGAAGCGGGGGATACTGTCCGCCGGGTGCTGGCCGTCGGCATCGAGCGTCAGGACATGCGTGTACCCGGCCGCCAACGCCGCGCGAACACCATGCAGCACCGCCGCGCCCTTGCCCCGGTTGCGCGGCAGGACCATCACCCGCAGCCCCGGATCCGCCTCGGCGAGCCGGGCCAGCCCATCGGCGGTGCCGTCGGTGCTGCCGTCCACCACGACCCAGACGGGTGCCCACTGGCGTCGCGCCGCGCGCACGGTCGCATACACAAGTTCCCCGGTGTTGTAGCTCGGGATCAGCACGAGATGCGTTCGCGACGGATCGCTCACCCGCGCCCCTCGCCAAGCTCCTGACGGAAATACGCCTCGAGCCGGGCAATCACGGCGGCGGCGTTTTCGCCGGCATCGAAACGCCGGCCAAGGCGCGCGCGAAAGACCAGCGGAAAACGCGGCATGCTGAAGAATCGCCATCCCTTGCCCAGAAAGGGCGAGTTCGTCTCGATGAACACTGTCTGGATCGGCGCCCCGGCGCCACGCGCGATCAGGGCGAACCCGCCCTTGAAGGCGTTTACGGGCGGGCGCGTCGTGCGGGTGCCCTCGGGAAACACCAGAAGCTGATGCCCGGCGCGCAATTCGGCTGCGGCGCGGCGGACGAGCGCCAGCGGCTTGTCGCTGCGGATATAGGAGGCGAGCCGCGCGCCGCCGCCGAGGAACGGATTGTCCCAGATCGCCGGCTTCATGATGCACACCACCCTAGGCAGGCGCGAGATCACCAGAACAGCGTCGAGCAGCGACGGATGGTTGGGCGCGATGACGAGCCCGGGCTCGCCGCGCAGCGCATCCAGCGCGGCGAGGTCGCAGCGAAACAGCCCGGTCAACCGCATCAGCCCGACGAAACCGCGAAACCCGGCCATGATCACGTACTGCCCGAGCGGCGCGCCGATCCGGCGCGGCAGCAGCGGATAGAGCGCCGCGGCCGGCAGGCTCCAGCCGAGGCAGCTCACGCCGAACACCGCGAACGCGGCGTAGAATACAACGAATTCGTAGAGGTGCCGCACTCCACCGAGGACCGTGCCCGCTTGGCGCCCGCGCAGGTGGAGGGGAAAGCCGCTCATGGTTCTTGACGACCTCGCGGGTAAGTGAGCAAGATAGCGGAGGGTATCGGCTAATATCAGCCGCGGCTCAAACAAATTCCGAACGGCGGTAGGCCGGCAGTGGGGAAGGAGAATCATGTACGAGCTTCGTATCAACGGACGCCCGGTTGCAATCTACTCGGAGGAAGCGGAGGCGTTGTCGCGCGTTCGTCTGCTGACGAACATCGACGTGGACTGTGAAATCGAAGTTATAGATACGAGAACGGGCCGTGCGTTCGAGGTGGCGGCCTCGGTTCGCTGGCGCGACGAACTGGCGGCGCGGATGCGCTGACCGCCCAGCGATATTTGCGCGAACCCGTCAGGGGAGGGCATCGTTCAGGCCGACGGCTCGCCCAGGTGAGCCTACCCAGGCGAGGGAGATGGCGGCATGAACACGTTGCGGCAGCTCGAGCGGTGCGGCCAGGCGCCGTGGCTCGACTATCTGAAGCGCAGCCTGATCGCCACGGGCGAGCTGCACACCTTGGTCGAGCGCGACGGGCTGAAGGGCGTCACCTCCAACCCGTCGATCTTCGAGAAGGCGATCGGCGAGTCCGACGAATACGTGGACGCGCTGCGGCAGTTCCAGGGTGAATCCGATCACGGCATCTCGGCGATCTTCGAGTACCTGGCGGTCGCCGACATCCGCGCCGCCGCCGACGTGCTGGCCCCAGTCTATGAGCAAACAGAGGGCCGCGACGGCTACATCAGCCTGGAATGCTCGCCCTATCTGGCCAACGACACCGGGGCGACCATGGAGGAGGCGACGCGCCTGTGGGCGGCGGTGGGTCGGCGCAACCTGATGGTGAAGGTGCCGGCGACGCCGGCCGGGATTCCGGCGATCCGCCAGCTCATCGCGCGCGGGCTGAACATCAACATCACCCTGCTGTTCTCGGTCGGCGTTTACGAGCAGGTGGTCGAAGCCTACATCGCGGGGTTGGAGGATCTGGCGCGCGCCGGCGGCGACGTCTCCCGAAGCGCCAGCGTTGCCAGCTTCTTCGTCAGCCGCATCGACGCGGCGGTGGACAAGCGGCTCGATCGGCTCGACGACAAGCCGGCGGCGGATCGGCTGCGCGGCAAGGTCGCGATCGCCAACGCGAAGATGGCGTACGACCGTTACAAGGCGCTGTTCTCCGGCCCGCGCTGGCAGGCGCTGGCCTCGGCGGGCGCGCGCACGCAGCGCCTGCTCTGGGCCTCCACCAGCACCAAGAACCCGACCTACAAGGACACGATGTATGTCGAGGCGCTGATCGGCCGCGATACGGTGAACACCATCCCGCCCGCGACAATGGACGCCTTCCGCGACCACGGCGTGGTGAAGTCCGACACCATCGAGCAGGATCTCGATGGCGCCCGCGCCACCCTCGCCGACCTGGAGCGGCAGGGCATCTCGCTTGACGAGATCACGCGGGAGTTGGTCGAGGATGGCGTCCAGCAATTCGCCGACGCGTTCGACAAGCTGCTGGGCGCCGTCGCCCGTCGGCGCCGCACGTTGTTCGAGGGCGATCACGCCACGATGACGATCGCGCCGGGCACGCCGGAGATGAAGGCGGCGTACGACGCCGAGATGGAGGCGTGGCGCAAGGAGGGGCGCATCCGGCGGCTCTGGGCCGGCGACGCGTCGCTGTGGGACGGCACCGACGAAGGGAAGTGGCTCGGCTGGCTCCGCGTCATCGAGCAGGAGCTGGCCGACATCGACCGGCTGCGCGGGTTCGCCGACGCCGTGAAGCAAGGCGGATTCACCGATGTCGTGCTGCTCGGCATGGGCGGATCGAGCCTGGGGCCGGAGGTCTTGGGAGAGACCTTCCGCCCCGTTATGCCGCGCCTGCATGTGCTGGACAGCACCGATCCTGCGCAGATCGCCGCCATCGAGCGGGCGATCGACCTCGGCAAGACACTGTTCATCGTCTCGTCGAAATCGGGCAGCACGCTCGAACCCAACATCTTCCTCGCGTATTTCCACGATCGGGTTCGCGCCGCCGTTGGCGAAAAGGCGGGGCGGCACTTCGTCGCCGTGACCGATCCCGGCTCGTCGCTCGAGCGGCAGGCGAGGCAACTGAACTTCGCGCACGTCTTCCACGGCGTCCCCTCGATCGGGGGGCGCTATTCGGTGCTGTCGAAATTCGGGCTGGTGCCGGCCGCCGCCATCGGCCTCGACTGCAAGCGCCTGCTGGACACGGCGCGACAGATGGCCCGGGCGTGCGGGCCGGACGTGCCGCCTGAGGAAAATCCCGGCGTGCAGCTCGGCGTCGCGATGGGGATCGCGGCGACGCGGTTCCGCCGCGACAAGGTGACGATCATCGCCTCGCCACGCATCGCCGATCTCGGCGCCTGGCTGGAGCAGCTTCTGGCGGAGAGCACGGGCAAGCATGGGCGCGGGCTGGTGCCTGTCGCGGCCGAGCCGCTCGCGCCGCCTGACCATTATGGTGCCGACCGGTTCTTCGCCTATCTGGAGTTGGAGGGCGAAGCCGATCCGGCGCAGCGCGCGGCGATGGACGCGCTGGAGCGGGCCGGCCATCCGGTGGCGCGGATCACCGTGCGGGACGCCTGGCACATCGGCCAGGAGTTCTTCCGCTGGGAGATGGCCACCGCCGTCGCCGGCGCGGTCCTCGGAATCAACCCGTTCGACCAGCCCGACGTCGAGGCGAGCAAGGAGAAGGCGCGCGCGCTCACCGACGAGTACGAAAAGACCGGCACGCTTCCCCGGCAGGAGCCGCTGTTTCAAAGCAGCGGCCTCGGGCTTTACGCCGATCCCGGCAATGCGGGCGAACTTGGCCGGCACGACACGCTGGACGGCTACCTGAGGGCCCATCTCGGCCGCGTTCGCGCGGGCGACTATGTGGCGCTGCTGGCCTATATCCAGCGCGACGAGGCGCACACGCAGGCGCTGACCGCGATGCGAACCCGCATCCGCGACAGGACGCGCGCCGCTACCTGCGTCGGCTTCGGGCCGCGCTTCCAGCACTCCACGGGGCAGACCTACAAGGGCGGCCCGAATTCGGGCGTGTTCCTCCAGCTCACCTGCGACGACCCGGCCGACCTCGACGTGCCCGGACACTCGTACAGCTTCGGCGTGGTGAAGGCGGCGCAGGCGCGCGGGGATCTGGAGGTGCTGGGCGAACGTGGACGGCGGGCGCTGCGCGTTCACATGAAGGACGTGGACGCGGGGCTGGCGGAACTGGCGCGCGCGTTGGATGCGGCGCTCCGATAGGCGCGGCTCACCGGACCCGGAGGTGCATCATGGCCGACCAACAGCCCCGCCCGACCGCGCGGATCGTCAAAGCGCCGCCACGCCGCCAGCCGAAGCCCGCCGATCCGTGCGCGATGGTGCTGTTCGGCGCGGGCGGCGACCTGACCAAGCGCCTGGTCGTGCCGGCGCTCTACAATCTCTCGCGCACCGGCGTGCTTCCCGAGAACTTCGCGCTGATCGGCGTGGACCTCGCGCCGGGCACCGCGCAGAGCTGGTGCGATCACCTGCATCAGATGCTGGAAAGCTTCATCGGCGACGCCTCGGCGGAATTCGACATCGACCGCATCGACGAGGCGGCTTGGGGGCGCCTCGCCGAGAAGATGTCCTACGTTCAGGGCGATCTGACCAAACCCGCGGTGTACGAGACGATTCGCGGCGCCCTGGACGAAGCGGGCAAGACCCACAACACGCAGGGCAACGCGCTCTTCTATCTCGCCGTCGCCGACCGGTTCTTCGGCACCGTGGTGGACCGGCTTGGCGAGGCGAAGCTGACGGAAGAAGCGCAAGGCGACGGCAAGCCACGATTCTGGCGCCGCGTGGTGGTCGAGAAGCCGTTCGGGCACAGCCTGGAGTCCGCGCGGCACCTGAATGCCTGCATTCTGCGGACGCTGCACGAGGACCAGATCTTCCGCATCGACCATTTCCTCGGCAAGGAGACGGTGCAGAACATCATGGCTCTCCGCTTCGCCAACGGCCTGTTCGAGCCGATCTGGAACCGCGACCGTATCGACCACGTGCAGATCACGGTCGCCGAGACGGTGGGCGTGGAGCGGCGGGGCAAGTTCTACGAGGTGACGGGGGCGCTGCGCGACATGGTGCCGAACCATGTGTTCACGCTGCTCTCGATGGTGGCGATGGAACCGCCCGCGGGGTTCGACGCCGCCTCGATCCGCACGAAGAAGGCCGAGGTGTTCGCCGCGATGCCCTCGGTCACGCCGGCGCGGGCGGTGCGCGGCCAGTATGGCGCCGGGACGGTGCTGGGCCAGCCGGCCAACGCCTATCGGAAGGAGCCCGATGTCGCGGCGGATTCCAACATCGAGACCTATGTCGCGATGCAGCTTGAGATCGACAATTGGCGCTGGGCCGGCGTTCCCTTCTACATCCGCACCGGCAAGCACATGTCGCACCGGCTGACCGAGATCGCGATCCGCTTCAAGCAGGCGCCGCAGGCGCCGTTCCAGGACACGCCCGTTGATGCCCTGGCGCCCAACTGGCTCGTGCTGCACATCGCGCCCGACGAGGGGATCTCGCTGCAGTTCGAAGTCAAGCGCCCCGGACCGGTGGTGGAACTCGCCGCCGTGCGGATGGACTTCCACTATAACGACTGGTTCCCCAAGGAACCGAATGTCGGATACGAGACGCTGCTCTACGACGTGATGATTGGCGACCCGACCCTGTTCATGCGCGCCGACATGGTGGAGCAAGCCTGGCGTGTGGTCCAACCCGTGCTTGACGCCTGGGCGGCGGAACGGGCGGACTTTCCCGACTACGATTCCGGCAGCGACGGCCCGAAGGCGGCCGATGAACTGCTGGCGCATGATGGCGACCGGGCCTGGCGGCCGGTTGTTCCTGCCTCGGAGCGAAAGCAATGACGGCCCCGCATGACATTCGTCTGTTCCTGGCGGACGTGGACGGCGCGCTGGTCACCCAGGACAAGGTGCTGACCGAAGCGGCGAAGGCGGCGGTCCAGGAGTTGCGCGACGCCGGCATCGCCTTCGCCATCACCAGCGGGCGGCCGCCGCGCGGCATGAGCATGCTCATCGAACCCCTCGCGCTGACCGGCCCCATCGCCGGCTTCAACGGTGGGGTGTTCGTCAATCCCGACCTGTCCGTGATCGAGAGCCATACGCTCGACCCGGCGGCGGCCAAGCAGACGGTGAAGCTGATCCTGGATCAAGGGCTCGACGCCTGGGTGTACACCGAAACCGAGTGGCTGATCCGCGACAAGGACGCCCCGCACGTCGCGCGCGAGACGTGGACGGTGAAGTTCGACGCCAAGGTGGTGCCGGAATTCACCGACGCTCATCTGGCGCACGCGGTGAAGATCGTCGGCATCTCGGACGATCTGGAACTTGTCGCCGCGTGCGAGAAGGCGGCGCAAAAGGTCCTCGGCGACAAGGCGAGCGCCGCGCGCTCGCAGCCCTACTATCTCGACGTGACGCATCCGCAGGCCAACAAGGGCGTGGTCGTGACGACCTTGTCCAAGCATCTGAACATCCCGCCCGAGCAGATCGCCACCATGGGCGACATGCCCAACGATGTGTTGATGTTCCGCAAGAGCGGCTTGTCCATCGCGATGGGCAATGCCAGCGACGAGGTGAAGGCGCAGGCAAGCGTCGTGACCGACAGCAACGAGCGCGAAGGATTCGCCCAGGCGGTGCGGCAGTTCATCCTGCGGCGAGACGCGCCATGATCCCGGCCTTCGGCCGGCTGCGCGTCTTCGAGGACGCCGCGGCGCTCGCCCAGGGCGGGGCGGACTTCCTGTGCGAGTGGGCGGAGGCGGAAGCCGGGACGTTCACCGTATGCCTGTCCGGCGGCTCGACGCCGAGGCACCTCTACAAGGTGCTTGCCACGCCGCCCTTGCTCGAACGATTCCCCTGGGACCGCACGCAGTTCGCTTTCGGCGACGAGCGCTTCGTGCCCCCCGACGATCCCGCGAGCAATGCCCGCATGGCCACCGAGGCGATGTTCTCGCGCGCGCCCGTGCCGGCGGAGAACGTGCATCGGATTCCAACCGTCGGGGTGACGCCCGACGAAGCGGCGGCGGAGTACGAGCGCACGTTGCGTGCGCTGCGCGGGAGGCACGCCCCGACCCCGGCCCGGCCGCTATTCGACGTGTGCTTCCTCGGCGTCGGCGATGACGGCCACACCGCGTCGCTGCTGCCGGACGAGCCGGTGCTTGCCGAGCGCGAACGCTGGGTGGGCGTCGCGGCGCACGGCCGGCCGGAGACGCGGATCACGCTCACCTACCCGGCGCTCGAGAGTAGCCGCGTGGTGATCTTCCTGCTGCAAGGCGAGGGCAAGCGCGCCATCCTCGACCGCATTCTCTCCGGCGATCGGACGGTGCCGGCGGGCCGCTTGCGGCCGGTCGGGGGCGTGTTCTGGTTCGCCGATCGGGCGGCGGCGGGGCGCTGGGAAAGTTAGGCGCCAAGCTCCGTCAAAGCTCCCGCCCCGTCCCGGTGATCAACCGCGCCCCCCGCTGCGCCGTGAAATAGGCCCACAGCCAGCCCAACGTCACGATGATCCGATTGCGGAAGCCGACCAGGAAAAAAATGTGGGCCGCGCCCCACAGCAGCCATGCGGGAAGGCCGCTCAGCCGCAGCCATCCGAAATTAACCACCGCCGATTTGTGCCCAATGGTCGCCAGATCGCCGTCATGATGGTAGCGAAAGGCGGCCGGCGGCGGCTTCCGGCCAAACCGGCGGGTCAGCAGACGGGCTACGTAGTCCCCCTCCTGCTTGGCGGCCGGCGCGATGCCGGGAACCGGCTTGCCGTCCGGGCTAATCACCAGGGCCGTATCGCCGATCACGAAAATCGCGGGATCGTCGGGCAAGGACAGATCGGGACCGACGCGCACCCGGCCGTGGCGATCGGCCTCGACGCCGAGCCAGTTCGCCGCGCCGGAGGCGGCGACGCCGGCCGCCCATATCAGGGTGTGTGCCTCCAGTTTCCGGCCGTCGGCGATCACCCCGTCCGGCTCGCACCGTTCGACCTTGGTGCCGGTCATCACCTCGACGCCGAGCTGGCCCAGGGATCGTTTCGCCGTCTCCGAGAGCGAATGCGGGAACGCCGGCAGCAGCACCGGTCCGGCCTCGATCAGCACGACGCGCGCGTGGCCCGCATCATAGGTGCGGAAATCCCTCGAAAGCTCGTCCCTCGCCAGATCGGCGATTGCGCCAGCCATCTCGACGCCGGTGGGGCCGCCGCCGACCACGACGAACGTCAGCAGGCGCCGGCGCTCGTCGGGATCCTCGGTCAGCTCGGCCTTCTCGAACGCGACGAGGACGCGGTGGCGGATCAGCAGCGCATCCTCGATCGTCTTCAGGCCGGGCGCGAAGGGCTGCCACTCGTCGTGGCCGAAATAGGAATGCGTCGCACCCGTGGCGACGACCAGATAGTCGTAGCGGATGGGGCGCTCGTCCGCGCTCAAATGGATGGTGCGCGCCGTCCGGTCGATCGCCTGGACCCGGCCCAGCACGACCCTGGCATTCTCCTGGCGGCGGAGGATTTCCCGTACTGGCATGGCGATGTCGGACGGCGAGAGCGCGGCGGTCGCGACTTGATAGAGCAGCGGCTGAAACAGGTGGAAGTTGCGCTCGTCCACGACGACCACATGGGCCGGGGCATGGCGCAGCCCCCGCGCGCAGGCCAGCCCGCCGAAGCCGGAGCCGATAATGGCGACGACGGGCAACCCCGGGTCTCGGCGGGCTTGCGGCAAACGCGAAGTGCGGCGCATCTCGGACCTTCCAGGCAGTGACCCGGCTCAGACAAAGGCGGCCCTCCTGCAGCTTCAAGACATCGCCCAGGGATCCCCAGCAAGAACGCGGGACCGCGCCGGCTCACGCTGGAAGTCATGTCCGACATACCGCGCTCGACCCCTCCCCCGGCCCCCTCCCGCAAGGGGAGGGGGAGTAGAAGGCGCGGCGCTTCCTTACTCCTCCCCTCCCCTTGCGGGAGGGGGTCGTCCGAAGGGCCGCCGGTATCACACCAGTTCGCCCGGCGGCTCGTGCGCGAGCGGCACCAGCGCCGCTTGCGGCGGCTGCGCGCTGCTGGCCCAGCGCAGCGTTCCCGCCGCGCCGCAGGCGGGGCAGGCTGGGTGCCAGGCCGCCTGGGGCGTGTGGCAGGCGGTGCAGGCCCAGCCGGGGTCGGGGTCGGCTGCGGCGGCCTGGCGCAGCGCGTCGCGCTGGGCGCGCCGGCCGGCCTCGGTGTCGCCGCCCTCCTCCTCCTCGATCTCGGCCAGCAGCAGCCACAGCCGCCGCTGGTTCAACCCCGCCGCGCGCGCCGCCTCCGCCTGGCGGCGCGCCTCGCCGGTCAGCCCGGCGGCGAGCGCGGTCGAGGCGAGCAGGAAGCGGCTTTCCGGGTGCTCGGGGTTGGCCTGTGCGAGGCGCTGCGCGGCCTGCGCCCGGCCGAGCTTGTCATCCACGCCGTCGAGGGCGAACGCCGCCAGTCCAGGGTTGGGCGCGAGGGTCCAGGCTTGCCGCACGACGGCCTGGGCGCGCTTCTCGCGGCCGGATTCGCGGAGCCGCCGCGCATAGGCGAGCGCGGCGGGCGTCAGCGCGGGATCGTCCTTCCAGGCCTGTTTGGCGAGCTTCAGCGCGCGCGTCGCGTCGGGCTCGGCGTCCGCTGCCGCCGCCGCCAGGGCGGCCTTCGGCGCGTCGGCATCGGCCAGCGCGAGGGCGTCCGACCAGTTGCCGCTTCGGATGGCGAGCCGCGCGCGTTCGGTGCGCAGCCAGACGGCGCCTGGATGCGCCGCCTCCGCCTGGCGGGCGAGCGCGGCCGCCTCGACCCAGTCGGCCCGCTCCATCGCCTGGCGCAGCAGGCCGCGATAGCCGAGGAACGCCGCATCGGGGCGCGCCGCCAGCGTCTGGAAGGCGTGCTCGGCCTCGTCCTCGCGCCCGGCCCGTCGTCCGGCCTCGGCGCTGAGCAGCAAGGTCTGCGCGGTGTCGCCCAACAGCCGCCTCGCCCGCGCCGCTTCGCGCCGCGCCTCGGCCGTTTCGCCCGCCGCCAGCGCGACCAGCGCGCGCGTGCTCGCCGCGTCGCCGGCGCGGCGGCGCGCCATCGCCCCGCGCGCGCGCAGCCGGCGTGGCAGCCGGCGAAGCGCCCCGACAGCGCGCAACAGCGCATAGAGGACAAGGAAGCAGAGCAGCAGCCCGACCGCCACCACCGAGACCGACGCCTGGAATGTGGTCTGGCCAACGGTGGCGGTGACGATGCCCGGCAGACCTGCCAGGACCCAGGCGATGACCACGACGATGCCGGCGAGGACCAGCGCGAGCAGGGCCCGCAACATCAGCCCTGCCCCGCCATGCCGACCAGCGCCGCCCGCGCCGCCACAAGCGCCTTGGCCAATTCCAGCCAAGGCCCGACCGCCTGCGCCGCTGGCCCGCTCAACTGCGACAGCGCATCGACCGCGCCCGCCACGTCGCCCGCGTCGATGTCGTCCTGCGCGTGCGCGATCACGCCGGAGGCCGGGTCGCCCACCAGCACGCGATCGCCCTGGCGCACCGTCACCAGATTCTGCGCACGCGACCACACGCGATCGAAGAAGCGCTGGTCCGCGTTGGCCGGCCGGCTCGCCGCCAGCGCCTTCCGGGCAACGGCGGGGAACGTCCGGCGCAGGTCCGAAACCGTGGGCGGCGCCGCGGTCGCGAAGTGAGCGACGGCGGGCGGCGCATTAGGGATGTCGCCGAGCGGTCGGCCGGCCTGGAGCGCGGCCAGCGCCGCCCCAGCCCGCGCCGCGCTGGCGGCCCGTCCGACGCTGGCGTCGATGCGGTTCATATCGCCGCGCAGCGCCCCGATTGCGGCGGTGTTGGCGGCAATTCGGCTGCTCGCGCCGGACTCGGCACTTTTCTGGCCGGCGGCGAGCGACTGCACCTTCTCGGCCAGCGTCTGCTGATCGTGCTGGATCTGGTCCAGTTTTTGGCTGAACTGGCCCACTTGGTCGCGCAACGTGGTGAACCCGTCGAGTCGCCCCGAGAGCGCCGTCACCTGCTGGCCGAGCGCGGCGAGCCGGTCCTGCTCCGCGCCGGCCTCGGCTCCGGGTTGCGGAGTTTGCGCGAGCTTGGCGACTTGCTGATCGAGGGCTGCGAGCTTCTGCTGGATCGGCGCGAGATCGGCCGGTGCGGTCGGGGCCGCCGGTGCGGTTCCGGGCGCGGTGGGCGGTGCGGCTGCCGGCCGCTGCTCCAGCGCGGCGACGCGGTGCTCCAGGCCCGACAGGTCCGGCGGTTTGCGGGCCGCCAGTTCACCCACCTCCGCCTGCAGGGCAGCGAGCGCCTGCGGCTGTGCCACCGGGCGCGCGGCCAATTCCTTCAACGCGGCTTCAAGCGTCTGAACGTGCTGGTTCAGCGCATCGAACCGCTCCACCACCGCGCCGGGCTGCACCTGCTGCGTGCCGGCTGGATAACGCCACAGGAACAGGACAGCCCAGCCGAGCACGACGAAGGCCAACGCGTAGACCCACGGCACCAGCGTCCGCTGCCGCCGTCGCGGGGGCGGCGGCGCCGGGGGAGGCGGCTCGTCGTGGACGGGCGCGGCGGCCTCGGCCTCGATCGGGTCGGGGCCGGGGGCGTGGGGAGGTGCTTCTTCGGTCATCGCAGCAATGCGAGCAGCTCGTCCTGAGTGGGGCGGGCGGCAACGCGGACGCGCCGCCAGGGCAACGCCTCTAATGCCACGCCCGTCGGCCGCCCGATAGCGCACGCCTCCACGTCTCGCACGTCGTCATCGAGTCGCGCGCGTCCGACGGCGCCGACGAAGGCGCGCGCCGTCTCCGCCGAGAAGAACAGCGCCGCCCGCAGGCCGTCGGCAAGCGCCGCGCGGGCCGGGGCGGGCAGCGAGCGGGCGGGGCGGGCCTCGGTACACGACGCGGCGGTGGACCGTGCAGCCGCCGGCGCGCAGGGCAGAGGCCAACGCGCCGCCCTGACCGCGTGCCGTGGGCAGCAGAAGAACGGCGCCGGTTCCGCCGAGCGTGCGGCCGACGAGGTCGCGCAGCACGGCTCCGTCCGCCTCGGCGCTGCGGACATCGGCGAAGCCGTGGGCGCGCGCCGCCGCCGCCGTCGCCGCTCCGACCGCGAACAGCGGGATGGCGTGCAGCGCCGCCGGCAGGCCCGGCAGGCCGTTGCGGCTGGTCAGCACCACGGCTTCGATGCGGGCCGGCAGGGGGCCGGCTTGCAGACGCCGGATCGTCAGCATCGGGGCGATCACCGGATCGAACCCCAGCGCGGCCACGCGCGCGGCGGTTTCCTCCGCGCCCGGCGCGGGCCGGGTGATGAGGACACGCGGGTTCAGGCGAAGACATCGGGGGGGCAGTCGGCCTTCAGGCTCGCCCCCAGCTCGCCGCCGATCCGCGCCGCCTCCGCCAGCGGCCCGGCCAGCGCGCGCTTCAGCAAGAACGAGCCGTCGGTGCGCGCGACCAGGCCGGTCAGGTGCAGCGCGCCGGACGGAAGCACCCGCGCATAGCCGCCGATCGGCGTGCGGCAGGAGCCGTCGAGCGCGGCCAGCAGCGCCCGCTCGGCGGTGGCGACGGCGCGCGCCTCCTTGTCCTCGATCCCGCCCAGCAGCGCGCGCAACTCCGTGTCGTCGGCGCGCACCGTCACGGCGACAATGCCCTGCCCCGCCGAGGGCACCATCACATTCAGATCGAGCACGAGCGCGGCCGGGGGTTCCAGCCCCAGGCGGCGCAGCCCGGCGAGCGCCAGCAGCGAGGCGTCGCAGGCGCCGGCGGCGATCTTGTCGAGGCGGGTCTGCACGTTGCCGCGCAGGATGGTCATGCGCAGGTCCGGGCGGACATGCAGAAGCTGCGCCTGACGACGCGCCGAGGCGGTGCCGATCAGCGCGCCCGGTGGCAGGATCGCGAACGGGTCGGCGGGGTCGGGGGCTCGGCAACCTGAGCCGAGCACCAGCACGTCGCGCGCGTCCTCCCGCTTGAGGGTGCAGGCCAGCACGATGCCGTCCGGGAGCGTGGTCTCCAGGTCCTTCAGGCTGTGGACCGCGAAATCGACGCGCCCGCCGGCGAGCGCCTCGTGGATCTCCTTGGCGAACAGCCCCTTGCCGCCGATCTCGGCGAGGCTGCGGTCCTGCACGGCGTCGCCGCTGGTGCGGATGACGTGCTCGTCGAACACATCCATGCCTCGCAGCACTGGACAGAAGCCGCGCAGCACGGCGAGGAAGGCGCGGGTCTGCACCAGGGCGAGCGGCGAACCGCGGGTGCCGACGCGCAGCGGCAGGCCGCGCGAATGCGGCGGAACCGGATGTGCGGGCGTGGCGGCGGTCATGGTCGTGTCCTATTACCGGCGGGCGTTCGCGTGAAGACGGAGGAAGGTGGATGGGTCCCATGCTGGGGATCGAAAGCTCCTGCGACGAGACGGCTGCGGCGGTGCTGGATGCCGAGGGCCGGGTGCTCGCCGAGGCGGTGGCGAGTCAGGAGCAGGCGCACGCGCCGTTCGGCGGCGTGGTGCCCGAGATCGCGGCACGCGCGCATCTGGCGCTGCTGCCCGAGATGGTGCGCGCGGTGATGGCGCGCGCCGGGGTGGGCTTCGACGCGCTGGGCGGCGTGGCGGCGAGCGCGGGGCCGGGGCTGATCGGCGGCCTCATCGTCGGCAGCGGCGTCGCCAAGGGCATCGCGCTGGCGGCTGGCGTCCCGTATGTCGCGGTGAACCATCTGGAGGCGCACGCGCTGACGGCGCGCCTGCCCGGGCTGATCGAGGGGGGCGCGCCGTTCCCCTACCTGTTGCTGCTGGTCTCCGGCGGACATTGCCAATGCGTCGCGGTCGAAGGCGTGGGCCGGCATGTGCGCCTGGGCGGCACGGCCGATGATGCGGCGGGCGAGGCGTTCGACAAGGTGGCCAAGCTGGTGGGCCTCGGCTGGCCCGGCGGGCCGGCGCTGGAGCGGCTAGCGACGGAGGGCGACGCGGTGCGTTTCGCGTTCCCCCGCCCGATGCTGGGCCGTGCGGGGTGTGATTTCAGCTTCTCCGGCCTGAAGACGGCGGTGGCGCAGGAGGTGGCGCGGCACGGCACGGGCGCCCTGCCCCGGACGCTCGCCGCCGACATCGCCGCGGGCTTCCAGGCGGCGGTGGTGGAGGTGCTGGCCGACCGGGCGGGACATGCGATGGCGCTGTTTGGCGAGCGTTATGGCGGGGCGGGGCTGCTGGTGGTGGCCGGCGGCGTGGCGGCCAACGCGGCCGTGCGCGCGGGGCTGACGCGGGCGGCAGGGGCGCGCGGGTTCCGGCTGGCGGCTCCGCCGGTGCGGCTCTGCACGGACAACGCGGTGATGGTCGCGTGGGCGGGCCTGGAGCGGTTGCGGCTGGGGCTGGTGGACGGGCTGGACGCGGAGCCGCGGCCCCGGTGGGATTTGGAAGCGTTGCGGGCGGCCGGCTAGTCGGTGCAGGTTGCGGGTCCAACTGTCGGCGTCCACGTCCCTTCGACTTGGTGAGCTTCTTCGCTTCCTGGCCACGGAGGCATCGTGGTGACGACGATGACAAGCGGTTCGTAACCAAACGAGCGAAACTGGAATACCGTGCCCAAAGGGATGGTGATACAAACCCCTTTCTCCACGGAGACGATCTCCTCTCTGTCGCCCTGCTTGCGCCACATCTCACCTCGTCCTTTGAGAAAGTACCAGATTTCCTCAATCGCTTTATGCACGACAGCATTGGAGACTTTGCCGGGCGCAAGCTCGAAATGAGCAAAGCTGCCTCCTTGCACTTGAAGCAGTGTTCGTACTTCCGTGCCGTCTGGCGCTATTGCGCTTGGCTTTACAGGAAGTCTCGCGGTGGCGAAATGGCCCGGCGTCATTTGCTCCTCCAGCTCTGGCGGTCGCATTTTCGGTCGAAGGCTGGCGTTCAAACTGACCCTCATTTGGGTTTTCTCCCAAGCTGGCGTACAGCTTGTCATGGCTTGGGAGGGCGACAATGGCGCGGTTCGGAAATAAAGTTGTGCTCATCAGCGGTGGTGCGCGTGGGCAGGGCGCGGCCGAGGCGCGGATGCTCGTGGCCGAAGGTGCCAAGGTGGTCGTCGGCGACGTGCTGGAGGCGGAAGGAAGGCGTCTTGCCGAGGAGCTTGGCAACGCGGCCGTGTTCCTGCGCCAGGACGTGACCGAGGAGGCCGACTGGGCCCGCGCGGTCGCGGCGGCGGAGAGGCTCGGCGGCCTGCATGGCATGGTCAACAACGCTGGGATCTTCATCCCCAAGACGCTGCTCGACACCGACGTCGCGCTGTTCGAACGGCACCTGCGCGTCAACCAGCTTGGCTGCTTCCTCGGCATGAAGGCGGTGGTCGGCGCCATGGAGCGCGCCGGCGGCGGCTCGATCGTCAACATCTCGTCCGTCGCGGGGCTGCGCGGGTCGCCGGGTGCATTCGCGTACAGCGCGACGAAATGGGCGCTGCGCGGCATGACCAAATCGGCGGCGATCGAACTCGCGCCGCGCGGGATCCGGGTGAACTCGGTCCATCCCGGCCCGATCGACACCGAGATGCTCAAGGTGCGAACCCCGGAGCAGAACCAGCGCCGGGTGGAGCAGGCGCCGATGAAGCGGATGGGCACGGCGGAGGAGGTGGCGAAGCTGGTCCTGTTCCTGCTTGCCGAGGACAGCGCCTACATCACCGGGGCGGAGGTTAGCATCGACGGCGGGGTTTCGTTGTAGGGCAACCAGAAATAGCCAAACCCACGCACCCGCCCTATCTTGATCGGCATGTCCAGCACGGCAAGACCCCAGACAGGCGAAACCGAGGCTCAGCGCGAGGCGCAACTCGCTTAGGAAGCGCAACGGATCGCCGAGGCGGACGCCGATATCGCGGCAGGTAGGGTCGTGGACTTCGAGGACGTGGCCGCATGGGTGGAAAGCTGGGGCAGCAAGGACGAGTTGCCCAGGCCTCGATCTCGCCGCTGATCACGAGCGGGTGCCCAGGGCTCTGACGTTCACCGATCGGGCGATCGATGACCTGAGCGCATCCGGCAATGGCTTACGCAGCCCGGCGCCGGCTCGGTGGCTAGGCACCGGCTTCGATCGATGCTCGGTTCTATCCGGCGATTGCAGCAGACGCCCTGTTTGCATCCGCGCGGCGAGCACCCTGGCACGCGCACGCTCCACATCGAGGGGTTCGCGGTGGTGTACCGCATTAATCCGGACACTGGCGAGAACGCGACCGTCGGGGCCGTGCGGGTGCTCCGGGTATTCGGACCAGGACAGTCGCGCGATCATCTGTAGGCGCGTGGCGAGCCCGGCTTCGCTGGCTTCCCGTCCCGCACGCCAGCAGCCACCGCCAGGAACGCCGCGAACAGCGCCACGAAGAACCCCAGCAGGCCCTGCGGATTCCACAGGTCCATCGCCGCCCCGCCCAGCGTCGGGCCGGTGAGCGAGCCCAGGCCGTAGGCCATCACGATGGCCGCGTTCACCGCGAGCAGATCGCCGTCGCGGAAACGGTCGCCCGCCATGCCGAGCGCCACGGGGTAAATCCCGCCGGCGGTTCCGCCCCACAGGAGCAGCACGGCGAACAGCGCCGGGCGCGATCCCGCCGCGATCGGAACGAGCGCCGCGCCGGCCATGCCCACGGCCCCGCAGAGCAGCAGCGCCGGCCGCCTCCCCGCCTTGTCCGACAGCCAGCCGATCGGCACCTGGAGCGCGATCGCGCCGAAATAGATTGCCGAGAGGGTCGCCGCCGCGGCGCCCTCGCCCAATCCCACACGCACGCCCCAGATCGGCAGCAGGTTCAGCAGCGCCGTCTCGTACAGCCCGAACATCGCCACCGCGAACAGCAGGAACGGCGCGCGGGCGAACATCGCCAGCGGGTTCGCCCCGCGTTCGTGCCCGAAGCCATGCGCGACCTCCCCCGCGCCCAGCAGCGGCAGCGCCGCCGCGGCGGTGATCGCGGCATTGGCGATGAACGGCGCCCAGCCCTCGATCCCCGTCACCGACAGCAGCAGCGGTCCGAGGCCGAAGCCTGCCGAGAGCGCGGCGGCGTAGACGCCGATGATCCGGCCGCGCGCGGCATCGCCCGCCAGAAGGTTGATCCACGCCTCGCTCGCGGTGAAGATGCTTGACCCGATGGCGCCGAGCAGCATGCGCAGCGCGAACCACGCCGGCAGGCTGCCCCAGACCCGCATCAGCAGGAACAGCGTTATATCAAGCGCGAAGCATGCCAATAGCAGTTTTCGGATGCCGAGCAGGCGGATGCCGCGCGGGGCCAGCAACGGACCGATGATGACGCCGATGAACGACGAACCCGCGTTCAGCCCCGTCAGCACCGCGTCCGTGCCGCGTCCCTCCAGCAGCAGCGAGAGCAGCGGCCCGCTCTCGCCGATGGAGAGGCCGAACACGGTCACGCAGCCGATCGCCGCCGCCAAGCCCCGGCGCCGCTCCGAAGCCGTCAACTCGGAGATCGCCATGCATGGTGTTCCTGCTTCTATCCTTGCCGCCGCGGCGCCGCGATGAACTACCGTCACGCCTTCCACGCCGGCAACTTCGCCGACTGCTGCAAGCACGCGCTGCTGGTGTGGCTGATAGAGGCGCTGACGCGCAAGCCGGCGCCGCTGTTCGTGCTCGACACCCATGCCGGGGCGGGCGCGTATGATCTCGACGCCGGCCCGGCCGAACGGACGGGGGAGTGGCGGGACGGGATCGGGCGGTTGCTCGGGGACACGCCGGAGGCGCTTGCGGACTACATTGGGCTGGCGCGGCAACTGGGGCTTTATCCGGGCTCGCCCGCGCTGATCCGCGCGCTGCTGCGGCCAGGCGACCGCCTGGCCTGCTGCGAACTGCACCCGGAGGAATACGCCGCCCTGCGCCGCTGCTTCGCGCGCGACCCGCTCGTGGGCGTGCATCACCGGGATGGCTGGGAGGCGCTGGGCGCCCTGCTGCCGCCCGCCGAACGGCGCGGGCTCGTGCTGATCGACCCGCCCTATGAAGTCCCCGACGAGTTCGATCGGCTGCTGGCCGCCCTGCGTGTCGGATACGCGCGCTTCCGCACCGGCATCTTCGCCGCGTGGTATCCGATCAAGCACCGCGCCCCGGTGCGTGCGTTCCTCGACGGCGTGCGCGACCGAGGACTCCGCGACGTGTGCGCCGCCGAGTTGCTGCTGCGCGCGCCGCTCGATCCGGCGCGACTGAACGGATGCGGGCTGCTGATAGTGAACCCGCCTTTCCGCTTCGAGCGGGAGGCGCCGGCGATCCTCGCCGCACTGCGGGATCGGCTCGGCGGGCGCGAGCCGGGAGAGGACGCCGTGCTGACTCGGATCGTCGATGAGTGAGATCGCCGTGATCGGCGCCGGCGCCTGGGGGACCGCGCTGGCGATCCAGGCGGCACGGGCCGGCCGCACGGTCGATCTGTGGGCGCGCGATCCGGGACCGATGCTGGCCGCGCGCGCGAGTCCGCGCCTGCCCGGCGCGCGATTGCCCGACCGGGTGCGCGTCCGCGCCGACCTGCCCGGCGCCGGCCCGATCCTGCTCGCCGTGCCGATGCAGCACTTGCGCACCATCGCGGCGCGCCTGCCGCCGGGAACAGGACCGCTGGTCGCGTGCTGCAAGGGGATGGAACAGGACACCGGATTTCTGCCGCTGGAGGTCCTGGCGGAACTGCATCCCGGCCGCCCGCTCGCGGTTCTCTCCGGCCCCAACTTCGCGCACGAGGTCGCCGCCGGTCAGCCCGCCGCGACTGTTCTCGCCTCCGCCGATGCCGCGCTGCGGGCGGCGGTTTCGGCGCTGGTCGCCACCCCGGGCTTCCGCGTCTATGGCAACGACGACCCGGTGGGCGCGCAGGTGGGCGGCGCGGCCAAGAACGTGATCGCCATCGCCGCCGGCGCGGTGATCGGCGCGGGGTTGGGGGAGAACGCGCGCGCCGGGCTGATCACGCGGGGTTTGGCGGAGCTGTCGCGCCTCGTCGTCGCGCTGGGCGGGCGGGCGGAGACGGTCATGGGTCTCTCGGGCTTGGGCGATCTGCTGCTGACCTGCACCGGGCCATCGAGCCGGAACTTCAGCCTGGGACTGGCATTGGGAAGGGGCGAGGCGCTGGCGGACAGACTGGCCGGGCGCAGCGAAGCCATCGAGGGGGTTGCCACGGCTCCGGCACTGGTCGTACGCGCGGGCAGCGTGGAGATGCCGGTTTGCCGGGCGGTCGCGGATTTGCTGGCGGGAAGGGTGACATTCGCCGAGGCGATAGCGGCGCTGCTCGCGCGACCGCTGCGGGACGAGTGATAAGCGTTGCGGCAGCAGCCAGGCACGGCATAAATGCATTCGGGCCAATTGCCGAATGGGCAAGGTGACATGGGTCGCGATTTCGTTCTGGTGCGCGTCTCCGAAAACGGCCGATTGAGTATTCCGGCCAGGCTGTGCAAATCGCTGGGCCTGGAGGATGGCGGAATGGTCGTCGCAAAGGTCGTCGATGGGGAACTGCGTGTACGGCCGGCAAAGGACGTGATCGCGGGTATTCAGGCGCGCGTTCGCGAGGAATTGGGGCCAATCGAGGGCGTAGTGGACCGCTTCATCGCCGAGAAGCACGAGGAAGCTGCACGCGAGGAAGGGGAAATCGAGGCGGCGGCCGATAGTCTCACTGTTTCGGCCGCCTCGGAGGCTCATTGATGTTTGATGCCGTTCCGTGTGGTTCGGACGTCAGAGCCGGGCAGACGCATCGGCGTTGACGTCCGCCTGATCCGCTAGCGCACCCATGATTCGCGGCATCCTCACCGTCGGCGCCTGGACCCTGCTCAGCCGCGCCCTCGGCTTCGCGCGCGACATGCTGATCGCAGCCTTCCTGGGCGTCGGCCCGATCGCGGATGCGTTCTTCGTCGCGCTGAAGCTGCCCAACCTGTTCCGCCGCCTGTTCGGCGAGGGCGCGTTCAACGCCGCCTTCGTGCCCGCCTTCTCCGGCCTGCTCGCCGCCGAAGGCCCCGCCCCGGCCCGGCGCTTCGCCGAGGAGGCGTTCGCGGTGATGACCTTCTGGCTGGGCCTGCTGACGATCCTGGGCGAGCTGTTCATGCCGCAGGTGATGCGGGTGCTCGCGCCGGGGTTCGGGGCGACGCCGGCAAAGTTCGCGCTCGCCGTCGAATTGTCGCGCATCACCTTTCCCTACCTGATCCTGATCTGCCTCGCCGCCCTGGTGTCGGGCGTGCTGAACGGGCTGGATCGTTTCACTGCCGCCTCGGCGTCCTATGTGCTGTTCAACGTCGTCTCGATCGCGGCGATGCTGTGGCTGTCGCCCTACGTGCCGACGATGGGCCACGCGCTGGCTTGGGGCGTCACCGCCTCGGGGGTGGCGCAGCTCGGCGTGCTGCTGGTCGCGCTGCGGCGGGCGGGGATGGCGCTGCGGGTGCCGTGGCCGCGCATGACCCCGCAGATGCGGGTGCTGATGCGGCGCATGGCGCCGGGGCTGGTGGGCGCGGGGGTGACGCAGCTCAACCTGGCGGTGGACGTCATCATCGCGAGCCTGCTGCCGGCGGGCACCGTCTCGATCCTCTATTACGCCGACCGGGTGCAGCAATTGCCGCTCGGGGTGATCGGCACGGCGGTGGGAACGGCGCTGCTGCCGATGCTCTCGCGCCAGGTCCGCGCGGGCGAGGCGGCGGCCTCGATCGGCACGCTGAACCGGGCGCTGGAATACGCGCTGTTCCTCACGCTGCCCGCCGCGTTCGCCCTGATCGTGGCGGCCTGGCCGGTGATGTTCGCGCTGTTCGACCGCGGCGCGTTCGGGGCCGAGAGCACGCGGCTCTCGGCGCAGGCGCTCGCCGCCTACGCGGTCGGGCTGCCGGCCTTCGTGCTGGTGAAGGTGCTGGCGCCGGGCTTCTTCGCGCGTGGCGACACCGCGATGCCGGTGAAGATCGGGCTGACTGCGGTGGCGCTGAACCTGGGGCTCAACATCGCTTTCATGCGGCCCTTGCAGCAGATGGGACCGGCGCTCGCCACCAGTCTGGCGGCGATGTTCAACGCCGCTTGCCTGGGTGGGGTGCTGGCGCGGCGCGGCCAGTTGCGGCTGGACCCGCAGTTTCGCACCCGCGTGCCCCGGATGCTCGGCGCCGCGCTGGTGATGGCGGCGGCGCTATGGGGCGCCAAGCATGTGCTTTTCGGGCTCGCCGTGCCGCATGGCTGGTTGCGGCTCGCGGCGCTCGGCGCGCTGATCGCGGTCGGTCTGGCCGCGTATATCGGCGCCGGGCATGCGCTGGGCGCCTACGATCTGCGGGAGCTGCCCCGGATGCTGCGCCGCCGCGCCTTGCCCCGCGTAGGTTGATCCGCCATCACTTTGCGCTCCCGCATCCTCATATGACCGGACCGCCCATGTCCCGCATCTTCTCCGGCGTCCAGCCCTCCGGCGGCGCCCATCTCGGCAACTATCTCGGCGCCTTCCGCAACTGGGTGGGCTTGCAAGACAGTTACGAGTGCCTGTTCTGCGTGGTCGATCTGCACGCGATCACGGAGTGGCAGGACCCGACGGCGTTCGCCAGCCAGACCCGCGAGATGGCCGCCGTGCTGCTCGCCTGCGGCATCGATCCCGCGCGCCACATCCTGTTCTTGCAGTCGAAGGTGCGTGCGCACGCGCAGCTCGCCTGGATTTTCAACTGCGTCGCCCGCCTCGGCTGGCTCAACCGCATGACGCAGTTCAAGGACAAGGCGGGCAAGGACCGCGAGAACGCCTCGGCCGGGCTATACGTCTATCCGAACCTGATGGCCGCCGACATCATGGCGTACCACGCGACGCACGTGCCGGTGGGCGAGGACCAGCGCCAGCATCTGGAACTCGCCAACGACATCGCCCAGAAGTTCAACCACGACTACGGCGTGAATTTCTTCCCGCCGATCCACCCGCTGATCCAGGGGCCGGCTCCGCGCGTCATGAGCCTGCGCGACGGCACCAGGAAGATGTCAAAATCCGATCCATCGGATCAGAGCCGCATCAACCTCACCGACACTCCCGAGGCGATCGCACTGAAGATCCGCCGCGCAAAGACCGACCCCGAGCCGCTGCCGTCGGAGCCGCACGGCCTGGAGAAGCGCCCCGAGGCGCGCAACCTCGTCGGCATCTACGCCGCGCTCGACGGTACCGACCACGCGAGCGTGCTGCGCGCGCACGGGGCCAAGGGGTTCGGTGCGTTCAAGGAGGCGCTGACCGAACTTCTGGTGGCGAAGCTGACGCCGATCGCGCGCGAGACCGACCGGCTGCTGGCCGACCCCGCGCAGATTGACGCCATCCTGCGCGACGGCGCGGCGCGCGCGGCAGCCATCGCCGATCCGATCGTGGCGGAGGCGGAGCGGCTGGTGGGGTTTTTGGGAGGGTAAGGGAGGCTATGTGCCTGCGCGCACGTGCCCGTGTTCTACGGTTGCGCGCCCGTTCTCGAGCATCGGCGCCAGCACGGACTCGATCCGCCGTCGGAACTCAATACCCGTCCGCTGAAAGCCGAAGAGCCGCGCCGCCGCGATCGGAATTTCGGCCATCGGAAGCCCCCCATTGCTGCCAAGCGCCGTAATGATCGCAAGCTCGATCTCGCTATCGGCGATCCGGTCGTGCTTTTGCAATGAGAGCGCGGCCGAGGAGCGATCACGGATGACAGGCTTCCAGTCTGAAGCAGCGGGGCTCCAAAACGGTCCTTCGTTGCGAATGGTTCGCGCGGTCGCAGGCGCGCGCAAGGCTTGCCGGACACGATTCAGTATCCGGTTACCCGTTCGCTCCTTGCCCGCTAGGCGAGCGAGCCGGCGCGCAATTTCGTCCTCATGGATGGGACCCTCTAGGGCGATGATTCCCACAAGGATGCCCGATAGCTCGGGGAGGGGAATTTCGTGAGGTTCCGCGGTGGTCCCCAATGCAAGCGAGGCTTCGACGTATGGCGATGACGACTGCGGCCGGCCGACGGACAGCGGGGCTGATGGCGTTGCCATGTGGAGAGGCTCTGTGTCGGGAGAAGGCGGTTGCAGCATCTCGGCCCGCATCTGCTCGATCGCCTGATAGAGTTTGTTCTTCGCGGTTTCCGGCGTACGGAACCAATCGGTGCTCCAGATGCGATGAAACCGCCAACCCAGTCCCTCCAGCACCTCCTGGCGCAGCCGGTCGCGCTCTCTGGCCCATCGCGCCGAATGGTAGGCCGCGCCGTCGCATTCCACGGCCAGCAGATAGCGCCCCGGACGGTCGGGATCGCGCACGGCGAGGTCGATGCGAAAGCCCGCCGATCCGACTTGCAGGTCCACCTGGAAGCCCATGCCCGTGATCGCGTCCGCGACGGCTTCCTCGAAGGGCGAGTCTGAAACCTCGGCCCGTGGGAAGCTGTTGATCAATGATGCCCGTCTCGGCGTAGCGCAGGAACCGCCTGAGAATGCGTGCACCGCCCTGGGCCGTTTGTGCGAGGTCGATATCGTCGGCGTGGAAGGAGACGAACACGCGGGTCTGACGGCGAGCCCTGGTGAAGAGCACGTTGAGCCGGCGCTCGCCGCCATCGCGGGAGACCGGACCGAAATTCATGCTGTCCAGCCGGGCCCCGGCAATGCGCGGGCCGTATCCGATGGAAACGAAGATCGCGTCCCGCTCGTCTCCCTGCACGTTCTCCAGGTTCTTGACGAAGAAATCCTCAGCGGCCGAGCGATTGACGAACGCATCCAAGTCCGGGTCGTCCCGCCGCACCGCTTCCATGAGATCATCCAACAGCGTCTTTTGCGCCGCTGAGAACGTCACCACGCCCAGCGAGAGGCCCGGGGAAGCATGCGCATGAGCGCGCACCGCCGCCACGATGGCCTCCGCCTCTATCTGATTGGTACGTTTACCTCCGCGATCATACGAACCGGCCACGTGCGTCACCGTCAGACCTTCCGAATGGCGTCCGAGCGACGGGCTCGGAGGCATGAACAGCTTATGGTCATAGAACTCGACGTTGGACACCTCGATGAGCGACGGGTGACGCGAGCGGTAGTGCCAGCGCAGCATCCGCGATGGAATGCCGCGAGCCTCGCAGAGACTCAGCACGCTTTCCATAGCGGTCAGGGGAGCGGCGCCGGACAGCGGTGCATCGTCATCATCAACGTCGTCGGTGCTTTCGTCGGCGCCGACCAACCGATTGAAGAAGCTTGTCGGCGGAAGCTGCTGCTTGTCGCCGACCACAACGATCTGTTTGGCGCGCGCGATCGCGCCGAGCGCATCCTCGGGCCTCACCTGGCTGGCCTCGTCGATGATCAGCAGATCGAATTCCAGACGTCCCGGCGGAAGGAACTGGGCGACGGATAACGGGCTCATCAGGAACACCGGCTTGATCCGCTGCACGGTGGGGCCGGCTTTTTCCAGCAATCTGCGGATCGGCATGTGGTTCCGCGTGCGCGCGATCTCGCCCCGGATCACCGCCATGTCTCCCATCGTGCCCGTCGGCTTGCCGACCTGATAGCGGGCGAGGATATCGGCGGTGGCGCGCGCGCGCCCGCGCCGGTCAAGATCGCTGAACTGGCGCGCCAGTTCACTTCTTTCCGATCCCGCCAGGGTCATCAGCCGGGGACGGGCGACAACGGCGGCTTTCCAGATCGCCTCCGCGCGGGCGTAGCGCAATTCGGCGACGGCGGAAGCGGGAGCGGTAGCGGGTCGGTTCAGTCGATCGGCGACCGCTACGAGGCCCGTCGCCCTGAGCGATTGGTCCGCGTCGCGAAAGCGCAGCCACTCGTCAAGCCGCTCCGTCGCATCGGACCAAGACTCCGCACGCTCCCGCAGATCCGCGATCCGCACGGCGTCCGGGGAGGCGACCCCGAACGCAAGCGACAGGTCCAGGCGTAAGGTGCGGACGAGAGACAAAAATAGCTCGGTTAGCCGACTGCCCCGGTCACGCAGGTCTTGAGCGATTATGCGCCAGTGCTCGGGTGTGCCAGGAGCTTCGGCGATACGGCGCTTGCTGATGCCCTCGGGACCGCACAGACCCGCAAGCCACTGCGTTGCCTCCCGGAGCAGGGTGAAGTCGGTCCGATCGCCCTGCCACTCGTCCTTGAGGATACCCGCCGCATAGCTCGCCTCGGCCGCGAGATTTGCAGCGAGCTTGCGGACCCGGATGAGGGAATTGACGAGAGCCACTCTCTGATCCGCGTCCTTGGGCAAAGGTGCCTTGAGAAGCTCGCTCAGCTCGCGCGAAGCCCGGCGGTAATCCTTGCGAAGCCGCCCGAAGAAAGAGTTGCATCCATTCGCGAGAGGCGCTCGCAGCGATTTCCGCGCCCCGCTCGACAGCCGAGGTGACGAAACTTTCGTCCACGGGTTCGCGTGCGGTCCTGAAGGCCAGTCCCAGGGTGGCAATCTCGATCAGGCGCTCCAGCCGCTCAGTCGTTGTTACGGCATCCCAAAAGCCCGCGTGCGCCGCGGGGCGCTGGGCAACGCTCCGCGCCAGCTCGGCGATCGCTGAGAGTTGGCCAATCGGCTGATTTGGATCAAAGTTGAACAGACTTTCCAGATCCGATAGCTGCGCGCTGATCTCGCTCGCGACCGTGAACAACTCGGCCGTGCTCTGCTGCAACCTCTGCTGATCGGCCGGCTGCATCCCGGTTTCCGCGACGCCGCGCCAGGGGTGGCGATCCGCTTGGCCGGCCCGCTGGACGTGTTCGGCAAGGCTCGAAACGCGCCTAAAGAGATGGTTCCAGTGTTCCGTCGACCACGCGGCGCTCTCGGGGATGGAAAGCTCGGGCACGGGATGGCCGGCGGCCCGCAGCGAGACCTGTTCGGCGAGGGCTTGATAGGGGCTTACCCCGCTATCCGGTAGTGCTGCGTGCAAATCGGCGGATGCCGTGCTCAGCCGGTCACGCACTTCCCGAAGTCTCTCAGCTTCTGTCGGATTGGGGCCGGCGGCCATCGGAGCTCCGAGGGCGCGTTCAAGCGCGGCTATAACGGTCTTCTTGTTGGCCTGCCGGCTGTGCAGTTCGAAACAGGCATCGCCAATGCCGGCGCGTTTGAGGCGATCATGAACCACGGTCAGCGCGGCCATCTTCTCGGCGACGAATAGCACCGTCTTGCCGTCGTGCACGGCTGCGCCGATCAAATTGGCGATGGTCTGGGACTTGCCGGTTCCCGGCGGCCCTTGCACGACGAGATCATGGCCCTTCCGGGCGTTCTCGATGACGAGCGCCTGCGATGCGTCGGCATCGAGGACATAGGGAAGCTTGGCGGTATCCACTATTTCGTCGGGTCTCGCGTCCTCGGGAATCAGGCTCTGGGTCTCTGAAAAGCCCGATATGAGAAGCCCATTGAGCTGGCGATCAGAAAAGAGTGCTCCGCCCGGCCAGCTTTCGGGATGGAGATCGCGGAACATGAGAAGCTTGGAAAACGAGAAAAAGCCAAGGATCATCCCGTTCTCGTCAAGCGACCATCTTTCTTGTGCGGCGATCGCGAGCCGAACCTGAGCGAAATAGTCGCCGGGACACCAGTCCTCGTGATCCTCGATAGGCGGAAGAGCAACTCCGTGCTCCTTCAGCATCTCCTAAAGGCAGATGTTCGTTTCCAAATCGTCGTCGCGAAGGGACAACCTCATGACCGAGCGGGCGTCGTCGCGGCGAAGCGCGACGGGAAGGAGCACCAGCGGAGCCTCGCGAAGCACGTCCGAGTTCTGGTCCTCGAACCATCGCAGGAAGCCGATCGCCAGGTAGAGCACGTCGATGCCCTGCCCCTCCTGGAGTTCCTTGGCATCGCGTTGCAGGTTCAGCAGCCGCCGTTGAAGGACTTCCGAGGACAGCCGCGTGCCAAGCCTGCCGCTTTGGTCAACGGCGGGTTCTTCGCCTTCCGCGATGGCGCGGAAGGACATCGTCCGCCGCTCCCGCGCCAACTCGCGGAAGACCGCCTCGGCCTCCGCCCCGATCACGTCGATTGATCTGGAACGCTGCGCGTTGCGCGACGTGTGGATCAGCCGGTTCCGGCTGCCGGTGTCGAGGAGCGCCTTGCGGGTAAGCTCCAACTGGATACGAAGCGCGGCCTGCGACCGCGCTGTTCCTGGGGGGATGGACTGATCCACGGTAAAGATACGGATGCGACCCGCTCAGTATCGCCGATCGGTTCGAATATGAAAAGGGTTTTATCGACCTCCGGCAAACCCGATAACTTCCTTTCACGCCGCCACCCCCTCCACCACGCGAGCGTGCTGCGCGCGCACGGGGCCAAGGGGTTCGGTGCGTTCAAGGAGGCGCTGACCGAACTTCTGGTGGCGAAGCTGACGCCGCTCGCGCGCGAGACCGACCGGCTGCTGGCCGACCCCGCGCGGATCGATGCCATCCTGCGCCACGGCGCGGCGCGCACGGCGGCCATCGCCGATCCGATCGTGGCGGAGGCGGAGCGGTCGGTGGGGGTTTTTGGGGGTAAGGGAACGGCGCGCCCGCCCAACTTGCCTCTTCCCGAATTCCTCGGCCGGACCGTCACATCTGGCCGGAGCGCCAGCAACGCAAGCAACCGAGCCCCGTTCACCAAATTGGTAGACCTTTGTCGGGGAGGAACGGGAGATGACGCGGGTCGTCGGGATCGACCACCTGGTGATCAGGGTGAGCGATTACGAGAAATCGAAAGCCTTTTACGGCAAGCTCTTCGGCTTCCTTGGCTTCGAGGTATCTGACGAATACGAAGACGCGATTGGATGGACAAACGGCAAGACGCGCTTCTGGATTGGCACGGCTGATACCGAGGGGCGGACCCACAAGCACCGTATTGGGGATATCGGATTTCACCATTACGCTTTCGAGCTACGTAGCCGCCAGGACGTAGACGAACTGCAGTCGTTCTTGCAGGAGATCGGGGCGACGATCGTGGATCCTGCCGGAGAGATACGACGAGGACTATTATGCTGTATTCTTCCTTGATCCGGATGGATTGAAGCTCGAAGGAATGAAGTACGGGGAGCGGACGACCCAGCACCCCACGTGAGGGGCTGTATCGAAACGCTTGCTGGCAATGGTGCGCGCGCCCGCCTTCGGTTCGCCGCTACGCATGCACGAGCGCGCAGCCGGTTTGGTCCAGCGGCATGAAGGCGGCACGGCGACGGCGCCCGCCTTCATCGGCCCGAAGAGCGCCGCATAGAAGGCCAGCGACGGTTCCAGCATGATCGCCACGCGCTCGCCCGGCGTGATCCCGAGCGAGATCAGATATTGCGCGAAACGCGCCGCCCACGATGCCAGCGCGCCGAAGCCGATCGCCTCGTCGCGCCCATCCGCGTAGCTAGCACGCAAATCGGTCAATCGCAGCATCAATCCGCGTCGCCGCTACACCGGTCGCGGAACAGCACTCGGTAATGTTGACGCTGTCCCGGCGCCTGGAACATCAGCACGGCGGACAGGCGCTCCTTCGGATCGACCCAGAAGGTCGTCCCGGCCGCCCCGCCCCAGAGATAGGTGCCGACCGAGCCGGGGAAGGGCGCGAGGCCGGGCGCGAGGCGAACCGCGAAGCCGAGGCCGAAGCGTGGCGGGCGGCGCGGTCGGCGTAGCTCGGAGGCCCCAATCGGCCGTCTCAATTGCATCATCTTTCCGCCGATCACCGCGCACCCTCGAACGTTCCGCAATCCAGCAGCATTTGCAGGAAACGTGCGTAGTCGATCGCGGTCGCGACCATGCCGCCACCGCCGGATTCGAAGTCCGGCTTCTCGCGCACCTCCAGAAGCGCCACGTCGGCGCCGCTCTCCGGGTCTTTCGCGAAGCCGCCGGCGAGCCGCCCGTGATCGGCGGGGAGGACGAAGAAGCCGCTGTCGATCATGCCGAGCGGGGCCAGGATGCGTCGGTGGAGTGGCTGTATTCCCAGCGCGTCCCCGGCTGCCATAGCAGCGGCAGGCCGGCGAGCATGGCCGCCTGATCGGCGTTGGTCTGGCCGCGCCGGTAGATCTTGGCGTCCATGTAGGCGCGCTGCACCGGCCCGTTGCCGCGGAACTCGTAGTTCAAGCCGGAGGTGTGGCGCAGCAGGTCCTGGATCGTGATCTGCCGCTCGATCGGCACGGTCTCGGTTCCGACCACCACCTTCGCGTCCGCGAAGGCAGGGATGAACCGCGCGACGGGGTCGCCGAGCAGAAACCGCCCGTCTTCCCACAGCATCATCGCGGCGACCGAGACGATGGGCTTGGTCATCGAGTAGATGCGGAAGATCGCGTCCTCCCGATCGGATCGCCGGCGGCCGGGTCGCGGGCGCCGAACGCCTCGTGGAAGGCCACGCGCCCGTTGCGCGCGACGACGGCGACCGCGCCGGGGATATTGCCGGCGGCGATCCGGCTGTTCAGCGCGGCGCGCAGCCGTTCCAGTCCGGCGGCGGAGAATCCGACCTCTTCGGGGCGGGCGGCGGGCAGGGCGGATGCGGTCATACGGACGCTCCTTGCAGGGGCTTGTTTACGGGCAGGGAAAGGAAGCCGACCCGGTCCTCCTCCAGCACCGCGCAGGTCAGCCGCCCGCCCAGCCCCGCGCCCGTATCGATCCCGATGCGGTTGGGCCGCACGACAGGGCCGGGCGCCACGCTGTGGCCATGCACGATCACGGCGCCGAACGCCCGCTCCGACGACAGGAAGACCTGGCGGATGCCGCGCAGATCCGCGGGCGACTGGCGCGCCAGCGGCACGCCGGGCCGGACGCCGGCGTGGGCGAACAGGTATCCGTCCTCGCGGTGCGCGTCGGGCAGGCCGCGCAGGAATGCAATGTGCGCCGGCGGCACGCGCGCGGCCCAGGCCGTGGGCGGTGCATCCGCCGCGAGGCCCCAACTCGCCAGCGCGGCACCGCCGCCGGCGTGCAGCCAGTCGGTCGCCGCCGGCGCGTCGCCGTCCAATGCATCGAGCAGCATCTGCTCGTAATCCCCGCGCAACGTGGCCGTGGTGAGTTCCCGCACGGGAACCGCGAGCAGCGCGACGACGCCGGCGCTGTCGGGGCCCGGACCGATCACGTTGCCCAAATGGAGCAGCGTCGCGCAGCGCACCGAGCGCGCGGCCAGATCGGCGCGGATCGCGGCGTGCATGGCCCGCAGCGCCGCGAGGCAGCCGCGCACGTCGGCGATTGCGTACACGCGCCGGCCCGGTCGGAGGAAGCCCGGCGCTTGCGAGAACGCCACCCTCGCGCCCTCGCTCGCCAGCGGGCGCGGGCTCCACGTCGGGATGGCGGCGGCATCAAGGGCGGCGCGCATCGCCCGCACCGGGACGCGGCGCACGGGTCGCCTCATGAAACTGCTATAGCGGTGCGCAATGACTGTTCCCGACAGAACGCGCGGACTATGCGACGGGGTGGAAAGAGCGGCAAGCGAACGCCCCACCTGTCGCACGCCCACCTGTCAAGCCTGGGCGGGGGCTGATATGGTCATCCGGGCCAGCAGCACGAAACGGAGGGAGACCGATGGCGAAGACGATCAGATTCCCCGTCGAGGCGTCGCACATCATGATGTTCGCGCGCGCTATCGGCGACACCAACCCGATCTATCAGGGTCCCGACGGCGTCATCGCCCCGCCCACCTTTCCCCAGGCAGTCGCGCAGTTCGATCCCGAGTACCATCTGCGCCCGAAACCGGGTCAGGCGTGGTTCGGCTCCGGCAAGACGCCCTCGGGCGTCGAGGGCAAACCCACGTCGCTCGGGGGTCTGCACGCCGAGCAGCACTTCGAATATCGCCGCCCGCTGCGCGCCGGCGACGTCCTGACGGTCGAATACAAGGACGGCAAGACCTGGGAGAAGGAGAGCAAGCGCGCCGGCAAGCTGACCTTCCGCGAGAAGATCGCGGAGTACCGCGACCAATCCGGGGAGCTGGTGGCGATCGCGCGCGGCGTGGGTGTCACCACCGAGCGTCCCGTGGACAAGGGCTGAAGGAGGCGGGGATGGCACTCAAGGCAAGCCAGATCAAGGTCGGCGACACCCACAAGGAGCGTGTGATCGAGAACCTCTCGCGCACGCAGATCGTGATGTACGCGGGCGCGTCGGGCGACTACAACCCGATCCACTCGGACGAACCGTACACCACACAGGTCGCCGGCTACCCAAGCGTGTTCGCGCACGGGATGCTGACGATGGGGCTGACCAGCAAGATGGTGACGAACTATGTCGGCGACGGTCGCCTCACGAAGTTCGGCGTGCGGTTTACCAACCAGGTCTGGCCGGGCGACACCCTCGATTCCACCGCGACGGTGACCGCCATCAAGGACGAGAACGGGCAGAAGCTCGTCGAGCTTGATGTCGCGACCGTGAACCAGGACGGCAAGGAAGTCGTCAGGGGCTATGCGGAGGCGCGGATCGACGGCTGAACCGCAGGCGTTTTTGATTCGCGCGCGATCGGCTACATCGTCATACCCGGGCTGGGCCTGACTTGATCCGGGCATCCGGCAAGATGTCATACCGCACCGGACGTCCTTTGGATGGCCGGATCAAAGTCCGGCCATGACGGTGGGTTTTTGGGAATGGTCCGGCACGCAGGGAGAAAGATGAAGAGATGAGTGCCTACAAGGACGGCAAATTCAGCGAACGCCTGAGCACCGCCGCGAACGCGAGGCGGGCGATGCTGGAGAAGTTTCGCGCGAAGCCGGCCGCCGATGACCCGGCCGTCCTCGAACGGCAGGCGGCCCTGAAGGCGATCGCCGACGCACGCGAGGCCCGCATCGCCGAGCGCAAGGCCGCCCGCGCGGAGGAAGCGATGCGGGAGGCGGCCAAAGACGCGGCCCGAGCCGCCGAGGCCGCCGCCCGGGCGGCCGAGGAGGAGGCCCGCGCCGCCCAGCGCGCCGTTCGCGAGGAGGCCGAGAAGGCCGCGCGCAAGGCGGCCCGCGACGCCCGCTATGCCGCCCGCAAGGCGCGTCGGTGATCGCCGCCGCGCCGCGCTGACCGCGTCAGAACAGCCCTTCGATCCGGCCCTGCTCGTCGAGCCGGATCGTTTCCGCGCCCGGCACGCGCGGCAGTCCGGGCATGGTCATCATGTCGCCGCAGATCGCCACCACGAACCCGGCGCCGGCGGACAGGCGCACGTCGCGCACCGGCAGGATGTGGCCCTCGGGCGCTCCCAGCACGGTCGGATCGGCCGTGAAGCTGTATTGCGTCTTGGCGATGCAGACCGGAAACTCGCTGAAGCCCGCCGCCTCGAACTGCTCCAGCCGGCGCGCGACATGGGGCGGCTGGGCGATGTCGGCGGCCCGGTAGATTTCGCGCGCGACGGTGCGCAGCTTGTCGGCCAACCCCATTGCGGCGGGATAGATCGGCGCGAAGCGCGCCTCGCCCGCGGCGATGGTGTCCAGCACTGCGCGCGCCAAATTCTCGGCCCCGGCGCCCCCATCCGCATAATGCGTGCAGGGCACCACGCGGATTCCGAGCGGGGCCATCGCGGCGGCGACCACGTCCAGCTCGGCGTCGGTGTCGCTCGTGAAGCGGTTGATCGCGACCACCACCGGCAGGCCGAACTTGCCCATGTTCTCCACGTGCCGCGCAAGGTTCACCACGCCGCGCGCGACCGCCGCCACGTCCTCGCCGCCAAGCTCGGCCCGTGCCACATCGCCCTGCATCTTCAGCGCGCGGATGGTTGCGACGACGACGCTCGCCGCCGGGCGCAACCCGGCCGCCCGGCATTTGATGTCGAGGAACTTTTCCGCGCCGAGATCCGCGCCGAATCCCGCCTCCGTCACCACCACATCGGCCAGCCGCAGCGCCAGCCGAGTGGCGATCACCGAGTTGCAGCCATGCGCGATGTTGGCGAACGGCCCGCCATGGACCAGCGTCGGCGTCCCCTCCAGCGTCTGCACCAGGTTCGGTTGCAGCGCGTCGCGCAGCAGCACCGCCATTGCGCCGTCCGCTTTCAGGTCGCGCGCGGTGATCGCGCGGCGCTCGCGAGTCTCGGCGACGATGATGCGGCCGAGCCGCGCTTGCAGGTCGCGCAGGTCGCGTGCCAGGCAGAACACCGCCATGACCTCGGAGGCGGCGGTGATGTCGAACCCGTCCTCGCGCGGAATGCCGTTCGCAGCGCCGCCCAGCCCGGTGACGATGGCGCGCAGCGCCCGGTCGTTGACATCGAGCGCCCGGCGGAAGGCGACGCGGCGCACGTCGATCTCCAGGGCGTTGCCCCAGTGGATGTGGTTGTCCACCATCGCCGCCAGCAGGTTGTTGGCCGCGGTGATGGCGTGGAAGTCGCCGGTGAAGTGGAGGTTGATCTCCTCCATCGGCACCACTTGCGCCTGGCCGCCGCCGGCCGCTCCGCCCTTCTGGCCGAAGCTCGGGCCGAGGCTCGGCTCGCGCAGGCAGATCGCGGCGCGCGTGCCCAGCCGGTTCAGCGCGTCGCCGAGCCCCACCGCCGTGGTGGTCTTGCCCTCGCCGGCCGGCGTCGGGCTGATCCCCGTGACCAGGACGAGCGCCCCCTCGGCCCGGCCCTCGATCGCGCCGATGTGGTCGAAGCCGATCTTCGCCTTGAAGCGTCCATAAGGCTCGATCGCCTCGGCCGGAATATCGAGCCGCGCGGCGATCTCCGCGATCGGGCGCAGCCGGGCGGCCCGCGCGATCGCGATGTCGCTCGCCATCTCAGGCCGCCTCGCGCCGACTGATTCCCAGCTCCTCGAGCGTCTCGGCGATCGCGGCGACGGCCCGCGCCATGTCGGCTGGCGTGATCGCGCCGATGCAGCCGACCCGGAAACTCGGTCGCGGTGTGTTGTAGAAATTGCTGATGAGGAAACCGCGCCGCTTCAGCGCCTCCACGAACGTTAGCAGATCCCAAGCGGGATCGGCGGGCGCGTGGACGTTGACGATGATCGGGCCTTGCGCGTCAGGCGCGAGATAGGGCGAGAGGCCGAGGCGGCGGACCCCGTCGTAGAGTGTCCGCATGTTCGCGGTGTAGCGCGCGAGCCTGGCCGGCTGCCCGCCCTCGGCCGCGTGGAAGTCGATCGCCCGATCCAGCGCGTTCATGACTTGCGCGGGCGGGGTGAAACGGGCGGAACCGGGCCCGTTGCGGAGGGCGTTGGCATGCACGTCGGCGAGATCGAGCGACCAGCTTCCGGCATTGCCGGCCGCCGCCTCCAGCCGATCGGTGCGCGCCACCGCGAAGGCGACGCCGGGCACCCCCTCCAGGCACTTGTTGGCGGTGAAGACGGCCGCGTCCACCTCCGGCTGGGTCGAGATGTCGAAGGGCAGGGCGCCGAACGCCGAGACCGCGTCCACGATCATCCGCCGCCCCAGCCGGCGTATCGCGGCCCCGATCGCGGGAACGTCGTGGCGGACGCCCGTTCCGGTCTCGCTGTACACCATGCCCACATGGCTGATCGCGCCATCCTCGGCGAGCGCGGCGGCGATGACGGCCGGATCGGCGGGCCGGTCGGGGTCGATCGGCAGTTCCACCACGAACCGCCCGGCCTCGCGCGCGAGCCGGATCATGCGTTCGGCGTAGGCACCGGTGGTGGGGATCAGCAGCTTGCGCCCGGCCGTCACGAAGGTCCGGATCGCCGCCTCGGTGATGAAGTGTCCGCAGCCCGGCAGCGGCAGCGCGGCGTGCTCGCCCTCGCGCCCGCCCGCGAGCGCCAGCACGCGCGCGTTCAGACGCGCATTGAACTCCCGGAACGGGGCGTCCCAGGGCGCGAGATCGACGCGCAGCGCCTCGCGCACCTCCGGGCGGGTCGTGACCGGCCCGGGGATCAGCAGCAGCATGGCAACACCCTTCCTGCGAGCCGGCAGGCTTGGCATGACGCGCGCGCGAAATCCACCGGAACCGCTATCATTGCTGTATCGTTTCGCTCACGAGATGTAGGATGCGCCCATGCCTCTTCCCTTCGCCCTCCCCGATTGGGTTCCCTGGTGGGCGCCGACCATCGTGCTGGTGCTGGCGCTGCTATGGGTGCTGATGTTCCTGCTGGTGCCGTTCAGCGTGATCGGCCTCAAGTCGCGGCTCGACGGGCTGGAGGCGCGGCTGGACGAGATCCAGGCGGAGATCCGCACGCTCACGCTGCGCCTGCCGGACCCGGTGCAGCCGGTGGAGTTCGACGAGCTGTACGCCGCTCCACCGCCGACGCCGCCCCGTCGCACGCCCGCCTTTAGTCGCCCGCCGATCCCGCCGGCCGCGCATGAGCTGGAAGAAGAGGCGGAGCAGCCGCCCGAGATTGAGGCGCAGCCGCCCGGCAGCGCGTCCCGGCTACGCCGGGGGGAGCCGAGGCGGGGAACGAGCCGCGACGTTCGGACGGAGCCGCGACTGGACTGGCCGCGGTAGGCGCGTGCCACACTGCCTTCTCTGGGCGCTACGGACGTAGGCCTAAGACGGCGTTCATTCTCGTCTGGTAGCCAGGCCGCTGCTGTCGAAACCAGTCGAGGACATCCTCGTCGAGACGTAGCGAAAGCAGCTTTTTGGCCACGGGCATGACCACCTCTGCCGTCTCGAATCAGTTGGGGGGAATGTCCTTGAGATCAGGCTCGGCGGCTTTTTATCGTGACCGGTTGCGACGCCCCGGCACATAGGGTTCTCTGCGCGCGGCAATCAATCGGAGGCGGCGATGCGCGTTAGCGTGGTGCAGATGAACCCCGGCGCCGACAAGCAGGCGAACATCGACCAGGCGCGCCGCCTGATCGAGCAGGCCGTCAGCGCCGACCGCCCCGACATCGTGAGCCTGCCGGAGGTGTGGAGCTGCCTCGGCGGCACGCGCGCCGCCAAGTTCGAGCAGGCCGAGGCTTTGCCCGCCAAGGGCTCCAACGCGCCCGGCGGGCCGGCCTATGAATTCCTGCGCGAGACCGCGCGCGGTGCGGGGGTGCACGTCCATGGCGGCTCGATCGCGGAGACGGATGGCGGCGACAAGCTGTTCAACACGACCGTGGTCTTCGATCCCGACGGGCAGGAGATCGCCCGCTACCGCAAGATCCACCTGTTCGACATCACCTCCCCCGACGGCACCGGGTTCCGCGAGAGCAACACCTACGGCTCGGGCGACGAGATCGTCACCTACTCGGCCAATGGCGTCACCGTCGGCGCGGCGATCTGCTACGATCTTCGCTTCCCCGAGATATTCCTGGCGCTGCGCCGGGCCGGGGCGGAGGTGATCTTCCTGCCCTCGGCCTTCACCCTGCTGACCGGCAAGGACCATTGGGAGCCGCTGATCCGCGCCCGCGCGATCGAGACCCAGTGCTGGCTGGCCGCGCCGGCGGCATGGGGGCGCTATCTCGAAGGCGCGCGCAACGAGCCACGCGATACCTACGGCCACTCCATGGTCGTCGACCCGTGGGGGCAGATCATCGCCCAGGTCTCCGACGGCATCGGCTGGGCCACCGCGCGCATCGACCCGCGCGTGACCGAGCGGGTGCGGCGGGACATGCCGGTGCTGGAGCACCGGAAGCTCGGGTGACCGGGATATCTCCGCTGGGGGCACCGCCGCTCGCGGCGTCTCCGCTCGCGATCCCGAACGCCGAGCCGGCCGTCGGGCCGGCGCTCGCGGGGGTGCCGGACCGGCTCGCCTTCCTCGCCGCGCCGACCGTGCTGGCGCGCGAGGCACGCGACCGTCTGGCGGCGGCGTACGGGGATTGCCCGTTCGACGGGGCCGAGGTCGTCGTCGCGCTGGGCGGCGACGGGACCATGCTGGAGACGCTGCACCGTATCCTGCCGCGCCCGATCCCGGTTTACGGCATGAACTGCGGCTCGGTCGGGTTCCTGATGAACCCGTTTATCGAGGGCGGATTGCCCGGCCGGCTGGCGCAGGCCCAGGCGGCGATGCTGCATCCGCTGCGGATGCACGCCGTGACCGCGGCCGGCGCGGTAGAGGAGGCGCTGGCCTTCAACGAGGTCAGCCTGCTCCGCCAGCTTCGTCAGGCGGCCAAGATCCGCATCACCGTCGATGGCCGGGTGCGTCTGCCGGAGCTGATCTGCGACGGCGTCCTGGTCAGCACGCCCGCCGGCTCGTCGGCTTACAACCTGTCCGCGCACGGCCCCATCGTGCCGCTCTCGGCCAACCTGCTACCGATGACGCCGATCAGCGCCTTCCGCCCCCGCCGCTGGCGCGGCGCCCTGCTGCCTAGTGCCGCCGACGTCCTGTTCGAGGTGCTGGAGCCCGAGAAGCGCCCCGTGGCGGCGGTCGCCGACTTCACCGAGGTCCGCCACGTCGTCTCCGTGGCGGTCGGCGAGGATCGTGCGGTCAGCGTCACGGTCCTGTTCGATCCCGACCAGGGCCTGTCGGAGCGGATCATCGCCGAGCAGTTCACCGTCTGAGGTTGGGAATGAGCAAGCACGTCGTCGCGACGATGATGGACGAGGCGGAGGAGGAGGCGTTGTTCGCGCGCCTACGGGGGGGGTTGCAGGCCGCGCGCCACGGCCCCGGCGCAGCCGCGTTGGCAGGGCGGACGGAGCCGGACCGCGAGCTGGTGGCGGCGGTGGCGCGGGTGGAAGCCGGATTGCGAACGCTGGCGATCCGCCATGACGCCGCTATGCGGCATGCCGACGCCCTGGAGCAATCGATCGAGCCGCGGATCGAAGCCGCCGTGGCCAGGACGACGGCGGCGCTTCGTGCCGACCTGGACCGGCTGGCCGTGCGCCCCTCCTCGGTGGCCCGGAGACAGGCGCGGCGCCGCGCTCCGGCGAAGGCTGCCCTGTTCGCCCTGGCTCTTGTCCTGACTCTTGTCCTGGCTGGCACGGCGGTCACCTGGTTCGCCGGACCGTTCGAGGCCGGGCCGCTCGCACGGACCTTGGCGGCCAGTTTCGCAGACTGGCGCGCGACCCTGGAGGCCCGCTGACCCAATTCCACCCGCGGTCGCCCCCGCAAGCAGGGCTAGACTATCGCAGGACGCCTGGATGCAGCGCGAAGGATTGCGCGTGAAGGCGTGCTGGAGGCGATTGCGTAGCCGCCCGCGAACCCCTCCCCCGACCGCCCTCCCGCAAGGGGAGGGCGGTCTTCTGGGATTCCGCAGTCCTGCAAGGGAGGGGGCTCTTCGCGCCCGACTCGCCCGGCCGGCTACCTACCCGTTGCCCGACTGGGCGTTCGGGTTGCTCAGATTGACCGCGACGAACGCGGGCTGCCCGTTGCGGAAGATCCGCAGCGCCAGCGCCTTGCTGTCGTGGCTGAGCGCGTTCCCGATCGCCCGCGCCGCCTCGTTGGGGTTACGGACCGCATGGGTGCCGACGCCCACGATCACGTCGCCCGGCTGAATGCCGGCCTCTCCGGCGGGCGAGCCCGGCTTGACCTGGGTCACCACCGCGCCTTCCGAGCCGTTCGGCAGCCCAAGCTGGGTCGCCAGAATCCGGCGAGACCGGCCCGAGGCCGAGGCCGAGGCGCTGCTCGCGCTGACCTTGGCTCGTCTGGTTCTGGGCCACCTGCTGCTCGGCCGGCAGCTCCGCGACGTTGACGTCCACGTTCTGCTGATGGCCGTCGCGGACGATGTCGAGCTTGGCCTGATCGCCGGGCTTGATGCCGGCGATGTCAAGCGCGAGCGCGCTCGGGTCCTTGATCGGCTGTCCGTTGACGTTGCGGATCACGTCTCCAGGCTGCAACCCGGCGTGCGCCGCCGGCGTGTTCGGCTGCACCGAGGCAACCAGCGCACCGCCCGCCGTGTCCAGCCCCAGTGCCTTGGACATCGCATCCGTCACCGGCTGGGCCTCGACGCCCAGATAGCCGCGGGTGACGTGGCCCGTCTTCTCGAGATCCCCGGCGATGTGCTCGATCATGTCGGACGGGATCGCAAAGCCGATGCCAATCGACCCGCCCGAGGGTGACAGGATCGCGGTGTTCATCCCGACGACCTTGCCGTCCTGGGTGATGAGCGGGCCGCCCGAGTTGCCCTGGTTGATCGGGGCGTCGATCTGGATGAACTGATCGTACGGCCCGGCGCCGATGCTGCGGCCGACGGCGGAGACGATGCCGGCGGTCACCGATTCCGACAGGCCGAACGGGTTGCCGATGGCGATGACCCATTGCCCGGGCTGCACGTCGGCCGAATTGCCCATCTGCAGGTACGGCAACGGGTGGTGGGCCTCGACCTTCAGCACCGCGACATCCGTGCGCGGGTCGGTGCCGACCACCTTGGCCGGGAGCTTCTCGCCGTCGTCGAGCGTCACTTCCACGCGGCGCGCGTCCTTGACGACGTGGTTGTTGGTGATGATCAGCCCATCGGGGTTGACGATGAAGCCCGAGCCGCGCGCTTCCACGGCGTGCGCCTGGGGGCCTTGCGGGGACTGCGGGAACTGGTTGAACGGGAAGGGCAGTTGCGGCAAGCGGGGCGTGAGGTCCTCCTCCGCCGCGGCCGTGTTCTTCAGGAAGTTCGTCACCGACACCACCGCCGGCTTCACCTGCTTGACCAGCCCGACGAAACTCGGCAGCCGCTCTTGCATCGCCGAGCCCTGATTGATCGGCGGCGGGTTGACACTCGTCTGGGCCTGCGCCTGCGCACCCTGTGGCGCGCCGCTAGCGGCGGCCCCCGGAACGGGGAGCGGCGTCTCGGAGGCGGCAAGGACAGGAGCCGCGGACACGGCCGCCAGGGCCGTGCCAGCCAGCAAGGCAGCGGCAAGATGGCGGCGCGGCCAAGGCCGGCGCGCGTAGGGGGTCGGATCAGACATAGAAAAGCTCCTCATGGGGATTGAGCGGATGCGCTCGGCGCGGAATCGCGATGCCACCACATGACATCGGCCTCCTTGACGTTCGCCTATGGCAGCGATGAAACCGCCGTCATCCGATGGGCGCTGGCTGCTCGCTCGAACGGTCCGTGCTCGGTCGCGCAGCGTCCATCCCGCAGTTGTGATGGCCTGGGAGGCGCATGACGCGATGCCAAGCTCGTGCTATCGGCCGCCGCTGAAGTCAGATGGCCGGACGAAGCGGGGGGCGCGATTGAGCATGGGGCGGGAACCCCTCGGCATTCTGGCCGGCGGCGGCGAGATGCCCGCGCGGGTCGCCGAGGCGGCGCGGGCGGCAGGGCGGGCGGTATTCGTGGTGGGGTTGGAGGGTTTCGCCGACGCGACCGCGCTTGCCCAGTATCCGCACGCGATCATTCGCTTTGGCGCCGCCGGCCGCATCCTGAGCACGCTGCGCGCGAATGCCTGCCGGGATCTGGTGCTGATCGGCGCCGTCCGCCGTCCCTCGGTGCTCGATATGCGCCCCGATGTGGAGGCGACGCGCCTGCTCGCGCGAGTGGGCCGGGCCGTCTTCGCCGGGGATGACGGGTTCCTCTCGGCGCTGATCCGCGTGCTGGGAGAGGAGGGATTTCGCGTCCTCGGCGCCCACGAGATCCTGGCCGAGGCGCTGGCCCCGGCCGGGCTGCTGACCCGCACCGCCCCCGATGCCCAGGCGATGGCCGACATCGCGCGTGGCGCGGCGGTCGCCCGCGCGTTGGGCGCGGCCGATGTCGGTCAGGGCTGCGTCGTCCAGCTCGGCTTCGTGCTGGCGATGGAGGCGGTCGAGGGCACCGACGCTATGCTGGCGCGTTCCGGCAAGCTAGCGCGCATCGGGCCGGGCGGCGTGCTGGTCAAGCTGGTCAAGCCGGGACAGGAGCGGCGGGCGGACCTGCCCACGATCGGACCCGAAACCGTGCGCGCCGCCGCAAGCGCCGGGCTGCGGGGGATTGCCTTCGAGGCGCAGGGCGCCATGCTGGCCGACCGCGAGGCGACGGTCGCCGCCGCGGACGCGGCCGGGGTGTTCCTGCTCGGCCTCGACCCGAATGGCCCTCCGGCCGGCCTGGACGCCGGCCTCGACGAGAAAAGGACAACCGCATGAGCCGCTTCCTGCACACCATGCTGCGCGTCGGCGACCTGCAGCGCAGCATCGACTTCTACACGAAGCTTCTCGGGATGAAGGAACTCCGCCGCCGCGACGTGCCGGACGGCAAATACACGCTCGCCTTCGTCGGCTACGGCGATGAGGAGAGCGCCGCGGTGATCGAGCTGACCTACAACTACGGCACCGATCGCTACGAGCAGGGCACCGCCTTCGGCCACCTGGCGATCGGCGTGCCGGACGTGAAGGCGACCTGCGAGAAGGTCCGCAATGGCGGCGGCAAGGTGACGCGCGAGGCCGGACCGGTGAAGTTCGGCACGACCGTCATCGCCTTCGTCGAGGACCCGGACGGCTACAAGATCGAGCTCGTGCAGCGGACGTGAGCGCGCCTCACCCCTGACGCGCCACGATCCTGTCCTTGATCCCGTTATAGACGCTCTGCGGAATGACGTGGCGCGCGAC
Organism: uncultured Pseudomonadota bacterium; assembly: GCA_963756545.1. Taxonomy (GTDB): domain Bacteria; phylum Pseudomonadota; class Alphaproteobacteria; order Acetobacterales; family Acetobacteraceae; genus DATFDN01. The sequence continues at coordinate 278,038 of CAVWNY010000001.1, read as the reverse complement.
GAGGTCGTCCTTCCCGCGATAGGGCCGGTTCTTGATGATCGCCTCGGCGCGTGGCTTGCCGATCCCCGGCAGGGCGTCCAGTTCGGTCGCGGACGCCGAATTGATATCGACCAGCTTGCCTTGCGGGCTGGCCGATGAGGACTGGGAAGCCGCAGAACCGGCGGGCGGAGCCGGACGTAGTGCCGGAGCGCTCGCTGCGCGCGGCGGGGCGTTTCCCGTCGTCGTGGATTGCGTCTGGGCGAAGACGGGCAGCGCGAGCAACATCCCCAGCGCGGCCAGGGTGAAGCGCGGCAGTTTCATATCGGCTCTCCTTGATCGGCAACGGCGCCTGCGTCAAGCGCGACGAGTTTCGGGGCTATTGCGTCGGCACACTGAGATGGGCCGCGGCAAAGCAGGCCTGCCACCCTTGCTCGATGAACAGAGCCTCATCGCAGAACACCCCCGTCGGATAAAAGTCGCCCGTCACCGCACCGTTCTCAGGCAGAATGTTCCTGAAAATCAAGTTTTTGGGGATGCTTGTCTCACCCCACGGTAGCCAGGTTGCGTCGATCGGGAGCCAGGATGGAGGAGCCTGGTCGTTCGAGATGACATACGTGTAGAATTGGTTCGCGTCGCGCTTCGTCGCGAAATCAGGCTGGCAAGCTACAACAGCATACGGAATTGCTCGATCGTTGTTGCACATCGACCAATATCGCAGCTGAATTTGGGTATCGAAGGCCGGCTGAAACACCGACCCGCCCAGATATGTATTTGGGAAAACGGGGGCTTTGCCCCTCACCACGACGACCTCGTTCGGCTGAAAACAGAGCCCCGACGTCTCAAGGTATGTCGTTTGGGGGTTCGAGAAAAAGTTCGCACCGAGAGTAGCGGTCGCGAAAGTGACCGGGGCCGGACCCGGCTGGCCTGGATTGCAATTGCCCGTACTGGGCAGTTGCTGCTTCGCGGCCATTGATATGCCTTGGAGGAAGTTGGCAGCGTCGCTAAATCCGCTCGCGCGAAGCAAGAGGGTCAGATTGCTCAGGCTGCTCTCCGCCGCCGCGAACGGGCACGGCTGGAGCCTGCGCACAGTTCCATCGGAGGCGAGAAGGCTTACGGCAGGCACACCGACGCCGCCGGTTCTGTCCAGGCCCTGGTCGGCGAGATAGACCCGATACACGATAAATGCCAGCCGACTTCCTCCCACGCGCACGGAGTTGGCCGATCCCACGGTCCTGGCGCCGATGGTGACTGTATAATCGTGAGGTTCATTAGCCGCAGGCGTCGCGAAAGGATTGGTGCTGCCGGGGTCGGGAGTGATGCTGCTGTCAACGATTGTATCAACCAGGGAACCGGTCGCGGTGTACGTATCGAAATTGACAAAACGGGCCGCCGGATACTGGCCCTGGACGATCATTGCCTTCCAGCTGTTCGTATCGAGCGGCATAACCCAGTAAGTCGCGTTCGTGTCCGGAGTGGCAACGTTGGTGATGCCTTGCCCCGTGACTTCAAATGGCCAGCTACACACGGGCAACAGCGGAGCAGCGGCATGAGTGACGGATGCGCCGAGAATGAGGGCTAAACTAGCGAAGCATATGCGCGGGAGCAGGTTGGCCAGCCAGTTCATATGACCCTCCACCCGATGTGGATTTTGCCTCCTCGGGACCCACGCCAGATTGCTCGTGCAGTGGTGCCTGAGGGATTGGGACAACGCTAACGCTATCCACAATCCTAGCCTATCCGGCCAGTTGATACGATGTCCACGAACGTACAGGTGATCGCGCCACCGAAGCCGGCGACCACGTCCCATCCCTAGCGCGCGCTCCGCGCCCGCCGCAGCAGCGCGGGCTCAGCCGCCGAACGCGTTGAGCCCGGTCTGCGCGCGGCCAAGGATCAGCGCGTGAACGTCGTGGGTGCCCTCGTACGTGTTCACCGCCTCCAGGTTCATCACGTGGCGGATCACATGGTACTCGTCGGCGATGCCGTTGCCGCCGTGCATGTCGCGCGCCTCCCGCGCGACGGCCAGCGCCTTGCCGCAGGAGTTGCGCTTCAGCATGGAGATCATCTCGGGCGCGGCGTTGTGCTCGTCCATCAGCCGGCCGAGCCGCAGCACCGCCTGCAAGCCGAGCGCGATCTCGGTCTGCATGTCGACGAGCTTCTTCTGGATGAGCTGCGTGGCCGCCAGCGGGCGGCCAAACATCTGCCGCTGCATCGTGTAGTCCCGCGCCGCCTGCCAGCAGAACTCCGCCGCCCCCAACGCGCCCCAGGAGATGCCGTAGCGGGCGTTGTTGAGGCAGGAGAACGGGCCGCGCAATCCCTTGGCGCCCGGCAGCATGTTCGCGGTCGGCACGAACACGTCGGCCATCATGATCATGCCGGTGACGGAGGCGCGCAGGCTGAACTTGCCCTCGATCTTCGGCGTCTCCAGCCCCTTCATTCCGTGTTCCAGCAGGAACCCGCGGATGTCGCCCGCGTCGTCCTTGGCCCATACCACCAGCACGTCGGCCAGCGGGGAGTTGGTGATCCAGGTCTTCGAGCCGTTCAGCAGGAACCCGCCATCGACGGCGCGGGCGCGCGTGCGCATCGCCCCGGGATCGGAGCCGGCGTCGGGCTCGGTCAGGCCAAAACAGCCTACGAACTCCCCGCTCCGCAGCCGGGGGAGGAATTTGTCCTTCTGCGCATCCGAGCCAAACGCCCAGATCGGATACATCACCAGCGAGGACTGCACCGAGAAGCAGGAGCGATAGCCGGAATCGACCCGCTCCACCTCGCGCGAGATCAGCCCGTAGGAGACATAGTTCACCCCGGCGCAGCCGTACCCCTCCAGCGTGGCGCCGAGAAAGCCCATCTCGCCCATCTCGTTCATGATGGCGCGGTCGAACGTCTCGTGCCGGTTCGCCTCCAGCACGCGCGGCAGCAGCTTCTCCTGGCAGTAGGCGTGCGCGGCATCCCTGATCGCGCGCTCGTCCTCGCTCAGTTGCGCGTCCAGCCGCAGCGGGTCGTCCCACTCGAAGGGCGTGAAACGGCTTTTGTGCGCGGCGGTGGCGACGTTCACCCCTCTCCCTCCCCTTGGGCCAGCCGGGCAACGGGCGCCGGCCGGACCCGCACCGTCATGAAAGCCGGAATGTCGTCGCCGAAGCCGACCACGGAGGGGCCGAGGTCGTCTTCGCGGCGATGCTCGCGCGAGCGGGAAGGCGTTGCGTGTGAAACAGGCCGGGGCGGGGCCGCCTCGGCCCCGGCGGCAGGCACGGCAGGGGGCGCGGCTTCGGCGGGGCGACGCGCCCGCGACGGGCGAGCCGCGGCCTCACGCGGCTTGCGCTCGGGCCGGGGTTCGCTCGCCTCGGCGCGCGGCGCGGCCCTCCGCCGCTCCGGCGCGCGCCTGCCCGCGTCCGCGCTCCGTCCGCGCCGGCGCCTGCGTCCGTCGTCCTCGGCCCAGTCCACCGGATCGAACCCCTCCACCGCCATGCGCGGGATCGGATGGCCGGTCAGCTTCTCGATCGCCTCCACCGCCCGCTGGTCGTCCGGCGTGGCGACGGTGAAGGCATGACCCTCCAGCCCCGCGCGGCCGGTGCGGCCGATTCGATGGACGTAGTCCTCGGCATGGTGCGGCACGTCGAAATTGAAGACGTGCGACAAGCCGCCGATGTCGAGGCCTCGGGCGGCGACGTCGCTGCACACGAGCAGCCTCAATTCGTCGGCCTTAAACTTCTCGAGCGTAGCGAAACGCTGCGACTGCGCCATATCGCCGTGCAACGCGCCGACGCTGAATTTGTGCCGGGTGAGCGAGCGATGCAGGATGTCCACATCGCGCTTGCGGTTGCAGAAGATCAGCGCGTTCTGCACGTTCTCCGTGCGGATCAGCCGGCGCAGGGCCTCGCGCTTGTCGTGCTCGGACACCAGCACCAGGCCCTCGATGATCCCCGCGGCGACCGAGGCCGGGCGGGAGACCGAGATCTCCTTCGGGTTCTGCAGGAAGGCGTCGGCCAGCCGGCGGATCTCGGGCAGCAGGGTGGCCGAGAAGAACAGCGTCTGCCGATTGCGCGGCAGCAGCGAGACGATGCGCTCCACGTCGGGGATGAACCCCATGTCGAGCATCCGGTCCGCTTCGTCGATCACGAGGAACTTGGCATCCGTCAGCAGCATCAGGCCGCGCTCGAACATGTCGAGCAATCGTCCCGGGGTGGCGATCAGCACATCCACCCCGCGCATGAGCACGTCCTTCTGGTCGGACATGCTCTCGCCGCCGATAATCAGCGCGTGCGTCAGCTTCAGATACTTGCCGTAGAGAACGAAATTCTCCGCCACCTGGAGCGCCAGCTCGCGCGTCGGCTCCAGGATGAGGCTGCGCGGCATCCGGGCGCGGGCGCGCGAGCCCGACAGGATCTCCAGCAGCGGCAACGTGAAGCCGGCGGTCTTGCCGGTGCCGGTCTGCGCCGCACCGAGCACATCGCGCCCCATCAGCACATAGGGGATCGCCTGCTCCTGGATGGGCGTCGGGTAGAGATAGCCCTTCTCGGAGACCGCCCGGAGCACCGGTTCCGACAGGCCGAGATCGGCGAACGTCGTGCGCGGCGTCTCGGCGGCGGGCTCGAATTCCATCGGCGCCGGATTCGACGGGGGCGGCAATGCGTCTTGCGCGTGTTCGGTCGGGTCCGCCGGAGCGGTAATCGTGTCGGTCAAACTATGTCCCAGTCGTGTGTTGGGCCGGCTTTCACCGCGGCAAGGGGCGCCGTGCGGTCGCACCGGCACGCCTGGGCGGCAGCGGTTTCCCCGCGCCCCGCCCGCATATCAAGAGGGCGCGCGCCAAAGTCAAGCGCCGGGTGGTTGGACGACCGCCGCGCCGGCGTGTCAGAACGTGGGCAGAGGCCTTCAGGCATAGGGAGCACGGAGCATGGCACGCATCGATGACTCGCGGCCGTTCGTCGTCGTCAACATCGCGGTCCTGACTATTTCCGACACGCGGACGGAGGCCAACGACACGTCGGGCCAGGCACTGGTGGATCGCATCGCCGAGGCGGGCCACCGGCTGGCGGCGCGGGCGATCGAGCGGGACGACGCAGCGGTCATCGCCGCGCGGCTGCGCGGGTGGATCGCCGATCCCGAGATCGACGTGGTCATCACCACCGGCGGCACCGGCATCACCGGCCGCGACGTGACGCCGGAGGCGTTCGAGCGCGTGCTGGAGAAGCGCATCGAGGGCTTCGGCGAGCTGTTCCGGATGCTCAGCTATCAGAAGATAGGCACCTCGACGATGCAGTCGCGCGCGATGGGCGGGGTGGCGGGCGGCACCTACCTGTTCGCGCTGCCCGGTAGCACCGGCGCGGTCAAGGACGGCTGGGACGACATCCTCGCGGCCCAGCTCGACAACCGTCACCGTCCCTGCAACCTCGTCGAGCTGATGCCGCGCTTGCAGGAGCATTTGAAGCCGGCCGCCGAGTAGCCCGTCGCCAGCAAATCGGCCGCGCGATCGACGTCACGCAGCCGACGCAACAGGGTCGGGCGATGGCGCGCGAAGTTCCGTGCCGTGTCCGCCAGCGCATCCGGGCCCGACCAGCGCACGGCGGCGAACGGGCGCGCCGGGCGGCGCGGCCCCATGCCGACCAGCCAGTAGCCTCCGTCCTCGGCGGGTCCGAACACCGAGGATGCGCGGCCGAGCGCGCGGAAGGCGGCGCGGAGGTCGTGCGCCGTCGCGCCGGGGATGTCGCAGCCCACCAGCGCTACGCGCCGGCGGGGGAAGCGGCGAAAGGCGCGATCCATGCGCCTCCCCAAGTCGCCCGCCCCCTGCGGGACCCATCCGACGGCGGCGGGCAGGCGAAGCCTCGCGCGATCGGGCGTGAGCGCGACCACCGTTCGGAACCGGCGATCGCGCGCCAGTGCGCGCAGGAGACGGCCAAGCGAAGCGGCGTGGAAGCGCAGCGCCGCGCGCTCGCCGATGTCGCACGCCAGCCGGCGCTTGACCGCGCCAAGGCGAGGCGCGCGCGCGAAGACGATGGCAACATCTCTCATCGGTAGGCGCGCGCGATCAGGCCCACCGGCACCCCGGCGAACCACAGCGCGAGACAGGCGACGTTGCGGGCCGAGCGCCGGCGCCAACCATCGCGCTCCCACTTCGCGACAGAGGTCTGCGCCTCGGCCCCCAACGCCGCCAACCGGCTTCGCCCCAGACGGCGCACCAGATCGACATCCTCCATCAGCGGCAAGGGCCGGATGCCGCCGAGCCGGGCGAGCAGGTCGCGGTGGATCAGCAGTCCCTGGTCGCCATATGGCAGGGCAAGGACGCGGCACCGCCAGGCCACCGCACGCTCCAGGCGCCGGGCGCGCCGATCGGCGCTGTCCAGTGCGAAGCGGAAATACCCCGCCCGGCCGGGGTCAGCCTGCATATGCGCCGCCGCTGCCCCGGCCCAGCCGTGCCCGAGTCTTGTGTCGGCGTGCAGTAGCAGCAGCCACGGCCCGCGCGCCGCGGCGATGCCGGCCGCGAGCTGCGCCCCGCGCCCGCGCGGGGCGGACAGCACGCGGGCGCCGAGACCGCGCGCGACCTCCGCCGTCATATCATTGCTGCCGCCGTCCACCACCACGATCTCGCCCGCCGCCGCGCCTAGCGCGGCCAGGGTGCCGGGCAGCGTGGTCGCGGCATTCAGCGCCGGTATGATGACGGAGAGCCGGGGGGCGAGCCGGGGGGAGATCACGGGGTTATTCCTGTTTTGTTCTTGACGGTGCCCTCGGGGCTCGCCACTCTGGGCTCGAACATAGGGGGAACATGACGATGAGGGCCGCCCCTGGCAAGCGAATCGACCTGGAAATCCACAGGGAACTCGACAGGGAACTCGACACCGATCGGGACGCCATCGCGGCGCTGGACCGTGCAGGCGAGGCAGAGCCGCCGCTCATGCCTGCGCCGCCGTCGCTGCGCCGGCGCGGCCGGGGCGCGACCGCCAACCCGGCGGTCCGGTTCGAGCAGGCCAGCGCCCATCCGTTCGACGACGGCTGGGACACGCTCACGGCCGAGTTCGGCGATCTGCCACCACTGCCGACGACGCTGATCCGCGACGCCTCGCGCTCGGTCATCAGTTGGAACACCTCGCCCGACATCGGCTTCGATCGGGCCGTGAACCCCTATCGCGGCTGCGAGCACGGCTGCATCTACTGCTACGCCCGGCCGACCCATGCCTATCTCGGCTACTCGCCCGGCCTCGATTTCGAGACGAAGCTGATCTTCAAGCCCGAGGTTGCCGAGCTGCTCGAAAAGGAGCTCCGCAAGCCCGGCTACGTCCCGCGCACCCTCGCGCTCGGCACCAACACCGATCCCTACCAGCCGGTGGAGCGCACCCTGAAGCTGACCCGCGCGGTGCTGGAGGTGCTCGACAGGTTCAACCATCCGCTCAGCATCGTCACCAAATCCGCCGGCGTGCTGCGCGACCTCGACATCCTTTCCGGCATGGCGAGGCGCGGTCTGGTCCGGGTCTCGGTGTCGATCACGACACTCGACCCGGCGCTGGCGCGCAAGATGGAGCCGCGCGCCGCCACTCCGGCGCGCCGCCTGCACGCGATCGCCGAGCTGGCCCGCGCCGGCATTCCGGCCGGGGTGATGACGGCGCCGATGATCCCCGGCCTGAACGACGCGGAGATGGAGCGCATCATGGAGGCGGCCGCCCGGGTGGGCGCGCGCCACGCCGGCTACGTGCTGCTCCGGCTGCCGCTCGAGGTGCGCCCGTTGTTCGAGGACTGGCTCGCCACGCACTTTCCCGACCGCGCGCGCCACGTGCTGAACCTGGTGCGCGAAACCCGCTCGGGCGCGCTGTCGGATTCGCGCTTCCACCACCGCTTCACCGGCCAGGGCGCCTACGCCGACCTCCTGATCCGCCGCTTCGCCCGCGCCGCGCGCCAATGGGGGCTGAACGAAGTCAGGGAGCCGCTGGATTGCACCCGCTTCACCGTGCCCGGCGTGCCGGCGGGGATGGCGGAGGCGCAGATGTCGCTGTTCTGAGGGAATGCGCGCTTGACGAATCGAGTCCGCTCGTGTGCGATGGCGTAAAGGAAACCAAATATGAAAGATCGCACGTCGGACCCCGCTGCGGACCTCCGAGCCGCTTCGGGTGGGCGCCGGTTTGCGTGCATTCTCGCCGATCCGCCGTGGCAATTCATCAATCGGACGGGCAAGGTGGCGCCTGAGCACCGGCGTCTATCTCGTTACGGAACCATGGATGCCGAGTCCATCTGCTCGTTGCCTGTCGCTGATCTCGCGGCGCCGACCGCGCATCTCTACCTGTGGGTTCCGAACGCACTGCTGCCGGAGGGACTGCGCGTGATGGCGGCGTGGGGTTTCCAATACAAATCCAACGTCGTTTGGCGCAAGATCAGGAAGGATGGCGGCAGCGATGGTCGCGGTGTCGGGTTCTACTTCCGCAACGTGACCGAACTGGTGCTGTTCGGCGTGCGAGGCAAGAACGCGCGCACCCTGCAACCGGGCAGAACGCAGGTGAACTATCTCGAAACCCGGAAGCGGGAGCATTCCCGGAAGCCCGACGAGATGTACGACATCATCGAGGCTTGCAGTCCCGGACCGCGCATCGAGCTTTTCGCGCGGGGCGCTCGCGCTGGGTGGAGGGTATGGGGCGATCAGTCCGTGGGGGGCTACGAGCCGACCTGGAAGACGTACGCGCACAACTCGGCAGCCGAGCGCCGGCTAATCGCAGCGGGCTAGCAAGCCGGCGCTGCGAGGGGTCTTATACCCAGCCCGCCCAATGATTGACCCTTCGCCGTCGTCATGGCCGGGCTTGGCCCGGCCACCCACGTCTTGAACGGCCGCACGCAAAGACGTGGGTGCCCGGCCTTCGCCGGGCATGACGAACGTGGTATAAGTCGGTCAGTGTCTAGACCGATTGGTCTTATGCGTCGGGATCGGCGCCGGCGTTGGGCGAGACACCACCTTTCCGCCTTCTGCCCTTGCGCTTGGCGTCCCTCTCGGCCTTGGCGCGGAGGGCTGCCTCCACGGCCTCGGGGCCATCGTTGACGTACAGTTTCGGCGTGATGGCGAACGTCAGGACGGGGCAGCCCCCGCCACCCCCGCCATCGAGGCGGGGCCAGAGCTTTGCATGGTGGGTCGTGCTGTTGCCGTAGCTCGCGCCCTTTCCCAGTTCATCAAACACGCCCTGTAGTTCGGAAGCGCGCGTCAGGATCACCCCAACGTCGATCGCTCGCAGATCGAAGAGGAGCCGGAAGTTGTTGAGATCACGATCGAAGAATGGATCCTTGTTGTTCCACTCCAGCTCCAGCGCCACGCGCCCCTTGAAGCAGTCCACCAGATGGGTCGGGCTGGCGTATTCGGTTTCGTCCACAACGATCTTGGTGGCGAACTTCTTCTCCCGCCAACCGCGTCTGTCGAACGCGCCGTTCACCTGCTGAGAAATTGGGGAGAGTCCGCCACCGGCGGTCAGGATCTCCGATCGAAGCAGGCGGAATGCGCGCAGCACTTCGATGATGTCGTTCCATTCTTCGGAGGCGGCGGTAAAAAGCACGCCAGCCGCATTCCGCCATTCCCTGACGTGATACAGCTCGCGCAGGTCGGCGGGAACAAGGTGCTCAGTGGACATGCTCTGATCATGACGAGGGCGCCCCGATTCCCGAAAGGCCCCGCCGAGCCTGCGTCATGCCGGCTTGGAAGGCCGGCGATTTTCAACGGGCTCCCTCCGCCTTGACGCGTCCGTGTTTCGCCTTCCACGCTCCGCCGCTGACCGCCAGGTGGAAACCGTGCCCGACGCCTCCCCCGCCGATGTCCGCGCCCCTCAGGACAGCGTCCCGCTCGACTGGGACCGCGCCCGTGCGCATCTCGCCGCGCATGGGCTCAGGCTCGACCCCGCCCCCCCGCCGCGCCAGTTCGCCGGCGGCCTCGCCAACCTGAACTTTCTGATCCAGGTGAACGGCCGGCCTGCCGTCCTGCGGCGCCCGCCGATGGGAGAGCTGCCGGCCGGCAGTCACGACATGGCGCGCGAGCACCGCATCCTGAGCCGACTCGCCGATGTGCTGGCGGTCGCGCCGCGCAGCCTGTTCCTCTGCACCGATCCGGCCGTCATCGGCGCACCGTTCCAGATTCTCGAATACCGGCCGGGCCTGGTCATCCGCTCGACCATGCCGCCCGCGCTTCACGGCCGCCCGGAGGTCGGCGCGCGGCTCTCGCGCGTGCTGCTGGAGACGCTGTCGGCCATCCACGCCGTCGATACGGCGGCGATCGGCCTCGACGATCTCGGCCGCCCGCAGGGCTTCCTCGCGCGGGCCGTCGCCGGCTGGCGCAGGCGGGGCGTGGCGGCGAAGGAGGAGGGCACCGAGGCCCTGCACGCCGACCTCGGCGCGTGGCTCGACCGTCATCTCGTCCCGGACGGCCCGCCCGCGCTGCTGCACAACGATTTCAAGCTCGACAACCTCATCCTCGACCCGCGCGACCTTTCGGCCGTCGCCGTTGTCGATTGGGACCAGGGCACGCGCGGCGACCCGCTGTTCGACTTCGCAACCCTGCTCTCCTACTGGGTGGAGCCCGACGATCCACCCGCCATGCACGACATGGCGCAGATGCCCGCCGCCGAGCCCGGCTTCCTCACCCGCCCCCAGGCCGTGGACGCCTACGCCGCGATCAGCGGGCGCGACATGTCGAACTTCCTGTTTCACCGCGTGCTGGCGATGTACAAGCTCGGCGTGATCTTCCTCCAGCTCGGCCATCGCTGGCGCACCGGCGCCACAACCGAGCCGCGCTATGCCCCGCTCAGCGGCATCGGCACGGGGATCCTGGAGTTCGCGCACGAGATCGCCGAGCAGCGAGCGTTCTGAGGGACATGCGATGGACTTTTCGATCCCCCCCGATCTCCAGGAGCTGCGTGACCGCACGCGCGCCTTCATCCGCGACAGCATCATCCCGCTGGAATCCGATCCGCGCCAGACCCGGCACGGCCCGACCGATGCATTCCGCCGCGAGCTGAACGCGCTCGCGGGGGCGGCGGGATTGCTCGCCCCGCATGTCGCGCCCGAATGGGGCGGAATCGGCCTCGGCCATGTCGGCAAGGCGGTCGTATTCGAGGAAGCGGGCTTTTCCCTGCTCGGTCCGTTGGCGATGAACATTTCCGCCCCCGACGAGGGCAACATGCACCTGCTGGAGCATGTCGCGACCGAGGAGCAGAAGGAACGGTTCCTGCGCCCGCTCGCGGCCGGGGAGATCCGGTCATGCTTCTGCATGACCGAGCCCGCCCCCGGTGCCGGATCGGACCCGGCGGCGCTGCGGACCAAGGCGGTGCGCGACGGCAATCATTGGGTCATCGACGGCGAGAAATGGTTCATCACGGGGGCCGACGGCGCCGCCTTCGCCATCATCATGGCGGCCGACGAGGAGGGACGCGCGACCCTGTTCCTCGCCGACATGGACACGGAAGGGATCGAGGTCGTCCGTGCGATGGACAGTCTGGACCAGGGCTTCCCCGGCGGACATGCCGTCGTGCGCTTCCACGGCCTGCGGGTGCCCGCGACCGACATCCTCGGCGAGCCTGGCAAGGGCTTCCGCTACGCCCAGGTGCGCCTCGCCCCGGCGCGGCTCACCCACTGCATGCGCTGGCTGGGAGCGGCGCGCCGCGCCCACGAGATCGCCGCGGGGTATGCGAGCAAGCGCGAGGCGTTCGGCCGCGTTCTGGCCGAGCACGAGGGCGTCGGCTTCATGCTGGCCGACAACGAGATGGACATCCGTATGGCCCGGCTGGCGATCTGGCACACCGCCTGGACGCTCGACCGGGGCGAGCGCGCCGGCACCGAATCCTCCATGGCCAAGGTGGTCTGTTCCGAGGCGATCTGGCGCGTGGCCGATCGCTGCGTGCAGGTCCTCGGTGGCCAGGGCGTGACGGGGGAAACGCTGGTCGAGCGCATCTTTCGCGAGGTGCGCGGCTTCCGCATCTACGACGGCCCCTCCGAGGTGCATCGCTGGAGCCTAGCGCGCCGCATCCTGCGCGAAGGTCCGAACTGGTGAGCGCAGCCCTGTTCGATCTGACGGGCAAGGTCGCGATCGTCACCGGCGCGGGGCGCGGCATCGGGCGCGCCATCGCCGAGGCGATGGCGTCCTGCGGCGCGACGATCGTGCTGGCCGGGCGCACGCGCGAGACGCTGGACGAGGCGGCTGGCACGATCGGCGAACCGGCGCTGGTCCACCCCGCCGACGTCGCGCGCGAGACGGACGTGGTGGCGCTGCGCGATGCCGCGCTGACGCGCTTCGGGCGAATCGACGTGCTGGTGAACAACGCCGGCGTCAACCCGATCTGGCGCACCATCGAGAAGATCGATCTCGCCGACTGGCAGGCCATCCTCGACGTGAACCTGACGGGCGTGTTCCTGTGCTGCAAGCACATCGGCAGCGCGATGGCCGAGCGCGGGGCGGGCTCGATCGTCAACATCAGTTCCGTCGCCGGGCATGTCGGCCTGACCCGCTCGGTGCCCTACTGCGCCACCAAGGGCGGGGTGGAGATGATGACCAAGGCGCTGGCGCTCGACTGGGCCAGGCGCGGCGTCCGGGTGAACTGCCTGGCGCCGGGCTACGTGGACACCGACCTCACCGCGGGGCTGCTGCGCCACCAGACGCTGTCCAAGCCGCTTCTGGACCATACCCCGATGGGCCGCTTCGGCGAGCCGCGCGACATGGCGGGCGCAGCGGTCTTTCTCGCCTCCGACGCCGCTGCCTACGTGACCGGCCAGAGCCTGATCGTGGACGGTGGCTGGACGGCGCACTGATCGCGCCCGCCAGACACCAACCTCAAGGAAGCCCCCCGCCGGCGGGGGGCGCGCCGCCGCTCGGGGCGGAGGCGTTGCTGAGGCCCGGATTGAACCGGCCGACGTTGCCGAACAATTGCTGCAGGACCGACGCCTCCGTGCCTGGCGCGGGGGTGGTACGGGCGACGATCGTGACCGGCAGCGCGTTGCCCTTGTCGAGCGCCTGCATGTTGCGCAGCACGCCGTGATCGTCGAAGCGCAGCTCCACCACGTTCTGGCGCAAGACGTCCAGGGTGCCGCCGACCACCGGGCGGGTCATCTCGCTGACGTAGATCCATGTGTTCTGGTCGAACGTGCCCTTCGCGGTGGGCGAGCCGAGCAGCGCGGTCGCGTCGGCCTGCGTGCTGACGCCCGGAACAAGCTGCTTGATCTGGTCGGCATCAACCCGATCCCCGCGCGGCTGCGCGGGGGGCGCGAGGAAGGAGCAGCCTGCCAGCAGGCAGGCCGCGAGCAGGGCGAGCGCCGGGTCACGACGGACGAGCGAAAACGAGGGGCGGGGCGGCACCGAGATCATCCTACTGAGCTGGCCGATTCGCGTTCTTTGACCGGGCGGGCCGGCGCGCTATGTGAGGGGGGTTGTCACGGCCGCCGGCGCAAGTCAATCGGGCCGGCAACGCCCAGGGACATGTCAGGGAACGCTAACGCCCAGTGGCCACCCTCCGCGCCTTCCTCGCCCCCCGTCGTCACCGCCACGAACGGCCGGGACACGCGCTCTACGCCGCTGCGGTGGCCGCGGCGCGTGCGCCCTATCTGTACGCCGCGCTGGGTGCGCCCGACACGCTCGATGGGCGGTTCGATCTCGTCGGCCTGCATGTCTTCCTGCTGATCGACCGCCTCCGTCGCGCGCCGGCGCCGGGGCCGGATTTGGCGCAGGCGGTGTTCGACGCGATGTTCAGCGACATGGACATGAACCTGCGGGAGATGGGCGTGGGCGATCTTTCGGTCGGCAAGAAGGTACGCGCGATGTGGGAGGCGTTTCACGGACGTGCCGCGGCCTATGCCGCTCCGTTGGAAGCCGGCGACGCGTCCGGGCTGGCCGCCGCCCTCGCGCGCAATGTGTGGCGCGGCGCCGATCCGGCGGGCGCCGCCGAGACACTGGCGCGGCTGACGCTGGCCCAGCGGGCGCATTTGGCCGGGCAGTCTCTCCAGCGGCTTGCCGGCGGGGAGGTCGCGTTCCTGCCCGCCCCGCAGCCGGAGGCATCGGCATGACGCCCGAGCTGTCCCGCCCGGTGGCGGCGGAGCGCATCGGCGCGGCGCCGTTCGAAACTCGCGTGGAGGCGAGCGCGGAGGAGTGTCGGGCGCTCGCCGTGCGGATGCAGATTCCGGCCGTCCTGTCGCTGTCCTGCGAATTCCGGCTGCGGCGCGAGCGGGCCGAGGTCATCGACGCCGACGGGCGCCTTCACGCGCGCGTCGTCCGCATCTGCGTCGTGACGCTGGACGAGTTCGAGGCCGAGGTCATGGAGGCGTTCGCGGTCCGGTTCGTGCCGGCCGGCGCCGAAGCCGAGGAGATCGACCCTGAGGCCGATGACGAGATCGCCTATAATGGCAAGATGCTGGATTTGGGCGAGGCGGCCGCCGAACAGCTCGCCCTCGCGCTTGATCCGTACCCCCGCAGGCCGGGTGCGAGCCTCCCAGACGAGGCGCCCGCGCCGGCCCGCCCGTTCGCCGCGCTCGGCCTGGCGCGGCACCGTCACTAGGTGCGGCACCGATGATGCACGGGCGCATTGCCTCCGGGCCGGGCTTGCGGGTGCCGCCCCCCTCTGCTAGACGGCGCGGCTTGCGAGTTTGCCACATCGTGATTGTCCCTTGGTGCCGCCGTCCGCGGTCTGCGGGCGTCACCAGGATCAGAGGGGCGCTTTGCCATGGCCGTACCCAAGCGAAAGACCTCGCCGTCGCGGCGCGGCATGCGGCGCAGTCACCACGCCTTGGTGCACGAGGCGAATGCCGAGTGCGCGAACTGCGGCGAGTTGAAGCGGCCGCATCACGTGTGCAGCCATTGCGGTCACTACGACGGCCGCGAAGTGATCGCCGCCGGCAACGCCCTGAAGGGCGCGGTTCGCGCCTGACGCCCGGCCGCGGCGTGCGGGCCTGACGCTTGGCGACCGAGAGTTTCACGCTGGCGGTGGACGCGATGGGCGGCGATCACGCGCCCGAAGCGGTCGTCGGGGGCCTGGAGCTGGCCGCCGAGCGCCATCCGGAGGCGCGCTTCCTGCTGGTTGGCGACGAGGCGCGAATCGCGCCCCTGCTGGCGCGCAGCAAGCGCGCCGCGGCGTCCTGCACGGTGCGCCACGCGCCCGACGTGATCGGCAACGACATGAAGGCCACCGCCGCCCTGCGGCTGCGCCACGCCTCCATGCGCGTGGCAATCGACGCGGTCACGGCGGGGGAGGCCGCGGGGGTGGTCAGCGCCGGCAACACCGGCGCGCTGCTCGCGCTGGCCAAGATCATCCTCAAGACGCTGCCCGGGATCGGCCGGCCGGCGATGGCCGCGGTCGGCCCTTCGGCGCGCGGCGACGTGATCATGCTCGACCTCGGCGCCAACGTGGTGTGCGACGCCCGCAACCTCGTGGAGTTTGCGGTGATGGGCGACGTGTTCGCGCGCACCGTGCTCGGTCTGACGGCGCCCACGATCGGGCTGCTCAACGTCGGCAGCGAGGAGCAAAAGGGTGATGACCGGGTGCGCGAGGCCGCCGAGGTGCTGCGTCAGAGCCCCTTATCCGCGCAGTTCCACGGCTTCGTGGAGGGCCACGACCTCGCCGCCGGCACCACCGACGTCATCGTCACCGACGGCTTCAGCGGCAATGTCGCGCTGAAGACGGGCGAGGGCGCCCTGAAGCTGATCCTCGACCTGCTGCGCCAGGTCTTCACCTCCAGCCTGGCCGGCAAGCTCGCCTATCTGCTGGTCCGTCCTGGCCTGATCCGGCTGCGCGAATGGCTCGATCCGCGGCGCTACAACGGTGCGGTGATGCTGGGGCTGAACGGCGTGGTGGTGAAGTCGCATGGCGGGGCGGACGCGGAAACCTTCGCGCATGCGGTCGACGTCGCGATCGACATGGTCACCCATCATTTCAACGATCAGATTCGCGACGGCCTGACGCGTATCGTCGGGTCCGCCGCAGCGGCGCCCAGGACCGGCGAGGGCGGCGCGCGCCTCGCCACCGCTTCGTAGGACCGTAATGCCCCTTCGCACCATCCTCGCCGGTGTCGGCGCGTATCTGCCCGCGCGCGTGGTCGGCAACGACGAACTCGCCCAGCGGCTGGAGACGTCGGATGCCTGGATCAGGGACCGCACCGGCATCCGCCAACGGCACGTCGCCGGGCCGGACGAGACCTGCGCCTTCATGGGCGCGGCGGCGGCGCGCACCGCGCTGGCGCACGCCGGCGCGCTCCCCGACGAGGTGGACGCGATCATCGTGGCGACCAGCACGCCCGATCAGGCGTTTCCCGCGACCGCGCTCCGGGTGCAGCAGGCGCTCGGGGTTCGGGGCGGTTTCGGCTTCGACCTCGCGGCCGCTTGCGCCGGGTTCATCTACGCGCTGTCGGTCGCCGACGGCATGATCCGCGCCGGTCAGGCGCGCGGCGTGCTGGTGATCGGCAGCGAGGTCTATTCGCGCATCCTGGACTGGCGCGACCGCGGCACCTGCGTCCTGTTCGGCGACGGCGCCGGCGCGGTGTTCCTGCGCGCTGGCGAGGGACGGGGCACCATCGATCGCGGCATCCTGTCCACACATCTGCACGCCCAGGGCGAACTGGGCGACATTCTGTATGTGGATGGCGCGGTGGGCCGCCCCGATCGGCCGGGGCACCTGATCATGAACGGACGCGAGGTGTTCCGGCACGCGGTGGCGCGGCTGGCCGAAGCGGTGGACGAGGCGTTGGCCGCCAACGCGCTGGGCCGGCGCGACATCGACTGGCTGGTGCCGCACCAGGCCAACATGCGGATCATCGACGCGATGGGCCGCCGCCTGGGCCTGCCGTCGGAGCGTGTGGTGGTCACCGTCGATCGCCACGCCAACACCTCGGCCGCCTCCGTGCCGCTGGCGCTCGCCGAGGCCTGCGCCGACGGCCGCATCCGCGCCGGCGATCTCGTGCTGCTGGAGGCGCTGGGTGGCGGCCTGACCTGGGGGTCGGCGCTGGTTCGGATGTAGGGGATGCAGGCCGGTCCAGACTGTTGGTTCAGCCCGTCAGGTACGCGCGGGCGAAGAACGCGGCGGTGATCGCTGCCGTGCAGCACAGCGTCAGGGCCCGCGTCACGCCGGGCGGCACGATCCGGCCGAGGCGGGCGCCCGCATAGCCGCCGATCGCGCCCCCCGCGAGTACCGCGATCGTCTGCGCCCACCAGACCGCGCCGGCCAGGACAAAGGCGAGCGCCGCGACCGCATTCGCGGCGCTGACGAGGAGCGTGCGGGGTGCATTCAGTGCCTTGAGATCGCTCTCGCCGAGCACGCTCCAGAACGCCACCATCATCAGGCCGACCGCTCCGCCGAAGTAGCCCCCATAGACGCCGAGCAGGAACTGCCCCAGTAGAACGGGACCAGTCCGGACTCGGACCGCTCCCCGCAGCGCAGCGCCTATCTTGCGGCCGAAGGCCAGGGCGAGCGTGGCGAGGAGGAGCAGCCAGGGCAGGATCAGGTTGAAGGCCGAGGCCGGGGTCCAGAGCAGCAGGAGGCTGCCGGCCAGCCCGCCCGCCAGCATCACGACCAACAACCGCTGGGTGGCGATCCCGCACACCGACCCGAGCCGGTCGTGATAGGTCCACGCGCTCGCCAACCCGCCTGGATAGAGCGCGACGGTGCTCGACGCATTCGCCTGAACCGAAGGCACGCCAGCCGCGATCAGCGCGGGCAGCGTGATGAACGAGCCGCCGCCCGCGAGCGCGTTCATGGCACCCGCGAGAGGACCGGCACAGGACAGCAGCAGAAGGTGGTGCATGCGCGACGATGCGCGGCCACGATGGTCGGGCACAATCGGGCACTTGCGATCCCTTTTGTCAGGGCAGGCGGTGCTGTATTCGTCCGGCGGAATGACAGCCTTGGCCGCCGCCGCTGCCCCCTCCCTTGCCGTGTCCGGCTCCCCCGAGCTGACAGTGGTGGTGCCGTGCTACAACGAGCGGCTGAACATAGCCCCGCTTCTCGGCAAGCTCGACGCGGCCCTGGCGGGCATCGCGTGGGAGGTGCTGTTCGTCGATGACGACAGCCCCGACGGCACGACCATCGAGGCGCGGCGCCTGGCCCAGGCCGATTCGCGCGTGCGCTGCATCCGCCGGATCGGGCGGCGCGGGCTGGCCTCTGCGGTCATCGAGGGCGCGCTCGCCACCTCGGCCGCGTTCATCGCGGTGATGGACGGCGATCTTCAGCACGACGAAACGCGGCTGCCCGTGATGCTGGAGGCGCTGCGCGGCGGCGGCTGCGACCTTGTTGTGGCGAGCCGGCACGTCGCCGGGGGCGATACGGCGGGGCTGTCGTCGCGTTTCCGCCGCAAGCTGTCCGAGACCGGCATCCGGCTCGCCCGCCGCGTCCTGCCGGTGCGGCTGACCGACCCGATGAGCGGGTTCTTCATGCTGCCGCGCCCGCTCTTCGAGGTACTGGCCCCGCGCCTCACCGGGCAGGGTTTCAAGATCCTGCTCGATCTCGTGCTCAGCGCGCCGGCCCCGCCGCGCGTGATGGAGGTGCCCGCGCAGTTCCGCGCCCGCGCCGCCGGGGAGAGCAAGCTCGACGTGCTGGTGCTCGCGCAGTTCGCGGCCCTGCTGCTCGACAAGCTGCTGCGCGGGATGGTGCCGTTGCGCTTTCTCGCCTTCGGCGCGGTGGGCAGCCTCGGCGTGATCGTCCACCTGATCGTGCTGACCCTTGGGTTTCACGTCGCCGGCCTCGGCTTCGGGCGCGCACAGGCGTTGGCGACCGTCGTGGCAATGGTCTTCAACTTTCAGCTCAACAACCAGATCACCTACCGCGACCAGCGCCTGAAGGGCGCGCGGTTCTGGCGCGGGCTGGTGCTGTTCATGCTCGTGTGCGGATTGGGCGCGGCCGCCAACGTGGGCATCGCGCGCACGCTCTACCTATCGAACACGGGCTGGACGCTCTCGGGGGCAACGGGCGCGGTGATCGGGGTGGTGTGGAACTACGCGGTATCGGCGACCCTGGTGTGGCGCACAAGGTGAAGCGCGCCACTCCGGCGCTGCTGGCCCTGCTGGTCCTGACGCTGGCGCGGCTGGCGGCAGCCTGGCTCGCGCCGCTGGCCCCCGACGAGGCGTATTATTGGGTTTGGTCGCGCGCACTCGCGCCGGGGTATCTCGACGCGCCGCCGATGGTGGCGCTGTGGATCAGCGCCGGCACCGCGCTGGCCGGGCCGGGGGCGCTCGGTATCCGCCTGCTCGGACCGCTCTCCGCCGCGCTGGGCTCGGTGCTGCTGTGGGATGCCGGCGAGCGTCTGCTGCCCGGACGTCGCGCCGGGCTCGCCGCCGCCGCGCTGCTCAACGCCACCTTGCTGTTCGGCGTCGGCACGGTGGTGATGACGCCCGACACGCCGCTGATTTTTTTCTGGGTCGCCTGCCTGTGGGCACTCGCGCGCTTCCTGGGATCGCGGCGGGGCGCGTGGCTGGTGCTCGCCGGCCTGTTCGCCGGGCTGGCGCTGGACAGCAAATACACCGCCGCGCTGCTCGTCCCGGCGATCCTGCTGTGGCTGCTCGCGGTGCCGGAGCTGCGCGGGTGGCTGATCCGCCCCGCGCCCTGGCTCGGCGCGCTGGTGGGCGCGGCGGCCTTCTCGCCGGTGCTCGCGTGGAACGCCGCGCATGCCTGGGCGAGCTTTGCCAAGCAGGGCGGCCGCATCGGCGATTTCCGCCCGACCAACGCGATCCGCTTCCTGGGCGAGCTGGCGCTCGGGCAGGCGGGGCTGGCGACGCCGCTGGTCTTCGTGCTGTGCGTCGCCGGCGCGGCGCTCGCGCTGCGACGCCTCTGGGATCGGCGCGACCCGGCCTGGACCCTGCTCGCGCTGCTGACCTTCGTCCCGGCGTTCGTATTCGTGGAGCACGCCTTCGGCGGCCGGGTCCAGGCGAACTGGCCGGCGGTCCTTTATCCCTCGGCGACGCTTGCGGCCGCCGGGCTGGAACGCCGTCTCTGGCTGCGCCTGCGCGCGCCGGCGGTGGCGCTCGGGCTTGCGATCACGGCGGCGGTCTATGTGCAGGCGACCGCCGCGCCCTTCCCGCTGCCGCCCCGGCTTGATCCCACGGCGCTGCGGCTGGCCGGCTGGCAAGGTCTCGCCGGCCAGGTAGAGGCGGCCCGCCGCCAGATCGGAGCGAGCTTCGTCGCCGCCGACGAATACGGCGAGGCCGCCGAGCTTGCCCGCGCCCTGCCCCCCGGCGTGCCGGTGATCGGCGTCGAGCATCGCTGGTCGCTGTTCGGCCTGCCGCGCCCGATGCTGGCGGGCAGGATCGGCGTGCTGGTGCGCAGCGCCCGGCGCGGAGCGGACATCGACGCCGGCCCCTGGGCCTCGATGCGCCCCGTCGGGGAGGTCGAGCGGCGGCGCGGGGCCAAAGTGGTGGAGCGGTTCAGGCTTTACCGCGTGGTCGGCCGGCCGGGTTCGGCTGTGCCGGAAGCTTTGCTGCCTCGCGGCTTGCGTTGAATTGCGCTCGTGAGCGAGACGACACGCCTTCTGATCTGATCGCGGCAATGGAGGGCGAGGAGGACTCCGACTACCGCCCTTAGTGACGTGCGTCCGGCAGCCGGCTAGGCTCGCCCCATGACGGACATCCCCGGCACCACGGTCTTCACCGGCGAACGCTCCCAGCAAGGCTACAACCTGAACCGCCTCGCGATGTCGCTCACCGATCCGGCCAACCGGGAGCGGTTCCGCGCCGACGAGGCGGGGATCATGCGCGCAATGGGTCTGTCGGAGGCCGAGATCGACCTGATCCGCCGGCGCGACTGGGCGGGCACCATCCAGGCCGGCGGCAGCATCTACCTGATGATCAAGATCGCCGGCACGCTCGGCCAGAACCTCCTCCAAGTCGGCGCGCAAATGCGCGGCGAGACGCTGGAACAGCTCAAGGCGAGCCTGCCGGGGCTGAAGGGGCACTGAGATGGGGCGGATCGTCGGCGGAATTGGCAGCTCGCACGCGCCCTCCATCGCGCAGGCCTGGGACAAGGGCCAGCAGGGCGACGCGCTCTGGGCGCCGCTGTTCGACGGCTACCGGCCGGTCAAGCGATGGCTCGCCGATCTGCGGCCCGACCTGATGATCATCGTCTACAACGACCACATGAACCGCTTCTTCTTCGACGCCTACCCTACCTTCGCGCTCGGCGTCGCCGACGCCTTCCCGCAGGCCGACGAGGGCTGGGGGACCCGCGACCTGCCCGATCTGCCCGGCGATTCCCGCTTCGGCTGGCACCTCGCGCGCAGCCTCGTCCAAGACGAGTTCGACCCGACGATCTGCCAGGAGATGGCGGTCGATCACGGCATCCTGTCCGTTCTGCCGATGCTGACGGACGCGCGGTGGCCGGCCCCGGTGATCCCGATCGCCGTGAACGTCATCCAGCACCCGCTGCCGACCGCGCGCCGCCTGTGGCGCCTCGGCGCCGCTCTCCGGCGCGCGGTGGAAAGCTTTCCCGACGACCGCCGCGTCGTGCTGATCGGCACGGGCGGCCTGTCGCATCAGTTGCACGGCGAGCGCTTCGGCATGGTCAGCCCCGAGTGGGACAACCGCTTCCTCGACCTGCTGGAGAGCGATCCCGAGCAGCTCGCGGCGCTGTCGCACCACGAGTACATGGAGCGCGGCGGGGCGGAGTTGGTTGAGATGATTCTCTGGCTCGCCATGCGCGCGGCTCTCGGGACAAGCGTGCGGCGCGTGCATCGCAACTATCATGCGCCGCTGATCACCGGCTACGGCCTGCTGGCACTCGAACCGTAAGGGACATCCCGATGGGCATCCGCACCGGCGCGGCATATCTGGAGGCGCTGCGCGACGACCGCGAGATTTGGATCGACGGCGAGCGCGTGCGCGACGTGGCGCGCGATCGCCGCTTCGCCGGGGCGGCGCGCGCGATGGCGGCGCTGTACGACATGCAGCATGAACCCAGCCTGCGCGCGCGCATGACGTACGCCTCGCCCAGCAGTGGCGAGACGGTCGGGCTGTCGTTCATCCAGCCCGCCTCGATCGACGACCTCGTGGCCCGGCGGAAGATGGTCAAGACCTGGAACGACGCGACCTGCGGCATGATGGGCCGGAGCCCGGACTACA
Source organism: uncultured Pseudomonadota bacterium (assembly GCA_963756545.1). Lineage (GTDB taxonomy): Bacteria > Pseudomonadota > Alphaproteobacteria > Acetobacterales > Acetobacteraceae > DATFDN01. The sequence goes on along the minus strand of CAVWNY010000001.1, from coordinate 256,038 downwards.
TGAACGTCATGCTGACCGGCTTCGCCTCCGCGAACCGCGTGTTCGGCGAAACAGACATGCGCTTCGCCGACAACGTCCTGAACTATTACCTGCATGTCCGCGAGAACGACCTCGCGATGACGCACACACTGGTCAACCCGCAGGTCGATCGCTCCCGCCCGGTCGAGCAGCAGGCGAAGGATCTAGCGGCGAAAATCGTGCGCGAAACCGACGCCGGCATCGTCATCCACGGCGCGCGCATGGTCTCGACGTTCGCGGCGTTCTCCGACGACATCATGGTGATGCCGTCCACCTATATCAGCGACAGCCCGGAGGCCGCGCCCTATGCCTTCGGCTTCAGCGTCCCCGTCGCCAGTCCCGGCCTGCGCTTCATTCACCGCCCCACGGTCTCGCACCTTGATGCGGCCTCGCCGATGGATCATCCGCTGTCGCTGCGCTTCGACGAGCAGGATTCGATGGCGGTGTTCGACGACGTGCTGGTGCCGTGGGAGCGCGTGTTCATCCACCGCGACGCGGCGATGTGCAACGGCCTGCATAACCGCACCGGCGCGATGCCGCAGGTGATGCACCAGTTCTCCACCAAGAACCTGGCCAAAGCCGAGTTCGTGATGGATCTGGCCATCTCCATCGCGCGCTCCACCAACATCGACCAGCACCTGCATGTGCAGGGGATGCTGGCCGAGACGATCCAGTTCACCGAGTTCTGCCGTGCGTGCCTGCGCGCCTCGGAGGCGGACGCCGCGCCGAACGCGCAGGGCGTGATGACGCCGGCGGCGATGCCGCTGTGGACCGTGCGGCTGATGTTCCCGAAAATGTTCGTCCGCATGTGCGAGATCATCCAGATTCTCGGCGCGGGCGGGTTGGTCGCGGTGCCGTCTGTACGCCGAGACGCAGAGCGACGTCTGGCCCGACGTCGAGCAGTATTTTCAGTCCGCCAACACCGACGCGCGCTCGCGGATCAAGCTGTTCCGGCTGGCTTTCGATTCGGCGGTGTCCTCGTTCTCCGGACGCCAGCAGCTCTATGAGCGGTACTACTCGGGCGATCCGGTGCGGCTGGCGGGATCGCTGTACCAGATGCACGACCGCGACGGCGCGGCGGCGCACATCACGCATGTCCTCGATCAGTTCGAGGCGGGCGCACCCGTCGTCTGGCCGGCGGCGAGCGCCGCGCAGAAGGACTGAAGTCCGGCAAGGCGTGCCGTCGCTGAGCGGGCCGCGTGCAGCACGGCGCGTGTCGCTGCGACCGTGGCATCGAAATCGACGTTGACCAGCACGTGGTCGAACTCGGCGCAGTGGCCGATCTCGTCACGGGCGCGGGCCATGCGCCGGGCGATCTCGGCCTCGTCGTCGCCGCCGCGCGCGCGCAGCCGGGTTTCCAGCGCGGCCATCGAGGGCGGCAGCAGAAACACGCCGATAACGTCGCCAGGCAGGGCGGCGCGCAGGCTGCGGTATCCCTGCCAGTCGATGTCGAAGATCATGTCCTCGCCTTCCCCCAGCGCCGCCTCTGCCGGCGCGCGCGGGGTCCCGTAGCAGTAGCGGCCCAGCACCCGCGCCCACTCCAGGAGACCGCCCGACGCCTGCATCGCGTCGAATGCCGCCTGGGTGCGGAAATGGTAGTCGATGCCGTCGCGTTCGCCGGGCCGGGGCGGGCGGGTGGTGAGGCTGATCGAGGCCGAGAGCGCCGGCTCCCGCGCGCGCAGCGCGCGGCCGACGGAGCTTTTGCCGCCGCCCGACGGGCCGGCCAGCACGAGGCAGAGGCCGCGACGGGGAATCACGCCGCAACCCCTCCCGCAATGGGAGGGGAGCAGTAGAGGGCGGGTCCTCTGCTCCCTCTCCCCTTGCGGGAGGGGGTCGGGGGGAGGGGTAACTGCAACTTCATTCGATGTTCTGCACCTGCTCGCGAAGCTGCTCGATCGCCGCCTTGAGCCGCAGCCCCGTCGCGGTCAGCGCGGCAGAGGCGGACTTGCTGCACAGCGTGTTGGCCTCGCGGTTGAACTCCTGCACCAGGAAATCGAGCCGCCGCCCGACCGGCCCCGGCTCGGCCAGCAGCGCGCGCGCCGCCGCGATATGGCTGGACAGGCGATCCAGTTCTTCGCGCACGTCCGAGCGCGCGGCGAGCAGGGCTACCTCCTGCGCGATCCGCTCCTCGGGCAGTGCCGGCATCTCGTCCAGCAGCACGCGGACAGACTCCAGCATACGGGCGCGCTGGGCCGCCGGCTGTTCCGCCGCCTCCGCCGCCGCCCGGTCGCGCAAGGCCCCGATCTCGCCGAGCAGGCCGACGAGCGCCGCGCCGATCCGGGCGCCTTCTTCCCGCCGCGCGGCGACGAGGCCGGCCAGGGCTTGCGCGAAGCCCGCGCGCAGAGCCGCCGCCTGCGCCGCGTCGGCCCCCGTCTCTGGTTCGGGGGTCGCGGGGCGAAGCACGAAGGGGAGCCCGAGCAGCGCCTCGGCGCGAACGGGCGGGCTGTCCGGGATGCGCGCGCGCAATTCCATTGCCAGGCGAAGCGCCTGCTCCAGCGCCGCCGGGTCGGGCGCCAGTCGCGCCGCCTCCTCGCGCCGGAGCGACAGGCTGGCGGTGACGTTGCCGCGCTTCAGCAGCAGCCCGGCCGCTTCGCGAAAAGCTGGCTCCAGACCATCGAACCCCGGCGGCAGCCGCAAGCGCAGATCGAGCCCCCGGCCGTTCACGCTGCGCAGCTCCCAGACCCAGCCGGCGGAGCCGATCGCGCCCTCGCTGCGGGCGAAGCCGGTCATGGAGGCGGGGTGCGACATGGGGCGGCTTGTATCAGCGGAGGCGCGGCCTGTCAGGCCCGGTGCAGGGTTGGCTCGCCCACGGCGTATCTGCGCAGCACCGCCATATCCGGATCGCGCCCGAGCCCAGGGCCTTGCGGCACGCGCGCCTGCCCCTCGACCGGGCGTACGAGGTCGCCGAGCGGGCTGTCCTCCAGATCGACGAAGATATGCTCGAACGGAGCCTCCGGCGCGACCGTCGCGTTCACGTGCAGCGACGCAAGATAACCCGGTCCGAAATAGGCGTTGTGGGGCACCAGCCGAACCCCGAACGCCCGCGCGAGCGCCGCGATCTCCAGCATCGCCGACGGGCCGCCGATCTTGATGACGCTGGGCTGCGCGACGTCGAGCGCGCCCGCCTCGAACAAGGCGCGGAAGGCGAACAGCCCGGCGGCGTTCTCCCCGGCCGCGATCGGAACCCCCTCGGCGCGCACCCGCGCGAGCCCCGCGTAGTCCTCGGGCGGCCAGACCGGCTCCTCCAGCCAGGTGAGGTTCAGCTCGCGGAGCGCGCGCGCCATCCCGCTCGCCTGGGCGACGCTCCAGGGGCAATTGGTGTCCACCATCAGGCGCGGCTCGGCGCCCATCGCCTGCCGCGCGGCGCGGATCTGCGCCAGCTCGATCTCGTGCAGCTTGATGTCGCGGTGCCCGCGCGCCAGCGACCGCTCGCAGGCCGCCGCTACCAGGTCGGGCGCCCCGTAGCGCAGCAGGCTGGCGTAGGTGCGGAGATTCTCCGTCGGCGTACCGCCCCACAGCCGCCACAGCGGCAAGCCGGCCGCCTTGCCGGCGATGTCCCACAGCGCGATGTCGAGCGCCGACAGCGCATAGACATGCGGGCCGTTGCCGCCGAACAGATGAAACGACTGGCTCAGCCGCCGGCGCAGGCCCGCGATGTCGCGCGCGTCCTGGCCCAGCACGGCGGCGGCAAGCTGGGTATCGATCACCGCGCGCGTCGCGGGCACGCAGGCATGGCCGAACCCCTCGCCCCAGCCCTCCATCCCGTCATCGGTGGCCAGACGCAGCCACAGCGTGGTCATCGCCTGCCAGCCCATGCCGCCGAACGCCACCGGCTTCGCGCCCATGTCGAACGGCGTGCGCGTCACCCGGGTCTCGACCGCGACGATCCTCGACATGTTCCCCCCCCGCTCGGCTGGCCGGCGGATGCTCCGCCCGCCTGCCGTCCCGCGCAAGCGCCGCGATGGCGCGGAACGACGACGCAAGCTGCCGACAGAACCTTGCGCGCGTTCGGGTTCCCCCGCGCCAGGTTTGCTGCGATCATGCCGCCAGACCGCCCGAGGAGACCCAATTGGACTGGACCACCCTTCCCTTCGACCCCGACGCCATGCTGGACGGGCTGCGCGTCTGGGTGACGTGTGAAAGCCCGACCTTCGACGCCGGCGCGGTGAACCGGATGATGGACATCGCCTCCCGCGACCTCGTGATCGCCGGCGCGCGCATAGAGCGCATCGCCGGGCGCATGGGTCTCGGCGACTGCGTGCGCGCGAGCTTCCCGCACGCGAACGCGGAGGCGCCCGGCATCGTGGTGATGGGCCATCTCGACACCGTCCATCCGGCGGGCACCCTCGCCGGCCTGCCGTTCCGCCGCGAGGACGGGCGCGCCTTTGGTCCGGGCATCCTCGACATGAAGGGCGGCAACTACATCGCGTTGGAGGCGATCCGTCAGCTCGGCCGCGCCGGCATCGCGACCAAGCTGCCCATCACCATCCTGTTCACCAGCGACGAGGAGATCGGCAGCCCCTCGACGCGCGATCTGATCGAGGCGGAGGCGGCGCGGCATCGCTATGTGCTCGTGCCGGAGCCGGCGCGGCCCGACGGCGGCGTGGTCACCGGGCGCTATGCCATCGCACGCTTCAATCTCGAAGCCGTCGGCCGGCCCAGCCATGCCGGCGCGCGGCTTGCCGAAGGCCGCTCGGCGATCAAGGAGATGGCACGCAAGATCATCGAGATCGAGGACATGACAGGCGAGGACTGCACGTTCAGCGTCGGCGTCATCCGCGGCGGCCAGTGGGTCAACTGCGTTTCCACGACCTGCGCGGCGGAGGCGCTGTCGATGGCCAAGCGCCAGGAGGATCTCGATCGCGGGGTGGCGCGGATGCTGGCGCTGCGCGCCTCCTCGAATGAGACCCAGTTCCGCGTGACGCGCGGCGTGACGCGGCCGGTGTGGGAGGCGGACGGCAAGGGGATGGCGCTCTACGAGCGGGCGCGCGGCATCGCGTGCGGCCTCGGGTTCGACATCCCGGCGCAAAGCTCGGGCGGCGGGTCGGACGGCAACTTCACCGGCGCGCTGGGGATCGCGACCCTGGACGGCCTCGGCGTGCAGGGCGCCGGCGCGCACACGCTGGAGGAGCACATCGTCGTGGACAGCCTGGCGCCGCGCGGCAGGCTGCTCGCCGGGCTGCTCGCGACCTTGGACTGAGTTGGACCCGCGACGCGGCCTGCCCGGCCTCGTTTGGCGGATCGCTGTCAGCCGGCCGCGGCTATGGGCGGGCGCTATCTGCGGCGCGCTCGCCTGGGTGCTGCTGCCGGACAATCTCTCCTTGCCCACGCGCGCCGTCCTGGCCTGGGACATCGGCGCGCTCGTCTATCTGGGCCTCGCCGCGTTCCTGTTCACGACCGAGCGGCGCGCGCGCATGGCGGCCGACGCCGCGCGCCAGCAGGAGGGCGAGTGGACGATCTTCTCGCTCACCATCGCGGCGGCGGTGTTCAGCCTCGTCGCGATCCTGGGCGAGTTCGCCGCCATCAAGGACATCCACGGCGCGCCCCGCAACCTGCATGTCGCGCTGATGGCGGGGACGCTGCTCGTGTCGTGGCTGACGGTCCACACCACATTCGCCTTCCGTTACGCGCACGAGTTCTATTCCCGCGACGCCGGCGGTCCCGAGTTCGATCGCGGGCTGGAGTTTCCCGGCGAGCGCAGCCCCGACTATCTCGACTTCGTCTATTTCGCGCTGGTGCTGGGAATGACGTTCCAGGTCTCCGATGTGCAGATCACCGCGCGCAAGATGCGGAGGCTGGCGACGGTGCATGGCCTGCTGAGCTTCCTGTTCAACACGATCATCCTGGCGCTAAGTGTCAATCTGGCGGCCGGGCTGGTGTGAGGTGGGGAGTGCTTACGGCCCCCACCGCGCAGCCCATGCGGTAGCAATGTCGTCATGGCCGGGCTTGGCCCGGCCACCCACGTCTTCGTGGGCGGGACGTAAAGACGTGGGTGCCCGGGCCGAGCCCGGGCATGACGTGATCAGGTACCGATCAGACTGTCCGCTCTTCCCCTCATAGCCCTACCGCCGCATCATCCCCCCGCAGAGAGGTGCCGCATGGATAAGGACCTAATCGCCGCGCTCGCCAAAGCCGCGGGGCTCGACAAGGCGTGGGCCGAGTTCCCCGACGACGTGGCCGCCGCTGTCACGCAGGCGCTCAACACCGCTGGCGCGATCCGCTATCCCGCCGATCCGGCCGCCGAGCCGTGGCCGCCGATGCGGGCGGGGACGGGCCTGTGAGCGACCTGCACTGGCTGAGCGCCACCGAGGCCGCGCGCGCGATCGCCCGGCGCGAGATCTCGCCCGTCGAGCTGACGCGCGCGCTGCTTGACCGCATCGACCGGCTGGACCCGATCCTGCACGCCTTCATCCGCCTCGATGCCGGGGCCGCGCTGGAGGCGGCGAGCGGCGCGGAGCGGGAGATCGCGGCGGGGCGCGTGCGCGGGAGGCTGCACGGCGTTCCCGTCGGCATCAAGGATATCATCGACGTGGCCGGGCTGCCGACCACGTGCCACTCGAAGATCCTGCTCGACAACATCGCGCGCGCCGACGCTTGCGTGGTCTCGCGGCTGCGCCAGGCGGGCGCGATCGTGCTCGGCAAGCTCTCCACGCACGAGTTCGCCATCGGCGGCCCCAGCTTCGACCTGCCGTTCCCGCCGGCGCGCAACCCCTGGAACCCGGCGCACCATCCGGGCGGATCGTCCTCGGGATCGGGCGCCGGGGTCGCGGCGGGGCTGTTTCCGGCGGCACTTGGCTCCGACACCGGCGGGTCGGTCCGCAACCCCGCCAGTTGCTGCGGCATCGTCGGGCTGAAGCCGACCTATGGGCTGGTGTCGCGGCGCGGCGTCTTTCCGCTGTCCTACACGCTCGACCATGTCGGGCCGATGACGCGCACCGTCGCGGACAACGCGCTGCTGCTGGACGCGATCGCCGGCCACGACGCGGCCGATCCCGCCAGCGCGCCGAGCCCGGCGTGGGACTTCGCGCGCGAGATCGACCGGGGCGTGAAGGGGCTGCGAGTTGGGTTCGTGCGCCACTTCCACGAGACCGACATCGTGGCGCACCCCGAGGTCGCCGCCGCGCTGGAGGAGGTCGAGCGCGTGCTCGCCTCCGAGGGCGCGGAGATCCGCACCGTCACGCTGCCGAGCCTGACCGAGTTCGCCGCCGTCAACCGCGTGATCCTGGCGAGCGAGGCCTATTCGGTCCACGCGCCCTGGCTTTGCGAGCGCCCCGGCGACTACGGCAAGCTCGCGCGCCAGCGCCTGCTGCCGGGCGCCTTCATCCCGGCGGGCGAGTATGTCGGCGCCCAGCGCCGCCGCGCGCAGATGATCGCCGCGGTCGAGGACGCGCTGCGCGAAGTCGACGTGCTGCTCTGCGCCAGCTCGATGGACCCGCCGAGCCGGATCGAGGACGCGGCGGAGACGAGCCGCACCTACCCGCGCCAGGCGCGCGCCCCGTTCAACGTCACCGGCCATCCGGCGCTGGCGATGACGGCCGGATTGTCGCGCGACGGCCTGCCGCTTTCGGTGCAGTTCGTGGGGAGCTATTTCCAGGATGCCCGCGTGTATCGTGTCGCGGCGGCGTATGAGCGCGCCGCCGGGTGGGGTTCAAGGCGGCCGCCCATAGGCTGACACGGGCGTCCTCAGTTCCGTATGCTACCGGCGATCATTGCGCACCCGTCGATCAGCCGCATCTTCGGCTGCCGCCAGACCACCAGATTCGGCGGGATCATTCGCTCCGTCATGGCGGTCGGATAGAGCAGGAGCACGTACACGCGGTGCGGCGTGAGCGCGGTGCAAAGCGCGCGCAGTTGCGGAAGCGCGCGGTCGAACGCGGCGGGATTGCTCATGTCCAGCGGGTCCTCATAGGGTCTGAACGCCGGCTTGATCTCCAGCGGCTGCTGCGAGGGATCAGCGAACACCGTCGGCACGAACATACCGTGGATCGCGGCCCGCGATGCGATCTGCGCGATGGGCGGCGACCACCACTCGGTCCATGGAACCATTCCCCGCAGCCGGCCGAGCGCTGTCATCACGACGCTGCCGGCGGGCAGCGCGGCGCTCTCGTCGGCGAAGCGATTGAGGGCGGCATCGCCGGTGCGCCACGCGTCGAAGATCATCCCCGAGCGAACGACAACGATGGCGGCGAGCAGTGCCACGGTCAGCCTCCGCGCCCGGCCGCCCCGCCACTCGAACCGCAGCGTGGCGGCCAGGAGGATCAGCGGGAGGACCACCAGGCGATCGTCGAGTAGCGCGCCGCGGCCGGCGGCCGAGGGCGCGGCGATGGACAACAGCAGGGTCCCCAGCACCGCCGCGGCGCCGATCAGCGAGGTTCGGATGCGCGCGGCCGCCAGGATCGCGACAACCGCCACGACCAGAGACGCCGCTATGAATGCGTCGTGCCGGAGCCCGGCGCCGAGCAGCGCCTTGACGAACAGGTCGGCTTTCCACCGGACGAACCCAGCGACCGATCCCGCATCGATGTAGACGACGCGCAGCAGGCGGTCGCCGCTGGTCGGAGACAGCCGCAGCAGCACGACCACGGCGACGGCCGCCGGGATGCTGGTGCCGTTCAGCCGCAGTCCGCGCAGGGACGGGGCGCGCGCGAGGCGAGCCAGATCGGTGCAGCCGAGCACCACAACGAAGGCCGCCGCCGCGACGATATGGCAGAAGAAGATGGCGACGGTGCCGCCGACCGCCGCCAGCAGCTTCGGCGCGACACGCTCCCCGGCCCGCAGCCACAGCGCCGTGCAGCACAGTGCGAGCGCGACGCCGAACTGGTAGTTGATGAACCCCCAGAACAGCGGGACGCAGTAGAACAGCAGGCAGCCGAGCAGGAGCTTGGACCCGTCGAACGAGCGGTATGCGGCGCACAAGACGCAGAACCCGACCAGGAACAACGCATAAGTGAGCAGCAGGAACACGCAGGACGCGGCGTTCAGGCCGAGGCCGAGATGCAGCAAGCCCAGCAGGCCGACATCCAGGACGACGTTGGGCAGAAAGAATGTGTTGATGGCGTAGTCCTGGCTCCACGGCGACGGGCCGTGCAGCATCTGCGCGAGGATGTGGACGCGCGACAGGTGGCTCGGCCAGTCCTGTAGCGGCGCGGGGATGCACAGCACGAGCGGTGCCGCGCCGACAAGCGTGGCCAGCGCCACGATCGCCTGCATCGAACGCCGCCAGAAGGTCGCGCGCGGTGATGCCATGTCGGCTTCAGGCCTGGGTATCAGCGTCAAGTGCTGACCGCCTCCGAATTGAACGATCAGCGCCGCGAGGCGGACGAAACCTTCACCCGGCTCGTCTCACTCGCCGACCTTTCTCGCAAGCGGGAGAGGTGGAGATGTGCCGACGCTGCGCAAGCGCGGCGGGTGAGGGCGCGTGCGAAGGTTGACCTTCGGGCCGACTGGTCGTTCATACAGAACTCCAGGGGAGCACGCCTATGTCCGAACGTCCAACTCTCGTGATCCGCAACGGCACCATCATCGACGGCGGCGGTGGCGACCCATATGAGGCCGACATCGCGGTCTCCGACGGCCGGATCGCCGAGATCGGCAAGGTGGACGCGCGCGGCGCCGAGGAGGTCGACGCGCGCGGCAAGATCGTAACCCCCGGCTTCGTCGATGTGCATACCCACTACGACGCGCAGGTGATGTGGGCCGAACACATCACGCCCTCGTCGTGGAACGGTGTCACCACCGCACTGATCGGCAATTGCGGCGTCGGCTTCGCGCCCTGCCGGCCGGAGGAGCGCGAGATGCTGGTCGCGCTGATGGAGGGCGTCGAGGACATCCCCGAGCCGGTGCTGACGGAGGGTCTGCCGTGGAACTGGCAGAGCTTCCCCGACTTCCTCGACGCCGTGGGCGGGCGGCGCTTCGACATGGACATCGCGACGCAGGTGCCGCATGCCGCTTTGCGCGTGCATGTCATGGGACAACGCGGCTTCGCGCGCGAGCCGGCGACCGCGCGGGATGGCGCGGAGATGGCCCGCCTCGCCGCCGAGGGCATCCGCGCCGGCGCGCTCGGCTTTTCCACCTCGCGCACGATCGCCCACAAGACGCTGGCCGGCGAGCACACGCCGACTCTGGGCGCGGCCGAGGCGGAACTGACCGCGATCGGCGCGGCGGTGGGCGCGACCGGGCGCGGCTGGTTGCAGGTGATCTCCGATTTCGACGAGCCGGACGCCGAGTTCGCGCTGCTGCGCCGCGTCGCCACGGCGTCGGGCCGGCCGATGACGATGTCGCTGATCCAGCGTGACCAGCGGCCCAAACTGTGGCGCCGGGTGCTCGATCACGTCGAGGCGGCGAACGCGGCGGGCGTGCGGATGACCGCGCAGGTCATCAGCCGCCCCATCGGCGTGATGCTGGGCTTCGAGATCAGCCAGAATCCGTTCATGAGCCGCCCGAGCTACAAGGAAATCGCGCATCTGCCCTTCGAGCAACGCATCGCCACGCTGTGCGACCCCGCGTTCCGCGCCCGCATCCTCGCCGAGGAACCGATCGATCCGGTGCTGAAGCACCGCACCAGCCTGTGGGAGAAGATTTTCCCGTTGAACGATCCACCGGATTACGAGCCCGCGCCCGAGGATTCAGTCGCCGCGCGCGCCGCGCGCGCGGGCGCCGATCCCGCCGCGTTCTGCTACGACAAGCTGCTGGAGAACGGCGGACGGACGATCCTGTACCGGGCGTTCATCAACTATCTCGATTTCTCGCTCGACACCGTGCGCGAGATGATGACGCACCAGCACACGCTGCTCGGCCTCGGCGACGGTGGCGCGCATGTCTCGATCATCTGCGACGCCTCCGCCGTCACCACCACCATCACGCACTGGGCGCGCGACCGCTCGCGTGGCGCGAAGCTGCCGTTGCCGTGGATCATCAGGCGCCTGTCGCACGACAACGCGGAAGCCGTGGGCTTGAGCGATCGCGGCCTGCTGCGGAAAGGCAAGCGGGCCGACATCAACGTGATCGATTTCGACCGGCTGGCGGTCCACGCGCCGGAGGTGCGCTACGACCTGCCGTCGGGTGGGCGGCGGCTGGTGCAGCGCACCGAGGGGTACGACGCGACGATTGTGGCCGGCGTTCCCACCTGGCGCGACGGCGCGGCGACCGGGGCCTTGCCGGGCCGGCTGGTGCGCGGGGCGCGCTGATGGGCATGCCGTTCGAGCCGCCCGGCCCCGCCTCGCGCACCTGGTTCTCCGAACGCCTGCGGTTGCACTACGCGGACTGGGGCAACCCGACGGCGCCGCCGCTGATCCTGCTGCACGGCGGGCGCGACCATTGCCGGAGCTGGGACTGGGTGGCGGGGGTGCTGCGCGAGGAATTCCACGTCATCGCGCCCGATCTGCGCGGGCACGGCGACAGCCAATGGTCGTCCGCCGGGCACTATACGATGGCGAGCTATGTCTATGACCTGGCGCAGCTCATCCATGTGGAGAACCTGGCGCCGGTGTCTATCGTCGCGCACTCGCTCGGCGGCAACGTCGCACTGCGCTACGCCGGCATTTACCCGGACAACGTGCGCCGCCTGGTGGCGATCGAGGGGATGGGCCCGGGGCCGCGCGCTTCGGGCGCGCAAGACCGCAAGCCGATCGATGCACGGATGCGCGACTGGATCGAGCAGACGCGCACGCAGTCGGCCGAAATCCCGTGGCGCTACAAGTCGCTCGGCGAGGCGCTGGGGCGGATGCGCGCGGCGAACAAGCACCTGACCGAGGAGGTCGCGCGCCATCTCACCGAACAGGCGGTCAATCGCAACGAGGACGGCACGTATTGCTGGAAATTCGACCCCTATGTGCGCGTCTGGCCGCCCGCCGACATGACGCGTGACGAGATCGCGGAGCTGTGGTGCCGGATCGCCTGTCCGACCCTGCTGGTGTACGGCCGCGAAAGCTGGGCGAAGAACCCGGCCGAGGACGGGCGGCTGGACTATTTCCGCCAAGCCCGTGTGCTGACGGCGGAAGGCGCCGGGCACTGGGTCCATCACGACCGCGCGGAGCTGTTCCTCCGGGAGATTAGCGCCTTCCTCACGCCATGATGACGACGAGGGCAAAAAACCCGCCCCCGGCCTCTACCGCTCGCGGGGTTTCCGGCCCATATTGCGTTTCGTTGGCGCTTTTCGACCAAAGGCTGTTTGAGCCTATCTGCGGCTCGTTCGCATCCGGCACCTACCGTCACGAAAAGTATTTCGGCCCGCACCGTGCGGGTCGCCAAGTCCCGGAGCACGTCTATGACGACAGGCACAGTCAAGTGGTACAACAGCCAGAAAGGCTACGGCTTCATCCAGCCTGAGGATGGTTCGAAGGACGTTTTCGTCCATGTCTCGGCGGTGGAGCGGTCTGGCATCGGTCATCTGATCGAGGGCCAGAAGGTCAGCTTCGACGTGGAGCGCGGCCAGCAGGGCAAGCTCGCCGCGGTCAACCTACAGCGCGCCTGACCGGCGCGGTTCGGGAGAGACCCATGCCCGCCTATAAATATGTAGTGGGCGAGCAGGTCGAATTCCTGCCCGCCTCGACGGATCACAACGTGCCGCGCGGCACCTACACGATCGTCCGCCGGCTGCCGTTCGAGAACAGGAATTGCGCCTATCGGGTCAAGCACACCCGCGACGGGCATGAGCGGGTGATCCCGGAAAACCAGCTCGGCCGCACATAACGGCCGAATCCTTTGAACCCTCTCCGGCGTGCCGGAGAGGGTTTCGTGCACCTGGAGCGAGCGCTCAGCCCGGCCGCAGGGCGGAGAGGGCGAGCAACAGCCAGCCCAGCATCAGCAGCATTCCCCCAGCGGGCGCGAGGCCGCCGAGGTGCACGCCTCCCAGCGCCAGCGCATAGACCGCGCCGCAGAACGCCAGCAGCCCCAGCGTGAAGGCGACGCCGGCCCAATCCGCCAGTTCCCCGCTGCGACGAACCCACAGCCCGCATCCCACCAGGGCGAGCGCGTGCCAGCCCTGCATTTGCACCGCATCCCGCGCCATTTGCAGCCGCGCGGGACCGATGGCGTCCAGGCCGTGGGAGGTGACGGCGGCCATCGCGACGGCGGATAGACCGGCGAGCGCGCCGAGGCCGATCCAGAGGCGATCGGGCGGCTGAAACCCAAGCATCGTATCTCTGGCCCTTCACCCGATGCACCGTCCATATCCAAGCCCGATGACCAAGTTTCGGCTACTCAGTTCAAAGTCTTGGGTTGGGTGCCGGCGATGTCAGCGATGACCGGCCGGCAACCGCCCAAGACGATGGTGGAGCTGAGGGGGATCGAACCCCTGACCTCCTCATTGCGAACGAGGCGCTCTCCCAGCTGAGCTACAGCCCCCATCGTCGGCGGCGCGGAACATGCTGAGCCGCGCGGGGCGAGTCAAGGCGATCATGCGGTTGCGGGCCGTCCGACCCGCCGCTAGGTTGCGCACCGCCCAGAGGAGGACTTACGTGATCGAGGTCGTATTCCGGATCGTCAGCGCGCTTCTCTCGCTGCTCTGGTGGGCGATCCTGCTGGCGGCAATCGTCAGTACCTTGATGTCCTTCGGCGTGCTCGATTCCCGCAATCGCATCGTCTGGACGATCTCGGACTTCCTTTATCGCGTGACGGAGCCGGTTTTGCGACCGATCCGCAACCTGTTGCCCAACCTGGGTGGAATCGACATCAGCCCCCTGATCGCCCTGATCCTGATCGGGGTGATCCAAAGCGTGCTGCTCCCCAAGATCTTCTTCGCGCTGGAGGGGGGCGGGTGGCGCCCGGTGATCTATTAGGGGGGTGACCGCCCGCATCATCGACGGCCGCGCGGTCGCCGCCGCGCTGCGTGCCGACATCGCTCGCCGGGTCGCGGCCCTTGAGTTCCGGCCGGGCCTCGCCGTTGTGCTGGTGGGCGAGGACCCGGCGAGCGCGGTCTATGTGCGCAGCAAGGACCGCGCCGCCGCCGCCGCCGGGATCACGGCGCAAACCATCCGCCTGCCGGCGGCCACGACCGAGGCCGCGTTGCTCTGCGCGATCGACCGGCTGAACGCCGATCCGGGGACGGACGGCATTCTCGTGCAGCTCCCGCTGCCAGCGCATATCCGGGTGCCGGCGGTGATCGAGGGGATCGATCCCGGCAAGGACGTCGACGGGTTCCACCCGCTGAACATCGGGCGGCTGGCGGACGGGCGGGCGGGGCTGGTGCCCTGCACGCCGTGGGGAGTGATGCGCCTGCTGACCGCCGCCGGCGTGGAAACGCGCGGCGCGCGGGCGGTCGTGCTGGGGCGCTCGGCGATCGTCGGGCGGCCGATGGCCGCGCTCCTGCTGGCTGCGGACGCCACGGTGACGACGGCCCACAGCCGCAGCCGCGACCTGCCGGGAGAGTGCCGGCGGGCCGATATCCTGGTCGCCGCCGTGGGCCGGGCGGAGCTGGTGCGCGGAGCCTGGATCGCGCCGGGGGCGACGGTGATCGACGTCGGCATCAACCGGCTGGGCGACGGCCGGCTGGTCGGCGACGTCGCCTTCGCCGAGGCGAGCCGGGTCGCGGGGGCGATCACCCCCGTTCCGGGAGGCGTCGGACCGATGACGATCGCCTGCCTGTTGGAGAACACTTTCCAGGCGGCGGTGGCGCGGCGAGGCTAGGGCCTGGTGGACTCGCCCGGCTCCGATGGGCGGCTTCGATGTACACGCGCGGACGTCCCTTCGGGTCCGGCGCACGCGCCGGATCCTTCTCAGGTGTACAAGCCAAAGGGAGGTCAGAAGTCGATGCAGCGGCCCTTGCGCTCCCAGTCGCCGTAGCGCGTGGGCTCGGGCCCCTTCGGACCCCCGATCTCCTTGGGAGGAGGCTCGACCGAGGGGGCGGGCTTCGGTTCCGCGGGCGGGAGCGTTTCGGTCATGCCCGGCAGATAGGCCGGGCGCGCCGCCCGGCAACCCCGCTCAGCGAGGTGTCTCGTACTCGGGGAGCAGCCAAGAGGCCGGCTCGCGCGCGGTGCCGTCGGCCATCGGGGTCTCCGTCAAACCAAGATGACCAAGGCCGCTCACTATCGCACGGGGCGGTCCGTGCCGTGCCGCCGGAGAGTGTAGGCGTGCTGGGGCGCCGAGCGGAGGAGTTCCGTTCTGCGCCGCATGCAACCAAATGAAAAGGCAGATGTTTCTGCCGAGGCGCCGAAGCTCGGTCTGCGAAATCCATGCGGACCGCGCCGCGCGGCGATCAGGCAGGGAGCGCGCCATGTTCCACGAGACGACCCCCGGCCACGGGCGACGCCCCAGCGGCCGTGAGGCGATCGTGCATTCGTGGTGCCGGCCGGAGCTAGCGGCGCGCCCGCACCAGCGGGGCGCCGGTGGCGTCGTAGCGGCTTGGCCAGATCTCCTGCGGCTTCAGCCCGATCTCCTTGGCGATGATGGCCTCGAGCGCCGGCCAGGGGCGCTTCAGCGCCTTGCCCGCGGCGGTCGGATGATACCCGTGCGCCACCGACAGCCCCGCGAGCGTGCGACCGCGCTTCTTCAAGGCCGCCAGCACATCGGCCGGATGCCAGTCCGAGGCGGGCATGCTTGCCGGATCACGCATTGTGGGGTCAGAATTCTCTTTAGAGAAACCACGTCGAAAAGTGCATCCCTATCCCCCAACGCCCAGAAGGCGCGAGCCCTTGGCTGGAAAGTGTCGGGAGTTTGGACGGTCTGCCGACTGATGTCACGCTATGGGGAGAAGAATGTCACCTGAAAGGGAGACCGAGGCCTCCACGGACGCCGCGTCCGCGTCGCGCGGGGCCGATCGCGAGGCCTTCGTCGGGCGGCTTCAGCGCATCGTCAGCCACTGGCGCAGCGCCGACCGGCTTGCCCGCGCGATGGGCGTCTCGCCTTCCGCCTTCCGCAAATGGTTGAAGGGCGAGGCCGAACCGAGCCGCGAGCGGCTGGTCGCGCTCGCCAACGCGGCCGGGGTGGGCATCGCCTGGCTCGCGAAGGGGGAGGGGCCGCCACCGCGGTTTCAGGGTGCGACCGACGGGCGCGGCTCGACGGCCGAGGGCGGGTTCGACCCCGACAAGTTCCTCCTGCTTCCCAAGCACGTCGAAACGGCCGCTGCATCGGCCGGGGCCGTCACCCCCGCACCCCCCGACGCGCAGGCTAGCGCCTTCATCGCCTTCGGCCACGACTGGGTCCGCCGCTCCTTCGGGATCGGGCCGGAGGATCTTATGCTGGAATCCGCGGTCGGCGAGTCGATGACCCCCACCATCCAAGACGGCGATATCCTGCTGATCGACAGCACCGATCGGCGATTCCGGGAATTCGGCATCTACGTTCTGGAGTACGCGGGTGCGCGCCTGGTCAAGCGCGTGCAGCGCAAGCTCGACGGCAGCCTGCTGCTGATCAGCGATAACGCGGTCTATGAGCCCGAGCGCATCCCGACCGAGCGCGCGGGCGAAGCGAAGGTGCTGGGCCGGGTCGTCTGGAGCGGCGGGAAGCTGTAGGCGTTTTGCTCCACCGGGCCGCCTCGTCGGAAGGCACCTTTACCGGCCGTTTCTCTTTGCATGGCAAAAGGAGAGCACGACAACCATATGAGAGCAGTATGGCCCACGCGCTCGACACCCTGGGATATGCCAAGCGCCTGCGGGACGCCGGCATTCCTGTGGAGCAGGCTGAAGCGCACGCCGAAGCTGCCCGAGAATTCATCATGGCCGAGTTGGTGACAAAACCCGATCTCTTGGCCCTCAGGCAGGATTTGACGGCTACGAAGCAGGAGCTTCAAACCTCGATCGCGACGCTGCGTCAGGAGGTTCAGGCTGCAATCGACCGCCTGACAGCCAAGCTCGATCTGACGGCCAGCAAGCAGGAGCTTCAGGCCGCGATCCAGACCATCGAACTCCGTCTGACCATCCGCACAGGGGGCATGCTCGCCGTTGCTGTTGCCGTTTTGGCCGCGATCATCAAGCTCTGAGCCGGAGCGGGTGAAGGGAATCGAACCCTCGTATGCAGCTTGGGAAGCTGCCGTTCTGCCATTGAACTACACCCGCGCCCCGGGGACGGAACTATAAGCTGGCCGGGTTGACGCTGCAATCGGCCCGGCCTTAGTGTCCTACCCGGCGGCGCTGCCGCCTCTCGCGATTTGTCCGGCCGGCTTGCGGCGAGGTGAAACAAGCGCGCTAAAGTGGCCCGCGATGGTGTGCAAGGCACGTCCTCGCTCCTCCACGGCCGGGCCGCATCGCGAAGGGCCTGCCGCACATGAGCACCGATTCCAGCAAGCTCCGCCCCGCCACCCGCCTCGTTCACGGCGGGATCGAGCGCACCGGCTATCACGAGACATCCGAGGCGCTCTTCCTGACCTCGGGCTTCGTCTATGAGAGCGCGGAGCAGGCCGAAGCCACCTTCACCGGCGAGGTGGACCACTATCAGTACTCGCGCTTCGACAACCCGACGGTCGCGATGTTCGAGCGCCGCATGGCGGCGATCGAGGGCGCGGAGGCGTGCCGGGCGACCGCGACCGGCATGGCCGCGGTCCACACCGCGCTGCTGTCCCATCTCAAGGCCGGCGACCGGGTCGTCGCCTCGCGTGCCCTGTTCGGCGGGTGCCACTGGATCGTCTCCACCCTGCTGCCGCGCTTCGGGATCGCGGGCACCTTCGTGGACGGGACCGACCTCGATCAATGGCGGCGCGCGCTCGACCGCCCGACCCAGCTCGTGCTGGTGGAAACGCCGTCCAATCCGATGCTGGAGCTGCTGGATCTGCGCGCCGTCTCCGACCTCGCCCACGCGGCGGGCGCCATCGTCGTCGCCGACAACGTGTTCGCCACGCCGTTGCTCCAGCAGACCATTCCCCTCGGCGCCGATGTGGTGGTGTATTCCTGCACCAAGCATATCGACGGGCAGGGCCGGGTGCTCGGCGGCGCGGTGCTCGGCCGGCGCGATTGGATCGAGGGCACGCTTCAGCCGTTCCTCCGCAACACCGGGGCGTCGCTGTCGCCGTTCAACGCCTGGGTGCTGCTGAAGGGGCTGGAGACGCTGGGGCTGCGCGTCGACGCAGGCTGCCGCGCCGCCGGCGTGTTGGCCGAGCGGCTCGCGGCTCGCCGCGAGATTGCCCGTGTGCTCTATCCCGGCCGCGCCGACCATCCGCAGGCCGCTCTCGCGCGCGCGCACATGCGCGCCGGCGGTACGGTCGTCACGTTCGACCTGGCCGGCGGCAAGCCGGCGGCGTTCCGGATGTTGAACGCGCTGCGCCTGATCGCCCTGTCGAACAATCTCGGGGATTCCAAGTCACTCGTCACCCATCCGGCCACCACCACGCATATGCGGATCGGCGCCGAAGAACGGGCGCGACTCGGCATCACCGATGGGGTGATCCGCCTGTCCGTCGGGCTGGAGGACGTGGAGGATCTGGCCGACGACCTCTCGCAGGCCCTCGACGCCTCCGGTCAACCCTGATCCGGCTCTGGACTTCCGCGAGCCGCGCCCCTTGATTCGGGTCAGACGTGGCAAGGGCGGAGGCAAGCGGACGATGGCCGCCGATTACAGCAAGACGACGCGCGGCATTCGGGTCGCGGTTCGCTCCTTCTTCCTCGAGGACCAGTCGCGCCCGGAGGAGAATCACTACGTCTGGGCTTATCGCGTGAAGATCGAGAATCACGGCCGCGAGCCGGTTCAACTCATGAAGCGCACCTGGCGCATCACCGACGCGCGCGGGCGCACGCAACATGTCCACGGCGCCGGCGTGGTTGGGGAGCAGCCGCTGCTGGAGCCGGGGGAGAGCTTCGAATACACCTCGGGCACCCCGCTCGACACGCCGTCGGGCTTCATGATCGGCGCCTATCACATGAGCGTGCCGGCGTCCGGAGAGACGTTCGACGTAGCGATCCCCGCGTTCAGCCTCGACAGTCCCCACCAGGGCGGGCAGGTCCATTGATCGTCGCGGTGCGTGGGTTGCCGGCCGGAGGGAGGGTGCCATATGCCGGTTACGGCCCCGCGTCGTTCGCGGCGGTGCGCCGTGTCCTGTGAAGGAGAGCCCCGGTGGATATCGCTGCCCCCGCATCGAACGCGGCCGTCGAGGCCGACGACCGGCCGAGCCGCGAAGAGGCCGAGGCGGCGATCCGGACCCTGCTGCGCTGGGCGGGGGACGACCCGACGCGGGAAGGGCTGGCGGACACCCCCGCGCGGGTGGTCCGCTCCTACGAGGAATTCTTCGGCGGCTACCTGATCGATCCCGTCGCCCTGCTTGAGCGCACGTTTGAGGAAACCGACGGGTACGATGAGATCGTGCTGCTGCGCGACATCCGCGTGGAAAGCCACTGCGAGCATCACATGGCGCCGATCATCGGCCGCGCTCACGTCGCCTATCTGCCGCACCGGCGGGTGGTCGGCATCAGCAAGCTGGCCCGCGTGGTCGAGGCCTATGCCAAGCGACTGCAAATCCAGGAGAAAATGACGGCGCAGATCGCCAATACGATCCAGGACGTGCTCCAGCCGCGCGCCGTGGCGGTGGTGATCGAGGCGACGCATCAATGCATGACTACGCGCGGCATCCACAAGCCGGGGGTCACGATGGTGACGAGCCATCTGCTCGGCGCTTTCCGTGAAGATCCCAACACGCGGCGCGAGCTGCTCGCCATGATCGGCGCGCACGGCTCGGGGATCAGCGACGGCTGACGTCCGCGCGCGGTGCGCCTACAGCGGTCCGCTTACGACGATCATAAGGTCGGTGTCGCCCGTTTTCTGGCCGTGAGCGGTGATCAGCGCATGCGCCTGACCCCGGTGATGGGTCTGGTGGTTAAAGAAGTGCGCCAGCAGGAAGGTGCGCGGTTTGCTCCGCTGCTGCTGCGACGCTCCGCTGAACCAGGTCAGGTCTTCCGCAAGCCACGCCTCGGTCACCTCGCCCGCCCAGGCTTCGATCCCGGCGTCGGCCTCGGCGCGCGCGGTGCGCAGCACGCCCCAGTCCTCGATCATCGTCGCGCTGTCACGCAGAACCGTCTCCGGTTTCGGCCAGCCGGCGAATCGGGCCATCCAGGTCCGGTCGCCCCAGACCAGATGGCACAGGGTGCCGTGGATCGAGGACCAAAACGCGCCGCGATCGGCCCTCCGCTCGGCCTCGCTCAGGCGGTCGGCGGCGGTGTAGAGGCGGCGGTTCATCTCGGCGTTGTAGGCGGCCATGGTGCGGACATAGGCCGGCGTGATCATGCGTCCCCCTGAATTCACGGGTTGATCCGCAAGGGAACATGACGGATTTTGCGCCTGCACGACAGGGCTGAGCGGACGCGCTCGCGATTGGGAGATACGGGATGTCATCGACGACCTCCATAGGCCCGCACGGGATTGGCTCCCCCGGGCACGGCTCCGACGGGCACGGGCCGGAGGGCACGCGGCGCGACTTCCTCATGCTCGTCACCGGCGCCTTCGCGGCGATCGGGGGCGCCGCGGTGGCGTGGTCGCTGATCGACACGATGAACCCCGCCGCCGACGTCATCGCCGCCGGGGCGCCGATCGACCTCGACATCAGCAAGGTCGAACCGGGTCAGCAGATCATCGTCCGCTGGCGTGGCGACCCGATCCTGATCGTCAACCGCACGCCGGAGATGCTGAAGACGCTGCAAGACCCGAAGCTGGTCTCGATCCTGGCCGACCCGAACTCGCAGGTGAACCAGCAGCCGCCCTATGCCCAGAACTGGCACCGCTCGTCGAACCCGGAATATGCGGTGATGGTCGGCATCTGCACGCATCTGGGCTGCCTGCCGGGCTACTTGCCCAAGCCCAGCGCCACCGACCCGGTGCCTAACTGGCCGGGCGGCTATCTCTGCCCCTGCCATGGGTCGAAATACGACCTTGCCGGCCGCGTCTATACCAACGTGCCTGCGCCCGACAACCTGCCCGTCCCGCCGTACAAGTTCACCAACAAGACGACGGTCCGGATCGGCGAGAACCCGCCCGGCTCCACGTTCGAGCTGTCCGAGGTGGCGGTGATGTGACGTTCAGCCGTCCACCCGCTTGTAGAACAGCACCGTGGCGCACGCGATCCCGTCACCGAGCAGCGAATACCCCGGAATGAGGCCCGCCTCTTGCCAGCCCAGCGTGCGGTAGAGCGACTCCGCTGGTCCGCCGGCGTGCGTGTCCAGCGTGAGCAGCGGTCGCCTGGCGCGGCACGCGTCCTCTTCCACGCGCATCATCAAAGCCCGCGCCAAGCCTTGCCGGCGGGCGTCGGGGTGGACCAGGAGCTTGGAGATCTCTGCCCGGTGCGGCTGGTTTTGCGGCGTCGCCAGATTCAGGGTCACGGTGCCGACCAGCACGCCGTTCGCCCATGCACCCAGGATGACCCGCTCACCGCTGGCGACCTCCGATGCTGCGCGACGCCAGAAGCCGCGCGCGGTCGCAGGCGCGAGCGGCGGTAAGAACGAGACGGACGCGCCCGCATCGACGCAGGCCCGCAGGATCTCGGCCAACCGTCCCTCGGCCGAAGCCGCTGCCGCCGGGCCAAGAACATCGATGCCGGCGACCAGCTTGGCATAGTGGAACTCGATGGAGTTCGACAAATCATCGAGCGATCGGATCGGTCCGGATCGCACGTAGCTGCGTCGCTCGTAGAACCGATGCGCCCGCTCGAACCGCGTGTCGCTCCACAGCTCCAGCCGTCGCGCCCCGGCCGCGACGGCGTGCGCCTCCGCCCGATCGAGCAGGCAATCGGCCAGCCCCGTGCCGCGATGAGCGCGGTTCACGTACATGCGCGAGATCGCCCAGTCGCCGGGGTCGTTCTCGGGGTGGGTCGCCACCATGCCGACCACGCGCCCGCCAACTTCGGCGGTCCACAACGCGCCGCTCTTGGCGCGCATGTAGCTCGCGAGGGCGCGCAACTCGGGCACCTCGGCGTCGACGTCCATCACACAGCCCGGATACTCGGCCCAGCAGGCTTTGATCAGGGCGATGAAGCCCGCGGCGTCGGCATCGCGCCCGGGGCGGATCACCGCCTCGCTCAAGCGAGCGCCTCGCAGAACCCCCGGATACGCCGGCAGCCCTCGATCAGGACCGCGTCGTCGGAGGCGGTGCTGACCCGCACGTAGGGGCTCATGCCGTAAGACGCGCCGGGCACGAGGGCCACGTGTGCCTCCTCCAGGAGCGCCTGCGCGAAGTCTTCGTCGTTCGCGATGTGCCGGCCGGCCGGGGTGGTCCGGTCCAGGCAGCCGGCGATGTTGGGGAAGACGTAGAAGGCGCCTTCGGGCTTGTGGCAGTTCACCCCTTGGCAGGCATTCAGCATCTCGACCGCGATGTCCCGGCGGCGCTGGTAAGCGGTGATCATCTCGCCGACGAACTCCTGCGGTCCGTCCAGGGCCGCCGCCGCGGCGGCCTGGCCCACGGTGGAGACCCCCGCAGTCACCTGGCCCTGCATGTTGACCATCGCCTTGATCAGCCCGCTCGGCCCGCCGGCGAAGCCGATGCGCCAGCCGGTCATGGCGTAGGTTTTCGACACCCCGCTGATCGTCAGAATCCGGTCGCGCAGGCCGGGCGCGACGGCCGCCATCGTGGCATGGCGGAAGCCGTCGAACACCAGATGCTCGTACATGTCGTCCGACATGATCCAGACATGCGGGTGGACCGCCATCACCGCGCCGATCGCGGCCAGATCCTCGGCCGAGCAGGCGGCGCCCGAGGGATTGTTGGGGTTGTTCAGAACAAGCCACTTGGTGCGCGGCGTGATAGCCTGCGCGATGTCCTCGGCGCGCGGCTTGAACCCGTTGTTCTGCGGGCAGGCCACGAGCACCGGCTCACCGTCCAGCAGCCGCGTCATCAGCGGATAGGCGTTCCACGACGGCACCGGGATCACCACCTCGTCGCCGGGATCGACGGTGGCCGCCAGCGCGTTGAAGATCGCCTGCTTGCCGCCGTTCGACACCGCGATTTCGTCGAGCGCGAAGTCGAGCCCGTTGTCGCGCCGGAACTTGCGCTGGATCGCCTGCTTCAGCTCGGGAGTGCCGTCCTGCGGCGGGTATTTCGTCTCGCCGCGCAGCGCCGCCTGGTAGCCCGCCTCGATCGCCTCGCCCGGCGTCGCGAACCCCGGTTCACCGAGCGTCAGCGCGATCACATCGGCGCCTTCCGCGCGCAGCTCCCGCGCGCGGATTGTCATGGTCGTGCTGGCGGCGACCTGCGCCCGCCCGAGGCGGGCTGCCAGTGCCGGCATCAGGACAGCCCCTCGCAGAAATGCTGGATGCGCCGGCACGCCTCCTCAAGCAGCGCGGTCGAGGTCGCGTAGCTGATGCGGAAATGGCCGGGGTAGCAGAATGCGGCGCCATGCACGGCGGCGACGCCTGCCTCTTCCAGCAGCGCCGTCACGAACGTCTCGTCATCGGCGATCCGAATGCCGCCGCGCGAGGTCTTGCCGATGCAGCCGTGGATCGCCGGGAAGACATAGAACGCGCCCTCCGGCCGATGACAGGTGATGCCGGGGGCGCGGTTCAGCGCGCCGACGACGAGGTCGCGCCGCTGCTGGTAGACGCGCGCCATGGCCGCGATCGACTCCTGTTGCCCGTTCAACGCCTCGACCGCCGCCGCCTGGCTGATCGAGGACGGGTTGGAGGTGGATTGGCTTTGCAGCTTGTCCATCGCCTTGATGAGTGCCACGGGCGCGCCGGCGAAGCCGATGCGCCAGCCGGTCATCGCGTACGCCTTGGAGCAGCCGTTCATGGTTACGGTCCGCGCCCGCAGGCGCGGCTCCACCTCCAAAATCGTTGCCGGCCGGAAGCCGTCATAGGCGAGCTTCTCGTAGATGTCGTCGGTGAACACCCACACATCTGGATGGCGCATCAGCACATCGCAGATCGGCCGAAGCTCCTCCGCGCTATAGGCCGCACCCGTCGGATTGCAGGGGTTGTTCAGCATGAACCAGCGCGTGGCGGGCGTGATCGCCGCCTCCAGCGCCTCGGCGCGCAGCTTGAAGCCGTTGTTCTGCTCGCACGGCACCAGAACCGGCTTGCCGTCCGCCAGCGCGACGATGTCGGGGTAGCTCACCCAGCAGGGGCTCGGTATCACGACCTCATCGCCTGGGTTGATCGTGGCAAGCATGGCGTTGAAGATGACCTGCTTGCCGCCGGTCGAGATGATGACCTCTTCTGGCTTGTAGTCGATCCCGGAATCCCGCTTGAACTTGGCCGCGACCGCCTGGCGCAGCGCCGGCGTGCCGGCGACGTCGGTGTATCGGGTCTCGCCCGCCTCGATGGCGGCGATCGCCGCGTCCCGCACGTTGCGCGGGGTGTCGAAATCCGGCTCCCCGGAAGACAGGCTGATGACGTCCCGCCCCGCCGCCTTCAACTGCCGCGCCTTCGTCGTCACGGCGATGGTGAGGCTAGGGCTGATCCGGTCGAGGCGGTCGGCGGTCAGGCGCATGGCGGGGTCACTCGGGTTGCTGTCACGAAACGGACCCTACCGAAGCGGGCCCCTCCCGACAATCACCTTGCTCACGATGCCGCGCCTCAGGCACCGAGGAGGTGGAGTGAGAACAGCCGGGCCGGATCGGTCCACATCCGCTCCGCCCGCCAGCCGGCGGCAGCCGCGAGCGCGCGGAAGCCATCGGGGGTGTGCTTGTAGCTGTTCTCGGTGTGGATCGTCTCGCCGGTGCGGAAGCGGATCGTATGCCCGTCGATGTGCGCCGCCTGCGCGCGGCGGCTGACCAGGTGCATTTCGATGCGGCCCTCATCGGCGTTCCACACCGCGCGATGGGAGAACCCGTCCAGGTCGAAATCGGCGCCGGCCTCGCGGTTGAGGCGGGTCAGCAAATTGAGATTGAACGCCGCCGTCACGCCGGCCGCGTCGTCATAGGCCGGGATCAGCCGCGCCGCATCCTTCCGCAGATCGACGCCCACGAGCATTCGGGCGCCCGTGCCCAACGTGCGCCGCGCCTGGGCCAGGAACAGCCGCGCCTGGGCCGGGTCCAGGTTGCCGATCGTGGAGCCGGGGAAAAACCCGAGCCGGTCGAGCCGCTCCAGCGCCGGCGGCAGCGCGACCGGGCGCAGAAAGTCGCCCACCACGGGGCAGACCCTGAGCTTTGGCCGCGCATCGGCCAGTCGCGCGGCCATCGCCAGCAGCGCCGGCTCGGCCACGTCGATCGGCACGTAGGCGGCGAAGGCCGGCGCCCCGCGCGGATCGGTCTGATCCAGCAGTGCCGCCGCCTTCGCCTCGTCGCTCGCCCCGTACTCGATCAGCGCGGCCGTCCCGGCGATCGCCGCGGCCACGAGCGGCGCGGCCTCACGCAGCAGCGCCAACTCGGTGCGGGTCAGGTAGTACTCCGGCAAATCGGTGATGCGGTAGAAGAGGCGGCACCCTTCCTCGTCGTAGAACAACATAGCCGGCAGGGTCTTCGGCTGGCCAAGCAGTCCCCGGAGCGCCATTCCCGCGATGCCCGCGTCAATTCGCTCGGTGAGCGTCACCCTGTCGTCCGGCATCAGGTTCTCCGAGTGGCTAGACGTCGCGCGCGAGGCGCAGGCCCGTGAACTGCCAGCGTTTGTCCGGATGAAAGAAATTCCGGTAGCTCGGTCGCGCGTGCCCCGGCGGAGTGGCGAGCGAGCCGCCGCGCAGGGCCATCTGCCCGATCATGAACTTGCCATTGTATTCGCCGACGGCGCCGGGGGCCGGACGGAAGCCGGGGTAAGGGCGATAGGCACTCGCGGTCCACTGCCAAACATGTCCCGTCAGCTCGCCCATGGCCGGGTGTCTGCTCGCCGCCTCCCACTCGGCCTCCGTGGGCAGGCGCGCGCCGGACCAGCGCGCATACGCGTCGGCCTCGTACCAGCAGATGTGCCGCACCGGCGCGTCTGGTTCGAGCGGGCACAGCCCTCCCGGCCCCATCTCCTGCCACGCGCCGTCGCGTTGCTCCCAATAGAGCGGCGCTGCCCACCCGTCGGCCTGCACCCGCGCCCAGCCGTCCGACATCCATAGGGTGGCCGTCCGGTAGCCGCCGTCCATGAGGAAGGCCAGCCAATCGTGGTTGCGGACCAGCCGGTCGGCGATCTCGAACGGTTCGAGGAAGACGCGATGCCGCGGCGTCTCGTTGTCGAAGCAGAAGCCGGGGCCGTCATGCCCGATGCGCTCCAGCCCGCCGGTGAGGGCGACGAACCGGGTCGGCCCCGCCATGCCTGGCGGTTCCCGCCATCCCGGCAGAACGGCGGGCGAAAGCGGATTTTGAGCGAAGGCGTGCAGCATGTCGGTCAGGATCAGCTCCTGGTGCTGCTGCTCGTGCTGTAACCCGAGTTCGATCAGCACCATGGCCTGCACCGAAGGGGCGCGGAGCAGGCGCGTCATCGCCGCATCCACATGCGCGCGATAGGCCCCGATGCGCTCGAAGGGCGGCCGGGTGAGCAGCCCCCGCAAAGGCCGCGGGTGCCGCGGTCCGACCGCCTCGTAATAGGAGTTGAACAAGAACCGGAAGTCGGCGTCGAAGACGCGGTATCCGGGCAGGAAAGGCCGCAGCAGGAACTCCTCGAAGAACCAGGTCGTATGCGCCCGGTGCCATTTCGCCGGGCTCGCGTCCGGCATGGACTGCACGCACTGGTCCTCGGGCGTCAGGGCGGCGGCCAGGCGCTCGGTGTGGGCGCGGACGGCCTGGTAGCGGTCAAGGCAGACGGACTCCGCCTCGGGCGAGTGGACCTGCTCCATCCTGCTCTCCGTCTTCGCTCGTCCAGCCGGGGGCTCAGTTCGGGGTGTCGGTGCGGGGTAATCAGTCGGGGCAATGTCGGGCCGTTGCGGGCGAGCGCGAGACACAAAACGCGGGTCTCCGCTGGCCTCACACGAACTTTACCCTCCGCTCTGGTAGGCGGAGAGGTTTTCCAGGGAGACCTTTGTGGCCCCCGGCAGCACGATCCGGTCCGCCTCGACCTGAAGATCGGTGAACGGCACCACGACCAGCCGACTGCCGACACCAAGGAAACCGCCGACCGACAGCACCGCCTTGTCAGCTTTGTCCGCGGCGTTCAGCAGCACATCGCTGATCGTGCCGATGGTCTGCTTGGTATCGTTGTAAACCGTCGCGCCGATCAGCGATGTAACGCGAAGCTCGCCGCCGCTTGTGCGGTATTTGGTGCTCGGCGGCGGCTGAGGCGCCGGCGCCGGCTTGGCCGCCGTTTCCGCGGGCGGGGCCGCCGGCGGTGGCGCCGTCTGGGCGGGCGGGGCCGCCGCTGGTGGCGGGGTCTGGGCGGGCGGGACAGCCGCCGGTGGCGGCGGCATCTGGGAGGCCGCCGCCGGTGGCGGGGTCTGGGCGGGCGGGACAGCCGCCGGTGGTGGCGGCATCTGGGAGGCCGCCGCTGGTGGTGGCGTCTGGGCGGGCGGGACAGCCGCCGGTGGTGGCGGCCTCTGGGCGGGCGAGGCCGTTGCTGGTGGCGGCGTCTGGGCGGGCGAGGCCGTTGCTGGTGGCGGCGTCTGGGCGGGCGTACCCGCCGCGGGAGAGCCGGTGTCCGCCGTCTGCGCGCCCGCCGTGCCCGCCGCCAAAAAGACGGCGAGGCCCAATCCAGCCACCGCGTGCGCGCCCATCCGCATCCATTCCTCCAGCGAACCGCCGATCCAGTGCGAACAGGGGCATATCGTTCGGAGGGCGGCAAGGACAATGACCACTCGTTGATGGCCCGCTTCCTTGTGGCCTTTGCGGATGCGTGCGATCCCGGTCGCCGCCATGCCAGCATCGCCAATGGCCGCGGCCGTCATCGTCGGCGTGATCGGTCACGTCGATCACGGCAAGACCGCGCTTGTGCGCGCGCTGACCGGGATCGAGACCGACCGCCTGCCCGAGGAGCGTCGCCGCGGCATCTCCATCGCGCTCGGCTTTGCCCACCTCGCCGTTGGTGACAGGGTGCTCGACCTCATCGACATGCCGGGGCACGAGCGCTTCATCCGCACGATGATTTCTGGCGCCACCGGTATCGGCGCCGTCCTGCTGGTCGTCGCGGCGAATGAGGGGCTTAAGCCGCAGACGATCGAGCACGCCGAGGTGGCCGCCCTGCTGGGCGTCCGCGCCGCCGTCATCGCCGTCAGCAAATGCGACCTCGTGTCGCCCGACCAGGCGGCGGCGGTCGGGGCGTCCGCCGCCTCGCTGGCCGCCGGGCTTGGGCTCGCCGCCCCGCCGCCGTTGCCGGTCTCCGCGATCGCCGGCACCGGGATGGCGGCGTTGAAGCAGGCGCTGGGCGCTCTAGCGGCGCGCGCCCGCGTGCCCGTCGATCGCGGAGCCTGCTATCTTCCGATCGACCGCGCCTTCACAGTCGCCGGCTACGGAACCGTGGTCACTGGGACGCTGCGCTGGGGCACGATCGCCGCCGGCGACGAGGTCGAGCTGGCGCCCGGCCGGCGGGTGCGGGTGCGGGGCGTGCAGGTACGCAGGGCCAGCGTCCCGGTCGCGGCGCCGGGCCAGCGCGTGGCCGTCAATCTGCGGTCCGTGGAGCCGGCCGAAGTGCGCCAGGGCCTCGCGCTTGCCACCCCTGGCCTGCTGAGCGCCTCCTCCTGGCTCACGGTCGCGCTTCACGCCGCTCCCAGCGCGCCGTCCCCGCTCGTCTCGGCCACGAAGCTGCGCCTGCTGTTCGCCACCAGCGAGGTTGACGCCACGCTGCGCCTGCTGGACCGCGCGGAGCTGGCGCCGGGGCAGTCCTGCCTTGCCCAACTCCGCTGCGCGCCGCGTGCGGCGATGCCGGTGGGGGAGCACATCGTCCTTCGGCTGACCTCGCCGCCGCGCCTCGTCGCTGGCGGCCGGGTGCTGGACGCGACCGCGCAGCGCCTGAAACGCGCCGATCCCGCCGCGCTCGCCTGGGCGGCGACCCTGGCGCGCGAGCCGCCCGTCGCGATCGTCGCGGCGACGCTCGAACGCGCCGGCGCGCGCGGAGCGACGCTGATCTCTCTTGCCCGCCTGGCCGGCCTGTCGCCCGCCCGCATCGAGGCGGAGCTGCGACGCGGAGGCGGCCTGATCGCCGCCGGTGTGGCGGTCGCCGCGCCCGCACTGGCGCGCCTGGAGGCGGCTGTCCTGCGGGTGCTGGAGGCCACCTCGGCGGCGCGGCCCGAGGGGCTGGCGCGCGATCGGCTCCGCGCCGCGCTGCCAGGCTGCGGGGCGGAAGCGCTCGACATGGCGCTCGCCCGCCTCGCCGCCGCCGGCCGGATCGAGCGGGCAAGCCGCATCCGCCTGATCCGCGTGGAACAGGAGCGCGCCCGCAAGGCCGCCGCTACTATGCTCGACGCGAAGCTCTCCGAGGCGTTCCGCCGCGCCGGTCTGACGCCCCCCACCGACAAACCCGAGGACATCGAAACCCGCCGCGCCCTGGATCGCCTGGTGCGCGAGGGCGTCCTGGTGCGCGCGCCCGACCGCGTGCAGAAGCGCGAGATCCTGTTCCATCGCGACGCCATCGAGGAGGCGCGTCGCCGGTTGCGCCCCCTGCTGGCGACCGGCCCCGGCCTGCTGGTCGGCGACGCCGGCGCCGCGCTCGGAATTTCCCGCAAATACAGCGTGCCCTTGCTGGAGCACCTGGACGCCACCCAGTTCACCCGCCGTGTCGGCGACTACCGCCAGCTCCGCGAGGTGCCCTCCGGCTACTCCATCTCCTCCAGACTGAACTGCTCCGCCTCCTCGTCGTAGCTGTACAGCTCCGCGTAGCGCCCCCATGCGATCGTCGCGCGCAGCGTGTCCTCGGCGTATTCCGGCGACATGTGGTCCTCCAGCTCCTCGCGGAAGCGCACGGCGGAGGCGCGGTGGTTCCAGCGCTCGTCCAGCACGCGCCGGATCATCGCGACCAGTGGCACGTTCGCGAGCAGCGCGTTGGCGAACAGGCGCTTGCGCGTGTCGGTGTCCGCCGCGGCGAAGGCGCGCCCGGCATCCGTCAACACGATGTCGCCCTCCTCCAGCATGGCGAACTGGAGCAGTTGCAGCGACTCTCCCAGAGGAAAGAGGTCGTCCAGTTCAAGCTGCAACGCCCCCGCCAGCGCCGGCAGGTCGGCGCGGCCGTTGTAGGGCGGGGCGGCCAGCGCCTCGATCAGCCCCGATATCAGGTTGGTGCCGACCCGGTGGAGTTGCAGGTCGATGCTCGGAGCCGGCACGGTGCCGGTCGGGCGGGCACCGGGCGGACTCCGGCGCGTCATGAGCCCGTAGATGTCGTCAACCAGCTTGCGGAACGCCGGGTCCAAGCGGTTGCGAGGGTGCGGGAACGGCACGGGAAGCGCATGCGCGACGCGCCCCGGATTGGCCGAGAACACCAGGATGCGGTCGCACATCAGAACCGCCTCCTCGATGTTGTGCGTGACCATGAGCACCGATTTCAGCGGCAGCCGCCCCTCGGTCCAGAGGTCGATCAGGTCGGTTCGCAGCGTCTCGGCTGTCAGAACGTCCAGGGCGCTGAACGGCTCGTCCATGAGCAGCAGGTCGGGGTGCACGACCAGCGCGCGCGCCAGCCCGACGCGCTGGCGCATCCCGCCCGACAGCTCCTTGGGATAGGCGCTCTCGAACCCGCCGAGGCCGATCAGGTCGATCGCCTGCTCGGCGCGGCGCGCCCGTTCGGCGCGGGGAACCCCGCGCGCTTCCAGGCCGAGCTCCACGTTCTCCTGCACGCTCAGCCACGGAAACAGCGCGAAACTCTGAAACACCATCGCGATGCCCGCCGGCGGTCCGTCGATCGGGTTGCCGTGCCACAGGACCTGTCCTGCCGTGGGGCGCAGCAGCCCGGCGACTATGCGCAGTAGCGTGGATTTGCCCGACCCCGACCGGCCGAGCAGCGCCACCATCTCGCCCTCACGCAGCGCGACGTTCACGTCGTCCAGCACCACGAGATCGGCGTTCGCCTCCTTGTGGTATGCTTGGCGCACTGCCCGCACCTCCATCAGCACCGGCGTCTTGGGATGGGCGGCCATCGCGCGCTCCGTCACGTCAGGGTCAGGCGCCGGCTTGCATACGCGTAGAGCGGCCGCCACAGCAGCTTGTTGACGATCAGCACGAAGCCCGACATCACCGCCACCCCCAGCACGACCCGCGCCATCGCTCCCTTTTCGGTCGCCTCCGCGATATACGCGCCAAGCCCGTGCGCCGCGAGACGGGTGTCGCCCCAGGAAGCGACCTCCGCGACGATGGAGGCGTTCCAGGACCCGCCGGAGGCGGTGATCGCCCCGGTCACGTAATAAGCCATGATCCCCGGCAGCATGACCCGCTGCCACCACAGCCGCCCGGTGACGCCGAAATTCGCCGCCGCCTCCCGCAGGTCCCCCGGAAACGCCGCGGCACCGGCGATGACGTTGAATACAATGTACCACTGGGTCCCGAGGATCATCAGGGGCGTCAGCCACACATCCGGGCTCAGGCGGAAATGCACGATGAACAGGACGAAGGGCGGATAGAGCAGGTTGGCGGGAAACGCCGCCAGGAACTGCGCCACGGGCTGCGCCCGCCTCGCCCAAGTCGGGCGCAGTCCCAGCCAGACCCCGATCGGAACCCAGATCAGGGTGGCGATCACCATCAGCACCGCGACCCGGGCCAGGGTGACGCAGCCCAATACCACCGCCTCGCGAACGTCCGGCCAGGTGAGCTGACCCACCACGAAGCCCACGATCCGCCACACCGCCCAGGCCAGCACGGCGGCCAGCACGGCCAGCCATAGCGCATCGACCACGCGCGACGGGGGGGCTCGGAACGAACGGGGCCGGCGCGCGGGGCCCAGTTGCAGCCCGCCCGCCCAGGCCAGCGCATCACCCGCCAGCGTTCCCGCCGCGCGCAGCAGGCGCGTGCGTCGCACCAGCCGCAGCATCCAGGGGTCCGGCGCGTCGAGCGCCGCCGTCGTCTCGAAGCGGAACTTGGCCGACCAGGCGACCAGCGGGCGGAACAGCAGCTGATCGTAGAGCAGGATCACCACCAACATCGCCCCGATCGCGTACCCGACCGCCGCGATGTCGCGCCGCTCCAGCGCCAGGGCGACATAGGAGCCGATGCCCGGCAGGGTCCATGTCTTCTCGCCAACCGTCACGGCCTCCGCGGCGACGACGAAGAACCAACCGCCCGACATCGACATCATCGTGTTCCAGACCAGGCCCGGCACGGCGAACGGCACCTCCAGCCGCCAGAACCGCTGCCAGGCGCTGAGCCGGAAGCTCTGCGCCGCCTCTTGCAAGTCGGCCGGCAGGGTGCTCAGCGATTGGTACATGCTGAACGCCATGTTCCAGGCCTGGCTGGTGAAGATCGCGAAGATCGCGGCCAGCTCCAGCCCCAGCACCCGGCCGGGGAACAGGCTCAGGAAGAAGACGACGGTGAAGGTCAGGAACCCGAGGATCGGCACCGACTGCAAGATGTCGAGCAGCGGAACCAGAACGGCGCCCGCGCGCCGGCTCTTTGCCGCCGCCGTGCCATAGGTGAAGGTAAACACGAGCGAGGCCGCGAGTGCGGCGAACATGCGCAGCGTGGTGCGCGCCGCGTATCCAGGAAGGTTGGCCGGGTCGAGGCTGACCGCCAGCGCCGTCGGCGCGCTGATCGGCGCGAAGGTCTCCCCCGCCACGCGCGCCATCGCGGCGAGCGCGCCGAACACGAACAGAATCGCGAACAGGTCCCACCGATTGGGGAGCCGCCGTCGAGCGAGGAAGGCGGGGTGGACGGTGCTCGACATCGGCTGCGCTGGTCTGGGATTTGGAGTCTTCTCTGATTGGGGTTGCCGAGGTCAAGCTGTTCCTCGCGTCTCATGCCGATCCCGTAGGCTTCTCTTCGCGGCCGGCGCATGGCCGCCGCATAATGGGGCCTCGCCCCATCGTCCCCCACGGGAACGACACGGCTCCGCCCTTGTCAGGCGGAACCGGGAACGCCTCTTTCAGGCCGCCGCTGGCGCGGCCTGGCCACCCGACTGCTTGCCCCAACGGAACTCAATTCGTCGCTCCACATCCGGTGCAGGATCACGGCCGCGCGTGGCAGGCCGCGCCGCGGGGGACATGGGCTGGTTGGCGCGTTCGGTCCATCGGAGATATTGACGCGGCGGGCCGTCGAGTGCAGGAACTGAGATGCCGTCCGAGGTCCGCCACATGCCGGTGTATGCGCCCTCCCTCGCGTCGATGCGGCCGAAGAAATTCCGGTCGTCGATCTCGGCCTCTGCCTCGCCGGGCTACGAGCCGATTGCCTGTCCCGAGTACATGACCTGGTTTCGTAACATGAACTACGCCGGCGCCGTGCGCGGAAAGCATGGGGTTCGCCTCGACTGAGCGCGCCGCGTCGATAAGGGGAGACAAGACAATGGCCGCGGTTGCGCTGCCGCTTGATGATCTCGACCAGCTTCCCGTCATAGACTTCGAAGGTTCGGACGAGTTCGAGCCTTGCTTGCCAGCTTGATTCAGCGTTCACCAGGATCGGCTTCTGCTATTTTCGCGGCATCGGCGTGGAGGCATCCCGATGCGAGGACGTGTTCGCCGCTTCCCGCCGTTTCCACGCGATGCCGCCGGCGATGAAGCAGGCGATCGCGATGAACAGCTTTCATCGCGGTTACATGGCGCCGAGGACGTCGCTGATCGAAACCTCGACGGTCGCGCGGGTCACGCGCCCGAACGACAGCGAGTCGTTCATGCTGATGCACGAGGTGCCTGCGGAGGATCCGCGCTTCGGACGGCCGCTGGAAGGCCCGAATCAATGGCCCGACTTGCCGGGATTTCGCGAAGCGGTGGAGGGATACGAGCGCGCGATGCGGGGCTTCTGCCTTCGCCTGCTCCGACCCATGGCGCTCGCGCTCGGCCTGCCTCCGGACTGGTTCGCCCGCTTCTTCGAGCAGCCCACGACCTTTCTGCGGCTGCTGCACTACCCCCCGCAGGCGCCCGACGCGCCCGATGACGCGTTCGGCTCCGCGCCGCACACCGACTATGGTTTCATCACCATCCTGGCGCAGGACAATGCCGGTGGGCTGGAGGTACGCCGTCGCGACGGAACCTGGCTGAAGGCGCCCCCCATCCCCGGCACATGGGTGGTCAACGTCGCCGACATGCTCGCCCGCTGGACGAACGGACGGTGGCAGTCCACGCCGCACCGAGTGAAAAATCTGTCGGGTGGCGATCGTTACTCCTGTCCCTATTTCTTCGATATGTCGATGGACAGCATCGTGGCCGTTCTACCGACCTGTTGCGGCCCGGAGGACCCGCCGAAATTCCCGCCGGTGCGCTACGGCGATTACCTGCTGGAGCGGCTGGACCGGAATTACGCCTATCGCAAGCAGCCTTCAGCGTGATGCCGCCCGCAGCGACACAGCCGACCGGCGCGATGCTGCTCGATGTCGCTGCCCTGGCCTACGCCTATGGCGGCGCGCTCGCCGTCCGCAACGTCTCGCTCACGGTCGGGCAGGGCGAGATCGTGGCGCTGCTGGGCGCGAACGGGGCGGGCAAATCAACCACGGTGAAGATGATCGCCGGCGTGCTGCGGCCGCAACGCGGTTCGGTCATCGTCGGCGGAGAGCAGCTCGCGGGAGCGCCCAGCCATGTCGTCGTCCGACGCGGCGTCACGCTGGTTCCCGAGGGACGCTTGGTGTTCCCGCAGATGACGGTCCTGGAGAATCTCCAGCTTGGGGCGCACGTCAAGGCTTGGGGCCAGGTTCCCGCGCTGGTCGAGCAGGCTTTCGCGCTCTTTCCGCGCCTGGCCGAGCGGCGCGGCCAGCTCGCGGGCTCCATGAGCGGAGGTGAGCAGCAGATGCTCGCCATCGCTCGCGGGCTGATGGCCGAGCCCCGGCTCATCATCCTCGACGAGCCATCGCTCGGCCTCATGCCCACAGTCACGCAGGAGCTTTTCCGGCTGATCGGGGCGGTGAACCGAGGCGGCATCGGCGTGCTGCTGGTGGAGCAGAATCTTCACCAGTCGCTGCGCATCGCCCATCGTGGCTACGTGCTGGAGAAGGGCGAGGTGGTGCTGGCCGGGACCGGGCAGGAGTTGCTGGCCGACAGCTATGTCCAGCGCGCGTTCCTCGGGCACTGAGCTTCAGGCATCGTCGGTTTCCGCTGCGCCGAGATAGGCCGCGACCACGCGCGGGTCGGTCGCCACCTCTTCGGGCGTGCCGTCGGCGATCATGCGTCCCGCATCGAGCACGAGCACACGGTCGGACACTTCCATCACGGATGGCATGTCGTGCTCGACCAGCAGCACCGTCACATCGTTCGCGCGGATCTGGCGCAGCACCCCGATCATGGTCGCGGTCTCGGTGGGGTTCAGCCCGGCGCAGGGTTCGTCGGCCAGCAGCAGGTCGGCACGGGTCGCGATCGCGCGCGCGATCTCCAGATGCCGCAACTGTCCGACGGTCAACGTGCTCGCCGGCAGGTCGGCGAGATGGGCGATGCCCGCAACGTCTAGCGCGCGGCCGGTGGTCGCAGCCACATCGCGCGCGCCGCGTTTGCCGAACAATGCGCCGATTCGCACATTCTCGAACACGCTGATGTCGCGGAACGGGCGCGCGATCTGGAAGGCGCGGGCGATGCCCAACTCGGCGATGCGGTTCGTGCTGATCCCCGTGATGCGCGTATCTTGGAAATAAATCTCGCCCGCGGTTGGCGCGAGATATCCGGTCACCAGGTTGAACAGCGTGGACTTGCCCGCCCCGTTCGGGCCGATGATGCTGGTGATCGAGCCCGGCTGGATGGCGAAGGAGACGTCCCGGATCGCGACCAGGCCGCGGAACCGCTTGGACAAGCCCGCGACCCGCAAGACCGGCCCTGCGCTCATTCCGCTGGAGCCACGGCGGGCCTGCGGCGCCGGCCGATGTTCCTGACCAGCCCCAGAATGCCGCCCGGCGCTGCGAGCACCAACACCACGAGCAGCAGACCCGTTGCGAACAGATGGAAGTCCAGCAGGCTGCCCAGCACGACCTGCGTGATGAACACGAGCAGGAAGGCGCCGATCACCGGGCCGGCAAGGGTACCGATGCCGCCAAGCAAGGAGAAGACGATCAGATTCAAATTGGTGTCATCGCGATACACGGAATCCGTGGTGATGTAGCCGAGCGCGTGGGCGTAGATCACGCCAAGCAGCCCCGTCAGGACGGCGCTGATCACGAATGCGGCGCGCTTGTAGCGTTCCGTCGGGACGCCGAGCATCCGCGCCGTGTCCTCGTCCTCGCGAATGCTGAGCAGGCCTGCGCCGAACCGGCTGCGCCGGATGCGCCATGCGACCAACAGCACGACCATTCCGGCGATCAGGTAAAGCTCGTAGAAAAAGATCACGGGTTCCCAGGTTTCCGGCGCGATATCGGCGAAGGTCAGCCCGAGCGAGCCTTGCAGCGCATCGACGTTGTTGTTCAACTCCGCACAGACATGCGACACGCCGAGCATGGCAATCGCGAAGAACGTGCCCCGCAGCCGCAGGATGGGATATGCGATCGCGGCGGAGAGCAGGGCGCATGCGCCGCCGCCGACGGCAAGCCCGACCAGCAGGCGCAATGACAGTGGCAGCGCGGGGTAGCGTGCTTCCGCCAGCCCGGCGGCGAAAGCGCCGACACCGATAAACGCCGCGTGGCCGAAGCTGGGGTAGCCCGCGAACCCGCCCAGAATTCCCCAGGCAACCCCGAGGCCTGCCGAATACAACATCAACTGTCCGACGCGGACATAGAAGGGCGGCATCAGCGCGGGCGCGGCGGCAAGCAGCGCGAAGCAGAGAAGGCCGATGAGCAGCGTCGTCACAGTTGGCAGGGCGGGGCGGCTCATCGCGACGGGCTGAAGGCATTCCCGAGCAGGCCGTTCGGGCGGATGAGCAGCATCAGCACCAGGATCAGGAACATGGTCACGTTCGGAAAGGCCGGGCCGATATACTGGGCGGTGAGGGTGTTGACGATGCCCAGCAGCAGGCCGCCGATCAGCGCCCCCGCCGGGCTGCCGACGCCGCCGAGCACGACAACGACGAAGGCGTTCAACGTCCAGAGCGCCTCGTCGGCCGGCGCGAAGGGCAGGATGATCCCGATCACGATTCCCGCCGCTCCGGCGAAGGCCGCCGAGACGGCGAACGTCAGCGCGAACACGTGCGGCACGTTCACGCCGCAGAGGCGCGCGGCGAGGGTCTGTTGCGCCGTGGCCCGGATGATCCGCCCGAGCGGGGACCATTTCAGGAAAGCCGCGAGACAGGACAGCATGATCAGGCTGGTCAGCAGCGCGCTCAGCCGCACGGCGTCGAAGGCCAGTCCGCCCACATGGAAGGAGGCGAAGGCATATCTCGGCGTGATGCTCCTCACGTCCGGGGAGAACGCCCAGACCAGCACGTTCTGCAGCATCAGCGCGACACCGAACGTCAGCAGCATCGAGCCGAGATGCGAACCGTCCACCGAGTGCTGGATCAACAGGCGCTGATAGAAGTAGCCGGCGACGAACAGTACGAGCATCACCAGCGGCGTGGTGAGAAGCGGGTCGAGATGCAACGCGCTGGAGAACATCAGCGCGAGATAGGCGCCGATCAGCACCAGAATCCCGTGGCTCAGATTGATGACGTGCAGCACGCCGAAGATCAGCGAGAAGCCAACCGCGGACAGGGCATAGATGCCGCCCAGCACCAGTCCGTCCGCGAGGGTCTGCGCAACGAGGTGCATCCCCGTTCGGCTTTCTCAGGCCCTCTTGTCCCAGGGCGGCGCGGGATAGATCGGGCTTGCCGAGCGCGCCTCCAGCGGGAAGACGATCTCCACGTTTCCCTTCTGCACCTGCCCGACCATCGCACCCATGATGATCGGGTCGCCATCGCCCTGCGGCGTAAATTTGATCCGGCTATAAAACGTCTGGTAATCGGCCGCGGCGAGCGCGTCGCGCACGGGCTCGGGACGGAGGCTTTTCGCCGCCTGCATCGCCAGGATGTAGGTGACGATGCAGGCCGCCGCCCCGGCGGTGTGATACGCGATCGGGCGCGTGAACTTGCTCCGGTAATAGGCGGCGAATTTCTGAGAGTCGCCGAAGAACTTGCCCTTGTAAGGAACGTGCTCGTCCCAGTAGATCGACGTGTACAGCCCGTCGGCGTATTTGCCGAGCGCCTGCCGGAACGAAGCGAGCTGCGGCCCGAGACCCTGGAACAGCAGCTTCACGTTCGTGCCGCTCGCGATCATCTGCCGGGCGATCAGCAGGGAGTCCTGGTCGTGCATGACGCAAATGAGCAGGTCGGGCGTCTTGGCGCGCACCGAGCCGAGCACGCTCGAAACATCGGAAGGTTTCTCCGGCAGTTCGTAGCTGTCCAGCAGCTTGAATCCCGCGGCGTTGCAGGACAGCCGGACGCCCTCCGCCGCGGTCTTGGAGAAGGCGTCGTTGGTGTAGATCACCGAATAGCTCTGCGGCAGCGGCTGCATCGTCTTGAACAGCGCGGCGGCGCTGTCGAACTGTCGCGTTGCGCGTGGGTACATGCCGAAGACGTATTTGAAGCCGCGGGTAAAGATTGCGTCGGACCCGCCGCCGGTCTGCACCATCGGCTTGCGCGCTCGCTCGACGATCGCCGCCGTCGGCAGCACGATGTTGCTGCCGAAGGAGCCCAGGAAGAAATTCGTGCCCTGGTCGATCTGCCGCTGGATCAGCGTGGTCGCCCGGGCCGGGTCGCTGGCGTCGTCGAACAGCTTCAGCGCGACGCGGTATTTTTCGCCCGCGACCTCCACGCCGCCGAGGACGTCGTTCAGATAGCTCGCCGCAGTCAGATATCCATTGTTGACGTTGAGGCCCGTCTCGGCCGCCGCGCCGCTGAGCGGCACGGAGCCGCCGAGCACGACCGTTTTCGTCGCCTGTCCGCGCGCCGACCTGATGGCCGGGGTTGCGAGGGCGGCCGCTCCCAGCACCACATCGCGACGTCGCATGCTTCCTCCCCCTTGTCCGGTGCCGCTGCGCTCAGCTCAGGCTTCCGGGATAGTCGGTCCAGATGCTCGGTTCGAGCTTCAGATGCGTGCTCTTGGGATAGGTCGCTTCCCAGTAGCGCGCGCATTCGCTTCCCGTCGGATTCCAAAGTCCGGGAAAGCCGCGCATGTGGTCGAAGAATTGATCGAGCCGTTCGAGACGGTGCGCCCAACCGCTCCCCTGCGGGTGGAGCGTCATCCCGAAATGACGGCCTCGCCTGTACTGGGCATCGAACTCCGCGCGCCAGTTGCGGAACAGCGAATCCGCGTTTTCCAGGCCCGTGCCCTTGGCGGGGAACATGAGGAAGAACTGATCGTCGAAATGGTAGTAGTAGGGCAGGGTGAGGATCGCGCGCTTGCGGTCGAAATCCGTCACCCAATAGTGCGGGATGTCGTCCGCGAGGCCGTTGCCGAACCAGAGATAGCCGGCTTCGATCAGCAGATCCATGGTGTTAGGGCTGATTGTCCCTCCGGCGAACGGATCGCCTTGGCGCGGCAGGGAGAACCATCCTTCCGGGCGCCGTCCTGTCACCCTCGCCAGGATCTCCGTTGCGGCGGCGATGCGCTCAGCCTCGGCCGTGCGAGAGAGGTCGCTCACGTCCTCGTGACGAAAGCCGCCGGTCGCTATTTCATGGCCCTGCTCGATCACGGCTCGCAGCCTGGGCGGATGGATTTCCGCGATCACTGCCGGAACGGCGAAGGTGGCCTTCAGGCCATGCCGCCGAAGCACGGCCAGGATTTGGTCCAACCCCTCATGAGCCGCGAAATACGCCTCCGGCGTCGCCACATCCTTCGCGCGGATGCCGTCGGGGCCGGGCGCCACGCTGAGGTCAACCGTGATGCTGATGCAGCACCGGCTGCCGTCCGGCCAGCGCAGTTCGGCATCGGGCAGAGTCTTCTCGTCGGAGATGGTGTAGCCTTGCTTCCAGGGCATGGTGTCCGCCTCCCGCTCGGCTCAGGCACGTTGCGGCGCGGTGGCGATGACGTGGCGCGCCAGTTCCTCGCAGGTTGGAAACCACACGCCGGGCAGCGCCTTCATCCGGGCGACCAGCCGGTCAAGCATGGCGATCCTGAGCGCACGGCCCGAAACGAACGGGTGCAGACAGACATTCAGGTATCCGCCCGCGCGGTATTGCTGGATGAACGCATCCCACCAGAGGTCGAAGACGCGGTCGGGATCGGTGATGCGCTGGGCCGCGTTCTCGCTGCCCATCCAGGCGAAGCTGAAGAACATTGCGTCGTCGATGGCGAAATGGAAGGGGATGTTCAGCAGGCGGGTCGCTCCGGATGAGTCGCGGACGTAGTAGGGAAGGTGGTCCGCCGCGCCCTCCGACACGTAGATGAAGCCCTCCTCCTTCAGCAGCGAAAGACTGTGGGAGCTACGCGTACCGACCGGGCGGCGGCCGGTCAGCCGCTCCAGCGCCGCGGCGGTCTTGCGCAGATGATCCCGCTCCAGCTCCGGCTCGCGGGGCACCCGGTGCTCCCACATGTGATCGGCAATTTCATGCCCGCTTCGTGAGGCGGCCCGCACCGCCTGAGGATAGAGTTCACAGATGCGGCCGGGGGTGAAGATCGTCGCCTTCACGCCATGCGAATCGAACAATTCGATCAGCCGCCAAATTCCGACCCGTCCGCCGAATTCGCCCTTCGCAAGCTGCATCGGCGGTTCGTTCATCAGCCGACGGAGCAGCATGGCATCGAAATCGGCCGTGAAGTTCACGGCAATCTGGATTCCCGGCGGGTATGAGAGCTTCGGGATGCGTTCGTGCGTGGCGGCATAGTCCGCAGCGGCAACGCCAAGTCCGGCGATCTCCCGCTCAAGCTGATCGTCCATACGCGATGCGTCCGTCTGATGGGCGGCGAGAATGCTAGCCTCCTCGGCGGGCAGCGTCCATGTTCGGAGCGTCGCGCTCGCTCTATCGCGCCGGCCGTCCTTCGTGGCCCCACCCCGCCGCCTTGACGGGCGTGATCAGTCCATCGGCGAGGTCCTCCTCCAGACGGGCGGGCGGACGATCCGCCGGAGCGCCATACCCGCCGCCGCCGCCAAGCGCGAGCGTGACGACATCGCCCTTCTGCAGCCGCGCCTCGGCCTTGGATTGCAGTCGGATCGCCTGACCGCCGCGGCGGATTTCGCAGAACCCGGTGCTGCCGGATCGGCCGCCAATCAGCCCGTCCGGCGCGCGGCGGAACCGATCGCTGTAGAGCGCGATCTTCACCTCGTCGGACAGGATTTCAAACCGGCGCAGGAAGCCCAAGCCCCCCCGCCATGCGCCCTCGCCGCAACTGTCGGGGCGCAGGCTGTATTCGAGCACGCGGAAGAAGTCGAAGTCCTGATCCAGCGCCTCCACCGGCGTATTGGAGCAATTGGAAAGCGGCCCGTCCACCGCGTCGCAGCCGTCCGCCGCAGCGGACGCGCCATAGCCGCCGCCGCTGATCTCCAGATAGACCGACCAGCCTTCGGTCTTGAGGTGCGACAGGACGCTGACCGTGGTGGTGTCGAAACCGCAGGCGATGGCGCGCTCCGGGACCGCCTGCGCGAGCGCCTTCATCACCGCGTTCCAGGCGCGAAAACATGCCTCCATGCGCGCACGCACGGGCGCCGGCCGGTTCGGGTTCAGCAGCGATCCCCGCGGCGCGCTGATGCGGACAGGCCGCCCGGCGCCGGCGTTGAACGGGATATCCGGGCTGGTCAGCACCGCCTTCACGCAGGACAGCGCCGCCGACATCGTGGAGGCGAAGGGTGCGTTCAGGTTGCGTCGCACCTGCGGCGCGGTTCCGGCGAAGTCAACCGCGATCGTGTCGCCCTCGACGGTGACGGCGGCGCGCACCGGCAGCGGCGCGTCGCTCTCGCCGTCGTCGTCCACCGCGTCCTCGCCCGTGTAGACGCCGTCGGGCACCTCGCGGATCGCCGCGCGCATGCGCAGCTCGGAATAGTCCTGAAGCGCGGCCATGACGGCCACCACCGTCTCGGCGCCGTAGCGCTCCGCGAGTTCGCCGATGCGCGCCATGCCGATCGCGTTCGCCGCCATCTGCGCGTCGAAATCGCCCATCGTCTGGTGCGGCACGCGGACATTCGCCCGCAGCAACCGTTCGAACATGCCGCCGTGCCAGTCGCGCGCCATGCTCAGCTTGAGCGGCGGGATGATCAGCCCCTCCGACCAGACATCGCTTGCCAGCGGATTGAGCCCCGGGCTGCCGCCGCCGAGATCGAGGTGGTGCGCCACCGAGGCCGAGAACCCGAGCACACGCCCGCGATGGAAGATCGGGTGGAACAGGAACACGTCTTGCAAGTGCTGGCCGCCGGAATACGGGTCGTTGATGGCGAAGAAGTCGCCTGGCTCCAGCGTCTCCACCGGATAGAGCGCCGCGCAGGGCTGGAAGATGTGCCCGATCGTGCCGAGCTGCATCGGAATCAGCTCGGCTTGCGCCACCGTGTTGCCATGCGCGTCCAGCAGCGCCGCCGAACCGTCGCGCGCCTCCCGTAGCACGGTGGAATAGGCGGAGCGCACCAGCTTCACCCCCATCTCGCGCGCCGCTGCGATGAGCGCCTGGCTGATGATGGCGTAGTCAACCGGATCGAGCGTCATGGGGCTGTCCCGTGGAGAAGGATATTGCCGTGCGCATCGGGCATCGCGCGCCACCCCGGCGGCACCCACGTTGTCGAACTGTAGCCCTCGATTAGCGCAGGGCCGGCGATCGGCTCGCCTGACGTCAGCCCCGCGGCGTCCACCAGATGCGCCATTACCCGCCCGCCACCGTTTTGCACCGGAGC
Organism: uncultured Pseudomonadota bacterium; assembly: GCA_963756545.1. GTDB lineage: Bacteria > Pseudomonadota > Alphaproteobacteria > Acetobacterales > Acetobacteraceae > DATFDN01. Next base: position 213,510 of record CAVWNY010000001.1, on the reverse strand, counting down.
GTCTCCGGGGTGCTTGGAGGCGACCGCGCGCTCGCGGAAGGCCGGCATGGCTTCGAGCGGTCGGCGCACGCCGAAGCGCAGCCCGACGATCTCGACGCGCCGCCCCGGCTTGCCGCCGTGCATGTAGAGACGCCGATGCGCGCTGGTGAAACGCTCGGCGAGTTCGCTCACGGTCAGCCCGGGGAGGCCAGCGACATCCAGCTCCACGGGAACCTCGAACGCCTGCCCGAGGAACCGCATGTCGGCGGTCGCGGTGAAATCGAGCGCGCCGTACAGTTCGAGCCCGCGGAATTCCTGTCCCGCCTCGGCGCGAAACCTGGCGAAGGCGTCGCGCAGCACGGCGGGCGCGCCCTCGTCCAACGCGGTGCGGCGAGTGATCCCGGCGATCCTCACGTAATCGGCGGCGATCAGGCCGAGCGCGGAGATCACGCCCGGATTCGGCGGCACTAGGATGTCGCGCACGCCCAGCTCCGCCGCGATCTCCGCCGCCAGCAGCGGGCCGGCGCCCCCGAACGGCACCAGTGCATAGTCGCGCGGGTCCCGCCCGCGCTCGGTCGAGACGAGCTGGATCGCGCGGACGATGTTGGCGACCGCGAGCCGGATCGCCGCTGCCGCCGCGCCCGCGACATCGGTGCCGAGCCGCGCCGCGAGCGGCTGGAACGCCTCATGCGCGCGATCGGCGTCGAGCGGCATCGCGCCGCCGAGGAACGCCTCCGGCCGGATCGTGCCGCGCACCACATGCGCGTCCGTCACCGTCGGCAAGGCGCCGCCGCGGCCGTAGCAGGCCGGGCCGGGATCGGCGCCGGCGCTGCGCGGACCCACGCGCAGCATCCCCCCATCGTCGATCCACACCAGGCTGCCGCCACCCGCGCCGACCGAGACGATATCGAGCACCGGCGTGCGGATCGGCAGGCCGTCGATCTCGGTCTCCGACGCGATCCCCGGCGCGCCGTCCTGCACCAGGCTGACATCGGTGCTGGTGCCGCCCATGTCGAAGGTGATCAGATCGCCGCGACCGGATCGCCCGGCCTGACGGGTCGCGCCGACCACGCCGGCGGCGGGTCCGCTGAACAGCGCGGTGATCGCGTTCACCCGCATGGCCGCCGCCGGCAGCCGGCCGCCGTTGGACTGCATCACGCTGAACCGGCCGCGAAACCCGGCCTCCGCCAGCCTCGCCTCGAACCGATCGAGATAGCGGTCGATCACCGGCTGCACATAGGCCGAAAGCGCGGTGGTGGAGGCACGCTCGAATTCCCGGAACTCGCGCGCCACCTGATGCGAGCACGCGATGCGCAATTGCGGCAAGACCGCTTGCAGCGCGTCGGCAAGCCGTTGTTCGTGCATCGGCGAGGCACAGGCCGAAAGCAGGCAGATGGCGACCGCATCGTAGCGCCCCGCCGCCAGCGCCGGGATCAGGCTGCCGCGCAACTCGGATTCGTCGAGCGGCACGACGACGCGGCCCATGGCGTCGATCCGCTCCGTCACCTCGAAGCAGTCGCGCCGGCGCACCGGTGGGCTGGGCTTGGCATAATGCAGGTCGTAGATGTTGCGACGATCGTGGCGTTGCAAAAACAGGATGTCGCGGAAGCCGCGCGTGGTGACGAACGCCACGCGAGCGCCCTTGCGCTCCAGGATCGCATTGGTGGCCACGGTCGATCCATGCACCAGATCCGCCACGCGAGCAGACGGAATGCCGGCTGCGCCGATCGCCGCGAACGCGCCCACATCCGGGCTTGCCGGTGTGCTCGGAACCTTGACGATCTCGATCCGGTCGCCATCGACCGCGACCAGGTCGGTGAAGGTGCCGCCGACTTCGATGCCAACCCGCATGTGCCGTCGATCCAACTGCCCGCGATCAGCCTACCGGCACGCGACGCGAATGCAATGCGTCCGTCTCAGATCATCCACCGCCCGCCGTCGATCAGCAATGACTGGCCGGTGATGAAGCGGCTGTCCTCGCTGGCCAGGAATACCACCACGTTGCCGACATCCTCCGGCTCCGCGATGTAGCCCATCGGCGTGCTGTCGCGGATGCGGTCGATCACTTCCGCCGGCAGACGGTCATGCGCGCGGGTGCGAATCCCGCCGGGCGCCACCGCGTTGACGTTCACCCGGAACGGCGCCAGCTCGCGCGCAAGCGCCCGCGTGAAGCCGACCACGCCCATCTTAGCGGCGCTGTAGTCGGCCAGGCCGAGATCGCCATAAAACGCCGATTCGGAGGACATGTTGATGATCTTGCCGCCGCGGCGCTCGCGCATCCGTCCGACAACCTGGCGCGCGCACAGCATGGCGGAATGCAGCGACACCTCCAGCACGAAGCGCCACGTCGCGGGATCGGAGCACCAGAATTCGCTCGCGCGCTCCCGCGCGCTCTGGCCGACGTTGTTGAACAGCACATCGACCCCGCCGTAGCGCGTGTCGATCCGGCGGAACGCGTCCTCCACCGCTTCCCTGTCGGTGCAATCCACGGTCAGCGCCATGGCGCGGCGACCCAGCGCCTCGATCTCCCGCGTCACCGCCGCCAGCGGCTCCGCCTCGCGATCCAGCAGGGCGAGATCGCCGCCCGCCCGCGCCAGGCACAACGCGCTCGCCCGGCCGATGCCGTTCGCCGCACCTGTCACCACGCAAATCCGCCCCTGCACGTCCGCCGCCATCGCGGTTCTCCTGATGAAGCCGACCGCGAGATTGACGATGCCGCCAGCGTCGCACAAGGATGGGCCACACGCCCCAAGAGCCCACGCCATCCGGGAGGCTTTGATGCGGACAAAGTTTCGCCTGCACACGCCCAAAGCCTACGGCTTGGTGATTTCGCTATTCGCCGCCGCGCTGGTGATGGCCGGCCCGGCCGCGGCGCAGAAGCCGCCGATCAAGGTCGGGGAGTTCCTTGATCTGACCGGCGGCGTCGCCACGGCGGCGGAAGCCGCCCGGCTCGGCATCGACCTCGCGATCAAGGAGATCAACGACGCCGGCGGCATCGACGGGCGGAAGCTCCAGGTGTTCACGGCGGATACGCAGACCGATCCGACCGTCGGCGTCGGTGAGATCAAGCGTCTCGTGCAGGACGACAAAGTGGACATCGTCTTCGGTCCGATCATCAGCCAGGTGCTGATGGCCTCCCTGCCGGTGCTGAACGAGGCCAAAATCCCGCAGATGGGGGCGACCGGCTCCGAGCAGATCACCCCGAAGGCGGCGCCATACTATTTCAGCCTGCTGATCAATGCCGGGACGCAGGCCGAGGCGATGGTCAATCAGGCCGCCACGGCGCTGTCGGCGAAATCGGGCGCGATCCTCTCCGATAGCGGCGCGCAGGCCAAGTCCTTCGTCGAGTTGATGCAGCACGAGATGGCCGCGCGCGGGATCAAGCTCACCGGCACGGAGCAGTTCCAATACCGCGCGGTGGACATGACCCCGCAACTGCTGTCGCTCAAGCGCGGCAGCCCGGACACGCTGTTCCTGTTTCCGAGCAGCGGCGAGGACGGCGGCAATGCCCTGAAAAGCTTGGACGAACTCGGCTGGAACGTGAAGGTCACCGGCAATTACGCCATCGCCACCTTCGCCAGCGCGGTGATCAAGAACGCCGGCGGCGAATCATTGCATGCGCACGACGTCACCGGCATCGCCTACAAGGCGTTCACCTATTGCAAGGCGACGGACGTGCCGAAGGCGTTCCTCGATTTCGTCGCGCGGGCGAAGGCGTTCCGGCCGGACCAGGCCGCGCATCTCTCCATGCAGTTCGCGGCCACGCTCTATGACGGCGTGCAGCTGATGAGGGATGCGATCGAGGCGAATGGCGGCAAGACCGACGGCCCGACCATCGCCGCCTGGATCGAGGCGAACGCGAAGAACCACAAGGGCATCCTGGGAAGCCTCAGCGCCAGCCCGACCTCGCACTTCCTGGTCGGCCCGGACGCGGTGACCGCCGTCTATCCCGACCGAATGCGAGAGGGCGGCATCCAGCAGCGCTATGGCTGCTGAGACCGGGCCGCGCCGATGCAGGACACGCTGATCGTCCTGGTCCACGGGATCGGCATCGGCGCCGTCTTCGCGCTGGTGGGCATGAGCTTCAACGTGGTCTTCAACTCCAGCGGCATCCTGAACTTCGCCCAGGGCAACATGCTGGTGCTAGGCGGGCTGTTCGCCTTCCTGGTGCTGCCGTCGGTGCCCGGCATGGGCCAGTGGTTCGTGCTGCTGCCCGCCTCCGCGCTGCTGATCGCGGCGCTGCTGGCGATGCAGGGATACATCACGCTGCTGCCGCTGCGCTCCTCCGTGGAACAGCATTCCTGGCTGATCACGACGCTCGCGGCGGCGGTGATCATCGGCGCGGTGATCCTGATCTATCAGGGGACCGCGCAGCAGACGGTGCGCAGCCCCTTCCCGGCTTTCTGGTTCCTCGGCACCCGCGTCCCCGCGCCCTACGCGATGGCGCTGGCGCTGGCGCTGATCTGGTTCGGCGTGTTGCATTTGTTCCATACGCGCATGCTCACCGGACTCGCCATCAGCGCGATCGCGCAGGATCTGGACGCCGCGCGGGCTGCCGGCATCCGGGTGCGCCGGCTTCAGATCATCGCGTTCGCGATCAGCGGGCTGATCGTCGGCTCCGCCGGCTTCGTCGCCGCCCCGGTGATCGCGATCGCCAATGATTTCGGCGTGTCCTACGTCCTGAACGGCTTCGTGGCAGCGGTGATCGGCGGTCTCGGCAGCGACCTCGGGGCGCTGATCGGCGGATTGCTCGTCGGCATGGCGTCGATGTACGCGGCCTATACGTACGGCGGCGAGTTCCAGGATTTGGTGTCGCTCGCGCTTCTGGTGGCGGTGCTGATGGTGCGGCCCGAGGGCCTGTTCGGCCGGCCCGCCGCGCGCCGAGTTTGACCCGCATGCGCCACGCCCAAGCCCTTCCCAAAACCGAGCCCGCGCGCGGCAACGGTGCGCGCGCGCCCATTTCGCTCCGCATCGACTCCACGCTCGTTCAACTCGCGATCGGCATCGGCGGCGTCGTGCTCAGCATCATCCTGCCCGCGGTCACCGGCCGTCCGTACTGGGCGCACAATTTCCTGGTGGTGAACCTGTTCGTCACCGTGGCCGTCCTGCAAAACATGCTGCTCGCCGATGCCGGGCAGGTCTCCTTCGGCCAGGGCGCGGTGTTCGGACTTGCCGCCACCACGGCCGGCATCATCACCGGATTGTGGGGCTACGACTACGCGCTCGGCTTCCTTGCCGGAATCGGCGCTGCCCTGGTGCTCGGGTTCCTCTTCGCCCTACCGGCGCTGCGGGTGCAGGGCTACTATCTCGGCTTCGTCACCCTCAGCGCCGCGGTCGTGTTCCCGCAACTGCTGGTCGCGTTCAACGACGTGACCAACGGGATCAACGGCATCTCGGTCAGCCTGCCCTCGGTGACCCATGAGATCGGAGCCGGCCTGAGCTGGACTTCGCTGCTCGTCATGGCGGCTGCGATCGCGGCGCTGGCCGGGCACGCCGCGCTGCGCGCCTCGGGCACCGGACGTCGCATGCGCGTGGCCGCAGTCAGCCCGGAAGCGGCGATGACGCTCGGCATCGATCCAGGAAAGCTGCGATTCCTCGCCTTCATCCTCGCCGCCCTCGGCACCGGCGTCGCGGGCGCGCTCTATGTGCCCGTGCTGGGCTTCGTCAGTCCTTATGCCTTTCGGGTCGATCTCTCGATCTTTTTCTTCTTCTCGGTGATCGTCGGCGGCACCGGGCAACTCGTCGGGCCGGTGATCGGCGTGTGGATCCTCTACCTGGTGCCGAACGCCGTGTTCGCGGAACTGTCAATCTATCGCCTGCTCGCCTACGGAATTGTCGCGCTGTTGATCATGCTGGCCTTCCCCGACGGCGTGGTGGGCAGCCTCGTGAAGGCGGCGCGGGAGCGGCGGCTGCGTGCCCAGGTCCCGCCGATCGACATCGGGCACGTGCTGGCCCATCGCGGCGACGGCGCCGGTTCCGTGGACGCGCGCCCATCCGGTCCCGCCATCACGGTCCGGGGCGCGCGCAAGCAGTTCGGCCAGCTCGTCGCCCTCGACGGCGTGGACGTCGCCGTTGCCGCCGGCCGCGTGCATGGCCTTGTCGGCCCGAACGGCTCCGGCAAGACCACGCTGCTCAACGTGATCTCCGGCCTCATCCGGCTCGACGGCGGCGAGGTGCGGGTGCGCGGCGAGGCCAGCTCGCGCCTTCCGGCGCACCGCCTCGCCGCCCTCGGTCTCGGCCGCACCTTCCAGACCCCGCGCGTGTTCGAGGAGATGTCGATCTGGCAGAACCTGGAGATCGGCGCCGATCTCCGCGGCGCGAGGCATCACTGGCTGTTGCGCATGCTGCAACCGTTCCGCGTCGCCTGGACCGCGAGCCGTCCGGACCTGCTGGCCCATGCCCAGCGGCGCGTGCTGGAGACGCTGCGCATGGTCGCAACCGACGCGGACATCCTGCTGCTGGACGAGCCCGCCGCCGGCCTCTCGCCGGAGGAGCGGCGCGATTTCGCCGCCCTCATCGGCTTCCTCCGCGATCGGCTCGGCAAGACCATTCTCCTGGTCGAGCACGATCTGCATCTGGTGTGGCGCGTCGCCGACCGGATCAGCGTGCTCGATGCCGGGCAGATCGTCGCCGAGGGCGCGCCAGCGGAGATCGCCGACGACCCGCGCGTGCGCGCACTGTTCACCGGATCGGTCGATGCTGCGCGTCGCTGACGTGCATGCCGGCTACGGCCGCGTTCCGGTGCTGCGCGGCATCGACCTCGCCGCCGCGCCCGGCGAGATCGTGCTGGTCCTCGGCCCGAACGGCGCCGGCAAATCGACGCTCCTGCGCACCATCGCCGGCTTCATCAAGCCCACGCGAGGCCGCGTGGAGCTGGACGGAAGCGACATCACGGGCACGGCGCCGGAGGAGATCACGCGCGCGGGCCTGCGTCTCGTGCTGGATGGCCATCGCGTGTTTCCGCAACTCAGCGTGCGCGACAACATCAAGCTCGGCGCCGCCTTTCGCGGCGCGCGCATCGACTTCGAGGCGCTCGCCGAACCCGCGCTGGAGATGTTCCCGGTGCTGCGCCAGAAGCTGCGCGCCCAGGCGCGCGACCTCAGCGGCGGGCAGCAGCAGATGCTTGCGCTCGCCCAGGCCTTCGTCGCGCAGCCCAAGGTGTTGCTGTGCGACGAACCGTCGCTCGGCCTCGCCCAGGCGCTGATCCCGCCGACCCTCGCGTTTCTCAAGCGCTGGGCCGAGCAGGGAACCGCCGTGGTGATCGTCGAGCAGCAGATCGAGGTGGCGCTCGATATCGCCGACCGTGCGGTGATCATGGAGCGCGGCGCGATCCAAATAGCGGGCGCCGCCACCGACCTCAAACGCGACAAGCGGGTCCAGGAGATCTATCTCGGCCTCGGCGAACCATGAGGAAACCCATGCAGATCACGCCCCTGGACGACCTCACGCTCGAACAGCGCCTGCGGCGCGTCGAGGATTGCGAGGCGATCCGTGCGCTGAAGGCGTTCTATGCCCACTGCGCGGACGCAAAATACACCAACGACCACCGGCGCAAACCGCAGGACGAGATCGACGTCCTCACCCGCCAGCAGGTCGCGGTGTTCACCGATGACGGCGTCTGGGACGGCGGTCCGCAATTCGGCCTGCGCCGCGGCCGCGAGGAAATCTATCGCCACCTGCGCGCCACCGGCTGGAGTTTCGCGCTGCACTACTTCGTGAGTCCGGCGATCGAGCTGCGAGGAGACGCGGCGCACGCCTCCTGGATGCTCTGGCAGCCATGCACGTTGACCGAAGGCAACCGGGCCATGCTGATGAGCGCGGTCACCGAGGACGACTATGTCCGCACGCCGGAGGGTTGGCGGATGGAGCGAATGGTCTTCAAGCTCAAATTCATCACGCCCGTGAACGAATCCTGGTCGGCACGGCGCAACGCGCCGCTCGACCCGTGGAGCTGATCATGCGCGTTCCGAACCGCCGCATCCTGGTCACCGGCGCCGCTTCCGGCATCGGCGCCGCAGTTTCCGAAATGCTCCGCGTCGAGGGAGCGCAGGTCGGGATGCTGGATCGCCAGGACGCAAGGCTGCGGGAGACAGCGGGGCGGATCGGCGCCGGGGCGTTTCCGTTCGTCGCCGACGTGGCGGACGAGGCGGCGGTGCAGCAGGCCGTCGACGCCGCGGTCCAGGCGCTTGGCGGCCTGGATGGCGTCGTGAACTGCGCCGGCATCGACCTGCTCCGTCCGTTCGCCGAAATGACCGCCGCTGACTGGCGCCGCGTCATGGCGGTCGACCTGGATGGCCCGTTCCATGTCTGCCGCGCCGCCCTGCCCGCGCTGCGCCGGGCCGGCGCGGGCACCATCGTCAACATCGCCTCCGCCGCTGGGCTGCGTCCGCTGGAGCATCGCACCGCGTATTGCAGCGCCAAGGCGGCGCTGGTGATGCTCAGCAAGGCGCTCGCGGTCGATCTCGCGGCCGACAACATACGCGTCAACGCGATCTGCCCCGGCATCATCGATACGCCGCTTTTTCACCGCTCTTTCGAGTCTGCCCCCGATCCCGACGCCACGCTTCGCGCGATCACGGATCGCTACCTGATCAAGCGTCCCGGGCACCCGGACGAGGTCGCGGCGATGGCCTTGTTCCTCACCGGCACGGAGTCCGGCTACATGACCGGCTCGGCAATAGCGGTCGATGGGGGCCGGAGCTTTCATTAGAGGCTACCGCATTTGCAGGTCCTGGGTCCCGCGCCCGAACCTCGCGGCATGCCGGCGGATGCCGACCCCGATAATGCCCGGCTCGTCGAAAAGGACCAGACCGCATTGACCCGCGAGGCCCGCTCCGTCAGGCTTGGGTCGTTGCACAAGAGTGATCGGGAATGACGCGATCAGCGATCTTCCATGCCAGCTTCAAGGCAATGCCGTACTGGTGGGAGGCATACCAGCCGACGGCGCAGGATCCCCTCGACCTTCCGAAGCGGGTTCGGGTCGCGATCGTGGGCGCCGGCTATGGCGGACTGTCCACCTCCCTCGAATTGGCGAAGCAGGGCAGCGATTGCGTCGTGCTCGAAGCGAAGGAGCTCGGCTTCGGCGCCAGCACGCGCAACGGCGGCGGCGTGAGCGGCGGCGTGAACATCGGCAAGAGCTTCTCCGGCAAGAGCCTATCGACGGACCGCGGCGATGCGGTGCTGGCGGACGCCGCTGATGCGTTCAGCCTGATCGAAAACCTGATCACCGAGGAAAACATCCAGTGCTTCTGGCGCAAGACGGGGCGGTTCGTCGGGGCCTGGACGCCGAGGCACTACGCGAGTCAAGCCAAGCGAGTTGATCGGCTCAATCGGGTCGCGCAATCGGAATGCTACATGGTTCCCCGCGAGCGCCAGCGCGAGGAGATGGCGAGCGACTACTACTACGGCGGGATGGTGGTGGAACGCTCCGCCAGTCTGCACCCGGCCCTTTACTACAAGGGCCTGCTGGATGCGTGCCGTCGGCGCGGCATTCCGGTCTGCGCCCAGGCACCGGTCAACCGGATCGCGAAATCGGGTGATGGGTGGCGCGTGCGGACGGGTCGCGGTGACGTCGAGGCCAACGAGGTGGTCGTAGCGACCAACGGCTACACTGGCGACATCACGCCGGAACTCAGGCGCCGCGTCGTTCCGGTCGCGAGCCACATCATTGCGACCGAAGAACTGCCGCCCGACCTTGCCGCGTCGCTCATCCCCAAGCGCCGGACGCTCGCCGACACCCGCCGCGTCCTCTGTTATTATCGCATGTCGCCGGACGGCAAGCGCATGATATTCGGTGGCCGCGCCCGGTTCACGCAGGTGGACGCGCAGACCAGCGCCCCGATCCTGCATCGTTTCATGGCGGATCGCTTCCCGCAATTGAGGGATGCGAAGGTCACCCATGCCTGGACCGGCAACGTCGCGTTCACGCTCGACGCGCTGCCGCACATGGGCCGGCAGGATGGAATGCACTATCTGCTCGGCTGCAACGGCAGCGGCGTCGCGATGATGACCTATCTTGGCCATCAGACGGCGCGCAAGATCGCGGGCCAGGCGAATTACGAATGCGCGTTCGACGCGCCGGACTTCCCCGATCATCCCATGTATTCGGGGAATCCCTGGTTCCTGCCGGCAATCGGAAGCTGGTACCGGTTTCGCGACAATGTAGATCGCCTGGCGGCCGGCTGGATGTAGAGGGCGGTCCCGATCATCAGCGGCGCCGCCTGGACCGGAGCCGGGCCAGGATCTGAGCGATGCTAACAGGTCTGAAATTCCACGCATCGACCCCTACATCGCACTGCCGGGGTTGCGGCGTGAGGCGGCCATGGCTGTGACCGTGCAGATCTATCCAGCCCTTTCCCATGTTTCGCCAGGTTCGAAAGGGGTAGTGGCACAGTACAAGGTGGGTCCCTTCGACGACGATCTCGCGGTAGGGCTGCACAGACCGCCATGCCGCCTCGCTCAGGACGGCCGCGCCATCGTTGTTGCCCGCGATCAGATGCTTGGTTCCGTTTAGGGTGGCGAGAAGCTCGATTATTCGGATCGCATTCTGCCTGACCGCGAAGTCGCCGAGATGCCAGACTTCGTCTTCCGGACGGACAGCCATGTTCCATCGCTCGATCATCGCGGCGTCCATCTCCGCAACCGATCCGAATGGACGCCGATAAAGCGCCAGTGCGCCCGCATGCCCGAAATGGGTATCCGCCGTGAACAGGATCGCCATCTCGTAGCTGCCGGCCGCACCTAGCAGCTCAGCGCAGTCATTTCCGCCTCTGGCAAGAGCCAGCGCAGCGCGCGGGTCAGCGCCACTGTTCCGTTGCATGCGAACCACGGGCCATGTGCGAACACCACGCGGTCCGGACGAAGGGCGACCAGCCGCGCGGCGGCGCGTCCGGCATCGCGGCGCCGGAGGTTAAGCACGCCTCGAAGATAGATTGGCGGCTGCCCGTTCGACCCGAGAATGCCGAGAAGTTTGGCGAGTGGCCGCAGAGCTGGAGCAACCTGTTGCGGCTGCAGATTAAGCACCAGGTCAGTAAGCACCAGCGTGCGCGAGGGCCGGTGAAAGAACGCGACTTCGCGGAAGCCGAGGCCGCCCGGGACGACCACGAGCTCGATCCCGTTCCACTCCGGCGGCGCGGCCTCCTCGAGGTCATGGTCGAGCCGCACGCCACGGCGACGCACCTGTGCGCGGGCACGGAGTTTCGGGGCGGCCCAGGTGACGGCGTCGGGGTAGGCGTCCTGCCATTGCTTGAGGAAAGTCCAGTGTACGACGTTCGGTGCGACGAGGTGACGGACACGACCGAGTTGGTCCAACGAGCTCCTTAGGTCGGCGGCGAGGCGTGTGGGCGAGTGAAGGAGCAACTCGCCGCCCGGCAGCCGGATGATGGTCATGCGCACCGGAAGCAATAGCCCAAGCGGGCCGGCCATCGTGCTGTCCACGATGAATACGTCCGTGGCGACCGGTTTCAGAGTGTCGAGCGGCGGCTCGACTACCTGATTGGGTGAGAGCACGTCCATTCGGGGAATTGGTTCCGCGAAGCCCCCATCAGCTCCTGTTCGGCTTCGCGGGATCGGGCAGCTGCTGGCGATAATGGCGCTTTCGGCAATTCCCGCCGCAACCAAGAACAGCCGAGTGCTGGCCCGCTGACGCCGCATTAGCACTCCAGTGGCCACAAGCGCGCCGGCTCCAAGCCCGTCCAGCAGGAGGTGTTGCCGCATCGTGATTGCCGGTCGCAGACCTGCTTCGTAATCCGTAAGCAAGGAATAGGAGGCATGATAAGCGCCAGCCGCTCCCAGCAGTTTTCGGACAGGCCCGGGGAGCGGGGATGCTAGCGCGAGTCCCCCAAACAAAGCCGACACTGTGTAGTCGACCGCACCGTGCAGACGTGTGGATATCATCGGCCAGACCTCCCTCGAGCAGTGTCACGACAACGCGTGAGAGCGTCAGACCTCGAGGGCGAGGTCCAGCCGCCGCACGCGGTCGAGCGCAAAGGTGGTGTCGGTCCTGCGCTGGAGCGCCCGGAGCGGCCCCGGGCGCAGTGTCGCCGAGCCTCGATCCGAACTCCTCCTGTCTGTATCATCAAAAACGCGGCGGACCGGGCACCATTCGCCGTAGCGCGCAACGTTCCTGCGTCAATCGCATCTACAGCACCTTCCGCACGATATGATGCCGGTTGCTTGTGTGGGGCCGCACCTCTGCCGACCACCGGCCCAGTTCCGCTGCCTCGACCCAGGCTGCGCTGGTAAGGACCTCCGGACTGTCGATCTCGTAGATCGCCATGTATGTAGGCGCCGCTTCGCCGGTCAGCCGCTTGGTCTGGCCGCCGATACTGAAGCTGGCAGGCTCTGTGCGCAGCCGCGTGACCGAGCGAACGCCTGGCACCTTCAGCAGGTTCGGCACGTGCTCGCGGTCGTAGATGTCGTTGAAAAGTGCCTCCTTCTCAGGTGCCACGTCCATGCTTACCATGAAAACGTATTTCGTCGTGACCGGCATCTCGCCCTCCTTCGGTGCTATAGCGTCGCAATCGTCCCATTCATTCGGCCATCCCTGATGGCTCGAAAATCAACCCTGGATCTGCGATCTTTGTCGAGCGCAGTAGAGCCCTGGCGGGTGACGCCGTGATCAGGCGGCGTTCTGCTTCGGCGTATTGGTGACTTCGACGCCGTCGCGGAATGTGACGCCCTGGAAGAGCTTGGGCAACGGGTTTTCGCCTCCAGGATGGCCGCAGGCATTCCACAATCGGGCATTGGCCGGCTTCGGAGTCACTCCGGCAATCCGGCCGCTTGCAGCGCATCCGCGTAGGTTTTCGCCATGCTTTCAAGAGGAACCGGTATTCGCCCAAAGAAGCCTGAGATCGTGAGTTCCGGCTCGATCTCCAGCAGTCCTGGACGGCCTTGATCGCCCGATCCTGCTGGCCGAGCTTGACGAGGGCAACCGCAAGCACGCGAAGCGCCACCGCGAAGCGCCGGTTCTGGGCGAGCGCCCGTTCAGCCCATCTCGCCGCATCTGCATAGTTCTCGTCGATCACCGCGGCGATGGCCATGACCCCGGACATGAGCCAGCTGCGCGGGTCGCGCGGATTAAGCCGCTGTGCGCGTGCGACCATCTCGCGGCCCGCAGCCTGGTTGCCGCACATCGTCTCGATCCAGCCCGCCAGGGTCAAGGCCATGGCGGAATTCGGGTTGATGAGAAGGGAGCGGCTGAACAGCTCCCGCGCTCTCTCCCGCCCCGTCTGCGCCATGTTCCAGACCGCGAAGGCGGCCATCCAGAGCACCTGCGCGTCGTTGGGCGCGAGTTCGACGGCGCGCCAGGCGAGCCTCACCGCCTCCGCGCGGCCCGCGTCGTCCTGCTGTGCCCATCCCTGGAAATGGCACTGTGCACGGCAGTACGCCGCCGCGGCCATAGCCGGGGCGTAGGTGGCATCGACGGCCAGCGATTTTTCGAGGCAGTCCAATGCTGCCCCCATGCTGGCGGCGGTAAAGTCGGATGACAGCCCATAGGAACGCAGCAGGAGATCGTACGCGTCGAGCCGGGCCGGCCGGTCTCGCCGGAGCCGCCTGGTCTCGGCGAACTGCAATGTCGGCTCGATCGCCGCGGCGACACTCTCGGAAACCCGGTCCTGCAGCTCGAAAACGTCTCGCGGATCGCCATCGAAGCGGTCGGACCAGAGATGGACGCCCGATGCGGCATCGACGAGTTGGCCGGTGATGCGAAGCCGCTCGCGACTGCGGCGGACACTGCCCTCGAGAACGTAGGCCACACCAAGCTCCTGCCCGACCTGGCGTACATCGATTGCCTTGCCCTTGTAGGTGAAGGAGGAGTTGCGGGCGATGACGAACAATCCGCTGCTGCGCGACAGCGCCGTGATGATCTCCTCGGCCATTCCGTCTGCGAAGTAGTCCTGCTCCGGATCGCCGCTCATGTTGGTGAAAGGCAGGACCGCGACCGACGGCAATTTGGGACCGTCGCGCCACGCGATGGCCTCTGCCGGCGCGGTACCGCCCGGCCGCTCCGGCGCTGGACCGGCGATCTCCCGAACCTCGCCCACGAACCGGACTCCCTTGCGCGGAAAGGTCCGGATCAGGCGCTGTTTCGCGCCGTTATCGCCGATGGCAGTGCGCGCCGAGTTCAGGCGGCTGCTGAGTGTCGCCTCCGAGACGATGCGGCCGTGCCAGACGGCATCCAACAGGTCGTCGCGGCTGACGACCCGATCCCGCGCATCGATCAGAAAGGTCAACATGTCGAAGACCTGAGGCTCAACCGCGACGAGGTCGTCGTCCAGACGTAGCTCGCGGCGGGCGGTATCGAGGATGACGTTTCCGAACTGGTAGATCACGACGCGACCGATGCTGGCAATCGCATCCTAGCACGACCGGCCTGCCGCAAAAATCAAGGCCGTCTGGAGAAGAACTCCACGGCGCCTCAAAGCGGAGCGCCGGCCATTCGTGCAGTTTCGCCGCCATCGCGACCGAACCGAGGGATCCGCACATGCAGACCGAGACCATCGACCATCGCCGCCGCCGGCTCCTCGGCGCCGCTGCCGTGACCATCGCAACCGCCCAGCTCGGCCTCACCCGCCATGCGAACGCCCAGGCCGCGACGGGGCCGGCCAGGAACGTCTTTATCGCCCCGCTGAAGCAGGTCGACGCCGGCGTGCTCAGCGTGGGTTATGTCGAAGCGGGGGTTCCGAACGGTCCGGCCGTCATCCTGCTGCACGGCTGGCCATACGACATCCACAGCTATGTGGACGTTGCGCCCATCCTCGCCTCGGCGGGGTACCGGGTGATCGTGCCCTACCTGCGTGGCTACGGCACGACGCGCTTCCTGTCGAACCAGACGGTGCGGAACGGCCAGCAATCCGCGCTCGCGGTCGACATCATCGCGCTGATGGATGCGCTCAAGATCCAGCGCGCGACCCTCGCCGGCTACGATTGGGGCGCGCGCACCGCCGACATCATGGCCGCGCTCTGGCCGGATCGCTGCAAGGCGCTCGTCTCCGTCAGTGGCTATCTGATCGGCAGTCCCGAGGCCAACAAGGCCCCGCTGCCGCCCAAGGCCGAGCTCGCCTGGTGGTATCAGTTCTACTTCGCCACCAGCCGCGGCCGCGCGGGCTACGAGAAGTATCGCAAGGACTTCGCCAAGCTTATCTGGCAGCTCGCTTCGCCGAAATGGGAGTTCGACGACGCCACCTTCGGGCGCAGCGCCCACGCCTTCGACAATCCGGACCATGTCAGCATCACGATCCACAACTACCGCTGGCGGTTGGGCCTCGCGCAAGGCGAGCGGCAATACGACGCGCTGGAGAAACGGCTCGCCGCATCCCCGGTCATCACGGTGCCGACGATCACCATGGAGGGCGATGCGAACGGCGCCCCGCATCCGGAGCCCGCGTCCTACGCCAAGCGGTTCGGCGGCAAATACGCCCATCGCCTCATCACCGGCGGCATCGGCCATAACCTGCCGCAGGAAGCGCCGCGCGAATTCGCCCAGGCGGTGATCGACGCGGACCGTTTCTGACGGCTGCAAGGGGGATCACATGCTGTCTCGTCGCTCGCTCCTCTCCCGGCTGCTCGCCACCACTGCCGTCACCGGGGGATTGTTGCCCGTCATCCAAGACGCCGCCCACGCCCGGTTGTCAGCGCCGGATTTCGTCGGGATCGACGGCTGGCTGAACACGGATGCGCCGCTGACCATCACCGGCCTGCGCGGCAAGTTGGTGCTGGTCTATTTCTGGACCTATTCCTGCATCAACTGCCGCCGCACGGTTCCGTACCTGAACCGCTGGCAGGCGGAATACGGCCCGCAAGGGCTGCAGGTCATCGGCATCCACACGCCGGAGTTCGGGTTCGAACGCACCCGCCACAACGTCGCGGACTCCGTACGCGAATTCGGCATCCGCTACCCGGTCGGCCAGGACAACGAGTTCCAGACCTGGAAAGCCTGGGGCAACGAGGCCTGGCCGGCCTTCTACCTCCTGGATCGGGACGGCCGCATTGTGCTGGTCCGGGAAGGCGAAGGCCATGCGCGCGAGCTGGAGGCTCCGATCCGCGCCCTCCTCGGCCTCGCGCCCGCAACGAGCCGATCGAGCGACGACCCCGATCTGTCGCGGATCGAGACGCGCGAGATCTATTTCGGGGCGCTGCACCCGACGCCGCAGGACCGCGCCCAGCGACCCCGGCGGGGCGAGGCAGCCTATGCCTTCCGCCGAGAGGAAGGCCCGAAGCCGAACCAGTATCAGCTCGACGGGACCTGGCTGAGGGAGGACGAGGCACTGGTGCTTCGCTCGGCCCGCGGCGGCGTGCGCGTGCGCTTCTCCGCGGCCAAGCTTCACCTGGTTGCCGCCGCGCCTCGAATGGCGACGTTGCGCGTCACGGTGGATGGCGGTGCGGCCCAGGCGATCGAGGTCGAGCGGCCGACGCTCTACACCCTGCTCGACGGCGCGACCTATGGCGAACACGTGCTTGCGTTCGAGGTCGAGACGCCGGGCTTGTCCCTCTTCAGCGCGACGTTCGGCTAGCGCGTTCCGACTGGCCGGAGCAGGCAGGGAAAGGAAAGAGGAGGCCCGGATGAGATGGCCCGTCGTGGGGCATCATTCAGTGGGATCGATCGAGCCCTGCTTCCGGTCCAGAAATCCCCCACGCTGCCGGCACCGCGGCAGCGCAGAGCCCAGCCATGAGCCAGAACCCGCTGGCCCCGAACACCTGATAGAGCGGACCTGACACAAGCGTCAGCAGGGCGGTCATCGCGCCGACAGCCACGGTGCCATAGAACGCCTGCGCCCTTGCCGCCAAGTGGATCGGCACGAGCCGGCTCATCAGGCGCATGCAGACGAGGTGCAACAGGGCAAAGGTCAGACCATGCAGCGGCTCGATCATCGCCATGGCCGGCAACCAGGACGTCTGCGCCATCACTCCCCAACGCAGAACGCCAGCCGAAGCGGCCAGCATCGCCGCGCCACTCGGCCCGAGGCGGTCGATCAGCGGCCGGCCGAGCCCGGCGAACACCAGCACCTCCGCAGCCACGGCTTCGGACCATAGGAGCCCAGCTGCCTCGGGGCCGATCCCGGCCTCCTGCCAGCGGATCACAGCGAAGCTGTCGTGCAGAGCATGACTGCCCTGAACCAGTGCCGCCACAAGCATGAGCCGGACGAACCAGGGAAGGCGCAAGAGCGATAGCATCCCGCCCGAAGCCGAGCGGTACCGCGGAGAACGCCTCGTCGTGCGCGGCAGGTTCAGGGCAACGAGCGAGGCGACAAAGAGCAGCGCCGCGTTCAGCCAGACGAATACCGGTAAGCCAAACCGGCCGATCACGAACCCCGAGAGGATCGTCCCCACGATAAAAGCCGCCGAGCCGGCGCCGCGCACCCAACCGTACTCGAAACGCTCCCCGCTCGCGGCCGCAAGCGTCAGGGCATCGGCAATTGGAATGAGGGGCGCCAGCACCGCGGCATCCATCACGCTCACGGCGAGCAAGAGCATCAGGCCGTATGTCGGCAAATAGCCGAGCGCGATGATGGACGCTGCGATAAGCAGCGAAGCCAGCACTCGATGGGCGGCAGGGGAACGATCGGCAAGGCGCCCTCCGGCCGGGCCAGCGAGCAAGCGAATCGCCGTGCCTGCCGCGAGGACAACACCGATCCCGCTGGGGTTAAGCCCCTTGCTGGCCAGCAATGCGGGCAGGAACGGGGATGCCACCCCGAAGGCCGCGAAAAGGGCGCCATAGAGCGCCAGAAACCGAGAGAGCGGGCCCGACACGGCCCGAGCATATGACTCGGGGAGCGGGAAAGCGCTCTCGCCAAGCATCCACAGCGAGTTGGGATCCGGAATTTCCTCCCCAGCGGCGTCAGGGGAAAGCGGTCGGAATACCCATTCGAGCCAGATTGGGCCGAGCAGATGCTTGATTTTACATGGCTCTCAGGCTTGGGACATCAACCGGGCAAGTCCCAAGCTTCGGAGAACGCGGCGTGCCGCCCCGCCGGCCAGTTCAGGCGGCTTGCCGGCTTTTGATCTCCGCGAGAAGCTGCGCCGTCGTAAGTTGACGGCAATAGCCCGCGTTGTTGCGCAACGACCAGTCGTGGCGCTCCTGGCTCAGCGTCGCACACGCATCGGTGACGCAGGTCATAAGGTAACCGAGGTCGCAGGCATCGCGTACGGCACTGTCCACGCATTGGTCGGTCAGCAGCCCAGCAATGATCAGGTAGCGAATGCCGAGGTTGCGCAGCACGTAGTCGATATTGGTGGAGATGAAGACAGAGGATGAGGTTTTCGGAATGACAATCTCGTCGTCCGCCGGTGCGATCGCGTCGAGCACGCGCGCGTCCCGTCCACCGCGCGGCACGTGGAGGCCACTGATCTTGTAGTCCAAGCTGCGATCGCGGCCGTCCTTCGTCAAGCTTTCGATGACGGTGTAGAGCACCTCGATGCCGGCCTCGCGGCTCGCGCACTGTAGGCGCTGCATGTTGGGAAGCGCGGTGTCGCGTAGCGTGCGGAAGAAGAAGCCGTAGCGTGCGTCACGCTCGGTGTCAGTCATGCCGGCATACACGCCGCCGTCGGGCCTTGCGTTGTAGTTCTGCACGTCAACAAACAGCAGCGCCGTAAGCTCAGGCTCGATCGGGACGTGCCGCCCGCGTGGCGTGTCAGTACGCGTCGGCATAGCGGGCGCAGATGGCGGCTTCATCGAGGCCGTCGAGCGCGGTGATCTCCGCGTGCTTCAGGCGGAGGTAGCAGTCGAGCAGGCATGGGCCGAACCAGTGCGGCGCCTCTTCTGTGGCCGCAAGCGCCGCCAATGCCTCGGCAAGGCTGGCCGGTAGCCTGGGAACCCCGACCGCAGTGCGCGCCTCATCCGTCATGGACCAGAACTCGACGGCCGAAATCGCTGGCGGAACCAGCTTGCGCCGGATGCCGTCGGTGCCGGCGTAGACGATCGCGCCGAGAGCCATGTACGGGCTCGCCGTCGCGTCGGCGACGCGATACTCGATATTGAACTGGTGCGCCGCCTCTTCCGGCGTTTCCGGCGCGAAGATGGCGCAGATGCGCAACCCCGAGCCGCGGTCGCCTGGTCCCAGGTTAGCCCAGGTGGGCGCCCAGCGGTTGGGGCGGAGACGGATGTAGGAGGCCACGGATGGTGCGGTGATGGCAGCGAGCGCCGGCATGTGGTGCAGAATGCCGGCGGCAAAGTGCCGCCCAACCTCCGACAGCCCATCCGGCGCGGCCGGATCGTAGAGCGCGGGCGCGCCCGCCTGGTCCTCGAGGCTTAAATGAATATGCGTCCCATTGCCGATGCCGTCTGGCGACAACATGGGTGCAAGGATCGCACGCTGACCGAGGCGGTGGGCAACGGCGCGTGCCATCTCCCGGGCAACAATGGCATCGTCCGCCGCGCGCAGCCCGATGGCAGGGGCGACGGTGTACTCGAACTGACGAGCGCCGTACTCAGCGAGGAACGAGTTGGGCGTCAGGCCGGCGCGGCGCAGCGCTGCGACAAGGATGGCGCCATAGCTGCCCTGGCGACGGAAGCTGTCCAGCGCGTAGGTGCCGCTAGGCCGGTCCTCGATGCCGGTATAGACAAGCTCCTGTTCGAAGGCCGCCCGGATAGTGAGGCCGGCGGCTTCCTGCAGTCCGGCGAGCGCGCGGCGCAGGAAGTGCCGCGGGCAGCAGTCCCAGTACGAGCCGTCCGTCGCGCAGATGTCGCCGAGATAGAAGTGCTCGGGCGCGTGGCCCTCGAAGGAAACCTGCACCTCGGTGGACGGATCGGGACGCAGTAGAAGGTCGCCGATGGTGCCGAAAGGTGTATCGTAGATCGGCCCGTAGGCCGACATCATGATGTTGCTGTGGGTGAGGCCGACGCCTCTCCGCAGGCGGCTGCCAAGTTCCGTGGCGGGGAACGCTTTGCCGCGCACATGCCCGGCGAGGTCGCTGGTGCCGACGAAGATGAGGTCTTCCTGGTCCATACGCTACGCCGGTTCCTTTCGCGCGAGATCGGGGTGGGCGCGGACGACGGCAGGGGATCCGACGAAACATATCCGAGGCGACGGTAGCGGAGTTGGCAGTGAGGCGCAACGTGTTCTGACCGGCGCCTTTGCCGTGAGGACGTCGGCCGGATAGGCATGGTTCTGCCCGCCTCAACGCCACCCTCTGCTTCCCCTGATCCCTGGCCAGGGTCATCGCGCAACCGGGAAGTGCCGGCTGATTCGATTTTGCCGCTATCGCGCATGCAGGCTCCTACAAAGCCGAGTTGCGGCTGACGGCGGCGGGCAACGCACTTCCCCTCATAAAGGCGTTCAGGCGGACGTGACGCGGCCATCAGCCGCCCGCTCGAGCGCGGCGATGTCGAGGCGCTTCATTTGCATCATCGCCTCGAACGCACGCTTGGCCCTGGTGGGGTCGACCTCGCTCAGCAGCCGCATCAGTTGGCGGGGCACGATCTGCCAGGACAGGCCATAGCGATCCTTCACCCAGCCGCACTGCTCGGCCTCCGGAACCGCCGAAAGCGCGTCGGTCAGCCGGTCGACCTCCGTCTGGGTCTCGACCGGGATCTGGAACGAGACCGCCTCGGTGAATTTGAACTGCGGTCCGCCGTTGAGCGCCACGAAAGGCTGGCCCATGAGGGTGAACTCGACGAGCAGCACATCGCTGGCCTTGCCCGACGGATAGTCGCCCGGCGCGCGGAGGATGCGGTCGACATGGCTGTCGGGCAGCAGCGAGGCATAGAAGCGTGCGGCTTCCTCGGCCGTGCCGTCGAACCAGAGGCAGGGAGTGATCTCGGGCATCGATTTTTCTCCTTGGTCACCCGGGCCCGGGCGGGCCAGGTCAGCCACCCGTCGTTCGGCCGGGCTGGGTCGGCGTATGGGAACGTGACGGCTGATTGTCGTGGCCGTGGCCGGCTTGCAGTGCTCGTCCTCGGCCGGCCGACAGAATGCTTCGGACGTGAGCGTCACGCAGCCACAAGCCGCCCCACGTCGCGATGCTGTGATAGACACCGAACACTGCCACTTCGGAGCAGGCCGCTGTCGGCTTGCTGCCGGGCATGGGCGCGGCGCATGCACGGGGCTGCACGTTCCGACGTTCAGCCGCCCGCTTATCCGTTGCGGCACGCCCGGGCTTGAGAGCGCGCAACTCAATCAGCCCTGCCAGGAACCCCGTCACGGGGGGGCGGCTTGCGTGGACTGAGTGGCGCCGCCAGGCTGTGAGCCCACCATCTGGAACCTCGAATATGGCCAGCTCGTCCGATTACACGCCGCCAAAGGTTTGGAACTGGAACAGGCCGAACGGCGGACAATTTGCCAACATCAATCGCCCGATCTCAGGGGCCACCCACGAAAGAGATCTGCCGGTCGGCCGCCATCCCCTCCAACTCTACTCGCTAGGAACGCCGAATGGTGTGAAGGTCACAGTGATGCTTGAGGAGCTGCTGGCCCTTGGCCGTGCCGGAGCGGAGTACGACGCTTGGCTGATCAGGATCGGTGATGGCGATCAGTTCGGAAGTGGCTTCGTGGCGGTGAATCCCAACTCCAAGATCCCGGCATTGATGGATCGCAGCGGTCCAATGCCGGTCCGGGTGTTCGAGTCCGGCGCGATCCTGATGTATCTCGCAGAGAAGTTCGGGGCTTTCCTGCCCACTGAGGTCAATGCGCGTGCCGAGTGCCTGTCATGGCTATTCTGGCAGGTGGGAAGCGCGCCCTATCTGGGTGGAGGATTCGGCCACTTCTATGCCTACGCCTCAACGAAGATCGAATATGCGATCGATCGGTTCGCTATGGAGGTGAAGCGTCAGCTGGACGTGCTCGACCGCCGTCTCGCAGAGACCGAGTATTTGATCGGCGCCGATTACACCATTGCCGATATGGCTGTTTGGCCTTGGTATGGGGGGTTGGCTAAGGGGTTGCTCTACGGGGCAGGCGAATTCCTGTCGGTGCAGGACTACAAGCACGTACAGCGCTGGGCCGACCTGATCGCCGAACGGCCGGCAGTACAGCGTGGGCGAATGGTCAACCGCGTCAGTGGCGAACCATCGAGCCAGTTGCATGAGCGCCATGACGCCGGCGATTTTGAGACAAAGACGCAGGACAAGCTGACCTCTGGGAGCTGAGCCGCCATGCCATTCTATGAAAGAGGCGACGTTCGCATTCGTTATGAGGAGACTGGCAGTGGATTCCCGCTGCTGGTGACTCCCGGCGGCGGCTTGGATTCGCGCGTCAGCAACTGGTCGACCGCGGTGTTCAATGCGATGGAGGCGTTCAAGGACGACTTCCACTGCATCACGATGGATCAGCGCAACGCGAACGGCGGTGATTCCACGGGGCCGATTGCCGTCGATGACCCTTGGGACGCGTTCGCCGATGATCAGCTCGGGCTGATGGATCACCTCGGCATGCGGCAGTTCTTCTTCATGGGCTACTGCATCGGGGGTTGCTTTGCCCTGAAGCTGATGGAACGGGCGCCGGATCGCGTGGTGGCCGGCGTGTTGTGCCAGACGGTCGGGCATCGGCCGGAGAACCCGGATGTGATGTACAATTCAGGGCGGGATGTCTGGGCGCCGGATCTTTTGGCCCGACGGCCCGACGTGACGATGGCGACGATCAAGGCGTATCTGCACAATCTCTATCGCGCGCGGCCCGATTTCGTCTACAGCGTGTCGCGAGAGTTCGTGCGGTCGTGCCAGACACCGATGCTGGTGATGCCGGATGATACGCCGGCGCATCCGTATCAGACGTCGGTTGATGTTGCCGCGTTGGCGCCGAGGGCGGAGTCTACCGTCTATCCGTGGCGGGAGCCGGCTGAGCTGAAGGCGAGGACCATCGAGCAGGTGCGTGCGTTTCTTCGGGCGCATCTTCCTGCGGGAGTTGCCGCCCGATGAACTGGCTGAGGGGCTGGCGCTATGGCTGGGCCAGGACCATTTTGTGCATGTCTGCGTCATCGGCGACACCGCGCATGCCACGTCGCCGGTGGGCGGGACTATCCGGCGGGTGCTCGCGAGCCGTTAGCCCCGACTGCCCTAGTTGCACGACCGGCGATCGATGCCTAGCCTTCGCCAGAGAAGGAGCTGCGCCATGCCTGATGTACCCGCCGTAGATGCTGCAACCGCACTTGACGCCCCCGCGCTTGACGCCAGGACCTGCGCCGACCTCGGCGTTCAACTCGTGGATCTGCTGAAGCTGCGCACGCTGCCGATCGGCATGAAGCTGTTCGAGGACATCGACGAGATGGCGCGCATCCCGAGCCTGCGCCGGCCGCCGAAGGGACGCACCTTCTCGACTTGCCAGCTTGTCACGCAGGCGCGCATCGCCGGCTTCACGCTCGGCATCACGACCGAGAACATTCCGGAATTCTCAAGCTGCTCGAGCGTGATCGGGCTGGACGCGCCTGGCGAGATCTTCACCTCGGGGCGCAAGATGGAGGGTGTGTGGTTCGAGAACCGCGAGGCGGCGGCGGCCCATCAGGCGCAGATGCCGCGCGTGCCGCCCGGCCGCTATCACGGGATGGTGGCCTCGCCGCTGCGTAGCGCGCGGCTCGATCCGCCGGACATTTGCCTGTTCTACGCCAACCCGGCGCAGATGATCCTGTTCATCAACGGGCTGCAGTGGAAGAACTACCGCCGTTACGATTTCAGCATCACCGGCGAGAGCGCCTGCGCCGATTCCTGGGGCAATGCGCTGAAGACCCGCCAGGTGAGCCTGTCGATTCCCTGCTTCGCCGAACGCCGCTATGGCGGCGTCGCCGACGACGAGATGCTGATGGCCTGCCCGCCGGAAGACCTCGCGCGCGCCGTGACGGGGCTGCATGGCCTGGCCAAGGCCGGATTGCGTTATCCGATCATGCCGTTCGGCCCGCAGGCGGAGCCCGCCGAGGGGATGGCCAAGAGCTACGCCGGGAAGCGCTGATCATCCCGCTTGGCGCCGAAACAGGTTTAAGGTGTTCTCCCGAAAGACGCGGCGGCGGTCCCTCGGGGTCAGGAACTCCGCGTGGTCCCAGAAGTAGGTCAGCGTCTGCCGGTATGTGCAGTAGCGCTCCACGTTCGGCATGTCGGACCCCCACAGGAAGCGCCCTGCCCCGAAGCGGTCCAGCAACTGACGGATGTGCAGCATCGCGGTCGGATACGGGTATCCATCCGGCCGCCCCAGGTGATCGGATAGAGGATCTCCGCCGAGACCGGCCCGTCCGAGAGCAGCCTCTCCAGCACCGCCGGCAGTTTCAGGCGCTGCGTCTCGTCGGCATACAGGCCGGTCGGAACGCCGTGCACCAGCACATGACGCAGACTCGGGTGGCGTTCAACGATGGCGGCCAGATGGCGCATCTCGTCCTCATACGTGCCGACGGGGGATTTCGCGGCATGCACCCAGAGGACCGGAACATCCAGACGCGCCACCTCGCGCCAGAGCGGGTCATAGGCCGGGTCGTCCGGGAGGCAGCGATAGCCGTCGCGGAACAGCCCGGTCATTGTGAAGTAGAGACCGGCCATGCCCAGCCGCTCGATCTGGTCGGTCAGGCGCGCGATCTGGCCCTCGCGCCAGGCGAACGCCTCCTCGACCTGGGCGAGGCCGATGAAGCGGCCGGGGAAGGCCCGCGCCGCGGCGGCGAAATCCTCCGCGAGATCGCCATAGATGTGGTCGTTCTGCAGCACGGCCGACGCGATGCCGGCATAGTCCATCTGCCGGGCCAGCACCTCCGCGGGCATGGAAAGATCGAGCATGGCTGGCGGCAGGAACTGCACGAACTGGGCCTCGCCGCCAGCGCGCCACTCGAAGCGCCCGCAGCGACCGACACGGAAATCCACATTCAGCCGTCCGGCCTCCGAGGGATCGTCAGGTGCCCAAAGCGGCCGCTCGCCCACCGGCGCATTGTCGCGCGCCCGGCGATAGGGCTGATTTCCGTGCACGTGCATCGCGCGCTGCTGGTGCAGCAGGTGCGTCGCGGCGTCCGGGAAGCCACATGCGCCGGCCAGCGGCGGGAAGATATGCGCGTGGGCGTCGATGATGCCGAAATCCACGGTGCCGAAATCCACTCTGCGCTCCTTATCGCATCAGGCTGGGATCGAAGCGGTCGCGCAGCCCGTCGCCCAGCATGTTGAACGCCAAGACCAGCAGCGCGATGGCGACGCCGGGCGCGATGACCACATGCGGCGCCACTTCGATATACTGACGACTCGCGCCGAGCATGGCCCCCCATTCCGGGGCCGGCGGCTGCACGCCGAGACCGAGGAAGCCGAGCGCGGACGCGATCAGCACCGCCTGCCCTGCCAGCAGGCTGAGCTGGATGAGAATGACCGAGGCGGCGTTGGGCAGCACATGGCGCAGCATCACCCGGCTACGCGACATGCCGACGGAGATCGCCGCGCTGACATAGTCCTC
The DNA here is from genome assembly GCA_963756545.1 of uncultured Pseudomonadota bacterium. GTDB lineage: Bacteria > Pseudomonadota > Alphaproteobacteria > Acetobacterales > Acetobacteraceae > DATFDN01. The sequence goes on along the minus strand of CAVWNY010000001.1, from coordinate 188,188 downwards.
CTCCCGCAGTTCTTGCACGCGGCCGCGGATCAGGCGCGCGAGCGGGGGGATGGAGCTGAGCGTGATCGCGACGATCAGGCCGACCACATTGGCGCCGACGATGGCGACGAGGGCAATCGCCAGCACCATGCCCGGGATCGTCAGCAGCAGGTCGACAAATCCGGTCACGACGCGATCCATCATCCCTCCGAAATAGCCGCTCATCAGCCCAAGCGTCACGCCGGCGATGCCGGCCAGTAGCACGGGCACGAGCGCGATCATCATGGTGATGCGCGTGCCCGCCAGCACGCGGGAGAGAATGTCGCGGCCGACCTCGTCGGTGCCGAGCCAATGCGCGCCGCTCGGCGGGGCGAGCAGCGCGAGCAAATCCTGCGCAGTCGGATTGTAGGGCGCGATCGCCGGCCCGCACAGACTGAGCGCGAGGAACACCGCGAGCAGGAAGGAGCCTATGGCGAGCGGCCGGCTGATCGGCGCCCGCCGGCCCCGGCGCGAGGCGATGGCCATCTCAGGCATGACGCAGCCGCGGGTTCACCAGGACGAAGAGCACGTCCACGATCATGTTGATGGCGAGGAACCCGAGGACGAACAGCACGGTAATGCCTTGCACCAGCGTGTAATCGCGGTTGCCGATCGCGTTCAGCAGCAGATCACCGATTCCAGGCCACGCGAACAGCCGCTCCACCACCACGGAGCCGCCGAGAAGATAACCGGCTTCCAGCCCGATCGCGGTGATCGTCGGGATCAGCGCGTTGCGCAGCACATGACGCCAGAGCGCGCGACGCATACTCAGTCCCTTGGCGCGCGCGGTGCGGACGTAGTCCTTGCGCATCTCCTCGATCACCAGGCCGCGGGTGAGGCGTGCAATCAGCGCAATCAGCCGCGCCGCGAGGGCCAGCGTCGGCATGATCAGCGAGGCCGGGCCGTGGAATCCGAAGCTCGGCAGCCAGTGCAGACCGACGGAGAACACCGCGATCAGCATCATGCCGAGCCAGAAATTCGGCACCGCCAAAAACGCGACAACGCCGCCCGAGATCGCCAGATCGGGCCAGCGGTCTTGCAGCGAGGCGGCGGTGACGCCGGCCGGAATGCCGATCAGGATGGTCAGCGCGATGGCGCTGGCGGTGAGCAGGACCGTCGCCGGAATCCGCGCGACGATGTAGGGGAGCGGATTGCCCCGGAACGTCGTGGAGTAGCCGAAATCACCGCGCGCCAGCCCGGCGAGATGCCCGACGTATTGCACCACCAAGGGCCGGTCGAGGCCAAGCTGGACACGGATGGTGTCGATCTCCGCCTGCGTGGCGGTGGCGCCCGCGACCATGGTCGCCTCGTCACCGGGGACCGCCTTGAAGATCAGGAACAGGATCGTCACCACGCCGAACACGATGAGCGGGACCATCGCCAGACGCGCGGCCAGCAGGCGCATAATTCGCCGGCTACGCCGTCGTCGCGTGACGGAGCGAGGTGAACACGATCGGCCATACCTCCACGCCGCTCACCGTCTTGCGGGTCGCCGAGATGTTCTCGTTAATCTGGAGCCAGACATAGGGGTTGTCCTTCCAGATGATCTCCTGCGCCAGGGCGAGCGCGGCATCACGATCCGACGTCTTCTCCGCCGTCCCGGCTTTTGCCAGAAGCTGATCCACTTGCTTGTTGCGGTAGCGGCCGATGTTCCAGACATCGGGACGCCCGGCGTCGTTCGCGTTCGACTTGAACAGGGAGTTCAACTGGTAGAGGCCCGACGCATTCGACGGGTTGAAGCCGAACATTGCGAGATCCCACCTCACACCCGCCGCGTCCTGGCGCAGCGCATCCCAGTACGAGCCGCTCTCGATCTGCGTCAGGCTCGCCTCGACGCCAACCTGCTTCAGCGCGTTCGCCGCCACCTGGGCCACCGCCGCGTCGTCGGGGAAAAGACCATTGGAGGCATACATCGCGAGTTTGAGAGGCTTGGCGGCGGTGAACCCCGCTTCGGCCAACAGGGACTTCGCCCGGGCGGCGTCGAAGGCGAGCTTGGAGACCGAATGGTAGCCTTCGGTGTTGAAGGCGAGCGGGGAATCCGGCGCGCGCGCATAGCCGAAGAAGACCTTCTGCGCGATCAGCTCCACTGGAACGGCCAGATTGAGCGCCTGGCGCACGCGAGCGTCCCTGAGCGGCTCGCGCAGCAAATTGATGGCGAGGCCGATCGGCCGCAGTCCCGGACTTGTCAGCACGATTGCATCGGGGTCGGCCTTCAGCGATCCGACCAGCGCCACGGGGACGGAATCGATCACGTCCACGGCACTGGTCCGCAGCGCGTTCAGCCGCGTCGCCGGCTCGGCGATGTAGTGGAAGACGATACGGCCGGCGCGGGGACGGCCGCCCCAGTACGCGTCGAACGCCTCGACCACAAGCTCCTGGCCTGGGTTGAAGCTCGCCATCCGGAACGGTCCGGCACCCACGGGATGCTGCGCGATTCCGCTCTCGCCATACTTCTCCAACGCGGCCGGCGAGACGATGGCGCCCGAGCCGTGCGCCAGCGTGTTCGGCAATTGCGCGAACGGCTCGCGCAGCCGGATCACGACCGTAGCCGCGTCCGGCGCGTCCACGCCGGAAAACGGATCCCATAGCGGCCGGTTGGTGGGATTGCGCTTGGGGTCCATCATCCGCTCGAAGTTCAGCTTCACGGCGGCGGCGTCGAACGGGGTTCCGTCATGGAACTTCACGCCGGCCCGCAGCTTCAGGGTCGCCGACTTGAGATCGCTCGCCATCGTGAAGCTCTCGGCCAATTCGGGCACGATCTTCATCCGCGCGTCGAAGTCGAGAAGCCGGTCATAGAGACAGAGCGCCGCCTCGTATCCGGCGGGATAACCGGTGAAGCAGCCGTGCGCCGGATCGAGGGTGAGCACCGCCGTTCCCTGGCCGTAGGTGAGTTGCCTGCCCGCGACCCCCGTCTGCGCCAGCGCGCGCACGGACGGGCGCAGCGCCGCGGCGGCGGCGATGGATGTCAGCAGCGTGCGCCGTTTCATGCGACAGGCTCCTTGCCGGGTACCCAGAGATCGTTCCAGGTGAAGATCGCCGGGGCGCCACCGGTATGGACGAACACGAGCACGTCCCCGGCGCGGTAGCGGCCCTCGCGCACGTGCGCGATCATGCCGGCCGCCGCCTTGCCGGTGTAGATCGGGTCCAGCACGATGCCCTCGGTCCGGGCGAACAGGCGCACAGCCTCGATGCCCGCCTGCGTCGGAACGCCGTAGCCCGGCCCGACGAAGTTCCCATCATTGCGAATGTCCGACGGCTGGATGCGTAGATCGAGACCGAGCAGCTCGGCGGTCTGGTTGGCGATCGCCGCGGTGCGCGCCGGCACGTCGAATTCGTCCGTCGCGGTGACGCCCTGCATTGCGAAGCCGATATCGGTCAGCCGCTGGCCGAGCACGATACCCGCTTGGCCCTTGCCGCTGGACGACATGTAGATCGCACTCGGCCGTGTCCCGAGACGTTGCATCTGATCGAGGATCTCAAGCGTCGTCTCGATGTAGGCGAGCGCCGACGCGACGTCGAACATCGGATTGTCGTTCAGGATGTGCGGTCGTCCGCCCGCCGCGCGACAGGCATCGGCCAAGGCGTCGAGCTTTGTGCGCTGTGCATCCGGCGTGAGCGCGAAATGAACTTCCGCGCCCAACAGGTAGTCCACCAACAGGTTGCCCTGCACCGTGGCGGGAGCCCGTCCTTGCAGGACGAGGATGGTCTTGAGGCCCAGCTTGTTGCAGGCGCCGACGGTCTGGCGGGCGGAGTTGGATTGCAGATCGAGCCCGACGATGACCGTGTCCGGATTCTCGGCCATGGTCCGCGCCAGGCGGAACTCCAGATTGCGGAGCTTGTTGCCGCCGAGCCCGATACCCGTCAGGTCGTCGCGCTTGACGCAGATGCGCGGGCCGCCCAGGGCACGGCTGAGATTGGGCGCCTCCTGCAGGGGCGTCGGGATGAGCGCGATGGGGACACGTGGAACGCGGCCGATCCGTTCACGAATCCAGTCGTGATCCTGCGCAATGTCGCTCACCCATCCTCTCCGTTCGACGCGGGCCTGAGTTCCGCCTCCAGCGTCGCGATCTCGGCATCGCTAAAGCCGAAATGATGGGCGACCTCGTGGATCACGACATTGCGGACCAGGCGATACAGGTCCTCCCCGGTCTCGATCCATTCCAGCAGGATCGGCTCGCGATAGAGGAAGATCAGGTCGGGCGGGCGCGCGATGTCGCCCACGCTGCGATCGGGCAGCGGCGTGCCGCGGTAGAGCCCCGTCAGATCCCAGGCGGAGTCGATGCCGAGCTCACGCAGCGTCTCGTCGTCGGCCACGTCTTCCACCGCGGTGCCGACGCCCTCGATGTGGCGAGCCAGCCGGGACGGGATCTCGGCCAGTGCCCGTTCGGCGAGTACCGCGATATCATCGAGGCTCGGCGGCGGGCCGAAGGCGGCGTGCTGGGTCATTTCCCGGTTTGCCGCCGCCCGAGCGTCGGGGTCAAGGGAGATGGGGAATGGAGAAGCTGACAGAGGCGGAGCGGGCGGCGTTGGGAACGACGCTGCCGGCTTGGACGATGGCCGAGGACGGCGCGGCGATCCGGCGCGGCTTGCGGTTCCGCGACTTCAACGAGGCCTGGGGCTTCATGAGCCGGGTCGCGCTGCTGGCCGAGCGGCAGGACCATCACCCGGAGTGGTCAAACGTGTGGAACCGGGTGGAGATCAAGCTCACCACGCATGACGCGGGCGGGCTTACCGCGAACGACGTGCGGCTGGCGCGGGCGATCGACGCGCTGCTGGCGTGAGCGAAGTCGGCTTCGCCGAACGCGCGGCGCTGATCCGCCGCGCCGTCGCGCGGCTGTGCGCCCGGCTGGGTTGGGCGCCGCTGCACGAGGTGCCGCTGCCCAACGGCCGGCGCGCCGACATCCTGGCGTTGCGCCCGGACGGCGGGTTCGCCTGCATCGAGGTGAAATCGGGCGTCCGCGACTTTCTCACGGATGGAAAATGGCCGGAGTATCGGGAGTTCTGCGACGCGCTGTTCTTCGCCGTGGACGCGGACTTCCCGCACGAACTGCTGCCCGATGAGGCCGGCCTGATCGTGGCCGAGGGACTGGAGGCCGAATTGCTGCGCGCCGCGCCCGACAACCGGCTCGCATCGACGCGCCGGCGCGCGCTGCTGCACCGGTTCGCCCTGCTCGCCGCAGGCCGGCTGGCCGCGGCCGAGGACCCCGCCGGCGTCGCCGGGCTGCGCGCCGCGTTGCGCCCCGAGTAGGACGGCTGGACTCCGACGACGTTCGGGGACGGAATGCGCGAGTACATGAGAGAAGGAGCAGGCGCCAATGAGACGTCGCACGTTCCTGGCCGCGGGCGCCGCCGCCCTGGCCATGCCCGCCATCTCGCGCGGAGCATCAAGTCAGGTCATCAAATTCGTCCCGGAGGCCGATCTTGCGGTCCTCGATCCGATCTGGACCACCACCTATCAGACCCGCGACCATGCCTTCCTGGTGTTCGATACGCTCTTCGGCGTGAACAGCAGCTATCAAGCCCAGCCGCAGATGGTGGACGGGTCCAACCCCGACAGCGGCGGCAGGCTGTGGACGTTGACCCTGCGCCCAGGTCTGAAATTCCACGACGGCACGCCGGTGCTGGCGCGCGACTGCGTTGCCAGCGTCAAACGCTGGGGGGCGCGGGATTCCTACGGCCAGGCGCTTCTGGCGGCGACCGACGAGCTGTCCGCCCCGGACGACAAGACGATCGTGTTCCGCCTGAAATACCCGTTCCCGTTGCTGCCCGATGCGCTTGGCAAGACCCCACCCAGCATCTGCGCGATCATGCCGGAGCGGCTGGCCGCGACGGACCCGTTCAAGGCCGTCACGGAGATGGTCGGCAGCGGACCCTATCGGTACAAGGCCGACGAACGGGTGTCGGGATCCCTCGTCGTCTATGAACGGTTCACCGGATACGTGCCACGCCCGAGCGGCGCGCCGGACGGCACGGCCGGCCCGAAGGTCGCGCATTTCGATCGCGTGGAATGGCACATCCTGCCCGACCCGAGCACCGTGGCCTCGGCGATGCAGCAGGGCGAGATGGACTGGTGGCTGACCCCGGATGCCGACCTGCTGCCCCTGCTCAAGGCCGACAGGAACCTGACGGTCCGCACCAACGACCCCACCGGCTTCATCGCCACCATGCGGTTCAACCAGTTGCACCCTCCGTTCGACAATGACGCGATCCGTCGGGCCGTGATCGGAGCGGTCCAGCAATCCGAGTACATGATGGGCATGGTCGGGACCGATCATGCCATGTGGAACGACCGTTGCGGCTATTTCTGTCCCGGCACCCCGATGGCGAACGACGCCGGAATGGCGGCGCTCACGGGGCCGCGCGATCTGGCGAAGGTGAAGCGAGACCTGGAGGCCGCCGGCTACAAGGGCGAGAAGGTGGTGCTGCTGGCGCCCACCGACATCGCCAGCGCGAAGGCACTGGCCGACATCACCAACGACATGATGAAAAAGATCGGAATCAACGTCGCCTACCAGGCGATGGACTGGGCGACGCTGGTGCAGCGCCGTGCCAAGAAGGAGCCGGTGGATCAGGGCGGCTGGAGCATCTATCACACGTCCTGGGCCGGTATCGACCAAGCCAACCCGGTCGGTCACGTCTTCCTGCGCGGCAACGGCCGGGACGCCACGGTCGGCTGGCCAACCAGCCCAAGGCTCGAGGAGCTGCGTGCCGACTGGCTGCGGGCGGCGAATCTCTCCGCGCAGAAGAAGCTCTGCGCGGAGATGCAGCTACAGGCCTTTCACGACGTTCCGTACATCCCGCTCGGCCAGTATTTCGCCCCGACGGCGATCCAGGCCAACCTGACGGGCCTGCTGAAGGGCAATCCGGTGTTCTGGAACATCCGCCGCACTTGATGGCGCCTACGGCCGGATGATCGTCCCGGGCCCCGCTTCGGTGAACAGCTCCAACAGGCAGGCGTGCGGTATCCTGCCGTCCAGGATCACCGCGCCCTTGGCGCCCCGCCGCACCGCCTCGGCGCAGTTCTCCACCTTGGGGATCATGCCGCCGGTGATCATGCCGTTCGCGACCCCGCGCTCCACGTCGGCGACCGTCATCTCGGCGATCAGGCGCTGGTCGCGATCCAGCACGCCCGGCACGTCGGTCAGCATCAGCAGGCGCGTTGCGCTTAACGCGCCGGCGACCGCGCCGGCCACGGTGTCGGCGTTGATGTTGTAGGTCTGCCCGTCCGCTCCGACGCCCACCGGCGCGATCACCGGGATCAACCCGGCGCCGGTCAGCGCGTGGATGACGCGCGGGTCCACCGCCTCCGGCTCGCCGACGAAGCCGAGGTCCAGCACCTGCTCGATGTGGCTGCCCGGATCGCGGCGCGTGCGGACCAGCTTGCGGGCGCGGATCAGGCCGCCGTCCTTGCCGCAGATGCCGACCGCCATCGCGCCCGCCCGGTCGATCAGGCCGGCGACCTGTTTGTTGACGGTTCCGGCCAGCACCATCTCGACCACCTCGACCATCGCGGCGTCGGTGACGCGCAGCCCGTCGATGAAGGTCGACTGGATGGCGAGGCGGTTCAGCATCACGTTGATCTGCGGCCCGCCGCCATGCACGATGACGGGGTTGATGCCGACCTGCTTCAGCAGCGCGATGTCCTCGCCGAACTGGCGGGCGAGCGCCTCCTCGCCCATCGCGTGGCCGCCGTATTTCACGACGATCGTGGCGCCGGCGTAGCGGCGCAGATAGGGCAGGGCGAGGGCGAGGGTGCGCGCCTGCTCGGTCGCGGCGGCATGGTCGGGCGACGAGGCGGTCATGCGGCGTCCCTGGCGGTGCGCGCCGGTGCTACGGCGCGGCCGCTCGTGGGTCAAGCGATCGGAACGGAGTCCCCGCGCCCGCGGGGAACACGCCTCACCCGCGAGGAGATGCGTGCGGCCGGACGGTTCATCCCCGCGCACGCGGGGAACACTCCCGCATCGCGCCGGACGCCTCGTATTCGGCCGGTTCATCCCCGCGCACGCGGGGAACACGCGGGCGGCGCGACCGACGCCTCGCTCGCCGCCGGTTCATCCCCGCGCACGCGGGGAACACCCGGTTGACGACGGCCCCGCTCCACTGATTGCCGGTTCATCCCCGCGCACGCGGGGAACACGCATCGGGGCGGATAGGCTCGCGGCGCTGCGTCGGTTCATCCCCGCGCACGCGGGGAACACTCTGGGCGCTCGACATCGCCCACCGGCGCGGCCGGTTCATCCCCGCGCACGCGGGGAACACCGGCTGGAGTTCCCGCGCATCGCGCCGCCCGACGGTTCATCCCCGCGCACGCGGGGAACACTGCCTCGCCGCGCGTGAACGCGGGCGAGCGCCCGGTTCATCCCCGCGCACGCGGGGAACACGTGCTGGCGGTCGCTGAGCTGCCCGACCGCGTGCGGTTCATCCCCGCGCACGCGGGGAACACCCGCAGGACGGCGCGTTCGACCGGGCACGGTTCGGTTCATCCCCGCGCACGCGGGGAACACCCGTGCGAGGTGAGGATCGGCAACGATCTGGTCGGTTCATCCCCGCGCACGCGGGGAACACCCCGCAACGTGACACAGCGCCTCGTGCCGATCCGGTTCATCCCCGCGCACGCGGGGAACACGGGAGCGATGGGCGGTTCGGGCAATACCGGACCGGTTCATCCCCGCGCACGCGGGGAACACATCAACACCCCGCTGCTGAAGGTTTCCGGCGACGGTTCATCCCCGCGCACGCGGGGAACACTTCGGCGCCGGCCAGCCGATCGTCACGCCGACCGGTTCATCCCCGCGCACGCGGGGAACACGACCGATTCGCCGCGGTCTCCGACGCCGTCGACGGTTCATCCCCGCGCACGCGGGGAACACTCGGCCGTTCAGGGCGGCGCCGTCGTCGAGGACGGTTCATCCCCGCGCACGCGGGGAACACCCGCTCGCCACCTTGAACCCCGGCCCCTACGCCGGTTCATCCCCGCGCACGCGGGGAACACTCTTCCCGGAACCCCTTGTTCCAGAACTCCTATTCCACTGTCAAACAACCCACCGACTGGAACGCTCGTTCTCAGTCCGGCCTTCGCCCCCGGGCTCGGTGCGGGGCGGAGGCCGGGCCGGGGGCGGCGGGCAACGCCGCTTCGGGGCCGAAGCTGACCAGGCGCAGTTCGTCGAGGTCGACCGGGACGCGGCGGTTCTTGCCGCAGGTGTCGAACTCGAAGCCCGATTCGGTCGCCGCCGCCCAGGCGATGACCGCGTTGCCCTCCTCGACATAGGCGCACACCTGGCCCCAGATCATCTCGCGCACCCGGCGCGAGTAGGCGCCGACATAGACCCCCGCTCGCACCTCCAGCAGCCACACCGCGAGCCGCCCGCGCAGGCGCGGCGGCGCGTTCTCAACCACGATGACCAGCATCGCCCGATTGCTCCGGCCCCTCGAATGCCACCGGCAGCGCATCCGCCGGCGTCTCCGGCACCGGCAAGCCGCCGGCGGCCAGCACCTCCTCGATCAACGGGATCAGCCGCGTCAGCACATCCGCCCGGCGGAAGGCATCGCGGCAGCGCCGGCGCACCGCGCCGCCCGGCTCCCCGACCGGCCTGCCGTCGAGCGGCCGCGCCTGCTGGATTGCCGCCGCAACGCGGAACGCCTCGGGCACCACCGTCTCGAACTTCAGGATGTCGGCGATGTCATAGACGAAGCTCTGCGGCTTGCCGGTGTGCAGGAAGCCGATCGCCGGCGCATACCCCGCCGCCAGCACCGCCGCCTCGGTGAGGCCGTACAGCGCGGCCGTCGCCGCCGACAGGCACCGGTTCACGGTGTCGGCCCCGCCCCAGTCGTGCGGGTCATAGGTGCGCCCGTCCCATGTCGCGCCGTGGCGCGAGGCCAGCAGGCGGTACGTCTCGCGTACCCGCGCGCCCTCGATTCCCCGAAGCTGATCGACCGACCGCCGCGCCGGCGGCTCCTCACCGAACCGCAGGGCATACATCTTCCGCACGACGCGCAGCCGCGCGTCCTCGTCGAGCGCCAGCCGCGCCTGATAGAGCAGCCGGTCGGATCGCGCCCCGCCCGGCTGGCCGGCGGCGTACAGCCGCACGCCCGCCTCGCCCACCCAGATCAACAGGGTGCCCGCCCGCGCCGCCAGGGCCACGGCGGCGTGGCTGGTCCGGGTGCCCGGTTCCAGCATCAAGCAGGTGACGCCGCCGACCGGGATATGCGTGCGGATGCCCAGTTCGTCGACCACCACGAAGGCGCCATCCAGCACGTCGAGCCGCCCCTTCTCCAGGAACAGGATCGACGCCCGATCCCGGATCGGGATCGGGCGCGGCGGCGGCAGGCCCGGCAGCGTGCCCGACACCGCTCAGGCCCGCCCCATTACGCCCGCCGCACCAGCATCAGCCCGCAGCCGAATGCCTTCGCCCGGCCGAAGCCGCGCGCGAATGCGGCCACCAGCCGATCCGGGTCGACCACCTCCAGCAAGCCCGCGAACTCCAGCACGTTGAAGGCGATCGGCGGAGCACCCTCGCGCGGGATGCGCGTCCAGTCGTCGCCCTCCACCGCGGGCGGAGACAGCAGCCTGAATCCGGCCTTCTCGCCCTGGCGGGCCAGCCAAGCCGTTCCCGCCTCCGCGATCACCGCCCGCCGGCGATCCGCCCGCTCGCACGCCGGAACGCGGGCGAGCGCGTCGGTGACGACGTCGTGCCGCTTGCCACGCACCCCTGGCCCGCCGCCGCGCGCGACCACCGGGTTGGCGCGCAGCATGAAGGCGAGCCGATCGCCCGGTTCCAGCGCCGGCGCGAACGGCTTCGGCTCGTCGAGCGCGAACAGCCCGGTCGCGTCCTCGGGCGGGCGCTCCGACAGCAATAGGAACACGCCGGGCTCCTGCTCGCGCCACAGGAAGTCGCGCGCCCGATCCGGTGCGTCGGCGAACAGGCTCCAGACGAGATGGTGCGCCGCCCCGACGCGCCGCTCCCCCGCCTTCGGCATCAGCAGCGGGGCGAGCGCGGCGAGTCCGCGTTCCCGCCGCAGACGGGCGCGGGTCAGGAACATCCCGCGGCCTCCGCCAATGTCCCCGGCAATCGCATCACCGCCTCGTCGCGCAAATCGAACTGCCAGCGGGCGCGCGAGGCGAGCGCGTCGCGCCGGCGCTCGATGCGCAGCACGCCGGCGCATCCGTCCGCCGCGTCGGCGTCAAGCGCGATCACCGGCTCAGGACGCCGGCGCGGCAGCAGCCGGTCATGCAGCCGCGCCTCGTCGGCGTCGGCGTGACGGTCCAACAAAGCCGCGATCACGTCCGCCGCCTCCGTCACGCGCGGGGCCAGCTTCAAGCCGAGCGGACAGGACTTGCGCCCGAGATACGGTGCGAAGCCGGGACGCTCCATCGCCGCGGCGATCGCCGCCAACGTCCAGCGCGGCGCGACGCGCTCCGCCACCGCGCCCAGCACCAACACGTCGGGCCGGTAGGCGCGGCGGGTCAGCACCGTGTTGAGGGGCTTGCTCGCCAGCTCCGCCGCCCGCGTCGCGTGGCGCACGCCGCGCCTTGTCGGCGGCATCTGCGCGGTGTGATAGTCGATCAGCGGCGGCCCGGCGTGCGCGACCAGTTGCGCGAGCCGATAGTGCCGCGCCAAATCCTGGTGCGCCGCCTCGTCCGCCCGCTCGATCCCGAGGCAGGCGGCGATCAGCCCGAGCAGCGCCGAGCGCGCCGGCCGATCCCAGCCGTCGCGCTGCTCGCCCACGGCCACGCCGCCCATCGCGCCGAGCGGCGCGTAGAGCCGGAAGGTCAGGACGGCTGGCATGACGCCGCCTCGCGGCAGAAGGCGACGATGGCGGCCAGGGTGCCGCGCCTTGCCTGCACCTCGAACACTTCGCTCGCCTCCGCCGCCGCCCCGTAGCCGGCATCGACATCGGTGCGAAACGTCTCAAGCCGCTGGATGGAGGCGCCCAGCAGGTCGTCGCCGCCGATCGGGCGGGCGAATGCGCCGGCGAGCGTGCGCGGCTGCGCGTCGCCACGCTCGGCGAGCACATACCCGGCGCGGGCGCGGGCGGCGAAGCTGTTCTGCTTGCCCGAAGGCGCGACGGTCGCCGCCGCCTCGACCAGCGCGGCGCAGGCGGTCCCGGCGAGCGTGCCGTCGTTCCCCAGGTTCCTGCACAACAGCGCCAGATCGATGCACGCGTAGAGGTAGAATACGCCCGAGCCGAACCCCTGCTCGCCCACGAACCCCGCGCCGGCGTCCTCGGCCGGCTTCTTGAGGTCGTCCACGGCGGTGTAGAAATCATCCTCGACCACCGCCTTGTGCGTGGTGATCGCATGCGCCACCTGCACCGCCGCCTCGCGGTTGAAGTCCGCCGCGTCGGCCAGCATCCGGCCGAACATGGCGATGTCGGCGGCGGTGTCGGTACGGCGCAGCAGCGCCTCGGCCTTCACCTCGCCCGCCTCGCCGCCGGCGATCCGCTCGGCCAGCGTATAGGCGGCTTCGACCTCCTCGGGGGAGATGAAGGCAAGCTGCTTGATGTAGAGCGGGTTCTTGCCCTTGTCGGTTTCCGGCGCACCGAACACCGGCAGCACTTTCAGCACCGCCGCGCGCGCCTTGTCGTCGGCGACGCCGCGCGCGAGCAGATGCTCGTGCAGCAGCGTGCCGAACCGCTGCGTGCGGATGCCCCTGTGGCCATCGAGCGCCTGCTTCATCACCTCGGACGCGCGCCAGGCGCGCTTCAGGGCCTGCGAGGAGACGCGCAGCCGCGCCACGCCGCCGACCTGTGCGGTTTTCGGGCGACCGGTGTCGTCGCGGTTGAGGTTGGCGGGCGGGTAAAACGTCAGCAGATGCAGTTGCAGGAAGCGGCTCATGGCGCGGCTCCTTCGGATTCCGGTTGCGGGACGAGCTCGGCGTCGGCGGCGGGCGGTTCGCCCAGGTGATAACGGAATATCCAGTCGCGCTTGCGGAGGTCGGACCAGTCGAGCAAAGCGGCTGCGAGGTCGGCGACGTTCGCCTTGCGGTCGGCGAGCGCCACCAGCCGCCGGAACTGCACCAACATGTCGTCGGCCGTGTCGGCCTGGATCAGCCGGCGGAAGCGCAGGCTCGACATCGGCGCGCGCGCGTTCGAGCCGCTGCGTGGGCTGCCGACCCGCCTCGCGGCCGGTGCGGTGTCGTCATCGCGGACATGGGCGAGCACGCCGGCGCAGACGGCGACGCGCTCCAGACTCTCGATCCCGCCGCCCAGCCGGCGCACGAGGTCGATCGTCGCCGGCTCCTCCGCTGCCTCCAGCGCCGAGGCGGCGCGGCGCAGCCGGGCGACGGCGGCGCGGTCTCGCCGGCCGAACTCGGCCGTCGCCAGTTCGCGCCACCACAGCGCTGCCTGCCAGGCTTGGTCCTTGATCTTCACGCGCCCCTCCCCGCCGCCTTCGGTTTTTTCGATTCCGGCACCGTGAGCACGAGCGCCTTGAACAGCTCCGCGCCGCCCGTGCCGAAGCCGCTGAACTCGCGCACCAGGAACCCGCGCGCCCGCACGATCGCCTGTCCGTCGTCGTCGTCGCGATACCGCTCCGGGTCGAGCGGCGCGGCGCCGTCGAAGCAGGCGAGCGCGGCGACGCGCAGCACGTTCAACCAGGGCCGGGTCAGCGTCTCCGTCGCGCGCGCCTCCGCGACATGCGCGGGCAGCTTGGTGAGCCGGTCGAAGAACGCGCGCTCGGTGTCCCGCCAGAACGCTTCGCGCACTGCCGCGAACAAGGTCGCCCCCGTGATGTCGATCTTGGCGCCGGGCGAGAACAGCGCGTTGCGGACCGCATAGCGCAGCCGGTCGGCGGCGATGTTGGCGCCCCGCACCAGAGCGCGGATCAGCGCGTCGACGAGCTCGACCGAGCCAGCGTCACCCGCCGGGGGCAGCGGCATCTCGCTTTCCACGAAGCCGCGCGCCTTCATGTTGTCCATGTCGTAGCCGGCGGCCAGCAGACGCATCTCGGTCTGGCCGACGCCGCGCGCCCGCTGAAGGCGAAAATACGTGACCGCGTCGGCCGGCGCCCGCAGTCCGCCTTCATCGGCGACGACCAGGCCCACCCAATCCCGATAACCGATCCCCGACGGCTGCCCGTGAACGGGAAGCCACGGCTCCGTCTTCTTCTGGCGGTAGTGCGGCGAGAGCGGATGCGGCGGCGACCAGTCCTTGTAGAACAGCCCGTAAGGACGCGCGCGCCAGCCCGTCGCCACAAGCGGATCGATTACGCCGGTCAGGTCGCAAACCAGCCCCTCAGGGTTCGCCTCGAACACCAGGCGGATGCGGCGCGGCATCCCCCAGAACACATGCTCTGGGGCGAGCTTGGCGGCGATCGCGGTGCCGTCTTCCTCCGAAGTCGCGGTCGGCCCGAGCCACGGCAGCACCCCCGCCAGCGCAGTCTGCCGCACCGGCTTGCCGGGCTGCACATGCGCCCATAGCAGCCGCCACAGCGGCGCCGGCTGGCCGGCCTCGCCGCGCGGCAGGATCAGCGTGGTCAGCGGCCCGCCGCCGCGCAAGCCGACGCGATGCCCCGCCCCGCCGCCCGGCGCGTATGTCTGCAAAGTGAACAGCGCCATCGCGGCCGCCCCGCGCGACAGCCGGTTGACCCGGCCGCGCCTGATCAGCAGATCGGCGTTGTTGCGGAGCGTCTGGGCGCCCGGCGCCTCGATCAGCAGCGCCCCCGCCGGGTTCTCGGCCCCGTCGTCCAGCGGGGCGAAATCCTGCATGAAGCGCGGCCCGTCGCCGTCAAGAGTGAAGGCGTGCGCGCCGCTGCGGAACGCCGCGTCCAATGCCTCGGGGCTGGGCGGATTGTCCCACAGATCGCCCCATTCCTCCTCGTCGGCGGGCGGCGCGAAGGTGGACAGCAGCCCGATCAGGAACTCGATCGCGGCCAGCCGGAAATCCGGGCGAGGCCAGGCGATCTCCAGTACCGGATCGTCGGCGATCGCCTCGGTGATCTGGGTCGGACGGATGATCGCGGGGCCGGAGCGGCGGCGCACGGGGAGCCAGGCTGCATCGAGGAGATTGAATGGTTCTGGCACGAGCGGCCCCCCGGCGGCGGGCTGTATCCCGATCGCGCGACGGGACTGTCGGTGAAACGGGTTAATCGATCATGAATCAGATAAGGAGATTCTCAGGGGGGCGACGGAAAGCGCAGGCCCATGTCGGCCCGATAGCGGATCACGATCGGCGGCCCCTTGGCTGGCGTCGCCTGCGCCTCCCACCATCCGTGGTCCACGGGCGAGAGCACCACCACCGGCATCCCGCGCAGATAGACCGGCCAGCTCGCCTTCACACGCGCCACCGCCTCGCCAACGGCTCCGGCTGGCTCCGCCGTCCCAAGCCGATGGGCGCGAACCGACACCTCCGACAGCGCCCATGCCCGCGCCGTTTCCGTCGCCGGCGCCCACGGCACCACGCGCCCATTGTCGAGCCGCGCCAGCCGCACCGTGACCGTTCCCTCGCTCAGCCGCGTCGGCGTGCGTACGTCGTCCTCCCAAGAGTCGTTCATGCGGCAATAGCCGTCGGCGGGCTTCAGCACGGTGTACTCGCCGAGCCTGCCGGCGGCGATGTCGTCGCCCTTCGCCTTGTCGGCCCGTCTCTCCAGACGTGCCGGCACCTCCGCACCCTCGGCATAGACCGGCTCGATCAACGCCCGCACGCCGTCGGGCGTCGCGATCGCGCCGGCCGCGAACAGCGCGCGGGCGCTGCGCCACAGCAGCGCGGGGTCGCCGTAGACGCGCTCCGTGCCGATCAGCATCGAGGACAGCCAATCCCCGGCCGGATCGGCGACCGGCTCGGGCGATAGCACCAGCAGCTCCGGGGATGCGAGCTTCCGGTCCTTGCGCTTGCGCTTATGCCGCCACAGCCGTCCGGCGCGCTGGACCAGCAGCTCGATCGGCGCGAGGTCCGTCACCAGCAGGTCGAAATCCAGGTCGAGGCTCTGCTCGATCACCTGGGTCGCGACCACCACGCCGCGCCGGAGCGCCCCCGATTCCTTACCGAACCGCGCCAGCACGTCCGCCTCGATCGCCATCCGATCCCACATCGCGAAGCGCGCATGGAACAGCGTCGCGTCCACGCCGAGTTCGCACAGCGCCTCGGTCGCGGCGATCGCGTCATCGACGGTGTTGCGGATCCAGGCGACGGCGGCGCCCCGCGAAGCCGCCGCCGCGATCGCGCCCACGGCCTCCGCCGCGTCCGCCAGCCGTCGCACGGGCACGCTTCGCACCGTGGAGGCGCGGGGCGCCACCGGATGCTCGCTCGCGTCGGCCGCGCCCACCACCGTCGCCAGCGGATAGCCGGTCTCGACCAATTCCTCGCCCCGCCCCGGTGCGAACGCATCGACCAGCGCGCGCCGCATCGCTCGCGGCAACGTGGCAGACAGCACGATCGCGCTGCCGCCCAACGCCGCCTGGAACCGCAGCAGCGCGCGCAGCTCCGCCTGCATGTAAGGATCGTAGGCATGCGCCTCGTCCACGATCAGCACCCGCCGCGACAGACCCAGCAGCCGCAGGGCCGCGTACTTGTTCGGGAGCGCCGCCAGTAGCGCCTGATCGATCGTCCCCGCGCCGATCTCGGCGAGGAACGCCTTGCGCCGGTCATCGGCGATCCAGGCGGCACAGGCGGGTCCGGCCGCGTCCTCGCCGATCTCGTCCATCGGCGGCGCATCGGTCAGGACCGACGCACGGAATCCCTCATGCAGCGCGACCCGTCCGTGCGCGAGCACCAGCGAGGGCGCCTCGCCGGGGGCGAACAGACGCCGGTAGGACATGCCCAGCCGGGCGAACATGGCGTCGGTCGTCGCCGTCGTCGGCAGCGCGAAGAACAGCCCGCCGGCGCGCTCGTCCGCCATCATCCGGTGCGCGAGGACAAGCGCGGCCTCGGTCTTGCCGCTGCCCGTAGCATCCTCGATCAGCACGAGCGCGGGGCCGGACGGCAGCGCGACCCGCTCGGCCCACTCCTGCATGGGCGAGGGCGCGATGTCGGGAAACAGCGCCCGCATCCCGCCCGCCGGCGCCACGTGCGCGCCCTCCAATCGGCGCGCCGCGACCGCCGCCTCCGCACGCCGCCGCGCCAGTTCCCAGTAAGCACCGACATCGCCGACGTCCTCCGCGCCGACATAGGCGAACGGCGGCACGGCGGAGCCGATCCAGTCGGCGAGGTTGACCAGTCCCGCGACGATCCACGACACACGGTTCGCCTCGGCGGCCTTCGGTGCTTCGATCGCCGGAGGATCGAGCAGCGCCGCGACCGCCGCGATGAACTCGCCCAGCGCGCGTTCGCACGACTCACAGAAGACCTCGGGCCACAGCAAACCCGCCACGTTTTCCGGCGGCCGTCCGTGATGCCCGGTCGTCGCGCGCAGCAGCGGATCAAGCTGCCTCGGCTTCCAGCCAGGAAAAAACGGCGCGACCCGGTTGATCCGGACATCCGAGAGGATCAGCCAGCCCAGCGTGTCGTGCCTGGGCGCGCCGACCCGCCCGCGGCACGCGCCGAGCGATGCCGGCCAATGCTCGGATGCCAATGCCTGGAAGGGCCGCGTGAACTTGCCCACGTCGTGCAGCGCCGCGAGGAACACCAGCGGACGGTGCCACCCGCGCGGAACCGCGTCCGCGAACGCGCGAAGCGCCAACAGCCGTTCCAGCACCGCCGCGACATCAAGCGAGTGCCACGCGAGCGGATGGGCACGCGCGCCGGCCTCGTTCGGCGGTCGGGCCTTGCCCCAGAACTCAAGAAAGGAGGTCATTGCCCCACGCTCCGATTACTCACCTGCGACGCCGCTGACCGCTCCGAAATGCACGGCGTGCAACTCCTGTTCGGCGAGGATATGGCGGCCGGCTTCGCGCGCGCGGTGAACGCCTGGATTGCCAAGGAGTGGCTCGACAAGGAGCCGCGCCTGCGCGCCTCGATCGTCGTGCCGGCCCAGAACCCGGAGATGGCGGCCGAGGAGATCGACCGCTGCGCATCCGACATGCGCTTCGTCCAGGTGCTGATGCTGGTAATGGGCGACATGCCGCTGGGTCGGCGGCACTATTGGCCGATCTACGCGGCGGCCCAGCGGCACGGCCTGTCGGTGGGCATTCATGCCGGCAGCGCGTATCGCCATCCCGTGACCCCGGTCGGCTGGCCGAGCTACTACACCGAGGACTACGCCGCGCAGGCCACCGCCTTTCAATCCGCGCTGACCAGCCTGATCTGCGAAGGCGTGTTCACCAAGTTTCCGGATTTGCGCGTGGTGCTGATTGAGTCCGGCTTCACCTGGCTACCGGCGCATCTGTGGCGCCTCACGAAGTACTGGCGTGGGCTGCGCATGGAGATCCCGTGGTGGATCGCTCGCCGACCGAGATCGTGCGCGGCAACGTGCGCCTGACCCTGCAACCGGTGGACGGCCCGGCCGATCCGGCGCAGTTTCAACGGCTGCTGGACCACTATCCGAAGGCGGCCCCGGACACCGCCCGCCGCGACGCCTGGCCGCCCGGCGGCGGGCTGCCCGGCTCCGATCTCGCTTTCATGCAGGCGCAACACCTCGATCCCAACAACGTCGCCTACGGCATCCTGACGCCGTTGCGGCTGAACGGGGGTGCGGCGCGCAACACCGATCTCGGGGCCGCGCTCTGCACCGCGCTGAACGAGTGGCAGGTGGAGCACTGGGTGCGCCGTGACGCGCGGCTGCGCGCCGGCATCACCGTCGCGCACGAAGACCCGGAGTCGGCGGTGGTTGAGATCGAGCGCCGTGCGGGCGATCCCAACTTCGTGCAGGTGCAGCTTCCCTCGAAGATGGTCGAACCGCTCGGACGCAAGCGCTACTGACCGATCTTCGAGGCCGCGGCGCGCAACAATCTGCCGATCGGCATCCACGTCTCCAGCTTTGGCGGCGGCTACGCGTCGAGCGGCGGCTGGCCCTCGTATTATCTGCAGGACCATCACATCAATGTCCACAGTTTCCAGGCGCTGATCGCGAGCCTGGTGCTGGAGGGCGTGTTCGAGCGCTTCCCGACCTTGCGCATGGTCATGATCGAGGGCGGCTTCGCCTGGCTGCCTGCCCTCGCCTGGAGGCTAGACAAGCACTGGGCCCGGATGCGTGACGAAATGCCGGACGTGAAACGCCCGCCGTCCGAGTACATCCGCGCCAATATCTGGTTCACGACGCAGCCGATCGAGGAGCCGGAGCACGACGCGCATCTGCGCGACACGTTGGGCTGGATCGGCTGGGATCGGATCATGTTCTCGACCGACTATCCGCACTGGGACTACGATGATCCCGCGCGCGCATTCAAGATCCGACTGTCGGACGCTGAGCACGCGCGGATTTTTCGCGACAACGCATGCGAACTATACGGCCTCGCCTGAACCGCTTGCGCCCGGCCGGTCGCCTCAGCGGATCACCTCCGCCGCGATCAGCGCGTCGATCTCGTCGCGATCCATCCCGAGCAGTTCGGCGAACACGTAGTCATTATCGTGCCCGAGCGCCGGGGCCGGTCTCATCGTTCCGCGCCAGCCGTTCGCGTCGCGCCAAGGCAGCGCGATGGCCCGCTGCCCGTCGGGAAGTTCGGGGAACACGCCGCGTTCCAACAGGTGCGGGTCGTCGATCACCTCGGTGAAGCGCCGCGTGCGGGAAGCCGGGACGCCGTGTGCCAGCAGGGCCGCCTCGGCCGCCGCGCCCTCCCGGTCGCGCAGCCATGACGCAAGAACGGCGTCCAGGTCGCGCTTCGCGTCGAGCCGTGCCTTCCGCGCCCGGTATCGGCCATCCGCGAGCAGGTCGGCGCGCGCGAGCGTCGCGCACAATCCCTCCCACTCGCGATCGGAGCGGACCGAGACCGCGATCCAGGCATCGTCGCCGGCGCACCGGAAGCACCCACCAGGTGCCGCATCGGCTTCGTCGTTGCCGGCCGGCGCGCGGCCCCCGGCCTCCAGAGCGTGACGCAGCAGCGCCTCCGGCAAGAGCGCGACGGTGCTCTCCAGCATCGACAGGTCGATGTGGCCGCCTTCGCCGGTGCGCCGCCAGTGATGCACCGCGGCGAGGATCGCCACCGTCTCCCACAGAGCGGTGACCTGGTCTGTCCACACCGGCAGGATACCCATCGCCTCCAGCTTCAGGTTGGGCTCTCCGATCATTCCGGCCCGGCCGCTATAGGCTTGCAGGAGCGTGCCGTAGGCGAGCGCATCCTTCTGCGGCCCGGTGCGCCCGACGCCGGAGGCGGATACGAAGATCAGGTCCGGCCGCACCGCCCGCAGATCCTCGTAGGCCAGCCGATGTCTCTTCAGCACGCGCGCGGAGAAGTTCTCGACCACGAGGTTGCTGATCGCCACCAGCCGGCGCAGCAGCGCCTGGCCTTCCGGGCGGGTGATGTCGATCGAGCAACTTCGCTTGTTGTTGTTGAGGATCGGGAAGGAGCCGCCGCGGTTGGCGTGCTCGGGGCGCAGCGAGGACTCGATCTTGATCACCTCGGCACCCATCGCGCCGAGCATCTTCGTCGTCATCGGTCCGGCGATGATCCAGCTGAAATCGACGACGCGGATGCCCTCCAGCGCGGTCGTCATGACCGCACCTCCTCGGTGCCGCCGAGGGCCGGCCCGCGCAGCGACCGTTCGCGTGCAAGCGTCGCGCCGCCGCTCGACGTCATGCAGAACGGCAGGCCCGGCATCGGGATCTCGCCGCCTGCCGTGCGCAGGCGGTCGAAGAACCCCCGATGCAGAAGCTGCGCGTTATCAAGCAATTCGCCGGGCGAGCTGACCGGGAAGCAGGCGACGCCGACCTCCTGCGCGCGCCGCGCCACCTCCGCCGGCGAGAACCGCCGCGACCATGCGGCCATCAGCTCTTGCAGCGGGAAGAAGTTTGCGCGGCGCATGACGCGCGTGGCGCAGAGCGCGGCATCGGTGGACCAAGGCGGGTTGCCGAGCAAGGCCACCCATTTGTCCCATTGGTGCTGCTCGCGCGGCGAGACCATCACCCAGCCCGTCGCACAGGGTAGAATCCAGGTGAGGCCGCCGGCCGCCTCGGTCCCCTCCCGCCGGACCCGCAGCCTTCCGAACGCGCGTTCCCCCGCCGACCATTCGGCGAGATCGGCGAAGGCGAGGTGCGCGTAGACGTCGTAGCTGGCGATGTCGATGCACGGCGCCGCTCCGCCGGCCTGCACCACCAGCAAGCCCCAGATCGCCGCCACCGCCGCGGCAACGCCGACCGCCAGCGGCGCCTCGTGGTCGGCGCCGCCGCGCGGGGAAAGCGCCTCCGGCTCATCGACCGGCCGCGCCATCGCATGGGCCCAGGCGGCACGGTGCTGGAGCGTCAGGTTCGAGCTAGGCACGTCGCGCAGCGGACCGGCGCGCCCGAACGGCGTCACCGAGAGCACGGCGAGGTCGGGGTGGTTGCGCCGCAGCGCGTCGGGATCGGTCACTCCATGCGATTCGATCAGCAGCGCGGCACCTTCGAGATGACGCCCCAGATCCCTGGCCGATTCCAGAATCGCGCTGCTCTTGCCCGCGTTGAGATACGCGAACAGCGCGCTGCTGTCGGGCGGCCGCTCGCCCGGAAGGAACGGACCCGCCGCACGCATCGGATCGCCGGTGATCGGCGGCTCCACCTTCACCACCTCCGCACCCAGGTCGGCGAGGATGCGGGCGCAGAACGGCGCCGCGATGCCCTCGGCCCACTCCACGACGCGAACCCCATCGAGCAGGCGAAGCATCATTCTCCGAAACCCCTAGAACTCGCCACTGCGATACGCCTCGTCCAGGCGCTTGGCTTCGTTCTCCGACGGCTCCTCCCAGGCCTCGCCGCGACGACGCAAGGCGCCGGTGAAGTGCGCCGGCCGCTTCTCGTTGAAAGCCTGGCGCCCCTCCTCCCCATCCATGGTCGCCTGGATAAGAAGGGAGTTCATGAGGTTCTGGACATGCCACGCCTGGTCGGTCGGCAGATCGCCGAAGCGGACCACGAACTCCTTCATCATGCGAACCGCGACCGGCGGCAGAGTGACGATGTGGCGCGCGATCTCTTCAGCCCGGTTCATCAGCTGCGCGTGCGGGACCACTTCGTTTACGAGGCCGATCCGCAGCGCCTCATGTGCGTCGAAGGGTTGATCGGTCAGCAGGATCTTCATCGCGTCGATGTAGCGGAGCTGGCGCGCCAGCAGGCTCGCGCCTGGCCCATGACCCAGCCATCCTTGCGTGGTCAGCGCGAACTTGAATCGCGCATTCTCGGCGCTGGCGACGCGGATGTCCGTCGAAGACAGCAGCATGTACATCCCCGCACCTGCCGCCCATCCGTTCACGGCCGCGATGACAGGCTTCCAGACGCGCGGATAGTGGTCACCCATCCGCCCGTCCACGCCGGTCTTCTGGCCATGAACGGTTCCGGCGAGTGGCCAGAACATACGCT
Source organism: uncultured Pseudomonadota bacterium (assembly GCA_963756545.1). Taxonomy (GTDB): domain Bacteria; phylum Pseudomonadota; class Alphaproteobacteria; order Acetobacterales; family Acetobacteraceae; genus DATFDN01. Next base: position 165,813 of record CAVWNY010000001.1, on the reverse strand, counting down.
GGGTCCGCAGGTATTCGCGATCCTCGGTCGTGAGGTCCGGGCGCGGTGCCAGATTGTGTCCGCCGCAGAAATGCCGGTCGCCCGCACCGGTCACGATCGCACAGCGGACATCGCGATCCTCCCAGAGATCGATCCACGCCGCCGAGATTTCGTCCGACGTCGCCTTGTCCAGGATGTTTGCCTTGGCGGGGTTGTTCAGCGTGATGTAGGCAACGCCACCGCGCTTCTCGTAGTCCAGGGGCAATTCAACCTCCTTCCTTCGAACACGGCCACGCGAAGGAAACGCGAATCGCGCCGGTTGTGGAACATTGGTCCTCGCGACACCCCAGAATGCCGCCTGCCCAACCCGCAAGATAGGCCCCAGGGCTTCGACTTTCTGCGTTTTTGGTTCGGCGGCAGACACTCTCGGAGGGCGGGGCCAACCCGGCGTCCCGCGCCTGAGGACATGGCTGACCTCGCGCACCTCGCATGGGCCGGTCCGCCTTCATTCTTCCGTGTTGAAAATCACATACCTTTGTTCCGACCGCGACATCGGACTTGTGCAATCCCAACTTCGCGGCGCGGAGCCGGAGATCGCTCCGGCGTCGCCTCGTGCCGAGTTTGGGATCCCGGTGAGACATGTTCGAGACATTAATTCTGGGCGCGGGAGCTGCGGGAACCGGGTCTCTCGTCTGGGCGGCACGGCACGGGCTTCTCGGCACATGGCTCGACGCGGGCGTGGCCGTGGTGGACGCGCGTTTCTCGATGAGCGGCACGATCGGGCGCTACGTGCTGAACGCCGACACGCTTGGCGGGACCTTTTTGGAATGTCTGGATGGTCCGTGCTGCGATCCGGTCCTCGTCAGGCTCCGCTCCGATCCGGTGGCGCTGGAGCTGGCCGGCTGGCGCGACCGATATCCGCCGCTGGAGCTGGTCGGCCGCTTCCTCGAACGGGTCGGCACCGCCCTGGCCGCGATGCTCCACAGCCATCCGCGGAGCCTGTTCCTGGCGGGCGCCGCCGCCCGCGGTCTCCGCTTGCAGGCCGACGGATCGGTGGTCGCGGACATCTCGGAGGCCGACGGCCGCCGCCACTCCCTTCGGGCGGCGAGCGCCGTAATGGCAGTGGGAGGGCGGCAGAACACGTCCTGGGAGACGATCGAGTTGGTGCCCGGACTGCAACTCGACCGTTGGCGTACAAAGATTATCCCGAGCGAGTTACTGGTGGCGCGCGGGGGCGCATCGCAGGCCAGGCGGATGCTCGCGCGGGCACGGGGCACACCACGCGCCATCATTCTCGGCGGCGCACACAGTGCGTTCTCGGCGGCGTGGCTGCTGCTCGACCGTCTCTCGGACATCCAGTTCGACGCGGCCGGCATCCAGATCCTGTATAGAACCGAGCCGCGGGTCTTCTATCCGTCCCGGGCAGCGGCGGCCGCGGATGGCTACCGGTTCACGGACGCGGATGTCTGCCCGGCGACTGGCCGGGTCTTTCGCCTCTCCGGACTGCGTGCGGACGGACGGGACGTCTGGCGCCGCATGCGTGGGTTGGCTGGCGGCGAGGCGGAAAAGCGTGTTGTCGCCAAGCCGATCCGCGCCGAGCAACGGCACGAACTCGCGTGCCTGCTGGATTCGGCGGATCTGATCGTGCCGGCGTTCGGCTATCGCATGGCCACAATCCCCGTGTTCGATGCGAGCGGACTGCCGGTAGTGCCGGCGAGGACCGGACCCGCGGTTGACCCGGACTCGCGGCTGCTGATCGAAGGTGGCGGCGCGTTGCCGAACGTGTTCGGGGTCGGGCTCGGCAGCGGGTTCCGGCCGTGGGGAGCAATGGCCGGCGAACCGTCCTTCTGCGGTCAGCAGAACAGCCTGTGGCTTTATCAAAACGGCATCGGCGAGCAGATCTACAATGGCACACGGGCTTGCGCCTCGGCGCACAGAGAGATGGCGGCACGCCGGGTCGGCCGCAGCCCTGTCGTGGCGTAGAGGACATCGAGGCCGGCCATGCGCGAGCTGACCCGCATGCTTAAACGGATGGTTCCGGACCGCCTCAGGCCCCGATGGCGCCGGTGCTATTCGCAGGAAGGCGAGGACATGGTCCTCGTCACGTTCTTCGGCGATGACTTCCGGGGCGTCTATGTCGATATCGGCGCGCATGATCCGCTGATGTGGTCGAACACCAAGAAACTGGCGGAACGCGGATGGCGGGGCCTCAATATCGACCCGATGCCGGGGCTCGCCGCGAAATTCCTGAAGCACCGGCCGCGTGATATCTGCCTGGAAGCCGCGATCGACATCGGCAGCCGCGAACCGCTGCAATACTGGCAGTTCGATACGGAGCCGCGATGGAATTGCCTCTCTACGAACGAGCCGGTGGCGCGGAGGGACGGTCAGCCGGTGCGGCCGAGTTCGCACGTCGCCGTCCCCATCATCACGATCGAGGAGGCGCTACGCCAAGCGGACCTCGAGTGTGTGGATCTCGTCAACATCGATATAGAAGGCGGCGAGGAGTACATCCTGCGGCATTGGCCTTGGGAGCGCTGCACGCCGAAGGCCATCTGCGTGGAGGTGGTCGGCAAGCCGGCGGCCGAGATCGCGACCAGCGCGTTGACCCGGTTCCTGGAGCAGAGGGGAATGGTGTTCACCTCCCAACTCGTCTGCTCGGTGATCTATCTCGAGCGCAGCTTTCTCGCGACACGCTATCCGAGCGACCCTGAGGCGACCCATTTCCAGCGGGCTTGTCTGCACGAGTACGCGCCCTCAGCGTGACGCGATGCGCCAGCGCAGCTCGGGCGTGATCGAACGGGACTCGATCATCGCCGAAAGCGTGTTGAGCCGAATCATCTTCGCCGAATTGCGGAAATCGCGGTCGGCGAAGCCGATCGCCTGCAATCCGTCCATCAGGCCGCTGATAGAGCCTTGCAGCGTGATCTTCGGTTGATGCTCCGGGGCCAGTTGGCGGAAGAGTGAAAAATCCACTTTGTAGGACCGCGCATCCGGTTGCGCCGCCTGGTTGATGCTTACCGAGGTGTCGGGCAGCGTGGTGGCAACGGCCTCGGCCAACTCCCGCACGCGGTGATTGCGGTCATCCGATCCGACATTGACCGTCAGCAGACGGCCACCCTGCTGGTTCGGCCGGGTAATCGCCCATTCGATCGCGCGCGCCATATCGCGCACATCGATCAGCGGCCGCCACGGCGTGCCGTCGCTCAGCACGGTGATCTCGCCCGCGGACAGCGCACAGGCGACGAAATCGTTCAGCACGAGGTCCAGCCTCAGCCGGTCCGACATGCCGCAGGCGGTGGCGAATTGCAGGCACGTCGCGGTCATGCCGTTCAGGTCCATCTGCGCCAAGCCCTGCTCGGTTGCCACTTTCGAGCGGGCATAGGCGGTCAGCGGATTGAGGGCGTCGCCCTCGCGTCTCGCTTCCCCCTCGGCCGCGCCATAAACGCTGCAGCTCGAGGCGAAGGCGAAGCTGCGGACGCCGGCCCTGGCGGCGAGCGCGGCCAGCCGCAGGCTGGCTCGGCGGTTGATCTCGTCGGTGATCGCCTCGAAACGGTTGCCGATCGGGTCGTTGGACACCGCGGCGAGATGCACGACGGCATCCACACCGCGCAGCAGAGCCTCGGGCAACTCACGCACATCTCCGAAATACTGCGCGGTCAGCAGCGTCTCCGGGGAGCGCCCGGTGGTCGTCAGGCAGGAGCCGAACAGGCCGCTGTCGAAGCCGATCAGCTCGCTATCCGGCAATCGTCGGCGCAGGTGGGACACGACGACCGGCCCCACATAGCCCATGTTTCCGGTGACAAGTACGCGCATGCCTGTCCCCTACGGCGCATCATGCACGTTTACCTGGGATTCCGATGCGCGATCATCACGGCTGCTCAATTCGTCATCAGACGCGGCCCCTCTCGGCTATGCTTCGTCTCCGGTAAGGAGGTCGCGTGCCTGATCGCGGGAGCGGACAGACTGCGCTGGTGACGGGGGCGGGCAGCGGCATCGGCCGCGCGATCGCGCTGGCGCTCGTGCGCGAGGGGATGCATGTCCATCTGGTCGGACGCCGGGCGGAGACACTTGCGCGCGTCGCCACGTGCGCTGGCGGGCAAACGACGGCGCTGGCTGCGGACCTGGCGACGGCGGAGGGGATCGCGACCGTCGCGGCGGCCACCGGCCCTCGCCTGCACGTTCTCGTCCACAGCGCGGGCGCCTATCTGCGCGGCCCGACCGCGTCCATCGTGGCCGCGGAATGGGCGTCGCTCGACGCGGTCAATCTGCACGCGCCCATCCTCTTGACCGCTTCCTGTCTGCCGCAGCTCCGTGCAGCCGTCGGCCAGGTCGTGTTCGTGAACTCCTCGGCCGGGCTGCGCGCCGGCCCGGGAATCGCTGCCTATGCTGCCGGAAAGCACGCGTTGAAGGCGGCGGTGGACGTGCTGCGCCAGGAAGTGAACGCCGACGGCATCCGCGTCCTCAGCGTCTTTCCCGGGCGCACCGACACGCCGATGCAGCAGGCCATCCTGACGGCGGAAGGCCGATCAGCCCGGCCGGGGACGCTCATGCGACCTGATGACGTGGCGAGCATGATCGTGGCCGCGCTGAATTTGCCGCGCAGCGCGGAAGTCACCGACATCATCATGCGGCCGATGCGGCCGCTGTGATCAGGATTCCCGGACCAGCAGCCCCGCTTCGGCGAGCGCCGCCGCCGCCGCCGCGATGGAGTGGAATGACTTGCCGGAACGCTCCGCCATGTCGAACAGCGAATGTCCTCCATCCGCCAGGTTGAGCACCCAGAGCAGCGCCATCTGGTCGAAGCCGGTGCCGCCTGTTTCGCCCCCGCCGATCCGGGCATAGAGGCCCCGACGGCCAAGCTGCGGCTCGCCAAAGGGACAGGTGCTGCGCCAGGTCCCGTCCTGCTCGATGATCACAACGAGGCGCCGAAGCATGCGAAGCGAGTCCGCCAGCGCCTCCGGCCGCACAAACGAGAGGTTGTCGGCCGAGGTATGGTACTCCGGAAATGTCGCGGGCGGCGATCGCATGAGGCACCCGACCGGCAGGTCGAAGCCGGGCGAGCAGGTACTGCCGTTCGTCGTAGCCGTAGGGAACGAACGGCATCACCCGATCGGCCTGACCCGCATCGCGCAGCACGGCGGCAGTATAGCGGTCGATCGCGGCGTCGCCGCGCCGCGATCGCTTATAGGAGAGCGGCGCCCCATCTCCCAGGCAGCTCAGCACAAGTCCATGCCGGATCCGCCCCAGGGCGTCGCGATTGAAATGCAGCCAGGTGATGGCGCCTATGGTTCCGGGCATGAACAGGAACCGATAGCTGAAGCGCCGCCGGCCCTGGCTGAGCGCGCGCGCCAGTTCGATCGCCACCGCGAGAGCGGAGAGGTTGTCATTGGCCAGCGACGGGTGACAGCAATGCGCCGAGAACAGCACCTCGTCGGCGAGTTCGCCGGGCATCAGGCATTCTCCATAGGAGAGGCTGCCGGACGTGAGCGTGCTGTCGATCGTGACCCGGTAAGCCTCCTCAGTCAGCGCCAGGCGCTCGCGATGGGCGAGGCAGAAGCCCCAGGTCTCCGCGTAATAGGCGGTGCGGTACGGGATAAGGTCCGGCTGGTCCGGCAGGCTGTAGAGGTGCTGGTCCAACTCCTCACGCGACACGATCCGGTCGAGCGGCCGGCTGTATTGCACCAGGTGAAGGTTATTGCGGTGGAAATCCACCACGCGCCCGCCGTCCAGCGTGCTGATGGCGGCATCGCGGATGGTCCATTCGGGCGGCACTTCCCAGTCAAGCACCTTGGTGCCGGACGGCACCTCGCGGATCGCGAGCGGGATCAGTCGGGCGATATAGCGCAGCGTCGCCCGCAGCCCGTCTCCGGTGATGCTGCGGCAGATCGGGAACAATGTCTCGACATGGGTGTAGAGATCGGCCCCCGTGCCGCGCATCATGGTGTCCCACTCAGAGGGCATGGAGCGAGCGATGCTGTTCGAGACCACCCCTATCGCGGGACTTGTCGCGGTCCGACTGGAGCGGCAGGAGGACGAGCGCGGGTCGTTCGCACGCTTGTTCTGTCGCGACGAGTTCGCCGCTCATGGGCTCGCGACCGCGTTCGTGCAGGAGAGCCTGTCGGTCACCCGCCGTGCCGGCACGGTCCGCGGCATGCACTTCCAGCGTGTGCCGCACCAGGAGGTGAAATACGTCCGCTGCACGCGCGGGGCGGTCCATGACGTGGTGGCGGACCTCCGGCCGGACTCGCCCACCTACTTGCGCTGGCAGGCGTTCCGCCTGGAAGCGGGAGGGAGTCTGTCGCTTTATATTCCGGCCGGGTGCGCGCACGGATTTCAGACCATCGAGGATGACTGCGAGCTGCTCTACCAGATGGACACCCCATACCAACCGGCTTTCGCCGACGGTTTCCGCTTCGACGATCCCGCCCTGGGCATTGCCTGGCCGCATCCCGTCACCGTGATCGCCGAAAAGGACCGTGCATGGCCTCCTTTGACCAGCCGGTGACCGGGGGAAGGTCAGGCAGCCTGGTGGGGCTCGTGCCCAGCCAGCGCAGATGGGGTTTCAGCCTAACCCAGGCGTGGCGCGCGTCCTCGCGCAGCTTGGCCCGCAGCGGCTTCACCGGATGCCACAGCCGGTTGCGACGAAATCCCGGCAGCGCGCGGGCGGGGCGGAACACCAGCGAGCCCGGCCGGAGATCCTCGTTGAGTGGCGTGTTGGTATAGAAGCGGTTCCGATTTCCGGGGCGAACGAACTCGCCGTCGCCCCCGTAATCCGCGAGGGTCAGCCCGGCCCGGTGCAGGATGGTCGGCCAGGTCACCTCGCAATGGCCGCCCCAGCCCGCCCGGTACGCCGCGTCGATCGCCTCCAGCCCGCGGCGCGAGATGCGGGTGATCGGCATGAAGTTGCAGATCCGGTCGGCATCGGAGAGCGTTCCCGCCGAGGCGGGAGCGTGCAGCGTCGGCCAGTGCATCCAGTTGGGATGCGTCGAGGCGCGACGGATGCTGGAACTCAGGAGATCGGCGTCGTCCGGCTCGAAATAGGCGAAGAAGTCGCCCCACGGGCCGCTGAAACGGACATCGTATTCCAGAAACCAATAGCGGTCGTAAGTCGGGTGCGCGTTGAAGAAGTGCAGCGCGATCAGGTCGGTGTGGCCGCCGCGCCAGATGCGCCAGTCCGCGCCGCCCGCAGCCTTGTTGACGTAGTCCGGGTTGCGGATCTCCGGCGTGGTCACGAAGTGGTGGGGAAGGCCCGATAGCAGGGGCGGCTTCGGCACGCCCGGCGGCAGGTGCATCAGCAGGCGAACGTCGTGCCCCGGCAGCGCTCGCGTGAGGCTCTCGAGGAATCTGACCAGCGGCTTGTCGAGGTAATGGGTTTGCAACGAAACGATCGTGCGGACCCGCGCGATGCCGCGACCGGGGTTCCGGGCGTCGGCAACTTCCATATTCATTTTCGAGTCTCTTCCCATCACGGGAGCAGCCGCAGTTTGGGAGCGTAAAACCCCTCGGCAAGGCCCGAAGGCGCGGCCGCCTGAACGCCCCGGATCCGCAACGTGGCGAGGAAGGTCTCCGGCGCGAACCATCTCCGGGAGCCCTGGCTCGCGAAATGCGTCATCAGCGCGGCGATTTTCGCATCGGCGTGCCGCTGGCTCAGCGCAATGAACACGTTCGGGTTCGCCAGGTCGGGATCATACTTGGGAACCTCATATTCCAAAACCACATGGTCGCGGAACGTATTCCAGGTCAGCTCGGCGACCATCCGATGGTCCTGGTGGTGGTCGGCCTTGTGGTGGGTCAGGACCAAGTCCGGAGAGAACGCCTTCATCTTCTCGAAAGTTCGCTTGATCGGGCGGAATTCGGAAGGGAAAAATCCATCTTGGAAGCCATGGACGGCCACCTCGGCCGATCCGGCCCGTTCCAGAAAGGCGCCGGCGCTGGATCGCGCCTCCGCCGCCCGCTCCGGCGTGGCGGAGAACACGACCCAAAGCACGCGGCTTCCGGAATGCCGCTCAAGCAGCGCAAGGATCGCGCCCCCGGCGCCGATCTCGATGTCGTCCGCGTGCGCGCCCAGGCACAGGATGGCCAGCGGCTCCCCCGCACGCGGACAAAGGGCAAGAGGCAGCATGCGACGCGCCTAGCCCGCCAGCCACGCCGTCGCCGGCCGCGTGACGGTCTGCGGGGCCTGATGCGACGGGCCGCGGCCGGGAGCAAAGCGCCGCCACAGCTCCCACGGTGCCGTGCCGCGCTGCAGCAGCGCCTCCAAGGTCTGCAGATCCTTGAAAGTATCGCAGCAGCGCCAGAACCCCTTGTAGGGCAGGGCGGCGAGTTTGCGGGCCGCGATCAACCGCTGGAACGGCTCCTCCACCAGTTCTTCGCCGGGACGCAGATAGTCGAAGATCTCCTGGCGAAAGACAAAGAACCCGGCATTCACCCAACTGTCTGCCTGCTCCGGGTCCATCACGCCGGTGACCAGGCCATCCGGGGCGTGATGCACGAAGTGCAGCGAGATGCCGGGACGCACCACCAGGCAGGCGCCGACCGCCTGCGTCTGGTCCAGGCGGTCGACGATCGCGGGCAACGGACAGTCCGTCAGGCCGTCGCTGTAGTTCGCCAGAAACATCGGCTCGCCCTCCAGGTGGGCGCGCACGGCCAGCAGCCGCTCACCTATGCTCGCTTCCCGCCCGGTGTCGACGAGCGTGATCCGCCAATCCTCCACGTCGCGGCGGAGAAGCTGTATCTTCCGCCCGCCGCTGGTCAGCACGAGGTCGTTGGCGATCCACTCCTCGTACTTGACGAAAAATTCCTTGATCGAAGCGCCCTTGTGGCCCAGGCAGAGGACGAAATCGGTGTGGCCCCAATGGGCATAGTATTTCATCAGGTGCCAGAGGATCGGCCGCGTGCCGAGCTGAACCATGGGTTTGGGCACGTCGTCGCTGCCGGCCCCGCGCATGCGCAGCCCCTGGCCGCCGCAAAACAGCACAACCTTCATCGCCGTGCCTCCATGCCGCATGGAACTCATTCGACGACCGTCGGTTCCGGTATAGGAACGATAAAGTGACCGCCCCAGCCCCGCACATGACCGAGCTGCTCCATGATCTCGGCCTTCAGATTCCAGGGCAGGATCAGCACGTAATCCGGCCGCGCCGCGTCGAGCGCCTCCGGCGCCAGTACCCGGGATGCGGGTGCCAGGCAGGAAGCGGCCGTGCTTGTACGGGTTGCGGTCGACCGTGAAGTCCAGAAGATCCGTGCGGATACCGCAGTAGTTGAGCAGGGTGTTTCCCTTGCCGGGTGCGCCGTAGCCGACGATCCGGGCGCCCTGTCGCTTCAGCCGGATCAGTAGCTCCAGAAGTTTCCATTTGGTCTCTGCCACGCGGGCACCGAACGCCGCGTAGGTCGCGAGATCCTGAAGCCTGGATTCCCGTTCGCTCTCGCGGACGCGCCGCACGCCCTCTTGTTCGTCCCAGCTGGCCTCGCCGGGGCAGGCAAAGACGCGCAGGCTGCCGCCGTGCGTCCACAGCTCCTCCACGTCGAACACGCGCAATCCGTGCGTGGAGAGGATGCGCTCGGCCGCGAACAACGAGAAATACGAGAAGTGCTCGTGATAGACCGTGTCGAACTGGTTCCCCGCCATCAGCCGCAACAGATGCGGGAATTCGAGCGTCAGCACGCCTGCGTCCTTCAGCAGGGCGCGCAGCCCCGCGACGAAGCTGTCGAGGTCGGGCACTTGGGCCAGCACGTTGTTGCCGATGATCAAATCGCAACGCTTGCCCTGTGCCGCCAGCTCGACGCCAAGCTCGCGGCCGAAGAACGCCACCAATGTCGGCACGCCCGCAGCCTCGGCCGCTTTGGCGACATTCGCGGCCGGCTCAATCCCAAGACAGGGAATGCCCTGTTCGACGAAGTTGCGCAGCAGATAACCATCGTTGCTGGCCACCTCGACGACGGAGCTGCTTGCGCCAAGCGCGAAGCGCGAAGTCGCGCGCGCCGCAAACTCCCGGGCATGGGCAAGCCACGCCTGGGAAAATGAGGCATAGTAAGCGTATTCGCTGAAAATCTGGTCCGGCGACACGTACTCGCCGATCTGGGCTAGCCAGCACGTGCCGCAGATCCTGACATGAAGGGGATAGAATGTCTCGCCGCCCTCGGTCTGTTCCGCGGTGAGGAAGTTCTCGCACAACGGCGTGACGCCAAGATCGAGAAACGGGATCAGCCCACCCCCGCAACACCGGCAGGAGGACCGGCCTCTTGGCCCATTCGCTCTTGAGACACCCATCGAGACATCTCTCCAGGGCGGAACGATAAGGCGATTCGCCTGCGAACCGCAGCTAAAGTGCGCGTGAGTTCCTTCAGGGCGCCCTCGGACCTCGTGCTTGCGCTTAAATGTGGATCGCGTGCCCGAGAGCGCGCGAAATCGCCTCGTGGAACGCCTCGGTGAGGGTCGGGTGGGCGTGGATCGTCGCGGCCACGTCCTCGAGCAGCCCTCCCATCTCGAGCGCCAGCGTGAATTCGCCGACCAGTTCGGAGACGTGCGCGCCGACCGCCTGGACGCCGAGCAGGCGGTGATCGTCTTTCCGCGCAACCACCCGGACGAAGCCCCCATCCTCTCCGGCCTCCATGCCGAGCGCGCGGCCGTTGGCGGAGAACGGGAACTGGGCAACGATCACGTCGCGGTCATTTTCCCCGCCGTCCTCCGGGTTCCGGCCGACGCTGACGATCTCGGGGTCCGTGAAGCAGACCGCCGGGATGGCGACGGGATCGAAGCGCCGCCGGGCGCCCGCGATCAACTCGGCCACCATTTCGCCCTGGAACGACGCCTTGTGCGCGAGCATCGGCTCGCCGACGAGATCGCCGATGGCCCAGACATCGCGCATCGACGTCCGGCAGCGTTCGTCAATCCCGACGAACGGCCCGATCATATCGATGCCCATCGCCTCCAGGCCCCAGCCTTGGGTCCGCGGTCTGCGGCCGACCGTCACGAGTACCTGGTCGGCCGCCACGATCGCGCCATTCCCGATCCGCACGATCGCCTCGGCCTCCGTGCGTTCGATCCCCTCGACGCGGGCGCCAAGGTGCAGGGTCACGCCCGCGCGCTCCAGCCAGCGCCTCACGGGGTTCGTCAACGGCTCGTCCCAGTTCGGCAGGATGCGGTCACGGGCCTCGACGACCGTGACTTCGGAGCCCAACTTGCCGAAAGCCGTTCCCAGCTCCAGGCCGATGTAGCCCGCGCCGACCACGACAAGCCGTCCGGGCACCCGATCCAGCGACAGGGCCTCGGTGGACGAAATCACGGGACCGCCCAGTTCCAATCCGGGCAAGGCTGCCGGCTCCGAGCCGTTCGCCAGGATGACGTGCTCCGCTCGGACCGTCTCCACGCCAGTGGCGGTCCGCACGGTGCATGTCTTGGCGTCGGAGAATGTCGCCCAACCGACCAGCACGCGAACCTTCGCCCGGCGCAGCAAACTGCCGACGCCTCCACTGAGCCGGTCGACAATTCCATCCTTCCAGGCAATCGTCTTGGGCAAATCGATGGACGGCGGATCCCGCAAGGTGATGCCGACCGCGTCGCCGCCGACCGCGTGGCGCATCGCATCGAACTTTCCGGCCGCGTGGATGAGCGCCTTGGACGGGATGCAGCCCCTGATAAGACAGGTGCCGCCGAGCCGGTCGGCCTCCACGAGAACGGTGTCCAACCCCAGTTGCCCCGCCCGAATGGCGGCCACGTAGCCGCCTGGGCCGCCGCCCACCACGAGGACCTTGGCGCGGTTCATCGGCTTCCTCCTCAGTCGATGAACAGCGTCGCAGGCTGCTCGAGCAGCCCCTTCAACTCCTGCACGAACCGCGCCGCATCCCAGCCGTCCACGACGCGATGGTCGAAGGAGCTGGAGAGGTTCATCATCTTGCGAACCACGATCTGCCCGTCACGCACCACCGGCCGCTCGACGATCCGGTTCACGCCGATGATCGCCACCTCGGGGTAGTTGATCACGGGGGTGGTCACGATGCCGCCGATCGGCCCGAGGCTGGTGATCGTGATGGTGGAGCCGCTCAGCTCGTCGCGGGCCGCCTTGCCGTCACGCGTGGCGGTCGCGAGCCGCGCGATCTCGGAAGCCGCCTGCCAGAGGTCCAGCGCCTCGGCGTGGCGAACGACCGGCACCATCAGCCCCTGCTCCGTCTGCGTGGCGATGCCGACATGCACGCCGGCATGGCGACGCACGATGCCGGCCTCGTCATCGAACAGCGCGTTGACTTGCGGAAACCGTGGAAGGGCGCGAACCAGCGCGGCGATCAGGAACGGCAGCAATGTCAGACGCGGCCGGTCAGTCGCGTAGCGGTCGTTGAGGTGCGCGCGAAGCTCCTCCAGAGCGGTCACGTCGAGTTCCTCGATATAGGAGTAGTGTGGGATTCGCCGTTTGGACTGCTGCATGCGCTCGGCGATGAGACGCCGCAGTCCGATGATCTTGATTTCCTCGATGTCCTGTCGGCGGGCACGCGCGCCCGGACGCGCGGCATCCAACGGCGCGCGTCTCCCCGAGCTCACGTACGCATCAAGATCGGCCTGGCCGATGCGCCCGCCCGGCCCGGTGCCGGGAACGAATTGCAGGGCAATCCCGCGCTCGTATGCGCGCCGTCGCACCGCGGGGGGGGCGAGCGGCTTCTTCTCGGTCGGCCCCCTTCCTCCTCCCGGTTCGACTCCCCCTCCCCTTGCGGGAGGGGGCCGGGGGGAGGGGGGCGACGCGGCCGGAGTCACGCCCGTCGGTTCCCGCTCCGGCGCATCGCCCTCGGCTTCGAGGACCAAAAGCTCGGAGCCGACGCGAACCTTGTCGCCTGGACCACCGGTGATCGCGAGAACACGGCCAGCCCGGGGCGACGGTATTTCCACGGTCGCCTTGTCCGTCATCACGTCGACCAACGGGTCGTCCTCGGCGACGGTGTCGCCGACTTCGACGTGCCAGCCGACGACCTCCGCCTCGGCGATGCCTTCGCCGACGTCGGGCAGCTTGAACACGTAGCGGCCCATGTCAGCGTTCCATCGCCTTGCGGAGCCCTTCGGCGACGCGCTCGGGGCCGGGGAAATAGTCCCACTCCAGCGAATGCGGATACGGCGTATCCCAGCCGGTAACGCGCACGATCGGCGCCTCGAGGCTGAAGAAGCAATTCTCCTGCACGAGCGCCGACAGTTCGGCGCCGAAGCCGCTGGTGCGGGTGGCCTCATGGACGATCACGCAGCGTCCGGTCTTGGTCACGGAGGCCACGATCGCGTCGATATCGACGGGGACCAGCGTGCGCAGGTCGATGATTTCCGCGTCGACCCCGCTCTCGGCGGCGGCCGCCATCGCGACATGCACCATCGTCCCGTAGGTCAAAACCGTCACGCCCTGACCTTGGCGAACGACGGACGCCTTGCCGAGCGGGATCGCGTAGTGGCCCTCCGGCACCTCGCCCGCGTCGTGCTCGGCCCACGGCGTCACCGGCCGATCGTGATGACCGTCGAACGGGCCGTTGTAGAGGCGCTTGGGCTCGAGGAAGATCACCGGGTCGTCGTCCTCGATCGCGCTGATCAGCAGGCCCTTGGCGTCGTAGGGGTTCGACGGGATGACGGTCTTGAGCCCGCAGACATGGGTGAAGATCGCCTCCGGGCTCTGGCTATGCGTCTGTCCTCCGAATATCCCGCCCCCGCAGGGCGCGCGCACCGTGATCGGCGCGGTGAACTCGCCAGCCGAACGATAGCGCAGCCGCGCCGCGGTCGAGACGAGCTGATCGGTCGCGGGATAGATGTAGTCGGCGAACTGGATCTCCACGACCGGACGCAGACCGTAGACGCCCATGCCGACGGCGGTCGCCAGGATGCCGGCCTCGGCGATCGGCGTGTCGAAGGCGCGCTCCGGCCCATACTTGCGTTGCAGGCCCTCGGTGCAGCGGAACACGCCGCCGAAATAGCCGACGTCCTCGCCGAAGACGACCACATTCTCGTCGCGTGCCATCATGACGTCCATCGCCGAGTTCAGCGCCTGCACCATGTTCATGCGCGGCACGGTCAGAACCCCATTTCCTGGCGTTGCCGGCGAAGGTGCCAGGGCATCTCCTTGAAGACGTCGTCGAACATCGTCGCCGGGCTGTGATGCTCGCCGGTGCCCATCGTGCCGTGGCTTTCGGCTTCGCGCTGGGCGTCGCGTACCTCGCTATCCACCTCGGCCTTCAACTGGTCTTGCCGCTCCGCCGACCACTCCCCGAGCGCGACCAGGTGCGCCGCCAGGCGTGCGATGGGATCGCCAAGCGGCCAATGGCTGGCTTCGTCGGCGGCGCGGTATTTGCTCGGATCATCGCTCGTGGAATGTGCCGAGGCGCGGTACGAGAACAACTCGATGACCGTCGGCCCCAGATTCGAACGTGCCCGCTCGGCCGCCCAGCGCGTCGCTGCATGCACCGCCAGGAAGTCGTTGCCGTCGACACGCAAGGCCGGCAGGCCATAACCGAGGGCGCGCGCCGCGAAGGTCGTGTGCTCGCCTCCCGCGAACCCCTGGAACGACGAGATGGCATACTGGTTGTTGACGATGTTCAGGATGACGGGCGCGCGATAGACGCTGGCGAAGGTCAGGGCGTGGTGGAAATCGCCCTCGGCGGTGGCGCCCTCGCCGATCCACCCCGCCGCGATCCGGTCGTCGCCCTTGATGGCCGAGGCCATCGCCCAGCCGACCGCCTGCGGAAATTGCGTCGCCAGATTGCCGGCAACCGAGAAAAACCCGGCTTCCTTGCTGGAGTACATGATCGGCATCTGGCGGCCCTTCAGCCGGTCGCCTGCGTTGGAAAACACCTGGTTCATCATGTCCACCAGCGGCCAGCCCCGGGTGATAAGGATCGCCTGCTGGCGATAGGTCGGGAAGATCATGTCCCGGTGGTCCAGTGCCATCGCCTGCGCGACCCCGATGGCCTCCTCGCCGGTGCAGCGCATGTAGAACGACGTCTTGCCCTGGCGCTGGGCGCGAAACATCCGCTCGTCGTAGGCCCGCGTCAGCATCATCGCGCGCAGGCCGCGGCGCAGCGTCGCTGGGTCCAGCCTGGGATTCCACGGCCCGACAGCAACCCCCTCGTCGTCCAGCACGCGGATCAGCGCGTAGGCCAGTTCGCGCATCGCCTGCGGCTCCTCGGCGATGTCGGGACGAGGGACCGAGCCTGCGTCGGGCACCTTGACCCAGCCGAAGTCGGCTTCCTGCCCCGGCCGGGCGGGCGGCTGCGGGACGTGCAGGCGCAAGGGGACGGAGTTCTTCAACCGTGGCCTCCCGAGATGATGTCCGATCAGCGGTCCTCACCAAGGGAGCCAAGGAGAACCATGGCGCCCGGCAACCGGCCGCGTTGCTCCTGGAGCAGCTCGGCGCCGCCAACCGCGAAAACGGCGACAGCCGCGAGGAGGTCGCGAAGCTTGCCGGGAGCGTTGGCGTCGAACGGCAGAACACATCCGCCGGTCCGACGTGCCAGATCGAGGAAGACCTCGGCATCGCGCCGCGCGGCCCAGTCGCTGATGTCGTGGAAGACGAACAGCTTGATGCCTCGCCGTCCCAGCTCGTCCGCGACCTTCCTCCCGTGTTTGAGCAACTCCTCGTAGACATCGCCGATATACGTCACCACGCGGACGCCGGGGCGCGCGAGGCTGCCCGATAGGATCGCCAGGAGCCGCGTTTGACCGGCCTCGCAATTGATGCTGGCGGCGAGGTCACGCAGCGTGCGCCCGTCGTCGGTGAATTTCGTGAACGTGTGCAGGCGCGATCCGCCGTGAACGGCGAGCGCGACATCGAGTTCACCAGGAAGCGCCTTCACCAGCGCATCCGTTACCCTCCGGGCCATCGCCCAGGCAGGCTCGCGCGACGCCGTCGCGTCAAACCCGAAGACTAGCCGCGGCCGGGAAGGAGCGCTGCCGCCAAACCCCTGGACTGTTTCGTCCGTCCGTTCCTGACCGAGCGGCACCGAGCCGGCCGCCGAGACGGCCAAGGAACGGATCCGCTCGAGCAGCACGGCGCCAAGCTTCCGGCTTGGGCGCACGGTCTCCACGTCGGTGTCGGGGACCAATATGAAATTAGGCTTGCCATCGGTCATCTTGCTGCCCTCCGGAGCCACTAAGCCGCGCGGCTCCTATCCTGCATCGGATGTGAGAAACCCGTGTAGCGGGCAAGTTTGTTTCTGCCCAGCCTGGCGAGGTGAGCGGATCCGCTCGGCTGCCGCCCGCCGGCAGACGACGTGCGACAGACACCATGGCCGGCTCGTTGCGCTGCCGCGAGCGGAGACGCGGTATTCGTCTGGCGATAGCCTTCCCGCCAAGCCGTGCCGTAGTCTCGCGCAACCGGCGATGCAGCGCCGGAGTGGAGGCGCGGGTGGCAGATCGGTTCGGCAACTACGTCCAGTTCCAGCCAAGTGACCGTCCCGCTCCGGCCGACGCGACGCGGGTCGCCCCGGTCGCGCCGGACGAGCCGATCGAGGTCAGCATCTATCTCAAGCCTCGCCCCGCCCCCGCCGGGCCGCCGGGCGGCGCGCACGCGACGCGGGCTGCATTGCGGGCGCATCGCGAGCAGGTGCATCACGATGACATTCGGCTGGTCGCCGATTTCGCGGCCGCGAACGGACTCGCCGTGGCCGCGGTGGACCCGGCGCGGCGGCTGGTGAAGCTTTCCGGGCCGGCGAGCGGCATGGAGCAGGCCTTCCGCACCAGCCTGCACCGGTACGCGGACGCCGAGCGGCATTTTCGGGGCCGCTCCGGCGTGCTGCACCTGCCGCAAGAACTGGTGGATGTCGTGGAATCGGTGCTCGGCTTGGACACCCGCCCCGTCGCGCGCCAGCGTCTCGTGCGACCCCGCGCGGCGGCGCAGGAGGGCCACGCGCCGAACCAGTTCTCCACCTTGTACGACTTCCCTTCCGGCCTGGACGGCAGCGGCCAGACGATCGCGTTGATCGAGCTCGGCGGCGGCTTCCGCGCCGCCGACACGAGCGCCGCCTTCGCGGCCATGGGACTCGCTTCGCCGCGCGTCGTCGCCGTCTCGGTGGACCAGGCGCGCAACGATCCCTCTGGCGGGGACGCCGACGGGGAGGTCGCGCTCGACATCCAGGTGGCCGGCGGGGTGGCGCCCGGCGCCGAGATCGCCGTGTATTTCGCCCCCAACACCGACGCCGGCTTCGCCGACGCCATCTCGGCCGCGTCGCAGGACGCGACCCACCAGCCGTCCGTCATGTCGATCAGCTGGGGCGGCGCGGAGGCGAACTGGACCGAGCAGGCCGTCCGGACGCTGAACTCCCTGCTGCAGGACGCCGCCGGGGTGGGCATTTCCGTCTTCGCCGCCGCCGGCGACGGCCTGGCGACCGATGGCATCCAGGACGGGCAGGCGCATGTCGATTTCCCCGCCTCCAGCCCCTGGGCGATCGGCTGCGGCGGCACCGCGACCACCATCTCGGGCCAGGCGATCACCGCCCAGCGCGTCTGGAACGACGGCGCGAGCGGCACCGGCGGCGGAATCAGCGATCTGTTCGATCCGCCCGACTTCCAGGGCAGCGTCGCCCTCCCCGTAAGCGCCAATGGCGGCCGGCGAGGCCGCGGAGTGCCGGACGTGGCCGGCAATGCGGCGCCGGAGAGCGGCTATGCGATCATCGTCGACGGGGAGGCGCAGATCGCGGCGGGAACCAGCGCGGTCGCCCCGCTCTGGGCCGGGCTGACGGCGCGGATCAACCAGAAGGCGGCGCGGCATGTCGGGTTCTTCCTGCCCGCGATCTACGCCCGGCCGCAACTCCTGACCCCGGTCGTGGTGGGATCCAACAGGCCGTCGGGGTCGCGGATAGGCTACGACGCCGGGCCGGGCTGGAACGCCTGCACCGGGCTCGGCACGCCGCGCGGCCAGGCGCTCGCCGAGGCGCTGGCCGGCACCGTCGCGACGAGCTGAACGAAAGGAGACAGCAGATGGCACCACAAGGCATGCCTCTCCTGGACCCGGCCAAGCGCCCGGTCCGAGCGGCCGAGAAGGACCAGCCCTTCTTCGACCCGGTTGCCTACGGCAATGGGCCGGGGGATTCGGTGACGGACACGACGGAGAACGCCGCCGTGACCCATCACGAGATCGTTCTGAACGGCAAGAGCATCCACTACACGGCGACCGTGGGCCATCTGGTGACCGTGGACCCGAGCAGCTCCAAGCCGGACGCGAAGATCTTCTATGTGGCCTTCGCGGCGGACGGCGCCGATCTCGGCACGCGTCCGATTACCTTCTTCTACAACGGCGGGCCGGGCTCGTCCTCGGTCTACGTCCTGCTCGGCTCCTTCGCGCCCATGCGCATCCGCACCTCGCTGCCGAGCTTCACGCCCCCGCCGCCCTACACGATCGAGACGAACCCCGACAGCCTCCTCGACCGCAGCGACCTCGTGTTCATCAACCCGGTCGGCACCGGGTACTCGGCGGCGATTGCCCCCAAGGTCAACAAGGATTTCTGGGGCGTCGACCAGGATGCGGGCTCGCTGCGGCAGTTCATCAAGCGCTACCTCACCGCGAACGACCGCTGGAACTCGCCCAAATTCCTGTTCGGCGAATCGTACGGCACGGCGCGTACCGCGGTCCTCTCCTACCTGTTGCACGAGGATGGCGTGGACCTGAACGGGCTCACCCTGCAATCCTCCATCCTCGACTATTCCCAGGCGGGCAACCCGATCGGTTTGCTACCGACTTGGGCGGCGGATGCGTGGTATCACGGCAAGGTCGCGGTGCAGCCGCCGCCGAAGGACCTACCGTCCTACGCGGCGGAAGCCGCTCGCTTCGCCACCACCGACTATGCGGCGGCGCTGAAATCCTTCCCCCATTCGGACCCGGCGACGGTTCGCAAGCTCAGCGCGGAGATCGGCATCGACGAGACCACGCTGACGAGCTGGTCGCTCGACGTCTCGGCGGCCGACGATCGCGGCACGCCGCTCTTCCTGCTGACGCTGCTGAAGGACAAGGGGCTGGCGCTCGGCTCCTATGACGGGAGGGCGACGGGCATCGACACCGGCATCGCGGCGCGGATCGATCCGAAATCGGGCGGAAACGACCCGACCATGACGGCGGTGAACGGCGCCTATACTGCCATGTGGAACAGCTATCTCAACGACGAGCTGCGCTTCACCTCCAGTTCGGCCTTCACTGACCTGAACGATCAGGCCTTCCAAAACTGGGATTTCCGCCATGTCGACCCGACCGGGGCGCAGAAGGGGCTGGATCCGAAGGGAGACGTGATCCTCTACACCGCCGGCGACCTCGCGGCGACAATGAGCCTGAACGTCGATCTGAAGGTGCTCTCCGCGAACGGCTACTACGATTCCGTGACGCCGTTCTTCCAGACCACGCTCGACCTGCAAAACATGCCGGTGGCGGATGCCTCGATCCGAAAGAACCTAACGATACGATATTATCCGTCCGGCCACATGATCTATCTGGACGGGGCCTCCCGCACGGCGCTGAAGGCCGATCTCGCTCGGCTGTACGACAGCGCGACGGCTGACCGCGGCGCCATGGCGCGCATCCTGTCGATGCGCAAGCCCGTGTCGTAGCGCGCCGCGCGGGCATGGCTTTCCATGCGCGGCGCTGTAGGATCGCGCTGTTCCGGGCCGAACGGAATGCCCGATCTGGAGGAGTGAGCAGGTCATGCCGGAGTTCAAGGTCGTGGAGCAGCGCCGGCTGGGTACCGGCGGGTTGTCGGTGTCGGCGATCGGCCTCGGCTGCATGCCGCTCTCGGGCATCTACGGCCCGGCGGATGACGGTGCCTCCGAGGACCTTATCCGCCACGCCATCGACATCGGCGTGAACCATCTCAACTCTTCGGACATGTACGGATGGGGGCACAACGAGGAACTGGTGGGCCGCGCCATCAAGGGCCGGCGCGACCGGGTGGTCCTCGCCACCAAGTTCGGACAAATACGGCGCGAAGGCGGGGCCAACGGCGTCGATGGAAGGCCGAGGTATGTCGCCCAGGCGTGCGACGCCAGCCTCAAGCGCCTGGGCGAGGACAGCATCGACCTCTATTACCAGCACCGCGTCGATCCGAGCGTGCCGATCGAGGAGACGGTCGGCGCGATGTCGCGTCTCGTCGAGCAGGGCAAGGTGCGCTTCCTGGGCCTGTCCGAGGCGCGGCCGGAAACCATTCGCCGCGCGCACAAGGTGCATCCGATCGCCGCGGTGCAGACCGAATACTCGCTGCTCTACCGCGATGAGGCGGAGGAGACGCGGGAGACGACGCGAGAGCTGGGCATCGGCTTCGTCGCATACTCGCCGCTCGGTCGGGGCTTTCTCACCGGGGCCATCCAGGATCTGACGCAGGTGGATGGACGGCGCGCCGCCCACCCGCGCTTTCAGGCGGAGAACTTCGCCCGCAATCGCGCGCTCGTCGCGGGCATCGAGGCCATCGCCGCCGAGAAAGGCTGCACTCCCTCGCAGCTCGCCCTCGCCTGGCTGCTGGCGCAGGGTCCGGACGTGGTGGCGATCCCGGGCACCCGTCGCGCGGACCGGCTGGGCGAGAACGTCGGCGCCCTCGCGGTGCGGCTCACAGCGGACGAAGTCGCCCGCATCGCTGCGGTCATCCCGCGCGGCGCGGCGGCCGGCACGCGGTATCCTGCCGGGGGCATGAAGGGCGTCTACATCTAGGCGCGAACTTAAGGCTTGGGAGCGACGAGACTGCCTCGCTTCTCACGACCGACGTCTCCGCTTAGTGGACGGACCTGATCGCACGTCCGGCTCGATCACTCGACACATTTGCGACCCGCCGCGGCGACGACCCTGCCAATCCGCGCTCGCACGCTCGCGAGCCTTACTCGCGCCGTCACCTCCGCACCGGTAGTTGGGTGGAACCGGTCCTTCCTCAATTGGCGAGTCTCTCGACAATCAGTCCGAGCAGCGCGCGCATGCGGCTTAGGCGACGCAGGTCGCGATGATAGCCAACGAAGGTATCCCGACCCGGCGGCGGATCATCCAGCGTAAGCGGCACAATCCCAGGCGTTAAGTCGCCGAGAGGGCGTGGCAGAACAGCCAGGCCGGCACCCCCGGCACAAAGCTGGGCCTGCACCTCGCGGTTATTGCTGCGGCACGTCACGGCAGCGTTTGGAAGCACCCGTCTGAGCCAGACCGCATCGGGCATTCCGGCGAAGGCAGTGTCCATCGTGATCACTGTCAAGCCTGCGCCGTCGCCAGGCTGAAGCGCCGCAGCAAATCCGGCCGGAGCGTAGAGAGCGTAGGCGATGTGCATCAGGCGGCGGGATATCACCTCCGGCTCGTCGAAGGGCCGGATGCGGAACACCAAATCCGCCTCGCGCCGTGGAAGGCTGTACAGGCGCGCATCGGTCAGCAGCTCCAGGCGGACCCGTGGGTGCTGACGGCTGAACTCGGCCAGCACCGGCGCCAGCATGAACGTGCCGAACCAGTCCGAGGACGACAGGCGTAGCAGCCCTTCCAGCTCGATCTCACTGCCGGCCAGTTGACGTTGGAAGGCAAGCACCTCCTCCTCGATCCGTTCCGCATGGCCGAGCACCGCGGCTCCCTCGTCGGTGAGCACGAAGCCTTCACCGGTGCGCTGGAATAATGTATGGCCGACGGCTGCCTCCAGCGCTCGCAGCCGGCGCCCCATAGTGGGCTGACTCTGCCCGAGCTTGCGCGCCGCCGCGCCGAGAGTGCCCGCACGCGCGACTGCCAGGAACACCCGCAGGTCGCTCCACTCCATCCCAGTCGCCTTCCGTGTGTCAGGTCCAACAAAACTGAATGGATAGCGTGCGGCAACGATGATCGCCATTCAGGAAAAAGCGGCGACTATTGCGTCCAGCAACAGGGATCCGATGGATGACCAGCCATCCGACCATGCAGGCCGCCGTGCTCGATGCCTACGGCGCGCCATTCCGCCTCGCGGCGATCACCCGCCCCTCACCGGCGCCGGGCCAGGTCCTGGTCCGTATCGCCGCGAGCGGCGTCAACCCGCTCGATACCAAGATCCAAGCTGGCGCCGCCGAGCACGCCCGCCACACCCTGCCCGCCATCCTGGGGATCGACATGGCCGGCACGGTCGAAGCACTCGGGGCCGGCGTCATCACCCGCTTCAGGCCCGGCGACGAGGTGTTCGGCATGACGGGCGGTGTGGGCGGTCACCAGGGCTCGTTGGCGGAATACGCCGCTGTCGATGCCGACCTGCTCGCTCACAAGCCGCCCCATCTGAGCATGCGTGAGGCGAGCATCGTGCCGCTCGTGTTCATCACCGCCTGGGAGGGCTTGGTCGACCGCATGGGGGTGCGCGCCGGGCAGGCCGTGTTGGTTCTGGGCGGAGCCGGCGGGGTCGGCCGGATGGTGATCCAGATCGCCCGGGCACATGGCGCCGAAGCGTTCGCGACAGGCTCCCCGGGCGATCGGACGGCGGTCGAGCAACTCGGGGCGCAGTTCATCGACCGCGCGGAGCCGGTGGCGGCGTTCGTCGCCCGCCTGACCGGGGGGCGCGGCTTCGACCTGGCATTCGACACCGTCGGCGGCGCGGTGCTGGACGACGCCTTCGCGGCAGTGCGTCGATTGGGCCACGTGGCCAGCGCGCTCGGCTGGGGCACGCACGCTCTAGCGCCGCTGTCGTTCCGCGGCGGAACCTATTCGGGCGTCTTCACCCTCTTGCCGCTGCTGACCGGCGAAGGACGTGCGCACCACGGTGAAATCCTGGCGGAGGCCACGCGCCTGGCTGAGGCCGGGCAACTGGTGCCGTCGCTCGATTCCCGCCGTTTTACCCTGGAGACCGTCGGCGAGGCTTACCGCGCAATCTCGGGCGGAACGGCCAAAGGCAAGCTGTCGATAGACATCGGGTAGGGGGCGGCACAATGAGCACAGGAGCGACTTCCGACATCGTCGAGCACGTCTCGCCTGTCCCGTTCGATGCCACTCTGGAGCGGCTCATTTCCGCTATCGCGCGGGCCGGCTTGGTCCTGTTCAGCCAAGTCGACCACCACGCCGGCGCGCGCGACGCCGGATTGGAGATGCCGTTCACGACGGTGCTCGCCTACGGGCATCCACGAGGCGGCACGCCAGTGATGGTCGCGGCACCCCTGGCAGCCCTCGATCTGCCGCTGCGCGTCCTCGTCCGCGTGCGGGACGACGGCCGGACGGCAATCGCCTTCCGCCCGATCGAGGCCGTCCTTCGACGCGCGGGCGTGCCGGACCCGCTCGCCACCCGGCTCGACCCCGCGCAGAAGCTCCTGATCGATGCGTTGGCGCCATGAGTGAGTCCATGACGCTGGTGGCACCCGGGCGGCCGATGCTCGACTATCTTCCAATCGGCCTGTTCGGTTCGGTGATGGGCCTGACTGGATTGTCCGTGGCCTGGCGGCTTGCCCAGGCGCAATACGGCGCGCCGAGTTGGGTTCCGCTCGTGATCGCCGCCATGGCTGTACTGGCCTTCATCTCGCTGCTAGCGGGCTACGCCTTGAAGCTGGCGACAGCACCCGGCGCCGTGCGGGCCGAGTTTCGCCACCCGATCGCCGGCAACCTGTTCGGCACGGTGCCGATCAGCCTGCTGCTGCTGCCGATTGTGGTCGCACCCTGGCTGCGGCTCCCGGCCCAGGCGTTGTGGATCACTGGCGCCATCAGCATGATCCTGTTCGCCTGGTTCGTCGTCAGCCGCTGGATGAGCGACCGGCAGCAGGTCGCCCACGCGACTCCGGCCTGGATCATTCCCGTGGTCGGTCTGCTCGACGTGCCGCTCGCGCTCCCGTCACTGGGGTTGCCGCCGATGCACGGGCTGATGGTGTTCGCGCTGGCGGTCGGGCTGTTCTTTGCAGTTCCGCTGTTCACCCTGGTGTTCTCCCGCCTGGTGTTCGAACCGCCGCTACCCGATGCGCTGAAGCCGTCGCTGCTGATCCTCGTGGCGCCCTTCGCCGTCGGATACTCGGCCTATACGGTCATGGTCGGCCAAGCCGACCTGTTTGCAGAGGCGCTCTACACGCTGATGCTGTTCGTACTCGTCGTGCTACTTGGGCAATTGCGTCATCTAGCGGCGTGCTGTCCATTCCGCGTGTCCTGGTGGGCAGTCAGTTTTCCGCTAGCGGCAGCGAGCATCGCTTCCTTGCGGTTTGCCGCAGCTCAAACAGGCCTCGTCACGAATGCGATCGCACTTGTCCTGCTGACCCTGG
Source organism: uncultured Pseudomonadota bacterium (assembly GCA_963756545.1). Classification (GTDB taxonomy): domain Bacteria; phylum Pseudomonadota; class Alphaproteobacteria; order Acetobacterales; family Acetobacteraceae; genus DATFDN01. The sequence goes on along the minus strand of CAVWNY010000001.1, from coordinate 141,689 downwards.
CGACGCTGGTGATTGCGGCTCTGCTCGGCCGGACAGTCCTAGGTCTGCTCAAAGGAGAGTTGCGGAGCTTGAGTACGTAGGTCCCCTTTGGGGTCGATTGCAGACCCTCCGCCGACGCCGCGGGGTAGAGCAGACTTACAGCGAGCTAGCTGGTTTGCGGGGCCGGGCGCTTAGAGCCTGACCCAAAAGGCGTTGCCCCGGCTCGGAGTGGGATGATTCACCGTTCCGATCAACTTCGGCGTGGTGCAATGGGATGTGGACGGATCAGCATCGGGCGACGTATCGCCGTGAAAGCGGTCGATTTCCGAGCGATTTGACGGATGCAGAATGGGGGCGGCTCGCGCCGTTGATCCCCGATGCCAAGCCGGGCGGGCGACCGCGCAAGACGGAGATGCGCGCAGCGATGAACGCCATCCTCTACCTGCTTCGGACCGGCTGCCCCTGGCGCTATCTGCCCCGCGATGGCTTCCCGCCGCGTTCGACGGTCTACAACATCTTCCGCATGTTCCAACGCGAGGGCACCTGGGAGGCGATCTGGGCGGAGCCGCACGCGAACCTGCGTGAGCGCCTTGGCCGCGACGCGAGCCCGACCGCTGGGGTGATCGACAGCCAGACGCTGAAGTCAGCAGAAGAGGGGGCGGTAAAGACGATGCGGTGGGTTACGATGCTGGCAAGAAGCTGAAGGGACGCAAGATCCACGCGCTGGTCGACACCGAAGGCTTGCCGCTGCGCGTCGTGGTGCATTCGGCGGGGGTCCAGGATCGTGATGGAGCCGCGTTGGTGCTCGACAGAATACGCCGCCGCTTCCCCTGGCTCGAACTCGTCTGGGCCGATGGCGGATACAACGCCAGGCAGGTCGAGGCGGCGGTCGCAAAGGTTCCGAGCCTGCGAATGGAGATCGTGAAGCGCACCGATGACATGAAGGGCTTCGTTGTCCTGCCTCGGCGCTGGGTGATCGAACGCACCTTCTCCTGGTTCGGTCGCAACCGCCGCTTGGCCAAGGACTTCGAGAACCTCGCCGAGACGCTGGCGGCCTTCGTCGCTATCGCCTCCATCCAGATCGCCGTCAGGCGGCTCGCCAGATCGTAGGCTTTTGAGTCAGGCTCTTAGACACTGACCGATCCATAATGCGTTCGTCATGCCCGGCGAAGGCCGGGCACCCACGTCTTTGCGGTTGTTCAAGACGTGGGTGGCCGGGCCAAGCCCGGCCATGACGACGGCGAAGGGTCAATCATTAGGCGGGCTGGTATTACGGCGAGCTAGCTGGGTTTGCGGGGCCGGGCGCTTAAGTTCGCGCCTATGGGGCGTCAACGTCTAGACCGCCTTAACGGACGGGCGGATCCATACCGCGCTCGCCCCCTCCCCGACCCCTCCGGCAAGGGGAGGGGAGGAGTTAGAAGCGCGCCTTGCTTCTCCCCTCCCCTTCGGGGGGCTTCGGAGTCAAACGCTGGGCTATAGGCTTGACCACGCAGGCCGCGTCGGCGCTCAGTCGCCAAAGCCCTCGGAGTTGTGCTCGCCCAGTCGGGGCGAGTCTGTTCGGGGATGTGGGCGGCGCTTGTCGAAGGAGATCGGCAAGCCGACGATCTTGAGCCCGCTCCCCGGAAGCGTGCGCATCAGGTCCATCGCCTCAAGCTGCTCGGTTCGAGCAAGCTCGGCAATGTCGTTCACGGGGGCGCACGGCACGCCCATTTTTTCGAGCGAGGCGATCCAATGTTCGCGCCCCTGGGTGCGCAGGACCGGCGACATCAGCGCGACCAGTTCGAGGCGATTGGCGGCCCGTTTCCGGCCGTCCTCGAACCGGGGATCTCGCAGCCATTCCGGATGGCCTAACGCCTGAGCGCATTTCGCGAACAGCCGATCGTTACCCGCGGCAACGCATATCGGCCGGTCGGCCGTCTCGAACGTCTGATAGGGAACCAGGATGGCGCTCGCGGTGCCGTGCCGCGCTGGCGATTCGCGCGTAACCTGATAGGCGTTCAGCGGGGATTCCACCCAGGACACGGCGCATTCGAACAGCGACGTGTCGATCACGCAGCCCTGGCCCGTCCGGTGCCTCTGCTGAAGGGCGGCGAGGGCCCCGATGACGCACCACATGCCGGCCGCCTTGTCGTTGATCGCCGGAGCGCAGAACGTCGGCGGGTCCTCCGGACGACCGGTGAGCGTCATCACCGCGGCATAGGCCTGCAACAGCGGGTCGAAGCCGGGATTGAGGCGCAGCGGACCCTGGTAGCCGAACGCCCATATCGAGCAGTAGATCAGGCGCGGATTGACGGCGAGCATCGCCTCCGGACCGATGCCGACCTCATCGACGATGCCGGGGCGCAGGTTCTGGATCATGACGTCGGCGTCGCGAACCAGCGCCGTCAGTTGGGCCAGATCCTCGGCGCTTTTGATGTCGAGGGTGATCGACCGCTTGTCGCGGTTGGTCGCGTGGAACATGAGGGAGGCGCCGTCCACGAACGGCGGGCCCCAGAGGCGGGCGTCGTCACCGCCGTCCGGCTTCTCGATCTTGATCACGTCGGCGCCCATCTCGGCCAGGATCACCCCGGCGAGCGGACCGGCCAGGGCCTGTCCGACTTCGACGACCTTGATGCCCGTCAGCGGTCCGGCCATCCGTTGCTTCTCCTTCGTTGCATCGTGGATCGCCGGGCGGGACCCGAGTTGGACCGGGGCTGCGCGACACCCCTATTATCACCCCATGCCGAATCCGTTGAAGGCCGCGCCGCCGGACCACGTCTTGATGGGCGCCCGGAAGTGACCGCGTCACGTCAGTTGCGGCTCGGCGCCTTCATGCGCCCGGTCAGCATCCACACCGCCTGGTGGCGCTATCCGGGCGCATTCCCGGATGCCAACTTCAATTTCCAGCACCTCAAGCGCTTCGCCCAGACGCTGGAGCGCGGGCGGTTCGACGCGTTCTTCATGGCCGACCACCTAGCGGTGCTCAATATGCCGATGATGGCACTGCGGCGCAGCGCCACCGTGACGTCGTTCGATCCGCTCACCCTGCTGCCGGCGCTGGCGGTGGTCACCGAGCATCTGGGACTGATCGCCACCGCGTCCACCACGTACAACGAGCCCTATCATATCGCCCGCAAGTTCGCCTCGCTCGATCATATCAGCGGCGGCCGGGCAGGGTGGAATCTCGTCACGACCTCCAACCCGGACGCCGCGGCGAATTTCGGGCTTGAGGAGCATGCCGAGCACGACGAACGTTATCGTCGTGCGCGCGAGTTCTACGACGTCGTCACCGGCTTGTGGGACAGTTGGGCCGACGACGCCTTCATCCGCGACGTGAGCAGCGGCATCTACTTCGATCCCGCGCGGATGCACGTCCTGAACCACAAGGGCGAGTTCCTGTCGGTGCGCGGGCCGTTGAACGTCGCCCGGCCCGTCCAGGGCTGGCCGGTCATCGTGCAGGCCGGCGCCTCCGAGGCGGGGCGGCAGATCGCGGCGGAAACGGCCGAGGTCATTTTCGGCAGCTCAAGGACCATCGGGGACGGGCAGTGCTTCTATGCGGACGTGAAAAGCCGCATGGAGCGGCTGGGCCGTCCACGCGATCATCTGAAGATCCTGCCCGGCGCCCTCGTCATCGTCGGCCAGACGCTGGCCGACGCCCGAGAGAAGAAGGCCAGGTTAGACGGCCTCGTGCATCCGGACAGCAGCATTCCGAACCTGTCCATGCGGCTAGGCACGGATGCCTCCGGGTTCGACCTTGACGCGCCGCTGCCCGAGATCCCGGAGACCAACGCGAGCAGGAGTGGACGGCAGAGCCTGCTGGAGCTTGCCCGTCGGGAGAACATGACGGTGCGGCAACTGGCGCACCTTGTCGGCGGCTATGGCGGCCTACAGATGGTCGGGACGCCGGCCATGATCGCCGATCAGATGGAGGAGTGGCTCGCGACCGAGGCCTGCGACGGATTCAATGTCATGTTCCCCTATGTGCCCGGGGGGCTCGACGACTTCGTCGACCACGTCGTTCCGGAATTGCAGCGGCGCGGGATCTTCCGGCGCGAATACAGCGGGACGACCCTGCGCGAGAACCTCGGCCTGCCGCGTCCCGAGAACAGGTTCTTTCCGCCACGGGTCACTGCTCGCTGAGCAGCGGAGGACAGGATGGCGGGATCCTTTGTCGACCCGCCCTGGACCTTCCGCGGCGGCCGAAATACCGTGATTCCCCGTCGCGCCAGCATCCCGGGAGAGATCGTTGATTCTCGTCACCAATAACGAAGGCTATCCGGGTGCCGACACGACCGCCTCGATGCTGGCCCGAGGGATATCGGTGCTGGATGCCATCGAGGCCGGCGTGCGCCTCGTGGAGCAGGACGAACGCGTGCGGACCGTGGGACGCGGGGGATGGGCGAACATCCTCGGCGAGGTCGAGCTCGATTCCGCCGTCATGGACGGAACCACCCTGCGAACCGGCGCCGTCGGCGCGCTGAAGGGCTTCCTGCATCCGGTGACCGTCGCGCGGGCGGTCATGGACCGGCTGCCGCACGAATTGCTCGTCGGCGACGGCGCGGCCCGGGTGGCGCGCGAGATCGGCGCCGAGCCGGCCGACAACCTCCTGCCGCATGCACGGCAGGCTTGGCAGGACTGGTTCGACGCCAACGTCCGTGGCGCCGATCGCGAGGCTTGGCCGGACGTGGAGCTGAGCGGATACGTGAACAGGGAAGTGATGCCGGACGGTCCGGCGGGCACCACGGTGTTCATCGCGCGCGGCGAGGACGGCGCGATTGCATCGGGCACCAGCACGTCCGGCTGGCAGTGGAAGTACCCTGGGCGCCTGGGCGACACTCCGATCATCGGCGCGGGTTCCTATGCCGATACACGCTACGGCGCCTGTGCCTGCACGGGCGCCGGCGAAATGGCCATCCGCTGTCTGACGTCGCGATCGGTCGTGCTGTACATGAAGATGGGAATGTCGGTGCAGGACGCCGTCGATGCGGCGGTGGAGGATATGCGCGCGCTCAGGGGCGGGCTGATCGGGCGCATCACCATCCACGCGATCGATGCCCAGGACCGTTTCCGCGTTGTCGCGCTCAACGGCACCGACAAAAATCGTTTCTGGCTCTGGCGCGAAGGGGAGCCGAACGCGAGCAGCCAACCCTGTGACATCGTCGCCCTGTAGGTCAGTCGCAAGCGCGGCCTCTCGTGTCATCCCTCGCCCCGCCACTTCTCGACGTCGCCGGCCTGACCGTCCGGTTCCCGACCGAGCGCGGGCCGTTCACCGCGGTCTCGGCGCTCGATCTCGCCGTCGCCGATGGCGAGACGGTCGCCGTGGTGGGCGAATCCGGCTCCGGCAAGTCGGTCACCGCGCTCGCCGTGACCCGGCTGATCGACTTCGCCGGCGGCCGCATCGAGGGCGGCACGATCGGCTTTCGCGACCGGCAGGGGCAAGTCCGCGACCTCGCCCGCGAGGGGCAGGAGGCGATGCGCCGGTTGCGCGGCCCGGAAATCGCGATGGTCTTCCAGGAGCCGATGACCAGCCTCAACCCGGTGTTGCGCATCGGCGAGCAGATCGCCGAGGCCGTGATGCTGCACCAGGGCCTTGGCCGCGCCGGCGCGATGGCGGAGGCGCGGCGGACGCTCGATCTGGTGCGCATCCCCGACCCCGGCCGCCAGCTCCGCCGCTACCCGTTCCAGCTTTCGGGCGGAATGCGCCAACGGGTGATGATCGCGATCGCGCTCTCTTGTCGTCCGCGCCTGCTGATCGCCGACGAGCCGACCACGGCGCTGGATGTGACGGTGCAGGCGCAGGTGCTACGGCTCATGCGCGGCTTGCAACGCGAGCTGGGAATGGCGCTGCTGTTCATCACTCACGACATGGGCGTGGTCGCCGAGATCGCCGACCGGGTGGTGGTGATGCGCCGCGGCGAGAAGGTGGAGGAGGGCGACGTCTATACCGTCTTCGATCGGCCGGCGCAGCCCTACACGCGGGCGCTGCTGGCGGCGGTGCCGACGCTCGGCAGCCTGGCCGGCAGCCCGGTCCCGACGCCGTTCCCCGAACCCGGCGGCCCGCCGCCGCGGCCCCAGGTGACCGTGCGCGAGGAGGGGCCGCCGGTGCTTGAAGTGCGCGATCTGGTGACGCGCTTCGCGGTCGGCGGCGGCCTGTTCGGACGCCGGGTGGGCCGCATCCACGCCGTCGAGCACGTCAGCCTTCGCATCCGCCCCGGCGAGACGCTCGGGCTGGTGGGCGAATCCGGCTGCGGCAAGTCCACGACCGGGCGCAGCATCATCCGGCTGGAGCAGCCGGAAGGCGGGCAAATCCTGGTGGACGGGCGCGACCTGACCCGGCTCGACCGCGAGAGCGAGACGGCGCTGCGTCGCGACGTCCAGTACGTGTTCCAGGACCCGTTCGCCTCGCTTGACCCGCGACTGACCGTCGGCTTCTCGGTCGCCGAGCCGATCACCACGAACCGGCTCGCGCACGGAGCCGCCGTGGAGCGGCGGGTGAGCGCGCTGCTGGAGCAGGTGGGTCTGCCGGCCGAGCATAGCGGCCGCTATCCGCACGAGCTTTCGGGTGGCCAGCGCCAGCGCGTCTGCATCGCCCGCGCGCTGGCGAGCGAGCCCCGGCTGATCATCGCCGACGAGGCGGTGGCAGCACTCGACGTGTCGATCCGCGCCCAGGTGGTGAACCTGCTGATGGCGCTCCAGGCGAACCACGGCCTCGCCTATCTGTTCATCTCGCATGACATGGCGGTGGTGGAGCGCGTCGCGCACCGGGTCGCCGTGATGTATCTCGGCCAGATCGTGGAGGTCGGGCCGCGTCAGGCGGTGATGGGCGATCCGCAACATGCCTACACCCGCCGCCTGCTTGCCGCCGTGCCGGTGGCCGACCCGCGCCGGCGCGGTCACGACGGAACGCTCGACGAAAGTGAGGTGCCCTCGCCCTTGCGCCGGCTGGACGATCCCCCCACCGTCGCGCCGCTCGTCGAGGTCGGACCCGACCATTTCGTGGCCCGCCACAAGGTGGGCGGAGGATACTGAGAAGTTTCGTAGGAGGACGCCATGACGCGACGCCCCGACATGTCCCGCCGCACCCTGCTTGGCGCCACCGCCGCCGGCGGGGCGCTGGCCTTCGCCGGACTCGCCCGCGCGCAAACGCCGTCCGGCGAGCTGACCGTGGGGGTTCCCGCGAACCTGATCACGCTCGACCCGGCGAACGCCAACGACACGCTCTCCCAGTCGACCGCCCGGCTGATGCTGGAGGGCCTGCTCGGCTTTGACAAGAACATGAAAGTCATTCCGCTGCTCGCCGAAAGCTTTGAGGCGAGCGAGGACGCACTGACCTTCACCTTCCATCTGCGCAAGGGCATCAGCTTCCAGGACGGCACGCCGTTCGACGCCCAAGCGGTGAAGGTGAACCTGGAACGGGTCGCCAACCCGGCCAATCATCTCAAGCGGCAGAGCCTGCTGGCCCCGCTCGATCATGTCGAGGTGGTGGATCAGTACACGGCGAAATGCGTGCTGAAGGACCCGTTCGGCGCGTTCATCCCGACCGTCGCGCACCCGGCGCTGCAATTGTTGAGCCCGGCGGCGATCCAGAAATACGGTGCCCAGATCGGCCGCAATCCGGTCGGCACCGGCCCGTTCCGCTTCGTGAGCTGGACGCCCGACACGCTTAAGGTAGCGGCAAACCCGCATTACTGGCAGCAAGGCCTGCCGCTGCTGAAGGGCGTGACGGTGCGCAGCAACCCCGAGGACGGGGCGCGCATTGCCATGCTGCAAGCCGGCGAGGCGCAGTTCATCTATCCGGTGCCGGCGCCGATGGTGAAGCTGGTCCAGAACAGCCCCAAGCTCGCGCTGATCGACGATCCTTCGATCATCGTGAACTACGTCGCGATGAACGTCATGAAGAAGCCGTACGACGACGTGCGGGTGCGCCAGGCGCTGAACCACGCGATCGACAAGAAGGCGTTCATCCGCGTGGTGTTCAACGGATACGCCAAGCCGCTGCTGTCGGCCCAGCCGCCGCTGGTGACGTTCTATGCCGAGCAGGGCAGCTATCCGTACGATCCGAAGAAGGCCAAGCAACTGCTGGCCGACGCCGGCCACCCCGACGGGTTTTCTACCACCCTCTGGGCGTCGAACGCCACCCAGTCGATCCAGGCGATGCAGTTCATCCAGCAGCAGCTTTCGGCCGTCGGCATCAAGGTGACCGTGACGCCGCTGGAGGCGGGCGTGCTCGATTCGAAAATCTGGTCGGTGGACAAGCCCGAGGACTCCGCGCTTGAGCTGTATTACGGCGGCTGGTCGTCCTCGACCGGGGACGCCGACTGGGCGCTGCGGCCGCTGTTCTGGAGCAAGGGCTTCCCACCCCACCTCTACAATGTCGGCTACTACAGCAACCCGGACGTGGACCAGGACCTGGAGGGTGCGCTGAAGACCGCCGAATCGGCCCAGCGCAAGCAGCTCTACGCCGATGCGCAGGCGCGCATCTTCAAGGATGCGCCCTGGGTCTTCCTGGTGGTGCAGGACGTGCTCGCCGGGCGCGACAAGACGCTGACCGATGCCTGGCGCCTGCCCGACGGCGGCCTGCTGATCGGCGACGCCAAGCTCGCCTGAGCGATGGCGGGATTCCTGCTACGGCGGCTGGGCGGCACCATCCCGGTGCTGCTCTGCGTCTCGCTGTTCGCGTTCGGTTTCGTCCGCCTCCTGCCCGGCGACCCGGCGCGCCTGCTGGCCGGCCCGGATGCGACGCAGCACGACGTGGAGCTGGTGCGTCAGGCGCTCGGCCTCGACCGTCCGCTGTGGCGGCAATACGCGACCTACATCGCCCAGACGGCGCAGGGCGAGCTGGGCCGTTCGTCGCGCACCGGGCAGCCGGTGGCGCAGGTGATCGGCGAGCGGTTCATGCCGACGCTCTGGCTCACCCTGGTCGCGATGGTCTGGTCCACGGCCCTCGGGGTGCTGCTCGGCGTGATCTCCGGGGCGCGGCGGGGGCGATGGCAGGACCAGGTGGGAATGGTGCTTGCCGTCTCGGGCATCTCGTTCCCCGCGTTCTGGCTTGGCCTGTTGCTGATCGACCTGTTCGCGGTGCGGCTGCACTGGCTGCCCACCGGCGGCGAGAGCGGCTGGCGCAGCTTCGTGCTCCCCGGCTTCACCCTCGGTGTCGCGGTCGCCGCGGTGATGGCGCGTTTCACCCGCTCCGCCTTCGTCGAGGTCGCCTCCGAGGATTACGTGCGCACCGCGCGGATGAAGGGCGTCCCGGAGCGGCGCGTGGTGTGGACGCACACTCTGCGCAATGCGCTGATCCCGGTCATCACCATGACCGGGCTGCAATTCGGCTTCCTGCTCGGCGGTTCGATCGTGATCGAGACGGTGTTCGCCTGGCCCGGCCTCGGACGGCTGCTGGTCGATAGCGTGAGCTATCGCGACTATCCGGTGATCCAGGCGGAGATCCTGCTGTTCTCGTTCGAGTTCGTGCTGATCAACCTTGCCGTCGATGTCCTCTATGCGGTCGTCAACCCGGAGATCCGGTTGCGATGAGCACCACCACGACGCTCGATGCGGTCGCGATCCGCTCCCCGCTGCGCGAATTCTGGCGCCGCTTCCGCCGCAAGCGGGTGGCGCTGGTGGCGGGGCTGGTGATCCTGCTGATTGTGCTGGCCGCGGGCTTCGCACCGTGGCTGGCGCCGTATGCGCCCGCCGCTCCCGACTACGAGAACCTGCTCGCGAGCCCCTCGGCGGCGCACTGGTTCGGCACCGATGCCTACGGCCGCGACATCTTCAGCCGCGTGCTGTGGGGTGGGCGAATCTCGCTCTCGGTGGGGTTCGTCTCGGTCGCCCTGGGCGGATTTACGGGCGTGGTGCTGGGGTTGCTCAGCGGCTATCGCGGCGGCTGGGTGGACAGCCTGATCATGCGATTCTGCGACGTGCTGCTGGCCTTCCCCGGTATCCTGCTCGCGATCGGCGTGGTGGCGGTGCTGGGCCCGGGCGTGGTGAACGTGATCTATGCGGTCGCGGTGTTCAGCATTCCAGTGTTCGCCCGCTTGGTGCGCGGCAGCACGTTGGCGCTCAAGCAGACCGTCTATGTGCAAGCGTCGCGCAGCATCGGCGTGCGCAGCCTGCCGCTGGTGCTGCGCCATGTGCTGCCCGGCACCTTGCCGGCGGTGATCGTCTACGTGTCGCTGCGCATCGGCACCGCGATCCTCACCGCGGCCAGCCTCAGCTTCATCGGACTGGGCGCGCAGCCGCCGAGCCCGGAATGGGGCGCGATGTTGGCCGACGGACGCGGCTATCTCGGCGTCGCCGACCAGCTCACGATCTTCCCGGGGCTGGCGATCTTCGTCACCGTGCTCGCCTTCAACCTGCTCGGCGACGGCCTGCGCGACGCGCTCGACCAGAAGTTGCGCTGAGCGCATAAGCTGCGATCGGAGCGCGCCCGGCGGGCAATGGAGGAGAGCGGCGATGCCTTACACGACGAACTTCAAGTCGATCCGCGACGAGGTGAGCCCGGCGGAATGGCAGGCGCGCGTCGATCTGGCCGCGTGCTACCGGCTGGTCGACCTGTACGAGATGACCGATCTCATCTACAACCATATCACCGTGCGCATTCCCGGCACCGAGCACCTGCTCATCAACCTCTATGGCCTGCTCTACAAGGAGATCACCGCATCGAGCCTCGCGAAGATCGATGTGGAGGGGCGCATCGTCTGGAAGCCCGACACCGAGTACGGCATCAACCATGCCGGCTACGTGATCCACGGCGCGATCCACAAGGCGCGGCCGGACGTGGGCTGCGTCACCCACACTCACACCCGCGCCGGCATGGCGGTGTCGTCGATGAAATGCGGGCTGCTGCCGCTGAACCAGACCGCCATCCGGTTCAACGGCCGGATCGGCTACCACGACTACGAAGGCCCGGCGATCAATCTCGACGAGCGCACGCGCATCGTGCGCAGCCTGGGTGAGCACGATGCGCTGATCATGCGCTCGCATGGACTCCTGACCTGCGGCCCCGACATCCCGCAAGCCTTCAACACGCTCTACCAACTGGAGATGGCCTGCCGCGCGCAGGTGGACGCGATGGCGGGGCGCACCGAACTGCTGCTGCCCGTCGAGGAGGTGCTGGAGCGCACCGTCCACCTCTATAAACCCGGCACGCGCCGTCCCTACGGCGTGCTGGAATGGCCGGCCATGCTCCGGCGCCTCGAGGCCGAAGGTCGAAGTTCGGGATATCCGCCCTATACGAACTGACCGGGGGCCGACCCACTCGGACGAGCGGCACTTTGAAACTTCTTACGCCTTCACCTCGCCCAGCTCCACCTCCCAGCCCGCCGCCGTGAGCGGAAACGTTTTCAACAGATCCCGCACGGCGATCTGGTAGATCGGCTGGAACAGGATCAGCAGACTGGCCTCGTCGATGATCGCCTTCTGGTACTGGACATACAGCGCCGCCCGTTTCGCCGCGTCCTGCTCGGCCGCCGCCGTTTCCACCAGCTTGCGGAGTTCCGCCGAGGGGGTCCAATGGATGCGCTTGGCAACCCGGTTCACGGTGGCGGAAGCCCACTGGTCGGTTTCCACGCCGGACGGGTTCCAGAAGGTCAGCACCGCCGTCGATTTGCCGGTGGTGTACTGGGTGCGCAGGTTCACCTGATCCATCGGGTTGAGCACGACCTTAATCCCGACACGGCCCAAATCCGATTGCAGCTTCTGGCCGAGCACCGAGTACGACAAGCCGGACACGGCCGCGTCGCCATAGCTCAGCTTGAACTCGAACCCGTCCGGAAAGCCCGCCGTCCGCAGCAGCTGCTTCGCCCGTTCCAGGTCCTGGTGATAGCCGATTTCCTTCGTGGTCTGCTCGGTGGAGCCGTAGAGCCCGATCGGGATGAAGCTCGCGCAGCGCATGGCGGTGCCGCCGAGCAGATTGTCCACGATCCCGTCGTAGTCGATGGACCAGGCGATCGCCTGGCGCGCCTCCTTGACCGCGAGCGCCTTGTTGAAGGCGGGCTCGTTCGTCAGCGCCATGTAGACGAAATCAAGGCTCTTCAGCCCCTCGATCCGCACCTGCTTGTCGCTCTTGAGCGTGGCGATCTGTTCCGGGATGAGGTTGAAGGCGGCATCGACGTCGCCGCGCTTGACGGCCAGCAGCTGCGTCGCGCTGTCGCCCATGTGGCGGATTACCACATGCTCGAAAGCGGCCGGGCCGCGGAAATAGTGCGGATTGCGGGCGAGCAGGATCTGTGCGTTGCGGGTCCAGCCGACCAGGCTGTACGGGCCCGCGCCCGCCGAGTGCGCGTTCAGCCACTGCGTCGCCTTGTCGGTGCTGCTGGCGTCGGCGGCATCGGTGCCGCCGTGCTTCTCGACCGCCTTGGCTTCCATGACGCCGAAATTCGGCCCCGATAGGATGGCGAGGATCGGCTGCGTTGGGTCCTTCAGCACCAGGTCTATCGTCTTCGGATCGAGGACGGTGATGCGCTCGACGTTGACCACGTATTGCGATGGCTGGTCCTTAAGGTTGATCAGGCGCTGGAAGCTCCAGCGCACGTCCTCGGCAGTGACCGGATTGCCGCTGGCGAACCGCGCGTCGGCCAATCTGAACCGCCAGCCGTTGCCCTTGTCCGGGCCGTCCGGGATGTGCGCCCAGGAGTCCGCCAGCGCCGGCTTCACCTCCAGGTAGTCGCCGGGCGACATGGTCACCAGGGACTCATAGGCGGCACGCAGCGACAGCGGCGGCGTGTACTGCGCCTCCCGCGCCGGATCGAAGGTGATGGTGTCGCTGATATCGAGGCCGAGCACGAGCGTGGTCTTGCTGGCCGCGGCGTGCACCCGGGCCGGCAACCCCGCAGCCAGTGCCGCGCCGCCGGCGCCGAGCAGCCGCACCACCTCTCGCCGACCGATCCAGCCGATGTCCCGCATGGCGTCCTCCCCGTTCGTTCTTGTTGGCCCACGAACATAGCCGCCCGAGTGCAGTTGACAAACAGCGCGGCTGACAAGCTTGTGGACGGCGGGGTCATCGCGGAAAGGGGATCGGGTTTGCCGCGCTACATCGTCTCCCGTCTGCTCGGCGCTGCGGTGATGGTGCTGCTGGCCACCCTGGTCATTTTCCTGATCGCCAACATGGTCCCCGGCGATCCTGTTCTGACCCAGCTCGGCGACATCGCGGCCAACAATCCCGTCATGGTGGCCGCCTACCGGCATCGTTGGGGTCTCGACCTGCCGCTGTGGGACCGCTACTGGATTTTCCTCACCGGCCTGCTGCACGGCGATCTCGGCGTCTCGATCTCTTCTCAGCGGCCGGTACTGGAGGATATCGCCCAGTACTCGCCGGCCACCGTGGAATTGTCCAGCGTGGCGTTCGTGCTGTCGCTTCTGGTGGGGTTGCCGCTCGGCATTGTCGCGGCGATGCGGCGGGATTCCTGGATCGACCATCTGGCCCGCGCGATCTCGCTGGTCGGCGTCTCGGCCCCGACCTTCTGGCTCGCGTTCATCATGCTGGCGGTCTTCTACGGCCGGCTGGGCTGGGCGCCGGGGCCGGGGCAGATCAGCCCCGATCAGTTTCCCCCGCCTGATGTGACCGGCTTCATGCTGATTGACGCGCCGCTGGCCGGGCAGTGGGATACGTTCTGGGACGCGGTCCATCATCTGGTGCTGCCGGCCATCGTGCTGGCCGCCGCCACGCTCGGCCTGATCACCCGCACCGTCCGCGCCGCCATGCTGGAATCATTGTCGCAGGACTACATCCGCGTCGCCCGCGCCAAGGGCCTGCTGCGCCGCGCCATCATGCTCGGCCACGCGCTGCCGAACGCGCTGCTGCCCGTCGTCACTCTGGGCGGGCTCGCCTACGCCCAGCTCTTGACCGGCACCGTGTTGACCGAAACCATATTCTCCTGGCCGGGGCTCGGCCGCTACACTTTCCAGAGCGCCGTCACTCTGGATTTTCCCGCCATCATGGGGATCACCACGGTCGTCGCGGTGATCTATGTAATCATCAACCTGCTGGTGGATGTGTCCTACGCACTGCTTGATCCGCGCGTGATGCGCAGATGAGCGGCATCCAGCTCGCGCTCCAGGCCGCCGAGGCCCACGCCAGCGCCGCCGGGCAGCGGCGGCGCTGGCTGCGACGCTACGGGCTTGCCGCCGCGGGCGCGGTCGTGGTCCTCGCCTGGGCGGTCGCCGCCTGTCTCGCACCCTGGGTCACCCCGTACCCCCCCGACGCGGTCAATGTGGCCGGCCGGCTGGCTGCTCCCTCCGCCGCGCACTGGCTCGGCACCGACGAGCTTGGCCGCGACGTGCTCACCCGGGTGATCTTTGGCGCCCGCACCTCGCTCACGGTTGGTTTCATCGTGGTGCTGGTGGGCGGCGTGTTCGGCACCCTGCTCGGCGCGGTCGCCGCCTATGCCCGCGGCTGGGCGGAGGAGGCGCTGATGCGCGCCACCGACCTGATGTTCTGTTTTCCGCCGATCATCCTGGCGATGGCGATCGCCGCCGCGCTCGGAATCGGCACGCGCAACACTGTGATTGCCATGTTGGTGGTGTGGTGGCCGAAATTCGCCCGCCTGGCCCGCAGCCTTGTGATATCTCAGCGTTCGCAGGAATACGTCGCCGCCGCCCGCGCGGTGGGGTTCGGGCCGGCGCATATCCTGCTGCGGCAGATCATCCCCAACTCGGTCGGCCCGCTCATCGTGTTGGTCACGCTCGATCTCGGCAATGCGATCCTGGTGTTCGCCGGGCTGTCCTTCCTTGGCCTCGGCGTGGTGCCGCCGACGCCGGAATGGGGCTCCATGGTGTCCGAGGGGCGCGAACTGGTTAGCCAGTGGTGGGTCGCCACCTTCCCCGGCCTCGCGATCCTCACCGTGGTGATGGGCTTCAACTTCGTGGGCGATGGCCTGCGCGACTGGCTCGACCCGCATGCCCGGCGGCGCTGACCCGCGCGATCCCGAGGTGCCGCTGCCGGGCGGCGCCGGCGCGCCGATCCTCGAAGTGGCAGACCTCCGGACCTGGTTCTTCACCGACGCCGGCGTGGTGCGCGCCGTGGATGGGGTCAGCTTCCGGGTGCATCCCGGCGAGACGCTGGGCATCGTGGGCGAATCCGGGTCGGGCAAGAGCGTCGCCGCAAAGTCTGTCATCCGCCTGCTGGACGAGCCGGCGCGCATCATCGAGGGCTCGGTCCGCTTTCGCGGCCGGGAGCTGACGACGCTGCCGGAGCCCGAGATCCGCACCATCCGTGGCGCCGGGATCGCGATGATCTTCCAGGACCCGATGACCTCGCTCAACCCGGTCCTGCGCATCGCCCGCCAGTTGATCGAGGCGATGACCGCGCACGGAACTTTCACCCAAGCGGCGGCGCGGGTGCGGGCCGCCGCGCTGCTCGGGCGCATGGGGATTGCCGCGCCCGATCACGCGCTCAATTCGTTCCCACATCAGTTCTCCGGGGGGATGCGCCAGCGGGTGATGCTGGCGATGGGCTTCGCGAACGAGCCGGCGGTGATCATCGCCGACGAGCCGACCACCGCGCTTGACGTCACGATCCAGGCGCAAATCCTCGACCTGTTGCGGGCGCTGAACGCCGATCTCGGCACCGCGGTGATCCTCATCAGCCACGATCTCGGCGTGATCGCCAATCTCTGCACGCGGGTGCTGGTGATGTACGCCGGCGAGGTGGTGGAGGAGGGCGTGCCCGAGGCGCTGCTGTCCGACCCGCGCCACCCGTACACCTGGGCGTTGCTGCATGCGGCGCCGAGAATGGACCAGGCGATGGAGGGAGATCGCCGGCTGACCACCATCGAGGGCCAGCCGCCCGATCCGCGCGCCTGGCCCGACGGCTGCCGCTTCCGTGCCCGCTGTCCGTTCGCGATCGCGCAGTGCGCTCGGCACCCCGACCTTCTGCCGGTCGGCTCGGGGCGCGCGGCGCGCTGCTGGGTGACGCAGGCGGGCGGGCGCCTCGCTCCACCGCGCCGGGTTGCTGCCGCCGCGCGCCAGCCTGCCGCCGCCGCGCGCCTGCCCGTCGCCAGCCGCGCGTTGCTGGAGGTGCGCGGGCTCAAGAAGCATTTCGTTCTGCCGCGCGACAGCTTCCTGGCGCCCAAGCGGGTGCTGCGCGCGGTGGACGGGGTCGATCTCGACGTCTTTCCCGGCGAGACGGTGGGGCTGGTCGGGGAGTCCGGTTGCGGCAAATCCACGTTCGCGCGCGTGGTGATGCGGCTCGATGAACCGACGGACGGCCGGGTGGCGTTCGACGGGCACGACATCTCCCACGCTTCGCAACGCCGCATCCGCCCGCTGCGCCGGCGTATGCAGATGATCTTCCAGGACCCGTATGCCTCGCTCAACCCGCGCATGAGCGTGGGCGAGATCCTGGCCGGGCCGCTGCGGCTGCACGGCTTGGCCCGGGGCGCGGCGGCGGCGCGCGAGCGGGTGGCGCAGTTGCTCGACCTCGTCGGCCTGCCGCCGGCGGCGGCCGGGCGCTTTCCGCATGAATTCTCCGGCGGTCAGCGCCAACGCATCTCGATCGCCCGCGCGCTGGCGGTCGAGCCGGTGTTCGTGGTGGGCGACGAGCCGATCTCGGCGCTCGACGTGAATATCCAGGCGCAGATCATCAACCTGATGATCGGGTTGCAGGAGCGGCTGGGCCTGACCTACCTCTTCATCGCCCATGACCTCGCGGTGGTGCGCCACATCTCCGACCGCATCGTCGTGCTGTATCTTGGCCAGGTGGTGGAGACGGCGTCCGCGGCGGAGCTGTTCACGCGCCCGCTGCACCCGTACACGGTGACGCTGATCTCCGCCGTGCCGACGCCCGATCCGGCGGCGGAGCGGGCGCGCCGACGGATCATCCTGCAAGGCGAGATCCCGAGTGCGGTCAGCCCGCCATCCGGCTGCCGCTTCCGCACCCGCTGCCCGGCGGCGACGGCGCGCTGCGCGGCCGAAGCGCCGATGCTGGCGGAGGTGGCGCCAGGGCATCGGGTGGCATGCCATTTCCCGGGAGTGGTCGGATAGCGGCGAGTGCTCGGCTGATCCTTCGTTCAACCCGCCTTGCGGCGGGTCGGCGGCGGCGATAGCGTCGATGTGCCATCAGGGGCCTTGCACATGGGCATCCCGCCAGCCGGGGCCATCGACTGCGACATCCACCCCGCCGTGCCCGGCATGCACGCGCTGCTGCCTTATCTCGATGCGCATTGGCGCGACCAGGTGCGCCTGCGCGGCATCGACGGACTCGATCCCGCCAGTTTCCCGCCGGACGTGCCTGCCAATTGCCGCCCCGACTGGCGCGAAGCCGGCGCCAAGCCGGGCAGCATGCTGGCCCGGCTGCGAGCCGACGCGCTGGACGCGTTCGGCATCAAGGTGGCGATCTGCAACTGCCTCTATGGCGCGCCGGGCGCCTACAACGTCGATTTCGCCGCGGCGGCGGCGCGCGCGATCAACGACTGGCTGGCGGCCGAATGGCTCGACGTCGAGCCGCGTCTGCGCGCGGCGATCGTCATACCGTTGGGCGATCCGGCACTGGCGGTGGCGGAGATCGAGCGGCGCGCGGCCGATCGCCGCTTCGTGCAGATCTTGGTGCCGGCGGCGGGCGAAATGCCGCTGGGCCGGCGTGTCCACTGGCCGATCTATGAAGCCGCCGAGCGGCACGGCCTGCCGCTCTGCGTGCACGCCGGCAGCATGTTCCGCCACGCCACCACCTCCAACGGCTGGCCCTCCTACTACCTGGAGGACACCGCGGCGATGGCGCACGCCGCGCAGGCACAGCTGCTGAGCTTGGTCGCCGAGGGCGTCTTCAGCAAGTTCCCCGATTTGACCGTGGTAATGGCGGAATGCGGCTTCACCTGGCTGCCGCAGTTCCTCTGGCGGCAGGTGAAGACCTGGCGGGCGATGCGCGCCGAGGTCCCCTGGGTTGATCGGGCGCCGTCCGAGATCCTGCGCGAGCGCGTCCGCTTCACGCTGCAGCCGGTTGACGCGCCGCCCACGCCGCGCCAACTCGAACAGGTGATGGACATGCTCGGCAGCGACCGGTTCCTGCTGTTCTCGACCGACTACCCGCATTGGCACTTTGACGGACAGGAGGCGCTGCCGGAGGGGTTGCCGGCCTCGCTTTGGCGCAAGCTGCTGGTGGACAACCCGCTCGCGACCTATCCAAGGCTGACGGAGACGTGCCATGAGTGAAGCCTTGCTCGACCGTCCGGCGCCGCAGCAAGCGCGGCTCGGCCTGATCGATTGCGACGTGCATCACGCGCTGCGATCGCCGCGCGATCTGCATCCGTGGCTGTCGCAACGCTGGCGCGACCATCTCGCGACCTACGGTCAGGGCCGCCCGGTGCCGTTCGTGGCGGCATCGCCCTATCCGAAATCGGCGCCGGCGCTGTCCCGCCACGACGCGTGGCCGCCGGATGGCGGCCCACCCGGCTCCGATCTCGGGTTCTTGCAGCGTCAATTGCTCGATCGATACGGCATCGAGACGGCGTTCCTGCACCTGCTCTCGATCACCGGGATGGACCAGCGCAACCAGGAATTCGGCGCGGCGCTGTGCCGCGCGGTGAACGAGTGGCAGTACCATGAATGGGCGCAGCGGGACCGCAGGCTGAAGGTGGCGATCGTGGTGCCGGGCGAGGATGCCGCCGCTGCGGTGGCGGAGATCGAGCACTGGGCAGGCAATCCGGGTTTCGCCCAGGTCTCGATGGTGACCCACACGATCGAGCCGCTGGGCCGGCGGCGCTACTGGCCGATCTATGAAGCGGCGGCGGCGCATGATCTGCCGGTCGGGCTGCATACCTCGGGCTTCAATGGGCATGCGGTGACGCCAGCCGGCTGGCCCTCGTTCTACGTCGAGGAGCACCACGCCGTCGCGATCAGCCAGCAGGCGCTGGTGACCAGCCTGGTCTGCGAGGGCGTGCTGGCGCGCAATCCCGGGCTGCGCGTGGTGATCGTGGAGGCGGGGCTCGCCTGGGTGCCCTCGCTGTGCTGGCGGCTCGACCGCCACTGGGCGCGCATGCGCGACGAGGTGCCGCACCTGGATCGTCCGCCGTCCAGCTACATCAAGGGCCAGGTGTGGTTCACCACGCAGCCGATGGACGAGCCCGAGCGGGCGGAGGATCTGGCGAAGATTTTCGACTGGATCGGCTGGGACCGCATCTTGTTCGCCACCGACTATCCGCACTGGGACTTCGACGACCCGGAGACGGCGGTGAAGCTGCGCATGACGGAGGCGCAGCGCCGCATGATCTTCCGCGACAACGCCCGTGCGGCCTACAGGCTGGGCTGAGCCGCGGGATGCAGAGCGCAAGCGGGGCAGCATGAGCCGGCATATCGTGGCGACGGTGCGGGAGATCGCGCCCGGACAGCGCAAACTGGTCACCGTGCGCGGCCGACCGATCGCCATCTTCAACATCAAGGGCGCCTTCTTCGGTCTGCTGAACCGCTGCCCGCACCAGGGCGGGCCGCTGTGCGAGGGCGTGCTGACCGGGCTGATCGAGTTGAGCGAGCCCGGAACCTACCGCTATTC
Source organism: uncultured Pseudomonadota bacterium (assembly GCA_963756545.1). Taxonomy (GTDB): domain Bacteria; phylum Pseudomonadota; class Alphaproteobacteria; order Acetobacterales; family Acetobacteraceae; genus DATFDN01. The sequence continues at coordinate 122,251 of CAVWNY010000001.1, read as the reverse complement.
TCGTGCCGGGGAAATCCTGCGCTGCCCCTGGCATGGCTGGGAGTTCGACGTGCGCACCGGGCAGAGCTGGTGCGACCCGGAGAAGATCAGCGTGCGCAACTACAAGGTCGAGGTCGCGCCGGGCCAGAGCTTGGTGGAGGGACCGTACGTGGCGGAAACCATTCCGGTCACGGTGGAGGAGGATTACGTAGTGGTAGACGTGTAGCGGCGCACGCCGGCACGTGCGGCGCCGGCCCGGTGATGCGTGATTCCGACAAGCTCGGCAGGCGGCCGCTCCATCCGTATGCGTCAGAACACTAGCCGCCGATGACGCGCGCCACCTCGGCGGGGGGCTGGCGCACCAATGCCTCGTAGTCCTTCATCAGCGTTTCGCTGATCTGGCCGGGCGTGAAGCCCTGCTTGGCGATCTCGCGGATCGGCGTCACCTCGGCGGCGGTGCCGGCCAGGAACGCCTCACTCGCGCGCGCCAGCTCCTCGGGCTGGATCGGCCGCTCGATCACCGTCATCTGGCGGTTCTTTGCGAGCGCCATGACGGTGCGGCGCGTGATGCCATCCAGGAAACAGTCCGGCGTCGGCGTGTGGATGTCGCCGTTCATGACGAAGAAGATGTTGGCGCCCGTCGCCTCCGCGACCTGCCCGCGCCAGTCCAGCATCATCGCGTCGTCGAAGCCCTCGGCCTCCGCCTTGTGCTTGGAGATCGTGCCGATCATGTAGAGCCCGGTTGCCTTGGACGCGGTAGGTGCGGTTTCCGGCGATGGGCGCTTGTACTGTGCCATGCCGAGGCGGATGCCCTTCATGCGATCGGTGCCGAAGTAGCTCGGCCACTCCCAGGTCGCGATCGCGAGATGGATCGTCGTCTGCTGGGCCGAGACCGCGAGCTGCTCGGTGCCACGCCAGGCTATCGGGCGAACATAGGCGTCGGCCAGATTGTTGGCGCGCAGCGTCTGATAGCACGCCTCGTCGATCTGCTCGGCGTTGTAGGGGATCTCGAAGCCCAGGATCCGGCCGGAGTTGATCAGGCGCTCGGTGTGATCGCGCAGGCGGAAGATGTGGCCATTGTACGCCCGCTCGCCTTCGAACACGGCGCTGGCATAATGCAGCCCATGCGACAGAACGTGCAGCCGGGCGTCCCGCCAGGGGACCAGGGCGCCATCCCACCAGATCAGGCCGTCACGATCATCGAAAGGAACCAGCGCCATGGGCGAAACTCCTTAAATATCGTCGCTTCACGCTTGGGTATGGTAGAATGCGCCTCCAGATACGTCAACAACACTGCCGGAATCGCACCGAATGCCAGCCATGCCGGACGGACGTGAAGGGCGATGAGCGGCGCCAGTGCCGAGCCGCGCCGCCATCCCGGCCGGGCCGGCGCGGGGGAGGCGAAGCCGCAGCCGGCCGGCGCCGGCCTGCTGTTCCTGCGGGAGGAGGAGATCCGAACCGCCCAGGACCTGCTGTTTTTCGCGTATCGCGACTTCACCAACGTCGCCGACGTCGTCCTGGAGGAGCTGGGACTGGGCCGGGCGCATCACCGCGCGCTCCACTTCATCGGCTGCAACCCCGCCATCACGGTCTCTGATCTGCTCAGCATCCTGCGGATTACCAAGCAAAGCCTCGCGCGCGTGCTCTCCGTCCTGGTTGAACAGGGCTATGTCTCGCAGTCGCCCGGCACCGACGATCGGCGCCAGCGCCTGCTGACGCTGACCGAGGCCGGACAGACGCTGGAACGCCGGCTGTTCGAGCGCCAGCGCGAGCGGCTGACCGCTGCGTATCGCGAGGCGGGGGCGGCGGCCGTGGATGGGTTCCGGCGCGTCATGCGCGGCATCATGGATGACGCGGCGCGCGCCTATGTGGACGGGGCCGAGGCGGCGGAGCGACCCAATCCGCGCCCGAACGCGCCCCCACGTGGCGCCTGAGCGGAGCCGGCGTTGTCCGAAATCGCGCACATCCTGGTGGTCGATGACGACGCCCGGCTGCGCGCGCTGCTGTCGCGCTATCTCGCCGAGAACGGTTTCCGCGTCACCACCGCCGAGAGCGCGGCGGAGGCGCGGGCCACGCTGCGCTCGGTCGCGCCGGATCTGATGGTGCTCGACGTGATGATGCCGGGCGAGAGCGGGCTGACCCTGACCGAACAGCTGCGGCACGCGGCGAACGGCGTGCCGGTCCTGATGCTGACCGCGCGCGGCGCCCCCGAGGATCGCATCGCGGGTTTCGAGGCGGGCGCGGACGACTACCTGCCAAAGCCGTTCGAGCCGCTTGAGCTGGTCTTGCGTATCCGCGCCATGCTCCGCCGCGCCATCCCGGTTGCGCCGCCGCCCGCCGGCCCGGTGCGGTTCGGCGCGACCGCGTTTCATCCCGATCGGGGCGAATTGCGTGGGGCGGACGGCCCGATCCGGCTCACTGCCGGTGAGGCGGCGCTGCTCGGTGCGCTCGCCGGTCGCCCGAACGAGGTGCTCTCGCGCGAGGATATCGCCGCCGTGCTCGGCATGGACGAGGCGAGCGAACGCGCGATCGACGTGCAGGTGACGCGCCTTCGTCGCAAGATCGAACCCGACCCGCGCGAGCCGCGATTCCTGCTGACCGTGCGGGGGCGCGGCTATGTGTTGAAGCCAGGGCTCCGGTGATGGCCCGGCTCCGCTTCGGCCCCGCCGGATGGCTCAAGTGCGTGCTGCCGCGCTCGCTGCTTGGACGCAGCCTGCTGATGATCCTGATCCCGCTCGTGCTGCTGCAGGCGGTGGCGCTCCAGGTGTATTACGGCAGCCACCTGAATTTGGTCTATCGACGCCTGTCGGGCGGGGTTGCGGGCGAGATCGCGTTCACGCTCCACCTGATGCGCCGTGACTTGAGCCCCGAGCAGCGCGCCTGGATCATCGCCATGGCGCGCCGCGAGTTCGATCTGCAGATGCGGCTTGAGCCGGGCGCGATTTTGCCATCCGACCGGCGGTTTCCGAACGTTCTCGGCCCGATGGACGACGATCTTCAGGCGGCATTGGGCGAGCGGCTGCACGAGCCGTTCCTGATGGACTGGTCGTACGACCCCGGATCGGTGCTGGTCCGCGTGCAGTTGCCGGACGGCGTTCTCGACGTGCTGGCGCCGCGCAAGCGGGTTGATCTGGGTACGCTCTATCTGTTCGTGGCCTGGCTCGGCGGCACCGCGCTGCTGGTGTTCGGCATCGCCGCGCTGTTCATGCGCAACCAGGTGCGCGCGATCCGCCGGCTCGCCGATGCGGCGGAGGCATTCGGGATGGGACGCGATATCGGCCCGATCAAGCCCGAAGGCGCGACCGAGGTACGGCAGGCGGGCTCGGCGTTCAACCGCATGCAGGAGCGGATTCACCGCTTCCTGGTCCAGCGCACGGAGATGCTGGCCGGCGTCTCGCACGACCTTCGCACGCCGCTCACCCGGCTGCGCCTCGCACTCGCCATGCTGCCCGTGCGCACGGAGACGGCGAGCGATGTCGCCGAGATGACGGCCGACGTCACGGAGATGGAGCGAATGATCGAGGCCTATCTCGCCTTCGCGCGCGGCGAGGGCGTGGAGCAGGCCGAGCCGGTCGATCTGTCGCGGATGTTGGAGGAGGTGGCGGGGGGCGCGCGCCGGGCGGGCGCGGAGGTGACGCTCGATGTGGCGCCGGGGCTGATCCTGCCGCTGCGCGCCGACGCGGCCCGGCGTGCGATCACCAACCTGGTGGATAATGCATGCCGGCACGCCGGCCGCGTGGTTCTGTCGGCGGCGCCGACGGGCGCGCGGGGGATGCAGGTCATCGTGGACGATGATGGCCCGGGGATCCCGCCCGAGCGGCGCGAAAGTGTCTTTCGACCCTTCGAGAGCGACGCCGCCGGCGGCACCGGCCTCGGGCTGACCATCGCCCGCGACATCGTTCGCGCGCATGGCGGCGAGATCATGCTGGAGGCAAGCCCCTTGGGCGGGCTGCGGGCGCGCGTGAGACTGCCGGTGTAACCGCGTCTGCGGCCTTCATCCTGCGTCAGCACCTGCGCAACTTGGGGGACCGCCTGCTTACGCCTCGCGACCTGCAGTCCCATGTCGGCCGGCTCGTGCTCGGTACCCTGTCCGGGGTGGCGGTCAGTTTCTTTCTCAGTCAGACCGTGACCAACAGCCAGGCGAACACCTCGCTTGGGCTCGGGATCAATTTGGGAGCGCCTGCCCTGGCTTTTCTCGCCGGGTACGCCGTCGAGGTCGTGTTCAAGTTTCTTGATTCGATTGCGGGGCAGGCGTTCGGCCGCTAGCGGTCAGCGGGCTGGGCGAGACCGTCCGCGGACTCGCGGCGGAATGACCGTGACGACGAAATGCACCGGCTTGGCGACATGCCCCCAGAACGCATGGGCCACGGATAGCTCTGTCCGCGTCGTTTCCGGCGTTGCGAAATGGGCGGTGGCGGCCAGACAGACCATATCGCTACTTATACATACCGAAAGCAACCCCTGTCGCGCGAGAGCTTCCGGCGATACCCAGAGATTGCGGGAATAATCGAAGTGCACGAAGACGTGCGGCCGATCTGGGCTGTAGAACGCTATCTCGTTGTCGTACCAATCAGAGCCCGCGATATAAGCCAGCGGCAGCGACGTCCGGTCGTGCCAGAGCCTCGTCGCCTCGATCGCCACCTCCTGAAACGGCGAGACTTTCATGGCATTGGACGACAGATAGGTGCGCTCCAGCGCGATCGCCGGCGAAAGCGCCAGGGCGCCGAGCGTCACCGCCGCGGCCAACCGGGCGCTGATTCGATACAGCCGATCGAGATCCCGGATTCCGGCGACTTCGATCGTCAGGAGCGGCAAGAGCGGGAAGGTTCCGATCGTCATTTCCGCCGTGCTCGTCGTACGCAGCGCCAACGCGCTCGCGATCGTCAGAACGAGCGGCGCGAAAGTCAGCGTCGCGAGCACGCGTAGTGTCGGCCCGCGCGCGTCGCGGACGAACCCGGCGATCCCGTCGCGCCGCGAGGTCCAGGTCGCCAGCCCGACGACGAGAATGACCCCGAGGTTCATTCCCAGCGCGCCGAAGAAAGTTCTCGCCGCGTGGACGACCACGTAGTCCCATTCCCAGGCCGTGATGCTGGCGAGATAGCGCACCGGCGGCGCCCGGTGGGTCAGCAGCCACACGGCGTGCGGCGCGCAGACCGCCGCCGTGATCGCCGCCGAGATGTAGGGCGAGGCTGACGCGAAGTACTTCCGCCACGAAGGATGCTGGAGAGCCGCAAGGAGGCAGGTCGCAACGAGAATCAACGCATAGTACTTCGAGATCATAGCGAGGCCAACAAACACGCCGAGCGCGATGGCATCCCCGGTCCCGCGGCTTTGCACGGATTTTATGAAGTAATGCAGGGTCCAGGGCCAAATCGACAGAAATATTGTGTTCGCATTGTATTTATAGGCGTAAAACGTGTACAGAGGCGTGAGCAGCAGCAGCGCCCAGGCCGCCATCCGCTTCCGACCTTCGGCGAAGTTGCCGATCAGCATCCACGCGCCCCACAGGCCGATTCCCGCGTTCAAGCTGCTCAGAAGCGAGAAAGCCCATTGGGTGCGCGGAAACAGGGAGAACCACAGACCGCATATCCAAGCCCAGAACGGCGGGTGCTGATTGTAGCCGAGCTGGAATTCCTGGCCCCACGCGTACGCTTCCGCCATGTCGTGTTTGATCGCGACCGGAGCTTCGACGACCGTGAAGTACAACGCCCATATCGCGACAAAAGCCCCGAGGAGCGCCAGGATCGTTGGAAGGTTCGGTCCCGCCATTGTTTCGAAAGCAGCAATTTTTGAGAGGGACGCGAGTTGATGGCGCGGTTGTTCTTCAATGTTCATGTATCGGCGGTCCCGGCGTGGTGTTAGCGCGGCGCGCGAGCAGCGGCAGCAGCGCGGCCAGCGCAACGTTCGCCCCGGCCGCCCAGAACAGCGCCGCTTCCAGCCCCGCCGCCCCGGCATGGTCGAGGATGACGGCGCCGAGAGAGGGCGCGACGGACTGGGCAATCAGGATGGGAAAGGCCAACCGACCCATCAACGTTGCGTAGCCCTCGACCCCGAACAACGCGAGCGGCAGCGTGCCGCGCAGGATGGAGCGCAGCCCGGTGCCCGCGCCATACAGGACGACGCCGGCTGCAACCAGGCCGGGTCGGCCGGACAGCAGCCCGATCCCTGTCGCCACGAGCAGCGTGGAGGCCAGCATCTCCCATGCGGGGGCCACGAGAGGCGCGGCGAGCAGGTCAATCAGCCGGGCGGCTACCTGGCTCGGTCCGAGCGCCGCCCCCAGCGCGACGGCCGTCGATGCCGGCAGCCCGAGTCCGCGCAGCAGGGCGAGCAGGTTGACGGACACGGCCGACCAGATGATCGAGGCGACCGTCAGCACGACCGCGACCATCACGAGCAGCGCGGTGGCGGGGTGCTCGAACCGCCCGCCAACGATCCGCGCGCGTCGCGGCGGGGGTCCGGCGCGGCGCGGCTCGCGCGGCAGGACCAGCCAGTAGAGCGGCAGCGCCACGCACAGATTGAGCACCGCATAGGCGACGCAGGTGCCGCGCCAGCCCACCGCCCCCAGCAGCCAGGCGCTGAGCGGCCAGCAGATGGTGCTGGCGAATCCCGCGATCAGCGTCAGCGTGGTGATCGCGGTGCGCGCCTCCTTCCCGTAGAGCCGCCCCAGGGTGGCGAAGACCGGATCATACAGCCCGGCGCCCATGCCCACGCCAAGCACGAGCCACGCGAAGACGTAGATCGGCAGGCGTGGCGCCGCACCGAGCAACAATAACCCAAGCGCGAGGATTGCGGAGCCGCCGGCCAGCACCGGGCGTCCGCCGTAACGCTCGACCAGCACGCCCACGCGCGGGGAGACCAGACCGGAGACCAGCATCCCGGACGACAGTCCACCCACGACCCAGCCGAGCGGCCATCCGGTCGCGCCCGCGATCGGCTCGGCGAGCACGGCCGGCAGGTAAAAGGTACCACCCCAGGCGATGATTTGGCCGACGCCGAGCACGACGAGGACAGCCGGCCGATTGTTCGTGCCCATCGTCGCCCGATACGTGATGGCGAGCCCTCCCGACCGCTCAATGTCTCGCGGCCAGCGGCAGCAATATCAAGACCAGCGCTCGCCGCGGCGAGTGAAGCCTGGCCGATCAGCCGAGCGTCGATCCGATGGTCAGCGCCGCGTACTGCGCCAGTAGCGCATGCCCCTGCGCCGTCGGGTGCAGGTCGTCCCAGAACAGATATTGATTCTGCGCGGCCGGCGTCGTCGCGTTCAGCGTCCCACTCGATGCACTGGTCAAGTTGCCCGTCCATACCGGGCTGGTCACGTTCGTGAACCCGAAGGGAGCCGGGTTGGCGATGACCCCGTCCAGCAGCCCGAATGTATCGATCAAGTCGACCTTGAACGCGCCCGCGGCAGTGAGCCCGCCCAGCGCGGTCGATAGATCGGCGTCGTAGACCGCCGACAGCAGGCTTGCAGCGCCCGACGCCGCGGGACCCCGCGCCGTCATGTACGGCGTCTTGCCGAGGTCCGGCACGTTGAGCACCATGAAGTCCTTTGCACCATGCGCACCAAGAGCGGCGAGGAACGACACTTCGTTGCTGACCGCCGTCGCGATCTCCGCATAGGCTCGCGCGGGCGTCTGGCCAGATTCGCCGAGGATCGACAGTATGTCATTATTCCCGGTCGCGACGGCGTAGAGGGCGTTCGGCGACGGGCTTGGGTCCTGGATCAGGAATTGCGCGAATTGGCCGGGCAGGTCGGCGGGGATGGCGATGTGCGTGCCCACCGTTCCGGTCTCGGCTCCGCCGAAGGCGAAGTCCGTGCCTCCCGCGAGGCTCGGCTTCAGGGGGCTCAGCCCGACGTATTGGGCCAGATCCTGAACCCAGACCTGGCCGTTGGTAAAGCGGCCATCCGAATAGGGCGGCGAGACCGGTATGAAGCCAAGCGTCGCGATGGACACGTTGCCGGCATCGGAGAGGCTGCCGCCGAAGGAATAGATCGCGGGGAACGGCCCAAGGGACGTCGTGGTGCCCTCAGGCGGAGCGACGTGTGACAACGCCGACCCGATCGCGGCAAGCGCGGAATCCAATGTTCCGACCGACGGCTCGGGCAGGCTCGTGTCGATGAAGCCCGCGTCCTTTAGCCCCAGCAACTGGGGAGTGACCGCGACGTTGTCGGTCGTGACCATTCCGGCCCTCAATCCGTCCGCTGGCGCCGACCATAGCAGGCGCCTTCACGCTCGGTGCTTCACCTGCGCGTCAGAGAGGGGCCGTTGCGTACCCGCCCGATTTGACGGACGCTTCGGGACAATTGAGGAAGTCGAGGCTTGGTTGCTGGCTCGCCTCCGGGGAGTGCGGCTTCGCCATAACGTGGGTTTCGGCGTCTCCGGCGGGCGCACGACATACTGAAAAAGAGGAAGGAAACGATGACGGACGAGGAACTGGCCTACACGCCCGCCGTGCCGCTCGCCGAGATGATCCGTCGCAAAGAGATATCCCCGGTCGAGGTGACGCGCGGCCTGCTGGATCGCATCGGGCGTTTGGAGCCGCGCATCAACGCCTTCGCCTACCTCGCCGCGGAGCCGGCGCTGGAGGCGGCGCGTGCCGCCGAGGCGGCCCTGATGCGGGGCGGGCGCATCGGCCGGCTGCACGGCGTTCCGGTGACGATCAAGGATTTGGCGATCACCAAGGACATGCCGACGCAGAGCGGCAGCCTGATGATGCAGGGCCATCGCCCCACCGAGGACACGCCGCTGGTCACGCGGCTCCGCGACGAGGGCGCGATCGTGCTGGGCAAGACGACCACCTCGGAATTCGGCTGGACCGGCGTGAGCCACAGCCCGCTCACCGGGATCACGCATAATCCCTGGAAACACGGCTATAACGCGGGCGCGTCCTCGGCTGGCGCGGGGGCGGCGGCGGCGGCCGGGTTCGGGCCGCTGCACCAGGGCAGCGACGGCGCCGGCTCGATTCGGATGCCGTCGCATTTTTGCGGCGTGTTCGGCCTGAAGCCGAGCTTCGGGCGCGTGCCGGCCTATCCCGTGGGCGCCAGCGACTTCACCACCCACAACGGGCCGATGGCGCGCACGGTGGCCGATGCGGCGCTCATGCTGTCGGTGATGGCCGGGCCGCATCCGCTGGATCACACCACGCTGGAGGCCGGCCCCGCCGACTATGCCGGGCGGCTCGCCGAGGGCGTGTACGGCCGGCGCATCGCCTACAGCCCCGATCTCGGTCACGCGCGGGTCGATCCCGAGATCGCCGAGTTGGTGGAAACGGCCGCGCTGCGCTTCGCCGCGCTCGGCGCCACGGTCGAGGAGGTTCCGGTCCCCTGGGGTCCGCGCGGACCCGAATTGGCGCGCCTGTTCTGGCCGGCGCACCTCACGGCGCGCTTCGCCGCGCGCCTGCCGGAGTGGGAGAGCCGCATGGACCCCGGCCTCGTCGCGTGCATCCGCGAGGGCATGCGCGTCAGCCTGGAGCAGTACCAGGTCGCGCGGGACCGCAAGCACGCCTACATCGCCGACATCCACCGCTGGTTCGAGGATTGGGATTTCCTGCTGACCCCGGCCGTCTCGGTCGCCGCCTTCCCGGCCGAGCTGTTGAGCCCGCCGCACTGGCCCCAGCACGCATGGGACTGGCTGCAATGGGCGGAGTTCTCCTACCCGTTCAACATGTCCTGGAACCCGGCCGTCAGCGTGCCCTGCGGCTTCACCGCCGAGGGGCTGCCGGTCGGGTTGCAGATCGTCGGGCGGCGGTTCGACGATCTCGGCGTGCTGCAAGCCGCCGCCGCCTTCGAGCAGGCGCATCCTTGGGCCGACAAGCGCCCCGACTTGGCCTAGGGGAGGCGAGATGTTGTCCGCGGTGGCAAGCGAACCGTTGCCGACCCGCAGCGGCTCGATTTCGCAGATTCTCGCTTCCGACGGCGTCTCGATCGCAAGCTGTTCGGGTTGTTCGCCCGGTCGGGTGGGCCACCACGGCTGAGCGACGGTAGGTCCCGCCGGCAACCGAAGCTCATCCCACTCGCCCTCCTCTTGGTTGCGGGTATGCTGCGCCGGTTGCCAGCCGCGAGAACACCCCATGCCCAGCACCGACGCCGCCCGGCTCAGCGCCGAGGAGATGATCGCCCTCTATGCCGGTCAGGCGCTCAGCCCCGTCGAGGTGCTGCAAGCCGTGACCGAGCGGGTCGCGCGGCTCAATCCCCGGCTCAACGGGTTTGTTGTGATGAACCCGCGCGCGCTGGACGCGGCGAAGGATAGCGAGAGCCGCTGGCGTGCCGGGCGCCCGCTGGGGCTGCTGGACGGCGTGCCCTGCACCGTGAAGGACCTGGTGGACCTCGCGGGATTCCCGACCCGGCGGGGCTCGCGCCTGACCGATCCCGCGCCGGTGGCCGAGGACGCGCCGGTGGTGCTCGGCCTCAAGCGCGAGGGCGCGGTGATCCTCGGCAAGACCACCACGACGGAGTTCGGTTGGAAGACGCCGGGGGATTGCCCGCTGAGCGGCATCACGCGCAACCCGTGGGACACGGCGCGCACGACGGGAGGCTCATCCTCGGGCGCGGGCGCGGCGGGTGCGGCGGGGTTCGGGCCGCTGCATGTCGGCACCGACGCCGGCGGGTCGATCCGCATCCCCGCGGCCTGGTGCGGGCTTGTCGGGCTGAAGCCGAGCTACGGGCGCATTCCGCAATGGCCGGCCGGCTCCTTCGCCTCGGTCTCCTGCGCGGGGCCGATGACCCGCACCGTGCGCGACGCCGCGCTGATGCTCTCGGCGATGGCGCGATCGGACATCCGCGACCCGTTCTGCCTTCCCGACGACCCGCGCGACTGGCGCCAGGGCATCGAAACGGGCGTCGCGGGCCTGCGCATTGCCGTCCTGCGCCGCCCCGGCTTCGACGCCCCGGCAGATGCCGACAGCATTGCGGCGGTGGAGCGGGCCGCGGCGCTGCTGGCCGAGGCCGGCGCGGAGGTGGAGGAGGCCGACCCCGCGCTGCCCGACACGCGCGAGGTGTTCGGCCGGGTCTGGGGCGCCGCGTTGGCCCGCCTCGTCGGCCTTTATGACGAGGAGCAGCGGAGGCTGCTCGATCCCGGCCTGCTGGAGGTCGCCCGCGCGCTGGGCGGGATGTCGGCGATCGAATTCCTGGACGCCGAGGCAATGCGCGCCCTCGCGGGCAACGCGATGGCGCGGCTGCACCTTGGCTACGACCTGGTGCTGTGCCCGACCGTGCCGAACGGTCCCCCGGAAGCCGACGCGCCGACCATCAACCCGATGGAGGCGCTGTGGACGCACTGGGCACCCTGGACGTTCGCGTTCAACCTCACGCGCCAGCCGGCGGTCACGGTGCCGATTGGCCTCGGGGATTCGGGTCTCCCCCGCTCGGTGCAGATCGCGGCGGCGCAATACCGCGACGACCTGGTGCTGCGCGCGGCGCGCGCGCTGGAAGTGGCGGAGCCGTTTCCAGTGGCGGAGCCCGCCTGAGCCGCAATTTCCGGTGAGGTGAAACTTCATGGCTACCGACCTCCTTCAGGACATCGGTAAGCAGCGGACCCTGAGGATGTGCTTGCTATGTGCTGGTGGCGCGGAACGCGACGGCGCTCTTGCACGCCGCGCGCATGTGCTGGATCTCCTGGCGTTGATCGAGCATCCCGATGCGCTCCCCGCCGATGCGGCCGTGCGCCTCGGGCGAGAGATCATGACGTTAATAGCCCGGGAACCGCTGCCACTTCAGTGCGACGCCGTCGCGCCGTCTGAAGATGACCTTCAATCGGCACGCCGAGAGGAGACGCCATGACCGCCGCCGTCAAAGCTGACCCGACTCTGCCCGGCCCACCGGACGAACTGCTCGCCCATCTGGAGGGCGTCTATAAGGACATCCACGCCAATCCCGAGCTGTCGATGCAGGAGCACCGCACGTCCGGCATCGCCGCCGCGTGGCTGAAGGAGCAGGGATACGAGGTCACCGCAGGCGTCGGAGGAACCGGCGTGGTCGGGCTGCTGCGAAACGGGACCGGCGCGACGGTGCTGCTGCGCGCCGATATGGACGCGCTGCCGATGAAGGAAAGCTCTGGCCTGCCCTACGCCAGCACGCGGACCGGCACGGACCGCTTCGGCCAGGCGACTTCGATCACGCATTCCTGCGGGCACGACATGCACGTCGCATGGCTGATGGGGGCGACGCGCATCCTGGCCGAGAATCGCGGCGACTGGCGCGGCACGGTGATGGCGGTGTTTCAGCCCGGAGAGGAGACCGCCCAGGGCGCCCGCGCCATGATTCAGGACGGGATGGTCAAACGGTTCCCCAAGCCGGACGTGACCCTGGGGCAGCATGTGATGCCGCTCGCCGCGGGCCAGATCGGCCATCGTGTCGGGACCATATTGTCTGCCGGCGACAGTTGGGAGGTGAAGCTGTTCGGCCGCGGCGCGCATGGCTCCATGCCGCAGAAGAGCATCGACCCCGTGGTGATGGCCGCCGCCACCGTCATGCGCCTGCAAGCGGTGGTGTCGCGGGAGGTCGCCATGACGGATGGAGCCGTGGTCACGGTCGGCACGCTCCAGTCCGGGATGAACGAGAACGTGATCCCCGACCAGGCGCTGCTCCGGCTCAACGTTCGCACGTTCAAGGATCAGGTGCGCGAGCGCGTGCTGTCCGCGATCAAGCGCATCGTGGAGGCCGAGGCCACGGCGTCGGGCGCGCCGAAGCCGCCCGAGTTCTCCGTGCTGAGCGAATATCCGCTGACCCGCAACGACGATGCCGCCACCCGGAAGGTGGTGGCCGCGTTCGAGCGCCACTTCGGAACGGAGCGGGTCCAGGAGATCGAGCCCGCAACGGCGAGCGAGGATTTCGGGCTGTTCGGCGCCGCATGGAACGTGCCCGCGGTGTTCTGGGTGGTCGGCGGCATCGACCGGGAGATCTGGGAGAAAGCCGAGAAGGCCGGCAAGGTGGACGAGATCCCGGCCAACCACTCGCCCGCGTTCGCGCCGGTGATCGACCCCACGCTGCGCACCGGCATCGAGGCGATGCTCGCGGCGGCCGGGGCATGGCTGGTCAGCGGCGTCCCCGCCTGATCGCGGATGGATGCACGATTCACTGCCGCATATGCTGATCGCGACCTTCGATGGGCTGGGATCCTTCGTGTTCGCCTTGAGCGGCGCCGTGCTGGCGGTACAGAAGAGATTTGATATATTCGGCGTCCTGTTCCTGTCGTTCGTGGTGGCGGCGATCGGGGGCATCACGCGCGATGTGCTGATCGGCGCGGTGCCGCCGGCCTCGATCGCAGGCTGGCACACATTCGCCATCGCCATCGCCGGCGGTTTGCTGACCTTCTACGTTTATCCAACGATCCAGTCGCTCAGTCGCCCCGTCCTGCTGCTCGACGCGATCGGCCTCGCGGTGTTCGCGGTCACGGGCGCGCAGAAGGCGATCGGCTATGGCATCAATCCGGTCATGGCCGCGGTGCTCGGCATGATCTCGGGGATCGGCGGCGGGATGACGCGGGACGTTCTCGCCAGGGACATTCCCTTCGTCCTGCGCGCCGACCTCTATGCGGTGGCGGCGCTCGCCGCCGGCGGGATCGTCTCGCTCGGAAGCGTCATGGGTTCGCCCCCGCTCTATCCGATGCTGGCCGGCTCTCTCGTCTGCATCTTTCTTCGCTTGATGGCGATCTATCGCGGCTGGCGGGCTCCGGTTGCCCGCTGGGGCGGCGGAGGGGGCGGCTGCACCTGAGCTACGACCTGGTGCTGCGGGCCGCGCGCGCTGAAGTGGCGGAGCCGTTCCGGTGCGGGCCTCGGCTAGGGGATGAGGAACTTGAACACGGCCATCAGTCCGCCCAAACCCGTGAACAGCGCCGCGAACAGGGCGGCGGCCACGCCTCCGGTCCAGATCTTCAGCTCGGATCGCAGCGAGGCGATCTCGTGCCGGATCTCTGAGAGGTCGGCCTTGGTGGCGACGGTCTCGTTCATGGCCACCTGGAGCGCCTCGCTCAGCACCTCGGCCTGGGGTCGCGAGAATGTGGTCTCGCCCTCCAGCCGGCGCACGATGCGAGCTTATCGAGGATGACGCTCACTTTCCACTCCCGGGCACTTGGCAGCCAGCGTGCTCTAGGGAACGTTAACACCCCGTTTCGCTGAGCGAGGCCCGTATGACCGCGACCCATGAGGACCAGATCACCGGCTGGCTTGAGACCCAGCACGAGGCGATGGTCGCGCTGCTGCGCGAGATGGTCGATATCGACAGCGGCAGCTACGACAAGGCCGGCACCGACGCGGTGGGCGAGGTCGTCCGCCGTTTCCTCGCCGCGCACGGCGTGACGGTCGAGACCATCGCCCAGGCCCGGCACGGGGATGTCTTGCGTGCCGCCGCGCCATGGGACGGGCCGGCGGGCAACGCGGGCGGCAACGTATTGCTCATGGGCCACCGCGACACGGTGTTCCCCAAAGGCGAGGCGGGGCGGCGCCCCTTCACCATCCGCGACGGCGTCGCCTATGGGCCGGGTGTGGCCGACATGAAGGCCGGGCTGGTGATGAACTGCTTTTTGCTCGCCGCTTTCGCCCGCTTCGGCGGCGCGCCGGCCCCGCTAGTGGGCCTGTTCACCGGCGACGAGGAGATCGGCAGCCCCGAGGGAAGGCCGGTCATCGAGGCCGAGGCCCGGCGCGCCCGCGCGGTGTTCAACAGCGAGCCGGGGCGGGTCTCCGGCAACGTCGTCACCGGCCGCAAGGGCGGCGTGTTCATGGCCTTTCGCGTCACCGGCCGCGCCGCGCACTCGGGGGGCAACTTCCCCGAAGGCATCAGCGCGATCGAGGAACTGGCGCGCAAGGTGCAGGCGATCCATGCTTTGACCGACCTCGATCGCGGGATCACCCTGAACGTCGGACTCGTTACCGGCGGCCAGAGCGTCAACACCGTCGCCCCCGAGGCCGGGGGCGAGATCGATTTGCGCTATGTCCGCCCCGACGACCGCGATGAGGCGATGGGCCGGATCGAGGCTATCATCGCCCGCAGCTTCGTCCCCGGCACGCGGGCCGAACTCGCCGTGAAGGGCGAGTTCCTGCCGCTGAACCAGACCGCGGCGGCGAAACGGCTGTTCGACCTCTATGTGGACGCCGCCCGGACCAGCGGGTTCGCCACCGATGGCGAGTTCACCGGCGGCTGCGCCGATTCGGGCTTTGCGGCCGGGGTGGGCGCGGCGACGATCTGTGCGGTCGGTCCCGTGGGCGGCAAGGCCCACACCCCGGACGAGTTCCTGCACCTCGACACCCTGGTGCCCCGTGCCCAGGCCTGCGCGCGGGCGATTCTGGGCCTGGAGCGGGTAGGGCTTTGAGCGCGCCGGAGGCGGGGTTCGTTCCCAGGTGGTTCGGACGGGTCAGGCGGCGGCCACGGCCTCCTGCCGCGCGATCCGCAGCACCAGGATCGAGGCAATGAAGCACAGCGCTCCGCTGCCCGCGAAGGCGAGGACGTAGCTGCCGGTCATGCTGCGGACGATCCCGGCGCCAAGCGCCGCCGCGGCGCCGCCGATCTGGTGGCCTGCGGAGATCCACGAGGCGATCACCGGGGCATCGCGCTTGCCGAACACCTGGGTGGTCAGCGCGACCGTGGGCGGGACGGTGGCGACGAAGTCGAGGCCGAAGAAGACGGCGAACACCCCGAGGCTGAGCGGATCGAAGCCGCTGAACGGCAGCCAGAGCAGCGAGATTCCCCGCAACCCATAATACCAGAAGAGCAGAATTCGGGAGTCATAACGGTCGGTGAGCCAGCCCGAGCCGAGGGTGCCGATGAAATCGAACACGCCGATCGCGGCCAGTATGCCGGCCGCGCTTACCGCCGGAATGCCGTGATCGGCGCAGAAGGGGATCAGGTGCGTGATCACCAGCCCGTAGGTCGAGAAGCCGCAGATCGCGAAGCTGCTCGCCAGCAGCCAGAAATCGAGCGAGCCGGCGCCTCGTGTGAGCCCCGCCAGGGCGATGCGGAACGGACTGCCCTCCCGTGATGCCTCGGCCGGCGCCTCCGGCTGCCGCGCGGCCGCGCCCAGCGGGGCAACGCCGATCGCGCTCGGGCTCTCGGCCAACAGCAGCCAGACGACCGGGATCAGCGCCAGCATGACCAAGGCGGCCGTCCACGGCACGAAACGCCAGCCGGAGGCGCTGGCGATATGCGCGAGCAGCGGCAGGAAGATGAGTTGCCCGCTGGCATTCCCGGCGGTCAGCATCCCGACCACCAGGCCGCGCCGCTCGACGAACCAGCGGTTCGCGACGGTCACGGCCAGCGCCATCATTCCCAGGCTCGAACCCAGGCCGACCAGCACGCCCCAGGTGAGATAGAGTTCCCAAATTCGGGTGATGAAGCCCGACAGGCCGGCGCCCAGCGCGAGCAGCGCCATCGAGCCGAACACGGTCGCGCGCAGTCCGATGGTGCGCATCAGCGCGGCGGCGAATGGGCCGCCGAGGCCGAACAGGGCGATATTGAGCGAGATCGCCCCCGAGATCGTCGCCGTGTCCCAGCCGAACGCCTTCTCCATCGGCACGATCAGCACGCCGGGGGCGGCGCGCACGCCGACCGAGCAGATGATGACAGCGAGGGCCGTCCCCGCCACCACCCAGGCATAGTCGACCCGGCCGGCCAGCAGGCGGGCGATTCGCGAGGCGGGGCTCATGCGTGCAATCCCTTGAAGGACGCGCTACTATGACGACCGTCATAAAGAAATCAACCGATAAAGATGACGATCGTCATGCGAAGGGGGCGAACGAGATGCGCGTCGAAGGCGGCCACAAGTCAAACGGGAAGGGCGCGACCAGCCGGGCGCGGATTATCGAGGCCGCCGGACGGCTGTTCCGCGAGCACGGGTTCGACGCGGTCGGCGTGGACGCGGTGATGCACGAGGCCGGCCTGACGCATGGCGGCTTCTATTCGCATTTTCCGTCCAAGGAGGCGCTGGTGGCGGAGGCCGCGTCCGACGCGCTGGCCCGCTCGGCGGCGCGGTGGGAGGCGCTGTCGCGCGATCAACCGGATTCGGCGCTGGCGCGGATCGTCGCGTCATATCTCGATCCCGCTCATGTCGCCGCGCCCGCGCGCGGGTGTCTGCTGGCGGCGCTCGGCCCGGATGTGGCGCGTCGCCCGGCAGCCCGGCCGGGAGTGACGGCGGCCCTTCGCGTGATGCTGGGGGCGCTGGCGGAGTGTCTGCCCGGCCGGCAGCGCGAGCGTGCGGTCGCCGCGCTGTGTACGCTGGTTGGAGCGGTGGTGCTTGCGCGGGCGAGCGACGACCCTGGCCTGTCGGCTGAAATCCTGGAGGCCGCACGGGGCGCCGTGGAACGGAAATAGCAATCGGGTGAAGGGTCGGCGGGCTGGCGCCCGCCCTGTCCGCCGCCGAGTTCTGTGCTAAAGCCCCGCCCCAATGCGCCACTTCCTGGACTTCGAGAAGCCGCTCGCCGAGCTGGAGGGCAAGATCGACGAGCTGCGGCGGATGTCGGAGCCCGGCGGCATCAACATCGCCGAGGAGGTGTCTCGGCTGACGGAGAAATCCGACCGGCAGCTTCGGGGCCTCTACGCCCGCCTGTCGCCTTGGCAGAAGACGCTGGTGGCGCGCCACCCGGATCGGCCCAAGGCGAGCGCCTACATCGCCGGCCTGATCGCGGAGTTCACCCCGCTCGCCGGCGACCGCGCGTTCGCAGACGACACCGCCGTGCTCGGCGGTCTGGGGCGTTTCCGCGGCCGCTCGGTCGTGGTGATCGGCACCGAGAAGGGCTCGGACACGGAAAGCCGCCTCAAGCACAATTTCGGCATGGCGAGGCCCGAGGGCTACCGCAAGGCGCGCCGGCTGGTCGAGCTGGCCGGGCGGTTCGGCCTGCCCGTTCTGAGCTTCGTTGATACCTCCGGCGCCTTCCCCGGCATCGAGGCCGAGGCGCGCGGGCAGGCCGAGGCGATCGCGCGCAGCATCGAGGCCTGCTTGGGCGCCCCGGTGCCGCTGGTCGCCACCATCATCGGCGAGGGCGGATCGGGCGGGGCCATCGCACTCGCGGCCGGGGATCGCACGCTGATGCTGGAGCACTCGATCTATTCCGTCATCGCTCCCGAGGGCTGCGCGACCATCCTCTGGCGCGACGCCGCGCAGGCGCCGGCGGCGGCGGAGGCGCTGAGGCTCACCGCCGACGATCTGCGCCGGCTGCGGCTGATCGATGCGGTCATCGCTGAGCCACTGGGTGGCGCGCACCGCGACCCCGAGCAGACCGTGCGCGCGGTGGGCGACGCGCTGGAGGAGGCACTGATCCCACTGCTGGCGCAGGATGCGGCCAGCCTGAAGGCCCGCCGGCGCGAGAAGTTCCTGGAGATGGGACAGGAGCCGGCGGGCTGAACGAGCGGCCATTCCGCAAGCGCCTGTTGAACCGGACCGCTGGTGCGGCCACAACAGGGGCAATCTCACCCTGGGACAACCCCCATGCGCCCTCACCTCCGCCCGCTTCGTGCCGCGCTGACGGCTTCGGCCGTCGTGCTCGCCCTGCCCGCGACCGGTTTCCTGCCCATCCGGCCGGCGCTCGCCCGGCCGGCGCCCGACAGCTTCGCCGACCTTGCCGCGCGCCTGCTGCCGGCGGTGGTCAACATCTCCTCTTCGGCCGACGTGCAGATGAGCGACAACGCCCCGCCGGACGCGCCGCCCGCCTTACCGCCCGGTTCTCCCTTCGAGCAGTTCTTCAAGGACTTCATGGAGCGGCACCGCCCGCCGGGCGACGCGAAGCCCGAGCCCGACCGGCGGATGCAAAGTCTTGGATCGGGCTTCATCATCGACCCCTCGGGCCTGATCGTGACGAACAACCACGTCATCGACGGCGCCGACGAGATCACCGTGACCTTGCAGGACAACACCTCGTTGAAGGCCAAGGTGCTGGGGCGCGACCAGAGCGGCGACATCGCGCTGCTCAAGGTCGATGCCGGCAAGCCGCTGCCGGCGCTGGCGTTCGGCGATTCGGCCACCATGCGCGTGGGCGACTGGGTGCTTGCGATCGGCAACCCGTTCGGGCTGGGCGGGACGGTGACGGCGGGGATCGTCTCGGCGCGCGGGCGCGACATCCACGAGGGGCCGTATGACGACTTCATCCAGACCGACGCGCCGATCAATCGCGGCAACTCGGGCGGCCCGCTGTTCAACATGGACGGCCAGGTGATCGGCATCAACACGGCGATCTACTCGCCCTCGGGCGGCTCCATCGGCATCGGCTTCGCCATCCCGGCCAACATGGCGAAGATGGATGTGACGCAACTCCGCGAATACGGCCACCCTCGCCGCGGCTGGCTGGGCGTGCGCATCCAGGAGGTGACGCCCGACATCGCCGACAGCCTCGGGCTGCACGGCGGCGCGCACGGCGCGCTGGTGGCCGGCGTCAACCAGGGCGGCCCGGCGGACGGGGCGCATCTGCGCAACGGCGACGTGATCCTGAGCTTCAACGGCGCGCCGGTGAAGGACATGCGCGCGCTGCCGCGCATCGTCGCCGACACCGACGTGGGCAAGCAGGTGCCGGTGACGGTCTGGCGAGACGGCAAGGAGGTCGCGCTTCAGGCGGTGCTCGCGGAGAAGCCCGACGACGTGCAGACCGCCTCGACCAACCCGGCCGCGCCGCCGCCGCCGAAGCCGGCCGAGATCGCGGGGCTGGGCATGACGCTCGCCCCAATCGACCAGGGCGCGCGCGACCACTTCCATCTCGGCGCCGATCAGAAGGGGGTGGTCGTCACCGATGTCGCGCCGAGCGGCGCGGCGGCCCAGCGCGGCGTGAAGCCGGGCGACGTGATCGTGGAGGTGCAGCAGGCCGAAGTGAATTCCCCCGACGACGTGCGCCGGCGGGTGGAGACGGTGCGTCGCGAGGACCGCAAATCGGTGCTCGTGCTGATCCAGCGCCCCGACGGGCTGAGCTGGGTGCCGCTGCCGCTGGATGCGAAGGATCGCGCGCCGGGCTGAATCACGTTCTCTCCGTGCCACCCAAGAGTGGACTGCGCTGCATTCAGCTTATCTGGTGTTCGCCGATTTACAGGGTGCACAAAGCCTGCTGAGGTCTGCTGCGACATTCGATCCCGTGGCGAGTCTTGGTCCGCCAGCCTCGGAGGGTTGAATTGCAGGACGTTATCCTGAAAGCGACCCAAGCCACGGTGGTCATGATCTGCCACACCATCCTTGGCGGCGTGACCGTGACCGGCATGTGGGCCGTTCAGCATCTGATCGAATATTTTGGCGGTGGAAGGGGCGTGCTGATCTACGGCCGCTGGCCGCTCGAATATCTCTTTCAACCACCGATGTAGCAATCGCGATAGTCGTCGGCGTGTTCGGGGTCTGGGAAACTTCCGAGGTTCTCAGGCGGAAATACGGCCCATGAGAACCAACTTTGAAAGCCGCTTGTACCCGGAGCACTTTATGTCATGGCTCCTGACTCGGACCAAGATCTATCTCGCCATCGCGTTGCTGACATCGCAACTGTTCATTGCGGTCGCCGGGTTCGGCACGGGGGGTGGTTGGATTGTCGCGATGGTGGCCGGCGAGATGTGGTTGCTGCTTTCGATGCTCCAACATCACGGAAGGCTTAAAAGCCATTCTCTTGTCTCGAACAACAGAAAACATAGTGGCATCGAATTCGCAACAAATCGGTTGACGCCTGGAGTGGGCGTATGGGGAATCGTTGTCGCTTGCTGTCTGGTCCTCCTGGTCCGCACCGCCGAGTTTCAGAGCAATTCATCCGCGCCGCCCGCGCCAGCGGCGCATGAGCTGCGGGCTCCGATGAGCAGAACCTCCGCTCAATCCCCGCTGGTCCCGCCTTCGGCCCCCTCGGCGCCGCTGCCATTGGCATCGGCTGCCCCACCCAACCTGCTGGAAGGCGCTCGGCTGGCCAATCCGCAAGTCCCCGCGCCCCCTGCGACAACCGACGCCGCCGGCCTTCTCCCTCCGGCTGCCCCCTCCGTCGCCGCCCTGAACGCCCGCCCGCGTCGGCCGCCCCGCTCCAGGCCGGCGCCTTTAGATAAGCCGGCTTCCTGGATCGGATTGCATGTCGAGCCGGTCAGCGGCGAGGTCGCCAGCGAACTCGGCCTGGGTGGCCCGGCCGGACTGCTGGTGACGAGCGTGGACGGCGGCGGGCCGGCCGTGAAGGCGGGGATCCGGCCGCGGGACGTGGTGCTTGCCTTCAACGGCGCCGTGCTCTCCGGCCCCGGATCGCTTACTCGCGCTCTACAGGCGGCCTCGATCGGGGATGCCGCCACGATCGAGATCTGGCGCGATCGTCGGCTGATGACCTTGAGGGTCGAGACCAGGCAGGCGCCAGCCAGGAAGTAGCTTTCTTTTGCCGCCCGCACGGCAGTGACGCCAACCCGGCGGCGTGGGGCGCGCTCGGACAAACGCGGGCAATGCTGCCCGGGCGCGTCACCGTTCGTGTGCACGTCCAGCCCAATCGTCGGTATTGGCTCCGTCGCGAGATCCCGCAGAGATCGTAGATCGGCTTTTCCTCCGGACTGAACTGCTGGCGCCATGCCCTCGCCGCCGAAGCAGCTCCATGACAGAGGTTTTAAGCCGGTCCCGAACGGCATGAATATGGGCTAGCGTATCGGCCCGGCTATCGTGTCGCTCATTGCCTGGATGCACTCCGCCCGGAACAACCGCCTCCTCTACCTGAACCGGCAGGGCGAGGCGACGGCACCCTGCGCCTCCATCTGAACCAGCATCAGAATCGCCGGCTCGTTCCCCACGGTTCCGGAGGAGTGGCCCTTCCTGCCGTCACGTTCGCGGCTCTGCTGGTCCTCGCCGAAGGAGACCTCGCCCGGTCCCATCTCCACCCGCTGGCCGTCCATGGACTCCACGTACCAGCGCCCCGAGAGCGGAATGATCCATTGCGGCTTGGGGTTCGGATGCCAGCCGCCGACCCAGCCGACCGGCAGGACGGTAAATTCGACCGTCATCTCGCCCTGGGTTTTGCGGCCTTGCCATTGCGGGGCGGCACCACCGCCGATCGAGTTCATCTCGAACTCCGTCAGCGCGCACCGCCTCTGATGGCTCACCCCCTGCTCGTCGGTCCAGAGGTGCCAGTAGGCGACGGTCGGCTTGGCTTCGGGGCTCATGTGCGTCCGCGCTCCTTTCGGTAGGGACGGGATGAGGCGAACGGGTTGGCCAGGAAGCTCTTTTGCGCCCCTGCGCGCGTGCCGTGGGTGATGAGCAGGAATCCGCCCGCCAAGGCGAAGTTCTTCAAAAAGTCCCAGAACAGGTCGCGGCTCGCGCTTTGCCCCTTGTTCCAGAAATCGTCCTTCTTCCAGAACTGCTTCCATAGCAGAGCCGTGGTGCCGCAGTATCCGGCCATGACGAACCCGGCCAGCCGGTCGAACACGCCGGTCAGGATCCCCAGCGGCCCCAGTATCTCGACCCCCAGCCCGACAAGAACGAGCGCCTTCGCGGGCTTGTCGGCCGGAACCATCTCCTTGGCCTGGCTCACCGCGCCGTCGAAATTGAAGACCTTGTCGAGCGCGCTGAACGGAAAGAACAGGCAGACCAGCAGATACCGAATCGCGGCCTCGATGACGATGCTCAGTCCCATTGGCCGCTCCTCACGCACCGTCCCCTAATGCGTGCCGGCGCGGATGGTTGCAAAGCACGATTTCACCATCCCGGAACAGCTCCCGGAACAGCCGATGACCTCCGGCGTTCGAAACGGGAGTGCGGCCGGAAGGACGTTATGAGCAGCGAACGCTACGACATCATCGTCATCGGTTCGGGTCCTGGCGGTGGCAGCCTGGCCTGGAAGCTCGCCAAGACCGGCAAGCGCATCCTGCTCATCGAGCGGGGCGACTACCTCCCGCGCTCCCGGGCGAACTGGGACTCCAAGACGGTCTTCGTGGATGGCACCTATCAGGCGAAGGAGACGTGGTACGGCAAGGACGGCCGCCAGTTCCACCCTGGTTTGCACTATTTCGTGGGCGGCAATTCCAAGGTGTACGGAGCTGCATTGTTGCGTCTTCGCAGGGAAGATTTCGGCGAGATCAGGCACGCCGACGGGATCTCCCCGGCCTGGCCGCTCGGCTACGACGCGTTCGAGCCGTTCTATGCCGAGGCCGAGCGGCTGTTTCACGTCCACGGGCAGCGGGGCGAGGATCCGACCGAGCCGCCGGCCAGCGGTCCGTTCCCGTACCCGCCGGTGTCGCACGAACCGCGCATCCAGGCGCTGAGCGACACTCTGAGCAAGGAGGGCCTGCATCCGTTCCATCTCCCGCTCGGCATCCTGCTAGACGAGAAGGACGGCAAGGCGACACCCACCAGCATCTGCATTCGCTGCGATGCCTTCGACGGGTTTCCCTGCTTGCTGAACGGCAAGGCCGACGCCCAGGTGGTCTGCGTCGATCCCGCGCTGGCCGCTCATGACAATCTCACGCTGCTGACCAACGCCTATGTCTCCAGGTTGGAGACGGATTCCTCGGGCCGCAGCGTCACGAAGGTGCATGTGACGCGCGAGGGCCGCGACGAGTCCTACGCCGCCGATATCGTGGTGGTCGCGTGCGGCGCGCTCAGCTCGGCGCTGCTGCTGCTGCGTTCGGCCAACGACGCGCACCCGAACGGGCTGGCCAACGGCTCGGGCCAGGTGGGGCGGAACTACATGCGCCACAACCAGTCCGTGCTGATGGCGCTGCTGCGCGAGCCCAACCCGACGACGTTTCAGAAGACGCTCGCGGTCAGCGACTTCTACTTCCGCTCAGACGACTGGGAATTCCCGCTCGGCCTCATCCAGATGTGCGCCAAGTCGCACGGCGAACAAATTCGCGGCGAGGCACTGCCGCAATGGCTCTCCTGGTTCCCCGAGATGCCATTCGACAAAATGGCGGAGCACTCGATGGATTTCTGGCTTTCGAGCGAGGATTTGCCGCGGCCGGAAAACCGCATCTGGATCGAGCGGGACGGCCGTGTCGTGCTCGACATCAACGAGGGCAACATGGAGGCTCACCATCGGCTGAAGAAGAAGCTCGAAACGATGCTGAGCGTCGCCGGCGCGCATCCGGTGCTGCTGGAGCGCTCGCTCTATCTGGGAATGGACATCCCGATCGGCGGCACAGCGCACCAAGCCGGCACGCTTCGCTTCGGCCCGAACCCGGCGACCTCGGTGCTCGATCTAGAGTGCAAGGCGCACGGCATCGACAATCTTTATGTCACCGATGCGAGCTTCTTCCCCTCGATTGGGGCGGTAAACCCAACGCTCACCATCATCGCCAACGCGCTCCGCGTGGCCGACCGGATCGAAGAGCGGATCAAATAAGTTACAAGTGGGGCTGACCGCCGCTTACTCGTGTTCGACCCCTCCCCCAACCCCTCCCGCAAGGGGAGGGGGAGAAGGGACGCCGCTTACCTCTCCCTCTCCCCTTGCGGGAGGGGGCTGGGGGAGGGGTTTGGCAGAGATACGCACAGGTTAGCTACCGCGCCGCCATCCACGCCCGTAGCGCCGACCCTTCGGCCGGGCTGAGGCGCAACCCCAGCTTGCTGCGGCGCCACAGCACGTCATCGGCAGTGCGCGCCCACTCCTGGCGGATCAGCCAATCGACCTCGCGCTCGCTCAGCTCGGCGCTGAAGCGCAGGCCCAGATCCTCGGGGCGGCGCGCATCGCCCAGCATTCGCGCGGCGCGCGTGCCGTAGGCGCGGATCATGCGCCAGGCGGTCTCCGCCGGAAGAAACGAGTATCGCCCGCGCAGATCGGCCGCCAGGGCGGGCACGCCGTCCCAGGCGAAGTCGCCGCCGGGCAGGCTCGCCGTCGCCGTCCAGTCGCCCCTCAGGCCGGGAAAGGCCGGCCCCAGCCGCGCCATCGCCGCTTCGGCGAGCCGGCGGAAGGTGGTGATCTTGCCGCCGAACACGGACAGCAGCGGGGCTTCTCCGGCCGAGGCGTCGAGCTCCAGCACGTAGTCGCGGTTCGCTTCCTGCGCCTTGGCGCGGCCATCGTCGTGGAGCGCGCGCACCCCCGAATAGCGCCAGACGACGTCCTCGCGGTCCGGCGGCGCGCGGAGATAGGCGCCGACCGCATCAATCAGGTACTGCTCCTCGTCCGCGCTGATCGCTGCATCGGCCGGGTCGCCGCGATAGTCCTCGTCGGTGGTTCCGATCAGCGTGAAGTCGCCCTCATAGGGAATGACAAAGCAGATCCGGCCGTCGGAGTTCTGGAAGATGTAGGAATTCTCGTGCTCGAACAGCCGGCGGGTGACGATGTGGCTGCCCTTCACCAGCCGGACGGCGCCGGGCGCGTCGACGTGCGCCACAAGGCCCAGCACCTCGGCCACCCATGGGCCGGCGGCGTTGACCACGGCGCGAGCGCGCGCCGTCCCATGCGGCAGCGTCACCAGCCACGCCCCGGCGTCGCGCCGCGCGGCCGTGCAGCGTGTGCGGGTGAGAATCGTCGCCCCGCGATCGGCGGCGTCGCGCGCCAGCAGCGCGACCAGTCGCGAATCGTCCACCCAGCAATCGGAATACGCGAAACCGCGCGCGAACCCCGCCCGCAGGGGCGCACCCGCCGGGTCGCGGCGCAGATTCAGCGTGCGCGTGCCCGGCAACAGACGCCGGCCGCCGAGATGGTCGTAGAGAAACAGGCCGGCGCGCAGCACCCACCAGGGCCGCAGCCCGGCGCGATGGGGCAGCACGAAGCGGAGCGGGCGGATGATGTGCGGGGCGGAGCGCAGCAGAACTTCCCGCTCGGCCAACGCCTCGCGCACCAGCCGGAAGGCGCGCTGCTCCAGATAGCGCAAGCCGCCATGGATCAGCTTGGTGGAGGCCGAGGAGGTGTGCGAGGCGAGGTCGTGCTGCTCGATCAGCAGCACCGACAGGCCGCGCCCCGCCGCATCGCGCGCGATGCCGGTTCCGTTCACCCCACCGCCGATCACGGCGAGGTCGAATTCGCCCAGATGGCTCATCCAACGCTCATCCCTTGCCGCGATCCCCCGCCGAGACTAGCCGGTCCAGCCGCAGGCGCTGCCGATCATCGGTCAGCCGCCACGCTCCTACATAGACGACGGTCACCGCCGCCAGCCCGCTGCCGCCGGCCAGCAGGAAGATCAGGAGGATCTGGTACTTTACCGCCTCCACCGGGTCCATGCCGGCCAGGATCTGGCCGGTCATGATTCCCGGCAGGGTCACCAGCCCGGCCGCCGACATTGTGTTGACGATCGGCACCAGCGCCCGGCGAACGGAGGCGCGGACAAGGCCGCTGATCGCCTGGTTAAAGCTAGCCCCGAGCGCCAGCCGCGCCTCGATCGCGGCACGCTCGCGTACCACTCCGCCCAGCAGCGAATCGAGCGCGAGACTGCCGCCGTTGAGCACGTTGCCGAGGATGATCCCGGTCAACGGGATGGCATAGCGCGGGTCGTACCAGGGCTGCGGGCGGATCGCGGTGGTGAGCGCGAGGGCCGCGGTCAGGACGGTCGCGAAGGCGACCCCGGAGGCGCCCACCACGAGGTTGCCGAACCGGGTCAGCCGCTGCTCCGGCCGTGCCGCGATCTCCCGCGCGGCGACGGCCGCCATGACCAGGATGACCGCGAGGGTGACCCCCGGCGAGGCGAGGCGGAAGACCGCCCGCAGCACGAACCCGACGGCGACGAGCTGCGCCACCATCCGCACCGCCGCGACGGCGAGCTGACGATGCAGCTCCAGCCCGAGGGCGACCGACAGCAGACCGTCCACCAGCAGCAGCGAGGCGGCGATGCCGATGTCGGACCAGGACAGCAGGATCGGATTCATGCCGGTACCAGCCGCCGATCCTCCATGCGCAGCCGCCGGCCCGCCAGCCGGGCGGCCTGCTCGCCGCTGTGCGTCACCATCAGGATCGCCGCGCCCCGGGTCAGACGCTCCCGCAGCACGTTTTCCACGCGCTGCATCGCCTCCTGATCGAGCGCGCCGGTCGGCTCGTCGAGCAGGAGCACCGGCGGATCGAGCACCAGCGCGCGAACGAGCGCGAGGCGCTGCCGCTCGCCCGTGGAGAGCTGCGTGACCGGCGCCTCCATCATCGCGGGCGCGAGGTTCAGGCGCGGGAGCAGCGCGCCCGCGGCCTCGGTTGCGGCGGGCGCGAAGTGCTCCCCCACGCGCTCGGCCCACCAGCCCGGCTCGGCGGCGGCATACACCGCCTGGCGCCGCCAGGCGGGCGCGCTCCAGCTCCGCCGCTCACGCCCATCCAGCCGCACCTCGCCCTCGTTCGGATCGAGATCGGCGATCATGCGAAGAAAGAGGCTCTTCCCCGCGCCGGACGGGCCGCTGATTGCGAGGCACTCGCCGGCGTCCAGCGAAAGATCGAACGGGCCGGCGAGCGGGCTACGGAGGGCGTGGAGGGCGAGGCGAGGGCTGTTTGTCACCCCGCGCGTCACCCCTCCCCCCGACCCCCTCCCGCAAGGGGAGGGGGAGCAGGAAGCGGGGCTTTCACTTCTCCCCCTCCCCTTGGGGGAGGGGGGAGGGGTCGGGGCGCAACTCAACCCCCCGCGAGTTTCGCCAGCAGCCGCGCGTGCGAGCGTATCCCGTGATGGAAGCACATCTGCTCGAACTTCTCGTTCGGGCTATGCACCTGATCATCATCGAGGCCGAAGCCCATCAGGAGGGTGTCCACGCCGAGCACCGTCCGCATCGACGCGACCACGGGGACCGAGCCGCCGCAGCCGATCAGCACGGCGGGGCGGCCGTATTCCTCGCCCAGCGCCGCGCGTGCCGCGCGCACCCAGGCGTTGTCGGTCGGCACCTCGATCGCGGGGGCGGAGGTGAAGACCTGCCACTCGATCCGTGCATCGGGCGGCAGGCGATCGGCCACGAAGCGCTGGAACCCCTCGATCACCTTCGCCGAATCCTGCCCCGGCACGAGGCGAAACGAGACCTTGGCCGACGCCTCGGCGGCGATCACCGTCTTGGAGCCCGGCCCCATGTAGCCGCCCCAGATGCCGTTGATGTCGGCGGTCGGCCGCGCCCAGAGGCGTTGCAGGGCGGGCAGGCCGCGCTCGCCGGCCGGCTGATGCAGACCGATGCCGCCCAGGAACGCGCGCTCGTCGAAACCCAGCGCGTCCCACTCGGCGGCCTGCGCGTTCGTCACCGGCGCGATGTCGTCGTAGAAGCCGGGGATCTGGATGCGCCCGTCGGCGTCCTTCAGCTCGCCCAGGATGCGGGTCAGCGCGTTGATCGGATTGAGCGCGGAGCCGCCGAACATGCCCGAGTGCAGGTCGCGCCGGGCGGCGTGCAGGGTCAGCTGGACATAGGCCAGGCCGCGCAGCCGCGTGGTCACCGCCGGGGTCTCGGCGTCCCACATGCCGGTGTCGCTGATCAGCGCGAGATCCGCGCGCAGCGCGTCGCGGTTGGCGAGCAGGAACGGTTCGAGGTTCACCGAGCCGATCTCCTCCTCGCCCTCGATCAGGACGGTGATCCGGGCGGGGATGGCGCCGGTCGCCTCCTTCCAGGCACGCAGCGCCTCGACGAACATCATCATCTGGCCCTTGTCGTCCACCGCCCCACGCGCGACGAACCGCTTGCCGCGCGGGCCGTCCACGAGTTGCGGCTCGAAGGGCGGGCTCGACCACAGCTCCACCGGATCGACCGGCTGCACGTCGTAGTGGCCGTAGAACAGGACATGCGGGCCGCCGTAGCCGTCCGGCCCGCGATGGTGGGCGAGCACGACCGGGTGCCCTTCGGTCGGGCGCAGGCTGGACTCGAAGCCGAGGCCGGCGAGTTCGCCGCGCACCCATTCGGCGGCACGGCGGCAATCCCCGGCGTGCGCCGGCTGGGCGCTGATGCTGGGGATGCGCAGCAGGTCGAACAGGCGCTCGCGCGAGCGATCGAGCGCGGCGTCGGCCTGGGCGAGCACGGCGTCAAGCCGGGAGGAGGCGGGCATGGATGTCTCCGTTCACTCGGGCTGGCGCGGCAGCTTGCGCTCGATCAGCCGGGCGAACAGCGCGCTGCCGTAGGGAATGGCCTCGTCGTTGAAGTTGTAACCGTCGTTGTGGACCGGCGCGCTCTGCTCGCCGTTGCCGAGATTGATGTAGGCGCCGGGCACCTGCTCCAGCATGAAGCTGAAATCCTCCGACGCCGACGCCGGCGGCCTGTCGCGATCGACGTTGTCCTCGCCCACCAGCTCGGCGGCGGCGTCGGCGATCTCCGCCGTCGCGGCGGGTTCGTTCACCAGCGGCGCGAAGATCAGCCGGAAATCCGCCGAGGCAGCGGCGCCGAATGCGGCGGCGACGTTGCCGACGACCCGCGTCATGCCCTGCTCGATCAGGTTCATCGTCTCGCGCTTCATGGTCCGCGCCGTGCCCGACATCCGCGCCGCCTCGGGGATCACGTTGTAGGCATCGCCGCCGCGGATGCGCGTGACGGACAGCACCGCCGTTTCGCGCGGCGGCACGTTGCGCGAAACGATGGATTGCAGCGCCGCGCCGATATGGCAGGCGACCAGCACGGGATCGATGCCCGCTTCCGGCCGCGCGCCGTGCGCCCCCTTGCCGGTGATGTCGATGTCGAAGAACGCGCCGGCGGCCATCGCGGCGCCCGGCGTGATGCCATAGCGGCCGAGCGGCATGCCCGGCGCGTTGTGCATCCCGAAGATCGTGTCGCACGGGAAGCGCTCGAACAGCCCGTCCTTCAGCATCGCCAGCGCGCCGCCGATGCCTTCCTCGCCCGGCTGGAAGATGAAGGTAACGGTGCCGCTGAAGTCGCGGGTTTCCGCGAGGTAGCGCGCCGCGCCCAGCAGCATCGTCGTGTGCCCGTCATGGCCGCAGGCGTGCATGACGCCGCGGTTCTGGCTGGCATAGGTGAGGTTGGTTGCCTCCTCGATCGGCAGCGCGTCCATGTCGGCGCGCAGCCCGATGCGCCCGTGCCCGTTGCCGGCGCGCAGGATGCCGACGGTTCCGGTGCCGCCGATGCCGCGGTGCACCTCGATCCCCCACTCCTCCAGCTTGCGTGCGACGAGGTCCGACGTGCGGTGCTCCTCAAGGCCGAGCTCGGGGTTCGCGTGGATGTCGCGGCGGATCGCGGTCAGCTCGGGGTGGTGGCGACGGACGGCATCGAGGATGGACACGTGGCGGCTCCTGTGCGGGAGGGGCGGGGGCGAAGGCGGAAGGCGGGCGAGTGGTCGGGCTGGGTGGTCACGACGGCAACGGGCAGCACCGGGCGCGGGCCGTCGAGCGTGACTTCGAACGCCTGGACCAGGGCGGCGAGCACCAGCATAGCCTCGGTGAGCGCGAATTGCGCGCCCACGCAGACGCGCGGCCCGGCGCCGAACGGCAGATAGGCAAAGCGGGGTGGAGCGGGGGCGCCGGGAGCGAAGCGGTCGGGATCAAAGGCGTCCGGCTCGCGCCACAGCTTGCGGTGGCGGTGCAGCACCCAGGGGGCGATCAGGATGATCGCGCCGCGCGGGATGTCGGTGCCGCCGGCAGTGTCGCGGCCCTTGGCCATGCGGGCCAGGGTGAAGGCGGGCGGGTAGAGGCGCAGCGTCTCGCTGACCACGGCGCGGGTAAAGGGCAGGTCGGGCACCTGCCCGCGCGCGACCGTCGCGGCGAGGTCGAGGGCGCGCACCTCCTCGGCCATGCGATCCTGGACGTCGGGGGCGTGGGCGAGCAAGGTCAAGGCCCAGAAGATCGTGACGCCGGTGGTTTCGTGCCCGGCGAGGATCATCGTCGCGACCTGATCGCGCAGTTGGTCGCGGGTGAAGCCGCGTCCCGTTTCGGGATCGCGCGCGGCGCGGAGCAGGTCGAACAGGTCGCGCGCGTCCTCGGTCGGGGGGACCGCCTCGCGCGCGCGCATGATCTGGGTCATGAAGCCCATCCAGCGGCGCTGGAAGGCGCGGCGGCCGATGTCGCCGAGCGTCGGGATGGCCGGCGGCAGGATGAGGTCGGGCAGGCGGGGGCGGGCGTGATGCATCCCGAACTCGGCAATCATGGCGCGCAGCCCAGTGCCGAAGTCGCGCATTTCCAGCGAGAACATCGAACGCCCGGCGATCTCCAGCGCCGTGCGCTGTATGATCCTGAACAGCTCGATCGGCGCGCCCGTCTGCGGGCGCAACGCGGCCACGGTTTCATTCGCGACTGCGACGATGTGGCGGGCGAGCATCGGCAGCACGCGGGGGCTGAACGCGGGCGCGATCGTGCGGCGTTGCAGGCGCCAGTCATCGCCCTTGGCCAGCAGCAGGCCGTTGCCGGTGAGCGGGCGGAGGATGCGGATCGCGGCGGGGGACCGGCGGTAGTTCTCCGGATTGTCCACCAGCACCCGGTGGATGGCGGCGGGGTCGTTCAACAGAATATTTGTGCGCCCGAGGAATTTTCCGCCGCGCGCCGCGTCGTCGTAGGCGGCCTCGGGCCACATCGTGAGCGCGTTGGTGCGCGCGGCGCGCAGGAACGCGCGCAGCGGCAGGTCGTGCGCCGGGACCGGCGGCTTGGGGGGAACGAGGAGCACGGGCACGCCCTAGACTAGCGCGGGCCGCCGGTGCGTGCCAGGATCGGGCGTTCTTGGAGACGGGGATGGCGCTTCAGCTTGGGGCCTTGCGGGACGCGCTGATTGACGCGGGCGCGAGGCCGGAGATGGCCGGCAAGGCGGCCGAGGAACTTGCGGCGTACGACGACCAGTTCGAGGTACTCCGCACCGAGATGCGCGAGGGATTTGCCAAGGTGGACGTGCAATTCGCCCGTATCGACGAACGGTTCACGCGCGTCTATTGGATGATGGGCGTGCTAGTTGTTTTGGAAGCGGCCGTGCTCGGCCGTCTCCTGTTCATCCATTGAGGTATCCATGAACCGGCCGCATACTTCGGTCGTCGCAATTTAACAATCCGGGGGAGAAATCAGATGAGCCTGAAAGGGGCGGCGTACATCGCCGGCGCCTTCGAGCACCCAACGCGCAAGGCGCCCGACAAGTCGGTCGCGCTGCTGCACGCCGAATGCGCGGCGGGCGCGCTCAAGGACGCTGGTCTGAGCAAGGACGACGTGGACGGGTATTTCTGCGCCGGCGACGCGCCGGGCATGGGCCCGCTCAGCATGGTCGATTACATGAACCTGAAGGTTCGCCATGTGGACGCCACCGACGTCGGCGGCTCGTCCTATCTGTTGCTGGTCGCGCACGCGGCCGAGGCGATCGCCGCGGGGCGCTGCAACGTCGCGCTGATCACGCTTGCGGGTCGGCCGCGCAGCGAGGGCCAAGCCACCGGCACTGCGGCGCGCGCCGGCAACCCGGCGCAGCCCGACATGCAATTCGAGTATCCGTTCGGGCCGACGGTCGCCAACATGTACGCGCTGTGCGCTCAACGGCACATGCACCAGTACGGCACCACCTCCGAGCAACTCGCCTGGATCAAGGTCGCCGCCTCGCAGCACGCCCAGTACAACGATCACGCGTTGTTGCGCGACGTGGTGACCGTCGAGGACGTGGTGAAGTCGCCCATCATCGCGAGCCCGCTGCACCGGCTGGATTGCTGCGTCATCACCGATGGCGGCGGCGCGCTGCTGGTGGTGAAGCCCGAGATCGCGCGCAGCCTGAAACGCCCGAAGGTCAAGGTGATCGGCATGGGCGAGGCGCCCAAGGGCCAGTATGGCGGCAATGTCGATCTGACCTTCTCCGGCGCGCGCTTCTCCGGCCCAGCCGCGTTCGAGATGGCGGGGGTGAAGCCGGGCGACATCAAGTACGCCTCGATCTACGACAGCTTCACCATCACGGTGCTGATGCAGATCGAGGATCTGGGGTTCTGCGAAAAGGGCCAGGGCGGCAAGTTCGTCGCCGACGGCAACCTGATCTCCGGCATCGGCAAGCTGCCGTTCAACACCGACGGCGGCGGCTTGTGCAACAATCATCCGGCCAACCGCGGCGGCATCACCAAGGTGATCGAGGCGGTGCGCCAGTTGCGCGGCGAGGCGCACCCGAAGGTGCAGGTGCAGGATTGCGGCCTCGCGCTCGCGCACGGGACGGGCGGCTCGCTCGGAACGAGGCACGGCTCGGCGACGCTGATCATGGAGCGGGAGTGAGGTCATGGCCTATCAGCAGCGCAAGATCCCGTTCGTCGGCGACACGGGCAGCAATCCGGAAACCAAGCGCGTCTTCGACGGCGCGGCGAACGGCAGGCTGATCGTGCCGAAATGCAATGCGTGCGGACGCTCGCATTGGTACCCGCGCGCCATCTGCCCGCATTGCTTCAGCCAGGATCTCGCCTGGAACGAGGCGTCGGGCAAGGGAACGATCTATTCGTTCAGCGTCATGAAGCGCGCCGAGGTGCCGTACGCCATCGCCTATGTGACCTTGGAGGAGGGGCCGACGATGATGACCAACGTCGTCGATTGCGACCTCGATGCGATCAAGATCGGCCAGCCCGTGAAGCTGACCTTCGTGCCGAGCGAGAACGGGCCGCCGATGCCGATGTTCACGCCGGCTTAGCCGCTGCGGCGTCTGACCGGACGGGCTGTTCCGTCCAGCAACCAGCGTTTGCCGTAGCGGTGGGGGCGTCCAGAAACCACGGCCGCCCCCTCGCGTTCCGGGGCCGATGAAAGGCACGCTGCTCATCGGGCTGCTCGTCGGTGGGTCGCTGGCGGCCATTCCGGCCCATGCCGAGCCCGACTGGACGCGGGTTTGCACCATGGTGGGTCATGCGGCCGCCCTTGTGGCCGCCGGGCGCGATCAGCACTTGGTGGCGGACGTGGCCGTCAGCGCCGCCCGCCGCATACTGGCCCAACCGCCGATGCTCACCGACACGGTCGGCGCGGAGATCGCGGCCCAGGTGTATCGCACCCCGAATCTGTCGCCCGCGCAGGAGGCCGCGCGGCTGCGGGCGGAATGTCTGACCCCTGCCGATGCGCCGCAGCCGGCGCGTGATGCCGGTCCGCCGCCATCGCATGATCTGACGCCGGGACAGGTCAGGGTGCTCGCACCTCTTGAACTCCACACGGGCGACAATCAGATCGCCCATCTCCTCGATGGCGGGCGCGACGCCGTTATCACCCTGACATGGCAAGATGACGGGCACGGTCGCGGACACGACGTGTTCACCGTCAAGATTTCGGACGCCGGGCCGGTGACAATGACGGATGGCACGGCGATCACCGACGACCCCGGCAATGATCGCGACATGCTGCGCAGCGTGCGCTTCGCCCGGGGCCAGGTGGATGGTGCGGACGTGCTGCTGCTGCTGATCGCCTCTCGCCAGCCCGGCGAGGGGCCGACGCCCACCGTCTATCGGGTGTTCGGACTGCGCGCGGAAGGCGGCGGGTTTCAGTTCGTCCCGCTGCTTGCGACACGGCTCCCCATGGGCTTCTGCAACGCAGACATGGCGCTGAGCGTCGCTTCGGGTTTGCCGTTGCGCGCGTCGTATCGCGGTCTGCGGACGACCAACGGTTGCCCGGTCTCGTCGAATTAGCACACGGAGGATCCGCATGTCCAAGTTCGTTGCCATCGCGAGCCTGCTCCTGCTGCCGACCGTGGCCTACGCGCAGGCTCCGCCGGGCTCCGAGGCAAAGACCCAGCAGGGCCAAGCCTCGTATTTCAATGGCGGGCAGAACGGCCACACGACCACCGCGAGCGGGGCACCGGTCGCGTCGAACAGCAACACCGCCGCCTCCCGCACGCTGCCGCTTGGCAGCGAGGCCAAGGTCACCAACCAGCGGACGGGTCAATCAACCGAGGTGAAGGTCACCGATCGCGGTCCGACCCGACAGGATCGGGTGATCGACCTGTCGCACAAGGCGGCGGGCGAGATCGGCATGACGAGGTCGGGCACAGCTCCGGTCACGGTGCAGCCGACCAAACCCTGATTGGCTGTCCGCTGGTCGAGAACTGACGGCAACCGAGGGCGCCGCGCGGGTGTTCCGTCTGCATCGATTGACGCAGGAGGACAGGATGGCGGAGCGAGCACGCGAGCCGGATCGGAAGGAGAAGCTCGAAGCGCAGGCCGAGGCCGCGGGCGACACCGTGGCCCGGCCGGGCACGATGCCGTCCACGGGCACTGCGGGCGGGGCGAGCACCGGTGCGCAAACCGGCGGCGCCTCGGGCATGTCCGGCGCGCCCACGAACGATGCCCAGCCGCAGGCGGAGAGCGACAAGCCCAACGCCGAGGAGCATGACCCGCGCGCGCCGGGATAGATCACGAGCGCCTGAGCCGCACCGGCAGGCTCGCCAGCCCGCGTAGTGTGTTGTCGTAGCGCCGGCGGGTCGGGCCGGTGATTTCGATCGCCGCCGTCTTGTGGGCGAGTGCCGTCACTCGCCCACGGATCGATGTCCGATTCCGGCACGCGCATATTCGTCGGGCGGGTCAGGCCGCCCGCCACGCCTCGCCGTCGCGCTGGGCCTTCCCCTCCGCTTCCAGCTTCAGCAGATGCGCCAGCACGTTCCGCTCCGCAGCGCGTTGCAGGCGGGGATGGGTCTGCGCGTACATCTTGTCGCGCAACGTGGCCGTCGTCGTCGGCCCCTTGGCCAGCGCGGCCCGGATGGCGTGCTCGCGCTCCATGCGGTGAAACAGCAGCGCGCGGGTCAGCTTTCGCGGTTCGGGCAGCTTCGGGCCGTGGCCGGGCAGAAACACGTCGTCGGCGCGGTCCAGCACGCGGCGGAGGCTGGCGAAATAGGCCCGCATGTCGCCGTCCGGCGGGCTGACGACCGAGGAGTTCCACGACATCACGTGATCGGCGCTGAACAGGATCGCCTCGCCCTCCTTGCCCCGCGCTCCGAAGCAGAGATGGTCGGAGGCATGGCCCGGCGTGTGCAGGACCGTCATGCCAGCGACCTCGCCCGCGTCGTCGAGCGGGATGTCGGGGACGAAGCCGGCGTCGGCCGGCATGCGGAAGCCGGCCGTCTGCGCCCCGGCCGCCTGCTTCAGCGCCGCCGTGGCGCCAAGGTGGTCGTGATGGGTGTGCGACAGCAGGATCAGGTCCACCTTGCCGCCGGCGGCGCGCAGCACCGCCTCGACGTGCCGGGCGTCGTCCGGCCCGGGATCGAGCACCACCAGGCCGTGATCGGTTTCGATCAGGTAGGTGTTGGTGCCGTGATAGGTCATCGGCCCGGGATTGTCGGCGACGACGCGGGTTATGCCGGGCAGCACCGGCAGCACCGCGTCGCGCTCGGGTTCGGGCTCGGTCAGGAAGGCCATGCTCACCTCGTTCGCAGCCGCACAGTATCGCGGCGAAGCGTACGCGATGGCAACAAGGCGTTCAGTTGTGTCGGGGACTCCTCCCTGCCGCCGGCGGTGAAAAGCCCGGGGAACGGCATCATCTCTCTCCGCGCCGGCTCAGAGCAGGGCGCTCAGGCGCGCCATCAATCCCGGCTTGGGTTCGTGCAGCAGGCGCCGCAGATCGTCCGCGGTGCCGGCGATGTCGGGGCTCGTCGTCGCCAGCGAGGCAATGAGCAGCTTGGGGCTGCCGTCGCGGCCGAACACATAGATCGCCGAGGAATGGGTGACCTCGTAAGGATGCGTCTTGGTCGCCGGCGTCACCGAATAGGCGAGGCGATAGCTTCGCGCCATCCTGGCGATCTGGTTCGCATCTCCTCGCAGGCCCACGAAGTCGGGCGAGAACGCCGCCGTGTACTGCTTCAGCAATGGCAGGGTGTCGCGGTCGGGATCGACGGTGACGAACAGGAGCCGGACATCGGCGGCATCCTTGCCCAGACGCTCCAAGGTCTCGGCGACGCGCTGCATGGTCAGCGGGCACACGTCGGGGCATTGCGTGTACCCGAGATACAGCAGCACCAGCTTGCCGTGGAAATTCGCCGCCGTGACGGGCTTGCCGGTGGTCGCGTCCATCATGTCGAAGGACAGCGTCGGGACGTATCCCGTCACGTCGAGGTTGTGCCACTTCGCCGCCAGCGTGGGCTGTGCGCAGGTCAGCGGCGCTGCGAGCGCGAGCGCGGCCAGCAATTCGCGCCGACCGATACGAAGCAATGGCGTCGTCATGCCAATCGGCTCCTTCATTTATCGGCCGGCTGCCCGGCGACGCCGAGCACGGGGAAGGCGGCGCTGACCGTCTGCCCGCCCTGAAACGTCAGCGTCACGCTCACGCTCTCGT
Organism: uncultured Pseudomonadota bacterium; assembly: GCA_963756545.1. GTDB lineage: Bacteria > Pseudomonadota > Alphaproteobacteria > Acetobacterales > Acetobacteraceae > DATFDN01. The sequence continues at coordinate 85,323 of CAVWNY010000001.1, read as the reverse complement.
CCGGCTTCATGCGCGGCTGCATGCACATCAGATGATAGCCGCCCGGCGCGAACGACACGGCACCGCCGGGCGGCACCGCGACGGAGGCCACGGGCACCATCCGGTCCGCCCCGCCGCTCGAACTCGCTTCGGTGCAGCATCAGCATTCCGCACGCGGGAGAGCTTGCCCCGGTCAGCACCGCCGGGCGGGAGGAGGCGTTCCGCAAGATCATGTACCCGCCCGCCGGCACCTGCGGCACGATATAGCGGAACCAGGGGCGGCTGACCGTGACCGGAGGGGCTGCGAAGGCCGCGGCGGAGCCGAGGAGACCGAGGCCGATGATCCCGCCGGACCGGACGACACGCGAGATGCGGTTGGTCAATGATCCATGGCCTTTCGATCAAGTTCGGAGGCGACAAGCCGGGCATGGAGCGCCGGCAGCCAACCAGGAGCAAGGGACGCGGATCGGCCCCCTTTCCGCGCGCATGGGTCTACCGGCAATGTCGGGGCTCTTGGCTAAAATGGCAATTAATTCGAGGCCAACGTCAACTGCGCGCTGGCCTGCTCTCGCTCACGCGACGCCGCGGGTGCCCGGCACGAAGACAGCTTTATCCGACGCCAGGCGCCAGTTCCGCGAGCCAGCCGGCCGCCAGCACGATGGCGACTCCGATCGCCGCTTCGACCCAGACCGATCCCGCCAGCGCGCGCAACGCAGCCCGGCCGCGCGCCAGCCTGGATGTCGACACCAGACCATTTCGCGCCGCGAAAACCAGCGCCAGCGCGAACAGTGCAGCCTTGAGCAGCACGACCCGGCCATAGGCCGTGCCAGCCAGGCCCGCCGCCCCGCCGGCCAGCACGAATCCCTGCGCCAGGCCGGTCCCCCCCAGGATCAGCACGGCGGCCAACCCCGGCCAGGTGAAGCGGCGGAAGGCGCGGGCCGCGTGGTGCGTGGGAAGGGTGCGAAGGCAGAGCAGCAGCGGGATCAGTCCGCCGAGCCAGATCCCGGCGGCGAGCAGGTGCATTACCTCCGATGCCGTGAGGCCGGTGCCTACCTGCGCCGCATGGCCCAACCACGGCTGCACGGCCACCGCCACCACAGCAAGGCCCAGCGCGGCCAGCCGCCGTGTCAACAGCACCAGCGCCGCGGCGATCAGCACGAGGCGCGCAAGCAGGACCCGGGCGAACGACAGATAAACGACGAAGGCGGGCACCGCGGCGAACGTCGCCGCGACGCCGTGCGCCCCCGCCACCGTCGCCGCCTCCGCGACGAACCATGCGATCCCGAGGCCGAGCGCCAGCGTGCCGCTGATCCAAACCAGGCGATGCAGCGGCGGCGCCATGCGCGCGGCCAGATCGCGCGTCAGCACGCAGGGTGTGAAGGCCAACGCGCCCAGCAGGGACAGGATCGCTGCGTCGTGGCCGCCGCGCAGCAGCGTCAGCCAGACCGGCGGCCCCATCATCTCCATCGGTCAGCTCCTTCAATGCGCGACGGTGAAGCTGAACCGCCCCTCGGTCTTGTGCGTGTCTTGCGACGTGACGTGCCAGACCACCGTGTATCGCCCGGGCGCGAGGTGAGGCACCGGCACAACCAGTTCGCGCCCATTCCCGGCAGCGCGGAGCGGGCCGACGCGCATCTTCCGCCCTGACGGGTCCAGCACCTCCACGGTGCTGAAATGAGGTACGACGCCCTCGGTGAAGTAGAGATCGAGGGTCGGGGGCGAGGTGGCAACGCTGCCGCCGACCGGCGGCGCGGCGTGTTCCAGGAAGGCGTGCGCGCGGGCGGATCCCGCGCCGGCCATCAGCGTAACCATGATCGCGGCAATAGGTCGGATCACCATGACAGCACCGGCTTGCCAAGCGTGTTCGGAAACAGGTCATCGAAGTACCAGTGAAGCTGCGCGAGGGCGCCGGTCCCGCGTCCGGTCCGACCATTGGCCGGGACCAGCGCCTCGACCCCGACCGCACAGGTTTGCGCCGTGTAGATCGCGCCGACGCCGAACAGGTATTGCGTGCCTTGCGCGTGCGGAATGCTGGCGGGCGAGGACCACGCGAGTTCGACAAGGGGCGTTACGGCGCCCATGAATGAGGGCAGGCCGATGTCGCGTACCTGGGATTGCAGACAGGGCAGGCTGTACTGCACCGACAGCCCGCCCACCCAGCGGTTCTCGACGCCGCTGTTGACCGCCACGCCCGGAACACCCGGTCGCCAGCAACGCGGCAAACAGGCCGAAGCGAGGGAAGCCAACGCCATGCATCGCGCTCGCGCGTTATCACGATCCTCTGTCGGGGGCTACGGGCCGGCGCTTCCGGAGGGGCGCGGTCGGGTCGGGTCAGTAGCTCCCCGCCGGGATGACGTTCTGCGGGCGCGGCCCGAGCAGCGCCGCGCGCATCGTCTCGGCCCCCTTGCTGCGGATGTCGTCCCACGCCTGCGGCGTGTGGAATGCCGAGTGCGGGGTGACGATGAGGCGCCCCTCCACCCAGGGCTCGCGCGCGCGGTAGGCGCGGATCAGCTCGGGGACCGGGTCGGCGAGCGGCTCCACCGGAACGACATCCAGCCCGACGCCGGCGAGGTGGCCCGATTTCAGGCAAGCGGCCAACGCGTCGATGTCGAGGATGGCGCCGCGCGCGGTGTTTACGACCACGGCGCCCTGTGGCAGCAGCGCAAGCTCCGCGCCGCCGATCATGTCGCGGGTTTCGGGCGTGAGCGGTGCGTGCAGCGAGAGCGTGTCGGTTTGGCGCAGCAGGTCTTGCAGGCTCGCCGCGCGCTCCACGCCGATGGCGAGATCGGCGCCGTTCGGGCGATAGGGGTCGAAGAAGACCACGCGAAAGCCGAGCGCCTTGGCGCGCAGCGCGACGGCGGTGCCGATGCGGCCCAGCCCGACGATGCCGAAGGTCTGCACGGAGCTGCGCCGGATCAGCGGATCGAACACCGCGCGCCACGGCGCGGGCGGGTGGCGGCGCTGCCATTCGTGGTGCAGCAGCAGGCCGCGCCGCAGCGCCAGCGTTAGCGCGATCGCGTGGTCGGCGACTTCCGTCGTGCCGTAGTCGGGGACGTTGCAAACCATGATTTGCCGGTCGGCGCACGCGCGGCGGTCGATGCTGTCGTAGCCGACGCCCATCCGCACGACGCAGCGCAGGCGGGTGAAGCGGGCGAGGTCGGCGGCGGAGACGCGCTGGCGCAGGATCATCAGCCCGTCGGCGCTGGCGCAATCCGTGTCGGACAGATCGGACAGGGTCTTGCTGTCGCGCATGACGACGCGCACGTCCGGCCCGAAGATGCGCCGCTCGACGCTGTCGTCCTGGTAGAGCGTCTCCGGGTAGAGGACGGTGAAGGCCATGTGCACTGCTCCGTTATGGCGGCGTAATCCTGCTTGTTGCGGCGGCCCGAGTTACATTCGGATGCGCTGCTCCTCGTCCTGTTGGGCGAGCCAAGGGGGGTGATAGCCGGCACGGAAATCGGGCGGCAGCTCGCAGGGGCGCGTGTCAAAGCTCGCGAAAGTCGCCGCGCGACCGCGCACCACGTCGCCCATGTGCGGGCTGGTGATGGGGCTGGCCGTGTAGGCGAACGAATTGGCCGAGGAATAGACCGGCAGCAAGAGCGGGCGCGGACGGTCGGAGCGGTTCTCCAGCGAGCCGTGAATGGTGCGGCAGTTGAGCAGCAGGGTCGTGCCGGGGCCGCCCAGGGCGGGCTCGATCATGTCTACGCGGAGATCGCGTAATTCCTCGTCGCGGATGTGGACGACGAAGTTGCGGTCGTCGTCGTACATGCTGTGAAGTGGGCCCTTGTGGCTGCCGCGCACGCATGAGAGCGGTCCTTGATCCTGCGTGCAGCCGTCGAGATAGACGCCGATCGTGACCGGGCTGTAGTCGGTGTGCGGCCAGGCGGGGATGTCCTGGTGCCACTTGAAGCCACGCGTTCCCTTCTCCGACTTCACGTTCAGCTTCGCATGATGGAACTTCACGTCCGGCCCGACGACGTCGGCGGCGAGGTCGGTCATCACCGGGTCGGTGAAGAACGCCCAGATGTCCGGATGCTGGTCCTGCGGGCTGGTGACGCGGTGCAGGCGCGGATGCGCGGCCGAGTGACCCTCCTCCAGGACGAACACGCTATCGGAGCGGGTGACGGCTCGGCTGCGGTCCAGAAGCTCGGCGGCCGCCGCTTGGAGGCGGGCAAGCCAATGCTGCGGGACGTAATCGGGAAGCACGAGATAGCCGTCGGCGAAATATCGCGCGCGCTGTGATTCTGTGAGGATGCGGGGCGGGTGCTTGAGGACGTCTTCGGGCTTCATGGTGGCCTCCGCTGTCGGGTCCGGCTCGATCGAATGCGCGATCGGGGATGGCCGTCAACGGGTGGGGCGGTTTGGCGGTTGGATGTCGCAGTGCCTAGCCGTCGCCGCCGGCTCAACGGCCGCTGCTGGCTGCTGGCCGCCGGTGCCGAGGGCTACGTCCTGGCACGGCTTGCGACGCATCGGTGATCCCCGGCCGCCCAACGCTCCAGGTGTACGCCCCCTCGCCCGCACAACTCATGTGTACTGACTGCCCTCAGCTCGCCCCCATCAGCGGCGCCGGGTTCACCGGCTCGCCGCGCCGGCGCAGTTCCAGATAGAGCGTCGGGCGGTCGCCCCGCGTGCCCGGATCCCAGCTCGGCATGACGCCGACCGGCTCGCCGCGCCGGATCTGCTGGCCGGGGTGGACGTCGAGGTGGGCGAAGCCGGACAGAACGGCGTCGGTGCCGCCGCCGCAGTCGAGGATCAGGAGCTGGCCGTAGCTGCGGAACGGGGCGGCGAAGGCCACGTGGCCGTCGCAGGGGGCGACGACGCGGGCCTTGGGGGCGGGGCGGTAGGAGAGGCCGGCCGAGGGACCGGCCTCGGTCGGCTGGCCCCATGCGCGCACCAGCGTGCCGGTCACCGGCGCCAGCAAGGGCCCGTGGCTGACCGGCTGGGCGATCTCCGGGGCTGGCGCGGGTGCGGGCGTGGCGGCGTGGGGGCGCTTCTCGGCGCGTGCCGCCTCGGCTCGCGCGCGCCCCTCCGCCGCGCGCTGCTCGGCCGCCAGGCGGGCCATCAGCGCGCGCAGGCTGCCGGCGCGGGCGGCGAACTCGGTGGCGCGCCGCTCGGCGGCGGCGGATTCGCCCTCGGCGGTCCGCCGGCCGAGATCGGCAACCGCGAGCTGCTGGTCGAGCTCCCGCGCCGCCGCCTGCTGGGCCTCTTGCGCGGCCTCCAGGCGGGGCGCTTCGGCCGCCGTCGCCGCGCGCGCGGCGGCGAGCGCGGCCTGTTCGCGCCTGAGCGCCGCCGCGTCGGCCTCCAGTCGGCGGGAGATGCCTTGCAGGACCAGCAGGCCGCGCACCGCGTCCTCAGGCGATTCCGGCACGGCGAGCAGGGTCTCGGCGGGGTAGAGCGACAGCCGCTCGATGAGCGGCAGCAGGGGCGCGATCGCGGCCGAGCGGGCAGCCAGGCGCGTCTCGGCCTCGGTTTGGTCGTGCGTCAGTGCCGACATCCGCTCGGCCGACCGCAAGGTCGCCGCCTCGGCGGCGCGCAGCCGAGCGGTGGCCTTCACCCGCTCGGTGGCGAGCGCCCCGGCGGCGGCGGCGGCCTCGGCGGCGCGAGTGGCGGCGGCCTTCTGCGCGGCGAGCGCGCCGGCGCGGGCGGCATCGGCGGCCTCGGCCTGGCGGCGGGCGTCCTCGGAGCGCTCCGGGGGACGTTGCAGAGGACGCGCGGCTTGGGCCGCGCTCTCGATCAGCAGCAGCGCGAGAAGGCTAAGCCCGGCGCGCCGCATCGGCGCCGATGAGCGAGCGCCCCGTCATCGCGGCGGGTTGGGGCAGGCCCATGAGGGCGAGCAAGGTGGGCGCGATGTCGGCCAGCCGCCCGTCGTGCAGCGCCCCCGCGTGTCCTCCCATCAACAGCACCGGGACCGGGTTCGTGGTGTGCGAGGTGTGCGGGCCGCCGGTGTCGGGATCGCGCATCATCTCGCAATTGCCGTGGTCGGCGGTGACCAGCAGCGCGCCGCCCTGGCGGACCACCGCCTCGGCGATTCGACCGAGGCCCGCATCGACGGCCTCCACCGCCTTGATCGCGGCCGGCAGGCTGCCGGTATGTCCCACCATGTCGGGGTTGGCGAAGTTCAGCACGATCAGGTCATACTTCCCGGAATCGATCGCCTGCGCGACCCGCTCGGCCAGCTCGGGGGCCGACATCTCGGGCTGGAGGTCGTAGGTGGCGACCTTGGGGGAGGGGACCATGATGCGGTCCTCGCCCGGGAAGGGCACCTCCCGCCCGCCGTTCAGGAAATAGGTGACGTGCGGGTATTTCTCGGTCTCGGCGGCGCGCAACTGCGTGCGCCCGGCGGCCGCCGCGACCTCGCCCAGCAGGTTGTCGAGGCGCTGGGGCGGGAACAGGGTGGCGAGGAAGGCGTCCAGCTCCGTGCTGTACCGGGTCATGCCGAGGGCGGCAGCGAAGCGGGGCGTGCGGGCGCGGGAAAAGCCGTCGAAACCGGGGTCGAGCAGGGCGGCCAGAATCTCGCGCACCCGGTCGGCGCGGAAGTTGAAACAGAGCAGCCCGTCGCCGTCGTGCATCCCCTTGTAGTCGCCGATCACGGCGGGGATGACGAACTCGTCGGTGAGATCGTGGGCATAGGAATCATCCATCACGGCCTGCGCAGTGGGAAAGCGCGCTCCGTCGCCCTCGGCGAGCGCACGCCAGGCCCGGCTGACGCGCTCCCATCGCTTGTCGCGGTCCATCGCGTAGTAGCGGCCGGAGACGGTGGCGACCGGCACGGAGGGCGGAAGTGCCGCGGCAAGCCGGGCAAGGTCGCCGCCCCCGGAGCGCGGCGGCGTGTCGCGCCCGTCGGTGAAGGCGTGGATCACGGTCGGGATGCCCGCCTCGTCCAGCAGATGCGCCAGCGCCGCCGCGTGGTCCTGGTGCGAATGCACTCCGCCCGGCGAGACGAGGCCGAGCAAGTGGCAGGTGCCCTTGCCGCGCCTGAGTTTGCCGATGAAATCGGCCAGCGCCGGGGACGTGGCGACCTCCTCGGTGGCGAAGGCGTGGCCGATCCGGGGCAGCTCCTGCAAGACCACGCGGCCGGCGCCGATATTCAGGTGCCCGACCTCGGAATTGCCCATCTGTCCGTCGGGCAGGCCGACGTCAGGCCCGCAGGTGCGCAGGAAGGCGTGCGGGCAGGTTTCCCACAGCCGGTCGAAATGGGGTTTGCGGGCCAGCCGCACGGCGTTGTCGGCGGTCTGCTCGCGCCAGCCGAAGCCGTCGAGCACCACCAGCATCACCGGGCGAATCGCCTGCGCCATGATCTCCGCTCCTGCCAACCGCTTCCCGTAGCGGTCCGCTTGGCGGCGGACAAGCGCGGGGTTCGGGTTAGCCCATCGCCTCCCGCGCTACGGAGGTGTCCGCCACGGTCTCGAACGCGACGTCGTGCGATAGCGCGCCGGCCGCCAGCATCGCCGCCTTCAGCCACTCCACGCCCGCCCGGGGGATCACCGGGTCGGGCGCGTAGAGGCCCAGCGCCCGATAACGATCGACGGCCGCGCCGATGGTCTCGGGCGGAACGGCGGGAAAGAGCGGCGCCAGGGCACGCCCGATCTCGGCGGCGGGGGTGGCCGCGATCCAGCGGAGCGCGCGGTTCAGCGCGCGGGTCATGCGCACGAACTCGTCGCGACGACCGGTCAGCAGGGGGCGGCGCGTCACGAACGTCGTGTAGGCGGTGGGTCCGCGCGTCGCGGCGGCGTACCAGAGATGCCCGGCGCCGCTGGACAGAAGCTCCTCCGCGAAGGGCTGGAAGAGCTGCACGGCATCCATAAGCCCCTCGCGCAGCGCCTTCGCGTTCTCCGCCATGCCCCGGTTGGCGACGCGGCTCAGCGTCGCCGGGTCGACACCGCTGGCGCGGAGGTCGGCTTGCAGGCAGATCCACGGCGTCGGCACCTCGGAGACCGTCGCCAGCCGTGCGTGGGCGAGATCGGCCAATCGGAAGTCGGGCCTGGGGTCGCGGCCGATGATGAAGAACGGGTCGCGCGCCACCGCGTCGGCGAAGCACACCACATTCGCCGAGGGGTCGCGGTCATGCGTCCGCATCGCCCGGAGCGGGCCGCCCCACATCACGTCCGCCGAGCCGTCGGCGAGCGCCGCGGCGGTCCGCTCGGGATCGGCCGAGGACAGGCGTTGAACCGCTACACCTTCGGCGGCATAGGCGCCGATCAGGTCCGCGGCATAGAACGGCGCATAGAACAGCGCGCGGAAGTTCTCGATCAGCCGGATCGCCATGCCGCTTCCTTTCGCGTCGTCGGGTAGGGACACCCTGGACGCCGGGCGGCTTCGGGTCCATCTCGCGCGAAGCAGGAGGCCACGCATGGACCACAGCGACCGCGATCCGCCGCCCGGAACCCGGATCGACATCGTCTCCGACGCGATCTGCCCGTGGTGCTACATCGGCAAGCGCCAGCTTGAGCGGGCGCTGACCCGGCTAGAGGACGCGGCGGAGTTTTCCGTCCGCTGGAACCCCTTCCAGCTCAATCCGGACATGCCGAAAGAGGGGGTGGATCGCGCGGCTTACCGGGCCGCCAAGTTCGGCAGCGCCGAACGGGCGGCGGAACTCGATGAGAAGGTGGCCGAGGCGGCGCTGACAGTCGGGCTGGCGTTCCGGCCGGACCTGATGGCGCGCACGCCGAACACGCTGGACGCGCACCGGCTGATCTGGTTCGCCGGTCGCCGGGGGGCCTCGGACGGGGTGCAGGACGCGGCGATGGAGGCGGTGTTCGCCGCCTACTTCACGCAGGGCCGCGACATCGGCCAGGCGGAGGTGTTGGCTGAGTGCGGCGCCGAGGCGGGGCTCGATCGCGCGGAGGTGCTCGCGTTTCTAGGGAGCGAGCTCGCCGCCGCCGAGATGCTGGCCGCCGACCGCGCTGCGCGCGAAGCCGGCGTGAACGGCGTGCCGTCGTTCTTCCTCGACGGCTACGGCCTGCTTTCCGGCGCGGTTCCTGCCGAGCAGATGGCCGAGGCGCTGCGCCGGGGCCGCGCGATCCTGCGGGAGCGCGCAGCGTAGCCCTCGCTTGCGCCCGCGCCGGCCCGGGTATAGTCGCGCGTCGGATCAGGAGCGAACGCGATGCCCACACAACACCCTGAGACGCTCGCGCTGCACGCCGGGTGGCGGCGCGACGAGGCGACCACGGCGGTCGCCGTGCCGATCTATCAGACCACGTCGTTCCAGTTCGACAGCGCGGGGCATGCCGCCAACCTGTTCGGGCTGAAGGAACTCGGGAACATCTACACCCGAATCATGAACCCCACCAACGATGCGTTCGAGAAGCGTATCGCGGCGGTCGAAGGTGGGGTGGCCGGGCTCGCGTTCGCCTCTGGCCAGGCCGCCTCGGCGATGAGCGTGCTGAATTTGGCGCGCGCCGGGGACAACATCGTGTCCTCGACCGACCTCTATGGCGGCACCTGGAATCTGTTCGCCAACACCCTTAAGGATCTGGGGATCGAGACCCGCTTCGTCGATCCCGCCGACCCGGAGGCGTTCGCGCGCGCAACCGATGAGCGCACCCGCGCCTATTACGCCGAGACCCTGCCGAACCCGAAGCTGATCCCGTTTCCGATCGCGGAGGTCGCCGCGATCGGCCGCGACTTCGGCATCCCGCTGATCATGGACAACACGGCGGCGCCCATGCTGGTGCGCCCGTTCGATCACGGCGCGGCGGTGGTGATGTATTCCACGACGAAGTGGATCGGCGGGCACGGCACCTCGATCGGCGGCATGGTGATCGACGGCGGCAATTTCGATTGGGGCGCATACCAGGACCGCCAGCCGGCGCTGAACACGCCCGATCCGAGCTATCACGGCGCCGTCTGGGCGGAGGCCGCGAAGCCGCTGGGGCCGATTGCCTACATCCTCAAGATGCGCGTGACCCTGCTGCGCGACCTGGGCGCGGCGATGAGCCCGTTCAACGCCTTCCTGTTCATCCAGGGGTTGGAGACGCTGCCGCTGCGGATGCGCGAGCATTCGCGCAACGCCCGCGCGGTCGCAGATTTCCTGGCGTCGCGCCGAGACGTCGAACGGGTGATCCACCCGGCCCACCACAAGGGCGAGGCCGCGGCGCGGACGGCCAAGTACATGCCGCGCGAGCAGGGCGGCCTGGTCGGCTTCGAGCTGGCCGGCGGCGCGGCGGCGGGCGCGCGCTTCATCGACGCGCTCAAGCTGTTCTACCATGTCGCCAACATCGGCGATGCGCGCAGCCTGGCGATCCACCCGGCGAGCACGACGCATTCGCAGCTTTCGGAAGAGGAGCAGCGGGCCTCGGGCGCGACGCCGGGCTATGTCCGCCTGTCGGTCGGGCTCGAGCACATCGACGACATCCTGGCCGACCTGACCCAGGCGCTGGACGCGGCGGGGGGATAGAGGCAGGATCGGAGGAGTCCGGGCGGAAACTCCGCCCGGACCGCTCCCGCTATCGTTTGCGAATGATCTTGACCCGTATTGTCACGATCACCACAATGGGAAGCGGAAGCCACGCATGCTTCTTCATGCCAGCCTCCGTTAACGCCGGCCGGGGCCATTCCCGGCCGGCGTTGTCGTTTCTAGGCTGGCCCGGTTAAGAGATGCTCAAAGCCCCCCTGCTCACCCCCCCAGCGGGGACCAAGCCGGATCGGTGGCGTTCGTCGCGGTCGGGATCGGGCGCTGGTTGAAGCCCGTGATGTCCACCGACGCCAATCGCGAGGAGAATCCCGCGCCGGTGGGGCCCACCGCGCGGGTCTGGCTGAAGTACATCAGCACCCGCCCGTTCGGGGCGAAGGTCGGGCCTTCCACCTCCCAGCCCTGCGCCAGGATGCGCTCGCCGCTGCCGTCGGGGTGCATGACGCCGATGTTGAAGCCGCCCTCCTCGCCGCCGAAACGGGTGAAGGCGATCAGGTCGCCGCGCGGCGACCACACCGGGGTTCCGTAGCGGCCGGAGCCGAAGCTGATGCGCCTGATCCCGCCGCCGCTGGCGCTCATGAGATAGAGCTGCTGGTCGCCGCCGCGATCGGAGTTGAACACGATCTGCGACCCGTCCGGGCTGTAGCACGGGCTGACGTCGATCGAATCCGAGTGCGTCAGCCGCTGCGTCGCCCGGCTCGCGAGATCCACCACGACGATGTCCGAGCCGCTGCCCTGGGAGAGCGACATGATGACCCGCGCGCCATCGGGCGAGAAGCGGGGGGCGAAGGTCATGCCCTCGAAATCGCCCAGCGCACTCTGCCGGCCGGTTCGGAGATCGAATAAATAGACGCGCGGGCGGTTGTTCGCATAGCTCATGAACGCGAGCTGGTCGCGCACCGGCGAGAAGCGCGGCGTCAGCACCATCCAGGTGCCGTCGGTCAGAAATCGCGGGTTTGCGCCGTCCTGGTCCATCACGGCGAGCCGGCGCACCTCGCGCCCCCGCGGGCCGGTCGCGGCGATGTAGGCGACGCGGGTGTCGAAGTAGCCCTTCTCCCCCAGCAACCGTTCATAGATCACGTCGGCCATGATGTGCGCGATGCGGCGCCAGTTCGCGGTGCTCGACGTGTATGCGGTGCCCTGGAGCTGGGTCTGCGGCAGCACGTCCCAGAGGCGGAACTCGACGCGCATGCTGGAGCCGGACGCCTGCACCGAGCCGGTGACCAGCGCCTGCGCGCCGATCGCGCTCCAGTTCTGGAAATTGGGTGCGGCCCCGGCGGATGCCTGGATGAACGCGGCCTGGCTGATCGGGCGGAACAGGCCGGAATTGCCGAGATCGGCGGTGATGACCTGGGCGATGTCGCGGCCGAGCGTCGCCGAGGCGGGATCGGCGCCGGAGAGGTCGGTGATGGCGATCGGGATCGGCGCGGCGCGGGCGCGGCTCACGTCGATGACGGCGCTCGGCGCGCTGGCGGCGGGCGCGGCGGCCCGCGCTGGAAGGGGGCGCGCCGCGAACAGGGCGGCGGCGCCCCCAGCGGCGCCGATCAGGCCGCGGCGGGGGAGTAGGGGAGGGAATGCGTCTCGATCCGACATGGGAGTCCCTGAGGTGCTTGCTGCGATGAATGAAGACGGCGGCCCCGCGCTCACGGGCGGAACCTGAACGTGAGGACGTTGACCTTTCCGAGCATCTTGGGCGGCAGCGGCAGGTTGGCGCATTCCGAGGACATGACCGCGCGCACCGCCCGCTCGGCGAAGACGCGGAGCCTGGGATCGGTCAGCCGGCCCTGGTCGGCGGGCGCCACCTCGGCCCGACGCACGACCCCGCTGGCATCGGTGGTCACGGTGAGCAGGACCTGCATCTTGTCGAGGTCGAGCGCCCCCGGATCGCTGGTCCAGCACGGGCGAACGTGCTCGCCGATCGCGCCCCGCTGCGACGCGGACAGCGCGGCGGTGTCGTCGGCGGCCGGGTTGCCGCCGGCGTTGGGCGCTCCGCCCCGGAGCGGGTTGGCGCGCGCCTGCGGCGCGTGAGGCTGACGCGACTCCGCGCGGAGCTTCTCCAGCGTGTTTTCAAGCGCGGCGCTGGCCGGCGCCGGATTGGCGGTCGGGTTCGGCTGCGCGGTCGGGCTGGGCGGCGCCGGCGGCGGAAGGGGCAGCGGCGGCGCGGGCGGCGCCGGCTGTGCCTGCGCCGGAGCGGGCGCGGGGGGCGGCGGGACCGGTGGAGGGGGGAGCGGCAGCGCCTCGGCCGGCGTCGGCGTGGGCCGGGTCGGCGGCGTGGGCGGCGGCGTCGGGGGCGGCGGCTGGGCAACCGCCGGAGCAGGCGGCGGCGGTGGGGGCGGCGGCGGCGGCGGGGTCGTCTCCTCGAGCTGCCGCGGTTTTGGCGGCGTAGGCGCGGTCGGCGCTGGAGTGGAGGTGGTGCGCGCGGGCGCCTTCGCGGCCGGACCGGGGACGGCCTGGAACACCATGTCCACCCCCGTCTCGGGCGGCGGCTCGGGCGGGCTCGTCAAAGGAATGCCTATCAGCAGCGCCGCCGCAAGCAGCACGTGCAGCGTGACCGACGCGATCGTCCCACGACGCAGCTCGGGGCTCATGCCCGCAGGCGAGACCGACATCGGGGGTTCAGCCAGCCTTGGCTCGCGCGCCCGGAGCGCGCGCGGGCGCGGAGTTTGCGGAACCGGGTTGCGGTCCCGACGGCTGTTGGGCCAGCAGCGCGACCTTGCTGAAGCCGCCCTGGGTGATCGTGCCCATCACCTGCATGACGCGCCCGTAGGCGAGGTCCTTGTCGCCGCGCACGAAGATCCGCCGGTCGGTGTTGCTCTGCGCGATCGCCTGCAGCTTCGCCACCAGCCCGTCCAGCTCCACCTTCTCGTTCTGCAGATAGATCTGCCCCTTGGCGTCGATCGTCACGCTCAGCGGCTGGCTGTCGGTATTCAGCGGCTGGGCGTCGGTCTTGGGCAGATCGACGTTGACGCCCGACGTCATCAGCGGCGCCGTGACCATGAAGATGATCAACAGCACAAGCATCACATCCACGAGCGGCGTGACGTTGATCTCGGCGAGCGGGCGATAGCGTCCGCGCCCATTGCGCGGCGACAGCGGGCCGGCGGCCATGCTCAGGCGCTCTCCCCGGCGGTCCGGTTCATGTTCCCTCGGCTCATGCCCGCTCCTCGCTCTGACGCGACAGAATGGCGCTGAACTCGGTGCCGAACGCCTCCATGCGCGCGGCGAAGCGGGCGAGGTCGGTGGTGATCTTGTTATAGGCGAGCACGGCCGGGATCGCCGCCACCAGTCCGATCGCCGTGGCGAACAGCGCCTCGGCGATGCCGGGGGCGACCACGGCGAGGTTGGTGTTGTGCATGGCCGCGATCGCCGAGAAGCTGTGCATGATGCCCCAGACCGTGCCGAACAGGCCGATGAAGGGCGCGGTGGCGCCGACGGAGGCAAGAAAGATCATCCATCGCTCCAGCCGGTCCATCTCGCGGTTGACGGTGACGGTCACCGCGCGATCGACCCGCTCGCGCACGCCGGTGTGGCTGAGATCGGCGCCGGCGACGCGCGCGGTGCGCCGCCATTCGCCCATCGCCGCGCCGAACACGGCGGCTATCGGGTGCGTCGGACGCATGCCTTCCTGGTCGTACAGCTCCTCGAGGCTGCCGCCGGACCAGAAGCGGTCCTCGAAGGCTTCGGCCTCCTTGTTGACCTTCCGCAGGCTCGACCATTTCTCGAACACCACCGCCCAGACCCACACGGAAGCGACGAGCAGGCCCAGGATGACGATCTTCACGACGATGTCGGCTTGCAGGAACAAGCCCCACAGCGACAGGTCGGCGGCGCCCCCAAGATTCACGGCATCGACAGCCCGATCCATCCTACTTCCTCTCAGCCGGCCGCGCCGCCAGCATGTCTTCGAACGCCGCCCGCCAGCGCGGCGGGATGCGGGCCGGGCGTGCCCCATCGAGCGTGACGCAGGCAAGCTCGATTTCCGCGACGGCGCACGACCCGAGCGCACCTCGGATGTCCTGGCGCAAGGAGACGATGGCCGCCCGCAGCTCCAGCGGCTCGGTGACGACCTCCAGCAAATCGTCCAGCCGCGCGGGGCGGAGATAGTCCAATTTCACGCGCCGCACCACGAACATGAGGTTGCAGTCGCGCACCAGATCGGCGTGGGGGACACCCAGATCCCGCATGGCCTCGGTGCGCCCGCGCTCGGCGTAGCGCAGGTAGGTCGCGTGATAGACGATGCCGCCGGCGTCGGTGTCCTCGTAGTAGACGCGAAGCGGCAGACGGTGCCGGCCGAGGACCACGCTCATGACGGCGGTCCTCGCCGGGCAGGCGGAAAGTTCCGCCTCATGCCTCGCCCCCCAGAAGGTCGAGCTGACCGGAGGCCGGCGGCGGCGGCTTCAGGCCGAGGTGGCGCCATCCCGGCTCGCCCAGCATCCGGCCCCGGCTGGTCCGGAGCACGAATCCCTCCTGGATCAGGAACGGCTCGATCACGTCCTCCAACGTGTCGCGCGCCTCGGCGAGCGCGGCCGCGAGCGTCTCCACGCCGACCGGGCCGCCGGCGTGGTGCTCGGCGATGCGTCGCAGATAGCGGCGGTCCATCGCGTCCAGCCCGCACGCGTCCACATCGAGCCGGCGCAGCGAGACGTCGGCGGCAATCCGGTCCACGATCGCGGTGCCGTCCACGGAGGCGAAGTCGCGGACCCGGCGCAGCAGCCGCCCGGCCACGCGCGGGGTGCCGCGCGCCCGGCGCGCAATCTCGCTGGCGCCGTCGGGGCCGAGGGCCATGCCGAGTTTTTCCGCACCACGGCGCAGGATCAGCTCCAGTTCCGCGGGCGTATAGAATACCAGCCGGAGCGGGATGCCGAAGCGATCGCGCAGCGGCGTCGCCAGCAGGCCCGCGCGCGTCGTCGCGCCGACCAGCGTGAACGGCGGCAGATCGATGCGGACCGACCGGGCGGACGGCCCCTCGCCGATCATCAGGTCGAGCTGGAAATCCTCCATCGCCGGGTAAAGCACCTCCTCGATGGCCGGTTGCAGGCGATGGATCTCGTCGATGAACAGGACATCGCGCGGCTGCAGGTTCGTAAGGATCGCGGCGAGATCGCCCGCGCGCTGGATGATCGGGCCGGAGGTGGCGCGGAAGCCCACCCCCAGCTCGCGCGCGACGATCTGGGCGAGCGTCGTCTTGCCGAGGCCGGGCGGGCCGTGCAGCAGGACGTGGTCCAGCGCCTCGCCGCGCGTGCGGGCCGCCTCGATGAACACCGCCAGGTTCTCCCGCGCGGCAAGCTGGCCGACGAACTCCGCGAGGCGCTGCGGGCGGAGCGAGGCCTCGCCCGTGTCCTCGTCCTGGCGCGCCGGGGAGACGGGGCGAGATTCGTCGCTCATCCAGTACTCCGCTGGGCGAGTTCCTTGAGGCTGTCACGCAACACCGCGTCCAGCCCGGCATCCTGTCCCAGTCGCTCAATCACCTTCATCACGGCCGGCTGCGCCTCCGCCCTCCGGTAGCCGAGATTGACCAGCGCGGACAGGGCATCCTCGGCCAAGCCGCCTTTGGCGGGGGCGGCTGAGGCGATGCCGGGCGTCGAGGGCATCGCGCCGGCCTTGTCGCGCAGCTCCGTCAGCAGCCGCACGGCGAGGCGCGCGCCGACGCCCGGCGCGCGGGTCAGGCTGGCGCGGTCCCCCGAGGCGATGGCGGCGACGAGATCGCGCGGCGCGAGGGCGGACAGAACCGACAGCGCCACCCGGCCGCCCACCCCCTGCACGGTGGTCAGCAGGCGGAACCAGTCGCGTTCGGCCGGGTCGGCGAAGCCGTAGAGGACGATGGCGTCTTCGCGCACATGCGTCTCGATCAGCAGCCGCGCGGTCTCCGAAGCCGATGGGAGCGCGGCGAGGGTGCGGGTCGAGACGTGGACGAGGTAGCCGACGCCGTTCACGTCCACGACGCAGCTTCCCTCCTCGCGCTGGACGACCCGCCCGGTGAGCAGGGCGATCACGCGCGCGCCCCAGGGTTCGTCCCTGGCCGCGCCCACGCGATGCGGCTGGCGCGGTGGTGCGCGTGGCAGATCGCGACCGCGAGCGCGTCGGCGGCGTCGGCGCGGCGGAGGATCGCGCCCGGCAACAGGCGGCGCACCATGACCCCGACCTGTTCCTTCGCCGCGCCCCCGGTGCCGACCACGGCGAGCTTGACCGCCATCGCGCCATATTCGGCCACCGGCAGGCCGGCGAGCGCCGGGGCGAGAAGGGCGATGCCGCGCGCGTAGCCGAGCTTCAGGGTCGCCTGCCCGTTGCGGTTCACATAGGTCTGCTCCACCGCCGCCTCGTCCGGGCGATGCGCGGCGATGAGGGTGGCGAGCGCGTCATGCAAGGCGCGCAGGCGCTCGGGGACCGGGAGTGCGGCATCGGTCGCGATCACGCCGTCGGCGATATGGCGCAGGCGGTTGCCGACGGCCTCGATGATGCCCCAGCCGGTGAAGCGCAGGCCGGGGTCGATGCCGAGAAGGAGGGTCATGGGGCGAATCGGGCTGTGGAGGGTGTGACTAGCACATGGGCCCGTTTCGGCGAGATCGCGGCGCGCAACTGCGAGGGCTCGCCACCGAAGCAGGAATGCCGCTTTACAGAACAATATCGAAGTGGATATGAAATCTCTCCAAAATGGACCTGCCGGCCCCGGCCGCAGGGTGAGGAGCGAAAACGCTATGGCATCAAACAGCTGGATCACGCCGGTCAGCGGAGACTGGTCCACCGCAGGCAACTGGTCCGCCGGCGTGCCGACAGCGTCGCAAGACGTCCTCATCGGGACCGACGGGACCTACACGGTCACCGCTTCCGGCCCCACCAGTGCCGGGTCGATCACGCTCGATGCCGCCGGGGCGACACTGGACGCAGGTGGAAGCTTCGGAAATACAAACACGCTTGCGCTGGGTGGGCTGCTCCAGATCCAGGCCGGCACGCTCGCCCTGGGCGGCGTCATCGCCGGCGGCACGATAGAGACGACCGGCGGCACGATCGAAGCTCCCTTGGGCGCGGGTCTGTCCGGAGTGACGACGGAGGGCACTCTGGTGCTCTCGACGGGTCTGGACATTTCCGTCACCAACGGCCTCACTCTCGAAGGAGCTGGAGGCATTGGATCGGGTGCGATTGACCTCTCGAATGGATTAAGTCTGGATTTCGTCGGCTCTCAAACCCTCTCAGGCGGCTCGATCGTTCTCGGACCAGCCTACTTCCCTAACACCGACGAGCAGCTATCTACGGTATCCGGGACGTTGACGCTCGCGTCGGGAGTCATTGTTCAGGCGATCGGGTCAAATGCATCCATGGATGGCTCGTTCGTGAATCAGGGCACGATCCTGGCAAACACTGCCGGGGCTGGTCTTTCTGTCGGGGGCTATGGCAACGATTCTCTCGCAAACCAGGGAGTTATCTCCATCAGCAATGGGGACCAACTCAACGTGTCCTCGGGCTGCACGCTCGCGAACGCCGGTACGCTGGCACTCATGTCGGGTGGAGCGCTTTATCTCTCCGGCTCCCTGACCAACACGGGCTCGTTCAGCGCGGCCGGCGGGATGGTCGTTGTCGCTGGCGGCGGGACGTCCGCCGAACTCCAGCAACTTATTGCCTCAGGGGCTGCCGTCGAACTGGTCAGCTACGTGGACAACAGTGGCGGTAAGATCACCTTGGGCGCCAGCGCAGGGTCGGGAACCCTGACGCTCGACTACGGCGGGGTTATTCACGGCGGCGTGATTCAGGGTCCCAGCGCTGGCCTAATCCTCAGCGACGGAACGCTGGACGGCGTCACCTATGATGGCACGCTCGCCGCGACGCCAAACTTACCCGCCACCATCGTGAATGGTATCACTCTCGCCGGAGCCGGCGGAAATGGCCCGGGCGTGCTCGATATCACGGGCGGCCTGGTGTTCGGGAACACTCAGGCCATCACCTCAGGGACGATCGACGTCGGAAACGCCACGAACACGGGCGTTGGAATCGGATTCCCGGGTCTGGACGTCGCGAGCGGCAGCGTTCTCACGCTCGGCTCCGCCGTCGTCATGCAGCAGACCGGAGCCGCGTTCGAAATAGGCGGCAGCGTCGTCAATCAGGGAATGATGAAGGCGGCCGCCACGGCCGGAAAATTCGCGATCGACTCGGGGGCTACGCTCACGAACCAGGGCACTCTCGCCATTGGCAGCGGCGAGGTGTTCGTGGTGAACGGCAGCCTCGCCAATGCGGGCAGCCTGATCGTCGCGGCCGGCGGCACGCTGGACCTGCTCGGATCCTTCGCCAACACGGGCTCGATCAGCGCAGCCGGTGGGACGGTCGTTGTCGGTGGCCAGGTGACGCAGACCGAGCTTGCCTCGCTTGCGGTCAGCGGCGCGTCGCTCGTCGTGACGGGCACGCTCGACAACACCGGCGGCACACTCCAGGTCGGGGCGGGTTCGGCGCTGGGCGCTCTGACGCTCGGCTCCGGCGGGGTGATCCGAGGCGGGGTGGTGCAGGACTCCAACGCCGGCCTGGTCATCAATGGAGGAACGCTGGACGGCGTCACCTACGATGGCAGGCTCGCTGTCACGGGAGGATACGAAAGCTTTCCCTCCGCCACGATCCTGGACGGGATCACGCTCGCCGGGTCCGGAGGCAGCGGTCCGGGCGAACTCGACATCACGGGCGGATTGCTATTCGCGAACACCCAGACCATCGCCTCGGGGACCATCGACGTTGGCGGCGGCTACGCATCCGCGGCCGGGAGCGGAATTGGCCCCGGTCTGAAGGTCGCGAACGGCAGCGTCCTCACGCTCGGCCCCGCCATCATCATGCAGCAGACCGGAGCGGCGTTTGAAATCGGCGGCAGCGTCGTCAATCAGGGACTGATGAAGGCGACCGCCACGGCCGGACAATTCGCGATCGATTCGGGGGCTACGCTCACCAACCAGGGCACTCTCGCCATCGGCGCCGGCGAGATGTTCATGGTGAACGGCAGCCTCGCCAATGCGGGCAGCCTGATCGTCGCGGCCGGCGGCACGCTGGATCTGCTCGGATCGTTCGCCAACACGGGCTCGTTCAGCGCCGCCGGCGGCACGATCGTTGTCGGCGGCCAGGTGACGCAGGCGGAGCTAGCCTCGCTCGCGTCCAGCGGCGGCACGGTGGTCGTGACGGGCACGCTCGACAATACTGGCGGCACGCTCCAGGTCGGGGCGGGATCGACGCTGGGAGCGTTGACGCTCGGCACCGGCGGGGTGATCCGAGGCGGTCTGATTCAGGATGCCGGCGGCGGATTGATCGGCGCAGGTGGCACGCTTGACGGGGTCACGTTCAACGGAACGCTGGGTCTGACCCATGCTCGCGACGCGCTGACGGTCTTGGACGGAATCACGATGGTCGGGGCCGGCACTATAAACTTGTCGGGGAAGGGAGCGGCTCTGGCGGTTCCCGGCGGCCAGACGCTCAATGCGAAAGTCAATATCGGGGGCTCTGGCGGAGTAGCCTCCCTTGGGCCGACCTATTGGTTTCCAAACGGTGGGAATCTGACGCTTGGGCCGTCCTCCGTGGTCACGCAAACAGGCCAGCAAGCCGGATTCACTAGCTACGGCGGTACGATCGTCAACCAGGGCATCATCCAGGCCGCGCTGGCCGACGGCAGTTTCCGAATGGACGGTCTCAACGGCTCCAATGGAGTGGCGCTCAACAACGCAGGCACCATCAACGTCGCGAACGGCGACGTGATGGCGATGGGAAGCCTCGCCAACTCCGGTCAGGTCTCGGTCGCCTCAGGCGGGGTTCTCACGATCGGGCAGTACACCGGCGGCTCCAGCGGGCACCTGTCCGAAACGAACGGGGCGCTCACTCTGAATGGCACGCTCGACCTGCCCTCGCTCAGCACGGTCAGCCGCTCGGGCGGCGTCGTCAGCATCGGCGGCACGCTCGACCTCGGCGGTGGGACGCTGGCCGTCGGGGGGACAACCGCCCTCGGGCAGTTGCGCGACAATGGCGTGATCGCCAACGGCACGATCGCGGACAGCGGCGGCGGCCTCGTGTACTACGGCGCGGCCGGCAGCTCGCTGCAAAACATCACCTATCGTGGCCTGGTGAACCTCACCCCGGCGCTGTCCAACCTCGTCGTGCAGGGCTTGACGGTGACGGGTGCCGGCGGCACCGGCGTGGGTGCAGTCAATGTACTTGGCGCCGGCAGCGAACTCATTTTCCAGGGCACCCAGACCTTTAATAACGCGACCATCAACCTCGGCAGCAACACCAAGGCCGCCACACTTTCGGTCAGCGACATCGGCGCCGGCGGCGCGCTGACGCTCGGTGCCGGCGCCGGCATCCAGCAGCGCGGGGCGATGGCCGAGATCGACATCGGGCGGGGCTTCGGCGACGCGCTGATCAACAACGGTTTGATCGCGGCCAACGCGGCGAACGGCTCCATGATCGTCCTGGGAGGCACCTTCACCAACGCTGGAAAGGTGGTCATCGCCAGCGGCGACACGCTCTCGCTGGAGGCCGATCGGGTCTCCAATCTCGCGGGCAATCTTCTCAGCGGGGGTTACTGGGAAGTGGATGCCAACTCCATGCTCAATCTCGGGATGGACGACCCGATCACCACCATGAACGCCGCGATGGTCTTGAACGGCGCCGGGTCGCAGGTGCAGTACTACGACACGACCCAGTTCAGGACCACGAGTCTGGAGCAGACGATGCACTACGTCGGTTCCGCCGGCGTGCTGGTGCTCAACAACGGCCGCGCCTTCAACGATCCGGGTCTGCTCTACGACAACGGGCAGATCATCCTTGGCGGCGGAACCCTCTCGGCGCAGCCGCTAGCGATCGGCGCCACCGGGGTGCTGTACGGGGCCGGGACGATCACGGCGAACACGATCTACGACTCCGGCCATGTGCTCGCGCAAAACGGGCAGCTCGTCGTCAATGCGCCGCTGCTGGGCGGCTCGCCGGTCGGCAACGCGCTCATCGCCGCCGGCTCCACGCTCACCGCGAACAACGCCGTCAACGTGCCGGTGCGCTTCGAGGCGAACACCGGAACGCTGGCGCTCGCGCAGGCAGGGAGCATGACGGGCACGATCGCCGGCTTTACCGGGAGCGATGCGATCGATCTCGTCAATGTCGGCACGGCGGGCGTTTCGCTGAACTATGCGGCGGGCACGGGCCAGGGCACTCTGACAGTGAAGAGCGGCACCGCCACCGCCGCCGCGCTGCGCTTCGCGGGCACCTATGTTGCGGCGAATTTCCGCTTCACGTCCGACGGCCACGGCGGCACGCTGATCCTCGACCCGCCCGTGCCGGTCACGCCCAGGACAATCGGGGCGGCACCCATGACATTCGCGGGCGGCGGCGATGGCGCGGGCGGCGGCGAGGCCGGCACCGGCTCGGGGGTCGCGCTGAACGACCTCCGCCCCGTGCCCGGCAACGCCTCGCGAGGCGGCGCATCGCAGGGCGGGACGCTCGCCACCGGCTACGGGGTCGGCATGGTGCACGACACGACGCAGACGACGCTGCTATCGGCATCGCATCACTGAGCCCACTCCCTCGCGCTCGACCCCTCCCGCAAGGGGAGGGGAGCAGCAAGCGCCGCCTTCTACTCCCCCTCCCCTTGCGGGAGGGGGCCGGGGGGAGGGGGTGCCCAGCGCACCACCGCCTCGTGCGTCACCGGAAAATTCACCGACCTCGCGATGAAGCACTTGGCGTGCGCCCCCGCGTGCAGCGCCTCCGCGCGTGCGCGGTCCGCCCCTGGGGCCAGCGTCACCTCGGGGCGCAGCACGACGCCGGTGAACCGCCCGCCGCCGTCCGGCTCCAGGGTCATCTCGCCTTCCGCCCTATCGACGTAGCTGGTCACGACGACACCCGCCTCGGCGGCCAGGTGCAGGTACCACAGCATGTGACAGGCCGAGAGCGACGCAACGAGCAACTCCTCGGGGTTGTAACGCGTCGCATCGCCCCGGAACGCCGGGTCCGACGAGCCCAGGATCGGCGGCTTGCCCTCGACAAGGATGCGGTGGTCGCGCCCGTAGGCGCGATAGGACGTGGTGCCCGTGCCCCGATCGCCGGTCCACTCCACCGTCGCTTGGAACATATGCGTATGGGTCATCCGCGCAGCGCCCCGGCATAGGCCGTGACGGCGGCGGGGAAGCCCATCATCAGCGCGTCCGCCGTCAACTCATGCCCGATCGAGGCCTCGGCGAGGAAGCCGATCCGCTCCACCAAAGGGGGGATGTTGCGCAGATTAAGATCGTGCCCGGCGTTCACCACCAGCCCGTGCGCGCGCGCCGCCTCGGCCGTCGCCGCGCAGGCATCGAGCAGCGTGCCGTCGGCGCCGCCCGCCCGGAACGCCGCCGCGTACGCCCCGGTGTAGATCTCGATCCCGTCCGCCCCCGCCTCCGCGACGCGGGGCACGATTGCGGGATCGGGATCGACGAACAGGATCACCCGCGCGCCCAGCGCCTTGAGCGCCGCGACCGCCGGCCCCGCCAGCGCCGCCTGCGCGGGATCGAGATCCCAACCCTTCTCCGACGTGAAGGCGTCGGGCGCATCGGGCACCAGCGTGCATTGCGCCGGGTGCGTCTCACGCGCGATCTCCAGCAGTCGCGCGTCGGGGAACCCCTCGATGTTCAACTCGACCTCGCGCATCGGCGCGAGCAGCTCGGCCAGCGGCTGCACGTCGGCGCGGCGGATGTGGCGCTCGTCCTGCCGGGGATGCACGGTGATGCCGCGCGCGCCCGCCGCGATGGACGCGCGGGCGAAGGCGAGCAGGTCGGGCACGCCGGTGCGCCGCGAATTCCGCAGCAGGGCCACCTTATTGAGATTGACACTCAGCCGGGCCATGACGCCTCTCACTCCTCCGCCGCGCGGATCGCCGCGCTCAGTGCGCGCACGCCCGCCGCCGGTCCCTCGGGATGCGCCCACACCGCGCCGACCACGGCCAGGAAGTCCGCGCCTGCCCGCACCAGCGGCGCGCAGTTCTCGGCGGTGATGCCGCCGATCGCACAGCAGGGCGGTTCCATCAGCTCGGACCACCAGCGCAGGATCTCCACGTCCGCATGATGCTTCGTCGGCTTGGTGCCGGAGGGATAGAACGCGCCGAACGCCACATAATCCGCTCCGTCCTCGCCCGCCTGCATCGCGAGATCGCGGCTCGCGTGGCAGGTCACTCCGAGCATGAGGTCGGGGCCGAGCAGCGCCCGCGCCTCGCGCGCCGGCATGTCCTGCTGGCCGACATGCGCGCCGTCGCAGTCGGTGTCGCGCACCAGATCGGCGCGGTCGTTCAGCAGGAACGCCACCTCTCGGGCCTGCGCGACGGGGCGCAGCGCCGTGATCGCGCGCCGCCAGGCCGCATCGTCGGCATCCTTCAGGCGAAGCTGCACCGCCGCCACCTCGCCGGCGTCCAGCGCCGCACCAAGCAGGTCGGGGAAGCGGGCGAGGTCGAGGCTGGGCGGGGTGACCAGATAGAGGCGGCACCCCGGCTCGGCCATCGCTCAGTCCTTGCCGAGATAGATGTTGATGATCTTGCCCAGCATCTCGAGCGCCTCCGGCTTCGGACGCTGGAAGGTGTTGCGCCCGATGATGCTGCCGGTGGCCCCGCCGTCGCGGATGCCGCGGACCTCCTCATAGAGCGCGTCCAGCCCCTTCGGCTCGCCACCCGAAAAAAGGACCATGCGCTTGCCGTTGAACGCCGCCTGCATGACGTGGCGCACGCGCGCGGACAGGGTGGAGACGTCTACCTTCTCATACGACTTGCGCGCGGCCTCCAGCCCGATATGCGCGCTCGGCGGCTTCACCTTGATGATGTTGGCCCCCAGCAGCGCCGCCATGTGCGCGGCATAGGCGCAGATGTCGATGGCCGTCTCGGCTTCCTTGTTCAGATTCGGGCCGCGCGGATAGCTCCACACCACCACGGCGAGGCCGTTTCCCTTCGCCTCCTCGGCGAGCGCGCGCAGTTCCTCCATCTGGGCGTAGGCGTATTCGCTGCCCGGGTAGATCGTGAAGCCGATCGCGGAGCAGCCGAGGCGCAGCGCGTCCTTCACGCTGCCCGTCACCGCCTGATCCTTGCTGGTGGCGAGGCTGTTGGCGCTGTTGAGCTTCAGGATGGTCGGGATGGCGCCGGCGAAGGTCTCGGCGCCGGCCGCGATCATGCCGAGCGGGGCGGCGTAGGCCGACAGCCCGGCCTCGATCGCGAGCTGATAGTGGTAGTGCGGGTCATAGGCCGGCGGGTTGGGCGCGAAGCTGCGCGCCGGGCCATGCTCGAAGCCCTGGTCCACCGGCAGGATCACCACGTTGCCGGTGCCCGCCAGCTTCCCGGTCATCAGGATGCGGGCGAGGTTGGCCTTCACGCCGGGCGGATCGCCTTCGTACCAGTCGAGGATCTTCGTGACGCGCTCGGTCCTACGCATGGTCGGTTCCTCTCGCCTCGTTCGACGCTCTCGCGCTACTAGCGCAGCGGCGGCCCGCTGTCATCCGGCGCGCGCTTCCCCAGCCATGCGCCGAGCCGGCGCGCGGCACCCCGCTCGGCGAGGTCGAGCGCCGGCGGGCGTGCCGCCAGCAGGACCGCCCCGGCGCTCGCGGCGATCGCGGCAACGGCGCCCCGCCCGGCGGCGTCCGGCGTCAACACCACGATGTGTTGCCCGATCCGCAGCGCCGCGAGGGCTTGCCCGGCAGCGTCGGCGCAGTCCAGGATGTCGGACGCCGGAACGTCGGGGTGTTCGACCGTGGCCCGGGCGACCAGCGCACGCCAGAAGGCGCAGCCGAGATAGAGCGCGGCGCCGGGCGCGGAGAGCAGCGTGACCGGCACGCCCTCGGCCAGCGCGGCCCGCGCGTGATCGAGCCCGTGGACCACGACGGCGGGCGGCAAAGACATGGACACCGGCATGGCTTGACGTTCAAGCCTCCGACCGCGTTCAGTGCAATGGGAACAAGCCGCGCGCCGGAGTCGCGGCGGGGAACGGACATGGCGAGCACCACCGAGGATGCCGAGGCGGCCGTCGAACTGCTGGAGGCCGCGCTCGAACGCATCGCCCGGCTGAGTGCACTCCGGCAGGCGCCCGCGCCCAACTCGGGCCAACCGGACTCGGGCCTGCCGATCGAGGAGGTCCGGGAGCGGCTGGACCGCATGATCGAACGCCTGCGCGCCGCGTTGGACGCAGAGGCCTGAAAGAATCGAAGGAGCGCGCATGGCGCAGGTCACCGTAAAGATCAACGGCTTCGCCTACACGGTGGGCTGCCAGGACGGCGAGGAGCAGCATCTGCTCGCGATGGCCAGCGAGATCGAGCGGCGGATCGACGGGATCAAGGCGGTCGCCGGCCAATCCGGCGAGGCGCGCATGCTGGTCATGGCCGCGCTGCTGATGGCCGACGATTTGTTCGAGATGGGCGAAGCATTGCGTGATGCCGAGAAGCGGGCCGGTGGCGCGTCCAGGACGGGCCAGGGTACGCCCCCGGGCTCGCCGGCGCCCGTCGATCCGAAGCTCGGCCGCAAGATTTCCCGACTCGCCCGGCGGGCGGAAGATATTGCGGCGGGGCTGGAGCATCCCTAGATCAGTTTAGCGGGGCTGCCCGGTGCGTCAGGTAATTCATCCCCGGGGCCAGTAAGCAACCTCTCGGGAGCTGGCTCTGCCGGGATCTTGGTCTCGGTATCTGGCGCCCACCTGCACAAGCAGGCTCTGGGAGGGTTGAGACGCCAACGGCCATGGCGGCTCCGCACACATCCGATCCCGATCTGATCGAGGCCAAGCGCGCCGCGCGGGCACGCGCACTCACGCTGCGCGCGGATTCCGACCCCGCGCTCGGCGCCGATCTGGCGCGGGTGGTTCTGCACCAGTGCCCGCCGGGAGCGGGCGCGACGGTGTCGGGCTTCTGGCCGATGGGCCAGGAGATCGACATTCGCCCCTTGCTCGTGGCGCTGCACGCACGCGGGCATCCGATCGTGCTGCCCGTCACCCCGCGACGCGGAGAGGCGCTGGTCTTCCGGCTGTGGCGGCCGGGCGAGGCGCTGGTGGCGGAGCGGTTCGGCACCATGCGTCCCGCGGGCGAGGTCCGCCGGCCCGATTTCCTGCTGGTCCCGCTGCTCGCGTTCGACCGGACGGGCGCGCGGCTCGGCTACGGCGGGGGCTACTACGACCGCACGTTGACCGGCCTGCCGGTAGCCTTCGCGCTCGGCTGCGCCTATGCGGCCCAGCAGGTGGATCGCGTGCCGACGGGGCCGGGGGACGTCCGCCTGTCCGCGGTGGCGACCGAGGGCGGCGTCATCTTCTGCGAGGAACGCTAAACAGAATGCACATCCTGTTCATCGGCGACGTGGTCGGCCGCTCCGGGCGCGACGCCGTTGCCGCCGCGCTGCCGGGGCTGCGCGCGCGCTTGCGGCTCGATCTCGTGGTGGTTAACGCCGAAAACGCCTCGCACGGCTTCGGCCTGGCCCCCGACATGGCCGAGGCGCTGCTGGCGGCCGGGGCCGATGTACTCACGCTCGGCAACCATTCCTGGGACCGCAGGGAGATCATTCCCTACATCGCCGACCACCCGCGCCTGCTGCGCCCGCTGAACTACCCGCCCGGCACGCCGGGGGCGGGCACGATCGTCGTCGATGTGCCGGGCGGGAGGCGCGCACTGGTGCTACAGGCGATGGGCCGGCTGTACATGGACGCGCTCGACTGCCCGTTCCGTGGCGCCGCCGAGGCGCTGTCGCGCCATCGCCTGGGCGGCACCGGCACGGTGCAAGCCATCGTGATGGATTTCCACGCCGAGGCGAGCAGCGAGAAGATGGCCTTCGGCCACACCTTCGACGGTCAGGCGTCGCTGATCGTCGGCACGCACACGCACTGCCCCTCGGCCGACCACCAGATTCTACCCGGCGGCACGGCGTTCCAGTCCGACGCCGGCATGTCGGGCGACTACGACAGCGTGATCGGGATGCAGAAGGAGAGCGCGGCGACGCGCTTCTGGCGCAAGATGCCCGGCGAGCGGCTGAACCCCGCCGAGGGCGAGGCGACCCTGTGCGGCGTGTTCGTCGAGACCGACGACGCCACCGGCATGGCGCGTCGGGTGGCGCCGCTGCGGCTCGGCGGGCGGCTGTCGCAGGCTATGCCGGAGTAGCGCCCCAAACCACGCCCCCTCTCCCGCTTGCGGGAGGGTTGGGGGGACGAATGCCCCTATCCCGGCCGGATCGTCTGGATCACTTCGAACCCCTCGAAATCCGGGTGCCCCAAGTACAGCGGCTTATTCTGTCCGGCATTGGCGTGGGCGGCCCGGAAGGCCTCCGACCGGGTCCACGCCTCGAAATCGGCGCGCGAGCGCCAGATGGTGTGCGAGGCATACAGCACATGATCCTCGCGGTCCGGGCCGCGCACCAGGTGGAACTCGACGAAGCCCGGCACGCCATGCAGATGCGTGTCGCGGCCGGTCCAGACCTGCTCGAAGGCCGCCTCGGACCCGGGCTGGACCTTGAAGCGATTCATGGCGATGAACATGGGTGCTCTCTTCCTCGTGGCCGACCCGGTGCTTAGATTGGGTGCCATCCCGACAACCGATAGCGCGAATATGGCCGGCCATTCCCAGTTCAAGAACATCATGCACCGCAAGGGCGCGCAGGACGCGCGCCGCGCCCGGCAGTTCGCCCGGCTGATCCGCGAGATCACCGTCTCGGCCCGCCACGGGCTGCCTGACCCGGCCGCGAACCCGCGCCTGCGCGCCGCCGTGACGGCCGCGCGGCAGGCCAACATGCCTAAGGACACGGTAGAGCGCGCGATCAAGAAGGCGACCGGCGGCGGCGGCGCGGAGGACTACGTCGAGGTGCGCTACGAGGGCTATGGCCCGGCCGGCGTCGCCGTCATCGTCGAGGCGCTGACCGACAATCGCAACCGCACCGCCTCCGACGTTCGCGCGGCCTTCGCCAAGCATGGCGGCGCGCTGGGGGAGACGAATTCGGTCAGCTTCCTGTTCAGCCGCCTCGGTGTGATCCGCTACCGGCCCGCGAGCGCCGGCCCCGACGAGATGTTGGAAGCCGCCATCGAGGCCGGGGCGGAGAACGTCGAGAGCGACGCCGACGGCCACGAGATCACCTGCGCCCCGGACGACTTCTTCGCCGTCCGCGACGCGCTGGAGGGTCGCTTCGGCGAACCCGACGACGCCCGCCTCGACTGGCGCCCGGCCAGCACGGTCACGCTCGACGACGAGCGCGCCGGGGCGGTGACGCGGCTGATGGATGCGCTGGACGACAACGAGGACGTGCAGAACGTGTACGCGAACTTCGACATCCCGGAAGCGGTGATGCAGAAGCTGTCGGCCTGAGAAGACTTCCTTCACACCCCGATCGCGTCCAAGTCCTTCCCGGCGTGATCCGGCACGAACAGCCACACGCCGAGCGCCATCAGCAGCATCGCCACCGGGATCAGCAGGAACGAATTGGCGAACGACCCGGTGCGCTGCTGTAGCGCGATCGCGACGAACGGCCACAGCACGAAGCCGACCAGCCAGGCGACCGCCCAGGCGAAGCCGTTGCCGACGCCGCGGATGCGGGTGGGAAAGACCTCGGCGGTCAGCGTCATGGCGGGCGCCCAGAAGCCGAGGAAGCCGATGCTCCATAGCAGGCCGTACACCCATACCTCGACGTCCGTCGTGGCGTACACCCAGAGCGTGATGAACACCGCGCCCTGGATCAGCATGATGTAGAATGCCGGGCGCCGGCCGAAGCGGTCGGAGATCCAGCCCGCGGCCAGCAGACCGAGGAAGCCCACCAGGCCCCAGGCGATGTAGAAGCTGCCATAGGCGGCCGTTGACCAGTGCCGCTCCTGCGACAGATAGAGCGGCATCCAGCCGCCGACCGTGCCGTAGATGATGGTGCTGCAGCACGCGATGAAGGTCGCGACGGCGGTGCCGCGGCGCATGTCGGGCAGGAACACCTGGCTGAGCGGAATCCTGCGCGTCTTCTCGATCCAGGCGCGGTCGTCGGCGGGGATCGGTGCGCCGCTCGCCTCGGCCTCCCGGATGCGCCGCTTGCGGTCCTGCGTGCGCACCCAGTAGGGCGATTCCGGGCACTTCGCGCGCACGTAGACGGCCAGCAGCGCCACAGTCGCCGGCACGACGCACGCCCATCGCCAGCCCCAGCGCGCGATGATTACCGTCGCGATCACTCCGGCCAGCGAGGCGCCGAAGCACCACGTTCCGCGATTGATGCCGATGATGCGGCCGCGCAGATGCGCGGGCCAGGTCTCGGCCACCAGCATCGAGCCGAGCGCCCATTCCCCGTTCAGCGCGAAATTGATGGCGCAGCGCGCGGCGACGAACGCCGCCCAGGTCTGCGCCGCCGCGACCAGCGGCATCATGGCCGAGAACATCGCGATGTTGAGCGCGAGCAGTCCGCGCCGGCCGAAGCGGTCGCCGAGCCAGGGCCAGACGAACATGCCGGCGATGCCGATCAGCAGCGCGATCTGCCCGCCGGAGCGGTATTGCGGCAGAGTGACGCCGAAATCGCGGATGATGAGCGGCGAGGCCAGCGCGAAGATCACGCCGTCCATGCCGTCGAACATCCAGCCGAGCCCGTTGGCGGCGGCGATATGCCAGTGCGTGCGGGTCACCCGCGTCGCATCGCTCGCGGCGCGGAACGCCGAGGATTGCCGGTATCGCTGCTCCAGGGGGCCGACGATCGGCTCGACGGTAATCCCCATCCCCCCTGCGCTCATGGACTGTCCTCCCGTGGCGCTCTGCGGCGCCGGTGCGGCAGCATAGGCAGAGGATGCGGAAGCCTCTAGCCTCCCTGGCGCGCGGAAGCGATGGAGGACGCGGTGGGAAGGGTGAACCGGGCGGTCGAACTGCTGGAGCGGGGACAGGCGATCTATTACACGGGCGCGCATTCGGGGCATGTGCTGACGCGCGCGCAGGGGCGCGCGGACGCGGCGACCTGGGCCGACTACATCAATGTCGGAATGGAGCACGGCGCCTTCGATATGGCCGGGCTCGCCGAATACATGCAGGGCCTGGCGGAGGCGGGAACCCGCTCGGGCCATCGCACGCCGACGGTGGTTGTCGAGGCTCCGGTCAACGGTATCGACGCGCTGAACGTGCGCCATAACGCCTGGCAGTTCCGGCAAATCCTCGGGCGGGGCGCGCATGGCGTGCTGCTGTGCCAGGCGGAGACGGCGGATGCGGTGCGCGCCTTCGTGGAATCCTGCCGCTATCCGCATCACGAGGCCGGACTTGATCCCGCGCTGCCCTCTCCGGTCTCGCGGATGCATGGCGAGCGCGCGCCGGCCGCGCCGGCGCCGGGCACGCTGGGACGGGGGATGCGCGGGCGCGGGTCGGAAACCACGGCGGCGCCGATCTGGGGGCTGTCGGAGCGCGACTATTTCGCGCGCTGCGATCCCTGGCCGCTCAATCCGCTCGGTGAACTGATGCTCGGGGTGAAGCTCGAAAGCCCCGAGGGCGTCGCCAATTGCGAGGCCATCCTGACGGTGCCGGGCCTCGCCTTCGCCGAATTGGGGCCGGGCGATCTTGGCCTGTCGCTGGGCTACGTGGACGTGCCGCGCTATCCCTATCCGCCGGGGATGGCCGAGGCGCGGACACGCATCATGGCCGCGTGCCGGGCCAACGGCGTGGCGTTCCTCGAAGGCTGCACGCCGGAGACGGTGGCCGCGCGCATCGACGAGGGCGTGCGCGTGATCGCCGGCGGGCGCGAGGACACCGCACGTATCGGGCGCGCGCATCAGGGGCGGGTCATGCCGGTGTAGCCGCCCTCCCTCGCCATGCCGATCGGCTTGCTCATCCCATCCGCGGCGGCCGGCGCCGGGCCGGCGTGCCCCGTCAAGGCGGGCGCCGCGACGAACCAGCTGAGCGCGAGGCATTGCGGCACGACGTTGGCGGCGAAGGCAATCGAATACGCGACGGCCGGGGAATGCCCGGCGGCGTCCGCGCTCCAGAGCCCGACCACCACGCCGATGCCGCTCTGGATGACGAAGGCGCCGCCGATGTGCAGGACGTTGAGCGCGCTGTTGGCACGCCCGGCCATCTCCTTCGGGAACACCTCCGCGAGCGCGGCATAGCTCAGCACCGTCGCGCTCCCGGCTACCGCCAGGACGAGCCAGGGCAGCAGCGGCGGCACGGGCAGGCGCAGGATGAGCGCGGCCTGCGCGAGGATGGAGAGCGCGGCCACCATGGCCAGCGCCTCGCCCGGCCGCACGCCGCGCCGGCGCAGCCGGTCGGCGACGATGCCCAGGCCGAGCGCGCCGGCGCAGAGCGCGAGCGCC
Source organism: uncultured Pseudomonadota bacterium (assembly GCA_963756545.1). Classification (GTDB taxonomy): domain Bacteria; phylum Pseudomonadota; class Alphaproteobacteria; order Acetobacterales; family Acetobacteraceae; genus DATFDN01. The sequence goes on along the minus strand of CAVWNY010000001.1, from coordinate 53,700 downwards.
ATGGCGAACAAGTCCCCGACCAGGTCCGGCCGCGCGAGGTGCGCCACGTCGCCCAGCCACGGCGCGGCCCACAGCCCCTGCATGGCGAAGGACGTGCCGATGCAACCCATGGAGAGCGGGGCGAGGCGCCAGAAGCGCCGGTTCCGGTAGATGTCCAGCGGCCCCGCCCTCGGTCCGGGCGCGGCGGCCGCGGTGGTCGCATGGCGTCGCGGGACGGCGAGGACGATCAGGGCCACGCTACAAACGGCGGCAAGCGCGAGCAGCGCGAACAGGGCGCGCCAGTCCGCGACCTGGAGCAGCATCTCGGCCGGCGCGGTGGCGGTGACGGCGCCGAGCGCGCCCAGCATGATGAGCACGCCATTGGCCAGCGCCAGGCGCTCGCGGGGGAACCACAGCGTCAATGCCTTCAGCCCAGCCATCAGCGCGGCCGCCGAGCCGAGGCCGATCAGGGCGCGGCCGAGTGCCAGGAGCGCGAGGCCGTGCGCGAGCGCGAACAGGCCGGCGCCCCCCGCCGCCAGCGGAAGCAGGACTGCCTGCACCCGGCGCGGCCCGTAGCGGTCCAGCGCCACGCCCAACGGGAGCTGGGCGAGGGCGAAGGTGAAGAAGTAGGCCGAGGTCAATAGCCCCAGGTCCGCCGGCACGAGATGCAGGTCCGCGACCATGCGGCCCGAGATCAGGGCGCCGATGGTGCGAAACAGGTAGGAGAGGTAATAGCCCGACGCGAACGGCAGCAGCACGCACAAGGTTGCGCGGCGGAACGACATCGGACGGCTCGCGTCAACCATGATCGCTCTCCCTCTCCCTCTCGCTCGTCATCGCTCAGGGACCGAGGAGCTTGAATGCCAGCGGCACCAAGACGCCGCCGGCGAACCCCGCCAGACCCATCGCGAGCCCCGAGAAGGCGCCCGCCTCCGCGCTTTCGGTGAGCATCCGCGCCGTTCCGATGCCATGCGCCGTTACGCCCGTCGCCAGCCCCCGCGCGCGGGGATCGCGCACCCCGGCCAGGTCGAGCACCCGCACGCAGATCACGGCGCCGCTGATTGACGTGAGCACCGTCAGCGCCGCGGCAAGCTGCGGATCGCCGCCGATCTCCTTCGCCACGCTCATCGAGATCGCGACGGTGATGGACTTGGTCGCGATGGAGCGCAGCAGCAGCGACGGCGCCTCGAGCGTCGCGGCGATCGCCACGACCGAGACCGCCGCCACCGCGCCGCCGGTCAGCACCCCAAGCATCACCGGCATGATCGCCTGCCGGATGCGCGGTGCGCTGCGATAGAGCGGCAGAGCCAACGCCACGGTCGCGGGGCCGAGCAGCAGATCAAGCGGCCGCACGGCATTCAGATAGGCCGCGCCGGATATCCCGGTCAGCTTCACGACGGCGGCCATCAGCACGACCGCGACCAGGACGGGATTGGCGAGCGCGTTGCCGCCGAGCCGTCGTTGCAGCCGCACCCCCGTCTCAAAGGCGAGCAGCGTGCCGGCGAGCAGGAGCAGCCCACTCATGTCGCCGAACGCCTGAGCGAGCGCGTTCATAGCGCACGCCCCAGCCGAGGATGGACCGGCGCCGCCGCGCGGCGATCCTGCCAGGCCAGCAGCGCCTGGGCGACGCGGCCCGTGATGATGAGCGCGAGCACGCTCGATCCCAGGATACCGAACACGACGGCGGGCCATGATTGGGCGAGGCTCGCCACGCGCAGCGCGGCGCCGACCCCGGGCGGCACGAAGAACAGCGCGAGATAGGAGAGCAATCCGTCGGCGGCCGGCAGCGAAACCGGCCGGCCCTCGCGTCCCGCCAGTCCCAGGCCGGCGAACAGCAGGACCATTCCGATGACCGTGCCGGGAATTGGAAGGCCGGTCACGCGATGCAGCAGCTCTCCGGCGGCCGCGCAGCCGAACAATGCGGATAATGACCAGAGCATGTGCGGTCTCCTTTCAGGCGGAGGCCGGCCGGTGCCGGCGCGGCCATCCTTGCTTCGTGCATCACCGTCCGCTGGCGAGCCGTGGCCGGTGCGCGCGGCTCACCGGTTCCGCGGGCTCGTGGGAAACCGGCGCGGCCTGCGGGCCGCTTAGCGCGTCGAGCCATGCCAGAACGAAACCCCGAAGCAGCGAATATGACGGGGATGACGGAGCCCGGTCGTCGGTGCCCCGCTCGCGCCGGTCTTGGCACCAGTACGCGTCATACCAAGAGGGGCCCGGCCTGAAGGGCAGGCGCTCGGTGAATGGCGCGATCTCAACCACGGACTCGTCGGAGCCATGGTTATGGTTATGGATATGCAACAATCGTGTGCGCATGACGCTGTTCCTCTCCCCACACAGGTGACCGTGTCCGGACCGCGCGCAGCCGCGCGGACCACATCAGGCGGTCCTACTTTCCGATCCTTAGCCGCGAGCGCGGCCGGCTCGGGTCAACCCCGCCAGAACGGCTTGCTCGCCTCGTCCCGTGCATCGCCGGGGTTCAGCCTGATATCGCTCAGCTCAAGGCGGCTCATTCGCATCAGCTCGGCGCGGTCGATGGCGCGTCGGCGCCAGAGTGCGATCCGGCCGACCACGGCATGGGAGAGGGCGTCGAGCCCCAACCGTACCGGGGCTCCGCCAAGCCGAAGCGCCGGTCGTTGATGGCCGCGTTGCAGCAGCTCCGTAGCGACCGCGTAGCGGGATAAGACGAACGAAGACCTGAACATGTGCGATCTCCTTTGCGGGCCCGCGAACCGTCGGGGCGGGCCGAAGTTGGCGCATTCCCCATTCGAGGAAGTAGCCGCCCTCACACTCTGGCGATGATGCTCTGCCCCCACTTGGGGAAGTCCGGGACGGCCGCTTCCGTTATCCCGAAATTATTCGCAAGCAGGTGCCGCGGCGCGTTCGCCACCCAGGCGGAGAGCGTGCTTTCCTCATAGACGCCGTTATCGAGCGAGCCGACGATCTCGCACTCGTCGGTGCCGATGTTCTGCTCCGAATGACCGCAGCCGCGCGGGATATAGGCGCAATCGCCGGCCTGGAGCTCGGCCGTCGCCATCCGCTTGTCCACGCCGAACATCGTCGCGCGGATCCGGCCCTTCGTGACGTAGAACCACTCGTTGGCGTTCGAATGCCAGTGCAGCTCATGCATCGCACCGGGATGCAGGCGGATGACGAGCCCGGTCACCGTGGCGGAAAGGGGAAACTCCTGCGTCGAGGCGCGGTGTATTGTCCCGCCCGGGAATTCGCGCCATGGCGTCCGCGCCATCAGGGCATGGCGGTGGGTGCGCGCGTGATCGAGCTCGCGCGCGCACCGCGCCTCCGCCCCGTCGAGCGGGATCACCCGACTTTGCATGATGTACGTCTCGGCTTTCGGCAGCGCGCCGAAAAAGTCGGCCGGGATCCCGAAATTCTGCGCCAGAAGCGAGGCGTCGAGGCGGCTCATCCAGTCGCTCATGCCGAACGTGCCGTGCTCGGAATAGAGACCGTCATCAAAGGTCAGGATGGCATGGAAGGGCTGCTCGCCCAGCGTCTGGATGGCGTGGCTGTGCCCGCCAGGGAAATACCACAGGTCGCCCGGAGCGTAGTTCACCACCTCGGCCATGCCGGCCGGATCGACCACCGTCACCTGGCAGTGGCCGGCGAGGACGCAGGCCCACTCGGCGCCGCGGTGCCAATGCATCTCGCGTGCGCCGCCAGGATTGACGAACAGATGCGCGCCGGCGATCTCCTCGGAGATCGGCAGGTTGCGCATGGTGACGTCGCGTGCCCAACCGCCGGATGTTGCTTTCGGTGTTTGGCGATCGAGCGGATAGGTGAAGGCCGGCGGCTGGCCCGCGCGGCGGGGGATCAGAGGCGTGAACTGCGAGTCCGACGCGACGTCGTAGCCGGCCGCGTGGCCATCCCCGCTTGCCGCCAGGGCGTGTGTCGTGACGGCACTCGCGCCGAACGCCAGGCCACCGAGAAAGAGGCGGCGATTGGTTTGCGACATTCGTTTCCTCCCCTTGCGGGAACAGGCAATTTGGTAACGTCAGCGTGATGCCCGGGCGCCGAGCGAGAGGAAAGTCCGTCACGACGCTCGCAAAGTCTTTTGCGGGCGTGATGACACTTCCCGTTCTCGGATGTCCCTGATATCGTCGTTTCCAGACGAACCAACGGCGGGAGCCTACCGCCCGGATAGGACGCGCGACTTCCCCCGTTCGTGGTAGTTCTCGCGCTGATCCGTTTGCCGGGTTCTTGCCTACGTTGGCCGGCAAACGGGAGGAGCGCCGTGACGCAAGCCACACCGACCGGGCGAGTGATCGCGCGGATTCAGCGGCTGTGCTGCCTTGGCCTGAGCGATCAGATTGTCATTCCGCAACTCCTGCGGGACCTGCAAGATCTCGTGCCGAGCCACGGCAACACCTTCTTCTGGGCCGGGCCGCAGCAGGAGTTAGCCAACATCTACACCGAAAGCCCCTGCGCAGCGGAAGTGGCTCCCCTGTACCTCCAGGAGTTCCACAACCGCCGGGAGCGCGAAGTCATGTTAACATTCACTGACGTGATGCGCGCGAACTACGCCTCGCCGGCGTGCGATTTCTTCGAACGGGTGCTGAAGGTGGACCGCCGGGAGTTCATGAGCGGCGACTTGTACAATCTGATAATTCGTCCCCTGGGTTGGGAGCGCATGATCCAGCTCAAGATAACGCGCCAAGGCCCGGAACTCGGCGCCTTGAATATGGGCCGTGTCGCCAGCGATCCTGATTTCACGCGCCGCGAGGTCCGGCTGCTTGAGGCAATCGCACCCTTCGTTGCCCATGCCCTGACCCATCGCACGCCGGCCGATCCGTTTGTTGACAGCGAAGACAGCGGGCTGGTGATTGCTGACGGCAAAGGCTGCGTGCAATATCTGAGTCGAGGCGCGGCGCGGCTTCTGTTGATGGTGCGGTATCCTTCCTGGTCACCGGCCAGGCAGATGCGCGGTCATGTATTGCCTGACGAAGTCGTTCGCCTGTGCCACAGCCTGGCCGCGCAGCGCGAGGATAGGCCATTGCCGGCACCACCGGTATGGCGCCACCTAAACGCTTGGGGGGAGTTTATCTTCCATCTCCACTGTATGGAGCACGAGACCCCAACGGCGGCCCATCTCGTAGGAGTATCTATCACCCGCCGCGAGCCGCTCCGACTCAAGCTCCTGCGCCGCATAAATGAACTGCCGCTCTCGCACCGCGAATCGCAGCTCTGCCACGGTCTAGCGGCGGGTCATTCGCGAGCGAGGCTCGCCGACGACATGGGGATCACCGAGCATACAGTGATCACGCATTGCCGGAATTTGTATGCAAAACTCGACGTTCACACCCGGGCGGAGCTTACCGAGAAGCTGTGCGTGACGTGAACACCATGCTTTGCAAGTCACATTGCTTGGGACGGAAGGCCGCGCGGCGGCCGTCGGGTCTCAGCTCCAGGCCCGAACGTCGGAGAGCGGCGCTGCCCAGTCCGGGACGGCAGCGCACACCAGGCGGTGATCAGCAGGCCGATCAGACTGAAGAGGAGGACGGGAGACAAGGCAGGGAAATCCGTCAGCCATGCTCGCAGACCCCTTGCGGATGGCATGGTACTTTCCCTTCCGGATCCCCTGATATCGTTGCTTCCAGATGAACCAACGACCGGAGCCTACCGATCAGGCGGGACGCGGGACTTCCCCCGTTCGTGGTAGTTCCCGCGTTAATCCGTTTGGCGTGCTCTTGCCAAGTTGGCCGGCAGACGGGGGTAGAGTGCCGTGACGCAAGCCACACCGACCGGGCGAGTGATCGCCCGCATCCAGCGGCTGTGCTGCCTGGGACTGAGCGATCAGATCGTGATCCCGCAACTCTTGCGGGATTTGCAAGACCTCGTGCCGAGCCACGGCAACACGTTCTTCTGGGCCGGGCCGCACCAGGAGTTGGCCAACATGTACTCCGAAATCCCCGGCGCGGCGGAAGTGACTCCCCTTTACCTCCAGGAGTTCCACAACCGCCGGGAGCGGGAACTTCTACACACATTCACCGACGTGATGCGCACGAACTACACTTCGTCGGCGTGCGATCTCTACGAACGGGTGCTGAAGGTGGACCACCGGGAATTCATGAGCAGCGATTTGTACAACCTGATATGTCGTCCCATAGGTTGGGAACGCGTGCTGCACCTCAAGATAGCCGGCCATGGTCCTGGACTCGGCGACCTGCATCTCGCCCGTGCCGCCAACGATCCTGGTTTCACGCGACGCGACGCCCGGCTGCTTGAGGCGATTGCACCATTCGTTGCCCATGCGCTGACCAGCCACGCGCCGGACCACCGGTTTGTCGACAGCGACGACAGCGGGCTGGTGATCGCCGACGGCAAGGGCTGCGTGCAATACGTGAGCCGGGGCGCGTCGCGGCTTCTGTTGATGGTGCGGTATCCCTCGTGGTCGCCAGACGCCGCCAGGCGGATGCGCGTCGATGCATTGCCCGACGAAGTCGTTCGCCTCTGCCACATCCTGGCGGCGCAGCGCGAGGATAGCCCACTGGCAGCGCCGCCGGTATGGCGCCACCTCAATGCCTGGGGGGAATTTATCTTCCATCTCCACTGCATGGAGCACGAGACACCCCCAACGGCTGCCCCTCGCATCGGAGTATCTCTCGTCCGCCGCGAGCCGCTCCGGCTCAGGATTCTGCGCCGGATAAATGAACTGCCGCTCTCGCACCGCGAGTCACAGCTCTGCCAGGGTCTCGTGGCGGGTCATTCGCGAGGTAGGCTCGCCGACGACATGGGCGTCACCGAGCACACAGTGATTACGCATTCCCGGAATCTGTATGCAAAACTCGACGTCCACACGCGGGCGGAGCTTACCGAAAGACTGTGCGTGACGTGAGATACTGGGGGCATCGGCCGGTCCCGCGGCTGGACGGTCGCGCCCGCACGGTCCACACTTGACGCAATCGCACGGAGGAAACGCCCATGCCCGAGCCCGGACGCGCGCGGCCCAAGCCGACGCCGGAGACCAAGCATTTCTGGGACGGCACGCGCACCGGCGAGCTGCGACTGCAACGGTGCGATGCGTGCGGCAAGGCATATTTCCCGCCGCGCCCGTTCTGCCCCGCCTGTGCCTCGCGCGAGGTGAGCGTGTTCGCCGCCTCCGGCCGTGGCGTGCTGTGGAGCTACGTCATCCACCACCGCAACGTGCCCGGCTTCACGCCGCCCTATGCGATCGCGGTCGTGCAACTCGACGAGGGGCCGCGCCTGATGAGCAACATCGTCGAGTGCCCGCAGACGCCGGAGGCGCTGCGGCTTGACATGAAGCTGGAGGTCGCGTTCCAGAAGATGGACGACGACATCACGCTTCCCCTGTTCCGGCCGGCGGAGTGAGACGATGCTGAAGCCAGGAGAGATCGCCGTCGTCGGCGCATCCGAGACCACGAAGCTCGGCACCATCCCCGACCTGTCGCAGATCCAGTTGCACGCCGACGCCGCGCTGAACGCAATGGCCGACTGCGGACTGAAGCCCAAGGACATCGACGGCGTGGCCTGCGCGGTGGAGACGCCGGTGCAGATCGCGCATTACCTGGGCATCACGCCCAACTGGGTGGACGGCACCTCGGTCGGCGGCTGCTCGTTCATGATCCATGTCCGCCATGCGGCGGCGGCGATCGAGGCGGGCCTGTGCAAGACCGTGCTCATCACCCACGGCGAGAGCGGCAAGTCCCGCGTCGGCAACCCGCCCCGCTCGGTGCCGCCCGACAGCCTGGCCGGGCAGTTCGAGCAGCCCTATGGCCCGATGGGCCCGCCCTCGCTGTTCCCGATCCCCGTGCTGCGTTTCATGAAGACATACAGCGTGACGCACGAGCAGATCGCGATGGTCTCCGTCGTGCAGCGCGAGTGGGCGGGCAAGAACCCGCGCGCCACGTTCCGCGACCCGATCACGGTCGAGGACGTGCTCGGGTCGCGCATGATCGCCTATCCGTTCCGGCTGCTGCAATGCTGCCTCGTGTCCGACGGCGGTGGGGCGCTGATCCTGACCTCGGCCGAGCGTGCGCGCGACGTGAAGGGAAAGCCGGTGTACATCCTCGGCACCGGCGAGAGCGTCGAGACGCCGATGGTGAGCCAGATGGAAGATTTCACCTCCTCGCGCGCGTTCCGCGTCGCCGGCCCCACCGCGATGAAGGCGGCGGGTATTGCGCACAAGGATGTCGATCATCTGATGATCTACGACGCCTTCGCGCATCTGCCGCTGTATGGGCTGGAGGATCTGGGCTTCGTCGGGCGCGGCGAGGCGGGAGCGTTCATCGCCGGCCGCAACACGGCGCCGGGCAGCAAGCTGCCGCTGAACACCAACGGCGGGGGGCTGTCCTACGCGCATTCGGGCATGTACGGGATGTTCGCGTTGCAGGAGAGCGTGCGGCAGATGCGCGGTATCGCGCCGGCGCAGATCCAGGGCGCGAAGGTGTCGGTGTGCCACGGCGTCGGCGGAATGTTCGCCGCGTCGGGGACCATCGTGTTCGGAAACGAGCGGGCCTGAGGAAGTGGTGTCCTTGTTCCGTCATGCCCGGACTTGATCCGGGCATCCAGCCGAAGTCCATGCAGGCGGGCAAGTCCGCTGGATTGCCGGATCAAGTCCGGCAATGACGGTGTAAATTAAACGGCGTCTATTTCGAGTGGGGAAGCCTAGCGAAATGCCCGACAGCGTGTTCGCCGGCCTGCGCGTGATCGACTGCGCGAGCTTCATCGCCGCCCCCGCGGCGGCGACCGTCCTCGGCGACTTCGGCGCCGACGTCATCAAGATCGAGCCGCCCGGCACGGGCGACGCGTACCGCAATCTCGGCGCGCTGCCCGGCCTGCCGGACAGCGAACACGACTACGCCTGGATGCTCACGGGCCGGAACAAGCGCAGCCTCGCGCTCGACCTGAAGGCCGAGCAGGGCCGCGGAGTGCTGCACCGCCTGGTGCGCGGGGCCGACGTGTTCATCACCAACTACCCGCGCGGCGTGCGCCATCGGCTCGGCATCGCGGCGGAAGACCTGATGCCGCTCAATCCGCGCCTGATCCATGCCGCGTTCAGCGCCTACGGCGAGACGGGAGAGGAGGCGGAGAAGTCGGGCTTCGATTCCACCGCCTGGTGGGCGCGCTCGGGGCTGATGGACCTCGTGCGCGCCGACCACACCGTCCCACCCGCGCGCTCGGCCCCCGGCATGGGCGACCATCCGAGCGCGATGGGCCTGTTCGGCGCCATCGTCACCGCCCTCTACCGGCGCGAGCGCACCGGAAAGGGCGGTGCCGTCCACTCCTCGCTGCTCGCCAACGGGCTGTGGGCGAACGGCTTCCATGTCCAGGCGCAACTCTGCGGCGCGAGGATCCATCCGCGCCCACCGCGCGAGGAGATTCCGAACGCGGTCAGCAATCAGTACCGCACGCGCGACGGGCGCTGGTTCATGCTGGTGATGCTGAACGAGGAGCGGCAGTTCCGCCCATTCTGCGCCGCCCTCGGCCGGCCGGAGCTTGCCGACGATCCGCGCTTCGCCGCGATCCCCGACCGGCGCGCCAATGCGCGGGCGCTGGTCGGCGTGCTGGACGCGGCCTTCGCCGAGCGCGACCTCGCCGACTGGCTGCCGGTGATGCACCAGGCGGGCGTCACGTTCGGCTTGGTAGCTACGCTCGACGACGTCTCGCGTGACGCGCAGGCTCGCGCGATCGAAGCGATCACGCCCTTCGCGGGAAACGACATACTGACGGTGATGAGCCCGTTCCACATCGAGGGCGAGCGCAAGACGCCGCCCCGCATGGCGCCCGAAGTCGGCGCGCACAGCGCCGACGTGCTCGCCGAGGCCGGATACGATGCGGCGGAGATCGAGCGGCTGCGCGGGTTGGGGGTGGTGGGGTAGGTGGGCGCGTTGCTCGGAGAAGTCCGGTTTCACGTTTAATGGTACTTGCCGGTGGAGGTTAATGATGGCCCATTCAGACGCTCCAAGAAAGTCCGTGACCCTACACGCGGAGATCGCCGACATCCTGCGCGATGAAGGTCGATGGATGACCACCACCGACATCGCGGCCGCGGTCAATCGCCGCGCTCGATACCGAAAGCGGGACGGCACACCGGTAACAGCCTATCAGATCCACGGGCGCACAAAAAATTATGAGCGGCTGTTTGCTCGCCAAGGTTCGCAAGTCCGCTTGAAAGAAGGCGAACCCATGGAGATGAAGTCCGTTGAGGGTGAGACTGCTCAAGGCTCATGCGGGCTAGAGACGATCGACGTTGCCCCCACTCGTTCACCTCCTTTATCCAAAATCGCCGGCCAGCCGGCGCGCACCCCGTGCCTGGACCGCGCGCCGGTGCGGCGGTAGCGTGTCGTCGAGAGACGGGGATGCGGCGATGGACGCGACCGGGTTGCTGCCGACCGACGGACTGATCGCCGTGGTCAAGCGCGGCTGCCCCACCTGCGTGCTGACCGCCCCGGTACTGGCCGAGCTGGCCCGCCGCCGCCCGCTGGTCGTGTTCACCCAGGACGATCCCGCCTTTCCCGAGGAGGTGGAGGAACGCATCGACGACACCTCGCTCGATGTGTCGCACGGCCTCAAGGTGGAGGTGGTCCCGACGCTGATCCGCATGGAGAGCGGGCGGGAGGCGGCGCGAATCTACGGCTGGGACCGCGCCGAGTGGGAGCGCGTGGCCGGCGCCGAGGGGATCGGCGCCGGCCTGCCCGCCTTCCGTCCCGGTTGCGGCGCCAGGAACATCGAACCCGGCGCGCTGGAGCGGCTGAAGATCCGCTTCAACGAAACCGGCATCACCGCGCGTCGGATCGAGATCGGCGCGCAGGAGGACGAAGCCGAGGCGATGTTCGAACGGGGCTGGTCGGACGGCCTGCCGCTGGTGCCGCCGACCGAGGAACGCGTCCTGCGGATGTTGCAAGGCACCGCGCGCGCACCCGACGAGGTGATAGGCGAGGTGCCGCCTGACCTCGCGCCCGCGACGGTCGAGAAGATCGCCATCAACGCGGTCATGGCCGGCTGCAAGCCCGAGTACCTGCCAGTGGTCCTGGCGGCGGTCGAAGCGGTGCTGGACGAGGCGTTCGCCATGCACGGCGTGCTGGCGACCACGATGTATGTCGGTCCCGTGCTGGTGGTGAACGGCAAGGCCCGGCGCGAGATCGGCATGAACGCCCTCGGCAACGCGCTGGGCCAGGGCAACCGGGCCAACGCGACGATCGGGCGCGCCGTGCAATTGCTGATCCGCAACGTCGGCGGCGGGCGTCCGCAGGAGGTGGACCGCGCGACGCTCGGCAACCCCGGCAAATATACCTGCTGCTTCGCCGAGGACGAGGAAGGGTCCTGCTGGGAGCCGCTCTCGGTGGAGCGCGGTCTCGCGCCCGGCGTTTCCGCCGTGACCGCCTTCGCCGGCTTCGGCTTGCAGGGCGTTGTCGATCAGAAGTCGCGCACGCCCGAAAGCCTGGCGCGCAGCTTCGCCGCCTCCCTGAAGGCGATCCACAACGTGAAGCTGGCGCCCGCGTGCGACGCCATCCTCGTTGTCTGCCCCGAGCACGAGCGTACCTTTCCGCGAGGCGGGATGGAGCAAGCGCCGGCTCTACGATGAGCTTCACGAGCTCTGCGAGATGCCGCGCGATGACGTGGCGTACGGCGCCCAGGGGATCGCGGAAGGGATCCCCGAAGGTGTTGGGCGGGTCAACAAGTTCCGGCCGGGCGGACTGATGATCGTTCGCGCGGGCGGGGGCGCCGGGATGTTTTCCGGCATCATCGGCGGCTGGTCGGCAAGCGGCGCGCGCGGCTCCAGCCCCGTCACCAAGGAGGTCAGGTCATGACAGTGCTTCTCGATCCCACCGCGGAGCGCAACCCCGCGACACGGCCACGATTGAAGCGGCCCGAGCGGCTGGACGGGCTGACGGTCGGAATTCTCGACATCGCCAAGGCGCGCGGCGACGTGTTCCTCGACCGGCTGGACGAGCTGCTTTCCGAGCGCGGCATCGCAGTGCGGCGCTACATGAAGCCGACCAACACCCGGCCGGCGCCGCTGGCGCTTCGCCAGCAGATCGCCGCCGAGGTCGATGTCGTGATCGAGGGGCTGGCGGACTGAGGCTCCTGCACGTCGTGCTGTACGCATGACATGGCAGACCTCGAGAGCCGCGGCATTCCCACCGTCGGCGTCGCGACCACGGAGTTCATCGAAGCGGCCTCTGCGCAGGCGAAGTCGCTCGGCGTCGATCCGGCGTACGTGTTCATCCCGCACCCGGTGCAGGACCGCACCGACCTGGAGCTGCGCGCGCTGGCCGAGGCGCATGCGGAGAGGATTTTGGCGTTGGCGACGGGGGAGGAGTGAGTGGAATTCCGGAGATCATGCCCCCTGCCGTCATTCCCGCGAACGCGGGACCGCTTGCGCGGGAATGACGGAGAATGTTTGAGAGCGGTGCAGTTCAAAAATCAACCGTGACCCATCCTCTCGAAAGCTTCTTCTGGCCGCGCGCGGTGGCCGTGCTCGGCGCCTCGCCCGACCCGCATCGCATCCGCGGCCTGCTGCTGCGCCATCTGCGCGCCAATGGCTTCGACGGGCGCATCGTGCCGGTGAACCCGAGCTACGCCGAGATCGACGGGATGCCCTGCTTTCCCTCGCTCGAAGCGGCGGGGAGCGGCATCGACGTCGCCGTGGTCGCCATTCCGGCGGGCGCGGTGGCGCAGGCGGCCGAGGACTGCGCGCGCGCCGGCGTCAGGCACATGATCGTCATAAGCTCGGGCTTCGCCGAGGAGGGCGGGGTGGCGTCGGACATGCAGGCGCGGCTGCTGGACGTAGCCCGCCGCACCGGCCTGCGGATCGCCGGGCCGAACTGCGAGGGGTATTGGAACGCGCTCGGCCGGATCAGCACCACCTTCAGCCCGACCGTCGAGGTCAAGCCGAACGAAGAGCCGCCCGCCCTCGTCTCCGATCGCCGCATCGGCGTCATCGCGCAGTCGGGCGGCATCGGGTTCTCCCTGTTCAACCGAGGCAAGGCCGCCGGCCTCGGGTTCAGCTACGTCATGTCCACCGGCAACGAGGCCGATCTCACCGCCGCCGACTTCCTCGACTACATGGTCCGCGACGACCGCACGCACGCGGTGATGATGTTCTGCGAAACCATCCGCGAGGGCGCACAGTTCATCGCCGCCGCCGAGGAGGCGCGCCGGCGCGGCAAGCCGATCGTCGCGATCAAGGTGGGTCGCTCCGAAGCCGGTAGCCGCGCCGCCGCGTCGCACACCGCCGCCCTGTCGGGCGCGCACACCGCCTATCGCGCCGTGTTCGAACAGTGCGGCATCCTGGAGGCCGACGATCCCGACGAAGCGGTGGCGATCGCCGGGATGGTGCTGACCTGCACGCCGCCCGCCGGCCGTCGGGTCGGCATCGTGACCGTCTCGGGCGGCGGCGGTGCCTGGATGGCCGACACGCTGAGTGCCAACAATCTGACGATCCCGACGCTCTCGCCCGCGCTGCAAGACGCTCTCCGGGGCCTGATCCCCTCCTACGCCTCGCCGCAGAATCCGGTCGATGTGACCGCCCAGGGCGGCAACACCGGCCCGGTGGTCGTCCGCACGCTGGAGATGCTTCAGACTTCCGACGAAGTGGACAGCATCGTGCTGGTCAGCTCGCTCGCCAGCGAAACGCGGGTGATGCTCGACCCCGAGCGCGTGCGCCCGCTGGTCGCGGCGGCGCGTAAGCCGGTGACGATCTGGAGCTACACGATCCCGTCGACCTTCGGGCGGCGCCAATCGGCGGCATGCGGGCTGTTCCTGCATACCGACCTGCGCGCCTGCGGAATCGCGATGGACCGATTGGCGACCTACGCCGAGGCGCTCGCCCGACCGCAGGTCCCGCCGGTCGCGACCACGCCGCAATCCGACATCCCGGCCGGCTTGCGCGTGCTGTCGGAGCATCGGGCGAAGGCGCTGCTCGCGCCCTACGGCCTGCCCGTCGCACGCGAGCGCCTCGCCGGGTCCGCGGCGGACGCGGCGGCGGCGGCGGAAGCGTTGGGCTTCCCCGTCGCCCTGAAGATCCAGTCCCCCGACATCCCGCACAAGACGGAAGCCGGCGGCGTGCGCCTGCATCTTCGCGACCGCGCGGAGGTGGAATCGGCCTATGCGGCGATCCGCGAGAGCGTCGCCCGCCACGACCCGCACGCGACGATTGAGGGCGTGCTGGTGCAGCGCATGGCGCCCGAGGGGTTCGAGCTGGCCGTCGGCATGGTGAACGACGCGACGTTCGGCCCGATCATGATGGTGGGGTTCGGCGGCACCACGATCGAGCTGTTCGGCGACGTGGCGCACCGCCCCGCACCACTCGACGCCGATCAGGCGAGCGCGATGATCCGTGGCCTGCGCGCGGGCCGCCTGCTCGCGGGCTTTCGCGGCGCGGCGCCGGTGGACATTGCGCCGCTCGCCGAACTGGTCGCGCGGCTGTCGCGGGCTGCGATGGCGTATCGCGACCGCATCGCCGAGATGGAGCTGAACCCGATCATCCTGCACGCCGACGGCTCGGGTCTCACCGTCGCCGACGCGCTGATCTCGCTGCGCGATCCGGCGCCTTGACCGGGAGTCGCCCGCGTCGCTTCATTCAGGCCACGTGGAGGGGGGAACGCGGATGAAGCCACGAATCGCCGTCGTCGGCGCGGGAGCGGTCGGTGCCTACACCGGGGCGCACATGGTCCAGGCGGGTGAGGAAGTCATCTTCATCGACCCCTGGCCCGCGAACGTCGAAACGATGCGCGCGAAGGGGCTGCACGTCTCGCACCTGACCGGCGAGGAATTCACGGTCTCCGTGCGCGCGCTGCATCTGACCGACGCGCAGACGCTCGCCAAGGAGCGCCCGATCGACATCGCCTTCGTCTGCATGAAATCCTACGACACCGCGTGGGCCACGCGGATGATCGCGCAGTATCTCGGACCCGACGGCTTCGTGGTCTCGTTGCAGAACTGCATGAACGAGGAGACGGTGGCCGCGGTCGTCGGCTGGGGCCGCACGCTCGGCTGCATCGCCAGCTCGATCACCGTCGATCTGTGCGAGCCGGGCCATGTCCGCCGCGCCGCCGGCAAAAGCCGCGGCAAGGGCCACACCGTCTATCGCGTGGGCGAGGTGCATGGGCGCATCACCGACCGGGCGAGGGAGGTGTGCCGGCTGGTCGATACCGCCGATGGCTCCATGGTGACGCCCAATCTTTGGGGCGAGCGGTGGTCGAAGCTGGTCGCCAACGTGATGGGCAACGGGCTGTCGGCCTGCACGGGGATGATCAGCCGCGACGTGGTCGCCAACGACGCCACGCGCCGGTTCTCCGCCCGCCTGGGCAGCGAGGCGATCCGCGTCGGCCAGGCGCTCGGCTACGCGCTGGAGGAGATTTTGCACATGGACCCCGAGGTTATCGCGCGCGCCGGCGAGGGCGAGCCCGAGGCCGCGCGCGCCTATGACGAACACCGGCTGGCGGAAACCCGCAAACGCGGCGGCGGCGAGCACCGGCCCTCGATGGGCCAGGACATGGTGAAGGGGCGGCGCACCGAGATCGCGTTCATGAACGGGCTGGTTGCCGACAAGGGCGCCGCGATCGGCATCCCGACGCCGGCGAACGCGGCGCTGACCGAGATCGTGACCCGCGTGGAGCGCGGCGAGTTGCAGCCCGACCCGCGCCTTATCGTCGATCTGCGGCTGAACTGAGGGGTCATACCGACGGCTTTTCGGACTGACCCCTCCCCAACCCCTCCCGCAAGGGCCTTCTACTCCCCCTCCCCTTGCGGGAGGGGGTTGGGGGGAGGGGGCCAGGCGGATGAGCCGACGATTGGCGGCCGTCGGTCTCACTCCCAGTTCGCGAGGATCGTCTCGGTCGCCGCCAGCTCGATCTGCTGGCCGAAGCGGTCCTCATAGAGGCGCAGCAGCGCGTCGTGAGTGGCGTCCGACGCGCTGCACAGCGCGTCGCGCGCCAGCACCACGCGAAATCCCACATCGACCGCGCCCATAACAGCCGCCAGCACGCAGACATCGGTCTCCGCCCCCGTGATGAGCAGGCTGTCGATCTCGCGCTCGCGCAGCAGGCGAAGCAAATGGGACTCGGTGAATGGCGAGTAGTGGCGCTTGTCGATCACCGCCGCCGGGGGGACAAGCTCCCTCAGCGGCGGGACCAATTCGATCAGCGCCGGATCGAGCCGCTCCCGCGTCATGTGCCGCCAGTGTTCGTAGTAGCGGCGCCACGTGCCTTGCATGTCCTCCGGTCGGTCGGGCGGCACGAAGCGGGTGAAGATGGTGCGGGCGGGGTGCGCGCGGGCGATGCGCAGGACGGTCGGCAGCACGCGCTCCAGCCAGGGCAGGTGCCAGTCGGTGCGCTCCGCGAACAATGTCTGCATGTCGATGCAGAGGTGGACGGTGCGGTGCGTCAGGGGGCCGTAGGGCAGGGTGTCCGCCATGATGTGCGGATCAACGTCGAGGCGCCCCGCTTGTTCCCCCGGCTTCGCGGCTGAACAAAACCTGAAGAGCAGCGGAAGCCGGACAGGTCTAGGTTAGGCCGATGATACGCCTCCTCCTGATTCTCAGTCTGGCCTCGCTCTCCGGGTGCGGACTGTTCGCCGCCCCGTGCCGCGTCACCTCGGCCGGTCTCAAGATCGTGCCGGTGGTCGGCCATGTCGCGGCGACGCCCACGGATGCCTGCGCCCAGGTGATCGACCCGGGGCCGTGAGGGCGGGGATTATCCCCAGCGCGCCGCCGCCGCCCCGTCCGTCTCGCGGGCGGGGACCCAAACCGTTCCGCCGTCGGCGAACTCCTCCTTCTTCCAGAATGGCGCCTTCGTCTTGAGCCAGTCGATCAGGAAGGAAGTCGCTTCCAGCGCCGCGTGGCGGTGGGCGGACGCGGCCAGGACGAGCACGATGTTCTCGCCGGGGCGCAGTCGGCCGACCCGGTGGATCACGGTGCAGCCGAGCAGTTCCCATCGGCGCGCGGCATCGGACGCGATCCGCGCCAGCGCGGGCTGGGTCATGGCGGGGTAGTGCTCCAGGATCAGCGCCGCGAGGGGCCGCCCGGCCGGGCTGGACCGGACCGTGCCCACGAAGCAGCCGATGCCGCCGATGTCGGTGCGGGCGTGCGTCAGACGGGCGATCTCGGCTCCGGTGTCGAAGTCATGCTGCTGCACGACGATGCGGGCGCGGTCCATGCTGACCTCTCAGCCGCCGGTGACGGGGGGAAAGAAGGCGACCTCATCGCCCGGCCGCACGGGGGCGTCGGGGTCGGCGAAGTCCTGGTTGACGGCGCAGCGCACCGTCTGGCGGTTCTCGAACGCCGCCGCGCGCCCGCCGCCGCGCGCCGACAGATGCTCGATCAGGGCGCCCACCGTCCGCACGCCCTCCGGCAGAATGACTTGCTCCTCCCCCGTTCCGGCGCGCTCGCGCAGCCAGGCGAAGTAGAGGACGGTGACTTGGGTGGACGCGGACATGCTCGCCATCTCGCTAAACGACCTATTTGGACGGAATCGTCTGCACCTGCCCATTGGACATGATGATCGTGCTGGTGCCGTTGCCGTTCGGCACCACGATCCCGGTCAGCCCGTTGGGCAGCGTCACCGACTTGAACGCGCCGGTGCCGCCGCTGGTGACGGCGGGGCCTTGTGGCGTCTGCACCACGCTGCCTGCCGCCGGCGGTGGGGCCGGCGCCGGGCCGGACGGCCGGGCCACGTTCGGGATCGGGGGAATATAGGGCTGCACGGGCGCCACCGCCGAGGGCGGCGTCAGATTGCCCTGCGGCGGGGGCATGAGCGGAGCCTGCGGCTGACCCGGGAGCGGGGCAACACGCGGAAGCTGACCGTTGTTCTCCTGCTTCACCATATCCGCGAGCGTGGGCGTCGGCGGCAGCGGTCCGGGCCACATGTTCCCCGCCGCCGGGGTCAGCGGCTGAACGGCGATCGGCTGGCCGAGCGCGCGGCGCATGTTCTCGGCCTGACCGAGGGGCGCGTAGGGGTCGGCGCCGGCGAAGAACGGGGGCTTGTGCCATGCCTGGAAGGCGCAGCCGGTCAGCGACAGGGAGCAAAGGCCGAGCAGGGCGAGACGCCGCATCAAGAAGAAGCTCCCATGGGAAGGGTCGAGAATCGGGGCCGGTCAAAGCCGGCCGGCAACGATTCGGGCGCACTCTGCCCATTACCGGCGCATGGCTCAAGGACGCATCCGTGCTCGCCCGTCGCGGAGCAGGGCCAGCACCCAGTCGGCCACGACGGCCGGCGCGCCCAGCGGCAGCCGCGGCACCGCGCGGTCCGTGGCCGAGCCGTCGGTCGCCACCGCCATTACCGCGGGATCGCCCGGCCATAGCGCCGGCTTGCCCAACGCGGCGCGATAGACCTCCAACTTCGGGTAGGGGTGGGCCTTGAAGCCCTCGACCAGCACCAGATCGACCGGCGAGAGCCGCGCGAGCAGGTCCGGCAGCGACGGCTCTGCGCCCTCCACCTCGTGCAGCAGCGCCCAGCGGGCGGAGGAGGCGACCAGCACCTCGTGCGCGCCAGCCTCCCGATGGCGGAACGAATCCTTGCCCGGCCGGTCCATGTCGAAGCCGTGATGGGCGTGCTTGATGGTTGAGACGCGCAGGCCGCGCGCGCGCAGCAGCGGCAGGAGGCCGACCAGCAGCGTGGTCTTGCCGCTGCCTGACCAGCCGACCAGGCCGAGCACATCCATCAGCCGCACGGCGGCAACGGCCGCTCGCCGGCGGCATGGTGCAGGCCGGCGGTCAGGTAGTCCCAGCCGGTGACCAGCGTCAGGCAGGCCGCGACCCACAGCATGGCGGCGCCGATGGCGTCGACCGGCAGGAAGGAGAGGTGAATCAGCGGAGCCGAGCTGTCGCCCGCCAGCAAGGTGCCGAGGGCACCCATCTGAAAGCCGGTCTTCCACTTGGACAGCCGCGTCACCGGCAGCCCGACGCGAATGTCGGCCAGATACTCCCGGAGGCCGCTCACCAGGATCTCGCGCAGCAGGATCAGCACCGCCGGGTAGAGCGTGCCGAACGGAAACCGCCCTTCGCCGGCCAGCATCATCAGGGCCGAGCCGACCAACAGCTTGTCGGCGATCGGGTCGAGCATCCGCCCGAAACTCGACTGCTGGCGCCGAGCGCGGGCGATCCGGCCGTCCCAGTAGTCGGTGATCGCGGCGGCGCTGAACACGACGCAGGCAGCCAAGTTGGCGGCCGGGAACTGGAGCGCGATCAGCGCCACCAGCACCGGGATGGCGGCGATTCGCGACAGCGTGAGCAGGTTGGGCAGGTCAGTGGGCATCGCGCGCGGGAGGGAGGGGGCCACGCCCAGCATATCAGCCTGAAACGCGGGGCAGGCAATGTGCAACATGCGGCTTACAATGGCATCCGATATGAGCAGCATGATCCTCTCCCGCCCGCGCCGGGCGCTCGCCGCCGCTGTCGCGACCGGCCTCGCTTTCGGCCTCGCCGGCTGCGATGTCGGGCCGAACTACCGCCGGCCCGCGCTCGAGGTGCCGGCCGGCTTCCGCGCGACCCCGGTGACGGCTCGCGCCGCCTGGCCCGCCCAAGGCTGGTGGCGGGGCTTCCGCTCGCCCACTCTCGACGGGCTGATGGCCGAAGCGGCGGCGAGCAACTTCGATATTGCCGCGGCGGTGGCGCGCGTGCGCCAGGCGGACGCCGCGGTGCGCATCGCCGGGGCGAGCCTGCTGCCCTCGCTGACCGCTACCGGCGGCACGAGCCTTACGCAGGAGGGCCTGAGCAGCCGAAGCGTTAGCGGCGCGCTGGGCCGAGGCTCGGGGTCCGTGACGCTGCACGACTACAGCCTGGGCCTGAATGTCGCCTATGAGGCCGATTTCTGGGGCCGTTTCCGCGATGCGCGGGCGGCCGCGGTCGCCAACGCCGCCTTCAGCCGGTTCGACCAGGAGACCGTGGCGCTGACCATCCTGACCGACGTGGCGCAGACCTGGTTCACCGCTCTCGCCTTCGCCGACCGGCTGGACGTCGCGCGGCGGAATCTCGCCGGCGCCGAGCAGTCGCTGGCGGTGATCCGGGGCCGGCTGTCCGCCGGCACGGCCACGGCGCTCGATCGCGACCAGCAGGCGGCGCTCGTGGCCGCCGAGAGGGCGACGATCCCGGCGCTACAAAGCCAGCTGGAGCAGGAACTGATCGGCCTCGGGATCCTGACCGGGCGCCCGCCGGAGGCGGTGACGGCGCGGCCCGGCACGCTGACGGCGCTCGACTTGCCGCTCGTCTCTGCCGGCCTGCCGTCCGCGTTGCTGCGTCGGCGCCCCGACGTGGCCTCGGCGGAGGCGCAACTCGTTGCCGCGAACTACAACATAAAGGCCGCCCGCGCTGCCTTCTTCCCCTCCATCACGCTGACCGGCCAGCGCGGCTATGCCAACAATTCGCTGGCCAACCTGTTCACGCCGGGCGGGCTGATCGCCTCGCTTGCCGCCAACCTGATCCAGCCCGTGTTCGACGGGGGCGCCCTGCGCGGCCAGCTTGAGCAGACGAAGGGGCGCTATCAGGAGCTTCTCGCCGACTATCGCAAGTCGGCGGTGCAGGCGTTCACCGATGTCGACGACGCGCTGACCGCGTGGCGCTATACCAGCGAGCAGGAGGCGTTGCAGCGCCAGGCGGTCGCGATCGCCCGACAGGCGGAGGCGGCTGCCCGCGCGCAGATAGCGGCGGGAACGGCTGACGTCACGACATTGATCAGCACCCAGACGACATTGTTCTCCGACGAGGACGCGCTGGTCCAGATCCGGCTGACGCGTTTCCTCGCTTTGCTGAACCTCTACAAAGCCTTGGGCGGCGGTTGGATCACGCCGGCCGGGACAATCGAAAGCCAGTTTCCGGGGCTCGACCCGGGTATCCTGAAAGGCGGCCTCGCGCTGCCCATCGGCGGAAACATCGAATGATCAATTGCCGCGACGCCCGCGCAACCCGATATGCGACCGCCAGGCGGAACCGGACGGAGGCCGCCTGAGACATGGACATCGGCACGCGCGACAACATCACCGTTGCACCAAGGCCACGCACCCGCCGCTCCCGGCTGTGGGTCGGCCTGGCCTCGGTGTTGCTGCTGGCGGGCATCGGCGCCGCCATCTGGCTCTGGCCGGCCGGCAAGCCGACCCGCAGCGCTGCCGACCGGGCGGCCAATGCGCCGGTGCCGGTGCTGGTCGCCGCGGTCCAGCGGAAAGACGTGCCGATCTGGCTCGACGCGCTGGGAACCGTGCAGGCGTACAGCACCGTCACAGTCAAGCCTATGGTCGATGGGCAGTTGCTCGACGTTGACTTCAAGGAAGGCCAGGAGGTCACGAAGGGCCAGGTGCTGGCGCGCATCGACCCGCGCACCTACCAAGCCGCGCTCGACCAGGCGGCGGCGAAGAAGGCGCAGGACGAGGCGCTGCTCGCCAACGCCAAGGTCGATCTCGCGCGCTACCAGAAGCTGGTTCAGAACAACTACACGACGGCGCAACAGGCCGACACTCAAAAAGCGACGGTCGCGCAGCTCACCGCGCAAATCGAGTCCGATCAGGCGGCGATCGACAACGCGCGAACGCTGCTCGGTTACACCACCATCACCGCGCCGATTACCGGCCGCGCGGGCATCCGCCAGGTCGATGCCGGCAACATCGTGCATGCCTCGGACACGATCGGGCTGGTGGTGCTGGCGCAGCTTCAGCCGATCTCGGTGCTGTTCAACCTGCCGCAACAGGATTTGGCGCAGGTCGCGGCGGCGATGCACCAGGATCAGGCCAGCCCCCTGGTGCTGGCGATGAACGAGGCGGGTCCCGCCGCCGGCGCCGTGCTGGATCGCGGCACGCTCAGCGTGCTCGACAACCAGGTCGATCCGACCACGGGCACGATCAAGCTGAAGGCCACGTTCCCCAACCCGGGCGAGACCTTGTGGCCCGGCGGCTTCGTGCGCGTGCGCCTGCAGGTCGCGACCGCGCACGACGCGCTCGTGGTGCCGCCGGCGGCGGTGCAGCGCGGGCCGAGCGGCGATTACGTGTACGCGGTCAAGCCCGACCACACGGCGTTGCGTGAGACGGTGGTGGTCGGCCACCAGGACGCCGACGCCGCGATCCTCACGAGCGGCGTGCAGGTAGGGCAGGAGGTCGTGACCGACGGCGCCTCCCGCCTGTCCGACGGCAAGAGGGTGACGATTGCGCCGGCCGCGGGACAGCCCGCGGCGCCGGCCGTCGCGCCGACCAAGGCGCCGGGCGCGAAGCAGGTCCGAAAGCACGGGGGATGAACCTTTCCGCCCCCTTCATCGCCCGCCCGATCGCGACCTGGTTGCTCGCCATCGCGATCCTGCTGGCGGGCGCGCTCGGCTATCGCGCCCTGCCGGTCTCGGCGCTGCCGCAGGTGGATTTCCCGACCATCGAGGTGACGACGCAGTTGCCGGGTGCGAGCCCGGACACCGTCTCGACCCTCATCACCGCGTCACTGGAGCGGCAGTTCGGGCAGATCCCCGGCATCTCCACCATGACATCGGAGAGCTCCGAGGGCACGAGCCAGATCACGCTTCAGTTCGATCTCAGCCGCAGCCTGGACGCGGCGGCGCAGGACGTGCAGGCGGCGATCAACGCGGCCGCCGGCACGCTGCCCGTGACGCTGCCCTACCCGCCCGTCTATTCCAAGGTGAACCCGGCGGACGCGCCGGTATTGACGCTCGCGCTCACCTCCGACGCGCTGCCGATCGAGCAGGTGAGCGACGCCGCCGACACCGTGCTGCAACCGAAGCTCGCGCAGATCGACGGCGTAGGAAAGGTGACGGTGGAGGGCGGGATGCGCCCGGTCGTGCGGGTGCGTGTCGATCCGGCGCGGCTGGCCGCCTACGGCCTGTCGATGGAAGACGTGCGAACCGCGGTCGCAGCGGCCAACACCAACGGCGCCAAGGGCGGCTTCGACGGGCCGCGCCAGGCGGTCTCGCTCGGCGCCAACGATCAGCTCGTCTCTGCCGACCAGTACCGCGACCTGATCGTCGCGTGGCGCAACGGGGCGCCGGTACGGCTGTCGGCGGTGGGCTCGGTCGTCAGCGGCGTGGAGAATGACCGGGTCGGCGCGTGGTACTTCCACGACGGCCGGCAGGAGCCGGCGGCGGTCCTCGACATCCAGCGCCAGCCCGGCGCCAACATCGTGCAGACGGTGGACCGCATCAAGGCGTCGCTGCCGATGCTGGAGCACGCGATGCCCGCCGGGATTCGCCTGCAAATCGTCAGCGACCGCACGCAGAGCATCCGCGCCTCGGTGCGCGAGGTGCAGATCACGCTGGTCATGGCGATCGCGCTGGTCGTGCTGGTGATCTTCGCCTTCCTTCGCTCGGCGCGCGCGACCTTCATCCCGGCGATCGCGCTGCCGCTGTCGCTGGTGGGCACGTTCGGGGTGATGGACCTACTGGGCTACAGCCTGGACAACCTCTCGCTGATGGCGTTGACGGTCGCGACAGGCTTCGTCGTGGACGACGCGATCGTCATGATCGAGAACGTGGTCCGCCATGTCGAGGCGGGCATGACGCCGATGCAGGCCGCCTTTCGCGGCGCCGGGCAGATCGGCTTCACGATCGTCTCGCTGACCGTCTCACTGATCGCGGTGTTCATTCCGTTATTGTTCATGTCGGGCGTCGTCGGCCGGCTGTTCAGCGAGTTCGCGGTCACACTCTCGATCGCGGTCATCGTCTCGGCGGTCGTTTCCCTGACGCTCACGCCCATGCTGTGCGGACGACTGCTGCGCCCGGCCGGGGAGACGCCGCCGGGCAGGCTGTCGCGCGGCCTGGAGGCGGGATTCGACGGGATGCTCGCCGGTTACCGCCGCACGCTCGGCTGGGCACTTGATCGGCAACCGCTGGTGCTGGCGATCGCCGTCGCCACCCTGGCCGGCACGATCGGGCTATATATCATTGTTCCCAAGGGATTCCTGCCGCAGCAGGACACCGGCGCCATCATCGCCGTGACCGAAGGCGCGCAGAGCATCTCCATCCCGCATCTTGCGGCGTTGCAGAACGCGGCGGCCGAGCGGATCGGGCGCGATCCGGCGGTGACCGACGTGGTTTCCTTCGTGGGCGCCGGCACGATCAACGCCACCCCCAACACGGGCCGCCTGAGCATCACCCTTCGCCCGATCGGGCAGCGCGACGGGATGACGGCGGTGATCGCCCGGCTCCGCGCCGACATCGACGCGATGCCAGGGCTCACGGCGTGGTTCCAGCCGGTGCAGGACGTGACGCTCGGCTCGCGCGTCAGCCGGACCGAATACCAGTACACGCTGATCGACACCGACCGGCGCGAACTCGCCACATGGACCCCGCGGTTGCTGGATGCGCTGCGCAAGTCCCCGGCGCTGGTGAACGTCGCCTCTGACCAGCAGGACGACGGCTTCAAGACCCAGATCACCGTCGATCGTCAGGCGGCCATGCGGCTCGGCGTGACGATGCAGGCGGTGGAGGATACGCTCTACGACGCGTTCGGCCAGCGCCAGATCTCGACCATCTTCGGACAGGCGAACCAGTACCGGGTGATCCTGGAAACCGGGCCGGCCTGGCAGGCCGATCCGGCCACGCTCGCCCTGCTGCGCGTGCCCGGCGCGAACGACGCGCAGGTGCCGCTCACCCAGGTCGCCGCCATAACGCGGACCACGGCGCCTCTGGTGGTGACCCACGAGGAGCAGTTCCCCGCCGCCACGATCAGCTTCGACACCGCACCTGGATACGCCTTGGGCAATGCGGTGGACGCGGTGCGTCAGGCCGAGACGGCGATCGGGATGCCGGCGACGATCTCCGGCAGCTTCGCCGGCGACGCGGCGGAGTTCCAGCGCTCGCTCGCCGCCGAGCCGTGGCTCATCCTGGCGTCGCTGGTGGTGATCTACATCGTGCTCGGGGTGCTGTACGAGAGCTGGATCCATCCGGTGACGATCCTCTCCACCTTGCCCTCGGCCGGGATCGGCGCGCTGCTCGCGCTGATGGCGTGCGGCACCGACCTGTCGCTGGTTGCGCTGGTCGGCGTGGTGCTGCTGATGGGCATCGTGAAGAAGAACGCGATCATGATGATCGACTTCGCGATCGAGGCAGAGCGTACGCGCGGCGCGTCGCCCCTGGTGGCGATCGAGGAGGCCTGCCTGCTGCGCTTCCGCCCGATCATGATGACGACGATGGCCGCACTTCTGGGCGCGGTGCCGCTGGTGGCCGAGCGCGGCGCGGGGTCGGAACTGCGCTGGCCGCTGGGGGTGACGATCATCGGCGGATTGCTGCTGTCGCAATTGCTGACGCTGTACACGACGCCGGTGATCTATCTGGCATTCGAGCGGCTGCGCCTGCGGTTTGGCGGGAGCGCGGCTGTGGTGGCCGCGGAGTGATGCGCCACGGGTTTGAGCGCGACCCCTCCCCCCGACCCCCTCCCGCAAGGGGAGGGGGAGTAGAAAAGCGACGTCTGCTCACTTCTCCCCTCCCCTTGCGGGAGGGGTTGGGGGAGGGGTCGCGCACGCGATGAACTTCTCCCTCCCCTTCATCGCCCGTCCCGTGGCGACCACGCTGCTCGCCATCGGCATTCTCCTGTCGGGGATCGTCGCGTACCGGTTCCTGCCCGTCGCGGCGCTGCCGAGCGTGGACATCCCCACCATCGTGATCATGGCCTCCCGCCCCGGCGCCGACCCGGAGACGATGGCGAACTCGGTCGCGGCGCCCCTCGAGCGTCGCCTGGGCGAGATCGCCGGGGTCAGCGAGATCACCTCCACCAACTCGGTCGGTGCCACCTCGATCGTGGTGCAGTTCGACATCGACCGCGACATCAACGGCGCGGCGCGCGACGTGCAGGCGGCGATCAACGCCGCCATCACCGATCTGCCGGCCGATCTGCCGACGCGCCCGTACTACCGCAAGTTCAATCCCGCCGATGCGCCGATCATGACCATCGCGCTGTCGTCGAACACGCTGCCTGTCCGCGACATCTTCGACGCCGCGGACACGGTGCTGGGTCAGCGGCTGTCGCAGGTCGAGGGTGTGTCGAACGTCACCGTGAACGGCGCCGAAAAACCGGCGGTGCGGATCGACCTCGACCCGACGCGACTCGCCGCCGCGGGGCTATCGGCGCAGGACGTAACGAACGCGGTGAAGGCGGCCAACGTGACCGAGCCGACGGGCGGCTTCCAGGGGCCGCTCCAGGCCGAGGCGATCAGCGTGAACGGCCAGATCACCCGTGCGGACCAATATCGCCGCCTGGTGCTGAAGGCGGGCAGCGGCGCGGTGCTGCAACTGTCGGACGTCGCCACCGTGACCGACGGCGTCGCCAACACGCGCCTCGCCGCCTGGGACGGCAAGCAGCCGGCCATCCTCCTCACGATCTCCAAGGAAGCCGGCGCCAACGTCATCCAGACGGTGGATCGCGTGCGTGCGCTGCTGCCGCAGCTCGCCTCCTGGATGCCCGCCAACATCAAGCTCACGGTGATCCAGGACCGCACCGCGACCATCCGCGCCAGCGTCGCCGACGTGCAGTACACCCTGCTCGTGACGATCGCGCTGGTGCTGATGGTGGTGTTTGTGTTCATGCGCCGGCTGGTGCCCATCGTCGCCGCCGGCGTCACCGTGCCGCTGTCGATCTGCGGCACACTCGCCGGCATGTGGTTCATGGGCTTTCTGCTCGACAACTTCTCACTGATGGCGCTGACGATTTCGGTCGGCTTCGTGGTGGACGACGCCATCGTGATGATCGAGAACATCGTGAGCCACATGGAGCGCGGGCTGTCGCCGATGCGTGCGGCGATCGAGGGATCGCGCCAGATCGGTTTCACCGTCGTCTCGATCAGCCTGTCCCTCGTCGCGGTATTCATCCCGTTGATCTTCATGGGCGGCATCCTGGGCCGGCTGTTCCACGAGTTCGCGATGACGCTGACCATGGCGATCGCCGTCTCCGCCGCCGTCTCGCTCACGCTGACGCCGATGATCTGCGGGCGCTGGATGCGCCCGGCGAAGCCGCCGCGCCCCGGCCTCTGGACCCGGCTGGACCGCGCGATCGAGCGCGGTCTGGGCGGGACGCTTCGCTTCTATGCGGGCACGCTCGGCTGGTCCCTGCGCCACCAAGGTTTCATGCTGCTGGTGATGTTGGCGACCGTCGTTCTGACCGTCCGCCTGTATGGCTCCGTTTCGAAGGGCTTCCTGCCGATCCAGGACACCGGCATCCTGATGGGCTCGACCATCGCCTCGCCCGATGTGTCGTTCGCCGCGATGGAGGCGCGTCAGCGCGCAGTGGTAGACGTGCTGCTGGCCGACCCCGCAGTGGAATCGGTGGGGTCTCAGGTAGGCGTCTCGAGCGGATGGAGCTCGCTCAATCGCGGCCACCTCAATATCAGCCTGAAGCCGGTGTCGGAACGCCATATCTCGTCGGAGGCGGTGATCGCGCGTCTGCGGCCCAAGCTCGCCCGGCTCGGCGGCATCCAGACTTTCCTGCAATCGGCGCAGGATCTGCGCGGGGGCGGGCGGAGCGACGGCTCGCAGTTCCAGTTCGTGCTGATCAGCCAGGACCTCGGCTTGCTCCGCCAGTGGTCGCAGGCGCTGGAGAACAAGCTGAAGGCGACGCCCGGCATCGCCGATGTCACCTCCGACCAGGACCGGGCCGGGCCGCAGACGGATGTGGTGATCGACCGCGACGCTGCTGCCCGCCTCGGGGTCAGCGCATCGGCGATCGACGCCGCGCTGAACAACGCGTTCGCGCAGCGCCAGGTTTCCACGATCTACGAGCAGCGCAACCAGTACAAGGTCGTGGTGGAGACCGATCCGGCGTTGCAGACCTCGCCGGTGATGCTGGACCGGGTCTATGTCGGCGCCGCGAACGGCACACAGGTGCCGCTCTCGGCGGTCGCGCGCTTCGAGCGCGGGGAGGCGCCGCTCGCGGTGCGCCACCAGGGCCAGTTCCCCGCCGCGACGCTGAGCTTCAATCTGGCGGACGGCATGGCGCTTGGCGACGCCGAGAAGGCCGTGACCGATGCCGCCACGGCGCTGCGGATGCCGCCCGACGTTCGCACCGACTTCGCCGGCAACGCGAAGTGGCTTCAACAGACCACGCAATCGGAGCCCATCCTGATCGGCGCGGCGCTGATCGCGATCTACATCGTGCTGGGCGTCCTGTACGAGAGCCTGCTGCACCCGCTGACCATCCTGTCCACCCTGCCCTCGGCTGGGCTGGGCGCGCTGCTCGCGCTGCTGCTCACCGGCCAGCCGCTCGACGTCATGGGGATGATCGCGGTCGTGCTGCTTATGGGGATCGTCAAGAAGAACGGGATCATGCTGGTCGATTTCGCCTTGGAGGCGGAACGCCAGCGTGGCCTGTCGCCCGCCGAGGCGATCCACGCGGCGTGCCTGGAGCGCTTCCGCCCGATCGTGATGACGACGCTCGCCGCGCTGTTCGGCGCGCTGCCGCTGGCGCTCGCGTTCGGCACCGGCTCGGAGTTGCGACGCCCGCTCGGCATCGCGATCGCAGGCGGGCTCATCGTGTCCCAGGTGTTGACGCTCTACACCACGCCGGCCGTCTATCTTGCGCTGGAGCGCCTGGCCGGCAGGCGCCGGCCGATCATCGTGCCTAGCGCGGCCGAGTGAAGGCTCAGGAGCGGGCGGTGTGGCGACGTTTGGCGGCGAGGCGCGCATGCGCCGGACGCAGCGTCGCACCGAGGCTCCGGCTCGGCGGAATCGCGCCGATGTAGGCGCGGGAGGGCAGGATCTTGCCGTCTTCCGACAACACCGACCGTCCGGCGACGGTCACGCGCGCGCCGGTCTTGCATGCGGGCAGGTCGAGATACGGCTCCGGGTCCACCGGCCGATCGGCCACGAACATGCCGAAATAGAGGTGCGGGCCGAAAGTCACGCCGGTCAGCCCGACAACGCCCAGCTTCTGCCCGGCCGCGACCGCCCGGCCGCCGTCGGCGAAGGTCGGGGCCACGCTGCCGAAATGGCTGTATACGCCGACAAATCCAGGGTGCTGGACCAGCATCTGGAGCCCACCCGGGCCATGCCGCTCGATCCGTAGCACCGTGCCGGCGGCGGCGGCGTGGACGGGAGCGCCGAGCGGGGCGGGGAGGTCGATCCCGTAGTGATACGTCCCGGCCTGCGGATGGCCCGGCAGCACGCGCGGGCCGAACGGCGAGGAGACGCAGGCCGGGCTGACCGGCGGCACCAGCCGCTCCGGCGGAGCCACCGGCGCGGCGAGGCACGATCCGGCGACAAGCGTGAGAGCAAGGCTGAGCACAAGCGGTCGCGGCATGACGATCCACCTCGGACGGAGCGGGACTGGGACCGTCACGATCTCCTTCCACACCGTCATGTCCACTCAGATGATCGTGTCGGCTATGCGGGGGAGCGGTGGGAGGGGAGCAACCCCGCCCGGCCCCGGCGCGTTGGGCTTGCGTGGCTGCATCGCAAGGAGATTGAACGATGGACAAGGATCGGGTCGAAGGCATCGGCAAACAGGTGAAGGGTGCGGTCAAGGAAACCGCCGGCAAGGTCGCCGGCGACACCAGGACCGAGGCGGAGGGGAAGGCCGACAAGGCGGAGGGAAAGGTGCAGAACGCGGTCGGCGGCGCGAAGGACGCGGCGAAGGAAAATCTGTCGCGCTGAGGCATGGCTGTCCTGCTCGCGATCCTGTTCCTGCTGGTCCTCGCAGCTCTGCCGCGATGGCCCTATAGCGTAGGCTGGGGATGGTATCCGAGCGGGGCACTGGCGCTCGCGATGCTGGTCGCGCTTATCGCGCTGGTTTTCGCCTGGGCTTGAAGCAGCGATCGCGCCGGGGCTGACCGCCCCGGCGCGATCGCGTCGCTTGCGCCTGCTACTTGGCCGTGCCCCCACTGGTGCCGGCCCCGCCGATACCCATTCCTGCGCCTGAACCGCCGCCGGAGCCGGCTAGGCCGCCGGTCATGCCGGTTCCGCCGCCGCCGGTCCCGCCCACACCGCCCGTACTCGCGCCGCCCGGTTCAGGCGGTAAACGCCGCGTTCACGTCGTGGACTGGCGGTCACGCAATGTTCGGACGATCCCTCCAACAGGGGCACCTATTCGAGCGTCTCATCTGGCACGAACGCCCGCCACCGTCCGGGCCTCTCGGCCTGCGCATCATACCCCCCAAGCTGGTCCGCCGCCCGCCCGACCAACTCCTCGAACCGCAGCCCCCGCGCCTCGAGCAGCGCGTCCAACTCCCGCAGCGTGCGGGCCAGACCCCCGAACCCCTCGTGCATCGCCACCGACAGCATCTCGCACGCCGCCGCCCCGGCGAGGGCCAGCCGCGCGACATCGGCCCCGCCGCGCGCGCCGTTGGTGCCGAGCAGCGGCACTCGGCCCTGCGTCGCCCGCCGGCTCAGCGCCAAGAAGCGGCATACGATCGGCAGCGCCCAGCCGCCGCCGTACGCGCCGGACGTGCCGAGAACCGGCGCCAGCGTGTCCAGATCGGGAATCATCGCCATGAAACGCCCCATCATCACCACCGCGTCGGCCCCGCCGTCGGCGGCCGCAACCGCCAGCGCCGGCAGGTTGGCCGACAGGCCGGTGAGCTTCACCCAGAGCTGCATCCCCGCCGTCGCCGCGCGAACCCGCGCGACCAGCGTCCGCAACCCGGTCGGGTCGGTCTCCTGCGCGATCGCCCCCGGCGCCGCCTCGGAAGCGTGCGGGGCGCCGACGTTCAGCTCGAAGACGCGCAGTCCCGCCATTCGCGCGAAGCCGGCCAATTGCTCGGCCCCCTCGGCGCCGCCGAGCACGAGGCTGGCCGCCACGAACCGGCCCGATGGCTTCGCCTCACGGTCGAGCGCCGCGAGCGCGCCAAACCACTCCCGCGCGCCGCGCTGCGCCAGACCCGAGCGGCAGAAGAACGAATCCCCCCGCTCGGCCGGCGCGTTGGCGTGGACGAAGGCGTAATCCGCGCGGTCGAGCTGCCGTGCGGCCCCCGGCTGCTCGTTCACCGATTTCGCGATGACGCCCGCGGCACCCGACGCCAGCGCGGCGCGGATGCCGGATTCCGTCATCACCGGCTCCCCCGAGCCGCAGATCACCGGATTGGCCAGCGGAAATCCGCCGATGGCGGTGGCGAGGCGTGATGACATGGGGCGCTCCTCATGCGGCCGCCGCCCAAGTTGCAAAGCCCCGAGAGGCTGCGATGATCGGGGCGGCGACAAGGGGGAAGCATATGCACCAGATCGCGCCAGCGGCCGAGGCCTCGCGGCGTGGGGTCTTGCTCGGCCTCGCAAGCGGCGCCGCCGTCGCGAGCGTCGGTGCGGCAGCCGCCGAAACTCCGCCGCGTCTTTGGAGCGGCGAATACTGGGCCAAGAAGGGCGACGTCACGCTCTACATGTATCGCAAGCGCCTCACCGCACCCGGGCCGGGCCAGGCGCAACCGCCCGTGCTGTTCCTGGTGCATGGGTCGTCGCTGTCCTCGCGCACCAGCTTCGACCTGACCGTTCCCGGTGCCGGCGAATACTCGATGATGGATGTGTTCGCCCGTAACGGCTTCGATGTCTGGACGATGGATTTCGAGGGCGATGGCCGCTCGACCGTCACCGCGGGCAATTCCGACATCGCATCCGGCGTCCAGGATCTGCGTGCCGGTACCGATGTGGTCGGGCGCGAGACCGGGCGGCGGAAGGCCCACTTCATGGGCGAGAGCAGCGGCGCGATCCGCGCGGCCGCCTTCGCGATGGCCGAGCCCGATCGGGTGGATCGGCTGGTGCTGGAGGCGTTCACCTATACCGGCAAGGGCTCGCCCACTCTCGGCAAGCGCGCCGAGCAGGCTGAATTCTACCGTACGCACAACCGCCGCCCCCGTGGGATCGACATGATCCGCAGCATCTTCACCCGCGACAAGCCGGGGACGTCCGATCCGCGCGTGCCCGAGGCCATCGCGGCGGCCGAGCTGCCGCTCGGCGACAGCGTGCCGACCGGAACCTATCTCGACATGACGACGCGGCTGCCGCTGGTCGATCCGACCCGGGTTCTGTCGCCCGTGCTGCTGGTGCGCGGCCAGTACCGACGGCATCTCGACCGACGCCGACCTGCTCGACTTCTTCACCCGCCTGCCCAACCCGGATCGCTGGTACGCGATCATGGCCGGGGCGGCTCACTCCGTCACCCTGAGCCGCAACCGTGCCGAGCTTTGGCACTGCATGAACGCGTTCCTGACGATGCCGCAAACGGTTGCCGTCTGAAAGGACCAGTTATGGGCTTCCTGAGCGACGACGAGCTGCGTCAGCTCCTGCCCGCGGAAGAGGCGGCGTTTCCCGCGCCCATTCCGACGCAGATCGTCTCCAGCGACGAGTATTTTCCCGAGCCGCAGACCCCGCAGCAGGAGGAGGTCGAGGCGCGGCTGAAGGACATGGGCGATCGGCTCGCCGCGCGGCAGGGCATGAGCCGGCGCCGCTTCTTCCAGACCGCCTCCGGCATGGCCGCCGCGTTCCTGGCGATGAACAAGGTCTATGGCGATCTGTTCGCCGTCAGCGAGGCCGAGGCCGCGACCCCGGAGGTGGCCAATGAGCGCGCCGTGTCGCTGCAAGGCCAGGACGTGTTCGACGCGCACACGCACTTCCTGCGCGACGACACGCGGCTGACGAACTTCGTCGCCATGCGCGCCGCCGTCGGCAGGCTCGGCTGGAACAAGGAACTGTCGGGCAAGGAGCAGACGATCGACGACCTGAAGTTCGACAACTACTTCAAGGAGGTTTTTCTCGACAGCGACACCAAGGTCGCGCTGCTGACCAATTCGCCCTCCGACGTGCCGGAGGACTGGTTCCTGACGAACGAGATGGTGTTCCAGGCCCGCGACAAGGTGAACCGGCAGGCCGGGGCGCGGCGCATGCTGGCGCACTACACCATCGTTCCCGGCCAGCCCGGCTGGCTCGACGGCATCGACCACGCGATCGCCACGCTGCGGCCCGATGGCTGGAAGGGCTACACGATCGGCGACAACACGCACAAGAACACCAGCCATTATCCGTGGCGGCTCGACGACGAGAAGCTGATGTATCCCGCCTATGAGCGGTTCGCCAAAGCGGGGATCAAGAACGTCTGCATCCATAAGGGGCTGTTCCCGCCGTCGGTCGAGGCGGCCGTGCCCAATCTGCGGCCCTATGTGGACGTGAGCGACGTGGGCCGCCCGGCGAAGGACTGGCCGCAGCTCAATTTCGTCATCTACCATTCCGCCTATCGCCATGTCGGCGGCTCGCCGGCGCAGGCGATGGCGGAATGGGACAGCACCGGGCGCAGCTCCTGGGTCAGCGACCTCGCCGACATCCCGGCCAAGTACGGCGTCACCAATGTCTATGGCGATCTCGGCCAGCTTTTCGCCTACAGCAGCATCGCCGAGCCGCGCCTGGCGGCGGCGCTGATGGGCACGCTGGTCAAGGGGCTTGGGGCGGATCACGTCATCTGGGGCACCGATGCGGTCTGGACAGGCTCCCCGCAATGGCAGATCGAGGGCCTGCGCCGGCTGGAGATCCCCGATGCGATGCAAAAGCAGTTCGGCTTCGCCCCGCTGGGCGCGGCGGACGGGCCAGTGAAGCGAGCGATCTTCGCGGAGAACGGCTTTCGCATCTTCGGCTACGACCGACACGCCGAACTCGCCACGCCCGACCGGTTCGCCGCGATCAAGACGGAGTACGAGCGCGCCGGGGCGGAGCGCAGCAATCTGCGGTATGGGTATGTCCGCAAGAGCGCCTAAGTTAAACAGATTGCGAAGAAACGCTCATTTCGCAGTCATGCCCGCGAATGCGGGTATCCCCGTCTTTGCCGCGCACTCGTAAGCTCCGGAAGGAAAGACATGGATACCCGCATTCGCGGGCAGACGGTGTAATAGAAGGCCGCTCACTTGGCGTCGTGGAAGATGATGCCCAAGGTCAACCGCCGGCCGGAACGCAGGCGGCTGACGCCGTGGCGCATGGCGACGCGGTAGGCGCCGCGTGTGCCTTGGACCGGGCGCTGGTTAACGGCGAAGATCACGCCCTCGCCCTGGATCAGCGACACGACTTCGACGCGCGACTGCATTCGCGGGCGCTGCTCGGTCAGGGCGAACTCGCCGCCGGTGAAATCGTCGCCCGGCGCGCTGAGCAGGAAGGCCACCTGGAGCGGAAAGAACAGATCTCCGTAGAGATCCTGATGCAAGCAGTTGTAGTCGCCCGCGTCGTAGCGCAGCAGCAGCGGCGTGGGGCGCGTCTGGCCGGCGGCGTGGCAGCGGTCGAGGTATGCGGCGTGCTCGGGGGGGTAGTCGGCCTCGCGTCCCAAAACCGTCTCCCACCGGTTCGCGATCGGGGCGAGCCGGGGATAGAGCGCGGCGCGCAACGCCGCCACCGTGTCCGGGAGCGGATAGGCGTAGTATTGGTATTCGCCGCTCCCGAACCCGTGCCGCGCCATCACCACGCGGCTGCGGAATAGGCGGTCGGCCTCATAACCGGCCGCAAGGTGTCCGCACTCGGCCGCGGTGAGCAGGCGGCCCGTGGCGGCGCAGCCGAATGCGTCCAGGCCAGCCTCGATCGTCGGCCAGTCGAGGCGCGCGACGCGCTCGGCCAGCGGCGGCGGGTCATTCTGTGCATTAGCCATGCACTGACATAGGGCGCCGGCGCGGGCGGCGCACTCCGGCGCTTGCTCCGGCGTCCGTTCGGGGGTGGCCCGCTAATACGGCCGGCGGACGACGACGGCCCCGTTCGGGCCGGCGCAGCCGGCTCGATAGGGTCCCGAGGCGCAGCTCGCGACCGGCGGGCGCGCCGCGTAGGCGGGAGGACGGTAGTAGCGCCCGCTCGGGTAATAGGCGCCCCCCTTGCGGACGCCGACCGCCCCGTTGGGGCCAGCGCATCCGGCCCGGTAGACGCCGTTGGCACAGGTGACGGCTCCGGCCGAGGGAGCCCAGGCCAGCAGCCCGAGCGCGGACACGGCGACCACGACGACGCGTTTCATTTCAGCACCCTTTCCGATAATCGCTCGGCCATCATGCACGGACCGGATTGATTTGGCGAGCACCCCTCCCCGCCGGTTGACGAGCCGGCCCCTCCCGCCCCCATACTCGCGGCCAAGAGACGGAGCGCGCCTCATGAAGTTGCTGTGGTTCCATCTGATGCCGTACACCGAGCTTCCGGACGACTTCCGTGAGAGGCATCCGTCGGTGTGGGTCGACATCCACTCCAGCCTGTTCGATCCCAGGCGCGCGCACCACATGTACAACGACTTCATGGACGAGATGGAGTTCGCGGCCGATTGCGGGTTCGACGCGGTCTGCTGCAACGAGCACCACTCGAACGGCTACGGCCTGATGCCGTCGCCCAACCTGATCGCCTGCGCGCTCGCGCGGCGCACCACCGATACCGCGATCTGCGTAATGGGCAACTCGCTCGCGCTCTATAATCCGCCGACCCGCGTGGCGGAGGAGTTCGCGATGCTCGACGTGATCTCCGGCGGGCGGCTGATCGCGGGTTTCCCGGTCGGGACCCCGATGGACACGTGCTACGTCTACGGCCAGAATCCGTCCGTCCTGCGCGCGCGGTATCTCGAAGCCCATGATCTGGTGATGCGCGCCTGGACCGAGAGGGACACGTTCGCCTTCAACGGGCGCTTCAACCAGCAGCGCTACGTCAATGTCTGGCCGCGCCCGATCCAGCGCCCGCACCCGCCGGTGTGGATTCCGGGCGGCGGCTCGATCGAGACGTGGCAGTGGTGCGCGAAGATGGACTACGTGTACTGCTACCTGTCCTATTTCGGCTTCAAGGACGGCCGCGCCACGATGGACGGGTTCTGGAACGAGATGTCGCGGCTCGGCAAGGACCGGAACCCGTACCGCGCCGGCTTCCTGCAATTCGTGGGCGTGGCCGAGACACGCGAGCAGGCGTTCGAGATGTATCGGGGGCCCGCCGAATACTTCTACGGCCGCTGTCTGCATACCGACCCGCGCTGGGCGGCCCCGCCCGGCTACGTGACGGAGCCCACCATGCGCGCGGGCCTGACCAGCCAGGTCGGCCGCGCCGCATCGACCAGCGCCCGTGCATCCGCGCGCGCCATGCGGATGCAAGACATCGTCGATCGCGGCTACGTCATCATCGGCTCGCCCGACGAGGTGGTGGAGCAACTGACGGAGGTGGCGCACGAACTGAACGTCGGCCATCTGATGCTGCTGTTGCAGTTCGGCAGCATGGGCAAGGAACTTGCGAAGTACAACACGAAGCTCTTCGCCGAGCAGGTGATGCCGCGCATGAAGACGCTGTTTCCCGAGTGGGAGGATCGCTGGTGGCCGCGGCCGATGCGCTCCGATGAGCGCGCCGAGGTCGCGCCATTCCGATCCCGGATGGCCGCTGAGTAGAAATCCAGCACTTGCGGAGAAACATCAATGCAGATCGGCGTGGTCGGACTGGGCCGCATGGGCGCCAACATCTCCCGCCGCCTGATGCGCGCGGGGCATTCGTGCGTCGTCTATGACGTCAATGCCGAGACCGTCGCCGCCGTCGCCCAGGAGGGCGCGACCGGCGCCGCGTCCTTGCGGGAGGTCGTCGGCAAGCTCGGCGCCTCCCCGCCGCGCGCGGTGTGGGTCATGCTGCCGTCCGGGCACGTCACCGAGGAGGCCGTTCAGGAAGTCGCCCGCCACATGGACGCGGGCGACATCGTCATCGACGGCGGCAACACCTTCTACAAGGACGACGTCCGGCGCGGCCGCGCGCTCGCCGAAAAGGGCATCCGCTACGTCGATTGCGGCACCTCGGGCGGCGTCTGGGGGCTGGCGCGCGGCTATTGCATGATGATCGGCGGCGAGGATGCGGCGGTGCGCCATCTCGATCCGATCTTCGCCGCCCTCGCGCCCGGCCTCGGCGACATCCCGCGGACAGCGGGGCGCGAAGGCCGCGATCCCCGTCCCGAGCGGGGCTACATCCACGCCGGCCCGATCGGGGCCGGACACTTCACGAAGATGGTCCATAACGGCATCGAATACGGCATGATGCAGGCCTACGCCGAGGGCTTCGACATCCTCAAGAACCGGGCCCGCGATGATCTGCCGGAGGGCGAGCGGTACACGCTCGACATGGGCGACATTGCCGAGGTATGGCGACGCGGCAGCGTCGTCTCGTCGTGGTTGCTCGACCTCACCGCGAGCGCGATGGCGACCGACGAGCAGTTGGAGCACTTCTCGGGCTTTGTCGAGGATTCCGGGGAGGGCCGCTGGACCATCGAGGCGGCGATCGAGGAGGCGGTGCCGGCGAACGTGCTCGCCGCCGCGCTGTTCACGCGCTTTCGCTCGCGCCACGACCACACGTTTGGCGAGAAGGTGCTCTCCGCCATGCGCTTCGGCTTCGGCGGACATCTCGAGCACATGCTGAAGCAGACATAGGAGCCGGCGATGGCGCTTGTCGTGGTGATGATGGGCGTCTCCGGCAGCGGCAAGACGACGATTGCGCGGGGCGTGGCGGGCCATCTCGGCTGGGACGTGCTGGAAGGCGACACGTATCATCCGCCCACGAACGTCGAGAAGATGAGCCACGGGATTCCGCTCGACGATTCCGATCGGATGCCTTGGCTGCACGCGATCGCCGCGGCGATCGACGCGGAGCTTGCCGCCGGGCGTTCCTCGATCGTCGCCTGCTCGGCGCTGAAGCGCAACTATCGCGACATCCTGATTGGGGCGCGCCGGGACGTCGTGCTGGTGTATCTCAGAGGGTCCCCGGACCTCCTGGCCGCGCGGGTGAAGGCGCGCAAGGGCCACTTTATGCCGCCCAGCCTGCTCGCCAGCCAGTTCGCGACGCTGGAGGAGCCGGGGCCGGACGAGAATCCGATCGTCGTCTCGGTCGAGCCGCCGCCCGAGGATATAGTCGATGCGGTGATGGCCGGGATGCGTGCGCGGAGATTGATCCCATGAGCGCCGAGTTCGCCATCTACCCGAGCCTGCGCGATCGCGTGGTGTTCATCACCGGGGGCGCCAGCGGAATTGGCGCGGCCGAGGTCGAGCACTTCGCCGTCCAGGGCGCCCGCGTCGGCTTCGTCGATATCGCCGACACGGCCGCGCGCGCGCTGGTCGCGCGGCTGAAGGAAGCGGGACACAAGGAGCCGTTCTTCCAACCCTGCGACATCACCGACACCGCCGCGCTGCGAGCCGCGATCGTCGCGGCGGCGGAGCGTCTTGGCCCGATTACCGTTCTGGTGAACAACGCCGCCAATGACCAGCGCCACCGCTGGCAGGACATGACGCCAGAATACTGGGACGAACGGATGGCGGTGAACCTCAAGCACCAGTTCTTCGCCATCCAGGCGGTCGCGCCGATGATGCAGGCGGCTGGCGGGGGCTCGATCATCAATTTCGGCTCGATCTCCTGGCACATGGGCCAGGGCGAGTTGGTGGCCTACACCACCGCCAAGGCCGCGATCGAGGGCCTGACCCGCGGCATGGCCCGCGACCTCGGCCCCGACGACATCCGGGTCAACTGCGTGATCCCCGGCTGGATCATGACCGAACGGCAGACGACGCTCTGGCTCACCACCGAGGCCGAGGCGGCGCTGATGAAGGCGCAGTTCCTCAAGCATAAGGTCATGCCGGAGGACATCGCCCGCCTCGTCCTCTGGCTCGCCGCCGACGATAGCCGGATGTGCTCGGGGCATCTGTGGTTCGGGGACGGGGGACGGTAAGTCATATGTGGGAACCAAGCTCGCGCTATCCCGACCCGGCGGTGCGCGTCCTGCGCCCCGAGTTCAACGCGTACCGCCTCCCGCTCGCCTCGGTCGAACAGCTCGCGACCGGCTGCCGGTGGTCCGAAGGCCCGGTCTATTTCGGCGACGCGCGCTGCGTGCTGTGGTCCGATATTCCGAATGACCGCATCCTGCGCTGGGATGAGGGCACGGGCGCGGTCAGCACGTATCGCAAGCCGTCCAACAACGCGAATGGCAACACGCGCGACCGGCAGGGCCGGCTCGTCACCTGCGAGCATCGCGGCCGGCGCGTGGTGCGCACCGAGTACGACGGCGCGCTCACGGTGCTGATGGACAACCAGGAGGGCAAGCGGCTCAACTCGCCCAATGACGTCGTTGTGGCATCGGATGGTGCGGTCTGGTTCACCGATCCCGCCTTCGGCCTGCTCGGCTACTACGAGGGCGAGAAGGCGGAATTGGAACTTCCCGCCGCCGTCTGGCGCGTCGATCCGCAGACCGGCCGGGCAAGCCTGATCGCCGACGACATCGCCGGGCCGAACGGGCTCGCCTTCTCGCCCGACGAGCGCACCCTCTACGTCGTCGCCTCGCGCGAGACCCCGCGCAAGATCCTCGCCTTCGACGTCATCGACGCGACGCGTATCGCGAACCGCCGCGTGTTCATCGATGCCGGGCCGGGCTCGCCGGACGGATTCCGCGTCGATGCGGAGGGCAACCTCTGGTGCGGCTGGGGCATGGGCGATCCGGAGCTTGACGGCGTGCGCGTGTTCAACCAGCGCGGCGAACCGATCGGCCACATCGGGTTACCCGAGCGCTGCGCCAATCTCTGCTTCGGTGGACGCTGGCGCAACCGGCTGTTTATGGCGGCGAGCCACGGGCTTTACGCGATTTACGTGAACACGCAGGGCGCGGCTGGCGGCTGATTGCCGCCATCTCGATCCCGCGGTTTGAGACCGGCTGTCTCATTTTGGTGATGCCGACGCTCGGAATTGAACCGAGGACCTACTGATTACGAATTAGCGGATTTCCTGTATCCTGGTCCGTTTCGATGCTTCACGGATGTGTATAGAGCTGCTGTTTTTCCATGCAATTTCGGCCCTGCTTCCCGCTTATTTCGTTCCGTAGTGTCCCGGAAAATCCCTTGCTGTTGAGGCCCCGTCACGCGTGCCACCGAACGTCGGGTACGCGTAGCAAATCGGTTGGCTCGTTATCGCAGCCCACGAACCAACGCGACGCACGCGGCCATTTCGCTGCAGCGTGCGCACAGGGCTGGGATCAAGCTCGTAGTGGATCAGGTGTCGGCAGCAGCGATGCAAGTCGACGCCCTCGCTCAGGCGATCGGTTGTGACCAGCATATCGGGCCCGAACGGGCTGTTGAAGATCGCAAGCACGACGTCGGGCTTGCCCGTATACAGCGTTTCCGGCCGCTCGGCGTGACCGTCGTAATCCCATGTGCCCATCGGTACGAAGGCCGTTGTCGAGGAGTCCGGGGAAGTGCGAGATCTTGCCGCCGAAAGTGTGCTTGCCCTTCGCGATGGTCTCAAGAGAGCGCGCGTCGGTGTAGACTGCGTGTCGAGGAGCGCCTCCGTCAGAGTCTTCGCCGCTTCAAAGATCGTTGCCACTCGCGAGCTCGCGTTGCACGGCCTAATCTTCGCGAGCTGATCGGCCACAGCCTCCACGCTGCCCGCGGGCTCACTAATCCAGCCACCGACCTGCCGCCGCAGGCCGGGCGTGCAGAGCCAGTCGATGATCGGCGTCACGAGATAATCCTCGTCGGGCAGCAAAGACTTCCACGCTGCTCGCCACACCTTCTCGGGCGCCTTCCTCCGCGACACGCTCTCTGCCCTCAGACACCGCTCCAGCGCGCTGAGCAGCTCGCTGGCCGTTGCGCGGTGGTGACAGAACACAAGCACCTTCTCGCCAGCATCCAGCAACGGGCGGATCGCATCACTGACGGCGGCGATCTTCGGATGGCTTGGCCCGGCGGGCGCTGAGCGACTTTTTCGCCTTGTTGATGTGCCAGAGCACGGTGTGGTCGGCGTCATCGGTCGCCCGCTCCGCTGCGCGATCGATCTCCGTCCCCAAATGCTGCCAGCCGACGTGGCACCGAAATGCATCCGCTCGGACGCCGAGAGATCGTCGATACAGTGACGAATGACATACGGCTGGAGCACGTCGATCGCCGCTCGCGCAGCGCTCACGAGCCGCTTGGATTCCACAGTGACGTCGTGCCGTCGAGCTCGCTCGCGCCGACGAACTTGCAGCAGCTGCTCCAGCTCCGTGAGCCTGATGCTGAAGGGCGTCGCCGTGAGGATCAGCTTCCGCTTCGCACGGTCACCGAGGTTGTGGAGAGCCTTCATTGAAGGCGCTGCCATCGCCCTTCGCACGGTGGGCCTCGTCGATAATCATAAGGTCGCGCGCAGTGCGCTGCTCACCGGAGCCGTGGCTCTTCAAAGGCGTGGTGGGTCGCGACCTGAATGCGGCCCGCGTTCAGCTTGCCGACGTCGCCTTGCTTG
This sequence comes from uncultured Pseudomonadota bacterium, assembly GCA_963756545.1. Lineage (GTDB taxonomy): Bacteria > Pseudomonadota > Alphaproteobacteria > Acetobacterales > Acetobacteraceae > DATFDN01. The sequence goes on along the minus strand of CAVWNY010000001.1, from coordinate 12,646 downwards.
ATGCGGTCGGAGCTCGCACGGAGCCCGAGCATGGGTATGTGGCGTTCGAGTTCCTCAGCCCAACGCCGACGCAGCACCTTGTTCGGCGCATAGATGCGCACGCGCTTGTCCTGGCAGGCGATGACCCAAGCGACGAGCGCACCCACGGTCGTCTTGCCGAGCCCGACGTCGTCGGCCAGGAGCACGCCACGTCCGCTCGCGAGCCGCGAGAGGATCTCCTTCGCCGTCTTGAATTGCCTCGTAAGCGGCTCGATCTCAAGGCCACCCGTCTTGCGCTCGATGTACCGAGCAGGATTGTCGAGGAAGCGCCACCTGCGAGCGTCGATCTGAAAGTCGTCCATCATGCTTTCTCGTCGAGGCGCCAACTCAGCTCCTCGGCTACAAGTCTAGCGGCGGGGCCCTTGCGGCGCGCATAGAGAGAACGCAGCTCTCCGCCGTCCAAGCGCACACGCTCGATGAGAACGGGGTCGCCCGCCGCCTCTGCAAGCGCAGCTCGCCACTGGTCGACCACGTTGAACGCCGCACGCGCGTCGAGCCATGTCTGAACCGAGTAGTCGGCAGCCGGCGCACCGACGGCCGGGGGCCTGTCCGCGCCACCCAGACCGGGGATGGTCTCGGGATCGACAGCCAGGCCCCCGTAGCGCTGAAGCAGGAATGCCTCACGCAGAGCCTTGGCGACGGCTGGATCGACCTCGGGCAATAGCGTCTCGGCGAACTCGGTAGGACGCCGAAGGTCGACGACGTCGACCGCCAGCGTCTCGGTGCCCTGCGTGAACCGCGCGGTGAGCGGCGTGTGCTCCGGGTCCTTCCAAGGCATGACGGCGGCGCCATCGACGAGCGAGATGCCTTCCTCCGAGCTGCCCGTGAAGGTGACGAGGGCGATGATCGGCGTGTCGAGGTTGGAGCTGTGCGCGCGGAGCAGAATGCGCTTCCCGTCCCAACTGGCTCCTGCCCACTGGAGCGCGGATTCGTTGTCCTCTTCGTCGATGCGATCGACGCAGAAGGGACCGGTATCAGGCGGATCGAACGGCTCGCCGAGCGCTTCGAGTTCGGTCCACTCGGACTCGAAGAGGACGCCGAGCTCGAAGTTGTGCGGCGCGGCCTTCCCGGCACCCCACGCTGCGAAACTCCAGTTGGCCGACGTCACGAGCAGCCGCCGCTTTCGCCGACCCCGCAGTAGGTACAGCTTGGCGTGACTCCAACGCGGGTCAGCCTCACGATGTTCTCGGTGAACCTCGCCTCGATCGGAAGGCACTCGAGCTGCACACCGTTGCTCTCCAGCGTCTCACGGGCGGCGGTAGAGAGCGCCCAGCCCGACGTTGCGGCCCACGGGTGCTGCTCGGAGATCCACTTGAGGTGGATCTTGCTCGGGACGACTCCGGCGTCGGCGCTCCACGCCGCGAGGGTGCGATCGCTCCATTCGCCGATGGTGGGCGTCAGTACGTGAAGCTCGGACGGTTCGAACTGCTTGAGCTGGCGAGCGCCGCTTTTTTGACCGGGAATGCTCGCGACGAACGTGAGGTTCGCCGGGCACTCCACCCGGCCGAGCAACGTAACGAGGCGGTGGATTCGCGTCGCGGCAACGTCACCTGCGGATGCGCCGAGCGCATTGAGAAACGGAACCAGGTCTCCCCACGTCCGACGCATTCTCTGGTTAGCACGCTCGCCCAGCGGCAGCATCACTCGCCACCCCGCTTGCATTTGGGCCTTGAACGCCGAGGTCGTGAGGTTCGTGGACGATACGTGCAGTTCGAGGTGTTCCTCGTCGTTAACCTTCCAGTGGAAGGCCCAGAGCTTTGCGTGCTGCACGGCGCGCGACGCCGCCCCAACGATGAAGTGGCTCACGTAGCGCCAGAGCCAGGGGTCTCCGAGTCCTCCCGGGCCGCACCCGGCGGCGATGAGATCACGGTGAGCCTGCCATGCAGCACCTCGAGTGCCGTGCCCAGCTCGCCGAAGAACAGGGTTCGCTCCTGAAGGTCCTGCGAGAGTGAGTAGGTCCCACCGAGCAGCGACGGCAGCAGATGCTCGACCAAGAGGGGTGCGAGGGGCTGGTCGAAGCTCGTCATCCACGCCTCCTGGGAGTCGGCCTCCGAGCGGGGGAGTGGGAAGGACGTCTTTCCAGCTTGAAGTGGTCACAGGGCGTCGCCTTTCTCGTCGTCGGGCTCGTGCCCGGCAACCGAATCGAACTCAGGCCGGGCGACGGCGTCGAGCGCGACATTCATGTTCGCGACCCCACACTGGGCCGCCAGTCGACCCAGCGGCCGCAACCGGAAGCGGTAGTCGCTTGCGGCGATGCCGGTGTCGCCGACGAGCGGGGCTACCTTTCCGGCCTGTTCACGGAACCATCGTCGGCCTCCGCCGCGTTCGTGGTGATGCCGCGTGAGCGCTCGCAGTTGGTCGAGCGGACTCGCGGCGTCGCGCATGGCTTCGGCGAGCCGCGTGACCAAGTGGTCGTGCGGGAACACACTCCTGCCAGGCGCACGAAGCCATACGGCGCTGGCGTCTCGAAGCAGGTCGAACCTCGATTGCAGCTCTGTCGATCGCGCCAGCTTCTCGGCGGTGGGTGCCTGCTTCGCCTCATCGTGATTGATCTGGTCCCAGAGCCCTCGCATGGCGTGCATCGCGGCGTCGGCCAAGCGAGAGAAGGCTGGGAGGGACGCGACCGATGCGGGATCGAGCTTCTTCGAGAGCGCGCCGGAGTTAGCGAGGGCGTCACAGAGGTCAATGTGCGACCTCGCGGCCTTTGCGTTGGCGAGTACCTCGGCGGTGATGCGGCGAGTGGAGCCGGCGTCGAACAGCGCGCGCTCGAGCAGTCGGCGCTCTTTCTCGGGGAGTCGCTTACTCACAGCGTTGTCGGGCGTGGGCAGGAGGCCACCGGCCTTCACCGACGACGTTTGCCAACCGCGCTCCACCCAGTACCGCGCCTCATCGCCGCCGCTCCAGCGGCCCCACTTCGTGCCGTTCTCGAAGTGCTCCTGCTTGAGCTGTACATCAAGAGGGAGGCTGTCGTTCACGAGGTTCGCGAGCGCGAGCGCGGTAGCGTCGGGCGTCCATCCGTCGCGCGTCGTCAGCCCCGGGACGGTACGCAGGACCACGCGGTACGCGCCGTACGTGCCGATCTGTCGGTAGCGGCGGAACTGGTCCGGGCTCATCGCGAAGTTGGGAACCCGGCGGTCTGCATTGCGCCAGCGCTCGACGCTTCGCCGCCCACGAAGCTGGCCGGTGATCTGCCCGGACTCCTGCCCGGACTCCAGCGTGCGGTCCACCCAGAGAAGTTCGAGGGGACGAAGCCACGCGTACCGCGCGCGCTGATCGTCACTTCGAGACAGGTCGCGGCCGCCGGCGTTCGTCCACACAACGTGCGACCACTTGAGGCACCACGAGAGGAGGGAGATCCACCTCGCGTCCGAGGTGGCGTTGCTCAGGCCGGGCGCCAGCAGGTCCGCGAAGTAGTCCGCCCCCGCGCGGAGGCCAAGCGGGTCGCCGCGCCGAATCGGTACCGGGTCCCAGGGGGCCGTGAAGTACCAACTTCCGTGTTCACTCATTCGACTTGTACACTGCTTATCAAGCATCACATCCCAACGCTCTGTCGGCTGGCACCGAATGTTGGCCTGCCTGATCGGGAGGTCGGGTGTGAACGTTAGTGCATGGGAGGCATTGGTGCCACGGCCGGTGTCGCTGGGGTGATGGGCGGGACTAGTCCTCGCTGTATGGACGGCCGCGGCCCCGCCTCGGGAGCGGGCGGCTTTGTGGCCGAGGGCGGAGCGCGGCCGGGCCGTGTTGTAGTGCCGCTGCCAGCCCTCGGGGTCGTCCGCGACCGGCTCGGCCGCCGCGAAAATCACGCCCGGAGCATGGCCCTCCGCCTAATCCACCCAAAGCACCTGATCGCGCGGCTGCGGCGGGGTTAGGCGCTTTAGGTGGGGCACTCTCCGCAACTCGAAAATGGAGGAGACGGCGCCTCTGCCGCGCGAGCCGGGGCCGTGGTCCTATGCCTGGACGCCACCCGAGCCGGGCGCGATTGGTGCTGCTGCTGCAAGGAGCGCCGCTTCTGGATGTGCGACACCTCGCCCGGCTGGCGCTGCTGGACCTGCCATCCGCCGCTCCTGCACCCGCCGGATCTGCGCGAGCGGCGGACGTGATCCGCCCAACTGGGCAGCCTGTTAAAACGATAGCGTCCGTCAATGTGGTGGAAAATGCGGGTGGGGCTGGGGCGGCCATGGTCAGGCGGCCTTGGGTGTGACTGCGGCGTCGCCGGCCGGTTCGACCTCGCCTTCGATCAGCGGTGGGCCGAGCAGCTCGGCCATCGCCTCGACCTGCATGTAGCGGTTCTGCGTGGCCCACTCGTCGTTGGCTTCCAGCAGCACGGCGCCGATCAGGCGTACGATCGCGCTCTCGCCGGGGAAGATGCCCACCGCGTCGGCGCGGCGCTTCACCTCCTTGTTCAGGCGCTCGACCGTGTTGGTCGAGTGCAACTTCTGCCGGTGCTGGGCGGGGAAGCCCATGGAGGCCAGCACGTCGTGCTCGCTGGCATCGAGGAAGGCGGCGAGCTTGGGCCAGCGGGGGCGGAACTGGTCGGCGACATGCCGCCAAGTCTGCTGCGCCGCCTTCTGGTCAGCTTGCAGGAACGCCTGCCGCAGCGCCGCGGCCACCATCGTCTGCTGGCCCTTGGGGACATACGCCAGGGCATTGCGCATCCAGTGAACGCGACACCGTTGCCACGTCGCGCCCATCACGCGCCGGATCGCCCCCTTCAGCCCCTCGTGCGCGTCCGAAATCACCAGCTTGACCCCGCGCAGGCCGCGCCGGACCAGGCTCCTGAGAAACGCGCTCCAGAACGCCTCGGCCTCGGAGGGACCCACGTGCAGGCCCACCACCTCCCGCTTGCCCTCGGTGTTCACCGCCACGGCGATTATGGCCGCCACGCTCACGATCCGCCCGCCCTCGCGCTGCTTGAGGTAGGTCGCGTCGAGCCAGAGATAGGGCCATTCGCCCGTGAGCGGGCGATCAAGGAAGGCGTTCACGCGCTCGTCGATGTCGCGGCACAGCTTGGAAACCGTGCTCTTGCCGATGCCCGTCAACCCCATCGCCTGCACGAGACCGTCGACCTTACGTGTGGACACGCCGCCGATCCAGCCTCTTGGATCACGGCTACCAGCGCCCGCTCGGAGGTCTTCCGCGGCTCCAGGAAGGGCGGGAAGTAGGCAGGGCCACTGCGCAGCTTGGGAATGCGGAGCTGGAGCGTGCCGAGCCGGGTGTCGAGCGCGCGGTCGCGGAAGCCGTTGCGATACGTCGTGCGCTCGCCGGACCGTTCGTGGCGGCCCGCGCCGATCAGCCCTTCCACGTCCGCCTCCATCAAGAGCTGCACCACGGCCTCGGCCATCGCACGCAGGAAGTCCTCGCCTCCGGCCTTCTGCATCAGCTCGGCCAATGGCAATGTGTCGCTGGTCATCGGGTCTCCTGTTCGGTTCGGGATAGAGCCTCGCAACTCCACCCTAGACCGCCGATCCGATGGCCACCTCCGCCTACACCGTCATCGGCTCCGAATTTATGGAATGGCCCGCCCCTCTTCTCTGCCGGACTACGCTGGCAGAGCAACCGGGGATGAGGATTGGATCGATGCAGATCGCGGTGCTGGGGATCGACTTGGGCAAGAACAGCTGCAGCGTGGCGGGGATGGATACGACGGGGCGTATCGTCCTGCGGCGACGCATGCACCGGGACAGCTTGGTCAAGCTCGCGGCAGGACTGCCGGCGTGCGTGGTGGCGATGGAGGCGTGCTGCGGCGCGCACCACCTCGGCCGCGTGCTCCAGGGCCATGGCCACGAAGTCAGGCTGATGTCGCCGGAATACGTGCAGCCCTACGTCAAGGCGCAGAAGAACGATGACCGGGACGCGGAGGCGATCGCCGAGGCGGCAACGCGGCCGACCATGCGGTTCGTCGAGCTCAAGAGAGAGGTGCAGCTCGATATGCAATCACTGCACCGCGCCCGCGATCGGTTGGTAGGTCAGCGGACGGCGCTAATCAATCAACTGCGGGGCGTGCTTCTCGAGCGCGGCATCGTCGTCCCCCAAGGGCGGCGCAAGCTGGAGCTGCAGCTGGACGCGCTGATGGCCGAGGAGGAAGTGCCGCTCAGCCCGCGGGTCCGAACACTGGTCAACGACATGCGGGCGGAGTGGCGCGAGCTGGACCGGCGCATCGCGTTGCTCGATGACGAGTTCGCGGCGCAGGCCCGCGATGACGAGACCTCCCGCCTGCTGGCGACGATCCCGGGCATCGGCGTGCTGAACGCGACGGCGTTGGCGGCAGCGGTCGGCCGTGCCGAGACGTTCAACCGTGGCCGGGATCTGGCGGCGTGGCTTGGGCTGGTGCCGAAGCAGTTCACCACAGGCGGCAAGCCGCGGCTGCGGGGCATCAGCAAGCGAGGCAACGTGTATCTGCGCAAGCTGCTGATCCACGGCGCCCGCGCGGCCCTGCCGTCGTTGTCCAGGAGCGTGACGCCGCTCGGCGCGTGGCTGCGTGGCCTGCTCGCGCGGGCGCACGTCAACGTCGCCGTGGTGGCACTGGCCAACAAGCTGGCTCGGATTGCCTGGGCGGTGCTGCGAAGTGGCCAGAAATTCGAGATCAAGGCCGCAATGGCATCGACGTAGCCAAAGAATCAGTCGAGCGCGCTGACCCGGCGCGAACGGCTGAGGAGGTCTGCGGGTGGTGGAAGCGAGATGGCCTGACAGTTGATCGGCGTGCTGGAATCCTGGTGGTGGAAACGGCGCTGCGACGCCGCCGAATTTATGAGGACCAGGACGTGCGGAGCTCCATCTTGGCCAGGGCTGTGCCCTGAGACCGGATACGTTGGCGCAGACTGCTCGGTCCGGATCGCACAAACCACTTGCGGACGGGGCGGGCCATACGTTCCACCACGCCCGCGGACACTACCCCGGCGGTCCGCCAACCCGTCTGGAGCAGCGCCCGCCGAATAACCGCCATGGCGGGAAAAGCCGGCGGTTCCAGAGGATGCACCTTGTGCTGGGCGCGAATGCGCCATACCCGTACCGCGTAAGGAGGATCCCTGCCGGCAGCGCCATTCGGGGCTGTGGGAAAGCGATGCTGATGATCCGAAGGCTTTGTGGCCGCCTCACTTTTCGCTTGGGAGCTGCGCAGATCGCGCTGTCGTGTTGAGGTTCAGGACAGTGTTCGGCCTTTGGGGAATTCCGCAGCGCAAAGAACGCTTGGCGGCATCCTAATCTGTGTGGTCCACGACAATGTTTATCGCGCCGAGGGCGGCGACGGAGTGGGGCGCCGGCGCCTCCGGGCCTCCGTGTGCAATTCCAGATCTATTTTGGCGAGCTCGTCCCGACCGCCGCCCTAAGCGGGGATCCGGCGGAGGCACCTGCGTCTTCATGCCATCCATCCTCAGAACGGGTGCTCTGGCGGCAAGGTTCGTGTAATGCTACCCCATATCGGCGGCATGCGTTTCAGCTGGGCAATTCGACAGGCGAGGGCTCGTGCGGCCGCCGAACGCGTGAGGCGGTTTGCAGGGCATCATCAACTTCAGCGAACGGACTGACATGGACCAAGCGATTAATCCCGAGGGAGCGCTCGGGGTGCCCCAGCCCTCGTTGTCGGCTTCTCCAATGGATGGTTCTGCGCTGCAGCGGCGCATCCTGGCAAAGCTGACTTAAGAGATCGGGCGGACGCCGCAGGCGGCGCGCGAACGCGACTGGTTCGTGGCGACCGCGCTCGCGGTGCGTGACGCCGTCGTCGATTGCTGGCTCGCCTCCGCCGAGAGCACCCGGGAGAGCGGCGCGAAGCGCGTCTATTATCTCTCGCTGGAGTTCCTGATCGGCCGCCTCCTGTTCGACGCGATCGGCAATCTTGGGCTCCTGGACGCGGTGCGCCAAGCGCTGGCCGAGCTCGGCGTTGACCTGGACGGATTGCGTGAGCAGGAACCGGATGCGGCCTTGGGCAACGGCGGCCTCGGACGTTTGGCCGCCTGCCTCATGGAGAGCATGGCCACGCTCGGCATCCCCGCCTTCGGCTATGGCATCCGCTACGAGCACGGTCTGTTCCGCCAGGTGATCGTGGACGGCGTGCAGCAGGAGCTGCCGGAAGACTGGCTGGTCGTCGGTAACCCATGGGAGTTCAAGCGTCCCGACAGCGCATATCCCGTCGGCTTCGGCGGCTCGGTCGCCGCGAGCCCCGACGCGGACGGGCGAGTGCGCTACGCTTGGCACCCCAGCGAGAGTTTGTCGGCGGTAGCCTACGACGTTCCGATAATCGGCGGCGCCATGGCCGGCGACAAGCACTTCGCCAACACCTTGCGGCTGTGGTCCGCCCGCGCCGACTCGCCGCTGCATTTGGACGCCTTCAACCGCGGTGACCACGTGGGTGCGCTACAGGATCGCGTGCGCACCGAGGCGATCTCGCGCGTGCTTTACCCCGGCGATGATACCGAGGCCGGCCAGGAGTTGCGGTTGCGCCAGGAGTTCTTTTTTGCCTCGGCCTCACTGCAAGACCTGCTGAGCCGCCACCTTGCCAAGCACGGCGACTTAGGCACGCTCCCCGACAAAGCTGCGATTCAGCTCAACGACACCCATCCGGCCATCGCCGTGGCCGAGTTGATGCGCCTGCTCGTGGACGTGCACGGGATGGCGTGGGCCGAGGCTTGGCGCGTCACGATAGCCACCTTCTCCTACACCAATCATACCCTGATGCCCGAGGCGCTGGAGACTTGGTCCGTGTCGCTGATCGAGCGTCTGCTGCCGCGCCACATGCAGATCATCTATCTGCTGAATGGCGAGCACCTGGAGGGCGCGCGCGACCACGGGGCCGACGATGCGCTCTTGGCCGCGGTGTCGCTCATCGACGAGCGGCACGGGCGTCGCGTCCGCATGGGCCACCTCGCCTTCCTCGGCTCCCACGCGGTCAACGGCGTCTCCGCCCTGCACACCGACCTGCTGCGTCGCACCGTGTTCCGTGAACTCGACCAGATCCATGGTGGGCGGATCAGCAACAAGACCAACGGCATCACCTTCCGTCGCTGGCTGCACCGTGCCAACCCCGGCCTCACGCGCCTGCTCGTGGACACGCTGGGCGACCGCGTGCTCGCCGACGCGGCTGCCCTGACCGAGCTGCGGGCGCACGCCGAAGACCCCGCCTTCCAGGCCGCCTTCGCCGCCCAGCGCCGCTGCCGCAAGGAGGCGCTCGCCCGCGTTATCGCCGAGTTCTACCGGAGACGTCGTGGCGCCGGATGCCTTGTTTGACGTGCAGGTCAAGCGCATTCACGAGTACAAGCGCCAGCTCCTCAACGTCCTGCAGGCGGTCGCCCTCTACGACACCATTCGCGCGCAGCCGACGCGGGCCTGGGTGCCTCGGGTCAAGATCCTGGCCGGCAAGGCGGCGCCCGGCTACCGCATGGCCAAGCACATCATCCGCCTCATCCACGACGTGGCGCGGGTCGTCAACAACGATCCGGCGATTGCCGGTCGGCTCAAGATCGTGTTCCTCCCCAATTACAACGTGAGCCTGGCCCAGCTGATCATTTCCGCCGCCGACCTCTCCGAGCAGATCTCGACTGCAGGCATGGAGGCGTCGGGGACCGGCAACATGAAGCTGGCACTGAACGGCGCACTGACCGTCGGCACGCTTGACGGCGCGACCGTTGAGATCCGTAACCGCGTCGGTGCCGAGAACATGTTCATTTTCGGACTGACGGCCGACGAAGTGGCAACTCGGCGGCGCGAGGGCCTCGGGGCGCAGGCCCTCATCGCCACCCAACCTGCGCTGGAGCAGGCCCTACAGGCAATCCGCTCGGGCGTGTTCTCGCCGGGTGAGCCGGACCGTTACCGGGATTTGGTCCACGGCCTCGTCGAATGCGACACGTTCATGGTGGCCGCGGATTTTGCGGATTACTGCCAGCGCCAAATGGAGGTGGACGCGTTGTGGCAGGAGCCCGCGCGATGGTGGCGGGCGAGCGCGCTGAACACTGCCGGCGTTGGTTGGTTCTCGTCCGACCGCACGATCGCGGAGTATGCGCGAGACATCTGGCGGGTCCCGCTGCCCGGAAGGTAAGCAGGAAGGCGACAAGGCCGCCACGCCGACCGGCAGCCCGGAGGAGCACGCCATGAATTTGCCACCCCAAATCACCGCTCCGCTGGCGCGCAGCGCCATGGCCTATGTGCTCGCTGGCGGGCGGGGCAGTCGGCTGATGGAGCTGACCGACATTCGCGCCAAGCCCGCCGTCTACTTCGGTGGTAAGTCGCGCATCATCGACTTCGCGCTTTCCAACGCGCTCAACTCCGGCATCCGTCGCATCAGCGTCGCGACGCAGTACAAGTCCCACAGTCTGATCCGTCACATGCAGCGGGGCTGGAACTTCTTTCGTCCCGAGCGCAACGAAAGCTTTGACATTTTGCCGGCTAGCCCGCGCCGTTCGGAGACCGGCTGGTATGCCGGAACGGCAGACGCGGTCTACCAGAACATAGATGTCATCGAGAGCTACGGGCCGCGCTATATTTTGGTGCTGGCCGGCGATCACGTCTACAAAATGGATTACGAGCTGATGCTGCAGCAGCATTGCCAGCAGAGCGCGGACGTGACGGTGGGCTGCATCGAGGTGCCGCGCCGAGAGGCGACCGCCTTCGGGGTGATGGCCGTAGACGCCGAGGATCGCATCGCCTCGTTTTTGGAAAAGCCGGTCGACCCGCCCGGCTTGCCGGGAGCGCCCGATCTGGCACTAGCCAGCATGGGCATCTACGTGTTTGAGACCGTCTTCCTGGTCGAGCAGCTCCGGCGCGACGCGGCCGACCCTCAGTCGAGCCACGACTTCGGCAAAGATATCGTCCCCTACCTCGTCGCGCACGGCAAGGCCGTGGCGCACCGGTTTCAGCGCTCCTGCGTGCGCTCGCGAGCCGAGGCCGGGTCCTACTGGCGCGACGTCGGCACCGTGGACGCGTACTGGGAAGCCAACATCGACCTCACCGCTGTTGTGCCGGAACTTGACCTCTACGATCGCGACTGGCCGATCTGGACCTACGGGGAGATCACGCCGCCGGCCAAGTTCGTCCACGACGAGGCCGGGCGGCGGGGTGAGGCGGTCAACGCGCTGATTTCAGGCGGATGCATCGTCTCGGGCGCCTCGGTCCGGCGCTCGCTGCTGTTCACTGGCGTGCACACCCACTCCTGGGCGAGCGTCGAGGGGGCGGTGGTCCTTCCCTATGTCGAAATCGGCCGCCACGCGCGGCTGCGCAACGTGGTCGTGGACCGTGGTGTGCGCATCCCCGAGAGGCTGGTGGTCGGCGAGGATATCGAGCACGATTCAGCGCGCTTTCGCCGCACTGCGCGCGGCGTGTGCCTTATCACCCAGCCGATGCTCGACAGGCTGCAGGCATGACACCGATGCGCCTCCCGAGGAAGGTCGCCCTATTCACCAAGGAATACCCGCCCCATGTCTACGGCGGCGCAGGCGTGCATGTGGAGTACCTGAGCCGGGCGCTCGCCAAGCTGGTCGAGGTCGAGGTCCGCTGCTTCGGCGGCCAGCATGTCAGCGAGGGCAATCCCACCGTCCGTGGCTATCCGCAGTGGAACGAGGCCGCGCGGGATACCGACCCCCGCTTCGCCGGTGCCGTGGACGCGCTGGCCCGCTCGCTCGCCATGGCCAAGGACTGGCTCGACGCTGATCTGGTGCATTGCCACACTTGGTATGCCGACCTCGGCGGCCTGCTCGCCAGCCAGCTCTGGGGCGTGCCCTACGTGCTCACGATCCACTCGCTCGAGCCACTGCGGCCGTGGAAGGTCGAGCAGCTCGGTCGCGGCTACCACCTCAGCGCCTGGATGGAGCGCACCGCGATCGAGCAGGCTGACGCCATCGTCGCCGTCTCGCGCGAGACGCGCGAGGACGTGCTGCGCCTGTTCAATGTCGCGCCCGAGCGCGTTCACGTCATCCACAACGGCATCGACCCCGAGGAATACCGCCCCGTAGCGGCCGCAGACGCGCTGGCGCGTCACGGCATCGACCCAGTGCGCCCGTACCTGCTCTTCGTCGGCCGCATCACCCGGCAGAAGGGGATTATGCACCTCGTGCGTGCCATCCCGGCGATGGACCCGGACCTTCAGGTCGTGCTCTGCGCCGGCGCCCCGGACACGCCTGAGATCGGGCGGGAGATGGAGGCAGGCGTGGCCGAGATCGCCGCCGCCCGGTCCGGCGTGGTCTGGATCCGCGAGATGATCTCCCGCCCGGACGTGATCCAGCTCTACTCCCATGCCGCCGTGTTCTGTTGCCCCTCGGTCTACGAGCCCTTCGGTATCATCAACCTCGAGGCCATGGCCTGCGAAACCGCTGTCGTCGCCTCGGCTGTCGGCGGCATCCCGGAGGTGGTGGTCTCCGGCGAGACCGGCATTCTGGTGGACCCACGCCTCGCACCAGGCACCTTCGAGCCCGCCGACCCGGCCGCCTTCTCCGCGGGCCTGGCCGCTGCCGTCAATCGGCTCGCCTGTGACCCCGCCTTGCGTACCCGCCTCGGCCAGAACGGCCGCCGGCGCGTGCTCGGGGACTTCAGCTGGGATGCCATCGCTCACTCCACCTTGAATTTATATCAAACCGTTTTGGAACGTAGAATGGTCGGATAATTCCACTGATGTTGCCCCCGTTTC